>NZ_JH114231.1:1146454-1180130 GCF_000224655.1 Bilophila sp. 4_1_30
CTACAACGACGAGCTCGCCGTGGGCACGCTGGCCTGTTCGGGGGACCATTGGCTGCCTCATCCCGCCGAGCACCACCTTCATCATTTACGGCGTACTGGCGCAGCAATCCATCGGCGACCTGTTCGTCGCGGGGATCATCCCCGGCCTCCTCTGCGCGCTGTGCTTCATGGCCGCGGTGTGGCTCATGGTCTTCCTCAAGCCGGGCCTCGCCCCGAGACTGCCCAAGTCCCCCCTCCACGAGCGGATGGCCTCGCTCAGGACGGGGCTGCCCATCATGGGCATCTTCTTCCTCGTCATCGGCGGCATTTACGGCGGCGTGTTCACGGCGACCGAAGGCGGCGGCATCGGAGCGTTCGGCACGCTGCTGCTCGCGCTCTGTATGCGCCGCATGAACGGAAAAAACTTCATCGCCACCCTGCACGATTCGGCCAAGTTCATCTCCATGTGCTTCACCGTCCTGTGCGGGGCCATCGTGCTCAGCTACTTCATGGCCATGACGCGCATCCCGATGGTGCTCGCCAACAGCATCGCCGCGCTGGACGTCGCCCCCATGCTGGTCCTGTTCGCCATCGTCATGACCTTCTGCATCCTCGGCTGTTTCCTGCCGTCCATGCCGCTGCTGCTCATCTGCGTGCCGATCTTCGTGCCCATTGCGAAGGTTTTCGGCTGGGATCTGATCTGGTTCGGCGTCATCATCACGGTTCTGGACAACATGGCCTCCATCACGCCGCCTTTCGGCATCAGCCTCTTCGTCATGAAGGAAGTGGCGGGCGTGACGCTCGGCGCCATGTACCGCTCCGCCGTTCCTTTCGTCATCGCCCTGTTCGTCTGTCTTCTCCTGATCGTCCTGTTCCCCTCGCTGGCAACCTATCTTCCCACGCTCATGAACGGTTAGCGTACGGCGGACCAGCCTGAAACAGCGGAAAGCCCCGTGCCGTGCGGGGCTTTCGTTTTTGCCCGGTGGAAGCCACCCCGATCCCCAACAGGCTCCCAAAGGCCCGCGCAAGCTGGACATGGCCTTTTCCCCCGCCTACAATGGGTTCTCAACTGAACAGGGGGTGAACATGGCGCTTTCTCAATCGCAAAAGATCATTGCTTTTCTCGAAAAACATCGGGGCGGGAGCTTTACGGCCCGGCAGATTGCCGAAGCCATCGTGCAGCAGTGCGCTTCCGACTATGCCAAAAAGCGCAACAATCCCCGTTTTGCGGATGACAAGGCATTTCTTTCGCAAATCATTGCGGAAATCGGATCACAGAAAGACACGCTCAAAAGGCTCCGCCCCACACTCGTATGGCAGGACAGGCCCAAGCCCCGCCGCTACTGCATTCCATTGGAAGAGACGCAGGAGGCGCGGGATACGGCCCAAGGTGAAACCTGTGAACGCGATGAGGAGAGTTGCGCCTGTGAAGAACGGGCCCTGCTGGAACAGGAGCTTTACCCGCTTCTCACCAGCTATCTCTGGTCGGAGCTGCACCTCTACTCCATGCGCATCCGGGAAGGCCGCTCCCACAATACGCGGGGAAACGGCGGCAACCAGTGGCTCCACCCCGACATCGTGGCGATGGAGCCGGTGGACAAGGCATGGGGGAAACACGTCAAAGCCTGCGGGCACGCCAGCGGCAGCACCTGCGTCCGGCTCTGGTCGTTTGAAGTCAAAAAGACGCTCACCGTCGCCAATATCAGAAAATGCTTCTTTCAGGCCGTCAGCAACTCGTCCTGGGCGCACGAGGGGTATCTCGTCGCCACGGCCATCGCCGACGACCGGGTGGAACAGGAGCTCAGGATGCTTTCAGCCCTGCACGGCATCGGGGTTATCCTGCTCGATCCCGAAAATCCGTCGGAAAGCGAAATCCTGCTCCCCGCACAGAAAAAGCCGGATGCCGACTGGCAATCCATTGATCGCCTCGCCAAAGAAAACGGAGACTTCCACGAGTTCATTGAGCTTGTTTCCGTCTACTTCCAAACCGGGACGCTGCGGGAAAAGGATTGGGACAACAAGACGGCCTGACGAAAGCTTTGTTTGAACATTTGAACAGTGGTGTTTCATTGATAAACATGGAGAAAAAAAATGCGCGACGAACTGATGTCCGAAATCATCAAGATGGAATGGGACATGTTTTCTCATGTTTCGAATGTGGGAGGCCCGGCCTCCTGCCAGATGCGGCCCGACACCTTCAAAATCATGCGGAAGAGCCAGGCCGCCACATGGTCCGATGAGCTGCTTGCCAGCTATCTGGAAGATCTGAAAGCCGCCACGCGGGAAGGCAGAAACATCATGACCGAGAAATACGCCCGGATGATGGAATCCACTTTCCCCGAAGAATACCGGAAGCTGGCGGCATCCCTTCCGCCCGTCGACAAGGAAACCCTGCAGAAGATAGAAGAAATCGTCGCGATCAACGTGGGATGGAAAGCCGAGCTGTTCGACCGTTATCCCCGTCTGAGCGGCAAGGGCCGCCCGCTGCGCACCAGCGAAGACTCCACCGGGGAAACGTCCTTTGAAACGTATCTGCGGGGAGAATTGAAGACGTATTCAGCGCGCACGATCACGCTCCTGCATGAACTTACCTTGCTGCAACAACAGGATGGCGTGAACGGCGCGGCGCTGAATCTCCTCAATCAGGTGCAGCAGTACGGGTATGCCACGCTCGAACAGGCCGAAGGCCATCGCGCGTGAGCCTGACGGCGTTCCCGGCTTCCTTACGGGCGCGGCTTTACCTATCCCTTGCCCTTTCCGGCATGGCATGCCTTCAGAAAGGCAAGCCGCTCGTAAAGCGAACAGCCGAGATCCCAAGGCTCCTGGCCGTAGGGGACGCCGGCGGCCTTGGCGGTCATGGCGGCTTTCAATTTTTCCGGAGTGACGGGAAGCGTAGCCACCCGCACGCCCACGGCATCGGCTATGGCGTTCAGGATGGACACGTGACCCGCACTCTGGAAGCCTTCCGCGCATCCGGTCGAACCGTGCGGCCCGTTCTCGCGGTACGTCTCGTGAAACAGCACGTTGAACGTGTCCGGAACGTCATTGCAGCGGGGAACCCCCGCCCCGCGCATGGTCGCGTGCTTCTTCATGTCCTCGTAGTTTTCGCTCAGGGCGAAGCCGATGGAGTGCGAAAAACCGCCCCATGCCTGCCCGAGCACGGCCTGGCGGCTTCCGATCACCCCAACGTCGGCCACAATCGTCGCGCCGAGGACACGGGTCCTGCCCGTGGCGGCTTCGACAGCCACTTCCGCCATGAACAGCACGTAGTTCTGGGCAATCGCGCCGTACCCGTGCCCCGTATCGGGATCAATGTCCGACCATTCGGCGGTATGGACGCCACGGTATCTGGTCGGAACGCCCGCATCGCGCATTTCCCGCCATGTGCGATACGTCCCGTCTTCCTTGCGCATGGCGGTGAGCAGCTTGGAAGCCGCGTCCAGCGTAGCCATGCCGACGACATGGTGCGAACGGCTGCCCGACGCCGATCCCGTATCGGGGCAGCATCCCGTATCGTTGCGGACCAGGCGGATGGCCTCCGGCCTGAGCCGCAAGGGGCGCAGCGCCTCATGGACATGGAGCAGGCTGCCCGTATCCGCCCCCTGCCCGACGTCGGCCCATGTGCTGTAGTGCGTGACCGATCCGTCCTCATTCAGCTCCAGATCGATTTCCGCGCGATCCGGCACTTTTGAGACGTGATACCCGCCCCACGCAATGCCCACGCCGCGCCTGTGCTCCGGCGTGCTTTCCGCCCGGGCCTTTTCCACGGCCTTCCGGTAGTGCGGGCGCAGCATGTCCATCATCGCCCGCATGGGATATTCCCGGTAAGGGACGGACGTGGTGCAAGTATCCCCTTCCCGGGCGACGTTGATATAGCGGAACTCGAAGGGGTCCATGCCGATCCGCCCGGCGAGCATATCCACGATCTGCTCGCTCGCCGTGTAGGTCTGCGGCGAGCCGAACGCCCGAAAAGCCGTCCCGAAATTGTTGTTGGTGAAGGCCGTCCGCACCAGGCCACGGATGTTCGGGATGGCATACGGGTAGCCGAAAAAGCGGCAAACCTTCGTCGTCAGCGCCCCCGCCATTTCGCTGTATGCGCCGTGATCGATCCCGGCAAGGAAATCCATTGCCGTCAGCTTTCCCGCTTCGTCGCACGCGAGGCGGACATTGGCGTACACGGGGGAACGCTTGCCCGTCGTGTGCTGGTGTTCGGCGTAACTAAGCACGAGGGAAACCGGCGCATCCAGCGCCAGCGCGCAGGCCGCCGCCAGTGCGGTATTGCCCGGCGACATGCTGTAGCCGAAGCTGCCGCCCGCCGGATTGCCGATGATCCGCACCTTTTCCTTGGGCAGCCCAATAGCCGGGGCCATCTGGGCGATGTTGCCGTACAGGTATTGCCCCTTGCACTGGATGACCACGCCCCCGTCCTGCGGGTAAGCCAGAACGACATCCGGCTCCACCGTCAGATGCGGCTGCCGCGACGTGCCGAAACTTCCCTCAACCGTATGGGCGGCATGTTCCAAAAGCCCTTGCGTGTCCTCGCCCTTGTAGACGGGCTGTTCCATATAGATGTTGGGGGTGTTTTCATGGATCGGGAACGCCCCTTCCGCAGCGGCTTCCATGAAGGTCATGACGGCGGGAAGCGGCTCGTATTCCACCCAGACCCGTTCCGCAGCGGCCCGCGCCTTGTCCCGGCCCGTCGCCGCCACAACGGCCACCACGTCCCCATACCGGCGTACCACCCCGTCACAAATGACCGGGCGATCGAGGCCGTCGCACAGGCTGTGCACGGTGCCTTGCGGCGCAACCAGCCGGTTCGTGCCCTTTACGTCCTTCGCGGTAACAACGTTGACGACGCCGGGCATGGCTTGGGCTTCGGCGGTGTCCAGAGCCCGTATCCGGGCATGTTCCCGTTTCGCCAGAACAACCGCCAGATGCAGCGTGCCTTCCGGCATCTTCCCGGAAATGTCGGCCCCGAAGTCGCATGTCCCGAGTACCCGGGAAAGCGCCGTGGGCTTCGGGAAATCCGAACCGTACAGCCGACCGTCCTCCGGCGGGGTAAAGGTGATGTCCTCCATCGCCTTTTCCCCGCGCATCACGGCGGCGGCCTCCATCACGGCGTCCACGATGGGCTTGTATCCGGTACAGCGGCAGACGTTGCCGTGCCGGGTGAACCATTCCCTGACCTCTTCCCGCGTCGGATCAGGATTGCGCATCAGAAGCCCTTTGGCCGACATGATGAACCCCGGCGAACAGAAGCCGCACTGCACGCTCGCATACGTCATGAACGCCCGCTGCAACGGATGAAGCCGTTCCGCCGAGCCGATGCCCTCGATGGTTTCGACTTTCGCATACGCCTTGACCTGTTTCATCTTTTTGACGCAGGAGCGCGTGACCTCCCCGTCGAGCAGCAGCGAACAAGCGCCGCAGTGCCCGGTTCCGCACCCGACTTTCGTCCCGGTGAGCCCAAGACGCCGCACCACGTCGGCAAGGGAGTCCTTCTCCGGCTCACAAAGGATTTCCCGATCTACCCCATTGATGTTCAAGACGATTCTCTGAATGGACACGGTTCCTCCTCTGTGAAGGGGTTGGATATTTTCCAGACAAGGCGGATTGCCCTTCTCTCCCGGAAGCTGGAAAGAAAGGCAATCCGCCTTCGCCGCGCCTCAAGCGGCACGGCTGTCCTCCAGCGGACGGGCGCTACTTGCCCACGAAATCCGTGATGGGCGGACAATCGCCGGAACACATAACCTCAATGAGGGTCGACGTTTCCGACAGGCGGGCCTGTTCAAGGGCGGGCAACAGTTCTTCGGCATGTTCGACGCGGATGCCCTGAAGCCCGCAAGCCTGGGCGAGCGCCACATGATCGATGGGAAAGATGTCCACCGAAGTGCTGTTCTTGCCGTAACGGAGCTTTTCGGAACACTTCACGTATCCCAGAATGCCGTTGTTCAGCACAATGGTGGTCACTTTGAGGTTGGAACGGGCCGCGACTTCCATCTCCGACCAGACATGCGCAAACCCGCCGTCGCCGGTAATGCAGTAGATGGGGGCTTCCGGTTCGGCGACGGCGGCACCCAGCGCCATCGGCAGGCCCCAGCCGAGCCCGGCCATGCCGCGCGGCGTGATGAACCGCATCCCGCTGCGCAGCGACACGAGGTTGTTCGTCGCCCAGATGGACGAGAAGCTGGCGTCCGCCACAACAATGCTTTCCGGCGTGAGCACGGCCTGCAAGGCCGCCATGACCTGCGCGGGATGGAGCGGCTCACCGGCGTTGCTTAGGAAGGAAGCCATTTCCGCATCGTGCGCGGCGCGTCCGGCGGCGATACGCGCCTCAAGCGCCGCGCGTGCCGTGCGCCGCTTCCCACCATCCATCGTTTTCATGACATCCGCAAGGGCTTCGAGCGTGAGCCGCGCATCGCCCACAAGCCGTATGGCTTCGTAATTACGGCCTACTTCGCCGCTGTCCATGTCGATATGGGCAAACACGGCATCGGAGGGGTACAGCGTCCACGAGTCCGTCGCGTTCTGGTCGGTCCGCGTGCCCACCAGCAGGATAAAATCGGCCTCCTCAAGGGTGGGCCGCTGATGGCGTCCGGCAGAACCGGGGCCCGTGGCGTTGGCGAGCACGCCGAGCGAGAGCGGGTGCCGTTCGTCCACGCCTCCCTTGCCCATCACCGTGGTCGCCACCGGCAGGGAGAAATGTTCCTGAAGCCCGGCAAGGGCCGCGCACGCCGAGGAGAGGTGCACGCCGCCGCCCGCGACGATCACGGGGTTACGGCTGGAAAGCAGACGTTCCGCCACGCCGCGCACGGCATCCAGAGGAGGCATGACCGGATCAAGCGGATAATGGCCGAGCGGGATGCCCCGCTTTTCGGGCTCCGCAGGCATACCGAGCATGTCGTTGGGGAACAGGAGCACGACGGGACCGGGCCGCCCGGAACAGGCCACCGCGAAGGCCTGATCCACGTAGTCCTCCACGCGGTCCGCCGTATGTACCCGCCTCGTCCACTTGGAGCAGGCCGAGAACAGACGGACATGGTCGAATTCCTGAAACGCATTGCGATCCTCATTCTTCAACGGGATCTCCTGAAGCATGACCACAAGCGGAATCGAGGATTTCAGCGCTTCCGCAAGAGGGGCCACCACAAGCGTCGCCGCGGGGCCGTTCTGGGCGATCATGACGCCGGGGCGCTTGCTGACGCGGGCATAGCCGTCCGCCATGTAGCCGCCGCCGTTTTCGGTACGGTAGGCGATCTGGCGCAATCCAAGTTCCTCAAAAGGCAGGCTGAGGCCCTGCGGGAGCCCTTGTCCGAAAAACTCATGGATGCCGTGCCGCAGGAGCATCCTTCCGATGCTGTGCCCAACCGTATTGTGCTTTTCAGTACACGATGCCATCTGCTGTTCCTTTCGATGCCGGACGCGACATCCGGCGTTTAGGGGTATGACTCACTGAAAACAAGCCGCCTTCGACGGCGAGAAGCCATGCTTTGGAAATCGGAAAACCTCAGTGCGTGTATTCCAGTACGGAAACCTCCTTGCATTTCTTCCGCAGCGCCTGAAGGATGGAATCCCTGTTCGGACAGGGAAAACCGCTCGGATTTCCCTTTGTGATGCATGTGGCGAGAGCGATGGCCTGCGCCCCGCGATCCATGAGGGCCTGCGCCCTGGCAATGGCTTTGCTGCCGGGACAGCCGCCGCAACTCACAAAACCGACGATGGTGCAGTCACCCAGCGTTTCGAACGCGCCGGACTTCTTTTCGACTGCGGCGAAGTCGCCCGTTCCCGGACAGAGATCTTCCGTCTGCTGGCAGCGGATAATGCCTACTTTCATGTCAATTCCCTGATGTCTGGAGTGAAAAAAGGACGCGGATTCCCTCCCCTCGCTTTCACAGGAAAGCGAGGGTTCCCGATATGGCCGCAACAGTCCGGTCAAGGACGCCTACGGATGGTTACTTCTGGGGAAGGGAATGCTTCAGGATTTCGCCATAGGTGTTCAACTCTTCATCGTACAGTTTGCGGAAGGCTTCGGAGGACATCCAATGCGCCTTCGTCTTCAGCCTGAGGGCCTCCTGCCGGAACGCTTCGCTGTTGACCACTTCGGACATGGCGGTTTCGAGCGTGCGCAACACGTCCTCGGGGAGGCCGCGCGGCGCAATGACGCCCTGCCAGTGGGAGAAGCGGGCGTCCATGCCCAGTTCCTTGGTCGTGGGGATGTCGGAAAGGTTCTCGCTGCGCTCGTCGGCAAACTGCACCAGCCCGTACACATCGAACGTGGACAGCGACGCGGGCGCATCCGCATGAAGGTGGGTCCGGCCCGCCATGATGTCCTTAAAAATCTCCCCCCCGCTGCGGTAGGGGATGAAACGCAGCTTCAAGCCGAAGTGCTCGGCAAACTGCAGCATGGGCACATGAGTCATGTTGCCGGTAGCGGTGATGCCCACGACGTACTTGTTGGGGTTCTTTTTCGCCATTTCGATAAATTCGTTGACGTTCTTCCACGGGGCGTTCTTGGCGGTCATCAGAACCACGGGCTGGCTGACGGACGTGCCTATGAAGTCGAACGCATCCGTCCCGTAGGGAAGCTTCATCACATGCGGCTGCAAACACATGGTCCCGGTGGGCACATAGCCGAGCGTGTAGCCATCCGGTTTGGCGGCGGCCACCTGCGCCACCCCGAGCGTGCCGCCCGCGCCGGAGACGTTCTGCACGACGATGGGCTGCCCGAGCTTCTTTTCCATCATCCCCGCCAGCAGGCGGGCCGGGATGTCCGTGCCGCCGCCCGCGCCGAACGGGACGACCAGCGTGATCGGGTGTTCCGGATAGGCGGCCAGCGCCCCGGTAGCCGCGAGCATGAACGCGCAAAGGAAGAGAAGGGGCTTTTTCATCATCTGGCGGATCATACGGCTCTCCTTTTCTGTTATAGATTGTGGACCGGCTGGCGGAAACCGTGGGATATCACCGCTTCGCGCGCAGTGCCCTGTAATTCTGGACTTGCGGGACAACGAGGAGCAGGAAGGCCATCCCGAGGAGCACCATCGCTATGGGGGATGCGGAAACGAAGGCCAGCCACGAATCGTCGCCCTTGAACAGCATCATCTGCCCTATACTCATTTCAAACTGCTGCCCCAGCACAAGGCCGATGACCAGAGGCGGCAGGGGAAATTCCATGCGGCGCATGAAATAGGCCGCTATGCCCATGAACACGGTGACGAACACGTCAAACAGGTTGCCCCGCGATCCGTATGATCCGAGGATGCACAGCACCGCGATGAACCCCATCAGCAACTGCTCGGGAATCCTGAGCAGGAAGGAAAACATCCGGGTCGTGATGACGCAGCTCGGGTACATAAGCAGGTTGGACAGCATGAGCACGGCGAAGGTGGCGTACACCATCTCCGGATTTTCCGTCATCAGGCGCACGCCGGGGGTCACGCCGTGAATGGTCAGGGTCGCCAGCATGATGGCGGTGACGGGGTCGCCGGGGATGCCGAGGGCCAGCGAGGGGACCAGCGCCCCGCCCGTGACGGCGTTGTTGGACGATTCCGCGGCGATGATGCCGTCGGGCTCGCCCTTGCCGATATTCTCGCGCCGGGGCGAGGAGCGGCGGGCCTCGCCGTAGCTCAGGAAGGCGGCGGTCGCGGCGCCCGTTCCGGGGAGGATGCCCACGAACGTGCCGATGAGGGAAGACTTCACCAGCCCGGACATCCGGCCTCTCCATTCGCCAAGGGACGGAAACTGAACCCGGCAGGAGGTGCCGTTTTCCACGCGGGCCTCGCGCCGCATCCGTTCGACGCGATCCAGAACCTCGGAGAGCGCGAACACGCCGACAATGACCGCGACAAGGTCGATACCGCTGTTCAGGGCGAAAATATCGAACGTGAAACGCGATTCGGCGGAAAACGGCGACATGCCCACACAGGCGAGCAGCAGCCCGAGCACGCCCATGGCCAGCCCCTTGAACTGGTTGTTGGCCGATACGCTGGAAATGCAGGTCAGCCCCATCAGGATCAGGGCGCACGTTTCAAGCGGCCCGAACTGCAAGGCGAAAACGGCGATCTGCGGCGCGGCGAAAGTAAGGATCACGCACGAGAACACGCCTCCGAAAATCGATGCCGCCAGTGCCCAGCCGATGGCCTTTCCGGGCTTTCCCGCCCTCGCCATAGGATAGCCGTCAAAAGCCGTGGCCGCGGACTGGGGCGTTCCGGGCGTATTGATGAGCACGGCGGCAATGGAGCCGCCGCAGATGGAGCCGCAATACACGCCGAGCAACAGGGCGATGGCCGATACGCTCGGCATACCGAAGGTGAAGGGCAGGCAGATCGTGATGGCGACCACGGACCCCAGACCGGGCAGCGCGCCCACGATCATGCCGAGCATCACGCCCACGAAATTCATTGCGAGGGTAAAAGGCGAAAGAGCCGCCAACAGGGAATCGATGAAAAGCATGTTTTCTCCTTCTCTTTGCCGACGCGGATCCGAAAGGCGGACGGCCCGCCACCGTCCGAAACACGGCCCTTTCCTCTAAAACAGTATGCCCATCGGAAGCGGGAGTTTGAGGACATACCAGCATAGCGACCAGATGACGGCCGTTCCGCACAGGTTCGACAGCAGCAGCGAAGGCAGCTTGCGCCACCCCATCGCATAGCCGATGCCGCAGGCGGCGAAGAAGCTCGTCACGCCGAATCCCATGTGATCCAGCAACAGCGCGTAGGCGACGAGGATCCCGGAAACCGCCGCCGTCCTCGCCGAAAACAACGGAATGTCCGAGTCGCTGCGGCGGTGCGACGGCACCAGCACGATGCAGCATCCCACAGCTATGAAAAGCCATGTGAGCGCCTTGGGATAGTCCATCGGGTGAATGCCTTCCGTCGCATTCGCCTGCTCCAGCCCGAACGCCTGCGAAAGGAACACAAGCCCGAGTGCGATCACAACCAGTCCGCTGATGAGGTTTTCCCGTGCGATTTTCATGTGTCTTCACCCTTCTGGCTGGAAGGCCCGTTTTGCCATGCCCCGCCGTTCGCGGGTTCAAGGGAGGGAGACGGAAAACGGGCGTTGATGGTTTCAAGGCTCCGCAACACGGCCAACAGCCTCGCGTCCCGATGGCGCAGCACCTCTTCGGACGTGACGCCCGAGTAGCCGTAAAATCCCTTTCCGCTTTTGAACCCCAAACGCCCTTCCCCAACCATCCGTTCCAGCAGGGGAGGCGGCGTCTCATCCGTCGCAAGCCCCATAGGAACCTGACGGTAATTGCTCAACACAAGATCAAGTCCGGTGAAATCCAGTCTGGACAGGTACCCCATCACGGCAAGGCGCGCGCCCAGACAGACGGAAACGGCATCGTCCAACGCCGCGGCGTCCGCCACGCCGTCGTCGAGAAGCTGGAACAGTTCCTGATTGATGGCCCGCTGGATACGGTTGACGATGAAGCCCCGCGCAAACCGTTTGAGCACCACCGGTTTCATGCCCATTGCGGACAGGCAGGCGGCGAACTGGGGAACGAGCTGTTCGGGATTGGAAGGATGGCCGACGATTTCGACGAGGGGAATGATGTGCGCGGGCACAAAATAGTGCGCCATGATCAACTGGGGATGCAGGACGGACGGGGCGTGCTCGAAGATGTCGAGGACGGAGGTGTTGCTGGCTATCAGGGCCGAAGGGGACACGACGCCGGCCAGTTCCTCGTAAAAACGGCGCTTGATGTCCACCCGTTCCGAAATGACCTCAATGACGAGATCCGTCCGGGCCGCCGCCCCGAATCCGTCCTCCGCAAACCGCAGCCGGGCCATGACGCTTTCCGGCGGTTCTCCTCCCAGCTGCTCGGACTGCGTGCCCGCAAGTCGGCGGATGGCCCGTTCCGCCCGCTCCAGAGCGTCCCGGTCGACGTCGGTGAGGGTGACGGCATGTCCGCCGCGCGCGAACCGCAACGCAATGGCATGGCCCATCGTACCGGCTCCGAAAATGACCACGTTCCGAAAAAGCATACGGCTTCCCCCTGTTCCCGATTTCCGAAAGGGACGGAGCAACCTGTGCCCGCTCCTGTCGACAGCCTTATGAGCAAAGCCTGTGCCATGCCGTATCGTGAGAATAACGTCATAGGGAAAAGGGGGATGCGTTCTTTCGTTTCCGGGGGGCGGCCTCCGCTTTGTTCAAATAATGGACGGTATCCATATATTGAACATTCCATCCATATGCAGGACGGTCAAAACCGAATGTTGTATTGTTTCAGCCTGAGATAGAGCGTCGAGCGTTTCATGCCCAGAATGCGCAGCGCCCCCCGGTTTCCGGTGATGCGCCCGTTGGTGATCTTGAGCACATGCTGAATATACCGGCTCTGCAATTCGTCGAGCGTCGGAAGGTTCTTGAAGAGCTCCTCGCAGGGTTCCTGACGAGGAGTTCCGTCCGCTTTGCTTTCGGCGTGGGAGCTGAGATCAAAGGAGAGGCGGCCTCCCTGATGCAGGATGACCGTACGTTCGAGCACGCTTTTCAATTCCCGGATGTTCCCGGGCCAGTCATACTGCAAGAGCGCCTCCAGCTCCCTCTCGCTGGGCTGCTGGATATCCCGGTGATACCGCCTCGAATAGCGATCCAGAAAGAACCGGACAAGCAGCCGGATGTCTTCCTTGCGCGACCGCAGCGGCGGAATGGTCAGGGGGACGACGGACAGGCGATAGTACAAATCCTCGCGGAAGTGCCCGCTCCGCACCTCGGCCCACAAGTCCTTGTTGGTGGCGCAGATCAGGCGGAAATCCGAATGCCGTTCCTCCTCTCCGCCAACGCGCATGAACCGGTGATCCTGAAAGACGCGCAGCAGCTTGATCTGCATGGGGGCCGGAATATCTCCGGCCTCATCGATGAACAGCGTCCCCTGATGCGCCATTTCGGCCAGACCTATTTTCTGCCGGATGGCCCCGGTGAACGCGCCTTTTTCGTGGCCGAAGAACTCGCTCTCGAACAGGCCGTCGGGGATGCTGGCAGGATGCACCGGGACAAAGGGGCCTGTCCTGCCGCTGCAATCGTGGATGTAATGGGCCAGCAGTTCCTTGCCCACGCCGGTTTCCCCGAGGATCAGCACCGGGGCGTCGGTCGCGCCTATCTGGCGGCCGTGCGACAGCAGGCGGCGCATGATGGCGCTGCCGTGCAGCAGGATTTCCGGCGTATCCCGGTAGGGCTCGGCCTGCGCCTGTTCCTGTTCCCCGGCGGCAAGGCGGGCCGGTTTCGGCTTTCCGGCTTCGATTTTTCGGAGTTCGGACTCAAACAGCAAGGTAAACGCCACCTGATCGGCGTTAGGGATGCCGCGCAGCGTTTCCAGCGCATACTCGCTTTCCAGCCACAGTACCCATCTGGCCTTGGCCGTCTCCAGCGGAAGGCTCAGGAACACATGCCGCTCCTCGTCCAAGAGCAGGGGCTTGTTCTGCTGCACTGCGTAGATCTGTGAGACTTTGGAAGATATCTTGCCTGTGTTCAGTTCCACGGCGCTGATGTTGCACGCGGCCCGGCACGTCAGCAGCCCGCCGCTGGAAACTTCCAGCAAGGCGGCGCGTTCGGCACCCAGCTCACAACCGGCGATGTGCGTCATCTGATTGATGTATTGCGAAAAATCCGTGAGATTGCGTATGGATTCCAGCGCTATCCGGCAGTTTTCGAGCAGCATTCCACCGATGCGCGCCGTACTTTCAGGCTCATACGGCGATGCGCCGCTTTCCGGTGCAAGCCCCCTTTCAGCGGCCCGAGCGGGGAGATCATGAAGACGGGCAATGCGCCGCTGCGTAACGGCGATTTCCGTCGGGTTGCCTATCGCCGTAAAACCGCGCAGGCTCTCCGCCAGCAAGCTTCCGGCCGCTTCCTTGTCGCCGCTTTCCGCGAACAGGCGCGTCGCTTTGGCACGGAGCGCCCCCGCCCTCAGATGCTCGTTGTAGCTTTCGATCGCCCGCTGGATTTCCTCATCGAGATCAAGCCCCCGGACGGGCGGCAGCCCAGCCTGCTCGTAAGCCGCCAGCACGTCGAACATCCACGGATAGGAATAGATGGGGCGGCGGAAACCATACCGCAGCGCGATGTCCATCGTCCGCTGCATCGCCGCGTGCGACGCTTTGATGTTCCCCTGCGTGTAATGATAGAACGCGAGCCCGCGCATACCCCATACGGCGATTTTGGTTTCCGTTTCGGGATTGACCATGCTGAGCACGTGGTCGATGAGCTCCAACGCCTCCTCATGCCTCCGCATGTACAGGAGCACCATCGCCAGCTGCCCTTCCCACCACAGGATCTTGAAACGGTTCTGGCCGAGCTCCGCCGCCCTTTTGGCCGCCTCGAGGATGCCTACCGCCTGATGGAAACGCCCCAGATACACGGCGGACGAACTCGTATACAGCGAGAACATTTCCGTCTGGAACCGGCATTCCCACAACTGCGGGTACTGCAAGGCCACCTCAAACGCGGCGAGGGCCTCCCGGAAATGGCCGTGCCAGAAGTGGAACATGCCCACAAAATACTCCGCCTGCCCCCGGGCCCCGGCCCTGTCCAGCTCAAGCAACGACGTCTCGCATTGGGCGTGCAACTCATGCATACGCTGCGCCGAGCATTCCGCCGCCATGTTTTCAAGGCTGGACTCCACCAGATGCAGCAAGGCCGTCATGCGGGCGTCCCCCTGCTCCTTGGCTGTCTCAAGGGCTCTGGCGGCGATCTCCCTTGCCTGACGATGGCTTTTGGAGAGATACATGGAAATGTCGCAAGCCGCGAGCGCCAGCTTCATGAAGGCCTGTTTCTGATCGGAGGCGGCACCCGCAGGGCTCCATTGGCCCAGCAGCCGCAAGACGAGGCCATAGCAGGCGACGGCCCCGCTCGACTGGGAACTGTTCAACAGCGTGTTGATGAATCCCAACAGAAGGGTACAGGCTTCGAGGTTCTGCCCTTCGTCAAGGGCGGAGGCCACATCAGCGATCTCGGCGCACACCTCCCGCCATGCGTTCCGCATCTGCAATTCCGCAACGCCCCGGGGCGTTATCATGATCCGGGCGGGGCGATCCGGGTCGGACTGGAGCAGGCCGCCCTCCTTCAGATCCGCGATGATCGGCTCAAGCTCCTCCAAGGGAACTTTCAGGATCTGGGCACAGGCCTCCGCGCCGAGGCCGCTAGTGATCAACGAAAACACTTTCACGACGAGCAGGGAGAAGGGAGAGAAGTCCATTGCAGCCTCCTGTGATGCGCCTACACTATCCAACATATGGACAGTCTGTCTATCATACAGATTTATCTATATATTGGATGGAAAAACAGCGGGGCTTTCCTACATCCCGGCGGGACTTCTCACGAATCTTTTTGGAGCCGTTTTTGCAAAGAGAAAATACGGCCTTTCCGGCTGTGCCAGAAATATTCCAAGTATACCCAAGCCCAAACAAGGAGTCCAACATGTCCGAACAGCGTCCCGTCGCCATCGTCACCGGAGCGGCAAGCAACATAGGTCTGGCCTGCGCGCAACGCTTTGCGGCGACGCATACGGTCATCATGGCCGACATAGCCGAAGCGACACAGCAGGCGGCGTCCCTGCCCCATGCAGTCGCCGTGCGGGTCAACGTCGGAGAGTTTGATTCATGCCTTAATCTGGCTACGGAAGCCCGGAAATACGGGCGGATCGATGCCGTCGTGCACAGCGCGGGCATCACACGCCCCGCCTGCTCCATTCTGGATATGCCCGTGGAAGAATGGGAGAACGTCATCAAGGTCAATCTGACCGGGGCCTTCTTTCTGGCAAAGGCCTGCATCCCTCCGATGCTGGAAGCCGGGCAGGGAGCCATGGTGTTCTTTTCTTCCCGGGCCGCCAAAACGGGCTTTGCCGCCCTCGGCAGCAACGGCGCAAAAACCAAGGCGCATTACTGCGCGTCCAAGGCAGGGGTCATCTCGCTCGTCAAGTCGCTGGCAATGGAGCTTGCCCCCTACGGAATCCGGGTAAACGGCGTAGCCCCCGGCCCTGTGCAAGGAACCATGATCCCCAAGGAATCATGGCCGGTTATCGCTGAGAAAGTGCCCTTGAACCGTCTCGGGACGCCTGAGGAAATGGCCGAGGGCGCGTGGTTCCTGTGCTCGCCGCAAGCCGCGTTCATTACTGGGCACATCTTGGACATAAACGGCGGCACGCTCATGGACTAGCCGCCCGCCGCGCGCCGCTCGGAAGGCGCACAGGCCACACCCCAAAACGGATTCAGGTCCGCTCCCGTTTCCTCCGAACAGCCGACACCCCGCTTGTACGCAAAAAGAGCGGTCCCTTCGTCTTTCAATCTTGGGGCCGCTCTTCCCATATGCAGATCCATATACCCCTTTCTTCGCTCGAAAGATAAATAGAGAGTGAAAAGTCAATAAGCTAGAAAGATTCCTTCGTTGAGAAAGCCGAAATCCTCATCAAATCTATTGATCCGCGCCCGGAAAACTGAGACGATGCCTTTGCTTTTCAATGTAGGCACATCCTTTGAGCCGCCATCTCATAACTATGGCGTAAAATCGCATAGTGGAATACAGTTATGGAGTTGGAAGCGCGACACATATACTGTCCCGAGGCGAGGTTATTTCTATCCTCGCCTTGTTTAGTCTATACTGTATTTGATTTTCGTTAAATAAAGCCATCCCGTTGTATACGGCAATAAATTATTGGAACACCTATTTTACTTTTTGTATAAAAACAACATATTTCTTTTATCCGTTATCAAAAACACTTTTTGTTAATAAGGTAAAAAAACAGATCATAAAAAAATATAATTCAAGTCAACGATTAACACAAAACATACTAGTTTTGTTAAAGCATACTTGCTCAGAGAATAAAAACATTACTTATCGCCATATTGGAGTTGTTTCCATTCTTCCTCTTCAGCCTTCAGCTACCAGCTGGAACAAAGTTTTTATCTATCAAAAGAATAAATATCTTTTATCCTGACAGAATCGTATGAGAGAAAAAATATTTTTTAAAAATATATTACCTATATTCATGGTTTTTATAAATCTTGCACTATCTGTCTCGGTAGTCTTTCTCATGCGTTATGTCCAAAATTTGCTGAATTCGGACGTAAAAATCAATTTGGTGGAGATTGTGACCCAGAACAAGGACGCCATCACCAGCAGGTTGATGATGAACGTCAACTCGCTGGATATCACCGCAAACAAACTTTCCGATAGGTTGAAGGCCGAGGAATCTTCCGGCAAGCTCAAGACACAGGACCTCATCGAACAATACGCCAAAGAAAACAACACGGATGATCTGTTCACTGCGAACAGGGACGGCATGGCCTTGTTTGATGGCGGCCGGAAGCTGGATATCTCGGGGCGGCATTATTTCCGCCTCGCCATCGACGGCATCCCCAATATTTCAGACAAGCTTATTTCACGCATCAACGGGGATGAGGTTTTCGTCATCAGCGTGCCGCTCTCGTATAACGGGGAAATTGTGGGGACCATACAAAAGGTCATTACATTCGAGGAAATGTACAAGATATGTTCCCTCTCCATCTTTTCCTCGCAGGGCTATATGTATGTAATCAACCGTGAAGGATACGTTATCCTTCACTCGGCGCATCCCAAGTGTGAGCAGAAGTCCGACAATTACTTCCGCGATCTCTATGGGGCGGGCAACCCTAAAGCTTCAGAGCAGATGAAGCGGGATATCCGGAACAACCGCAACGGGTTCATCGAGACGACGATAGCCGGGAGGGAAATCTTCTCGGCATATACTCCCATAGAAAAAATCCACGACTGGTATTTGATTACAAGCGTACCGAACAATGCCGTTTCTCCCAACGGCAATACCGTCATCAGTATTTTCTATTTCATTCTGTTCGTCATCGTAGTTATCTTTACCTCAAGCCTTACGTATTTCTTGTGGTACAAGAACAAGCAGCGCGCGCAATTGGAAAAAATTGCCTTTGTCGATACGGTTACTCTGGGTGACACATACAATAAATTTCTTGTCGATGCGCAAGGGATACTGACCCAGTGTCCCCATAAGAAATTCCATATTATCAAATTTGATATCGACAATTTCAAATACATAAACAATTTTTACGGATTTGAATTCGGCGATCGCATTTTACGCAAAATCAATGAAAGCATCAGCCAGCAGCTGAATGCCCACGAACTGATCGCAAGGATTTACAGCGACCATTTTGTGATCCTGCTTGAAAACGCCGCGGAAGGACGGCTGAACGCCCTGCTCTCTTCCATCGAGAATGAAGAGATAACCCTCTATTTTTCAGCGGGTATTTATTCCGTCACGGACAGCACCGAAAGCATCAACCTCATGGTGGATAAGGCAGGGACGGCCGCCCGCTCAATCAAGGGTGTGCTGAATAAAAAATTCGCCTATTACACAAACAAATTCGAACAGATAACGATCCATAACGAGCAGTTGAAACGCGCCGTGAAGCAAGCGCTGAAGAACGATGAATTCATCCCGTACTACCAGCCCAAGGTGGACATCAACAGCGGCATCCTCGTGGGCGGCGAAGCGCTGGTGCGCTGGAAGACCCGCGAGGGCAAATTCATCTTCCCCAGCGAATTCATTCCCATGTGCGAACAGACGGGCCTTATCGTCGAACTCGACATGATCATGTACGAAAAGGTCCTCAACTTTCTGAAATCATTCATCGATCAGGGCCTGGCGTGTGTTCCCGTCTCGGTGAACTTCTCGCGCCTCCATCTGCTGGACAACGACTTCCTCAGCAAAATCGTCAAGAAACAATGTGAATACGGCGTGCCCGCTCATCTTATTGAAATAGAACTGACTGAAAGCGCCATATTCGACAATATCGACACCATCTATGCCTTTACACGGAAAATGCACGCCAACGGATTTGCAATCGCTATGGACGATTTCGGTTCCGGCTATTCCTCGCTCAATATGCTCAAGGACATCCCCATCGATGTCCTCAAAATCGACAAGGGCTTCCTGAGCGAAGCGGTGGACAACAACAGGCGAAACATCATCTTCTCGTCGATTGCCGATATGGCGAGAAAGCTAAATATCAAGGTTGTCGTCGAGGGCGTGGAACACCTTGAAAACGTGCGCTTGATGAAGGAGTGCGGCTGCTCCATAGCACAGGGCTACTACTTCGCAAAGCCTATGGATGAGGAAAGCTTCCGTAACGTATTCAAAGAAGGTCGGATATGCTGAAGAAATGGCTGTCCTGCATATGTGCGGCGATTCTGCTTTTAGGCTTGGGCGGTTGCGAGGACAGCAGCCGCAAGGTAAAAATCGGCGTTTCCATCGGTTCCGGAGGCGCGGCGCGCTGGCAGAAGGACATGGCGTTCATGGAGGAACGCGCCAAAGCCCTCGGAGCGGACATCGAACTGCGGCTCAGCCTGCCGGACAGCCCCAAAACACAGACCGAGGAGTGCCTTGAAATGCTCTCCGACGGTATCGACGTTTTGATCATCACGCCGAGCAACACCCGCAAGGTCGACGATGTCCTGATGTACGCCAAACAGAAGAACACCAAAGTGGTTTCCTACGCGCGGGCCGTTATGGGGGGCAGCGTCGACCTTTTTGTCGGGTACGACTGCTACAAGATCGGGCAGAACATGGGGCAGCATCTGACTGAAAAAGTCTACCACGGGGACATCATTGTCCTCAAAGGCGACGTGAACGACTTCAACACGCCGTTCTTGTATTATGGAGCCATGAAATACATCAAGCCTCTGATCGAAAGCGGCAAACTCAACATGGTTCTGGATGCGTACGTGCCCAAATGGTCCCCTGCTGAAGCCAAGAAGCTGGTCAAGGAAGCCGTCGCCGCAAACGGCAACCGTATCGATGCAATCTTCGCCTCCAATGATCGCCTCGCCGGGGCCGCCGCCGAAGCGCTCGAGGAGCTCCACGTCACCAACCATGCCGTCATCACCGGCATGGACGCGGAACTCTCCGCCATCAAAAGAATCCTCGCGGGCACGCAGGACGCGACCATCTACATGGACCTGAGGGAACTGGCGTATGCCGCCGTGGACGAGGCCTACAACCTTGCCACGAAGAAAAAGGTCAACGTCAATTCAGAACTGGGCAGCGACGGTAGCAATAAAATCAATGCGTTCCTGATCAACGGTAAAGTCGTGACCAGAGAAAACATCAACAAGGTGCTGATCGAACCCGGCCATTTTACGAAGGAAGACATTTACTCGGAGTAAAAAGCGCCTCCCGGTGCGATGTGCCTATCCGGAACCGTCCTTTCTCTTTTGCGCGAGAACGGAAACGCTTGTAGGCCTATTCCTCCGTGCACCTATGATTGGGGCGGGCTCAAGAGCGAACCCGCCCCTTTCAAACATGTTTCCCTCCGCGTATTCACCGATACGTTTCCGTCAGGAAGTGGGGATGCCGCCAGCGAACGGCCTTCCTCCCCTGACAGCGTGCCGACACGGTTTTCATGCCCTGCTTCCGAGGGCATTTGGGAGGATTGTGAGTATCCCCTGATGATAAACCATACGGGAATATCCACCCCCAATGGTGCATCGCCTCCTCATCGCTCAAGATGATTTCCCGCCTCAACATGTCCCACGCGCTTGACCAAGAGGCCGTGGGCGAGCGACAACGGAAACCGCCGAAGCGCCGCATAGGTTAACCTGCGGCAACGCACCGCCGTAAGAAGGAAGCCCGCTTTCCCGTATACGCCCTCATATGGCGAGGCTTGCGGCTTTTCCGGTGGACATTGCAAGGAGTTTTTGATGCAGCTTTCCGCGTTCCCTTTCTCGACCATTCTCTTTGACCTTGACGGCACGCTTGTGGATAGCGCGCCGGATGTTCTCGAAGCCATTGCCGCCGTCCTGCGTGACGCGGGCGATCCGGTCCCTCGGATGGAGCTCTCCATCATCGGCCCTCCGCTGGAAGGTATTTTCCGTGAAGTCTGCCCGGACGCCGACGAAGCGAAAATCGCCCGGCATGTGGCCGCATTCCGTGACCTCTATTTTGGCGGCACCTTCCCCCAAAGCACTCCTTACCCCGGCATCTTCGCGTTGCTTGAGCGTTTGCGGGCCAAAGACTGCCGCCTGTTCGTCGCTACGCACAAACCGGAGGCCGCCGCGCAAAGGATGCTTACGCTCAAGGGGTTCATGCCCTTCCTCGAAGGCGTCGGCTGCACGGATTCCCTGCCGGACCGGCAACTCTGCAAAAAGGATATCATCCGTCTCCTTATGGAGCGCCATGCCCTCGATTCCGCTTCAATGGTCATGGTGGGAGACACGGCCCTCGATATCAGAGGCGGCAACGAACAGGGCATAGCCACCATCGCGGCCCTGTACGGCTATGGCGACAAGGCAAAGCTCCTCGCTGAGCGCCCGCGCTATCTGACCGACGATCCGGAATGGCACACGCTCCGCAAGGCAAAGTAGCCCATACAAAATAAAGAAGCCGTCCTTTTCCCGCTCAGAGAAAGGACGGCTTTTCGTTGTTACGATGTATGACTCTGCCCTGTTCCAGCGGGCGTCGGTTTTGGAAGAGGAGAGGGATTTTCCGTGCAAGGATATGATATCCGGAGCCACCACCGGCCCTTCGGCACACTCTGCTACCGATGCAACACCCCCGCATGGAACGCTACATGTAAGGGAAGTTCGTCAAGCCAATATGTCCAATCGTGAAGGCCGGGCGCTTCCCGGTACTGATAGGAGAACCCGCCCCGGCGGAGCGTATCCCGAAAGGCGCGGTTCTCAGGCACGACATACGCGTCCTGCTGCCCTGTGGTGATGAGCATGGCGGGCATCCCGGCGGCCTTCGACCGTTTCAGCAGCTCTTCGGCGGAATAGGACTGCCACAACGCCTTGTTGGCGTTCATAGGGCCGAGCACGTCGCGGATCTTCCATTGATCGGGATGCCGGGTAATGTCCATAACCCCGCTCATGGAGCTGACCGAAGCGAATGTGCCGGGATGCCGCAGCGCAAGGACAAAGGAGCCATGCCCGCCCATCGACATGCCCATGACGCCGCGTTTCGGCAGCACAGGGAAAGCCCGCTCCACATACGGCATCAACTCGCGCGCGAAAAAGCTCTCAATGCGGCTTTTCTTCAAATAGGGGCTGTCCGCGTACCAGCCTGTGCGGCCGCATGACGGCGCGATGAACACCAGCCGCTCGCGGGTCGCCAGCTTCGACAACAGCGCCCCGGCCCGCGTGTTCCAGACGCCCGCATCCTCAAACGCGCCATGCAGCAGATACACGACAGGGAACTGCTCGCCCGGCTTGCGGTCGGCGGGAAGGAAGGCGTAACAGGGAACCTTCCCTCCACGGAACACGGAGTCCACAGTGAACGGAATGCCGCCCTGCTCCGCGGAGGCCTCAGCGACGGCAGGCAAAGGGGACTTCGCCGGTAGGGGAGAAGAAGATGATGGGGAGGAAGGCAGCGCCTGAGGCACGGGACGTTCCGCCGCCTTGTTCTTGCCAAGAAGAAGTTCCTTTTCGACAACAGGTTCCACGGCGGCGGACAGCATGGCTCCACCGTCCTCGGTCACATGCACCATATCCTTATAGCGCAGCCGGACATGGCGTCCCTTGTCGTCGACCTTGAATGTCGTGTAGTTGCCCTGAGCGTCGGCCAGCACCTTGACCGTATCCACGAAGGCGGCATGATACGTCTCGCAGGCTTCCTTTTGCAGCTCGCTCAAGCGGCGGACGCGGGTCGAATACGGTTCCTTGCCCATGACGGGCAGGCCGACCCATACGGCCTTGGCACCCTTGGCCGTGGCCACGGCAAGCAGGCGTTCGGCGCGGCTCCGATAAATCGTCTTCCACGATTCACTGTCGGCGTGATGGCGCTTGCGGTTCTCGTCGATGATGTCCTGCGGGTCATTGGCCCCCATGCAGATCACGACCATATCCGGGTTGTACTTCGCCACCAGCTGCTCAAGCTGCGCGGGCCAATCGAAATAGTCCTGACGGCTGAGTCCGGTCGAATATTTGCCTTCGCGCACCACTTCCAGATCCGGGCGCTTGCGCAGAGTACGCTGGAGCACGGGCCCGAACCCTTCCATCATCATGGAGTCGCCCACGAGCAGCACCAGCGGCTTGCGTTCCGTTTCCGCGTGAACCGGAGGCGGCGGAACCCCTGTTTCCGGCTGCGCCCCGGGAGTCTGCACGGCCTGTTCAGGTACGGCGGCGGGAGGGACGGAAGCGGGAATCTCTTCGACCTGGGGCTCCGGCTGTGCGGGAGAAGCCGCCTCACGGGAAAAGTCCGCCAGCGCATCGGCTACGGGCCGCTGCGGGGCCGTGCTCGGCGCAGCGGATACGGACGGCCCTTTGACGGTCCCAAGAGTTTTATCCGTGTTGAACGCGGTCACCAATCGGGTTTCCGCCTCCGAAAAGGCGGCGAGGCCCGTCGCTTCGGCCACGCCCTTCACCGTCTGCCCTACCACGGCGGCGGGCGGAAAATCGATGCCGACCCGGTCCAGAAAGCTGGAGAAACGCGTCGCGTCCAGAAAAAGCATCAAGACGAAGGCCAGCGCGTATACGGCGCAGGCACGACCGGACGTGAGCGTTCCCCGCTCGGATCGGAAAGGGTTCTTCATGCACGGCCCCTCATGAAATCAAAATTGAAAATAAATGAAAGGCATGACGCCATCCGGACCCATCTTCAGGATAAAACCGCCCACGAGCGCAAGGACCACGGCCTGCACGGCCCACGGCAGGCGCTCCTGCGCATCCACGAACGCGGCGAACAGCCTCGCCCCGAAAAGCTGCAGCGCCAGACCTATGAGCACCGCGGGGATCACCAGCAACGGGAAACCTTCGCCGGGCTGCCCGAAGACAAAGACGCGGCGCAGGATTTCAAGGCTCCGCTCCATGTCTTCCGCCCGGAAAAATACCCACAGGAAGGACACGAAGTGGAACGTCAGCAGCCATGCCGCGCCCACGCCGCACCAGTGCAAAGCCGGGCTGGGCGTGAACCCGTCCGGCCAGAAACGCTTTTTCAGTTCATGGAAGGCATGGACGACGGCCAGCCCCACCCCATGCATGACTCCCCAGACCAGAAAACGGATATTCGAGCCGTGCCACAGCCCGCCGAGCGCCATCGTGATGATCAGGTTCAGGTAACGGTTCCCCCGGCGGCTCCCGCCAAGCGGGATATACAGGTAATCGCGGAGCCACAGGGACAGGGTGATGTGCCAGCGCCGCCAGAAATCCTGTATGTTCAACGCAAGGTACGGTGAACGGAAGTTCTCCGGCAGGCGGAACCCCATGAGCCGCCCCACGCCGATCGCCATGTCCGAATATCCTGAAAAATCACAGAAGATCTGTATGGAGTAGGCATACACGGCGGCGAGGATCGTCCACGAGGAGTAAAATTCCGGCGATTCGAACACGTCGCGCACGATATGCTCGGACAGGTAGCTGGCGATCACGACCTTCTTGAACAGCCCGCTGAGGATAAGCGCGAACCCTTCCTGCAAGTCGCGGGAATCCCATGTCCGGTGCCCAAGCTGCGGCAGGAACTGCCGGGCGCGCATGATCGGCCCCGCCATGATCGTGGGGAAGAAGGACACGAACAGCAGTACGTCCAGAAACGCGCGCGGCGGCTCGTCCGGGCAGCGGTAATGATCGATGGCGTAGGACAACCCCTGGAACGTGTAAAAAGACAGCCCTACGGGGAACAGGATCTCCATCGAGGGCAACGCATGGCGCAGGATGCCGGTGTCGAGCCCGGCGGCGCTTGCCAGCGATTCCAGCCCCAGAATGAGGAATTCATAATACTTGAAGAACGCCAGCAGGGCCACATGCAGGGCCACATCCAGCGCGATGACGCCTTTCCGTTTGCGCGGCTGCCCCGAAAAACGGGACATCAGGTGGACGGCCCCCCAGTTGAGCACCGCCACGGCCAGCAGCAATGGGACAAAGACCATGCCCGCGAGCGCATAAAAAAAGAGATTGCAGACGAGCAGAAACGCCCTGTATTCCCCTTCCCTCTCACGCAGCAGCCAGCCCGCGACAAGGACGAACAGGAAAAAGGTTGCGAACTCCAGCGTAACGAAATTCATCTGTGCCTATC
This sequence comes from Bilophila sp. 4_1_30, assembly GCF_000224655.1. Taxonomy (NCBI): domain Bacteria; kingdom Pseudomonadati; phylum Thermodesulfobacteriota; class Desulfovibrionia; order Desulfovibrionales; family Desulfovibrionaceae; genus Bilophila; species Bilophila sp. 4_1_30. The sequence goes on from NZ_JH114231.1 coordinate 1,171,437, forward strand.
CGGGCAAAAGGTCATGCGCAAGGGCGCGCGATCTCCGCACGATAGCGAAAACGCACGCCCCTTGCAAGCAAACCGCCTCGGCGTTCTCACCTATCCGGCGAAAAACGCTGGCGTTTTCAAAATCCTATCGAGGAAGCAGCAGAAACACCGCTCCCCGGTTGTCCAGATAACTGGCCGTGTGCGTCGCCGTTTCTCCGTTGCCGCAGAACAGATCCACGCGGTTGCGCTTGATCGCCCCGCCCGTATCCTGCGGCAACGTCAGCGCGTTGAACGGGACACTGTGTTCGCCTCCCTCGTCGGGCAGCGTGACGTTCATCAGCGTCAGCAGCCCGTTGGGCAAGACGCTCTGGTCGGTGGCCACGCTCACCCACGGCGTGATCCTGCGGCCCATGCTGCCTTTGGAACCCGAAGTCCCCGGCTTACCGAGTTTGAAGAACACATAGCTCGGGTTCGTGTCCAGCAGGTCCGTCACCTGATCGGGGTGCGCGGCCAGCCATTCCCGGATGGAGAACATGCTCACCTCTTCCCGTTTCAACAGCCCCCGATCGACCATGACCCGGCCAAGCGCGACGTACTTGTGCCCGTTCTGCCCGTCGTACAGCACAGAGCGCACCGAACCGTCCTCAAAACGCAGCCGTCCTGACCCCTGAATCTGGAGCATGAAGATGTCCACCGGATCTTCCACCCACGCCAGTTCCAGCCCGCGCCCCTTCAACGCGCCCTTGCAGTCGATGGCGTGACGGGTGTGATAGGGGCGCTTTTTGCGCAGATCCGGAGGGGATTTGTAGATAGGGTATTGAAAACGCCCCTTGCGGACGTGGGACGCCGGGATCTCCGGCTCGTAATAGCCGGTGAAGCCGAAGTCCGGGCCGATGCGAACCCAACGGAAGTCGGAAGCCAGCACTTCCGGGGCCTTATCAAGGAAAGGAAGCAAACGCAGCAAGCGTTCGAGCCCTTTTTCCATCTCGCCGTAGGTGACTTGAAGCGAAGGGTAGTTCACGGCCACACGGGACGAAGGTTTCGCCCGCACGTAGGCAAGGCTCTGCTCCACCGCGAAACGCATATCCTTCCATGAGCGCATACCTTGCCGGGCCGGAGCCAGCCCCCGTGAAAGGCGCTGCGCCTCAGCCTCCGAAACCGGGAATACGCCGGGGGTTTCCAGCGGCGCGACGCGCACGGCCTCCGGCACATCAGGCTGGACGACATCAGGCCGGGTTGACTTCCCTCCGCAGGCGGACAACAACAAACACAGCAGACAAGCCCCAAACAAGGAAAAACGGCGCGACACGGCGGACTATCCTCACGCAACAGGTTGAAAAACAACAAAGCCTTTGCTGTGTACAGTATCCTCTCACCCGATGCAACGCCTTGCTTCGCCGGGTCCGGCAAAAAAAGTTTTCTTTTTTTGCAAAAAAAACTTGACGGAAAGCGCTGTCCGTTATAAACACTCCCTCGTTCTGCGGGAGTAACTCAGTGGTAGAGTGCAACCTTGCCAAGGTTGAAGTCGCGGGTTCAAATCCCGTCTCCCGCTCCATATATTTTCGCCCTTGCTCGCCTTAAGGCTGGAGCGAGGGTTTTTCTTTGGCTCCGCTTCCTCAGGGGAAGCGTTATGAAATAGATGCACAACATTCCCGTGTACGGCCTGCAACAATCCTGTTGCAGCGCCATTTCATAGACGAACATTTTATTACGTTCATGAAGAAGGCTCGGAAAGGCGACTTTCCGGGCCTTTTTCATATGGTGCGCAAAGAATCGGGGAAGGGGGGGCGGTAATCGTTGGCGGCTGGTAAAAATGGGGAAAAGCGTTTATTCACCGCGACATGGCAAATGAAAAGGGCCTCCCCGGAGGAAGGCCCTTAAAACGTCACCGTACGGCAGACCGCTAGACGAGACGGCCGATGTTGTCGATGCGTTCACCGGGCAGGAGCAGGACGGGCGGCACATCGATCAGCGTATACGCCCCGGAACGCCCGGACTGGGCAAGGCGCACGGCGGCGCGGGCGCTGGACACGAGGACCTGAGCGGTCAAAGCCGGGTTGTCGATGCGCATGTCGAACGTGAAATGCTGGTTGGCGGTGAGCCCGGAAGCGCCGACGCGCTCCATCAGCACGCCGTGGGAGGCGTCCGCCACGCGGGGCAGCTCGTCCTTGGTCACCTGCCGCACATCCAGCGGATCATGGCTGAAATAGGGGTCGGCCTGAATCGCGGCCTTCACGGCCTCAAACGTCGCACCTTCCTCAAGCACCACATAGACGAGGCGGGAATGACGCCCGCCGCCCAGAGGAATGGTGATCGAGGTGGCGTCGGCCACGCCGGCAATGGCGCGGGCGGCTACGGAGTGGCCCATGGAACGACCGCGTCCGAAGTTGGTGAAGGTAACGCCCACAGGGGCCATCGCCTCAAACAGGGCGCGCATCACGGAGTCCGTGCCGGGGTCCCATCCGGCGGCGGTGATGGCCACGGCCTTGCCCTTCACGGCCTGCGTTTCAAGCAGGCCGATGGTTTCGACAATCCGGTCGTGGATGTCGAAGCTGTCCACGGTGTTATAGCCCTTGCCGAGCAGATCGCCCGCGACTTCTGGGATCTTGCGGGAAGGGGCGCACAGCAGCACGACATCCGGCTTGCCGGACACGGCTTCCAGATCCGCAAGGCTGGCGTATTCCGGAACGCCGCGCAGATCGTGCGCATCCTTTCCAAGGGATTCTTTCCGGCGAATGACGCCCACGCAGGTGAAATCGGGCTGGATTTCCAGCGCTTCGATGGCGTAACGTCCGATATTGCCCAAACCCATAACGGCAGCTTTTATTGGCATTTTGGCCTCCAGATAATGTATATCTTCAAGTAAAACACGAAATTCCCGTCTTGTAAAACGGCCTAGATCAGGCGTTTTTCTTCAATTTGAAGCGGATTCTGAGGCGTCCGGCCTCTCCATCGCCCTGCGGCGGAGTAAAATCGTGCGAAACCAGCCGAAATGCGCCGACCTCGGATGTATTTTCAACATGCTCCCCGATGCAGGGACAAATATCATAATCGCCCACGGTCACGATGCGGACCATCAGCTCCTCTTCGCCTTCAAGATGCGCCGGGAGCCGACCGAGATCGACCAGCTTGCCCGCCTCTTCGCGGGGGAGCATCTCCGTCCGCACCGGCATATGCTGTGCCAATACCTCGTTGATCCTCCGCTCCAGTTCGGCGGCCTCGGCGTCTTCCAGCGGACGAGGAAAATGATAATCACATTTAGACTTGTCCGCATTCAAATGCGAACTGAACGAACGCCCGCACCCGAACATGCGCACCATCGTCTGGTTCAACACATGTTCCGCCGTATGCATGAACGGATCATATTCCTTGCTCACAGGAACTCCTTCTCTTCTAAAGTGCTTGAAACAGCCCCACCCTACCCGATCCCTTCCCCGGAAACAATCCGCACGCATATCCCCCGTCGCTTGAAATCCGGCGGTGTTCCCCGTATGCTGAACAGCCCAACATCAGGACGATCATGAGAAAAACCGACCTTTTTCCCGAAAACGACTCGCCCGGCTGCGAACTGCGCGAGCCCGAACGCCCCATTGACGCGCCCTACGCCGTGGATATCCCCGCCGTGCCCACCGCGCTCGGCGCTCTGGACGCCGCCTCACGCGCCGAATTCTGGGCGGCGCTGGCCCTTTCGCATACCGACGGGCTCGGAGCCAGAAGCCGCAAACGCCTTCTGGATGCGTTCGGCTCGGCATTCGAGGCCGTGCGGCGCGCCAACGACTGGCGCGAAGCGGGCTTGCGGGAAGATCTGATCCGCGAATTCCGCTCGGAAAAATGGCGCGAGCCCGCCCGGAAAGAATGGGACGCAACACGGAAACTCGCCGGAACCGTCCTGCTCTGGACCGACAGCCGCTACCCAGCGCTGCTCAAGGACTTGCCGGATGCGCCGATACGCCTCTACTGCCAAGGGGACATGAGCCTGCTCGGCAATCCCTGCGTGAGCATCGTCGGAACCCGGACATGCAGCAGGGAAGGGATCCGCGCGGCACAAGCCATAGCCAGCGGCCTCGCGGCCTCGGGCATCACCGTGGTTTCCGGCCTCGCCATCGGCATCGACAAGCAGGCACATCTCGCCGCCCTCGATCTGCCGGGCGGGACCATCGCCGTGCTCGGCGCGGGCCCCGATGTCTGCTACCCCAAAGAAAATGACGGACTGCGCCGGTCGATCATCCAACGGGGACTGCTCATTTCGGAATACGCGCCCGGAACGCTTCCGGACCCCCGGCATTTCCCCATCCGCAACCGGATCATCAGCGGCCTTTCGCTCGGCGTCGTAGTCGTGGAAGCCGCCCTCCGCAGCGGCAGCCTCATCACCGCCCGGCTCGCGCTTGAGCAGAACCGCGCCGTCTACGCCGTGCCCGGCGGCATCGGCTCGAAATATGCCGAAGGTTGCCAGAAGCTCATCCGTGATGGCGCGCAACCGATCTTTTCCTTCTCCGACATCCTTTCGGATCTTTCCGCCCAACTCAAAACGCTCCTCCCTCAGCCGGATTCCGCGCCGCGGCCTTACAGCCTCGACGTGCCTCAGGAGCCTTTCCAGCCCGCTCCCGCCGCCCCGCCGCCTCTCAGGCAACCGGACCGCAGCACGCTTGAGGGCCGTATCCTGACGCTCCTCGCCCAAAGCCCCCGCGCCATCGACGACGTTTGCCAATCGCTTGGATGTGATCCCGGCGAAGCCGGTTCCACGCTCATCATCCTCGAAGTACGCGGCCTGATCCGCCAGCGCCCCGATCTCCGCTATGCGTTGACCTGATCGCCGGACCGCCGTTTATCATTATAAGGAATCTTCGATGCCCACCCCCGCCCCCGCAATGCCCCCGCTTCCGCAGGATGTGGAACAGTTCCTGACGTGGATGAACGATCAAAAAGGATTTTCCCCCGCCACGATCTCGGCGTACCGCACGGATCTCCTCCAGTTCGAGGAATGGCTCCACCGTGAGCAGCACTCGCTCGCCCGGCCCGGAGAGCTGGAAAAATACCACTTTCAGGACTATTCCGCGCATCTTTTTCATGAAGGCCAAGCCCGCAGTTCCATCGGCCGCAAGCTTTCGGCCCTGCGCTCGCTGTTCCGGTATCTCATGAAGATGAAGAAAATCGACAAGAACCCGGCAAAGCTCGTGCGTAACCCCAAGCGGGAACTCCGCCACCCCACGGCGCTGAACGTGGATCAGATGTTCACCCTGCTGGACGAGGCCAGCGTGGAGTCCGGCGGCGCGGCGGGCCTTGATGGTTCCCGGCAGGCCGAGCAGGCGGTCACGGACCGCGAGCACGCCGGGCACACCCGCGATCTGGCGCTGGCGGAACTGCTCTACGGTTCCGGGCTGCGTATTTCCGAAGCCCTCGATCTGGATGTGGACGATGTGGACCCGGCAAGCGGTTTCATCCGGGTCATGGGCAAGGGTTCCAAGGAACGCATCGCGCCGTTGAGCGATACGTCCGTCAGGGCGCTGTTCCTCTGGCTCAGGGTGCGCGCGCTCATCGCCCCGCCCGCCGAGAAAGCCCTTTTCGTGGGCAACAGAGGCAAGCGGCTCAACCGGAGGCAGGCGGCGCGGATTCTCGACGAGATCCGCAAAAGCGCCGGGTTGCCGCAACATCTGTCGCCGCACACCCTGCGCCACACCTTCGCCACGCACATGCTGGAGAACGGCGCGGATATGCGCTCCGTACAGGAACTGCTCGGCCATGCCAGCCTTTCCACCACCCAGCGCTACACGCACATCACCCTTGATCATCTTATGCGCGTCTACGACAAGGCGCATCCCCGCTCAAGCGTTCGGGGGAAGAGTGGAGAGGAAGGGGAGGATGTCTGATGTGGGGGAGGGGTGAGGGTTGGGGAAGGGAGGGAGGAGCCTCTCCTCAGAAAGGTCCTCCTTTCCCCAATTCTTACTCCTCTTCACCCACGCTTTTCCCCGTCCCCGCGAAACGGCGCAGCTCGGACCAGAGGGCATCGACACCGCGCATGTCCTTGGAGGAAACGGGAAGGGGCATGATGCCGTTGAGCAAACGGCTCCACTCCTGCTGGCGCTTGCTGCGTTCGACCTGCGTGCACTTGTCGGCCTTGGTCAGGACGGGCAAAAGCGGGATGCCGTGCCCGCGCGCGAAGTCCGCGAGATCTCGGTCCAATGCCTGCGGCGGAATCCGGCAGTCGAGCAGCAGGGCTAAGGCCTTGAGCGTCGGGGTGTTCGTGAGGTAGTATTCAATGAGCTTGGCCCAACTCTTGCGCTCTTCCTGCGAACACTTCGCATAGCCGTAGCCCGGAAGATCGACCAGAGAAAAGCCGTCGGGGGCGACCCTGTAGAAATTGATGGAACGCGTCTTGCCCGGCGTCGCGCTGATCTTGGCAAGCTGCTTGCGGCGGGCGAGGGCGTTGACGAGGGACGACTTCCCCACATTGGAACGCCCGGCAAGCGCGATCTGCGCTTCCTGACGCTGCTCGAGCACGGAAAGCTGTTCCTGAAGCTGCGGCTTGTTGAACGTCGTCGCCTCAAGGGTCAGTGTGGGGGGAGTCTCTTTCATCATACGGGAACCTCCGGTGTATGTTGACAAGCGCGGCCTGATGTTCGACAATATCAAGTTGCAGTGGCAAGGCTATCCTGCCGCAGCGTGAAAAGCAATCGCGGCAGCCGTCCGATTGCTCCGGATAAGGAACAAGCGGGGGGCGCGGAGCACTCCCTTGGTACGTATTTGATATTCAGCACTGTTTTTGGAGGCAGCATGTATTCTACCACGGATTTCCGCAAGGGGCTTAAAATCGAAATCGACGGGACTCCCTTCGAAATCATCGAATTCCAACACTTCAAGCCCGGCAAAGGCGGAGCTATGGTACGTACCAAGCTGCGTAACATCCTCAACGGCCGAGTGCTGGACAACACCTTCCGTTCCGGCGAGAAGGTCGACCGCCCGAATCTCGAATCCCGCGACATGCAGTTCCTGTATCACGAGGGCGAACAGCTCGTGTTCATGGACATGACCACCTATGATCAGATGCACATGGACGCCGAAGCCACCGACGGCAAGGCCAACTACCTCAAGGACGGCCAGGAATGCCGCGTGCTGCTCTACAACGAAAAGCCGCTGGACATCGAAATCCCGGCATCCCTCGTCCTTGAAGTCACCGAGACCGAACCCGGCGCCAAGGGCGACACGGTGAGCAACGTGACCAAGCCCGCCACCCTCGAAACCGGCGTCGTCATTCAGGTTCCGATTTTCGTGAATATCGGCGACCGCGTCAAGGTCGATACCCGCACCAACGGCTATCTCGGCCGCGAATAATGCTTTTTCCGGCCCGGTACCCGCTTCCGGGCCGGATGATTCCCCGCTTCAACACATCGCCTTATATCTCTATCATGCAGACAAAACGGAGAGCGCCGGAGGAGGTTGCCATTACGGACGGACGCAAGATCGCCCGGGAACTGTTTGGGCTTTTTCTTATTTTCTGGGGACTGCTGGTGCTCTTGAGCCTGGTGTCCTTTGATCAGAACGACCCCAGCATCAACCATGCCGTGAGCAACCCTGCAATCGTCAAAAATTACGCCGGGCTCTTCGGCGCGTACCTCAGCGGGCTTCTGGTCGATATTTTCGGGTTCGCCGCGCTTGTCTGGCCCCTCGTCTTCCTCGCTTGGGGAGCGGGCTGCGTCTCCACATGGTTCACCATGCCGTGGTGGCGCTGGTTCGGCTTCACCCTTCTGGCGGCTTGCCTCATTTCCCTCGGTGCGGCCTGGAACCTCGGCATCGGAGACGTCCGGGGCGGAGGTATGCTCGGCATGAGCCTCTATACCAAGTTCACCACCCTGTTCAGTCCGGTGGGGTCTTCCCTGATTTGGCTGTTCTTGTTGTTCATCTCCCTTGAGATGGCCTTCGGCATCGCGTGGATCGCGCTTATCCGCAAGGGGTGGGGTCTGCTGAGAGAACAACTGAGCGGGACGCCCTTCTCTCTCGACGACCTGCCGGAGCGCCTCTCCAAGGTATCCATGCCCAAGGTCGCCCTGCCCAAAATCGGGTTGCCCCACAAGGACAAAAAAGCGGAAGGGGAAACGGCCGCCGACGTCATCGCGCTGTTCGACATCCATGAGGAAGAGGAAAGGCCCGCGCCCAAGCGCGAGGAGCCGCTCAGCATGGATCCGCCCTTCTCCCTGACGCCTGAGGAAACGCCCGCCGTACCGAAAAAGGACGCAGGGGATCCGCTCAAGCTCTGGGAACCGCCGTCCGAGCACGACACCTTCGATTTTCAGCCGGAAGAACCGTGCGCGGGAACGGGAACATTCGCGCCGCAGGTGAACATCCACTTGGCTTCGCCGACGGATGCCGCCGCCAAGGGCGTGAACCTTCTCGCCGGGGAAAACCCGCTGCTGGCCCTCACCATTCCCGAAACGCAGCCCGCCCCCGCGCGGCCTCAGGCGGAACCGCAAGTTCAACCCGTGCAGCCGTATGCGGCGGAGCAGCAGGTTCCGGTTCAGCCTGCACAACCCCACGCGGAAGAGCCGCAACAGACGATTTCTTACGCCCCGGAACAGCCTCGGGATACCTTTACGTTCGCGCCGCAGCAGGATGCCGCCCAGCCCGTTGCCCAGTGGCAGCAAGCGCCGCAGCCGGTACAGGCTGTCGCACAGCCGACAACTCCAGCCGCGCCCGCTCAGCCCTCCGTACAGGCGGCTTCGG
>NZ_JH114231.1:1180276-1215657 GCF_000224655.1 Bilophila sp. 4_1_30
CTCCGGCCCAAACCGCGCAGCCCCGCATCGACGCGCCCGTGGGAACGGCTCCCGCCGCAGCGAAACCGGCCCTGCGCAAACGCTCCTATCCCATGCCTTCGCTGGACCTGCTCCAGCAGCCGCAGCAGAGCGATTCCCTGCCCTCCCGGGAAGTGCTGGAGGAACAGAGCGCCGGCCTGATGAACTGCCTCGCCGAATTCAATATTCAGGGTGAACTGGTCCGGGTGACGCCCGGCCCGGTGATCACGCTGTTTGAAATCCGCCCCGCCCCGGGCGTCCGCGTGGGCAGGTTCACCAACCTGACCGACGACCTTGCCCGCAGCCTCAAGGCCGAAGCCATCCGTATCCAGGCCCCTGTGCCGGGATGCGACACCGTGGGCGTGGAAATCCCCAACCTGAACCGCTCCACCGTCAACTTCCGCGAGCTGATCCAGTCGGAAGCCTTCCAGAGTGCGCCGTCCTTGCTGACGATGGCCCTGGGCAAGGACATCGAAGGGCGCCCCGCCGTCCGGGATCTCGCCACCATGCCCCATGTGCTCGTCGCCGGTACGACGGGCTCGGGCAAAAGCGTATGCCTCAACTCCGTGCTGGTGAGCTTCCTCTACAAGGCATCGCCGGATGAGGTGAAGCTCATGATGATCGACCCCAAGCGCGTGGAAATGGCGATGTATGCGGATCTGCCGCATCTCGTGCATCCCGTGGTGACGGAAACCTCCCTCGCCAAGACGGCGCTTGAATGGGCCGTGGCCGAGATGGACAGCCGTTACGACTGCCTCGCCAAGTTCGGGGTCAAGAATATCAAGGACTACAATAAGAAGCTGGCTTCGTTCGGCGACGAAAGGCCGCAGGAATACGCGGACCTCAAGCCCATGCCCTACCTTGTCATCGTCATTGACGAACTGGCGGATCTCATGCTCACGGCGGGCAAGGACGTGGAAGGCTGCCTCGTGCGCCTCGCCCAGCTTGCCCGTGCCGCGGGCATCCACCTCATCGTGGCGACGCAGCGCCCGAGCGTGGATGTGGTGACGGGCCTCATCAAGGCGAACTTCCCGTGCCGCGTCTCGTTTCAGGTCGCCAACAAGTACGACTCGCGCACCATCCTCGATACGGCCGGAGCCGAACAGCTCCTCGGCAAGGGCGACATGCTGTTCAAGCCTACGGGCGGCAAACTCCAGCGCCTGCACGGTCCCTTCGTCACCGACGACGAGGTGCAGGCCGTGGCCGATCACTGGAGACGCCAGTGCGCGCCGCAATACGAGGTGGATTTCACCGAATGGGGCACGTCCCTCGCGGAAAACGCCAAGGCGTCCTCCGCTCCGGCTTCCGGGCCGGGCAGTTCGGATGAGGAATCCCTGTATGCCGAGGCCGTGACCTTCGTGCAGGAACAGGGCCGCATGTCCATTTCCCTGCTCCAGCGGCGTTTCCGTATCGGCTTCAACAAAGCCGCACGCTTCGTCGAACGTATGGAGGAGGAAGGCATCCTGCCGCCCGCTTCCCGCGCCAACAAAGCCAGAACTGTGCGGATGGATTGATTTTTATCCGGGAGAGGAGCGCGTTCTATACGCCCTTTCCCGGGCCTGCCCTCCTGTTCGCGCCCATCGGCGGCTGGAGAATGTGCGGCAAATGGCCCTTTTTGAGAAGGGAACGCACGAGTGGCACCCCTCACGGGCCCGAGCAGGCTTCCCAGAGTACGGCGGCATGGTCCGCCGGTCGTTGCGGCAAGACAGTTGATGCGTTCCGTATCAGACACTCTTTTTCAGGAGATCATCATGCGTTTCTCGACCCTTTTTGCCTGCGCCGCGGCCCTGCTGCTGATCAGCGCGGGCGCTTCGCACGCGGCGGCTCCCGCCATTACGGGAGAGATGCAGAAAAAATATGAGTCGATGCAGTCCTTTACCGCTGAATTCACCCAACGCCTCGTCCATCAGGAAAGCGGCTCCGAGGAAACCCGCCAGGGCACCCTCGCCTTCCAGAAGCCGCTCCGGGTCCGCTGGGAGACCAAAGCCCCCCATGCGGAACTTTTGGTCATCACGGACAAGGACGTATGGGACTACCTGCCCGACGAGGAGCTGGCCTACCAGTATTCGCCGGAAGTGGTCCACGACTCCCGCTCCATCATTCAGGTCATCACCGGCCAGAGCCGCCTCGACAAGGATTTCACCGTCGAGGCCGAGCCGGACGACAACGGACTGGCCGTGCTCCGGCTCTACCCCAAAGATCCTTCTCCGCAGCTTGTGGAAGCGCTCCTCTGGGTGGACAAGGGCACGAAGTTGATCAAGAAGGCGCAGATTCTGGACTTCTACGGCAATACCAATGAAGTGGCCCTGACCTCGCTGACGCCCGATGCGTCCATCAAGGCCGGAACCTTCCAGTTCACGCCTCCTCAGGGCATCACCGTGGAGAACCTGATGAATCAGGACGCTCCCGAACGCCCGCTGCTGCAATAACGCCCTAGCCCTGCGAGGTGTCCATGTCCATCGGCTCCCGGACGCATGAAGAATTCATGGAAGAGGCCCGTGCCTTTCACGGGTATCCCGCTCCCGGCCTGATCATCGGCGGCTACATGGTGGAGCTTGCCAAGCGCCACATGCCGGAAGGCGTCCTGTACGACGCCGTCAGTGAAACGGCCCACTGCCTTCCCGACGCCGTGCAGCTGCTTACGCCGTGCACGTTCGGCAACGGCTGGCTTCGCGTCCTGCCCTTCGGCATTTACGCGGTGACCCTGTACGACAAAGCTACCGGCGAAGGCGTCCGCGTCGAGCTCGACAACGACAAGCTGGAGCCCTACGACGCCATCCGCAGCTGGTTCCTCAAGGAGCGCCCCAAGAAGGAGCAGGATACCGAACGGCTGCAGGCCCAGATCAAGGAAGCGGGCGAGTCGATCCTCTCGTTCCGCAAGGTCCGCATCCGTCAGGACATGCTCGGGCACCGTTCGTTCGGGGCGATCACCCGCTGCCCGCTCTGCGGCTCCCACTACCCCGCCTCCTACGGCGGGATCTGCCGCTCCTGCCAGGGACAGTCCCCGTATGAGGACGGCCCCGGCTTCGCCCTGTCGCAGCAGCCCCGTATGCCCGCTCCCGTCCCGATCCCGGTCGAGGAGGCGGTCGGCAAGCACGCCCTGCACGACATGACGCAGATCATCCCGGGCAAGGAAAAGGGGGCCGCGTTCGTCGCCGGGCAGGAGCTTTCGGCCGGAGACATCTGCCGCCTCCAGCAAATGGGCAAAAACCGCGTCTACGTTCAGGAAAACACGCCGCATCCCGAAGGCTGGGTGCATGAGGACGACGCCGCCCGCGGTTTCGCCCGGCTCATGCCCGGCGACGGCGTGGAAGTGGAAGCCACCCCGCGCGAAGGCAAGGTCAACTTCCGGGCTACGCGCGACGGGATGCTGCTGGTGGACACGGAGCGCCTCGAGCGCTTCAACCTCGTGCCCGACGTGATGTGCTGTACGCGCCACAACTACAGCGTGCTCACCGCCGGGACGCGGCTTGCAGGAAGCCGGGCCATTCCGCTGTTCCTGTCCCGCCCCGGGTTCCTCAAGGCGCTTTCCGTTTTGGAAGACGGCCCGCTGTTCAAAGTCGTGCCCATGCGCAAGGCCAAAATCGGCATCCTCGTGACCGGGACCGAAGTGTTTCAGGGGCTGATCGAGGACCGTTTCGCACCCATCATCACCCAGAAAGCGCAGCAGCACCACTGCGAGGTGGTCAAGACGCTCTTTGCCCCGGATGACGCGGATCTCATCGTTCAGGGCGTGCGCGACCTGCTTGACGCCGGGGCGGACTTCATCGTCACCACGGCGGGCATGTCCGTCGATCCCGACGACCTCACCCGCAAGGGCCTCACCGAGGCGGGTCTTACGGACACCCTCTACGGCGTGCCCGCGCTGCCCGGGACCATGACCCTCATCGGCCGCATCGGCGGCGCGCAGATCATCGGCGTGCCCGCGTGTGCGCTGTTCTTCAAGACCACCGTTTTCGACATCATCCTGCCCCGTATGCTCGCCGGGGTGCCCATCACCCGCCTCGATCTCGCCAAGATCGGCAACGGCGGCCTGTGCATGGAATGCAAAGTCTGCACGTTCCCCAAGTGCCCCTTCGGGAAAGTCTGATACACGGCCCAAAAGTATGAAGGGAAGCCTTTCTTCGGAAAGCGCTTCCTTTTTTTATGCGAACAGAGCGTCGGCGTTGCTGCAGTAGCGGTCCAGATCCGCGTCGCCGAGTTCCGCCTTTTCCTGGAGGTGCATCATGGCGTCGCCCGGATCGTACAGCGGGTAATCGCTGCCGAACAAGATGCGATCCTGCGGATGCTTGTGGAGGATGGCCTTGAGAAGATCGGGCTGGATGAACGGGGTACAGCTTGAAGTATCCAGCCACACGTCGCGCCCCACGAGCGCCTTGAGGGAGTGTTCCCACTGATGATACCCGCCGAGATGCCCGGCGATGCAGCGGAGGCGCGGGAAACGATCCAACAGCGCCGCCAGCTTGTACGGGCAGGAAGGATTCTTTTCCGGCGGTACGTTGTCCCCGATATGGAACAGGAAGATGAAATCGTCCTGTGCGGCCTCGAACATGGGCAGGAGCCGGGGATCGTCCAGCCAGAAATGCTGGAAATCGGGATGGAGCTTGAGCCCGCGTATGCCCGCCGCCTTCAGGCGTTCCAGCTGGCTCTCCCACGCTTCGTAACCGGGGTGCAGAGTGCCGAAAGCCGTCACTTCGGGGTGCTCGCGCTGGAGCGTGACGGCGTAGTCATTGGCCGGGACGACCTGCCCCGGCGTGGTGGCCGCGCACAGCACCACACAGCGGCCTATGCCGGAACGCTTTTCCCGCAGCAGCAGATCGGCGATGGTCCCTTCGCCCACGCAGTCGAGCTGATAGGCTTCGTTAAGATGTTCCACCGCATGGCGGGCGATTTTCGGGTGAAAAGCGTGCGTATGAATGTCTGTAAACATGATCCTGTCCGAAGGCTGATTCAGGGAAAAAGGCCCGCGTTCTTCCGCGGGCGCAGTTCCTGAACATACGTTCGGCGCGGCCCGTTGTCCACAGGCCGCGCCGGACGGCCTATACCCCGAACAGCCGTTTCACCGCGCCAAGCTGCGTATCGTCGAGCGCGCCGCCGTATCCCCGGGAAACGGGCTCCAGCCCGCCGAACTTGGCGGCGACGGCGGCCTTGATGGTCGTCACGAAGTCGTCGCCTATCGTATAGATGGACGAAAGCCGCCCGATTTCCCTGTGCGCCGCGCACAGATCCTCGAACTGCCCCGAGCGGAACGCCGTTTTCGCCTGCGTAAACAACTCGGGGACCACGTTGTTCAGCCCGGACAGCACACCGTCCCCGCCGTTCATCAGGTTGGGGATGAAATACTCGTCGAACCCGCACAGCACCGAAAAGTCCTCGCGCACCTCGGCCACGGCCCGCACGATGGCCCGCGTATGCGAGGCGCAGTCCACCGTATCCTTCACCCCCATGAACCGGGGGAACCGGGCGGCGAGCTTGGCGATCAGGGCCGCGTCCACGTCGCACCCCGTGCGCGCCGGGAAATTGTAGATGAGCCACTCGCCCTCGAAACGCCCGCCCAACGTATCGAAATACGCCTCAAGCTGGCGCGGGGTCTGGGCGAAATAGTAGTGCGGCAAGGCCATGACCGCTTCATAGCCTTCCGAATAGGCAGCATCCGCCAGACGCGTCATGTCTTCCATGCAGGTGCCGGACACGTTGGCGATCAGCGGCAAGTGGGTCATGGTCCGCGCCGCATGGATCAGGCTGACCCGCTCGTCCATGCTCAGGGCCGTGAACTCCCCGATGCTCCCCATCAGCAGGACGCCGTCGGTCCCGGCTTCCGACAGCCGGGAAAAATGCTTTTCCAGCGCGGCAAGATCAAGCTTCCCGTCCGCGTCAAACGGCGTGATCGAAGGGCACCACGCTCCCGTATATTTTTTCTTGTTTTCCGGCATGATTCGCTCCTTTGACCGCACTGTTGCACGAAGAGGGTGTTTCCAAAGCTTTCGGCTGATGGGGAGCGAGCGGCCGCGCAATCCCCCCATGCATGGGACGGCGCGGCGCGTCCGCGAAAACGGACAACTCCCCATCAGGCGAAAGCTTTGGAAACGGGAGGGGGAAGTCCCCTCCTCCCTGTCATTCCTTTACCAGCCGCCCATATGCCGCACCGTACAGGACGACGCAGACGAAGCAGCACAGCGGCAGGAGAAACGCCGCCGCGGTGTGCGTGTAGTCCGCGATCAGCCCCATAAAATACGGCATGATCGCCCCGCCCACGATAGCCATGATCATGTACGAGCCGCCGAGCTTCTTGCGGGTCCCGAGGTTCTTGGTCCCCATCGCAAAAATGGTCGGGAACATGATGGAAATGAAGAAGAACACCGCGATGAGCGCGATGACCGACACGTATTCGACGGCCGTGAACACCACCCCCGTCAGGATCACGCATACGACGCCGTACACCGCGAGCAGTTTCGCGGGCGCGATTTTGGTCATGATGCCCGTGCTCACGAAACGGCCTATCAGCAGGCAGAGCATGGCGATGGACAGGAAGAACGCGCCTTGCTGCGCCGTGCCGCCGGGCCAGCACTCGATGTACAGGTTGATGAAGAACGCCCCGATGCCGACCTGCGCCGCCACATAGAGGAACTGCGCCGCCACCCCGGCGACGAATTCCTTATGGGCCAGCAGGGAATGTTTCATCATGGCCGCCTCGTCCGCCTCCTCGCTGCTCCGCAAATCGGGCAGTTCGGCCTTGGCGAACAAAATGACCAGCAGGATCACCACGCAGGCGATGCCCACATAGGTCATCCTGACGGCATCAAGCCCGCCTCCGCCGCTGGCCTCGTCGCCGCCGAAGAACAGCAGCCCCCCGAGCAGCGGCCCGGTGAATTGCCCAAGCCCGTTAAAGGACTGGGAAAGGTTCAGGCGGGTTTCGGCGGTTTCCGTGGAACCCAGCGCCGATGAATAGGAGTTGGCCGCCGTTTCCAGACATCCGAGCCCGAGCGCGATGACGAACAGGGCGAACAGGAAGAACGCGAAGCTTGCGACGCCCGCCGCCGGGACGAACAGCAAGGCCCCGATTGCGTACAGGCTCAGGCCGCACAGGATGCCCGCCTTGTAGCCTTTCCATTCCATGAACAGTCCGGCGGGGATCGCCACAACGAAATAAGCCCCGAAATACGCGGCCTGAATGAGCCCGGACTGGGCCTTGGACACGTTGAGCGTCACCTGAAAATGCTTGTTCAGCACGTCGATGAGCCCGTAGGACAGGCCCCACATGAAAAACAGCGTGGTGACGAGGATAAACGCCTTGCGGTATTGGGGACTGGTTATCTGGCTCACGGCGAACCTCCCTCAGCGGGCCGTCAAGGTACGGTCGAGATGCGTGTAGCCGCCGTCCACCACAACCCACTGGCCCGTGGTATGCGACGACAGCGGCGAAAGCAGGAACACCGCCATGTCCGCCAGTTCCTCCACCGTGGTCATCCGGTGCCCCAAGGGGATGTTGCGGACGATGGTTTCCAGCTTTTCCGCCGGGCGGGGGAATGTGTTCACCCACCGTTCATAGAGCGGGGTCCAGACCTCGGCGGGGACCACGGCGTTCACCCGGATGCCGTCCTTGAGATAGGATGCGGCCCATTCGCGCGTCAGGGACAAAATGGCCCCCTTGGCGGCGGTGTAGCCGCTGGTTCCGCCCTGCCCCGTGAGCGCGGTCTTGGAGCTGACGTTGAGGATGCTCCCCTTGCTCTTTTTCAATTCCCCGATGCAGTAGTGCGCCATCGTGTAGTAATGGACGAGGTTGCGCTCAAGCGAAACCCGGAATGCCTCCACCCCGGTTTCGAGGCTGACGTTGTCGTTGCCCCCGGCGCAATTGATCAGGCCGTCGATACGCCCGTACATGGACACGGCTTCCTGAACGGCGTCCGCGCAGGCTTGCTCATCGGTCAATTCGATTTGGATGAAATGCATGAGCGGCTGGAGCGCCCGCACTTCGGCCCGGAAACTCTTTTGCAGCGGGCTGCGCCCCAGAATCACCGGAATCGCGCCCTCACGGGCCAGCGCAACGGATATGCCGCCGCCGATGCCGGAACCGCCGCCGGTCACGAGATACACTTTGTCCTTTATCCGCAAATCCATGACATGCTCCTGCGTTTAGAGATTGCCGATGCCGTACACGCGGCAGGCGTTGCCGCCCCATACGGCATCCCGCTCCGCCTCGGAGAGGGACGCCATGGCCTTTCCGGCCAGCCCGCACACCTGATCGTACGTTCCGGACAGCAAACAAACGGGCCAGTCCGAACCGAACAGCAGCCGGGAGGGCCCGAAACATTCCAGAGCCGCGTCGAGGTATGGGAGCAAATCCCGCTCGTCCCAGCCGTGCCAATGGGCTTCAGTGATCAGTCCGGACAGCTTGCAGCTTACATGCTCCTGCTCCGCGAGCGGGGCGATGCGCCTGGCCCACTCCGCCGCACTCTCATGCCGGACATCCGGCTTGCCGAGGTGATCCAGCACGAGCGGCCCCAGATCGTGCCGCCCGCAGAAGGCAATGGCGGCGGGCAGATCTTTCGCGTGGACCAGGACCTCGTAGACCTTGCCCCCCCGCTGGAGCGTTTCCACGCCACGGTTGAACCGCCCATCTTCCAGAAACGCCGAAGGAGACGGCTCGTCCTGCACCTGATGGCGGTATCCCTTGAGCACGGAGGACGAGGCCCGAGCCTCAAGCCGGGCTTCCAGATCGCCGGCCCGAAGATCGATCCAGCCCACGACCCCCAGAATCCACGGATTCGCCGCCGCCAGCCCGAGCAGAAAGTCCGTCTCCGCCTCCGAAGCCCGGGCCTGCACCGTCACCGAACCGCCGATGTGCCGGATGTCCAGTTCAAACCGCAGCTCGGCGGGCAGGAAGTCCCGTTTCAGGACGGCCATATCATCGCCGATCCAGCCGTATGCGGCCGGATCGAACCGCCAGAAATGCTGATGCGCGTCCACGCGCCATACCGTACTCATCGTCTTCCTCCTTCACAGGCCCCAGCGAAGCAGCCTTGTATGGGATCCCGGCCCCGTTTCATGCGGCGGCCCCCGCCAACGGCAACGGCCTCAAAGAAGAGGGGAACTCTTTCCGGAAGAGAGAGGCCCGTGTGGAGATCCCGTTCTCCGGAATGGCACCCCCTCCCCAGCCTTTCCGCCCGCTACAGCGACACCTCGCGCTTCCAGAACAGGAAATCATGCTGCCCGAGCCGATCGGCCTTGGTGGAGTACCGCCCGCTGGCGGTGTCGAGCACCTTTTCGAGCAACCGGTCAGCCGCCGCCGCAATGGGTTCCCCGTCAATGATCGGGCCGCAGTCAAAATCGATCAGGTCGCTGAGCCGTTCCGCCACCGCCGTATTAGTCGCCACCTTGATCACGGGCACAATGGGATTTCCGGTGGGCGTCCCCAAGCCGGTGGAGAACAACACCACGTTTACGCCCGCGGCCACGAGCCCGGTCACTGCTTCCACGTCGTTGCCCGGCGTACAGACGAGGGACAGCCCGGCGTCCGGCATGGGTTCCGCGTAATCGAGCACGGCGCTGATCGGGGCCTTGCCGCCCTTCTTCGCCGCGCCAGCCGACTTGATGGCATCGGTGATCAGCCCGTCGTGGATGTTCCCGGGGCTGGGGTTGTCGGAGATGGAAGCCCCGCAAGCGTTGGCGGCTGCCTCATAACGGCGCATCAGCTCAAGGAAGCGCGCCTTGTCTTCCTTACGGATGCAGCGGGAAATCATGTTGGCTTCCACGCCGCACAGCTCGGGGAATTCCGCCAGAGCGGACCCGCCGCCGAGCGTCACCACGCGATCCGAAACTTCCCCGATGACAGGATTGGCCGAAATGCCGGAAAAGCCGTCCGAGCCGCCGCACTTCACCCCAAGCTTGAGTTTCGAGAGCGGCACGGGGCGGCGCTCCACCAGATCGGCGTTCTTGAAATGCGCCAGCGTTTTGCGGACCGCCTCTTCCATCATCTTGACTTCGCTGGACCAGTCCTGTTGCCGCAGCAGGATGCAGGGCTTGTCGAAACCAAGGTTCCGCTCCCGCAGCGCCTCCTGAAACAGCCCGATCTGCGCCTTCTCGCAGCCAAGGCTGAACACGGTGAGCCCCGCCACGTTGGGATGGTCCGCGTAGGCGGCCAGCATCCGGCACAGGGTCCACGCATCCTGAGCCGTACCGCCGCACCCGCCGTTATGGGTGATGGCCCGGATGCCGTCGATGTGCGGGAAAGGCCGGGGCGCGGGCGCGCAGCCCGTGCCGCCCACCAGCGACCGCGCGAAGTCCGCCAGATGGTCCCCCGCGTACCCGAGCGTCCGTTCCAGCGCGTCACGCAACTTCAGAGCGTTGCGGTTCTCACAGAACACCAGCGGGATGATGAGCCAATAGTTCGCGGTCCCCACGCGCCCGTCGGGGCGGATCACGCCGTCGAACGTGCGGTTCGCCCAGCGGGAGACGTCCGGGGCCTTCCACATGTACGGAACGGCGTCGCTCAGGTCGACTTCCGCCGCGTAGTGGACCACGTTGTCCACGGTGATGCGCTCGCCGGACTGGAGCGGGGCGACGGACTTGCCCACGGGTACGCCGTACAGCGTAACGATGCCTCCCACAGGCACGGGTTCCCGGGTAAACTTATGCTTGGCGGGGACATCCGTAACCAACTGGATACGTTGCCCGTCGTTTTCGATGATGTCGCCTTGAGCCAGATCGCGCAGAGCCACAATCAGATTGTCTTTCGGATCGATACGGAGGATTTTCTGCATAGCCGAATCCTTTGGACGGGGACCCCGCCCGGCATGGCCCACGGACATTCCGCGCGGCGCGCACAAAAAAAGGAAAGCCGAACGGTACGCCCGACTTTCCATTTATAATTCGCTGAAATAAAAGATAAATGATTATATGAACGCGCTAACGCGCCGCGCGCTGAGAAATATCCCCGCGCCGAAGGGCCGCGAAACGGCCGCCTCCCTTGGGGGAGAAAACGCGGGGCAGGGTTTTACAGGGAACAGCTCCCACCGCCCGTGGTGAAGATGGACAGAGGCCTTTCCGTATAGATACGGAAACTGCCCGTGGGATCATAGTCGATGAACACCGCGCCCACCTGATCCATCAGCGCCTTTTCCATGCAAAAATGAAATTCCCCGACATCCTCGGTCACGTCGCCTTCTTCCGGCTCATCCAGAGCCAGTTCAAAGTTGGTGCTGTGTCAGCCGCTGGAACCCTTTTCGATGCGGATCGTACGAGCCGCGTTACGCCCCCGGAACGTCCGCAGATCGTCGAGGACAGAATCGGATAGAGTGATCATAGGTATCGCCTCACTGTTGGATTGATGCCGGAACGGCCCGGCGGGGACCTTCCGGTTGCATCGCCAGCATATACGGAATGCGCCCCGTTGGAAAGAAGCGGGCTGAGGGCAGGGAACCCCGCCTCGGCAGCCGGGTGCAAGCCGGAAGAAACGTTTCATCACCCTACCCGGCTCTTTTTCAGCAAAAAACGGTGTCCCCTTCCCGCCGACGCAGGTTCCGGCTTTACCCATCATCCGCGAACGGCTCCACGGGCACGCTGCGCCGCCCACATCCGTCCATGCGCAACAAGGCGACGCGACGCCCTCCGCCTCCCCTTCCGCAATGTCTCTAGGAGACTTCACCTCCGCTCTGGGATACCATCATCCAAGAAGAACCGGATCAGGAGGACAGCAATGAAACAACACGCCATAACGCTGGCACACGGCACCTATACGGAATTGAAAGACACGGAAGGCGCCAAGGGAACGGAAGACAAGCTGCTCTGGCTGGACATTCAGGGAACCAGCGAGGAACTGACCCATTTTCTCAAGGAGCGGCAAATCCCGCCGTTCCTGAGGCGGCGCGTCCTGTCTTCGCAACGGTTCCCGTCGGTATTTTCAGGGAACGACTATGTGCTCCTCAGCGTCCCGGCCCGCAAAACATGGGTGCAGAAACGGTCCGTCTCCATCACGTTCATCCTGTTCGCGCAGGAGGTCATCACCCTCTGCCGTGACGAAGGCTACAATTTCGACGGGGAACGCAAACAGCTCGCGGAAGGCGACACCGCCAGCATCCGTTCCGCCTCGGACCTGCTCATCGCCCTGCTCGACAGCCTTGTGGAAACGAATATCTGCAACTTCATCGAAGCCCGCTCCCAGACCGAGAACCTTTCCCTGCATGTGGACAACGCCTCGGGCAAAATCTCCGAGCAGACCATCCTCGACACCCGCCGCCAGATCAACCACCTGGTCAACCAGTTCGAGGATTTCTTCTATGGCCTTGCCGATCTGCACGCGCTCACGCCCCACGCCATGCTCTCCGACGCCGTGCGCGAAAAGCTCCGGGACATCCGGGACGCCCAAAACCACCTCGCCAAGAATACGCTCCGGCTGGTGACGCGGCTTTCCGAGCTGCTCCAGCACTGCCAGTTCGTACTCCAGCAACAAACCGACCAACGCCTGCGCCAACTCACGGTCCTCTCCGCGATCTTCATGCCGCTCACGCTGATCACCGGCGTTTATGGGATGAATTTCGCCTATATGCCCGAAACGGGCTGGCGATACGGCTATTATGCCACGCTGGCGGGCATGGTCTGGCTCGCCATTTTCCTGTGGATTACCCTCAAACGGAAAGGCTGGTTCCGGTAAGGCCCGCTGGCGGAATCCGCCCTCGGAGCCGCCTCCGTCTGACGCGGGATAGTACGGAAATCAACGTGAAGCAAAGGCCAGTATGAGCGCAAGACCCAGAAAGATGCATCCGGCAATACGGTTCATAAGCATTTGCGCGCGATCGGAACGGTTGAACCATGTCGCCATCCTGCCCCCGAGCGCGGCGATGGCCGTAAAGACGATGAGGCAGGCCAGCTCATACAGGCCGCCGAGCGACAGGATCTGGAGCGTCGGGTGGCCGCGTTCCGGCTCCACGAACTGCGGCAGCACCGCAAGGCAGAACAGCGTCACCTTGGGGTTGGTGATGTTGGAGAGGAACCCCCGCCGGTAAAGCGTGCCGTATCCGGGGAACAAAGACTGTGTGAGGAAGGCCCGGAACACCCCGGACCGGAAGGATTGCCACGCGAGGTACAGCAGATAGGCCGCTCCGAGGAACTTCAACGCCGTGAACGCGGCCTCCGAGGTCTGGAACAGGACGGCCACGCCGAGCGCGACGGCCAGCGTGTGCCCGAGCAGCCCGGTCATAAGGCCAAGCGTCGTGAGCACACCAGCCCGCATCCCGTACAATGAGGACTGCGTCAGCACGATGATGACGTCCGGCCCCGGCGTCATAGCCATCAGCAATGATGCCACAAAAAACGCACACGTCGTTTCGAAAGAAAGCATACGACCTCCGCAGGCGTTGCTCTACCGGAAAGCCCGAGGAGTTTCAATCAAAGGGAGAAGCGCCGCAGGGCCCCCGTTTCAAACACGAGGCACGGACGCGCCTCTCCCTTCCGCCTCTTCCGAAGCGTCCACAAAAGATCGTACGGCAAACAGCCGGGGGTACGTTCCCCCGCCCATCGGCACAGAGCAAAACATTCCCACATGCGGCCTTACAAAACCGCCCACCCGCCATATCCGGGGGCCGTGAATCATCCCTCCAATGAGCCGGAGGCGCTGCTCTTCATCAAAAAGTCACGTTCGAACACGTCCGGAGGCACGGGCTTCCCGAACAAGAACCCCTGTATAAAATCAAGCCCCATCAGCCGCACGCGATCGAATTCCTCCTCGCGCTCGACGCCCTCCAGACAGACCTGGATGTTCACGTCATGACAGAGCGCCACCACAAAATGGATGAACGTGGCGTCGAACTGGCTGGTCAGGATGTCGCGGACAAAAGTCCTGTCGATCTTGACCACATCCGCGGGGGAATTCTTGAGCATACCGAGCGAAGAATAGCCCGTGCCGAAATCATCCATCGCGATACGGATGCCGAGGTTTCGGATGCTCTCGAACACAGCCCTGATACGGGCATTTTCACGAATCATGCAGCTTTCCGTAAATTCAACCGTCAGATTCGCGGGGGACAGATCCAGCCGCTTCAACGTGTCGTTGATAAACGGAACCATGCTGTTTGAAACGACTTGCAAGTATGAAAGATTGATACTGATTTTAAGATCAGGACGGCTCTTCGTCCATGCCTTGCACTGTGCTGCGGCCTCCCGGAACACCCACCTGCCGAAGGGGATGATGAGCCCGCTCTGCTCCAACAGGGGGATAAACTCACCGGGGGACACGGAGCCGTATTTCGTGCACGTCCAGCGGGCCAGCGCTTCCGCGCCCACCACATGCCGCGTATCCACGGCTATCTGCGGCTGGTAGACAAGCTCAAACCCTTCGAACTGCCGCTCGATGCTCTCGCGCAGCAATTCCACCAACTCCAGCGAACGCATTTCCTGTTCGAGGATGGCGCGGCTGAAAAAGACGATCCGGTTCCTGCCGAGCTTTTTGGCGTACTTCAGCGAATGGCTGGCATACTCCGACAATTCCGTATAGCCTGAGGCGTCCTCGGGATAGCTCGCGCTGCCCGCCGAGATGGTGCAAAAATACTTCTTGCCGTCGTATTCCTGCTGGGAACGGAAACTTTCCGAAAGGGAGCGGTACAGCTCCATCATTTCAAACCGTTCCCCGCTCACCGTGATGCCGAATTCGTCACCGTCCAAACGGTATACCGAGGCCGAAAGCGGGAGCATCCCCTGAATCCGCTGGCCGATCACGCGCAGGATCTCATCCCCGAAGCTCTTGCCATACAATTCGTTGATATGCTTGAAGCCATCCAGACCGAGGACGAGCAGATGCAGGGGATGCTCGGGCCGCTTCTCCAGCATGGACTCGATGTCCTCTTCGAATTTCAGCTTGTTGAACAGCCCGGTCACGTGATCGATTTTGTTCTTCTGGCCCAGATTGGTGATGAACCCGGCGAACAGGCTCGGCTCACCGTCCTCATCACGCTCCAGATAGCCCCGGCAGCGGACCCAGATCCACTCGCCCTTACGGTTTTTCGCCCGGTATTCGACGCAATGGAAATCGGACCGCCCGTCAGCGATGACCTGATTGGCCTCCATGAAGGCGGCCTTGTCGTCCGGGTGGACCTTGCTTCCCCAGACGGCGGCGGCATTTTCCACGATGGACTGCGGGAGGCCGAACTCCTCCACCATCGACGGCGAGTAACGGAATATTCCGGTCTTCATGTTGGAGACGAAGACATAGGAATCGGTGCTTTTCACCAGCGCGTTGTACAGGCGCAGCGAATCGTACTCGAGAGCTTCCGGGGGAATATCCCCACCACCCACTTGCTTCTCGTGAAGCCGCCGTTCCGCTTCGCGGATATGGGCGCGTTTCTTTTGCTCATACATGCTTTCGTCAGCTTTTGAGAGCACCTCGGTCACCGTCATCCCACACCCCGGCATCACCTTGAAACAGCCGAAACTGAACTCCAGCGAATAGGGGAGACGGAGCTGCTCCCTCCGTGCCTTCAGCCGTTCCAGCACGCCCGTTACCAGCCCGTCCACGACGTGGCGATTGGTATCGTGGAACAGGACGACGAACTCGTCCCCGCTGAGCCGGAAGCACATGTCCGGCGCGTGCAAGCTCCGCTGCATCTCCTGCGCGATGGTGCGCAATGCGCGGTCGCCTTCCACATGGCCGTATAGATCGTTGATTTCCTTGAGCCTGTCCAAATCGAACATCCCTACGATCAAGGAAGCCTCTTCCCTGTCGAGGCGTACCAGCGCGTCGGCAAGCGCGGCCTTCCCCGCCCTGCGGTTCAAAAGCCCGGTCAGTTCGTCGTAGTTCGCCTCCTTGTGCATGCGGAGGGAATTCGTAATATCCACAGACTGCTGCAAGTGTACGAGGGAACCGTCCGTCCAGCGCATCAGGCTGTCGCTGTTGTCATAGATCCGCCCCGTCAGCGTGTTCCGCTCCTCCCACCGAAAGACCTGATTCTGATTCGCGTCGGCCATGAGCCTGTCCACAGGGCAGAACGGGCAGCGCCCGTTCATCCCGGATTGCAGCACCTGCCAGCAGATACCCCCCTCAGGATGTTCGAGCTTAAAAACATCCTTCATGAATTTATTCATATACAGGATGGCGTCCGTGTGGGGATCGGTGACGTACAAACCGACTTTCACCTGATCCATCGCCGCATTGAGCACGCCGATATGAAACGATTGCTGTTCGCAATGTGCTTTTCCCGCGAAGAAAAACCCGAGCATTGCGCACACAAGCCGTAAAAAATCCTGCTCCCGATCCAGCCACTCCGTTTCTCCGGACTCCCTGCCGACAAGCAGCAAGCCGAGCGCATCGGCGTCGCAAGCAATGGGCAGCGCCAGCCAGCTGAACTTTCCGGCCGTTTCCTCCGGGAACAACGCGGTGAGCGCCTCCTCCGAAAACGGGGTATCAAACGTCTTGGGGAACTCTTTTCCGTTAACGGCACGGAGCATCAGCACTTCGGGCAGATGCTGCGCCCCGCTCCAGCACGCCGTCTCGCACACGCCTTTTTTCCCTTCCATGCGGACGATCGCCAGCGCATCCAAGGGCAGGATGCCGCCGAGCGCCCGGACAAAAAAAGGCAACAGTTCCTGAAGGGGTTTGCCGTACTGGAAAAACGGCCTGGCGCTCTCCAAAAATGCGAATACGGCTGTACACATCTGTTCCATGCTCTATACCTTGTTGTTATCTTCTCGGTGCAGCGGTCAGCTTCCCTCCCCTGAGAAATCGGCACGCTCATCCGACGGGGCTCCGCGCTGGTACGGGTTTCTTACACCGTTATTCTACGTGTTCAAAAATCATTAGTCTAGCCGGAAAAGTTGTTTTGTTACGATATGTCATGGACGCCATGCAAGAAGCTTCCGGATGCCGCCTTTCCCCGCAACACGGACACCGTTCTCCTCTTGCATGTCATCCCTCCGGAGGAAGCGTTACCCGGAAAAGCGTTGAGGACGATATCGTTGCTACATGGAGGCGCAAGAAATGCTCGTATCAACCCCTCCTAACAGTCCAACATCTCTTTGTTTTTACAAAGAGAAACGGAGTGCCTCAAACAGAGGCAGCGAAGGGGAACTGAAAGGAGACTGTCAGTCTTTTTTTCATGTAAAAGAACGGAATGAACCCCATCCAGTAATGTAAATACATTTTGCAATTCATACAATGCGCAACATGTAGGAATGTCGACATATAACAGTCAACGCGACACAAGCGCTGTAAGCCAATAAAGGGATGCCTTCCGAAGAATCCGCACCTGTTTTTCACCGCACGGAAAAACGAAACAGTTTTTTTGATGCCGCATACGTTTCTTTTTCGTATATTACGAGAATATTTTTTCCTCTTTTGCAATACGCTGTCTACCTGAAGCATTGTTTCCGCGCTTTTTCCGTATTCAAAACGCTAAAAAACTTTTTATAACGTTTTCGAAATATCAGAAACCGTTTTTTTGAGAATCCGTCTGTAAGCAACCCACAATTTGTGCGATCCGATGAGAGAACATCCCTTTCCCGTGAGAACGGCGTTTCAACATCTCATTGACAATCATTCCTGACGAGATTACCGATTGTTCCAAACAGTACAAAGTCGGCAGACACAAGAACACGGGATACGGAATATGTACGCCAGCCAAAGAAACAGCCTCTCACCCACATGGCACATGCTGCTCATGGGTCTGATGAGTGTTATCCTGTTCTTTGGCGGATTGCTTACGTCCAATGATCGCCCCGTGCCCATCGTCGACAACCTCCCCAACGAAGGCTTGTTGCGTCCCACGTCATTGCTGCCGTGGGAGTCCGTTGAGCTGTCCGAAACGCGCCTCTTGTTCCGACACGAGGAAATGCAGGAGGTCAAGAGCCCGCAGCGCCTGAACCAACCCACACAGCACAACCTTCTGGCGCGCCATCACGGTTTCCAGCCGTTCGCGTCGGCCTTGCCCACGCCCACCTTTGCCGAACGGATTCTCCCCGCCTACGAAAAGGCCTTCCTCCCCTATGCGGGATGGGACGGCCCCGTCTCCTTCGCCCTGCCCCCTCCCCTGCTCGCCTGACCGCGACGCGACGCCTCCCAGACCGGCCGATCTTCCCGCCGTCCCGTGCTGACGGGCGAGCTCCTCTGAAAGGGAGTTTCTCCCCACCTGCGCCCCAAAAGAAGCAGCAGGCTCCGGCGAAACGACGACGGAGAGGCGGCTCCACGCCCCCGGTTTGCCCGACGCCGCGCCTATGCGCCCTCTGACTGTTTGATCCTGCAAACAGGTCTCCGGGTGCGAACAGCGCTCGCGGAGCTTTTCCCACAACAAAAGACAACACCGATCCATATGCCGCGGGCGAGGGGCCCGCGGGACGCATCCCGACGGATGCAACAGGGGAACCGTTTCCCTTGAATTCATATATGAGGACCGCTCCTGAGCGATGCCGGACGGCACACGGGAGAGGGGTTAGAGGATACGATCGCGGCGGACGCCCGATCGCCGTATGTGCCACCTTCACCAACAGAGGTTTCGTATGAACGCTCTTACGGTGGTTTTCGCAGCCTTGTGTATCTTTGCGATAGGGTATCGTTTTTACGGCCTGTTCATTGCAAACAAGGTGCTGAACCTGAATGACGCCCGTGTGACGCCGGCCGTCAAGTACTCCGACGGCCACGACTATGTGGATACCAACAAGTACGTGCTCTTCGGGCACCATTTCGCCGCCATCGCCGCAGCCGGCCCCCTGCTCGGACCCGTGCTGGCCGCCCAGTTCGGCTACATGCCCGGCCTGCTCTGGATTCTCATCGGCTGCGTGCTCGCGGGCGGCGTGCACGATATGGTCGTGCTGTTCGCCTCGGTGCGGCACCGGGGGCAGAGCCTCGCCTACATCGCCTCACAGGAAATCGACAAGACGACCGGCTCCGTAGCGGCGTGGGCCGTGCTTGCCATCCTCCTGCTGACGCTGGCGGGCCTGTCCATCGCCGTGGTCAACGCCATGCACAACAGCCTGTGGTCCACCTACACCGTGGCCGCGACCATCCCGATCGCCATCATCATGGGCCTGTACATGCAGATCTGGCGCAAGGGCGATGTGCTCGGCGCCTCCATCATCGGCGTGGTCCTGCTTGCCCTGTGCATCCTGACCGGGCCTTATGTCGCCGCCCATCCTGAAACATTCGGCTGGCTCGACATCGACAAGAAGCCCATGTCCATCCTGATCCCGGTGTACGGCTTCGCCGCGTCGGTCCTGCCCGTGTGGATGCTGCTCCTGCCGCGCGACTACCTGTCCACCTTCCTGAAGATCGGCACCATCGGCGCGCTGGCCCTCGGCATCGTGTTCGTCATGCCCGACTTCAACATGCCCGCGTTCACCGAATTCACCAAGGGCGGCGGCCCCATCGTCGGCGGCCCGGTGATTCCGTTCATCTTCATCACCATCGCCTGCGGCGCGCTCTCCGGCTTCCACGCCACCATCGGCACGGGCACCACGCCCAAGATGATCGGCAAGGAACGCGACGTGCTGTTCGTCGGTTACGGCGCCATGCTCGTTGAAGGCTTCGTGGCGATCATGGCCCTGATCGCCGCCTGCGTGCTCGTGCCCGCCGACTACTTCGCCATCAACGCCCCGGCCGACAAGTTCGCGGCGCTCGGCATGTCCGTCGTCGACCTGCCCACGCTGGAAAAGGAGGTGGCCGAAAGCCTGATGCACCGCCCCGGCGGTTCCGTGTCCCTCGCCGTGGGCATGGCCCACATCTTCGGCCAGATCCCGTGGATGTCCCACCTCATGAGCTACTGGTACCACTTCGCCATCATGTTTGAAGCGGTATTCATCCTGACCGCCGTGGACGCCGGCACCCGCGTTGGCCGTTTCTTCCTGCAGGAAATGATCGGCAAGGTCATCCCCAAGTTCGGCGACAAGAACTGGTGGCCCGGCATCGTCGTGACCAGCTTCCTGTTCACGGGCGCGTGGGGCTATCTCGTCTACACCGGCGACATTTCCAGCATCTGGCCCCTGTTCGGCATCAGCAACCAGCTCC
Source organism: Bilophila sp. 4_1_30 (assembly GCF_000224655.1). Taxonomy (NCBI): domain Bacteria; kingdom Pseudomonadati; phylum Thermodesulfobacteriota; class Desulfovibrionia; order Desulfovibrionales; family Desulfovibrionaceae; genus Bilophila; species Bilophila sp. 4_1_30. Next base: position 1,200,276 of record NZ_JH114231.1, read on the forward strand.
TCGCCTCGGTGACGCTGCTCATCGGCACGACCATGCTGCTGCGCATGAACAAGACCAAGTACGCGTGGATCACCGCCGCCCCCGGCATCTTCATGACCTTCATCACCTTCTGGGCGGGCATCTGGCTGATCATGTACCAGTACATCCCCACCCAGAAGTACCTGCTTGCCTCGCTGAGCGTGCTGGTCATGGTCATGATGGGCTTCGTCATCATCGGTACGCTGCGCCGCTGGTCCGTCCTGTTGAAGGAAACCAAGATCGTGCGCGACCCCTATGGCGATGAAGTGAAGGAAATCGTACAAGAATAGAGAGATCCGGAGAAGGAACCCTCATCCCAAAGGAGCCGGTTCCTTCTCCCCTCCCTCTCCAAAGCATTTCGTAGAAGAGGGCAGCAGCGCGGCGTACAACCCGCCGCGCGGAGAGATTCCCCCACAAAAAATCCCTCGTGGCGTTCACGTCACGAGGGATTTTTGTGTAGCCGAAACGGACTCGCGGAGAGCCTCCCCGCGAAGGTCGGAGCGCCCTTCCGAGGACGCCGGAATCCGGAAGCGGCAAGCTATTCCTTCATATTGGTCATATACCTGTTCCAGAGGCGGACAGCCGCGGTCTTGGACACGGACCACTGGGTCGGGGCCTTCTCGCAGGGGCATTCCACACGCCACAAATCCGCTGTCCGTCCTTCTGGCCTGCACGAAACCAAGTGGGGTTTTTCGTTCTTGCAGTGGGAACAGGGAAGCATTTCCAAAAGTTCGTCTTGTTCAACCATAAAAACGGCTCCTCATCAGACCTTTCTTCCGTCCGAGAGCGCCCGGAAAAGAAGAAGCAGTAACCGCCCCTAAAATAGCTATGAACGGAGGGCCTGTCCAGAGACGGAAGGCGCACAGGGAAAGGCGCCCGCAACATTTCCGTTACGGGCGCCTCATTCCGGCGGCCGATGGGCTCCGGCCGGGGGCACAGCCGTCACTCGAATCAGTGCAGCATTTTCTTGAGCGCGGCGGCGGCCTGCGCCACGGCGGCGCGTGTCGGCGTCGTTTCCGCAAGGGCGTTCAGCATCATAAAATCATGATGCGTGTTGTTGTAACGCACGCAGGCCACATGCACTCCGGCCTCGATCAGCTTGCGGGCGTAGGCCTCGCCCTCATCGCGCAGCACGTCGTTTTCCGCCGTGATGATCATGGCCGGGGGAAGCCCGGCGAGCTGTTCCGGCGTGGCCCTCAACGGGGAGACGGTGATCTCGCCGCGGCGGCGCGCGTCCGGGGCATAGGCATCCCAGAACCATTTCATGGCTTCGCGGGTCAGCCAAGGGCCCTCGGCGAAGGTACGGTACGATTCCGTATCGAAGTTGGCATCCGTCACCGGGTACAGCAGAAGCTGGAACGCAATCTCCGGCCCTTTCCGCTCTTTGGCGAGCAGCGTCATCACCGTGGCCATGTTGCCGCCCACACTGTCCCCCGCCACGGCGATCCGGCTCGGATCCAAACCGTAGGCGTCGGCATGTTCAATAATATAGAGCATGGCGGCATAAGCCTGTTCGAGCGGTACGGGATATTGGGCCTCGGGCGAGGGCGTGTAGTTCGGATAGACCACGGCGGCCTTGGCTCCTTTGGCAAGCTCGCGCACCAGACGATCATGCGTATCCTTGTCCCCCAGGATCCAGCCGCCGCCGTGGAAGTAAAAAACGATCGGCAGCTTTCCGCCAACCCCTTCGGGCCGGATGAACCGGGTTGGGACCTTACCCGTGGGCCCTACGGGCAAATCTTCGTCATGCATGTCCATCGCGAGTTTCTTGATCGGTTTGGCCTGCGCGTCCGCCAGAATCCTTCGGGCGGCCTGGGGCGGAAGGGTATACAGAGGCGGATTGTTTTCAGCGGTGATGGCGTCGACAAACGCTTTCGTCGCCTTCGTCAGATGAGGCGAACGGGAAGATGCTGCGGGCATAAGGGACTCCTTGCAGGGAATGATAAAAAAGGTGTCGTCCAGCCCCTCCTCGTAGAAATAAACGATATGTCATTCGGAGGGTTACACGCAGAGTAGTGCCCAGCGGCATAGACGGCAATGAGAAACGTGCCGGGAAGCGGATCAAGATTTTCTTTTCGCAAAAAATAGGGAGTTTCAGACGAGATGCGGCAAAAATACCGCTTACAAAGTGCTGTTTCTTGCCCTTGGCAATACGTAGCGATCATATCCGTTCCGTCCGACATGCCATTCATGCCATTTATCGTATTCCATGTTATTTACAATAAAATGTTAAATAAAAACAGAACGCTCTATTCTTTATTCCGCCTTGATCTGATGGGAAGGTGGACATACAATAAAAAAAATTTTTCAAACAATAGAAGGCATCCGCCTTTCACAGCTAGGAAAAACAGATGATTGCTCTACGCTGGCATGTGCTGCGACTTCCTCTCCTGTTGAGCTTGCTCTGGTGCCTTCTGCTCTTCGCGCTTTTTCAATGGACCGTGCAGCGTGAAGATGAAAATGCCACAGAGCTGGCGCAGATCCAGACCAGGACCCTCTTTTCCAGCATCGTGAATACACGCGGCTGGAATGCCGACCGGGGCGGCGTCTGGGCCACCGAACAGCCCAATTGCCAGCCCAACCCGTGGCTTCCCGAAGATCAGCGCACGCTCCTCACCGCGGACGGGCGGCGGCTTGTCAGGTTCAATCCAGCCTATATGACCCGGCAAATCGCGGAACGCTTCCAGTCCAAGACGATGAACTTCCATATTTGCGGCTTGTCCCCCAAACGCCCGCAAAACCGCCCCGACCAATGGGAAACGAGTGCCCTGCTCGACTTCGATGCGGGAAAGACCGAGCGGTTTCAGCTTGTTCCGGGACGGAGGGGTGCGTATTACCGTTATATGGCACCGCTGCGGGCGGAGGAAAGCTGCCTGCAATGCCATCAGAGAAACAAAATCGGGGACGTGCTCGGCGGCATCAGCGTATCCATTTCCGCCTTTCCCATCCTTGCCTCGGTTGAGCAACGCAACAGTATGGTTGGACTGACATTCGGCTTGATCGGGTTTATCGGCGTGCTCGGCATCGGCGGAGCCACGTTCCAAATCAACCGCAAAAAAGAGCAGGCCGAGGAAGCCAATCGGGCCAAAAGCGTTTTCTTGTCACGCATGTCCCATGATATCCGCACGCCCATGAGCGCCATCATAGGCCTGACCGCAATCGCCAAAAAGAACGCCGGCGATCCTGAACGCCTCAACGAATGCATAGACAAAATAGCCCTCGCCTCCCAGTTCCAGCTTTCCTTGGTCAATGACATCCTTGATGTTTCCAAAATCGAAAGCGGCAAGATGCAATTGGCCTCAGAACCATTTGATCTTGCTGGGATCATTGACGATGTGACGCTGTTCACCTCCAGCAGCGCCACAGCCAAGGGCATTGTTTTCGAAACGTCCGTCGATCCCCGCATCGGACGGATGTATGTCGGCGATCCCATGCGGCTCAAGCAGATACTGATGAACCTTTTGTCCAACGCCCTTAAATTCGTGGATGAAAACGGGAAAGTTACCCTCCGCGTCGAATCGTTACGGCGTACGGGGCGGCAGGAGGCTGTGCGCTTCATCGTCTCAGACAACGGGATCGGCATGAGCAATGCCTTCCAGAAACGGATGTTCCTCCCCTTCGAGCAAGATGCCGCCCCCCGGCGGAAAAGCTCGGGGAGCGGGCTGGGGCTTGCCATTATCGGCAACCTGACTGCTTTGATGGGAGGCTCCATCGCTGTGGACAGCGAACTGGGCAAGGGAACGCGCTTCACCGTGGATATCCCTCTGGAGCGCACCGAAACGACAGAAAAAAACGAGACCGCCGGAGGAAACGCGGAGGAACGCTGCCTTTTCCGTGGAGAGACGCTCCTCCTTGCCGAAGATGACGGATTGAATGCTGAAGTCCTTGAAAATCTGCTTGGCTACATAAACCTGAGGGTCGTCCGCGCCGAGAACGGCAAGGTGGCCGTGGACCTGTTTGAGCGTTCCGCTCCGGGAGAATACGCCGCGATCCTCATGGATATACAAATGCCGATCATGGATGGCCTTGACGCGGCCCGGACCATCCGTGCGCTGCCCCGTGAAGACGCCGCCAGCATCCCCATTTTCGCACTGTCCGCCAGCGTCTTTACGGAAGACGTCGAGCGCTCCCTGTGTTCCGGTATGAACGGGCATTTGGGCAAGCCTGTGGACATCGATCAGATCTGTTCCATGCTCCAGACGTGGCTGTACCCGCAACAAACGGATACCCAGGAAGCTTAGCGCCGACGGTTTTTTCCGCTATGAACGGGCAGCCTTCCCGCCTCAAAGGCGGCCGTTTCTCTGTGCGGTTCCTGTGGGGAACAGCCCAAGAGCCTTCCCCTATGAGAGCACATTCACATGCAGCAGGTTCCATAATGAATCAGGCAGCGTTCCGTACGCCGCCATGCGCTGGCGGATATGTAATGCCCTCCCGTACATGCGGGTTCCAATCCCGTACCCTCCGGCTACGCGAGAGGCTTTCACGTTCTGGTGCTCCGCTCTCTTTTTTCAAATCGCCCTTATTTGCAGCCCCCAATCCATACCTGCCGCCTCGCGGTGTGTGGAACGCTGTATTTCTGCGTACCCAAACGGATTAGAACTGGCAGGATCTTCTCGCGGGATTGCATGTCTTTTTGTTCACAAAATATTTTTATTATAAATATCAGTATAATATAAAATATTAATTCCAATCCCCATACAGCCGGCACGGCAGATCAAAAAAAGTTTCCAATTCGTAAATGATTTTTGTCGAATGTATACAAAAAGATACCTCACTTTATTCATATGATTTGATTGATAATCCGTATGCCTTATACCCCTTATGGTGAAGCGCCGAGATTGCTTTTATACCTCTCAGAATGAGTACGTTAAAGCTCCTAACCTATGCATATGCCTGCAAAAGCCCATTGACACCCACTCGGGAAACGTGCTCTCTTGTTCTCACAGGAACAAAGTCCTTTGAGGCACAGGCGTCCATAGTCCCCATACAGCCCAACCGTTCAGGCGTCTTCTGAACAAGGGAATGATGTATGCGATACGCTTCCGAAAGACTCTCGCTTTTCCGCACGGTGTTCGTGCAGGTCGCCGCGTTGCTCCTGTTCGCGGCGGGCGGGATGTTGCTCGCGGCAGCGGAAAGGGAACTGAACGTACGCCCCACCCACCATGCGGAAATGGCTCCCGCCGCCGAGTTGCTGGACAACCGGCTGCCCGCTGTGCTCAAAGGCCGGACGGACGAGCTCCCAGCGCCTGCCGAGAAATCGTTTCAGAAGAAGACCCGCGGTTCTCAGCCGCCCTTTGCCCTGAGCGGGCTTTCCCCCATGCTTCAGCCGGAACGTCCTGTCCGGCTCAGTGAAGCCGTCTCGACCCTCCTCCCCTCTTGGCGCGGCCTCGTCGCCTTTCCCCTGCCTCCCCCCGCGTCCGTCTAGCGGACCGGGAACGGCCTTTCGTCTCCTCTTGGGGGCCGTTCCCTCCACGCGCCTTGTTTTCCCATGTCGATTCCGGTCCGGATGTACCGTTCCGCCCGACGGGCTTTTCCGCAAAGCCTCCGTCTCTCGGCGTTCGTCTCCTCGCCTCAGGCTGGCCGCCTGGCGGAAGAACGCAGTACGTCCCGGATGCCCCGCATCCACACTGTGACGCATTACGACAGGAAACAGCCATGAAGATCAAGTCTCTTCTCGGAACGCTCGCGCTCTCCCTCGGTCTGCTCGCCTCCCCCGCCGCGGCGGAAAAGTTCGTCGTTGGCTTCCAGCCCTACGACACCATCTCCTATCAGGCCATCGTCAACGCCGAACTGGGGCTCTGGAAGAAGTATACCCCCGCCGGTACGGAAATCGAATTCCAGCCCGCCCTGCAAGGCACCGTCGTCGCCAACAACATGCTGGCGAACAAGGCGCAGGTCGGCTACATGAGCGTCATGCCCGCCACCATCCTCTGCTCCAAGCCGAAGCAGGCGGAAATCAAGATGGTCGCCACCCTCGGCATGTCCAAGGGCACCCGCTGCTCGCTCGTCGTGGTCCGCAAGGACGCCCCCGAATTCAAGAGCAACGAAGAAGTCGCCCGCTGGCTCGACGGCAAGATCATCGCCGCCCCCAAGGGCAGCGCGTCCGACCAGTACCTCCGCCGTTTCTTTGAAAAGTATAACGTGAAGCCGGGCGAATACCTGAACCAGTCCATCGAAGTCATCGCCACCAACTTCCGCATCGGCAAGATCGACGCCGCCTCCCTGTGGGAGCCCACCCTGTCCCGTATCGCCACCGACGTAGGCGAAGGCACCGCCCGCATCGTGGCCGACGGCAGCGCCTGCGACAACCCCGACCTCGGCATCCTGAACATGCGCGCCGACTTCGTGAAGAACCACCCCGACGTGGCCAAGGGCTACCTGCGCGCCGAACTCGAAGCACAGCGCTACATGCTCGATCCCGCCAACTGGGAAAACGTCATCAACATGGTTTCCAAGTACGCCACCGGCATCCCGAAGAACGTGCTGTGGTACTCCATCTACGGCCTCGTCCCCTCCGACAGTTCCGACCCCGTCCGCGAATGGAAGAACTTCTATTTCGGCGACCGTGAAAACGCCAACATCGTTGAAGTCGCGCCCTTCCTCTTCAAGTCCAAGATCATCAGCATGGAAAAGCTCCCCGACGGCACCGTCGACGACTCGCTCGCCCGCGAAGTCTTCAAGGAAGCCGGATACGCTCCCGCCAGCCCCGACGCCGCCCTCGGCGTGATCAAGGGTGCCAAGGCGGCCGACTGCCCCTTCAAGAACTAACCGGTCCCAGCGGTTCCGTTCCCCGCCGGAGCGGAACCGCAACGAAAACCGTTTGCGGCGGGCCCTCCCCCGAGGGCCGCGTCTCAGCCCCTGCGCCTCAAACGGGCCTTTCCCAAAGCTGAACCCACCCCAACCCCGAGGGGAAACCCATGAGCCAAGCCATCATGCAACGCCAGACGACCAAAGGCCCAAGCGCCTGGGAAGTGACGCTGGCGAATACGAAACTCTGGCTGAAGAGTCCGACCCCGTACCTGAACGCGCTCGGTCTGGTGGCCTTCGTACTCTTCTGGTACCTGACGACGGAATATTTCCAGCTGCCCTATTTTGAAAAGCTCCCCGGCCCCGTGGCCAGCTTCCAGGAATGGGTCTCCAAAGACCCCGTCTACGGGATCTCCATCTATACCAGCGACTATTACGCCCACATCGGCATCAGCGTCTGGCGCGTGTTCCAGGCCTTCATGCTCGCCACGCTCCTCGGCGTGCCCACCGGCCTGTTCATGGGCTGGAACAAGACGTTCAAGGACTACTCATTCCCGCTGCTCGAAACCCTGCGCCCCATCCCCATGCTGGCATGGGTCCCGCTGGCGATCCTGATGTGGCCCGGCCGTGAGGCGTCCATCGTGTTCCTGACGTTCCTCGGCTCCTACTTCGCCACGGTGCTCAACACGCTGCTCGGCGTGGAGTCCATCGACGAATCCTATTTCCGCGCGGCCCGCTCCCTCGGCGCGCGGCCCCGCGACGTATTCTTCAAGGTCATCCTGCCCGGCGCCATGCCGTTCATCTTCACCGGCCTCCAGATCAGCATGGGGTACGCGTGGTTCTCTCTGGTCGCGGGCGAAATGCTCGCGGGCGAATACGGCCTCGGCTACCTCATCTGGAACTCGTTCATGCTGGTGCAGTACCCCGTGATCATCATCGCCATGATCACGCTCGGCGTCATCGGCTCGTTGAGCAGCTTGCTCATCCGTATGATAGGCAACCGCCTCATGCAGTGGAAGGTCAGGGAGGAAGTACGATGAGCGGCAACGAAACGCCCACGCGCGGGCACATCCAGATCAACAACGTCAGCAAGATATACGATCCCGACGGCGCCAAGGTCCTCGCCGTGGACCGCTGCACCATGGACATCGCCCCCGGCGAGTTCTGCGTGGTCGTCGGCCCTTCGGGATGCGGCAAAACAACGCTCCTCAACGCCATCGCAGGCTTCCACAGCATCAGTAGCGGAGAAATCCTCCTCGACGGCGAAGTGCTCTGCTCCGCCGACAAGCAGGCGCAGCCCGGCTCCGACCGCATCGTGGTCTTCCAGAACGGCGCGCTGTTCCCGTGGTTCACCGTGCTCGAGAACGTCACCTTCGGGCCCATCGTCCAGAAAGTCATGAGCAAGGAAGAGGCGGAGGACAAGGCCATGGAGATGCTCGGCCAGATGGGCCTCATGGGCATCGAAAACAACTACCCGAGCGAAATCTCCTCAGGCATGCGCCGCCGCGTGGAAATCGCCCGGGCCATGATGAACAACCCCCGCGTGCTCCTGCTCGACGAGCCGTTCCGGGCCATGGATGCCCTGACCAAGACCGTGGTGCACCAGTTCCTGCTTCAGGTGTACGATAGGAGCAAGACCACCGTGTTCTTCATCACGCACGACCTTGAAGAGGCCATCTTCCTCGGGAGCAAGGTCTACATCATGACCACCCGCCCCGCGACCATCAAAAAGATCCTCGACGTGGACATCCCCCGCCCCCGCGACTTCCGCGTGCTGTCCTCGCCGACCTACACGCGGCTGAAGGAAGAATGCATCTCCGCCGTCCATGAGGAAGCCCTCAAGGCCTTCAAGGCCGGCGAACGGGAAATGTAACCGAAGGAGACACCATGTCGTCGATCAAAAAGAGCCTGTGCAGCGCAACCGCGCGGCGCGGCATCATCTCCATCATCGTATTCACCGTCGTTTGGGAAATCTGCACCCGCCTGCACGTGCCGATCATCGGCAACGTCCCCGCGCCCTCGTCCGTCATCGGCTCCATGGGCAAGCAGCTTACCGAAGCCTTCTACTGGATCTCGTGGCGCGACAGCATGATGCGCATCGTGGGTGGCTTCGTCCTCGCGCAGGTCATCGGCATCCCTCTGGGCCTGCTCCTCGGGGCCAGCAAGGCGGCGCACAACCTCATCTATCCGGTGTTCGAAATCATGCGCCCGGTTCCGCCGCTGGCGTGGGTTCCGGTCGCGGTCATCTTCTGGCCCACCCCTGAAATGAGTATGGTCTTCGTGACCTTCCTCGGGGCGTTCTTCATCGTCGTGATCAACATCGTGGACGGGGTGCGCAGCATCGACGCCCGCTACCTGCGGGCGGCCCGCTCCCTCGGTTCCTCGCGTTCCGACATGTTCTGGCACATCCTGCTCCCCGGCAGCCTTCCGAGCATCGTCGTCGGCATGACCGTCGGCATGGGCGTGACGTGGGCCGTCGTGGTCGCCGCCGAAATGATCGCCAGCCGCACCGGCCTCGGCTACCTGACGTGGAGCGCCTACGTTGCGGGCGAATTCCCGGTCATCATCATCGGCATGATGAGCATCGGCATCGCCGGATACGTTTGTTCGGCCATTATCCGCTTCGCGGGCACTCGCATGACCCCGTGGCTGCGTACCTTCTAAGGAGAGGCGACCATGAGCGACATCGGTATGGGATACGGCGAAATGCAGGTCGCCAACCTCTGCAAGGGCTACGGCATCGGCCCCCTGCACAAGGAAGTCATCAAGGATTGCTCCTTCACGCTGGAAAAAAGCAAGCTCACCGTCCTCATCGGGCCGTCGGGCTGCGGCAAGTCGGCGCTTATCAACATGCTGGCGGGCTATGAGACGCCCGACGCGGGCAGCATCCTCATCGACGGGGAAAAAGTTTCCGGCCCCGGCCCCGACCGTCTGGTCGTGTTTCAGGAAACCGCACTGTTCCCGTGGATGACCGTGTTCGAAAACGTCAGCTACGGCCCCCGCGTGCGCGGCGAGCTGAGCGGCAAGGACCTCGAAAACACGACCATGAAGCTGCTGGAAATGGTCGGTCTCGAGGATTTCCGCAGCAAGTACCCCTCGCAGCTCTCGGGTGGTATGCAGCGCCGCGCCGAACTGGTCCGCGCCATGATCAACCAGCCGAAGGTCATGATGATGGACGAACCCTTCCGCGGTCTGGACGCCATGACCCGCGCCCTCATGCAGGAATACTACGTGCGCCTTTTTGAGGAGCACCGGGGGACCAACCTGTTCGTCACCTCCGAGCTGGAGGAAGGCATTTTCCTCGCCGACCGTCTGGTCGTGCTGACGAACCAGCCTTGCCAGGTCAAGAAGGTCATGGACGTCAACCTGCCCCGCCCGCGCACCTTCGACATGATGGCCATGCCCGAATACGTGGACATCAAGCGTGAAGTCCTGGAACTGCTGCACGACGAAGCCATGAAGTCCTTCGCCACGGGAGCGGTCAACGCGGCGGATTTTCTCGAAGCCTACTCCCAGCTCGGGCAGGATCAGGCCCAGCCCCGCATGGGCGACCACAAGTAACGCAACGGCGGCCAAACCGAAAAAGGCGGGGAATCCCCGCCTTTTTCAGTTCTGATGGCCAGACACGACAAAACCCGTCCCACATGCTCGGGAACGGGCTGCTTCGTGTCGGCGCACCCTATGTGGCGCTACGCGTCTTTCGGCTGAATGGGGTATTTGGTCATAAATCCGGTAACGGTGGCGATGGCCACCAGCGTCCCGTCCGAATCGGTGATGCGGACGTCGTAGGTCCCCAGATTCCGGCCTGAGCGGATCTTGCGGGCTTCGCCGCGCAGGGGGCCGATGCGCCCCGGCTCGAGGTAGGAAATGTTCGTCTGGGCGTTGACGCAATAGAGCCCGGCGGCATTGGAAACCGTGGCGAACGTCATGTCCACCAGCGCGAAAATGGCTCCGCCGTGCGCGTGGCCCATGCCGTTGCGGTGGCGCTCGTCCAGCGGCATGATCGCCACGCCATGCTCAGGCCCGACTTCGAGGAGCTCGATCCCCATATGCCGGGCGAACGGATCATGATGGTTGAAATGGTAACGGACTTCTTCGTAAGACGGCATCCTGCCCTCCTGATGCGTGTGCGGCGGCCTTCGCGGGACGCCGGAAAGCGTTGTTTGTAGGACTGCGGAGCGCCTCTCCAAGCGTACGCGCAACCGTCAGCATACAAACATTTTTTCCCTGAAAACGCCAGCCCCCGCGCGGAACTGCCCAGCCTGCCCCTTTTCCTCCCCCCGTCCCCATATATCCAGATCGATTTTGCCGGATCACACCGCAGCCTTTTCCCTTTTTCAGCGAATCGACATCCTCTTCGGGGGCCACACGCGATCATGCCCTATATGCGGGATTGCCCCGTATGTATGAGCACCATTTCAGGGACGTATGACGTCCTTGCCATTTTTTTATCATGTCGCTTGTAGACAACCTCATACGAATCTGATATATCTATAGCAACAAAAATACTCCGTTAAACCGCATAATTATACATTAATATTCATAATTATATTAAAATACTATAAAAATATACATATTTTTATAATTATGTATATTTTATAAATAATTATACTCAATTTTCTTGTTTTTATTTATACAAAAATATCAATTTTGATTCATATATATTATTACATATTGAAATTACATGAAATATAGTAAAAAATTAACATTTTTTCGTTTACAAACAACCCGCAGCCCTTTATTTGCGGCGGTTACCCTGGGAGGTGATACATCAAAAAAACGATCCAACGGTGAGTCGCAAGCCTCTAACCCCTTACATTAAGGAAGAGAAACTCGATGAAATGCCCAAAGATCCTGTCCCTGCTGCTTATGATCCTGCTCTTGTCGACCGGCTATGCCTTCGCTGCCCCGAGCCAGACCCTGAAAATCGCCGCTGGCGATCCCGAAGATTCCGAAATGGGCGTGGTCGGCAACGCCTTTAAGGAATACATCGAAGAAAAGACGAAAGGTGACGTCGAGATCCAGTGCTTCTACAGCGGCTCTCTCGGCGACGAAAGCGAATGCCTCCGCAACGTGCAGAAAGGCACGCTGCCCATGGCGATGGCCGGCATAGCCAACCTCGTGCCTTTCGAGAAAAAACTCGGCCTGCTGACCCTGCCCTACCTGTTTTCCAACATCGACGAAGTGGTAACGGGCACCAACAGCGCTCCTGCGGAATTGTTGAACAGCTATGCCACAAAATCCGGATTCCGCATCCTTACGTGGACCTATACGGACTTCCGCTACATCTCCAATGCCAAGCGCCCCATCACCAAGATGGCCGACATGCAGGGCCTGAAGTTCCGCGTGCCCCAGAGCGCCGTGCTGATCGCCGCCTATAAGGCCTTCGGCGGCAGCCCGACCCCCATCTCCTGGGCCGAAACCTTCACCGCCCTTCAGCAAGGCGTCGTGGACGGCCAGTGCTACGGCTACATCGGCTTCAAGGCCAATAAGTTCAATGAAGCCAACCAAAAATATCTCACCGAAGTCCATTACACCTATCAGCTCCAGCCTCTGGTCATCAGCGAGCGCGTCTTCAAGAAGATGACCCCCGAAATGCAGAAACTGCTGATAGATGCGGGCAAATACGCGCAGGAAAAAGTGCTCAAATACCAGATCGAGCAGGCTGACGCGGCCAAGAAGTACCTCATCGACAACGGCCTCCAGGTCTCGCAGCTGGAAGACGAAGACGTGTGGAAAAAGGCCGCCATGGAAAAGGTCTGGCCTGAAATGGCCGACTTCGTAGGCGGCAAGGAAACCATCAACGCCTACCTGAAGGCCTGCGGCAAGCCCCTCTGGAAGTAACCCCTTCCATCCGGACCCGCTGAGCCCGGAAGGCCCTCCGGGCTCTTTCCCTCTCCGGACGGGGAAACGGGCCGGCTACTCGTTCAACCTTGACGGCACTTCCACCTTTTCCTTTTAGGGCGGGGAAACGGGGCATCCTCCCTGTACAGGAAAAATTTTTCCATTGAGCCCCACACATGAAAACGCCTCCCGCCCCTGAACCCGGGTGGGAGGCGTTTTCACGCTGGTGTAACGGGAAAGAGGCTGTCCGCATTGCGTTTCTGTTGCCGTTTCACCCGGTTCCGGGTAAAAATGCCGGAAAGCCGGGTGAAACGGAATCGCCGCATCCGAAAGCCCTCTGCGGAAACGCCGCAAAAGCCTTCTTCCCATGTCTTCGGAGGATTACTTGAGCGCCTTGAGGAAGCGGTCCGAGACGGCTTCGGGCGTGGCGTGCCGATGCGCCGTGTCGGGATTCATCTTCTCGGAAAAGGCCGCGATCTCGGCCAGCCATGCCTTCAGCGGGCTTTCCCCACCTTCCCCGAACAGGGCAAGCTGCTCTTCCAGAGAAAAAACGGGATGCTCCCGCAGTTCGGCAACGGCGTCGGCCTCGGAAAATTTTTTGCCCATCCACGCCTCCGCGAAGCGGACATAGGCTGGAGCCATTGCTTCCGGGCCCTGCGCCTTGATCTCGTCCACAACGCGCAGGTAAACCCTTAAAAATGCACGTACGGCGTCCGGATTCCTTTCCGTGAACGCGCGATCCGCGACAAGGAGCACGGGCTGCGTTGCACCGCAATCCTGCGAATGCGCCGCAACTTTGAACCCGAGCGTTTCGGCTTCACGGGTGAACGGCGACCAGACGGCGAGGATATCGCCGTACCCGTTCTTGAACGCGCCGAGGGCGGGTGTCGGTTCCAGTTCCTCGATCTTGACGTCCTTCTCCTCAAGCCCGAGCGCGGCGAGCCATTTGTCGAGCAGATAGCGGGCCGACGTTTTTTTGGGGCACAGGATGAGCTTGCCCTTGACGGATTCGGGCGTACCGAAGACATTCGGGAAGTCGGGATTGAATCCCTTTTCCGCAAGGATCGGGCTTTCGGGGCGGGTCAGGATCATGTTGGCCGAAGATTCGTCGTTGGCGATGGCAATCACTTCCACCTGATCGCTCATGGTGGCCTGCATGGCGGGAACCGCCCCGCAGCCGGCGATGGCCCAGTCGTAGGCCCTGACGTTTTCGATGAGGCTCTTGCCGGAATCGAACCGGAGCATGATGATGTCCAATCCGGCTTCCTTGTCCCAGCCTTTTTCCTTTGCGTACCATGTCAAAAACGCCTCGTGCTCGCCAAGCCATGCCGTACGGAGGGTTTCGGACAGGGAGGGCGACGACTGAAACAGGCTGCCGAAAAGCGCGCATACTGCAAACAGTGTCTTGAATCGCATAACAGGTTCCTTTGTGTTGAATGTTATAAACCGGGCTCAGGCCCGGATGCCGCCCGTCCATAAGCAAAAAGCGTTCCTACCCCTCACATCCCGGCGCCGGGGAACGAGGCAGAGCGCACGGGGAAAAGAGATGCTCCCGCAGTACGAATTTCAAATGACCCTCATCGCGCCCTACAAGGGCCTCGATGCCCGGATTTTCAGGCAGGTCGCCAAAGATCTGCGCTGCCGCATCAAATTCATGGATCTGGCCTTCGACGAGGCCATCGAAGCGGCGAAACGCCTCTCCCCGGATACCTGCGACGTCGTCCTCAGCCGCGGCGTCACCGTGGACGTCGTCAAACAGAATTCCTCCATACCCGTCGTGCCTATCGACTTCTCCGCATGGGATCTCCTGCAGGCGCTCCAGCCCTATGCGGGGCATGTCCGCAACGTCGCGTTCTTTCGGTACTCCACCCCGCTGCCCGGTCTTTCCAGCGTGGAAAAAGCCCTTGGCATGAGAATCAAGGAACACCTTTACGGCTCCAAAAACGAGATGCACCTCCGGCTCATCCAGCTGGACCCCGCCGACGTGGAGCTCTTCGTCGCACGCGGGACGCTCGTATGCCAATGGGCCACCGCAGCGGGTTTCCCCACGCTAGAGATCATCGACGGCGAAATATCCGCCAAGCGGACGCTCCTTGAGGCGGTCAACGTCGCCCGCGCCCGCCGGTCCGAACGCCAGCGCACCGCGCGCTTCGGCGCCATCCTCGACGCCATCGACGAGGGCATCGTGGTGTACGACGCACAGGGCAAAGTGAACCTCATCACCCCCTCGGCGGAATCCCTCCTCAACTGCGCGAAAAAAGAAGCCATCGGGGAACACATCCGGACCGTTATGCCCGGCGTCTTCTCTCCTGACACGCTGGCGGGCGATAAGGTGGAGCATGGGCGCGTCCACGACATCCGGGGGACCACCCTCGTCATCAACCGCGTGCCCATCCTTTTCCAAGGGCAGAACGTGGGGACGGTCTGCTCCATATCCGACGCCCGGCGTATCTACAAAGCGGAGGCAAAGCTCCGCAACAAATTAAAATCAAAAGGTTTTACCACGCGCTACTCGTTTGGGGACATCCGTACCCGCTCCCCGCACGTACGGCATCTCAAAGAGCTTGGCGTACTCTACGCCTCCACGGACGCCAACCTGCTCATCTGCGGGGAATCCGGCACGGGCAAGGAACTGTTCGCCCAGAGCATCCATGCCGCCAGCCTGCGCAAAGACAAGCCGTTCGTGGCCGTGAACTGTGCCGCCATCCCCGAAGGGCTGCTGGAAAGCGAACTTTTCGGCTATGAGGAAGGCGCGTTTACCGGCGCGAGGCGG
>NZ_JH114231.1:1216005-1276253 GCF_000224655.1 Bilophila sp. 4_1_30
GGGGACTTGCCGCTTACCCTTCAGGGGCGGCTGCTGCGCGTGCTTCAGGAACGGGAATTGGTACGCGTGGGCGGGACGCAGGTGATCCCCCTCGACGTACGCGTCCTGTGCGCCACGCATCAGGATCTCCGCCAGCTTGTGGCAGAGGAACGGTTCCGGGCGGACCTCTTTTACCGCCTCAACGTGCTCTCTTTGCGCCTCCCGCCGCTCAGGGAGAGGCTTGAGGACATTGTGGATCTCGCCGTTTCCCATTTGAAGGAACACCTCGACGAGCCTCCGGCGGAAAGCCTGCTCGTCTCCCAGCTTGAGCGGCCCCTGATGCGCCATCCGTGGCCCGGCAACATCCGCGAACTGCTCAGCCTCATGGAACGCATGGCCATCGTCGCCAACCACATGGCCGAAGTAACAGACTGGGAACAATTGCTTTTATCACTATGGGAGGATCCGCCTCTTGAGGAGCGCCCCATAACGCCGAGCCTCCCCCAAGAGCCCGAGGATTCGCCGCCTCCTACCCTCAGGAGCCACATGGCGCGGGAAGAGGCCCGGTTCATCCGGCAAGCCGTCGCCCGGTGCGAAGGGGATATGGGCAAGGCCGCCCACCTTCTCGGCATCAGCCGGATGACGTTGTGGCGCAAGCTTCAGGGGCTTGCGGAAACAAATGCGGAACATCCAGAGTAACAATATTGATACAAAAGGTTAACAAATATGGTATGTCGTAACGTTTTTGTTACAGACAATACCGCCTTTTTCCCTTCCCATATACCAATAAACGGCGATTTCCCTTCAAATGGGCTGGCATATTTCTTGATATAATCTTTCTAAGAGCCTTTCGGTACAACACCGTCGGCGCGCTGGAAGGGGCAGTCCCCTGCCCATGTCCCCCACACAATCAGAAGGATGGAGTTGCCATGAAGAAAAGCATCATCGCCTCGTTGCTCATCGCCTGTTCCCTGTTCATCGGCGGCAACACGGATGCCCGGGCGGAATACCCCTACGACAAGCCCATCAACATCATCGTGCCCTTCGGCCCCGGAGGAGGCGTCGACATCGCGGCGCGCATCCTCGCCGACTACTTCCAGCAGAACTACAACATCACCATCAACGTCGTGAACAAGCCCGGCGGCGCACAGGCCATCGGCATCAATGAAATGCTCCGCGCCCGTCCCGACGGCTATACCCTCGCCTTCCCCGGCTTCAGTGCCCTCGCCACCACCCCCAAGCTGACCAACGTGGGCTATAGCCTCAAGGACATCAAGCCCGTCGCCCACATCGCCAGCATGGAATGCGTATTGAGCACCAACAAGAGTTCCGGTATCGACACATGGGAAAAATTCCTCCAGGCCGCGGAAAAGAACCCCGATGGGACCGTCTACGGGACTACCGGATCCATCTCCACGCAACGCCTGTACATGACGAAACTGACCGACCGCTTCCACGGCGATCTCAAGATCCGCCATACCGCCTATACCAGCGGCCATGAAGTGAGCACCGCCCTGCTCGGCAAGCACATCACCGCCGGCTTCCAGGTCCCGGCCAACATCCTGCCTTATGCCAACTCCGGCGACTTCAACGTCATCGCCATCTCCCGCAAGGAACGCCGCGCCGATCTGCCCAATACGCCCACCTTCCGCGAACTGTACGCCGACAAGATGACCCCCGCGGACGAGAAGTGGATCGATCTCGGCGCGTGGCACGGCCTCGTGGTGTCCAGCAAGGTCAAGGACGATCGCATCGCCGCGCTCGAACCCCTCATCGAAAAGGCTATGAAGGACCCCGAAGTCATCGAAAAATTCAACAAAATCGGCCTTGATGCCGGGTATCTCCCCGCCAAGGAATTCGGACAGCTTATCCAGTCGTCCTCGGACCTCGCCGACGAAGTGCTGGCCGGGCGCAAGTCGCTTGACTAACCGGATATTGGGGCGGAGCGCGGGTGCGCCCCGCCCTTCCTTTTCACGACGAGGAGTCGCTTCATGAAAAACAAGACGGATTTCTTTATCGGCTTGGCGCTGCTCGCCTTCTGCTGCGTCATGGGATACCAGATACACTTGATCCCGGAACCTGCGGCGCTCGACTTCTTTTCGGCGGGTTCGTTCCCGACGGGCGTCACGATCGCCTTGGCCCTGCTCTCGCTTGTCCTCGTGGCAAGGGCGGTCTTGGGCAAGGATGAACGCGCGGCCTGCTGGCCTGAAAGGAAGCTCGCCGTCAAAATCGGACTGATGGCCGCGTGGATTCTCATCTATGTCATCGGGTTCATTTTCCTCGGAGAATACGCCTACGACGCCGAGTGGCCCGAAGGCACGGGCTTCGTCATCTCCACGCTGGTTTTCCTCTCCGGGGCGCAGGTGCTGACCGGATACCGCAATCCCTTCTACATCTTTCTTATTTCCGCAGGGATATCAGCCTTCCTGTATGCCGTGTTCGCCATCTTCTTCAAAGTCCCTCTTCCCTAAAAAGGCGGTACCCGATGTTCGATATGTTCATGACAGCCTTCAGTTCGGCCTGTAGTCTGGAAGCCCTCGTCGCCAACTTCATCGGCGTGGCGCTCGGCATCGTCTTCGGCGCGCTGCCCGGCCTCACCGCCGTCATGGGCGTGGCCCTGCTCATCCCCCTGACCTTCGGTTTCTCCCCCGTCATCGCCTTTTCCTCCCTGCTCGGCATGTACTGCGGCGCGATCTATGCGGGCAGCATCACCGCCATCCTTGTCGGCACGCCGGGCACGGCGGCCGCCGCCGCGACCATGCTCGAAGGGCCGCAGTTCACCGCCCGCGGGGAATCGCTCAAAGCGTTGGAAATGACCACCATCGCCTCCTTCATCGGCGGCATCTTTTCCTGTATCGTGCTGGCCACGGTCGCTCCGCAGCTCGCCCACTTCGCCCTCGACTTCAGCGCCCCGGAATATTTCTCCCTCGGCATCTTCGGCCTGACCATCGTGGCGACGCTGTCCGAAGGCGCGCTGCTCAAGGGCTGCATCGCTGCGCTGCTCGGTATGCTCATCTCCATGATCGGCATGGACCCGCTTTCCGGCAACCTGCGCATGACCTTTGACTCGCCAGACCTCATCAACGGCGTTTCCCTCGTCCCCGCGCTCGTCGGGCTCTATGCCCTGTCGCAGGTGTTGGTTACCATTGAAGACGTTTTCATGGGCCGCAAGCTCTCCACTGCCGAAATCTCGCGCAAGCGTATGCCCCTTTCCGAAATCTGGACCAACCGGGCCGCCCTGCTCCGCGGCTCGATCATCGGCACGTTCATCGGCATCGTCCCGGCCACGGGCTCAGGAACGGCCTCATTCGCGGCCTACAGCGAAACCAAGCGCCATTCAAAGCATCCCGAACTTTTCGGCAAGGGCTCCATTGAAGGCATCGCGGCCACGGAATCCGCCAACAACGCCGTCACCGGCGGCGCGCTCATCCCCCTGCTGACCCTCGGCGTGCCCGGCGACGTGGTCACGGCGATCATGCTCGGCGCGCTTATGATCCAGGGCATGACTCCCGGTCCGCTGCTGTTCCAGGAACAGGGCACGCTCGTCTACAGCATTTTCATCGCCCTGTTCGTCTCCAACGTCTTCATGCTGCTTCTGGGCTACTACGCGGTGCGCCTGTTCGCCAAGGTCGTGCTCATCCCCGGCGGCATCCTCATGCCCCTCGTCACCACCCTGTGCGTGGTGGGCGGCTACGCCCTGAACAACTCCAACTTCGACCTCGCCGTCATGGCCGGTTTCGGGTTGCTCGGCTACATCATGACCAAGGCGCGCTTCCCGCTCGCCCCCCTGCTCCTCGCCATGATCCTCTCCGGAATCATCGAAACCAACTTCCGCAGGGCGCTCAGCATCTCCAATCAGGATTTCTCCGTATTCTTCACCCGTCCGGTCTGCGCGGCGTTCCTCGCCATCAGCATCTTCATCCTGTTCAACCTGCTCTGGAAGGAATGGAAGAAGTACCGCGCCGCCAGCGCCGCCTGATCCCGCAACCCTTATGAGGCCAGCCATGCAACAAGCGACTCACATCTACCGGAACGGCACCATCCTGACGATGGATTCCCGCTGCTCCATCGTTTCCTGCCTTGCCGTATCCGGCGAAACCATCCTTGCCGTGGGCTCGGAAGCCGAAGTGGCTCCGTTCCAGGGCCCGGAAACTCATATCGCCGATCTCGGCGGGCGGTTCATGATGCCGGGCTTCTACGACTGCCACAGCCATTTCATGCGCGCGGGCATGTACAACAAATACTATCTCGACGTGAATTCCCATCCCATCGGGGACGTGAGGACGCACGGCGACATCCGCCGCAAGGTACGCGAAGCCCTTTCGGGTATGCCCGCCGGGGAATGGCTGCTCTGCGCGGGGTATGACGATACCGCCGTTTCCGAAGCGCGGCATTTCACGCTTGTCGAACTGGACGCGATGGCCCCGGATCACCCGCTATTCCTGCGCCACATCTCCGGGCATCTGGCCCTGTGCAACAGCAAGGCGTTTGAGGCAGCCGGGATCACGGATGAAACCCTGAATCCGTCGGGCGGCGTGTTCCGGCATGACGGAAACGGCCGCCTCACCGGATTGGTGGAGGAACCCGCCGCAATGGAGATGGTCCTGGCGGCCTCCCCGCAGATGACCGAGGAAAAATGGCTCGGCGCGGTGGAACGGGCTACCGACGACTATGTCGCCAAAGGCGTGACGACCGCCCACGACGGCGGCGTCACCACGGCCATGTGGAAAAACTACATGACCGCCCACAAACGGGGGATGCTCAAAAACCGCGTCCAGCTTCTGCCCAAGCACGGCTGGTTCGACTTTTCGCTGGCCCCCACCGTGCAATGCGGCACGCCCCTGACCAAGGACGGCCTGCTCAGCATGGGCGCTGTGAAACTGTTTCAGGACGGGAGCCTCCAAGGGTACACCGGCTATCTGAGCAATCCCTACCATTCGCTGCCGGACGCCATCTCCGACGGGTCATGGCGCGGATACCCCATCTACAATCCCCGTGAACTCGCCAACATCGTTACCCGCTACCACGAAGAGGGCTGGCAGGTCGCCATCCACGGCAACGGCGACGCGGGCATCGAAGACATCCTCAACGCCTTTGAGGAGGCGCAGAAGGCGTACCCCCGGGCCAACGCGCGGCACATCATCATCCATTGCCAGACCGTCCGCGAGGATCAGCTCGACCGCATCGAACGGCTCGGCGTGGTTCCGTCCTTCTTCACCGTACACACCTATTACTGGGGCGACCGCCATCGGGACATCTTCCTCGGGAAAGCCCGCGCATCCCGGATCGATCCGCTGCGGAGCGCCCTGAAACGCGGCATCCCCTTCACTTCCCACAACGACACCTCCGTCACGCCTATGGATCCGTTGCTCTCCGTCTGGTCGGCGGTCAACCGGCTCACCGGCAGCGGCAAGGTGCTCGGCGAGGATCAGACCGTCTCTGTGCTGGATGCCCTGAAAAGCGTCACCATATGGGGCGCCTACCAGTTCCATGAGGAACGCATGAAGGGCAGCCTCGAGCCCGGCAAGCTCGCCGATATGGTCATCCTCGGAGAGAACCCGCTTGAAATCGCGCCCGAACGCATCAGGGACATCCCGATTCTGGCAACCCTGGTGGGCAACCGGCTCGTCTACGGTTCCCTGTAATTTCCCCGTCCCCAACGCACCGGGCAAAGGATGATCCCCCTTCCCCCGCCCGGTGCGGTTTGGGGTTCCCCCGGCAGCACACTCGCCCATTCCTCCGGGCGGCCGCCGGGGGAACCAACCTCCATATAAGAACACCCGCTCAGTCAATCCGAGCGGGTCTCCTTATATGGAGGAAGGATAGGGGGAGACGCTCCATTCAGCCGCCGTCCAGCCGTAACCCGGACGCCGCACAGAATCGGCATACCGGAACTTATGCGTGCCGCCCCATTTCGTATGCCTCATTCAGAGCCGGGCTTTCCTTGATGTCGCCTTTTTTCCATGCGCCCGATCCGTAAACGATGCCCTTTTCCCGCACACCTTCCAGACAGTACAGGAACCCGCGGAACCCTTCGATGGTCCTCTCCAGCGACCGCTTTTCGCCGTCGGCGGCGGTGGCGATAAAATAAAACGCCTTGTTGCTGATTTCCGTATACCGGGCGACGCACCGATCAATAAGCGTCTTCATCTGCGCATCCATCGTATAGAAATATACCGGCGTCGCCATGACGATCACGTCAGCGGCGATCATCTTTTCCAGAATCCCGGCCATATCGTCCTTCTGCACACAGACGCCGTTGTTCTGGTGGCAGGCTTCACAGCCGATGCAATAGCCGATGTTTTTGTCGCGGAGGAAAACCTTTTCGGCCCGATGGCCGGATTCCCGCGCGCCTTCCATGAAGCGATCACACAATATATCGGAATTGCCGCCCTTTCTGGGGCTCCCCGACAGTATCAGTATATTTTTGCTCATGACATCCTCTCAAAACGGAAAGATCATTTTCCCATGCCGATCTTGCGAAGCCACGCGGCCACCTCGCCTTGCGCGGAAGCGGCCCGGCTTCCCCTGACGGCAAGCCCGTCCAGAACAACCGCCTTCGGGCAAAACACCTTGATGTCCGCAACGCTGCGGCCCAGCGCGCTGCCCTCATGCGTGATGAACGGGGCAATCCGCTTGCCCGCCAAATCGTACTCGGACAGGAACGTCCTCACCGGCCCGGCTACAGTCCCCCACCAGTTGGGCGATCCCACGAAAACGACGTCGTACGCCTCGATGTGCTCGATCCTGTTCTTCAAAGGCGGCTTGTAGCCCGACGCCAGTTCCTGCTTCGCCTGATCCGTGGTCGCACGGTACGCCTCGGGATACGGCGTCACCGGCTGAAGTTCCACAATATCCCCGCCGACCGCCGCATAAATGGCTTCGGCAACGGCGCGCGTGTTGCCGGAACGGGAATAGTAGACGACCAACGCCTTGGCTCCGCCCTCCGTGGCGGCATAGGCCGACGAAACATGCGGCAACAAACGGCCTCCGAACCCGGCAAGCAACCCGGCGGCCGTATATTTCAGCAGACTTCTTCTGGACGAATCGATTTCCAGTGCCTTGCTCATAACAATCCTCTCTTGTCCGTTTCGAGCTTTCAGCTGTGTATTCCATCCATACGGATCAACAATTCCATGAATCAGATATACTGTCTCCGAACCTCTGTGAGTAGATACGATTCTACCCATTTTTTGCCTGATCCTCTCTTCCCTCCCCTCTGCAAGAGCCTATGGCTGCCTCCTCGAACACGCGGGCGCACATCTGAGGAAAGTACATGAAGGTGTACCATTGAAGGATACGGCACGAGATACGGACAATGTCCGGCAACGCTTCCCAGAGAAAGGGCGACAGAAAAAGCAAGGAGATCCCAGAGGCGCGGGAGAATGAAAACGGCTCAGGCCCTGTCGAAAAAGCCGGAAAGCGTTTCCACCCTGACCACACGGGGAGGCGGAAGCTGGGGAGCGGCTTCGGCAATGCGGCGGGCCAGCTCGGCACAAAGGCCGGGAGCAAGAGCGGGCTCCGGCAGGACGTGCAATTCCAGCCGTTCCGCATCGACGAGACGCAGACGGAAATCCGGCCCGGGCAGTCCGGCTGAGGCGAACACACCATGAACGGCCCGCTCACCGGCGGCAAGCCCCGCGAGCAGGGAACGCTCCGGCTTCATGCCGTACGGGAGCCGCGTCAGCAGGCAAGGCCGGGCTTTCTGCTCCGGATCTTCCATTCCCGTCAGTGCGGCGCACCGATGGATGTCCGCCTTGGTCAGGCCGGCGGAAGCCAGCGGGGACAGGATGCCGAGTTCCTCGACGGCCCGTATGCCGGGGCGGTACTGCCCCGCATCGGAAGCGTTCGTACCGTCGCACAGGGGAAGGCCGGTTCGAGCTTTCAGCAAGGAAAACAGGTTACGCTTGCACGCATAACAACGGCGGCGATCCCCGGAGGCCACCAAAGCTGAATCCAGTGGATCGGCGGGAAGTTCCTCATAGGCGAGCTCCCGGGAGGCCGCCCAATGACGCGCGTAGTCCGTCTCTTCCGGGGGAATGTGCGGTCCGACGATGTGCAGCAGTACGGGCTCGAAGCCGAACCGCTGGGCCGCATGAGCGAGAAAACGGCTGTCCAGCCCACCCGAGTAGGCCAAAGCAAAACGGTTCCCTGCCGCGAGGACGCCGAGGACGCTTTCAAGACGCGGCAGGAGCGCGGTTTCGTCCGGAGACGCGGCGGTCACACTTGAATCCATCACGGCAATACCCTCATACACTTACAAAAAAATGCCGGAAACCCCGTTCACCGATACGGCGGAATCAGCCTTCAAGCTCCGTACCACAGGCGAAGATCGTCCCGTTGGGCGCATTGGCGAAAACACGCGACCCGTAGACCAGAGCCCGTTTTTCCACCAGCATGGCGGGCCACGGCCCGAACGTCGCCCCAAGGCTGCGAAGCAGGGCGATGGCTGTGGGCGTCACGGTTTCGCCTTCGCCGGAGAACGGACGGACGGGAATGCCTTCGAGCAGTTCCAGTACCGCAGGAGCCGGAACGGGTATGACGCCGTGGGCGCAAACGACCTCACCGTCCGCAATGGGCAGGGGGCTGACCACAAACCGCGCGGGCGAGAGCCGCGTGAACAGGACGCAGGCCATACAAATGTCCAGGATACTGTCCAGCGCGCCGACCTCATGAAAACGGACGGCCTCCGGCTTCATGCCGTGCACGGCGGCTTCGGCCTTCGCCAGCAACGTGAACGTATCCGAGGCCAAGCGCTTCGGCTCATCGTCCATGCCGCTCCCGGCGATGATTCCAAGAATATCCTCAAGAGTGCGGTGTTCGTGCTGGTGGGGAAGCGACACGTCCGCGAACCAGCCGCCGATACGGTTCACCTGCCGCCGCGTCAGACGCACGGCCCCGGCGAGCTCGGGCAGCACGGAGGCAAGCAGCCTGTCCGTTTCCGCCTCGTCGAGTTCCGTCATGCGCAGCAGCCCGGCAAGGAACATATCCCCGGACAGGCCGGAATGTGACCGGATGGTCAGGATACGGCCTCTCCCGGCTCTGTCCCGCCCATCCCCGTGGGCCGTTTCATGCGTATGGCCGTGCTCATGATGGTGTTCATGGCGGTGGGCATGATCTCCGTGTGCGTGCGCTTCGCTCATAATCCGTTTACCACCCTTGCGGCGGCGCAGGCCGCGCCGTATCCGTTGTCGATATTCATGATCCCCACGCCGGGAGCGCAGCTTGAAAGCATACTCGCCAGCGCGGCCCGTCCGCCCTGCGCCGCACCGTACCCAACGGACGTCGGCACGCCGAAGATCGGCTTGGGCGTAAGCCCGCCCATCACGCTGACCAGCGCGGCGTCGAGCCCGGCAACCACGATCACGGCATCGAAGGTATTGATCTCCTCCAGCCGCTCCGCGAGCCGCCACAACCCGGCAACGCCGCAGTCTTCGAACAGTTTGTGCCCGATACCCAGATACGCCAGCGTCCGCGCCGCCTCCCAGGCTACGAAGCCGTCCGCCGTGCCCGCGGAAATGACGGCGACCCTGCCCTTCCCTTTCGGCGGGAGCGCGTCCCCGAACGCGGTACGCGACAGGGGATGGTAGTCATACTCCGCGCGGATCTCGGCGGGAACCCGGGCGAACACGTCCGGGGCAAGCCGTGTGAACAGGACCGGATGCCCCGAGCCCCTGCCAAAACTGGAGAGCAGCTCCACGAGCGCCTCAAAAGGCTTCCCTTCGCAAAACACCGCTTCCGGCAGCCCGATCCGGGCCGTCCGGGCGTGATCAAACAGAATGCCGTGGTCCATATCCTTACCCGTCTTTTGGAAAATTCCGAAACACCACGCCGCCGGGGTGAAGGCCGAGGGGAGCCCCCACCACCGGTGCGGGCAGCCATGCGCCCGGACGCATCCGCATCATGGCCGCCCGCGAACGGCGCCTTACACCGTGATCAGCTCATAATCCCGCGAACCCATGCCGATGGATTCGGCATACTCAACCTGATGCCAGCCCCGCGTATTCGGATGCAGTGCCGAGAACTTGTCGTAGCCGCAGGAGTGCGCGCCGTGCTCGCCCAGCGGAATGAGGCTGTGCGCTTCCTTCACCAGCTCGAAACAGGCCGTGTCCAGCGCTACGGGGTCCTCCGAAGCGAGGATACCCAGATCCGGGACAATCGCCGGCTCGGACCAACCGGCGCAGTCGCACTGCGGCGTCACGTTGAGCAGGAAGTTCAGGTAGCAGATGCGGCCTTCCTTGCCCTTTACCGCTCCGTAGGCGTATTCCGCCATGCGCTCGGCGAAGTCGGAATACTCGTTGGGCGTGTCGACGCCGATGGCCCCCTGCTTACATGCCGTTACGCATTCGTAACAACCGATGCAGCGTTCCTTGTCGATGACGGCATGACGGCCCTTCTCGGCTTTTTCCAATGAAAGCGCGTTTCTCGGGCACAGCGGCACGCACTGCCCGCAGCCAATGCATTTCGGGTAGATCACGACGTTTCTGCCGTGCTGATCGATTTTCCCGGCCTGCGGGGCGCAGCCCATGGCGAGGTTCTTGATCGCGCCGCCGAAACCGCCCATCGCGTGCCCCTTGAAGTGGGACAGAACGACCATCGCGTTGGCGGAAAGGAACGCCTGCGCGATCTTGACCGAAGCGAAATGTTTCAGGTTGACGGCCACTTCCTCGTAGCATTTGCTGGTCACGCCGTCGGCCATGATCACCGGAGCGTCCACGACATAGGGCGTAAAACCGTGGCGATACGCCGTTTCCAGATGATCCACGGCGTTGTGGCGGGTGGACTTGTAGAGCGTGCAGGTATCCGTCAGGAACGGGCGGGCCCCCGTCGCCTTCACGCAATCCACGACCTGCCGCACGAACGTCGGGTGCAGGTAGGTATCGTTGCCCGCTTCGCCGAAGTGCAGCTTGATGGCAACGACCTCATCCTCTCCGACCGTGCCGAGCGGCTTCACCTTGTCCGCAAGCCCCACGGCGTCGCAGAGCCGCTTGATCTTGGCGAGCCGGTGATCGGAAGGATTTTTTACAGCAAGTTTTGCCAGATAAACGGGAACAGACATACTTTCTCCTTGTTTTCAAACTGCCCCGCCGAGTACGGCGGGAACTCTGGCCCCCGGTGCGCGGCTCACAGCGAAGCCCTCACGCACACCGGAACACTCTCAATACGGAAGGGAAACCACGCCTCCCGGATGGGAAAGCGGGCGAGCCGCCGCTAGTTTTCCGGGATGACCGCGTTGACGCACCCGAGCGCGTTCAGGGTCCGGGGGAATCCGATATACGGCAGGCAACACGTCAGCGCGTCGATCAGGTTTTCTTTCGTGTTCCCCACATTCACGTTGCCCTGCACATGGCTCTTGACCTGGCTCTCGCACCCGCCCAAGGAGCTGATGATGCAAAAGGTCAGGATTTCGCGGGTCCGCAGATCCAACCCCTTTCGCGTATACACGTCCCCAAAGCAGAATGCCGAGAGCATGTCGCGGAGGAGGTGTTGCTGGTTCTGCGGCGTGCTCTTGTGCATGGAGTCTATCGCCGCTCCGAAAATGGACTTCTGCACTTTGACGCCCTGCGTGAAGCGGTCGTCTTCCGTCACGGTCTTCTGCGAGGCAACGGGCAGCGGGATACGTTTTTCCCTGAAGACCTCATTGACCAGCCGGAGCGCTTTTTCGGTCTTGGGAAAACCGATATACGGAGCGCACTGGTACATCGCTTCCTTGATTTCCTCGGGCGTCGCCCCGACCTGCAAGGCCGCGCCCACATGCGGGGCGAAGCCGTCCAAAGTCTGGCTAGCCGTCAGGACGACCAGCGTGATCAGCTCCTGCATTTTGGCGTCGAGCGACCCGTGCCACGCGACTTCGCCCCAGATGAGGCGATCCCGCATCTCGGCGAAATCCGGATCGGTCGCCTCTAAAGGAGACCGGACGTTTCCGAAACGTTCCAACTGTTTCTTTTCGGCCAAGGCGGCTCTGCTCATGTTCTTGCCTCCGTTTGGAACCTGCTGCGCAGGGGAAGAAGCCGCGATTGCCGCGCCGGACAACAGCAAACAAAACAATGCGGCGAAAAGTCCACAGGAAATGTTCCTTTTTTTGTGTGCGGGCATATGCGACCTCCCATCATGTCAATGCGTTGAAAGCGGCCCGGATACCCGAGGCCGGAAGGGAAAACGCTGCGGGCATGGCGTGATTCCCTATGGGTGCACCATACGCTCCCTAATGGAGAACAGAAGATACGATCCTCTCTTATTCTTGCCTGATTCTCTCGCGGTGCTACCCAAAGGGGACGGAGTGTGGTATCAAAAAACGGAAGTCTGAAAAGGATTTTTCTTTATTCCGTGCAAAAACAGAGGATTATGCCATATGATAGAAACAGGGAGTGGAGAGACGGCAAGAACCACCAGCCTGTTGAAAGAGAAATTGCTCCAGCGGGCGCCCGAGCACGGGAAGTATCCGATGGACATCGAAGGGCTGGTCATCACGCGGCGGCATGAAGCCAACAGGATTGAAACCTGCTTCTCCAAGCCTTCCGTCAGCGTGATCATTCAAGGCTCCAAGCGGACCATGCTGGGCTCCGAGGAGTACTGCTACGGCGAAAACCAGTGCCTCGTGGCCGGGGTGGACATGCCGAGCTCCTTTTACGTCACGGATGCCAGCCCTGAGCGGCCCTTTCTGGCGCTGTGCCTTGATCTGGACAAGTACCTGATCACCCGGCTCGCGGCGGAAGTCCCGCCGCCCTGCGCGACCGGGGCCTGCTCCTACAAGGGGCTCTCCGTCGCGGACGTCGATCCCGATATCCTGCATGCGTTCCTGCGCCTTATCGATCTTCTCGAGAAACCGGAGCAGATCCCCATACTCGGGCCGCTCATTGTCCGCGAAATCCATTACCGCCTGCTCATCGGCCCTCAAGGGGAATTCCTGCGCCGACTGAACACCCTCGGTACCCAGAGCAATCAGATCGCCCAAGCCATCACGTGGCTGCGGGACAATTACAGGGAACCGTTGCAGGTCGACAAGCTGGCTCAGAAGGTGAACATGGCCACCTCCACGTTCCACCGCCATTTTAAGGAAGTGACGACGCTCAGCCCGTTGCAGTTCCACAAGCGGCTGCGCCTGTACGAGGCCAAGCGCCTCATGCTCACGGAAAGCAAGGATGCCTCCAGTGCGAGCTTGGCCGTCGGCTACGAGAGCCCTACGCAGTTCAACCGGGAGTATAAGCGGCTGTTTGGCGAACCGCCGCACAGGGACGTGATGAGGATGCGCTGAGGACGGCGGCGCTTGCGCACCTCCCCCGCGCCTTTCCCCAGAGCGGTGGGAGTGCTGTGGGATCACTCAAAAAACCGGAAAAAACGCCCCTTCCGATATGCTCGGAAGGGGCTTTTTTCCGGGTACGGCATTCGCCGCCCCACTGTCCCTCACCCAGAGAATGTACCGCGTTGGCTGCGGCATAGGCATTTCTTTCCGGCAATAAGACGGCTCTTCCGGATCGATCCGCACGGGGTATAGAGAGATAATTTCTTTACAATACATATGGATATATACTTTTTAGAGAAAAAAACACTTCCATTATTGCCTTTATAGACAGATCAGTCTAAAAATCATCCATGCAAAATCACGCGCAAGACGTCAAAGGCCGTGGCCGCCCGCCCAAGCAACGCGGCGACAAACTGCTGACCCGGGAAATGCTGGTCCACGTCGGGACGGAAGTGCTGACGGAAAAAGGCTATTCCGCAGTGGGGGTCGACGAGATATTGCAGCGCACGGGTATTTCGAGGTGTTCTTTCTACTACTATTTCAAGACAAAGGAAGGGTTCGGCGCGGAACTCATAGACCGCTACAGGCACTTCATCACGCAAAAGCTGGAGCGTTGCCTCTCTGACACGTCCCTGTCCCCGCTGGGCAGCCTCCGGACCTTCGTCGGCGAAGTGCGGGACGAGATGGCGCGGACCGATTGCCGTTCCGGTTGTCTGGTCGGAAAGCTGGCGCAGGAGGTCAACACGTTGCCGGAAAACTTCCGCGAGCAGCTTTCCGCCGTCTTCGCGGAGTGGCAGGCTGTTTTCGCGCGCGGCCTCAAACGTGCCCAAGAGACTGGAGAAATATCACCGGAACTGGACTGTGCCTCTACGGCGGCCTTCTTCTGGTACGGCTGGGAGGGAGCCCTGCAACGGGCCAATCTGGAATTGAACATCAAACCCGTCGATATCTTCATCGGCAATTTCTTTTCCCGGCTGACGGGATAACCCTACCGTCCCCATGAATCGGCAAACGGCCGAACAGCTTCCGGCGCCCGTCGATAACGCCGGGGTCTCCGGTTTTTGCCTCTATCCGGCCCACTCACACAGCCCGGCTTCCCGCCGCCGGCAACGTTTCAAAAAAGGATATGCCTCATGGCTCACGCGGACCCCGCCAGCGAACTGGCAACGAAGCCCCTCGGCAGGCTTCTTTTACGTTTCGCCATCCCGAGCATTTTTGCGCAGATCGTCAACCTCCTCTACAACATCGTCGACCGCATTTTCGTCGGCAGGATACCGGAGATTGGCCCACTGGCGCTGGCCGGGCTCGGCGTCGCCTTCCCCATCATCCTGATCATCTCGTCCTTCTCCTTCCTCGCGGGCATGGGCGGCGCGCCGCTCGCCTCCATCGCCATGGGGCGCGGCGACAATGCAAAAGCCGAGCGCATCCTCGGCAGTGCCTGCGTGTTCCTCCTCGTCATGTCGGTCGTGCTCACGGTGTTGTGCTTCTGGGCCATGCGCCCGATGCTGCTTATGTTCGGGGCAAGCGAACAGACCATCGGGTACGCGGTCGACTATTTTTCGCTCTACCTGCTCGGTACCCCTGCTGTGCAGCTCTCGCTGGGCCTGAACTACTATATTTCCTGCCAGGGCTTTGCCAAGACGAGCATGATGACCGTCCTCATCGGGGCGGCCCTCAACATTATCCTCGATCCGATCTTCATCTACGGCCTCGATATGGGATGCAAAGGCGCGGCGCTCGCCACGATTTGCAGCCAGGCCGTCAGCGCCGTCTGGATCTTCGCCTTCTTCTTCGGCAAACGCACGATTTTGCATTTCCGCAGGCAATACCTGCGGCTGGACCTCAAGGAACTTGTGCCCGTCATCCTGCTCGGCCTTTCCCCGTTCTTCGTCCAAGTGACGGACTGCATCGTCCCCCTGGTCATGAACGCCGGGATGCAGCAATACGGCAACGACTATTACGTCGGCACCATGACCGTCATGTTCAGCATCGAGCAACTGCTTCGCCTCCCCGCGGACGGCCTGTGCCAAGGCGCCGTGCCCATCATGAGCTACAACTACGGCGCGGGCAAACCCGAACGCGTGAAGAAGACCTTTTTCCTCATTCTGGCCTTTTCCTTCGGCTTTACCACCATCGCAAGCTGGCTCATCCTGCTCTTTCCCAAGACCTTCATCATGCCGTTCACCGATTCCCAGCGGCTCATCGAAATCACCATCCCCGCCATACGCATATACTTCGGGGGCATGATGTTCATCGGCGTCCTCTACGCCTGCCAGCGCACGTTCATGGCTCTGGGGCGCACCAAGCTCTCTCTCCTCGGGGCCATGATGCGCAAGCTCGTCATCCTGCTCCCGCTCTGCTTCATCCTCCCCAGGCTCGGCTACGGGACGGACGGCCTGCTTTATGCGGAATGCATCGCCGACGTTCTGGGCTCCGCCATTGTTTTTGCGATTTTCATTTGGAACTTCAAATCGATGCTCAAAACCCCCTAACGGTGTAAAAGGCCTTCACAGGCGTTTCGGCGTCCCGAGCGATTTCCTGATCCTTATCCTTATACGGCGTAAGGTCCAAAGCGGCAGGGGCGGAAGGCCGTTTCGAATCATTGGCAGAAGGGGCGGGCATGTTTTTCTCCTCCGCGCTTGACGCCCTCCCTTGAGTTACAGAGCGGACTCCCTTAGAATCATAGGACATACGCTCTTCTTTGGAGATTCATCGTGAAGCCGCTTGCCGCCCTTGCCAAAGGTATCTGTCTGTTCTGCGCCATTTTCGCGGCACAGGCGATGGCCTTTGCTGATGTGGCGGAGCGGACGGCTCCTTTGCCCGCCGCCGAAGTTTTGATCATCAATTCTTTTCATTCCGGCCATTTCTGGGAATACAATATCATAAAGCGGATCTCGGAAGAGCTTGAAAATGCGGAAACGGGCTTCCGTATACGCCTGCATTGCGAATATCTCGACTATGAACGCCATCCTCCCGGAAGTCTGGATAACGAACTCGTAAGCCTGTTTGCCCGAAAATACGCCGGGGTATCCCTCAAAGCCATCATTGTAACGGATAACGACGCGCTGGACTTCATGCTCGCCCACGGGAACCGCCTTTTCCCCGGCGTCCCCGTCGTCTTTTGCGGCATCGCGGATCCTCCCGCAGAACTTGCCGAACGCCGGGCGCAGTATACCGGCATTCTAGAAAATTTCTCCATCCACCGCATCCTTGAATCCATTCCCCTCGTCCACACGGAAGCCCGCCATTTGGCCATCATTTGCGGCGACACGACGTCCGCACGTACGGCATTGCGCCAGGCGGCCCCGGAGCTGGCCGCAATGGATCCGGGCATTACCGTCCGCACTCTTTCCGCGCTGCCCGCACAGGCAATGCGGAAAGCTCTTGAAGAACTGCCCCGGGATACGGTGCTCCTGAACTTCGGCTACTACCGCACAGCCGACGGCCAAAGCTATTCCATGAAGGAAAGCCTGCAACGGCTCCGCAGCTGGACCGACCTGCCCATGTATTCCCCGTGGAGTGGCCAGCTCGGTAAAGGGGTGCTGGCAGGGCAATGCGAATTCAACGAATTCCACGCCGTACATGCCGCGCGTATGGTCCTGTCCATTCTCGGCGGCACGCCACCGGATACCATCCCGCTGCTGCATGAACCGTCCCCACATCTCATTTATGATCACGCCATGCTGACACGGTACGGCATCAGAGAAAGCGACCTTCCGCCGGATTCGGTCATCATCAACCGCCCCCTTTCGTTTTATGAGCAGCACCGGGCCGCTTTGCTGCCGGCGATGACCGTCATGCTGGTCCTTTTCGGCATCATCCTGTTGCTCATGTATCTGCTCCGCGTGAAACAGCGTTCGGAAGCCCTGCTCAGACAGGAAAAAGCTGTGCTGGCCCAAGCGAACGCCCTTGAACGCCGCGGCCAGCTCGAGCGGCGTATGGAGGCCATCGGCCGCATGGCGGGAGGGATCACCCATGACGTGAACAATATCCTCGGGGGAATCGCCGCTTGCGCCCAGCTTGCCCTGCCTGAAATTCCACGTGAAAACCCGGCCCACGAGGACGTTTTGCATATCCTTGATGCCACTGTTCGCGGCAAAGATCTCATGAAGCAGATACGCATGACCGACAGCACCAAAACGCTGGATGCCCGTTCCGAAACGCCGCTTGTGTCGAAACTGATACGGGAATGCGCGGAAACGCTTCAGCCGCAGCTCCCTCCCCACATTTCCCTCAACGTGCGCAACGCCTGTCCCGAAGCGCGTATCCGGGCCGTATCCGTTGAGGTGCACCAAGTCCTCCTCAACCTGTGCCTCAACGCCATCCAGGCAATGCCGGATGGAGGCGAACTCACAGTTTCCGCCGGGCTCTACGCCGTGGAGCGGCACCGTTTCGGAGACGAGCTTGCCGAGGGCAGCTATATCCGCATAGACATTTCCGATACCGGAAAAGGCATCCCATCGGGGCTCATGGAATTCATTTTTGATCCCTTCTTTACTACAAAACAGGAAAACGGGGGCAGCGGCCTTGGGCTCGCGCAAGTCCACAGCCTCGTCCAGCGTAACCGGGGAGCGGTGCGCGTGGCCAACCGTCCCTGCGGCGGGGCCCTCTTTTCCGTATTCTTGCCGCATGTTTTTCCCTCTCCCGAACGGGATGATGCTGGCAAAGCAACCGGCAAGCCCCTCTCCGAAACGGTATCGCCCGTCGATTCCATCACGCAGCCGGTTAACGGTTTCCCCACGGGCCACCCCCGCACCGCGCCGCCCGGCGGCACAGCCGGGGAAATCCTCGTTGTGGACGATGATCCGGGCATACTCTATCTTCTTGAAAAGCTGCTGAACCAAATGCGGCTTTCCGTCGTCACCGCCGCTGATGCGGAAACGGCGCTGTCCCTGTTCGAGAAGGGGATGCATCCGGCTCTCGTCATTACGGATCAAAAACTGCCGGGTATACAGGGCATTGCCTTTGCCCGCCTTGTGCGGAAACATTTTCCCCGGACGCCGATCATTCTTTGCAGCAGCTGTTCGACCATGCATGACGCGAAATCATGCCAGATGGGAGCTGACGAGGACATACAGCGGTTCGTGAAGCCATTTGATCCGCAACGGCTGAAAGAGGCCGTGGACCGCGCTCTGCAACCCAAGACAGGAAGATGAATATGGCGCGCATTTTAGTCATAGACGATGATGAAACATTCTCCTACGTGCTCAAGCGTGCCTGTAGCCGCCAAGGCCATGAGGTGATGCTCTCCCCCTCGGCGTGCGAAGCGAAAGAAGCCAGTGCCGGCATGTTCGACATTGTTTTTTTGGACATCAGCCTGCCGGACGGCAACGGCTTGTCCCTCCTTCCCCTGCTCCTAGGCAGCGAAGGGCACCCTGAAGTCATCGTGATCACGGGACACGACAACCGTGACTGGCTGGAACAGGCACTTATGGCAGGGGCATGGGACTTCATCCGCAAGGACGACTCGCTCGACACCGTTTTCGCGGCTCTGGAGCAGGCGCTCCTTTATCATCAGAACCGCTGTGGTGCCCAGCTCTCCTCTTCCGGCCAGCGGACAACGCCCTTGAAGCGAAACAGGCTTGTCGGATCGGGTGCGGCCATCGGCCGTTGCCTGGAATCCGTGAGCCAGTGTGCCGACAGCGATGTCTGCGTTTTGCTCAGCGGGGAAACGGGGACGGGCAAGGAGGTTTTCGCGCGAACCATCCACGAAAACAGCGGCCGCCAAAACGGTCCCTTCATCGTCGTGGACTGTGCGGCCCTTCCCGAGAACCTTGCCGAAAGCCTGTTGTTCGGGCATGTGCGCGGCGCCTTCACCGGTGCGATTACACGTGAAAACGGCCTGATCCCCGAAGCAGACGGCGGGACGCTGTTCCTTGATGAAGTGGGGGAGCTTCCCCTTTCGCTGCAAAAGGTCTTTCTGCGCGTACTTCAGGAAAAGCGCGTCCGCCCCGTGGGCTCCACGCAAGAAACCCCCTGCAATTTCCGCCTGATCGCAGCGACCAACAGAAATCTCGAACACATGGTGGAGGAAGAATCCTTCAGGCGGGACCTTTTCTACCGCCTTCAGACCGTCCACATTCCGTTGCCGCCCCTGCGTGAACGCCAGGAGGACATCCTGCCTCTGGCGCACCATTTTTGCGCCCACTTCTCCGAACTCTACGCCCTCCCCGCAAAGCAGCTTGCCACGGGGACGGCTACGGCGTTGCAGTTGTACGGCTGGCCGGGCAACGTGCGGGAACTGTGCGGAGCCATGGAGCGTTCGGTCCTCACCGCGGGGCGGGCTTCCGTCATTTTTCCCCAACACCTGCCCACAGGCATCCGCATCCATGCCGCAACGCAGCGCCTGGCCGCGCTTTCCGTTCCAAAGGAAGAAAAGGGCTCCTCCGTTTCCGAAAGCGGCCTCCCCTCCTATGCCGAGTTCCGCGAACAGGTATGGCAAAAGGAAGAAGGGCGCTATCTGGCCCGGATACTCGATCAGACAGGGGGAAACATTTCGGAGGCGTGCGAGGTGACCGGGCTTTCACGTTCACGGCTCTACGCCTTGCTCAAACGCCACGGCCTCACGCGCTGATGTCCTGAAAAACAGGATTTCGGAGGTCCCGCCGTCTTCTTATCCGGGATTTCCGCATTCGCTCCGGTCGAGAAGAGACGGTAACATACTGCTATCATAAAGGGGATCTTTGGAATCCTTCTTGCTTTGCGCATGGCAAAAACCGGGCGTCATACCCCGGCAAGGAGGAAATGATGAACAGATCCCAAAAGTTTCTCGGTATCACGCTGATGGCCTCGCTGCTTTGCGGTTTCGCACCCATGCAAAGCGAGGCCAAAGAGTACAAAATCGGAGGGATGTACACTTACGACTATCACGACGGGCGCCATGCGGACTGGGGAGAGTACGAGCTCCACGCCGCCAAGATGGCGATTGAGGACATCAACGCCTCCGGTATGCTCGGCGGAAACACGCTCAACATGCCGCCCGAGCTTGTCATCGATTACCATTGCTGGCCGGAAGGCGCAGCCGAAAAAGCCCGGTCACTCCTGAAACAAAATGTCGTCGCCCTTACCGGCGTGGATTGCAGCGGCCCCGCCGTCCTCATCGCCAAGGAGGCCGAAAAATTCAAGACTCCCGTGGTGTCCGTCGGCGCCAACGCCGCAAGCCTGAGCTCCCCCGCCGAATTCCCCTACTACTACCGCAACGTGACTCCGAGCACCAAATATGAAGGCTACCTCCTTGAAGTGGCCAAGCATTATGACATCAAGGAAATCGCCCTGTTCCACACCACTGACGCATGGGGTTCCGGCGCTGCGGCGGTTATCCTGAACGAAGCCGCCAAGCTCGGCATTGAGGTGAAGGCATCCTACGGCTATTCGCGGAATACGCCTATCGAGGAAGTCCAAAAGAGGATGGCTGCGGTCAAGGAGTTGGGGATCAAAAGTATTTTTATCACCATGCCCACGCCTGATACAGTCATTGCCTTCCGCACGCTGACCAACCTCGGCATGAACCAGCCCGGCTACAGCCTCTTCGCCGCCGAGATGACCTCAGCCGACGAAAAGCCCGATGCCATCAACGGTGCCTTCGGCTATCTTGCGCCCATGACCAAGCTCGTGCCCAGCAAGGCACTCGACGAATTCGCCGCCCGGTTTTCAAAAAAAATCGGCAAGAAGGTGGACATGAATTCCAAGGCGTTCTTCTACGGCGTGCTTTCCTATGATCATATGATGGCCCTCGGCCTCGCCATGAAAAACGTTCAAGATCAAAAGCTGGAAATGAATGGCGACACCCTTATGGCAAGCCTGCGCGCCTTGTCATTCGATGGCCTTTCCGGACGCCAGAATCTGGCCCCGGGTACAAACGACCGCGAGATCATGGCCGTGGAAATCATGAATTGCCAAGGCTACAAGGAAGACGGCAAAACCGTCCGCTTCGTTCCCGTGGGATTCGTTGATTCCGTTACCGGCAAGCTCACCATCGAAGAGGACAAAATCCTCTGGCCCGGCAAGACCAGTACTCCGCCCAATCGCTGATCAGACGCAATAGATTCTTGCAGAACAGCCGCCCGCAATACCGCAGGCGGCTGTTCTGGGAAATATGCTCCTCTCAACCACTTTCCGCTGCTCTAGAAAGAGCGCTCCCCAAAGAGCCTTCCAGAAGGCACGCCCGGCCTCCCTTCTCCCCTGCCGCATTCGCGAATGTTTCCCGTACGGGACCGGAAAAAAGGCGGCAGGCTTACCGACCTTTCAAATAACGTGGGGGTAAAAACGAAATGAGGCGGAAAATCAGAATAACTCCACCTTCTCATAGAGAAAAGAAACCTCACCTCTCCCCACGTGGGGCCTTTTCATCACACAACGCAGGGAAAACGGGGGCGGCATTACCCTAGAAGCCTGATGGCCATGCGTCATTTGTTAGGAATCAATTTCTATATAATAATCATCTATCATAATATAATTATAGTTATATTTTTTACACATCTCCATATAGTACGCATTTTCTTTACGCATTGTTCTTATTGTACAATACGAATCACCAAGATGCTTCTCAATTATACTGGCATATTTTTATATCTGAATCTCATAAAACTATCCCATTTTAATGGTAGATGGACCTCAAGGTAGTGTAAAAACATCTTCTTTAACTTTTCTTGCGAGAACAGTTGATCCACGAGAACATCCCCTCATTGGAATTTCAATAACTTCGCTATATTTATACGTTTATGCACAAAAACACCATCTTAGCTTTTGACAATGTCTCGGATATTTCACAAAGTATGTATGATGAACTCTGCAAGCTAGCGTCTTCTTGGAGCATCACAACTTATACTTGGTAAAAATAAATGGGAAGGTACTATAACTACCTTGTTGGAATAACTTGAAGAGGAATTTCCTAGTGAAGCACGCCGTAAAGACTGGCCCAAGACACCACAAACTGCTGGAAGTCAAGTCAAGAGACTTAAAAGTTCTTTGGAGCAGTATGATATCTCTTATCGGAGCCTTCGCAAAAAGAGTTGCCGCCTAGTAATATTGGAAAAAAGCATACGGACTAAGAGCATGGTTGCGCATAGCGCAATAACGCCATGAAATGGCGTTATAAACGTCAGTTTATCATGCCAAGGGGGGAGGGACCTGCAGAAACAACATATCGTAACATATTTTGTATTTTATAAAAAATAACGAGTGAAAAGTTTTTTATCTTTTTAATCAAGAAGAAAAATATAATTAATACTATGTAGATAGAGAGAAAAAAGAAAGAGGAGATTGCTTATCGCGTTGCCACTAAACTCTTGGGTGCAGTAAAAATCGTATTCTATCTTGATATTACAATAAATTTCATAATGTTATAATAAGAATCCATTCTTGATGTATATTACTAAACTCCTTTTTTCCGTGGCTAACCTCCCTTGGATGTGCTATGCGTTGGGAAAGTCCATCTTAAAAACATAGCAATCAACTATGGATTAAGCTAGGAAAAAGGGAGTTTCCTGTGAGAACATCGACTCTTATGCTTTTAACTTGGTTAAAAACAATGGAAAATAAGGAGTTAAAAGCAATTATTCAGGCTGTAACGGATGAACAAAAAATAAGAAAGGGGGAATCCCATAGGAGGGAAGCTCTTTTTAAGGAAAAAGCCCTGTTAAAGGATGGAAAAAAGCTCTTTTTAAAGCAGTCACAGCTTGTTGATAAATGGTTAGAACAGTATTCCGTTAATGCAGAAAATCCCCTTGAAGACGAAAAACGACTTGATGAATTAGCCAATGAATGGAATATATGGGTAAATAGCTTTAAAGATCTAATAGGTAATGGAATTACTGAAACTTGCTACACAGACGGCCAGACAGAAAAAGACGTTTTAGAGCACGTTCAAGGTTGTTTGCTTGGAATGGTGGCTGGGGCTTGGCTGAACGCTATCACGAGGGAGTATTCTCCTAGTGAAAAGGCTTTTTCCAGCCTTGTTTGGAATATTCCTTTCACGTGGGCGCCTGATGATGGCATCGAACTGGCCTTGGCGTTGGCTAACTCTTTAATTAAAGAAAAAATGTTTAAGCCAGAAGCCGTTTACTACGCCTACCTTACGTGGATGCTCTCAAGACCATTTAAGGAAAACAGGCCGATTCTTGCCGGAATAGGCGAAAAGACCAGCACGTTGCTCAGGACAGCCGTTTTAGCCTGTTTTGGGAGGAACTGCGAGTTAACGCAAGTAATACATTGGTGTGCCCTTAACGTTAAGATAACCCATCCCGACCCCGTATGCGTTTTTACCAACGAGATTTACGCAGTTGCCGTGTTTTTTGCTTTGAAATCAGGGAACCCTGAAGAACTCTATGAAAAAACAATAGAATGGGGTTTTAAGTCCGAAAACCAGGAAAAAACTGTATTGGAAGCCCTTCTTAGGGCGTCAACCAGCCCCCCAAATGTCCCCTCTCAAGGAGCTATTTGTTCTCTGCAAAATGCTTTTTACCAATTATTACATGCTAAAACCCTAACAGAAGGTATCCTTTCCCGTGTAGAAGACACTTTTCCTGTGGATAGGGCCATTTGTGGAGCCTTGCTGGGAGCAACGTATGGAGAAAAGGCTTTTCCAGAAGAGTGGAAAAAGGTCTTACAGTCTTCCCCATTAGGGGAAAAACGCCCTCCTGACTACCAGCCGCACAATATATTTCTGATAGCTGAAAAACTCATAGTATCTTGTATTTAATAATAAAATAATAACAGAAAAATTGGAGCGAATACGAT
The DNA here is from genome assembly GCF_000224655.1 of Bilophila sp. 4_1_30. Classification (NCBI taxonomy): domain Bacteria; kingdom Pseudomonadati; phylum Thermodesulfobacteriota; class Desulfovibrionia; order Desulfovibrionales; family Desulfovibrionaceae; genus Bilophila; species Bilophila sp. 4_1_30. Next base: position 1,239,965 of record NZ_JH114231.1, read on the forward strand.
TAGCCTTATCGAAACAAACGCGCTGCAACAGCATACCTCGTTTGAGCATTGGTACGAATGAATATCTCAAAGGCGAATAACCTTAAACAAACAGGCCTTGCAATTTTCCCGTCTCACATGGGCATTGCAAGGCCTGTTATGATATAGATGGTCCTGACGGCACATTCCGTCTATTCATGTATTCCTTTTGATAAAAAGTCCTTTTCCTATGGACTAGAACTTATACATGAAGGATGCCGTCACCCCTTGTCCCGTCTGATGCTCTGATGCCTGCACGTTATAACCAAGGCCAAACGAAACATTATCCTTTTGCAGTTCCACGCCGAACACCCCGTCAAAAGCCGTCGTATCCATGACGCGACGCTTCATGGAGTCGGAGGCATTAACCCCCGGGGTGCGCACGTCAATCTTGGTTTTGGTGTCACCCGCGGCTGGCACTACGGAAAGATCGGCCTGCGGCTTGATCTTCCATCCGGATTCCGTCTCGAAGGACTTGCTCAGGTTCACGCCCACGGGGAACTGCCAGACGTGCTGGAGATCACCGTCGGTACGGAACAGGTCGCCGCCCTGATCGAGCTTCGTGAAGAACGAATCCGTCTTCACTGCCATGTAACGGACGCCGACATGGGGCATCACGTCGAGCACGTCGGTCTTGACCATATACTCAGCCTTGACCCCGGCGGTAATCACGTCGGAATCCACATCCGCCTTGATCTTTCCGCCCATGCCGAGGGAGGACGGGATGTCCTGCTTCAGTTCGTTCTTGGAAGCGGAATAGCCGAGGTCGGCAACCACGTTGATGTTGTCCATGTTCCAACCGCCGTAGACGGATACGCCCCAGAAATCGAAGTCGTTCTTGGTGCTATTGAAGTCGCCGCGCGACTTGGTGTCGCCCGCGCCCACGTTGAGGGCGAGACCGACCCGCCCCTTGCCCGCGCCCGCGTCGAACGTCCAGTCCCCACCGATTACGCCGCCCGCAAAGTCAGTATCATATCCGGCATCAAGCCCGCCTGCGCTGAAATCACGTGTACGGTTTGCCCCATAAATGGCGTTGGCCCACAAATCGAAACCATCTTCATGCAGATTCGTTCCTTTCTGTGCCACACTACCGGCAAGGGACAAATGCTCCTGAAGAGCCCGCGCCGGGGCCTGAGCCACGGCAATCGCCGAAGCCTGTACACCGCCCGCGTAGGCAAGTTGCGCCGCACTGTCAGCGGTAACCCGCACTTGCCTGTCAGAGAGTTCAGAGTCCATCAAACCGGACAAGAAGCGGACTCCAGCGGCATCGGGGTTGTTCACGTTACCAGAGGCAATCCCAGCCAACGTATTGGGTATGGCGTACTGGGAAAATTCATCGGGCCTCTTGGCTTCCGTTTTCACGACAAACTTGCCGCCGTCCGTATTCACAGCAGCGTTGAAAAGTCTACTGACGATAAGATCGTCCCCTTGCCAGCCTTCGATTTTATCGTTCACGAAGCCGGAAGTAGCGGTATATTCCTGACTTCCCTTTACATCCATGATATGCAACTTCGCTCCGCCATCGACGGAAAGCCTGCTTGTCCCGTCCCCCTGCAACGCTCCTTCGCCATCGGCAGCGGCGGCATTCACGACGAGCAGGGATTGCCCCGCAAAAGTTGCCGTATTCTCGGTGACGGATGGGGCGGCAGCCAGTGAGCCATCCACAAGAAGCGCCCCGCTAGCGGAGAGTCTCTGTGAGGACTTGATTGCCAAAGCAGCCGTGACGGAGTCCTTGCCCCACGTCAGATCGGCATTATCAAGGGCGTCCTGAACGGCTTTCTGAGCCCACGCGCTGTCTTTGTCGCCAAGAACAAGCAAAGAATTCCGGCCAACGGCAAATCTACCGTCTACAGCTCCATTGGCAAACGACTCGAAAACGCCTATCGAAGCATCGGAGACCAGATTCCCACCGTCCTTCCACGCTGGATCAAGAAACACATTCGCCCCATTCAGAGAGGCCTTGCCGACTGTCAGTCCGCCAGCGTTTTGCGCAGTGCCGATAGTGATGGCTGAGGAAGAGGTTCCTTCCATAGTGGATATGGAAAACATTCCGGACCGCACAGTTACCGTGCTCTCGTCCGCAATGGAAAGCGTACCATCCAAAGAACCGCCGCTGGTCAATCCTGCATCGCCAAGATTCAACGTTCCCGCGCCGTTGTCCTTGCTTCCTACAAGCAGCTTCACATTCCCGGAGTCGGACGTAATCAGCTTTTCTCCGTCGCCACGGATTGTTATGGCCTGCCCACCGTTGATCATGATTGTATCGCCGCCCACCAAATCAATCTTGCCTAAGCTGACTGAAGTTGAAGGCACTTCTTCCGCATTGCCGACGTCTTCCCCCTTCCCCTGGCTGCCGAAAACAAGGTTGCCGGATTTTAACGTGCCGAGCATTGCGAGGCGTGTATGTCCATCCGCCTCCGCTATCACTTTTTCAGCGTCAACCACATACTTCATATTGTATGAGGCGTCCTGAAGGGCCAACGTCCCGCCCGTCAAGGCCAAACCTGTTATAATGCCATTTGTTGCGGCAGCCTCGCCAGCATCTCCGAGCCCTTGCTTGAATGCCTGAGCGGACATGGTCTGCAACGTGCCGTCGGCCAGAGTCAACTTACCGGTTTCAAGCTGAATGGAAGGGGCAATGAGCGTACCCTTCCCATTTAAGGTAAGGGACGTTCCCACATTGGCATCAGTAAAGCCCCCTATAACGCTTGTCGTTCCCTCAGCCTTCAAGAAATCGAAACCGCCAAACTTCGTTCCGTCCAGACGGGTGACTTTCGAAGTCAAGGACAGGTTACTGGTTTCCGCATTGCCGCCCAGCAGCTTGCCGCCGACATTCAATGAGTCGGTATCCACGGTGATCGTGCCGGTCTTGACGGTAGCCGCATCATTGGTCGCACCGGTCGTATCCCCGGCACCTCCGCCCGCATAAACGTTCCCGCCGATCTCGCCACCTGAAAGGATCACATCAGCGGTACCGGTGGAAGAGTTTTTCTTGCCGCCCGCGTACACATCCCCTTGGATCAGGCCGCCTTCCACCCTGACTGTCGTATTATCGACATTAAAAGTTACGCCGCTATCGTCGATATCGCCCTTGTCGCCGTTCCCGCCGCCGTAGACGATGCCTCCCCCGTTTTCACCTCTCAGGATACGCACCCCATCCTTGAGGAGAACGGTCGAGGAATGTACTGTGCCCGCCGCTCCCTGACCGTCCCCGTCGCCTCCGCCGAAGACACTGCCCGAGACCTCTCCGCCGGAAAGGGTCAGATGAGCCGTTCCAACAGATGTTCCTTTGCCATTGCCGCCGGCATAAATATCACTCAGCAGTTTTCCGCCGCTGACAAGCGTAGTTGCCGTACCAACTTTGGAAACGGCTTCCCAAGCGTCGCCACCTCCGTATACAGCCCCTTCAATCCGGCCACCCGCTATAGTGAGGCTGGCCGTGCCCACTTCACTGAAGCTCGTTTCGGCAAGCCGCCCTTCCGCACGCCCGCCGCCGTATACGTCGCCCTTAATGGAGGCATCTCCAGAAATGATCACATGTGTCGCATTTATCTTTTCCGAGGCTCCGTCTACGACGCGTCCGCCGCCATAAATATTCCCAGACTCGTCATCCTCTCCGAACGTTCCCCCGGAAATAGTGATACTGGTTTCCTCAAAAACAGCTTTATTGCCTTCGCCGCCGGTATTGCCGCCGCCGTAGACATCACCGTTCACCCTGCTCGAACCGGAGAACACGATGTTCGCCTTGCCGATGGTCGTCGTGTACGGATCAGGCGCATCAGCATCCTTATCCGAATCTCCGCCGCCATAGAGATGATCAACTTCGCTGTCGATAATATTGATATTGACGGAACCGACGGAACTGCCTCCCCATCCCCCTCCATAGACGCGATCTACCGTTGCGTCTTTAATCGTGATCGTGGATTGTTCGGCAAAAGTGCCTGCGCCGTCCCCACCGCCATAAACCCATGCGTCACCGTTCGTTTCTCCCAGATCGACACCGCTTATGTTGATCTCCACATTCTTGACGGCAACCTTCGAGCCCGGGGAAAGGTTGTCGCTGACTCCCGCACCGTAAATTTCCACACGTCCGGGATTTCCATTCGCGGATGGATCGAATATGCCCCCAGTAATATTCATCACGACATTGCGCACGGAAGCCGTCCCACCGTCAAAGGCACCGCCCGCACCCCGGATATAAATGCGGCCATGGTCGGCCTGAACATCCTTCTCCATCGGCTTAAAAGTGCCGCCCGTGATATTGATGGTCGCAGTACCCGTCACTGAGGCATCAGCTCCACCCCCGGCGGCGAGGCCACCGCCAAAAATTTCTCCGTTCAGCATCCCGCCGGTGAACGTAAGTGATGTATCGCCGTTTATCACAGCGGAATTCCCTTCCGCCGCACTACCCCCAATGACACGCCCATTGATAACGCCCTTGTCCACAACAACCGGCTTGCCGTCCCCGGCAATCGCCGCCGCTGTATTCTCATTCGCTGTCGCACTCACGGCACTCCCCGCTACCAGCAACCCCACTACGGCAAGCGAACCGAACATATTCATCAGATAGCATTTCTTCAGCACTGCGCGGTACCTGTTCATCAGGTTCCCTACGGCTCCTTTTGACAATGTCATACCCAAGCTCTCCTTTTCTATGGCGCATCGTCGGCATACGGATTTTCGCGGCTCCCAACCCAATGTGAACGTAGTGGTTGAATGCGCCCTATGCCGGACAGGTGTCGCCCTGTTAAGGGCTTCAGGATAGGCCGTTTTAGTTAAAACATCAATACATATGACGTATAACCTTATTTTATGATTCCTCCACCTCTCGTATCCTGTTGTATTAAAAAACAGGAGAACCAATGTGGCAGACCAAGAAAAACATCAGCTGGAAAAAGTGGTAGGGCAAACCATTGCCAAACGCAGACAGAGTCTCGGTATCTCCCAGTTTGAACTAGCGGAACGTTTGAATATCGCTCCCGCCTCTCTCTCCCGAATCGAAAACGGCCTTGCCGCTCCCCGCTTTTCCCGGCTTGAAGAGATAGCTGAGATACTCGATTGCCCCGTCTCTGTCCTTTTCCGAATGAACGACGAGACGCTGAAGAACACTTCAGATACAATTGCAGAACTCGTAGGCTCACTTCCACCAGAAAAACAAAAAATCGTGCTTGATATGGTGTCCCATCTCGTTTTTGCGCTAAAGCAGTGAGTTCTCATCTCTTTCAAGGATTGCTGGCTGCAATGCTTCAGAAAATCTTAAAATGACTATGAAATGGAAAGACATCGCCACCAAAAGGTATAGTTGAAGAATCCAATATTATCGAAAACACTGTTAACTATAGATCTGAAAATCCTATTTAAGAGTATAAAAAAGAGAGTACGCATGGAATTTATTCTTCATAGCGTTACTCTCTTTATAAAATAAACGAAATAGTATGAATTTTGAGAGATACTTTCTTATCAATTCTCAGCGTTGTCTATCACGGCAATAATGGCAACCTCAATTCCTTCAAGAGGTATATGCTGCCACTTTGCGGTTTCAGGAGCTTTCTGTTGCCAACAATCCGGATCTTGTGGCTGCAAGCTCAATCCTTTCCTTCGATATGGATGCGCCAAGCTCCTGTAAAGGAGTCAAATGTATAGGTGGAAAGGAAGATAAGGGTAATAGGGAGGACGAAAAGGCTTGGCAGAGGGAACACCCCAAAGCGGAACAGTTGGACAAAATTGCTTTTGATTGCGTTTCCCGTGTTACCCCGGTGTTCCCCATAACCAGAAAAGGCCTTACAACTTTCGTTGTAAGGCCTTGAGCTTTCTGGCTCCCCGGGACGGACTTGAACCGCCAACCTAGTGATTAACAGTCACCCGCTCTGCCGATTGAGCCACCGGGGAATGAGGCACTCGTTGGTGCGAAAAGAGGTCTATCGAAATGCCCTCCTTCCGTCAAGCGTTTTCTCCGTTTTTTCTGAAAAAACTTTTTGACCCGCGGCACGTCCTTGACTGTACAGCACAATTGGACTACGGCTTTGCGGATACAAACTGTGCGATCAGGTCCACAGGGCGCCACGGCCGGAGGGGGGGTCCCGCCGCCGCGGGCGGGAGGGCAACGCGAGAACGGAGAAACGGTCCCGCTGTCTCTAACCCGTTGGAACATTGCACGGCTTTCTTGTAGCATCGGTCACGCGCCGCAGCAGGAAGCCTGTCCGCCAAAGCCCCGTTCTCGCCGCCGGATACGACCGCGTTTCTTGCCGTCCGGAAACGCGGAAAATTGTCACCGGTCGCCAATCGCTATTTTAATTGATGGAGAGATTCCCTTGAGCAGCCCGGAAACTACGCACCACAAGCCCGTCAAGCTTGCTACCAAATCAGCCCACGCATCCTATTTCATGCCCATGCTTCAAAGCCTCGCCGATAAAGACGAGCTCAACGAAGTCGTCAAAAACTGCGTGGTCAAATCCTGCGAACTCATGGATGCCGGGGTCCCTCTTCATCTCAATGGATTCGTGAAGACGCATGACGCCGGAGCCATCCGAGCCGAATACGAAGCCTGTTCCGCCACCGAACTCGAAGAACTGAACGAGTCGTTCACCTGTGCCGGACGCATCATCTCCCACCGTTCCTTCGGCAAGGTCGCGTTTTTCCATCTTATGGATCGCAGCGGCCGTATCCAGTGCTATGCGTCCAAAGACCTCATGGGTGAGGAAGCCTACAAAAATTTCAAGAAGTTCGACATCGGCGACATCGTGGGCGTGCACGGGAAGCTTTTCCGCACCAAGACCGACGAGCTGACCCTCGCCTGTGATCAGGTCACCCTGCTCACCAAGTCGTTCCGGTCCCTGCCCGAAAAGCACAAGGGCCTCACCAACGTCGAAATCCGTTACCGCCAGCGGTATGTGGACCTCATCACCAATCCGAAGGTCCGCGACATTTTCCGCAAGCGCAGCAAAATCATCCGTACCTTCCGCGCCTTCCTTGAGGAACGCGGCTTTGTGGAAGTGGAAACCCCCATGCTCCACCCCGTGGCGGGCGGCGCGGCGGCGCGTCCGTTCATCACCCACCATAATGCGCTGGACATGGAACTGTACATGCGCATCGCGCCCGAACTGTACCTCAAGCGCCTCCTCGTGGGCGGTTTTGAAAAAGTTTTCGAGCTGAACCGCAACTTCCGCAATGAAGGCATCTCCATCCGTCACAACCCCGAATTCACCATGTGCGAATTCTACTGGGCCTATGCGACGTTTTATGATCTGATGGACCTGACCGAGGAACTGTTCTCCACCATTGCCACGGAAGTCTGCGGCAGCCCGATCATCACCTATCAGGGTACGGAACTCGACCTGACCCCGGGCAAGTGGCAGCGCCTCACCTTCCACGAATCGCTGGAAAAGATCGGCGGGCACTCCCCAGAATTCTACAACGACTTCGACAAGGTACTCGCCTACGTCCGCGAACGCGGGGAAAAGATCCTCAAGACGGACAAGCTCGGCAAGCTGCAGGCCAAGCTTTTTGACCTCGACGTCGAGCCCAAGCTCGTCGCCCCCACGTTCATCTACCACTACCCCACGGAGATCTCTCCGCTGGCGCGCCGCAACAAGGATAACCCGGACATTACGGACCGTTTCGAGCTCTTCATCATGGGCCGCGAATACGGCAACGCGTTCTCGGAACTCAACGATCCCATCGACCAGCGTATGCGTTTTGAACAGCAGGTCCGCGAGAAGGCGGCCGGCGACGACGAAGCCTGCGCGATGGACGAAGATTACCTGCGCGCGCTGGAATACGGTATGCCCCCGGCCGCGGGCGAAGGTATCGGCATCGACCGGCTGGTCATGCTCCTGACCGACTCCCCGTCCATTCGTGAAGTGATCTTCTTCCCGCTGTTGAAGCAGGAATCCTAAACTCTATGCGTTTTGAACTCTTCGTAGCTTTGCGCTACCTCTTTGCTCGGCGCAAGCAGGCCTTTATTTATATCATTTCAGCCATGTCCGTGCTTGGCGTGGCCATAGGCGTCGCCGCGCTGGTCGTGGTTCTCGGCGTCTACAACGGGTTCACGACGGACATCCGGGATAAAATCCTCGGCGCGAACGCGCACATCATCGTTTCCGGTCCGCTGGCGGCGCTCACCGCGCCGCCTTCGGATGCGGACTTCGAAAAAATGCGCGGCGGCGAAGCCCCCGAACTCTCCGGCATGGCGGCTGTGCTCCGGCGCATCAACGCCACTCCCGGCGTCGTCGGCTCCACCCCCTTCCTCTACGCGGAAGGCATGTTGTCCTCCCCGAGAGGCGTCAAAGGCGTCGTCCTGCGGGGTATCGACCCCAAGACCGCGCCGGACGTCCTGACCATGCTGGACAACCTGAGCAGCGGCAGCGTCGCGGACCTGAACGCTTCCGTGGAGGGAGCGCCGCCCGGCGTGCTCATCGGCAAGGAACTGGCGCAGCGCCTCGGCCTGGTCGTGGGCAGCCGCGTCAACCTCCTTTCGCCTTCCGGACAAAAGACCACCGCCGGTTTCCAGCCCCGCATCCGTCCCTACAAGGTTGCGGGCATTTTCCAGACCGGCATGTTCGAATACGACTCGTCGCTCGGGTTCATCTCCCTTGCGGCGGCGCGCGATCTGCTGGGCCTGCCTTCCGATCAGATTTCCGGCATCGAAGTCACCGTCAAGGACGTATACAAGGCCGATACCGTGGCCGCCGCCCTCCAAAAGGAGCTCGGCCCTCTGGCTTCCGTCCGGACATGGATGGACATGAACGCCAATCTCTTCGCCGCGTTGAAGCTTGAAAAAATCGGCATGTTCATCCTGCTGGCGATGGTCGTCCTCATCGGCTCCTTCTCCATCGTCACCACGCTGGTCATGCTGGTCATGGAAAAGACGCACGACATCGCCATCCTGATGTCCATGGGCGCGACCAAGGGGATGATCCGCCGGATCTTCATGCTTCAGGGCACGATCATCGGCGTGGTGGGCACCTTGCTCGGTTATGTGCTCGGCATAGGGCTGGCGCTCCTCCTCCAACGATACCAATTCATCAAACTTCCACCGGGGGTTTATACGCTGGATCACCTGCCCATCCTGCTCAATTGGGTTGATATCGTCGTGGTCGGCGTGTCCGCCATGACCTTGTGTTTCCTTGCCACGATCTACCCGGCGCGGCAGGCTTCGAGCCTTGAACCCGCCGAAGCCCTGCGGTTCGAATGATGGAACAGACAGCGTACGCGACCGCGCCCCCGGTGCTCTACGAGCTTTCCGGCGTCGAGAAGTCCTGCGAGGGACCTGCGGAGCGCATCACCATTCTGAAAAATATGGACCTGACCGTCCGCGCTGGCGAATCCCTCGCCATCGTCGGAGCGTCGGGATCGGGCAAATCCACCCTCCTCCACCTGCTCGGCGCGCTGGACACGCCGACCGCGGGCAAGGTATTGTTCGAGGGCAAAAGCCTGCCGGACATGACGCCCGTGGAAAAAGCCCATTTCCGCAACAAAAAGCTTGGGTTCGTCTTCCAGTTCCACCACCTGCTGCCCGAGTTTTCCACCGAGGAAAATGTGGCCATGCAGGCGCTCATCGCCGGGATGAACCGGTCGAAGGCGCTGGGGCTGGCACGGCAGGCCCTCGAACGCGTCGGGCTTTCCGACAGGAAGGATCACAGGGTAACCACCCTTTCCGGCGGCGAGCGTCAGCGCGCCGCCATTGCGCGGGCCATCCTGCTGGAGCCCCGCGTGCTGCTGGCCGACGAGCCGACCGGCAACTTGGACCAGCGGACCGGCGATTCCGTCGCCGAATTGCTTCTGGAACTGAACCGCACACTCGGCATGACCCTCGTCATTGTCACCCATAACCGTGAAATGGCGGGAACCCTCGGGCGCTGCCTCGAATTACGATCTGGAGAACTGTATGAAGAGATGCGTACTCGCGCTGCTGGCGCTGGCGCTGTGTAACCTGTTGTTCCACGGTACGGCTCAGGCGGCGCCCAAACAGGCGGCCTCGGATGCTGTCCGTGTGGCTGTGCTCCCCTTCCAGATCAATGGAGGGGCGGATCTCAACTACCTGAACGACGAGCTGCCCAAGCTGTTTGAGCAGCGGCTGGCCCAAAAGGGATTCAAGGTCATTCCGGCAAAGGATACGTTGCGCCTGCTCAAGAACCAGCAGATCAGCCAGCTCAATCTGGCGACCGCGCGCTCCATCGCCAGGCAGGCCGGGGCGAACTACGCCGTGTACGGCAGCTTCAGCAAGACCGGCGACGCGTTCAGCATCGACGCCCGCATGGTGGATGCCGCTGGACAGCAGGGGGCGCAGCCCTATTTCGTCCAGAAGCAGAACATGATCGAACTGCTCCCCGCCGTCGACGAGCTTGTCGACAAGATGGGCGGCGGCGCGGTCAAGGGCGACGCCATCACGGACATCCAGATCCGCGGCGTCAAGGTGCTCGACCCCGACGTGGTGCTGATGCGCCTGTCCACCCGCAAGGGGGATGTGGTTGATCCCTCCACGCTCAATGAAGAAATCAAGCGAATCTGGGATCTCGGCTACTTCAGCGACGTAAACGCCGACATCGAACAGGGCGGACAGGGCCGCGTGCTGGTGTTCACGGTCAAGGAAAAGCCCCGCATCGACGACGTGATCGTCAACGGTTCCGACGAAGTCAAAAAAGAAGACATTCTGGCGGCCATGAGCTCCAAGACGGGCTCCGTCCTCAACGACCGCCTGCTTGCCGAAGACATCCAGAAGGTCACCGAGCTGTACCGCAAGGAAGGCTTCTACCTCGCCGAAGTGAACTACCGCATTGAGCAGAAGGCCAACAGCGCCTCCGCCGTGCTGGTCTTCGACGTGAAGGAAGGCAAGAAGCTCTACATCAAGGAAATCAAGATCGAAGGGCTCCAGGGCATCGACGCCGGCGACCTCAAGAAGGAACTCGCGCTCCAAGAGCACGGCATCCTGTCATGGGTTACCGGAACGGGCGTGCTCCGCGAAGAATACCTTGAGCGCGACTCCGCCGCGATCACGGCCTACGCCATGAACCACGGCTACGTGGACATTCAGGTCGCCGCGCCGCAGGTGGACTACTCCGAAGACGGCATCACCGTCACATTCACCGTCAATGAAGGCAAACGCTACAAACTCGGCGAAATCGGCTTCAAAGGCGATCTCATCGACAGCGACGAGCGCCTGAAAGAAGTGATCAAGCTCGACGACTACAAAGATTCCAACGGGTATTTCTCCCTCACCGTCCTGCAGGACGACATCAAGGCCCTTACCGACTTCTACGGCAATTACGGCTACGCCTTCGCCGAAGTCGATGTGGATACCCCGAAGAACGATGAGGAAGGCATCATCAATGTCTTCTATGTGCCGCACAAGAAGCAGAAGGTGCATATCCGCCGCGTGGTCACACAGGGCAACACCCGTACCCGCGACAACGTCATCTTCCGTGAATTGCGCCTCGCCGACGGCGATCAGTTCGACGGCTCCAAGCTACGCCGTTCCAACGAGCGCCTGAACCGCCTCCGCTACTTTACGCAGGCCGACACCACCATCGTTCCCACGGACAAGGACGATGAGGTCGATCTCCGCGTCAACCTGAAAGAAGACCGCACCGGCGCCATCATGGGCGGTGTGGGCTACTCGACCTTCTACCAGTTCGGCGTGAGCGGCAGCATCCAGGAGCGCAACCTGTTCGGCCGCGGCTACTCGCTCGGCCTGCAGGGTTTCGTGTCCGGCAAGTCTTCGTATCTGGACCTGTCTTTCGTCAACCCGCGCATCTACGACACCGATTTCGGTTTCAGCAACAACAGCTACGCCATCTGGGAAGAATGGGATGACTTCAAGAAGAAGACCATCGGTAATACCATTCGCCTCTTCCATCCCATTGGCGAGTACACCTCGGTGTCCGTTGGCTACCGTCTCGACCGCTACACCCTGTTCGACATTCCCGACACGGCCTCCCGCGCCTACAAGGAATACGAGGGCAAAAACCTGTCGAGCGTCGTAAGCACCAGCATCACCTACGACTCCACCGACTCGCGCGAACGTCCCACGTCCGGTGTGGTGGGCCGCGTCTCTATGGAATACGGCGGCGGCGGTATCGGCGGTAACGACAACTTCTTCAAGCCTATCGGTGAATTGCAGTCGTTCCATACCCTGTTCCGCAACCCGAACCACATCTTCCATTGGCGTGGCCGCGTCGGCGGCGTGTTCGAAAACTCCGACAAGCCGGTACCCGTGTTCGACCGCTTCTTCATCGGCGGCATCGACTCCATCCGTGGTTACGACTCGGAAGACCTTGCCCCGCGCGATCCCAAGTACCATGATGAAATCGGCGGCGACCGCATGGGCTTCCTGAACTTCGAATACATCTGGACGTTCCATCCGGAAATGGGCATCGCCCTCGTGCCGTTCTTCGACATCGGCTACAACATCGACTCCAAGCAGACTTCCGATCCCTTCAGCGAACTGAAGAAGTCGGTCGGCCTCGAACTGCGCTGGCGTTCGCCCATGGGCGACCTGCGCTTCGCCTACGGCTTCCCGCTGGACAAGAACGTCAAGGGTGACCGCCCCGGCGGACGGTTCGAGTTCTCCATGGGTCAGTTCTTCTAAAAACAAGGGTGCGGGAAAGAAATACCTTTCCCGCACCCCTTCCGCTTTGCCCGCTTCTGTGCGGGCGGGCTTCTTTGACGCGGCACGGCCGCCCATCAGGACAGCTTCCCCTTCATGATCCTTATCGGTTCTCAGACTCCGCACAGATCATCCCCCGCCATCGGGCGTCTGTTCAGACCCCTTTTGGTCGCCTTTGCCCTCGCCCTGTTCGTGACCGCGTTTTCCGACGCGCACGCGGCTCCCTCCTTTGAACAGCAGTACGAGAAGGCCAAGCAGGATATGGAGTTCCTCAAGAGCGACTCCAAACGCGGCGGCTGGCGTGAGCCGTGGGAAAATCTCGCCCAGTCGTTTTTCGACCTCCACGAAAAATATCCCCGCTGGCGGAACCGCCCTGCGGCGCTCTTCCGTTCGGCGTTGGCGATGGAGGAGCTCGCCAAGCGTTCCATGCTGCGGCAGGACGCTCAAGCCGCTGTCGAACGGTATGGGGTGTTCCTCAAAAGCTACGCCAGCCATGTGCTGGCCGACGACGCGCTGTTTGGCATTGCGCGTATCAAGGCGGAACGGTTCAACGATTTTTCCGGAGCGCAGGAAGCGCTCAACACCATCCAAAATCAATATCCCCGGGGTGATGTCGCACCGGAAGCCAAGCTCTACGCCCAGCGCCTCAAGGCGGCGCTGGAAGCGGCCAAAAGCAGCACGCCGGGCAAAAAGACGGCGGCGCTTCTGACCGACATGAAATGGGAAAACCAGAAGAATCTGGCCGTCATCACGCTGGAGTTCGATCGCCCCATCATCTGGTCCATCGACACGCAAAGCGGCAGCAAGAAAAACGACATCCCCAGCAGGATGGTTGTGGATCTCATGGGCGTCAATCCGGCTTCGACGATCCGCCCCGGCATCAAAGTGCAGGGCAGTTCCCTCCGCCGTATGCGCCTTGACTTGTCTGCTCCCGACAAAACCCGGCTTTTGCTCGATTTCAGGCAGGTCAAACGCTTCATGGTCAAAACGGAATCCTCGCCGTTCCGTATCGTCATCACGACCTCGGCCACGGACGCCGCCATGCCTCGCGGCATCTCGTTCGGCCAGGGGCTGCAATCGAGCGATCCGCTTTTCCGGTTCGCCACCCGATCTATCATGATCGATCCCGGCCACGGCGGCAAAGATCCCGGAACAGTGCACAACGGCGTCATCGAACGTGAAGTGACGCTGGACATTGCCAAACGTGTGGGCAGCATCCTCGCGGGCAAAGGCATCCAGGTGCACTACACCCGCACGGACAATACATGGGTTTCGTTGTCCACCCGTTCCTATATGGCGAATCAGGCCCGCGCCGATGTGCTGCTGTCCATCCACGTCAACGCCAGCCCCAATGAAAACGCCTGCGGCCTGGAAACGTATTTCCCGGACACCGCCTCAAGCAGTGCGGATGCGGGCAAGCTTGCCGGGCTGGAAAACGCCAACGGAGGCCATAAGGGAGATACGGGATCCCCTGCCGCCTCGTCGTCGGTTCGCAGTCAGGAATCCCGCCGCCTCGCCGACACGGTCCAAAAATGTACCCTCTCCGTCATGAAGGAAAAGACCTTCACCGTCCGGGACGGAGGGGTCAAGTCCGGCCCCTTCAAGGTCTTGCTCGGCGCGAATATTCCGGGTATCCTGGTTGAAGTCGGTTATTGCTCAAACGCACAGGAAGCCGCCAACCTTGCGATCCCCACGTATCGGCAGGCCTTGGCGGAAGGGATCGCTTCCGGCATCCTTGCCCATTTGGGCAGCCTCGACGGGAACAAGCGCTGATCCCGTTCCGCTACGCGTTCTTTCCCGTCCGGCAACATTTCCTTCCCGGCCCTGTGCCCCTCTGCCTCTTTCACGTGTTCTTCGGAAAAAGAGAAAAGTCTGTTCTATTCTCCTTGAGTAACGAACCTGCAAGGGGAGCTGTCCAGAGGACAGCTATCTGCTCACAGCGCTCTCCTTGCAAAGTATATTTTGTGGTAAAACAAACCCGCCGAAAGAAAAAAACTCCGCCTTCTCCGCACCGGGAATATCCCTGAAGGATCCTAACATTCTTTATCTTCCGGAATAACTGGATATAAAAATCTTTTCAGAAATCCGGGCTCTCTATCCGCTTTCATGCCCACAACGGAACATGTCTTGACGACTCACGCGTTGAAGGCTATCCATTTCGATCTGCGGGCCGGGTTCCCGCTAGTGTTTGTACATCCAAGGAGAAGAATATGTTCAGAGTATTGTCCCTCGCTCTTGTGGCTTGTTTGCTGATGGCGGGTTCCGCTTTCGCCGATATGAAAATCGGCGTGTTCAACTCTCAGGCCGTTGCTATGGACAGCGACGCAGCCAAGGCCGCCCAGCAGAAGCTGCAGTCGCAGTTCGGCGCCGAGAAGACGCAGCTTGAGAATCAGGCGAAGGATCTGCAGTCCAAGGGTGAAGCCCTTCAGGCTCAGGTCGCTAAAATGTCCGCCAAGGAACGTGAAGACAAGCAGATGGAATTCCTCCGCCTGCGCCGCGCCTTTGAAGAAAAGTCCCGCAACTTCGCCCGCAAGGTGGAAAACACCGAAAACCAGATCCGCCAGAGCATGGCTCAGCAGATCTACGACGCCGCCACCACGATCGCCAAGCAGCAGAAGCTTGATCTTATCCTCGACGCCGCTGCCGGCAGCGTCATGTACGCCACGCCCACCCTCGACATCACCAAGCCCGTCCTTGCTGAAGTCAACCGTTTGTGGAAGGCCGGCGGCAGCAAGTTCCCGGAACCCAATACCGGTAAGAAGTAAATGGTTGCCCGTAAACTCTCCGAAATCGCGGCCCAGCTTGGCTTGATCCTGCAAGGCGACGATGCCGAAGTCATCGGCGTCAACACCTTGGAGGGGGCCGGGCCCGATGAAGTGAGCTTTCTGGCAAACCCCAAATACGCTGACCAGCTCGCGGCAACGCGGGCTGGCGCCGTCATAGTCCGTCCCGAACACGCCGGGGATGTCAGACGCGCCCTGATCAGCGAAAATCCCTACCAGGACTTCGGCCGCGTTCTGGAGCTGTTCGCCGCACCGCAGGGCAGCTTTTCCGGAATCAGTCCGTTGGCCTTCATTCATCCCGATGCCGAACTCGGCGACGGGGTGACCGTTTACCCCTTCGTTTACATCGGTCCCCATGCCAAGGTGGGAAGCGGCGTCAAGCTCTTCCCCGGCGTCTACGTGGGCGAGAACGTCCGCATAGGCAAGGGCACCACCGTCTATCCTAATGCCGTGCTCATGGCCGGAACGCACGTCGGCGAAGGCTGCATCCTGCATCCGGGTTCCGTGCTCGGCGCGGACGGCTTCGGCTTCGCCCGGACCCCTGCGGGCATCCAGAAAATCCCGCAAGTCGGCAAAGTCACCATCGGCAACGCCGTCGAGGTGGGGGCCAACGCCGCCATTGACCGGGCCGTGCTCGATGCCACCCGCATAGGTGACGGCACCAAAATCGACAATCTCGCTCAGATCGGGCATAATGTGCAGATAGGCCGTAACGGCTTCGTCGTCTCACAAGTGGGCATTTCCGGTTCCACCACGGTCGGGGACAACTGCACGTTCGCCGGACAGGTCGGTATCGCCGGGCACCTGCACATCGGCGACAACGTCACCATTGGCCCCCAGTCGGGGGTCGCCAAAGATATCCCCAGCGACGTCGTCGTGGGCGGCACACCCACCGTGGATCAGCGTACCTACATGCGCACGCTGGCCCTTATGCCCCGCTTCCCCGAACTCTTCAAGCGCCTGTCCAAGCTTGAAAAGGAACTGGAAGAACTCAAGGGCGGCAAGCCGGACGCCTAGCTCTTTGCAATTCAGACTCAAGGAATACACAGCATGGACCAGCCTACCTCGTTTGACATCCGCAAGATTCTGGAGTTTCTCCCCCACCGTTATCCATTCCTGCTCGTGGACAGGGTCAACGAGATCGTGGACGGGGAATACATCAAGGCGCATAAGTGCGTCAGCTTCAATGAACCGTTCTTTCAGGGGCATTTCCCCGGCGTCCCGGTGATGCCCGGCGTGCTGATCATTGAAGCTCTGGCGCAGGCTGGCGGCCTGCTGGTGCTGCATGGTTTCGATCCGAGCGAGACCGCCGGGAAGCTCTTCCTCTTCTCCGGGCTCGAAAAGGTCCGCTTCCGCCGTCCGGTCTTCCCCGGCGACCGTCTGGATCTGGAATGCCGCCTCATCCGCCACAAGCTGAAACTGTGGAAGATGGAAGGTCGGGCTTACGTTGACGGTGTGCTCGCCGCCGAAGCGGAAATCACCGCTGCCGTGACCGATCGTGGAGACATGTAATATGGGTTGCAGTATGGCTTCTCAACAAGTCCACCCCACTGCTATCGTGCACGCCAATGCGCAGATCGGCAAGGATGTGGAAATAGGCCCTTATGCGATCATCGAAGAGCATGTCGTCATCGGGGATCGCTGCCGCATCGACGCCCACGCCGTCATCAAAGATTACACGAGAATGGGCGTGGGCAACCATATCCATTCCCACGCGCTGGTCGGCGGCGAACCGCAGGATCTCAAGTTCCAGGGCGAAGTGACATGGCTGGAGCTCGGCGACGATAACCGTATCCGTGAATTCGCCACGCTCCACCGGGGCACGGAAGGCGGAGGCGGCATTACCCGTATCGGCAGCCGTAACCTGTGCATGGCCTACACGCACATCGCCCATGACTGCCAGCTCGGCAATGACATCGTCATGTCCAACGGAGCCACGCTCGGCGGGCATGTACGAGTGGACGACTTTGCGATCATCGGCGGCCTTTCCGCAGTGCACCAGTTCGGCCATGTCGGTACGCACGCTTTCGTGGGCGGCATGACGGGCGTTGCACAGGATCTTCCCCCGTGGATGCTGGCAGCGGGCAGCCGTGCGCTTGTGCATGGCCCCAATCTTGTGGGACTGCGCCGCGCCGGGGCTTCCCGCGAGACGATCTCCGCTTTCAAACAGGCCTTCCGCCTCATTTGGCGCAGTGAGATGCCCCGCTCCGAAGCCTTGGATCTGCTTGCGAACGACTACGCAAATCTGCCTCAAGTGATGGAGTTTGTGGATTTTGTCCGCAGCAGCGAACGCGGGCTCTGCCCCGCCGAAAAAAATGTTGAAAAAAAACTTGACGACGACGCTGTATAAAGCTAAAAGCTTCTTCGTCGACAGCGACAAGCGCGACACATAGAGATGCCTTTGTAGCTCAGTTGGTAGAGCGCATCCTTGGTAAGGATGAGGTCTCCAGTTCAATTCTGGACAAAGGCTCCATAAGAAATCAAGCCCTTACGGTGAGCAACCGTAAGGGTTTTTTCGTCATAGCTGCTCAGTCCCCCCTCCCTGCTTTTTCCGTATGAAGAGTGAAGCCCCCCCTAAAATAGTAATCTCCGCCCAGGAGGCCGGTCCACGCCTGGTACGGTGCACAGTCCTCTCCTCATGCAAGACCGACCACCGTACGCCGCACCCGAACGTCATAGCCTCTTCACCTTCCACCGATTCCATTGCTCCCGTTCTTCATGGACGGGGGCTTTTATTTACGGTTGCACAACTTCCCGTCGGGATTTCCCCATCACGATCTTTTTTCTCCTGCAACATCAATGGAAAGGACTTCAAGCGTCGAACCGTTCACCCGGAACCTGACATTGCGTCCGGCAAAGGCAAATCCGTAAATCCGTTCGGGATCATCCTGATAGGACGGGCGCGGATCAAGGGCCAGAACCTCACGCAGCGTCTTCCATTTGCCTGCGGGGAGTCCTTGCAGGACTTCCCGCGCGGCACTCACCTCAAGCCGGGGCTCCGGCTTCGTTCCCGCAAAACCGCCTGTCGCCTGAGGGATACAGTCGGCGTAGGGAAGGTAGGGTTTTATATCCAAAATCGGCGTTCCGTGCAGCAGGTCGGCCCCAGAAACCCGTAACAAAGGGCCTTCCGGGGACTGAAGCACAATATCTTCCAGCTTCACCGCCGACAGCCCCAGCGGGTTCGGACGGAACGGCGAGCGCGAGGCAAAAACCCCCACCCGCGCATTGCCGCCCAAACGCGGAGGCCGGACCGTAGGCGACCAGCCTTTGCCTGCGGATGCGGAAAACGCCCAGATCAGCCAGACATGGGAAAAACCTTCCAACCCTCGCAACGCCTCCGCACTCCGGTAGTCCGGTTCAAAAACGATCTCAGATAGGGCCGTCTCCACGACGCCGCTTTGCCGGGGAATACCAAATTTTTCCTGAAAGTCATTACGGATATATGCGATTACGTTCATAGTAGCACCACCTTTTCGAGCATCACCGGGCATCGCCTGACGGCCCACCGGAACCGTTGAAACGGCGTTGAGGGGAGAACCGCCCGCCTCTGGCTGACGGCGAGGGATGCAAGCGTATTGCGCCTGGCGTCCTGAATATGGGTAATATTTCCGGAAAAAAGGGCGTTGACTCCCAAAACACATAAATCTGCTCTGGTAGTCCTCGAAATATCATGGGACAGCCGGCCCCTCTTCACCCTCCACCGGTTCCACCGCCCGCGAACCAATCAATACGATGGCCCAGGCCAGCACAGCCGCCCACTGTCTCCCTCTCCATTCAAGGGGGTTTCATATTCCGCCCATAAGGCAGGTAGTCAGGCAGACGCCCACCATATTAAGCCGGAAGCCGACGCGCAAGCCTCATCATCATGGAAAGCCTTTTTCGTGTAGGGTATCCGCCGGACCATGCCGGCAACAGGGAAAACTGCTTCAGTGCAGCGATAGGAGGCGAGCGCAAATTCCCCTTCCGGTCCTCCCCACAAGGCATGAATCCGTTTCCCCAATCCCCTTACACGCTGCGGCATAGAACACTCCGAGGGGGAACAATTCACCCCTCCCCCATACCGCCGTACCAGCCTGCCCCGGTTTCAGCATGAGGGAAAAGAGGGAGAACGCCATAGGCGCGTACCTCTTATTTCAAATCTTGCCGTTTCCCCTGATACGAAGATGCCTCACCACACCTTTCCCCTCTTAGAGAGCCGCTTCACATTGGGCAATGACAACCCTATCAGCGCCTATGTACTGCTTTTATTGATTTTACAATCTAAAACCTTGTCTTTGGAGAGGGCTCACCACTCAACCAGATGGAAAACTACCTTTTTCTGCGCGATGGCATGGTTCTGAAAGTCCTGTGCTCCATACCTGGCAATAGGTTCTCTCTACCATATTTACCCTTTTCCGTTCATTCCTAACGGAATTATCCCCCTGTGCACCCGTTAAGGTACAACAGCCTTTCATCACTCGTAAATCATACGCACTTATTCTTATGGACTATACACAATATCAGCATATACCCGCGTATCTACACTGGCATCGCAAAATACTCGCTCGGCTCAAACAATTCATAGTTGCCAACTCATTTCTTGATATGCCCATATGGCGGGAAATATGTTCTCGTGAGGTGTATCATGTCCATTCGTTCTCTTCTCTTATGCTGTTCCTTTTATTTCCATGTGTCGCTTCGGCATCTCCGTTTTCCATCCAACATTCTGTGAGCACACTTGGGGTTGGAGTTGACATCAGCTATCGACAAAACAGTTTCATAGCCTACAGGTTAAGTGCTTTTACTCAACCATTCGATACAAAAATAAAACTCAAAGGCATTCAGTATAAGACTGAAGACTCCAGCCATAGCGTCGGTTTCCTGTTTGATATCTTTCACTTTGAAAATGCTTTCCGGATATCCGCTGGTGCTTATTATTTCAAACTGGATACCGCGCTTTCCACGTCGGTAGATACGATCAATCCCATTTATGGAGAGCTGATCAATCAGACGAGTGGAAAGGCGAACATGGGAAAGGCTCGCACCTTATATCGGCCTCGGTTGGGAAAGTACCCAACAATCCGAATCGTCTTTAGGATGGCACGCCTCGCTTGGGGCCTTATATATGGGGAAAGCTCGCGTCTCTTTCCAGCTTCCTGATGTCCCCATCCCCAAGCGTTACGTTGGGAGAATACAAGCAGAGGAAGACAATATAAAAACAAAGTACATAAACACACGTGGTACCCTGTTTTATCACTTGGATTCACATATCTTTTTAATATATTGAAATTATAAGAGTATCCTCCAATTATCCCCCTATACTGGCCGTACAATACGCCTTGCCGATCGTTCCGTTTTATTGAGGAATAAAGATGATCATCAAGTGGCTCTTGCGCGTAACGGGCCTAAAACGCTGGCTCGATCGGCTGGATCGAGAGTGGAAGGGAATCCTTTGACCTAAAAAGGAGTCTTTCAGCGCCTCTTTCCAACTGCAATATGCTCTCAAATATATTGAGGATATGACAGTTCCCTAATGAAGGAACTCTCGGTTGTTGCCTTTTTCATGATTTTCAAGCTGAGAATACGCTATCCCTCTTGACAGATATTGTATTCAGGCTTAATTGTGAATAAAAGAACAATTTGTTTGATTATTCAATCCAATCTGTTTTCCATAAAGGAGCCCGCCATGTGGGATGCTCGATTCGATGAGCGTGATGTTAAGGAAATCCGCACAAAGACAACGACCTATCTTGGAGTCGGAGCCATCGCCAAGATGGATGACATCGCCGCCGATTTGAAGGCCAGAGGCATCGACTCCATCCTTTGCGTGACCGGCGGGCATTCCTACAAGCTTACCGGCGCATGGGATTACGTCACCGCAGCCTGCGCCAAGCACGGCATACGCGTCTCCCTGTACGACAAGGTGACTCCCAACCCCACAACCGACTCCATAGACGAGGCCGCAGCCCTCGGCAGATCCGCCGATGCCAAGGCCGTGTTCTGCATTGGCGGCGGCAGCCCCATCGATGCGGGCAAAAGCGCGGCTATTATCCTTGCTCATCCAGGCAAGACGGCGGAAGAGCTGTATACTTTCGCGTTCACGCCGACAAAGGCTGTCCCCATTGTTGTCGTCAACCTGACCCACGGCACGGGCAGCGAAGTCAACCGCTTCGCCGTGGCCAGCATCACGAAGCACAACTACAAGCCCGCCATCGCCTATGACTGCCTCTATCCCCTGTTCTCCATCGACGATCCGGGCTTGATGATCAAACTCTCGCCTAAGCAGACCCGCTATGTGTCCATTGACTCTGTAAACCACGTCATCGAAGCGGCTACAGCCGTTACAGCCAATCCGCTGTCCATCCTGCTGGCTGGAGAGACCATCCGCCTCGTGGCGGAATACCTGCCCAAGGCGCTCGCCAACCCCGAAGACCTCAAGGCCCGTTACTGCCTGTCTTATGCTTCCATGATTGCAGGGACCGCATTCGACAACGGATTGCTCCACTTCACACACGCACTGGAACATCCCCTCAGCGGCATCAAGCCAGAACTCGCGCACGGCCTCGGCCTTTCCATGATCCTGCCCGCCATCATCGAAGAGTGCTATCCCGCCTGTTCCGCCACGCTAGGCACGATTTTACGGCCGCTGATGCCTGACCTCAAAGGAACCCCGGACGAGGCTCACAAGGCCGCCAGAGGCGTTGAAACGTGGCTCGCCGACATGGGCGTGCCGCAGAAGCTGGAGGACGAGGGGTTCACCGAGAACGACATTCCCCGCCTGTGCGAACTGACCCGGACCACGCCGTCCCTCGGTCTTCTTCTCTCCGTCGCCCCTGTCCCGGCAACTCCTGAGCGTATTGAAAGGATTTACAGGAGCTCGTTGAAGAAGATGGATGTGTAAGTAACCGGAGAAAAAACGGAGGAGAGCCTTACAGGATAAAGACTCTTCTACAAACCTCTTGCGATGCTATCGGCTGATATGAAAATGACCTGAGCGGGTTAACCTCAATCCGGTCTTACCCAAGAGGAAAAGATTTCTCCGATGTAAGAGAACCAGGTCCATACATATCGCCCCTTCCCTCCTCCCGGCATAAAAAACCGCCCCGAATCAACGATTCAGGGCGGTTTTTATACCCGTAGCCCGGTTACTCAGGCAAGCCTGATTGGGACCACGAGCCATTGTGAATACGGGAGACATGGGAAGGAAAGAAATCCTGAAAAGGTTTTCCCTCCTCCCCGCGTTCCCTCTATTCCTTCTTTATTCGTCATCATCCTGCGACTTCAGGTGATCGGGGACGATCATCATGTCGATGATGATGGGCTTGAGGAAGCTCCACTTGATGTCGTGCACATGGTACACTTCCATCATATCGCGGATGGCGTCCCAGCAGTTGTGGCAGGGCGAAATGACCATCTTGGCGCCGGTTTCGCGGATCTGCTGCAACTTCATGTACAGGCCCTTGTCACGCTGCGGGCGGAACTTGCCGATACCGTTGAAGCCGCCGCCGCCACCGCAGCAGAAGTTGTCTTCGCGGTTGCACTTCATTTCGCGGAAGTCTTCCGCGATCTGGCTCATAATGTAGCGGGTGTGCTCGGCGAGGCCGTGGTTACGGATGTAGTTGCACGAGTCCTGCAGGGTCACGGGCATCTTGAGGCGCTTGGCGGGATCGATCTTGATCTTGCCCTTGCGCAGCGCATCGGCCAGCCATTCCACATAGTGCAGGAACGGGACCGGCGGCTTGCCGTCTTCGCGTCCGGCCCAATAGGGGCCTTCCACGACCGTGGCGCGGTGCGCGTGCCCGCATTCCGTGCCTACGACCATCTTGGGGCGCAGACGATCAACCGCGCCGTAGATACGCTTCACGTTGTTGGCGCACGCTTCCCAGTCACCGGCAAACAAGGACAGGGACGTGTTTTCCCAGCCCACGGAAGGAACGGTCCACTTTTCCCCGGCCACATGGAAGAGGATGGCGGCCTGCGCCACGTCTTCAGGATAGTGCTTGGGTTCGCGGGCGTTCAGGATGTACATGACATCGCAGTCTTCCTTGTCGATCGGGATCTCAAGGCCCGGCCACTCTTCCGCGTTTTCCTCGGCCATCCATTCGCAGGTGTCCACCCAGTCTTCGGTGGTCACGTCCATCTGGGCGCCGTATACGCGGTGCATACCCGCACCGATCTTGAGTTCCCACGGCACGAAACCCTGAGAATACAGCACGCCGCGCAGATAGCTGAACATGACGCCCATGTCGATGCCGTGCGGGCAGTACGTGCCGCAACGGTTGCAACAGGTGCATTTCGCCCATGCCACTTCCATCGTATCGATCATGAACTTCGTGTCGACCTGTCCCTTGCGGCGAAGCATTTCGCCGAGCGTGGACTGGATCTTGTAGGACGGAACCTGCTTGGGATCGCGGTTGTTCGCCGTATACAGGAAGCAGCTGTTCGCGCACAGGCCGCAGTGGGCGCAAATCTCGAGCCACGTGCGGGTGCGGGACTTGCAGGTCTTCTGCAGGGTTTCCCACAGAGCGACCGTGTCCACTTCCAGCATTTCCATTTCTTTATAATACTGCTGCCCACCCTTGTCGCCGAGGAGCGCTTTCAGATCTTCCTCGGTGTTGATGGGCCGTCTGTTACAAAACTTGCCTTCAGGCATGTTGTCCTCCAATATGCTGACAATCCCGGGGGATTACCAGGGGAAAGCGGGGCCGCGCGACGCGCCGCCACGCTTGATGGCGTAGTCCATGCCAAGCTGACCGCGCGACATGAAGTACAGCACGATGTGGGAAAGCTTGGTGAACGGCGCCAGAATGAGCACCAGCTCGGCCGCGAAGATGTGCCACAGGAGCCAGCTTTCATAACCGGGGGCCTGCATACGGGCGAGGAATCCGGCGACGAGCACGAACAGCACCAGCAACAGGATGCCCCAGTCGCCCAGCGTCGTCAGGAAGCGGACTTCCGGCAACGCGACGCGGCGCAGGATCATCATAAACGCACCGACGATGGCGAGCACCGTAAAGGCGTCGGAGAACCACATGGGCAGCGAAGGCAGGCTGAAGCCGAAGCGTTCCTGCATGATGACCATGTGACCGGCAAGGAACAGAGGCACAATCACCACGCCGATATGGAACAGGAAGAAGGCGATGGTGAAATACGGCTGCCTGCGCCAGCTGTGCGTCCCGAAAGGAACCAGCCACTGAAGGACGGAAGAAATCGCGCCCTTCATACCGATTTTACGGCCGGGGCCGTAGGCGACACGTTCAAGCCGCCAATCCAACCCCCGGATATACAGGACCACACGGCGGGCAAGGCCAATCACAAAGATGAGAAAGGCAGCCCACAACATGGGACCAGTGAGGAATTCGTACATACAACAGCTCCTTGCGGATTACTCGGGTCTGCCGGTTCGCTCGTCGCGACCAAAAAGGAAGCGCCAGTATCCGAGGAACCCCACGAGCGCGACGCCCATGAGGACATACGTCCAGCCCTTGGTGAAAATCATAAACGAGTAGAGCGTGGGGAAATCTTCCATGTTTCGCTCCCGGCGCCCTAGTGGGCGTCCTTGAAATCAGGGTGTTCGTACAGGACCGGCATCTTCGAGCACACGAAGCGGTACGCCGTCACGATCAGAGTTACGATAAAGATGGACAGGAACACTTCCGAGATGCTCGGGAAGTAGCGATCCGCGCTGTCCAGCTGCCAGTTGAAGGCCACGAGGCACACGTTGAAGCGGTTGACGACGATGCCGAGCACGCCGAACACCGACGCCACACGAATGAGCGTGATGTTCTTTTCGCGCACGCCGAGAGCGTACAGGAAGGCGGGCAGAAGCACGAAGCCGACCATTTCGACGGCGAACCACGCACCGTAACCGGAAGCGAGATAGTGCCAGTCGTTGTCCATGGTGGTGTCCAGCACCTTGATGATGAAGTAGCCGATCAGCACGAAGGAAGCCGCGCGGCCGAAGCCGAACACAACGCCGTCGGCTTCACGCAGGTGGGTTTCATCCATCTTGTTGTGCAGTGCCTTGTGGGACAGCGTGCCTTCGAAAATGACCATCGAAAGACCGGCCACCATCGAGGAGATGAAGAAGAACACCGGCATAAACGGCGAGTACCACAGGGGATGCATCTTGCTCGGGGCGATGAGGAACAGCGCGCCCAGCGAGGACTGGTGCATCGTGGACAGCACCACGCCGAGGATGGTCAGCGGGATGGTGAAGCACAGCACAGCCTTGCGGATGGTATGCATTCGGGGACGCAGGCGGACGAGCCAACAGGGGGCGTCCTTCATGCCGAGAAGCCATTCCAGGCCCACAGGGGACCATTCGATGAACAGCACGGTCAGGTAGATGCCCACGCACAGGCCCACTTCGAACAGCAGGGACGTGGTGCCCTGCGATACGAGCAGAGGATACGGCAGACGCCACGGCTGGCCCACGTCGTACAACAGGGCGACGACCACGAACGCGTAGCCGAGGAAGGCGGTCAGGATGGCGGGGCGCACGGCCGAATGATACCGCTTCATGCCGAAGAGATAGCAGGCCGAAGAGGTCACATAGCCGCCCGCCGCCAGTGCGACGCCGCACAGCAGGTCAAAGGCGATCCAGATGCCCCAGGGGTTATTGTCGTCCAGGTTGGTCACCGTGCCGAGGCCGAAGCCGAAGCGACCGATGGTGATCAGCAGCCCGATGGCAAGGATCACAGCCGTGATCAGGTTGCCGGGCGTGCGGGGGATGGACAGCAGCGTCTTGCCAACGCAACCCTGCATACAAGGCTTGGCGGCCATGACGTCAGCCACGGCATCAAGACGATTCGAGAGGTTCTTCCAGAGTTTCATTGCTTACGCCTCCCCGCCGTTGGTGTCGTGCTTGCCCTTCTTGCCCTTTTCAGGCTTGGAAGGCTTGGCGGCAGCCTTGGCAGCGGCTTCTTCAGCCGCCTTGGCAGCGGCCTCTTCGGCGGCCTTTGCGGCAGCCTCTTCCGCAGCCTTCGCCACGGCTTCGGCCTTTTCGGCCTCAAGCTGCGCCCGGAGAGCCTCTTCGGCTTCGGCCACGGCCTTCTTCACTTCATCAGCGACGGCGCGATCCTTTTCCTTGGCGGCTTCCTTCGCGGCCTTATCGAGGCTGGCCTGCAGCTTCTTCGCGGCTTCTTCCTCGGTACGGGCGACGGCGGCGTTTACGGCATCGTTCTGCTCTTCCTTGGCGATCTGTTCCTTACGCTTGGTGATCGCGTACGCGCCGCCAAGCAGGACAGGCCAGATGCCCACAACCATGGGCACGGCTCCGAGCGCTCCAGCCGTATATTCGCCGGCGGCCTTGGTGCCGAGATCCTCGTTGAGGCCCACTTCCTTGAACTCAGCGCCGGAAATGGTCATCCACGCGGTGCCGCCCATTTCGTGCTCACCGTACACATGGTTCTGGTAGCGTTCGGGATGCGCGGTGATGCGATCCCACGCGATCTTGACCAGATCCTTGCGCTTGCCGAACACCAGCGCACCAGTGGGGCAGGCCTCCACGCAGCCGGGAAGCTTGCCTTCCTGCAGGCGGGGGTGGCACAGCGTGCACTTCTGGACCAGCGGATTGAGGGCGCGGTCGTAGGTGTAGCCGGGGATATTGAACGGGCACGCGACCATGCAGTAACGGCAGCCCACGCAAAGAGTGGGATCGTAGGTCACGGAACCGTCGGGGTTCTTGGTAAACGCCTTCACGAAACACGCACTGGCGCAGGCGGGTTCCTCGCAGTGCATACACTGGCTCTTGCGGAACACGTCCTTGTCGAGGTTCGCGGGACGGTACTTGTTCACCACGGTCCACTCTTTGGCGGACGTGC
Organism: Bilophila sp. 4_1_30; assembly: GCF_000224655.1. Classification (NCBI taxonomy): domain Bacteria; kingdom Pseudomonadati; phylum Thermodesulfobacteriota; class Desulfovibrionia; order Desulfovibrionales; family Desulfovibrionaceae; genus Bilophila; species Bilophila sp. 4_1_30. The sequence goes on from NZ_JH114231.1 coordinate 1,267,174, forward strand.
GGCGCTTTTCATTAAGCACGTTGAGATCGGTGAAGGGCTTCTCCGGCTTAGGGAGATCGTTGACCTTGTTGCAGGCCTGTTCGCACCTGCGGCAACCGATGCACAGCGTGGTGTCGTGAAGCACACCCTTGCTGTCGGGGTAGCCGTGGAAGGTTCCGCCCGCGGCGGACGCGGATTTCGCGCCGCCCAGAGCCGAACCGATACCCAGCCCACCCATCAGAGTCAGAAATGATCTACGGTTCATATCTTCTCCTCCGCCTATTTCACGCGCGGGGTATGGCAACCCGCGCAATCGGTGGCGGCAGGCTTCTCGATCTTCATCCGATCGTGGCAGGCCATGCACTGTTGATGATACGCAGCCTTGAGCGAGGGCTTGTTGACGCTCGTAGCCATCTTGTCAGCCTCAATCCCGTGGCAGCTGGCGCACTTCGGCGGAGTCTTCAGATCCGCGATGGGGCTGTTGTGGTGACACGCGGCGCACATGGCCGTCGGCGACGTATGGAACGCTGAGGCAAGCCCGCTGTCGGCGGCACCCTTCACAAGGGCTTCGTAGATCTTGCGGTGCGGGAACACGCTCGGTTCGAAATCGTTGGACAACGCACCGATAGTCACGGTCTCAGGCACTTCGACGGCCGGGAAAGGCTTCGCCGGAGCGGGCTGAGCGGCCAGATCCTTGGCGGCGATGTCGGCAAGCTGTTCCTTCGTGAGATCGAAGGCAGAGCCGTCGGCGATCTGGGCGGAGGTAATGCCCTTCACGTCCTTGTGGCAGGTAGCGCAGGAATCGGCGGGCATGACCGGAACCGCCCCGTGGCAACCGGCACATTCCTTCTTCTGCATCACGGTCTGCTGATGGCAGCCCACGCAGCTGCTGTCCGAGGTCTTCGCGTGCATGGCGTCGGCCAGCTTCACGAAGTTGCCGTCCTTGTTGCCGTCGACGGTGTGGCAGACGGTACAGGACTCAATACGGACGTGGTGACAGGTGCGGCAGCTGTCCACGGAAGCCTCATGCGCCTTGTGGTTGAACACCACGGGCTTCATGCCGGCTTCGGGAGCGCCCACGGGACGCTTGGCGTTGTTGACGGGCAACAGCACGGTGGCGTCGGGCTGACCACGCATCAGGCGGGGAACCGGGTTCACCTGCTTGAACTTGGACTGGGCCTCTTCGGTATGGCAACCGGCACAGGTGGTGGGGCCGGTCACGATCGCGGCTTCAATGGAAGCGGCTTCGGCGGCGGCTTCAGCCTGTACTTCCTTGGCGGAAAGCTTCTTCGTGCTCTTGGGCTCGGCGGCCTTCTTGGCTTCCACCTGAGCGGTCAGATACGCACGAGAGGACTGGGCCACGTTTTCATGGCACCACACGCACTTGGTGTGCACGGCGGTCTGGAGAGAAGGCGTGGAACCAACGGCCTTTTCGCCGTGACAGGCGGCGCAGGCGTCTTCCTGCCCCTTCTTCCATACGAGCTTGTTCAGCTTTTCGTCATACACATGGTGGCAAACGCCGCAGTTTTCTTCGGAGTTGGCCGGGTTGACGATAGCTTTGGAGCTGACGTGCAGATAGTGGAGCGATTTGCTGCCCATCTTGACGGGCTTCTGTTCAGCCTTGAACGGAAGCTTCGTGTCGTGACAGGCGCGGCATTCGCCGTCGAGCGGACCCGTCTTCTGGTTGTTGGAAGCCATGTTCTCATGGCAGCCGATGCAACCATTATGATAGATGTTTTCCAGCTTCTTGGCGTCGGTGCCGTCTTCCTTGCGCTGGAATTTGACGGTGTGCCCGTTCGCGGTGGGCGTATGACAAACAGAACAGTCTTGGCCCGTGGCAGCGAGAGCCTTGGTGTGTTCGTCATGCAAAAACACGGCGGGAGGCATTTCCAGCTTCTTGAGCTGGCCTATGGCATCGATGCGGATCACGTCGGGACGGGTTTGAGCGGCCAGCGACGGTGAAGCAAACAACGCAATCCCACCCAAACCGATCACGGCAATCGCCGCCAGCGCAATCCCACGCAGCAGTTTTCGACCGTTTTCCATGGTGGCAGTCCTTTGCAAATAGAAAAAGAAACATTTCCCCTGACAACAAAACCAGTCTGATTGCAGTATGATGCCATATGCTCTCAGACAGGTGCCTAGCTTCTCAAGCTGGTATCGTGAAAAAAAGTCTCCGTCAAGGGGGGAATGCCTGATCCGACGCCCCTTAGCGGGCGCCAACACCCCCAGTTTCGTGAAAAAACAAACGAATGTTTCTTCTCTTTACCTGCTTGAATGCTCAATGAACGTCCGAACCCTCTAAAAACAATATAACATACTGTTAAAAAAGGATTTCGTCGCTCAAAACATATTCCACAAACAAGCCGCACGGCTCAAAACCTTGCCGCCTGTATACAGGCTCTCCCTCGCTCGAAGCCTGTAGCACCGCCAAAGAGGCTCCCGCAGCCTGCCCGGCCCGCAAAAGCGCCGCCGTCATGGCTCCACCGAAGCCTCTTCTGCGAAAGGCTTCACGAGTGCTGATCATATGCAATCCCGCAGTATTACCTTTTTCACTCAAGAAGAGTTCCCCGCTGACCACAGGCACCTCCCCGGCAAAGCCCACAAACAGACGCATAGGCCCAACAGCTTGAAACAACACCTGTTCGACAGCCTTGTAGAACCTTTTCACATCCTCATCCGGCGGGTTCCAGTTGGCGGCGAGGACCTCCGCATACGCGGACAGTTCCGAGGCCGTCCTGACCTGTACGATCCGCAGGCATTCCGGCGTGCTATCTTCCGATGACCAGCGGTCCAAAGGTAAAGCCATGCCCGCTTCACGCTCCCCTATCCCGTATCCCGCCCGCTCGAACGTCGTCCGCTGGCGGTTCAACGCGCCTTTGTCCTCGGCGCTGGCCCACACGGTAAACGGGCGCTCAGTCGCGGGAGGCAGCACCACTCCCGGCAACGCCAGCAGATCACGGGGACGTTTGCCCGCGAACCAGTCCGCGGCGGCCCGCAACAGGCTTTTCTCAGCTTCCGGTGCAATCCGGCAAGGCAGACCGTCCCCCCCGCATTCCCAAAGTACCTTATTGAAGGTATCCGAGCCCAAACCCGAATCAACAAGCAGCGCCCCGCCCAGATCCCGGAGCATCATGCCGGGCGTCCTGCCCTGCAAGAACGCCACGTGCCCGAACAGATTTTCCCGAGCCGCCTGATAGTAAGGTGTCATAAGTGAATCCTTTTGGGAGTGAAGAGAAAGAGGAATCGGAGAGGGGGAAGGGACCCTTTTGAAAAAGGGCTCCCTTCCCCCTCCCCTATCCCCCTAAAACGTTTGTGTGCGGGCGGAAGCCTGTACCTCTATGAAGCATAGGGCAGCACTAAGGCTCGCCAGCCATCAAAACAATATCCCAGACACATGAATGCGGTAGCTTTATAGCATTCGATAACTATTCAAATAAAAAAGGGAAAGCCGTTGCCCGGCCTCCCCACCAGTCGAAAATATTGGGAAGGTGAGAGGAGAGGGTCCGAGGGAGGGGAGAGGAAAACTCTCTTCAGAAAGGTTTCCTCTCCCCTCCCCCGGTTATTCCCCAAAAACTACGCGAAATCAGGGTCCAGAGCGGCGCGGCCGTTGGCGAGCATGATCTTGACGTAATGCACGGTGCGTTCGTCCACCGGCATGACGGGGAAAGGCTCCCCGCAGGACTCGCAGCGGGTCATGGAAGGCTGCGTCGGCGCAATCAGAGGGTTGCGGCGCCCACAGCCGGGGCAACGATAAAAAAAGACTAGCTCCATGCTCTCCGGCGGCACGGGCTGCACGGGACGACTGGAAAGACTCATCCCCGCACTCCTTCGACGAGGCTTTCGCCGCTCATGACGCCCGGCTTGGCAAGACCCCACAAATCCAGCAGCGTGGGCGCAATATCCCCAAGCTTGCCGCCGGGACGCAACGGAACGGCCCGCTCCCCGTCCGCGCCCCGCTCCACCACAACCAGCGGAACCTGATTGCAGGTGTGGGCCGTCTGGGGATGCCCGGTTTCGTCCAGCATCACCTCGACATTTCCGTGGTCCGCCGTCATCAGCACGCGACCGCCGGAACTGAGCACAACTTCCACCAGCCGGGCTACGCAGCCGTCCACATACTCAAGCGCCTTCACCGCCGCCTCAATGATGCCGGTATGCCCCACCATGTCGGGGTTCGCCAGATTGCAGACCGCCAGCGTATACGGCACGCCGTCCTTTTCCGGCCCTGCGGCCCACGCTTCGAGGAAACGATCCGTCACCTCAAGCACGCTCATCTGCGGTTTGAGATCATAGGTCGCCACATCCTTCGGCGAATTGACGAGGATGCGGTCCTCAAGGGGGAAAGGCTCCTCACGCCCGCCGCTGAAAAAGTAGGTCACATGGGCGTACTTCTCGGTTTCGGCGATACGGAGCTGATGCGCGCCCGCGTCAGCCACGACTTCACCCAGCGTCTGTACCAGATTTTCCTTGGGAAACGCCACCGGCACGTGCAGCGAGCTGTCGTAGGAAGTCATGGTCACAAGGCCTGCCAGCGCCGGGACACCGCCGCGATCGAACCCGTCAAAATCAGAGAAATGGAAGGCGCTCACCAGCTCGCGCCCACGGTCGGCGCGAAAATTGATGAAGAAGATACCGTCGCCGTTCCTGACGCACACGTCGGCGGGGTCGCCAAACACCTGCGGCTTGAAGAATTCGTCGGTCTCCCCGGCGGCATACAGGGCTTCAACGGCCGCCACAGGGTCGGAGGCGCGCCGGCCTTCGCCGTGGACCATCATGTCCCACGCCACCTTTACCCGCTCCCAGCGCTTGTCGCGGTCCATCGCGTAAAAACGCCCCACGAGGGAAGCTTGTTCCACCGACACGCCGGAATGCGCCGCCCGTGTCCGCGCCATCATATCCCCAAGCTGCGCGAGAAAACCCGCGCCGCTGGTGGGGCTGGTGTCGCGCCCGTCCATGAACGCATGGACGCGCACGTCCACACCGTGGGCAGCGGCAATATCCATGAGCGCGCCGAGGTGGTTGATGTGGCTGTGCACGCCGCCATCGGACAGCAATCCGGCGAAGTGCAGCCGCCCGCCCGTCCGCTTCACGTTCGCCAGCAGCTCAAGCAGCGCGGCGTTGGAGGCAAGTTCGCCCGTCTCCATCGCCACGTCGATGCGGGTCATATCCTGATACACGATGCGTCCGGCCCCGATATTGAGGTGCCCCACTTCCGAATTGCCCATATATCCGGCGGGCAGCCCCACCGCGCGCCCGGAGGCGTCGATGCGCGTCGCGCCCGGCAGGGAGATGAGCCGATCGATGTTGGGCGTCCGCGCAAGGCTGGCGGCATTGCCCGGACCGGCGGGAGCCAGTCCGTAGCCATCAAGAATGAGGAGCAGCGTCGGGGTAAGGGACATGATGCACTTCCTTGGAGCTGGGGGCTTAGTCTTCGTCCCCGGCGGGTTCTGCGTGACGGGGGGACACCGCAGGCATTTCGCCATACAATGCGGGAGATTCCTTCCAAAGGGATTCGATGCGGAAAAGCTCGCGCACGTCCTGCTGGAAAATATGCACGACGATGTCGTTGAGGTCAGCCAGAATCCACTGTCCGGTCTGATAGCCTTCCATGCGCAGGAATTCGTAGTTGTTCTTGGTGCACTGCTCCATCAGGCCGTCGGCGAGGCTCTTGGCATGGCGGAGCGAAGACGCCGTGACCACGATGACCACATCCATGCACGGGCTCTTGCCCGCCACATTGAGGGCCACGACATCGCGCGCCTTGCTTTCTTCAAGCCACTTCACAAGAGCGGCCGTCTTTTCGGAAGCCGACGCCGTGGAAAATTTGCGGGCCGCCTGTGCCTTGGGGGCAGGGGTGTTAGCGGAGGTTGCCTGAGACGCCGTAGAAGTAGAGTTATGTTGTTCCATCGCCGAGACATACTCCATTTTCGGGTTGATCGCAACGAAAGCCCTGCCCCCTTCCGGGCCCGGAAACCACTGATGGACAGGGTAAAATCCCCTTTTTCGACTCTTGACCGCTCCGGGCAAATGGGGCAATCCTCGTGTGTCTCGACTTTACGCATTCCGTTTGGAGGACTGTATGATTTTCAACATAGATAAGGAAACGATGCCACGGGAAAAGATTCGGGAAATCCAGCTGAATCGCCTTCAGGACCTGTGCCGTCGCGTTTACTCCAATGTTCCCTTCTATCGCCGCAGTTTCGACGAAAAGGGCATCAAGCCTGCCGACGTGCAGTCGCTGGACGATCTGAAATTCCTTCCCTTCACCCTGAAGCAAGACATGCGGAACAACTACCCTTACGGGCTGTTCGCCGTCCCGATGGAAATGATCCAGCGCATCCACGCCTCCAGCGGAACCACCGGCAAGGCCACCGTGGTCGGGTACACCAAGCGCGATATTGAAATGTGGGCCGAATGCGCCGCCCGCTCTCTGGCCGCGGCCGGAGCCACCGCCAATGACATTGTGCAGGTTTCCTATGGCTACGGCCTGTTCACCGGCGGCCTCGGCGCCCACTACGGCGCGGAACGCCTCGGCGCGACCGTCATCCCCATGTCCGGCGGCTCGACCAAGCGTCAGGTCCAGCTCATGCGCGACTTCGGCGCGACCGTGCTCTGCTGTACGCCGTCCTACGCCCTGCATCTCCATGATGCGGGCCTCGAAATCGGGATCAACATCAAGGATCTGCCCCTCCGCCTCGGCGTTTTCGGCGCCGAACCGTGGACCGAGGAAATGCGCCGCGAAATCGAGGACAAGCTCGGCATCACCGCGACGAATATCTACGGCCTTTCCGAAATCATGGGCCCCGGCGTTTCCCAGTCCTGCGCCAAGGAACAGCATGGTATGCACATTTGGGAAGACCATTTCCTGCCCGAAATCATCGACCCCGCCACCGGCGAAGTCCTGCCCGAAGGCAGCACCGGCGAGCTGGTCATCACCACGCTGACCAAGCAGGGCATCCCGCTGGTCCGTTACCGCACCCGCGACATCACCTCGCTGAACTATACGCCCTGCTCCTGCGGTCGCACCCACGTGCGCATGAACCGCATCACGGGCCGCAGCGACGACATGCTGATCATCCGCGGCGTGAACGTCTTCCCCTCGCAGATCGAAAGCCTGCTCCTCGAAGTGCAGGGCGTTTCCCCGCACTATCAGCTCATCCTCACCCGCGAGAACAACCTCGACTACGTTGAAGTACAGGTCGAGCTCGACGGCGCGATGTTCTCCGACGCGATCAAGGATCTCCAGCAGCGCGAACAGCGCATCCAGAAAGGCATCAAGGAATTCCTCGGCGTCACCACCAAGGTTCGCCTTGTGGAGCCGCACTCCATCCCGCGCTCCGAAGGCAAGGCCGTCCGCGTCATCGACAGGCGCGTGATCCAGTGATTCATAGTTGGGGTTGAGTGAAGATTGGGGAGGGGGAGGAGAAACTTTCTAAAGAAAGTTTCTCCTCCCCCTCCCCAAACCCCACCCTCTCCCCTTCAAAGATTTTCGGCTTTATCGAATCCCTGTTTCCGGTTGCACCGTGAATGAAAGCCTTCCTTCATATGAGGGGAGGTTTTTCTTTTATGTGAGATCAAGAGGGGTTCAGGGCGCCTCTTCGCCGGGGCCTTCATCCGCTGTCTGGCCTTTCAGGGAAGATGCGGCTATGGTGCATGAGATTACCGTCAGGAGTGTTTCATGCCCCCGAAAGATATTCCCATGCCGTTCCGGACAGCCCTGCCGTGGACGGGATTTGTTGCGCTGCTGTTTCTCTTGAACTACATGTCCCGCTCCACGCTGACGCCCTTGCTTGTCTCCATTGAGGAAGATCTGGGAATCGGGCACGCGCAGGCGACGAGCCTCCTCCTGATGCAAAGCGCCGGGTTCAGTTCGGCACTGGCCGCTTCCGGTTTTCTCCTCTCGCGCTTCAAACCAAGGCAGATCGCGACCATCCCATTGGCCATCGCCGGGGGTATCCTTCTGTTGATGCCGCTGGTGCACACGCTCGGTCAAGCACGGCTTGTTTTCGTAGCTTTCGGACTCGGTGTCGGCTTCTATTTTCCGGCAGGCATGGCAACCCTCTCCTCGCTTGTCTTCCCCAAAGACTGGGGCAAAGCCGTCGCCATCCATGAACTGGCCCCAAACACGGGCTTTATCCTGATCCCCCTGCTCGCGCAGGCCGGTCTCATGTTTACGGACTGGCGGGGCGTCTTCGCCATCATGGGCGTCCTCATGATCTGTACCGCCGGGGCATTCCTGCTCTGGGGACGCGGCGGCAACACACGCACCGATGCCCCGTCCTTCAAAGGGTGCGGAGTGCTCCTCAAAAACCCCGCAAGCTGGATCGTCGCCCTGCTGATGGCCGTTTCCATGATCGGCGAATTCTCCATCTACAGTATCCTGCAAATCTTCCTCGTCAGCGCGGTAGGGTTCGGGCCGGAAGAAGCCAACCTCGGCCTCTCCGTATCCCGCCTCGCCATGCCGGTCATCGTCATTGCCGCCGGATGGGCCGCCGACCGTTTCAATGCCAAGCGTACCGTCAGCGCCTGTTTCCTGCTCCACGCCGTGACCCTGTGCCTCATGTCCGTGGACGCTTCGGTGTCCCGCATCCCCGCGCTCTGCGGCGTGTTCCTGCAGGCGGCTTCAATGGCCTTCGTCTTCCCGCCGCTGTTCAAGGTCTTCGCCCAATGCTTCTCGGCCGACGATCAGCCCATCCTGCTCTCGCTGACCATGCCCCTCGCCGGGCTCATCTCCGCCGGGGGCATCCCCTTCTTCATCGGCTACTGCGGGGAATACTACACGTTCGGCCTCGCCTTCCTCACTATCGCCGCCATGTCCGTGGCAAGCGCCGTTTCAGTCGCCTACTTGAAGAACAGAGAATAACAGACTTTTTTCAAAAAATCTTTCCCCTGCCTCCTCTCTTCCCCCTTCCCAAAAGCATTCAATTATACCAAACCGCTAATCCCCATTTTCCGCCCCAATAGAAAACGCCCGCTCTCCAGACAATGGACAGCGGGCGTTTTCAGCCTGAATCCTCCTGCCCCATCCTCCCTTTACAAGGAAAAACGGCAGCAGGGATTCGATAAACATAAAAATCTTTGAAGGGGAAGGGAGGGGG
>NZ_JH114231.1:1276602-1286392 GCF_000224655.1 Bilophila sp. 4_1_30
GAAAGTTTCCCCTTCCCTCCCCCAATGGCGTTGCTATCCCAACGCCTACTTCTTCCTTCTCCTCAACGGCTTCGAATACGCGTGCTCGGCGCTGTGGCCGAACTCCTGCAAACGGCGATCGACGAGATCGTAAAGGGAATCACGGGTGAACCCGCCGTTCTTGAGGGGTTTCCCGGCGGGAATGCCGGTCAGAAGCTCAAGCGCCTCGGTGATGTGCTCCACCGGGTAGATGCCGAACTTGCCCGTGTCCACGGCTTCACGGATGCGCGGGGAAAGCATCAGATGATCCACGTTGTCACGGGGGACGATGACCCCCTGCTCGCCCGTGAGCCCACGGCGGGAGCAGATGCCGAAAAAGCCCTCGATCTTGCGGGACACGCCGCCCACGGCCATGATCTGGCCGGACTGGCTCACCGCGCCGGTGATGGCGAGGGACAATTTGAGCGGCACGCCGGAAAGTGCCGACAGCAACGCCGCCAGCTCCGCGCCCGAGGCGGAATCGCCTTCGATGCCGCCGTAATTCTGCTCGAAACACAGGCTCCCGGTCATCACAAGCGGCTTGTTGCGGGCGAACTGATCCACAAGATAGCTCTTGAGGATGAGCATGGCCTTGGTGTGGATGGGGCCGCCAAGCTCGGCCTCGCGCTCAAGGTCGATGATGCCGCCGTGCCCGACGCCCACGGTGCAGGAAATCTGATGCGGCAGGCCGAACTCGAAATCCCCGTACCACGACACCGACAGGCCATTGACCCGCCCGACGGCGGAACCCGACGTCCGTACCTTGATGAGCTCGCGGTCGTACTCTTCCATGTAGAGCTCTTCCACAAGGTTCGCACGGTACATGCGGGCTTCGAGCGCCTCTTCCAGATGCCCGGCCTCCACCAGCGCGGACTGCTTCATGGCGGCCATCGCGGAGGCTTCGATCATCACGTCGCGCATAAGCGGGAACTTGAGCGACAGCTTGCGCTGATCCTCGGCCACGCGGGAACTGAAATCCACAAGCCCGGCCAGCGCGGTGCGGCTGAACGGCAGGAGATGCGTCTCGTCGATGATCCCGGCGACACGGATGAGCCACGACCGGATGTCGGCGGCGGTGCGCTCCACCGTCTCGGTCATGTGCGCCTTGATCTTGAACAGCTTGGCGAAGCGGTCGTCATTGGTCAGCAGGGCCTCGTACAGCTCCTCGTTGCCGATGAGCACGACCTTGAGGTTCAGGGGGACCGGCTGCGGCTCGATACCCTTGGTGCGGACCGCGCCGTCCGGTACGTCGCCCGCCTCCTCAAGCCGCGCGGAACCGGCGCGCAGGGCGCGGAGAAGCCCTTCCCATGCGCCGGGATGCTGGAGAATGTCCTCAAGATGCAGGACAAGGAAACCGCCGTTGGCCCGATGCAGGGACCCGGCCTTGATCAGCGTGAAATCCGTGACCAACGCGCCCATTTCCGACTCGCGCTCCACACAGCCAAGCAGGTTGGCGGTGGTAGGATGGTCTTCGATGATCAGGGGAGCGCCCTTGTTCCCGCTGTTGTCCACAAACACGTTCACGTCATAAAGGTACGTGTCCGTCTCGGGATGCTGCGCATCGCCGGACAGCGCTGCGCTCAGGGCCTGCGCGGGCTGCGTTTCACGGGGCAGGAAACCTTCCGGGTGATCCAGAATATCCTGACGCAGGGCTTCAAAATACTTTTTCAGAGCGGAATCCGGCTCACCGTCCGGCCCGGCGCAGTTTTTCAGGATGCGCTCCACAGCGGGGGTCAGCACGGCGGACAGCACCGAGCCGATCACTTCCTGCTCCAGCGTCCTCTCGTCCGAGCGGAAGGACTGTTCGGCGGAATTCAGCTTGCGCACCATGCCGGACATGGCCCGCAAGAGGGTATCGCCCTTCTGCTTGAGCCCCTGACGCAAGGTGGGATCGAGATGTTCGTACTCGTCTTCGCTCAGGCGCTTGCCTTCCACCAGAGGATACAGGGTCAGGCTGCCCTGCTCATCCATATCGAGGTTGAAGCCCTCTTTCCCGGCGGTCTTGTCCATCTGCTTGATGAGCCCGGAACGCACGGCCTGAAAACGATCCTGCAATTCGGAACGTTTCTTGACGTACTTCTCGTTGTCCAGACGGACGGGCAGTTCCTTGCGGATATCCGCCAGCGCCTGCGAAAGGACCGAACGCAGCTTCTTGCCCTGCCCCGCAGGCACGGACAACAGCATGGGACGATCCGGATCATCGAAATTGTTGACGTAAAGCAGATCCGGCGGCGTCTGGGCCTTGCGGATGCGGGGCTCGAGAAACTCCCGGAGCATGTAGGTCCGCCCAAGGTTCGACTCGCCGGAAAGATAAATATTGTACCCTGCCGTGTGGATGTGCAACGCCAGCTCCAGCGCCTTGAGGGCGCGGGGCTGCGGGGCCACCTTACGGTGTCCATTGCGCGGGATGGTGTCGCTCGTTTCCCAAGGGACGCGATCCGGGGGCAGACTCGAACAGAGGCGCTGGCCGGGCAGCGACTTTATTTTACTCATGATATTCCTAATATGGATTAAAAAGATCGCGGGGAGGGGGAAAACCTTTCTGAAGAAAGACTGTCCCTTCCCTCCCCATGCCCGCCCCTTCCAAAGGTTTCCGCCTTGAAAAGAGCGCGGCCCGTCTCAAAAGGTATCGGCTTTCCTTGCGGCGCAAGCCGGGAAGTCAAAGCGAGAGAGCGGCAGCCGGAACAACCCGGCGGCGGAAAACTTACCGCGCGTACACCCGGGCGAGGATCTCGGCCCCGCCGTCCTCGGCGAGGGACCGGGCCAAAGCGAAGCCCACGGCGCGGGCTTCATCGGCGCGGCCCGTCACCTTGCGGCGGATGATCACCGAGCCGTCCACTTCGCCGACCAAGCCTTCCAGTTCGAAGGTGCCGTCGTCAAGCATTTCCGCATGTCCGGCGATGGGAACCTGACAGCCGCCGTCGAGCCCGGCGAGCAGGCCGCGTTCGGCTTCCACGCAGATGCGGGTCGGACGGTGTTCCATGAAAGACAGCATTTCGGCGAGATCCTTGCGGTCCTCGCGGAATTCGATGCCGAGCGCGCCCTGCCCCACGGCGGGGATGAACGCGGGCGGGGCGAGCGGGCACTCCTTGGGCACGGAGAGGCCGAGGCGCTTCATGCCCGCCGTCGCCATGATGATGGCGGCGAACTGCCCCTCGGTCAGCTTACGGAGCCGCGTATCCACGTTCCCGCGCAGGGAGACGACTTCAAGATCCGGCCGCTGGGCCAATACCTGCGCCTGACGGCGGAGGCTGCTCGTGCCGACCACGGCCCCGGCGGGCAGGTTTTCCAGCGAATCGTAGTCCACCGAAAGGAACAGGTCCGTGGGGTCCTCGCGTTCCGGCACGATGCCGAGGATGAGGCCCTCGGGAAGCTCCATGGGAACGTCCTTCATGCTGTGCACGGCGATGTCCGCCGCGCCGGAAAGGAGCGCTTCCTCAATTTCCTTCACGAACAGCCCCTTGCCGCCGACCTTGGCCAGCGGCACGTCAAGGATGATGTCGCCCTTGGTCTTGATGATGTTCAGTTCCACCGCAAGGCCGGGATGTACGGCTTCGAGGCTGTCCTTCACATGGTTCGCCTGCCAGAGGGCCAGACGGCTGCCACGGGTGGCGATAACGAGTTTTTCCATAACGATCCTTGGCTGGTGAACACGGTGCCTTTTTGAGGGACGCCGCCGTACCGGAGCCGCCCCCCCACAAATGTCCGGGAAAGAGGAATCCGGGGAAGGGGCGCCTTTTGGAGCGCGCCTCCCCGGTTTTAGGAAATTTAGTGGCAGCTCGCGCAGTTGCCGCCGGAACAACCGGCGCATCCGCCTCCGGAAGACGGCGCGGAGGGCGCGCCGAAATCGCCGAGGCTTCCGCCTTCGCAATGGCGGCACGGCTTGGAGATGAGCTTTTCCGTGGCTTCGGCGCGGCAGGCCGGGCATACCGGATTTTCGTCGCCGAAAACAAGTTCTTCAAATTCATGACCGCAGCGCGTGCAACGGTATTCAAACATGGGCATGACGCTTCTCCTGTAAACGTATTCAGTCAAGCATGGGCTTGATGGCCATCACATTTTCGAAAAGATAGTAGTCCGTCAGCGCGCAGAGCATATGCCCGATGGCGGCGTGCGTCTCCTGCACGAGCGGCGTGGACGGATGCCCCACCGCAAGCAGGATGTCGCACAGCGGAGCCATGCGCCCTCCCCCGTCCCCGGTCAGGCCGATGGTGAACAGGCTTTGCTTGCGGGCCGCCTGCAACGCGCCGATGACGTTGGCGCTGTTGCCCGAGGTGGAAATGCCGACGAACACGTCGCCGGGGCGCCCGAGCGCCTGCACCTGCTTGGTGAAGACGAGATCGTAACCGAAATCGTTGCCGATGGACGTCAGCACGGAAGAATCGGTCGTCAGCGCGATGGCCGGAAGCGGCGGCCGGTCCATCAGGAACCGGTTGACGAACTCCGCGGCCCAGTGCTGGGCATCCGCCGCGCTCCCGCCGTTGCCCGCCAGCAAAATCTTGCCTCCGCGCGCCACGGCGACGGCCATGCGCCGGGCGGCCTCGGCCACCTTGCCCCCGTGGACGGCAAAAAAATCGCGGCGCAGTTTCGCGCCGTCTTCCGCATGTTGGGAAATCATTTGCAGGGCTTTGTCCATAAGACGCTCCTTCGAACCGCATGGCTACAAGCACAGATAATCCCTGATTCCCGTTCTGCAACCCGCTTGCGGCGAACTTTGAGATATAAGCGAAACAGCCCCCGCTGACAACTCCATGCGGGCCGTGCGGCATTCCCCAACCCGCCGAAACGATACGGCGGCGGTACCGGGCTCCCAAGTTTGCTATTGAAGAATCACAGGGATTCTACTACTGAAAGCAGATGCACTCCGTCACCTCCATACTTCTCGTCACCAAGGCCCGGCACGCCGCCGCCGAAGCCACCGCAGCAGCCGTCAGCCAGTGGCTCGGAGCCCACGGTGTGGCTTGTTCCGCCCTTCCCGCCGACTGCCCTTCCGAAAAACTCGTCGGCAGGGCCCGCACCGCCGACGCAATCCTGATCCTCGGCGGCGACGGAACCTTCGTCGGCGTGGGCCGCAAGCTTGCCGGGCTGGACATTCCGCTTCTCGGCATCAATTTCGGTCAGGTCGGCTTTCTGACCGAACTCTCCGCCGTCGGCTGGGAACCCGCGCTGGAACGCCTCCTCGCCGGAAAGATGATCACGCGCACCTGCCTCCTGCTCGCGTGGGAGCTCCTGCGTGGCGGGACGCCCATCGCCAGCGGGCACGCCGCCAACGACGTGGTGGTCGGGCGCGGCGCCATCGCCCGCGTGCTGCCCGTCCATGTGTTCGTGGACGGCGAAGACATGGGCGTCGTGCGCTCCGACGGGGTGATCGTCTCCACGCCCCTCGGCTCCTCGGCGTATGCCCTGTCCGCCCACGGGCCGCTGGTGCATCCCAAGGTGCAGGCCCTCACCCTGACGCCCATTTCGCCCTTCTTCAAGAGCTTCCCGCCCATCGTCCTGCCCGCGGACTCCCGCATCCGCCTCGAAACCGACGCCGCCGCGCCCGACGCGTTCCTGACCGTGGACGGGCAGGAGGGCATCCCCCTGTGCGGCGGCGACGTCATACGGGTACAAAGCCTCGATGCCGGGCTGCGGGTCCTTTCCTGCTCATCCGGCACCTATTTCCAGCGGCTGCGTGAACGCGGCTTTATCCAGACGGACGGGACGTCCGCCCCGGAGCACGTATGAACAGGCTTCCCGACATCGGGCAGGTCAGCGATCTCCGGCTCGGCGACCATCCCGGCTTTGATGCGTGGTTCTACAGCTTTTGCGCGGAAAACAACATCGAACACGGCATCAACCCCAGCGGCGTCGCCAGCCCGGAGCAGCTCCGCTTCATGGTCGCCATGGACGAACGGCAGGTGTACGCGCCGTGTTCCGACGCCACCTTCCGGGAATTGGCGGCCTCCTTCCACCTCCGCAGTTTTCCGCCCCGCGTGCGCAGCCAGTATATCGCGGCATGGCGCTCCATCATCCGGGTCGTCCGCTACGAAAAGGACCGCCAGAAGCGCCGCGACATGATCAACTACTGCCGCCACCGTTTCCGGGGCTGCCTCGCGCTCGGCAACATCCTGCCCTCCCGCCTCGTCAAGCGGCTGGTCACCACGCTTATCAGCCATTTCGACGCGGGCGATCCGTGGCTCAACGAGCGCCTGTTCTACAACGAAACGCTCGCCTCCTTCCTCCGTTCGCAGGCCCTGCAAAAGGCCCTCGGACGCCTGCCCGACGGCCTGAGCGCCGAGGGCATCCCCGATCTGCGCCGCGCGCTGGATCTGGCTGAGCTGGCCCGCCTCTTCCACCTTGCCGGGCGCTCGCACCATACCCTCACCCAGCTCATCCACAACTGCGCGGCGGCGGAAAGCGGCAAGTGCGAACTCCCGGACATCTTTACCGGTTCCGAAGCCTTCATCCCGCAGGTGGAGGAGCTCTTCCCCGGCCCGCCGCGCACGTTCCTCTATATCTGCGCGATGGAGGGCGGCCTTGCCCTTGATCTGCGGATCATCCAGACGCTGCTGCGGCTCGGGCACAAGGTCATCCTGACGCTCAAGGAAGCGCCGGTCTACTACGCCCCGACCGTGTGGGACGTGGACCGCGATCCCCTGCTGGTGGACAATCTGCCCGAATCCCATATATTCAAGGCTCCGGCCGCATCAAAGAACGAACTGCTCCGCCGCCTGCGGGAAAACCGCCTGCTCATCATTTCGGACGGCACGGGCGAACGGCTCAACCTGTACCGCACCTCGGTCACCTTCGCCCGCGCATGGAAAGAGAGCGACGCCGTCATCGCCCGCGGACGCTGCAACCGCGACGTGCTCCTCGGCACGAGCCACCTCTTCACCCGTGACGTCTTCTGCTTCTGGGAAGATCGCGGAGAAGTGCGTATGCAGCTCAAGCCCCATGCGCCCGGCATCCGCAAGTTCAGCGAACAGGCGCTCACGGCCAAGGCCCGGACCATCATCAAGAGTATGCGCGCCTCCAAGGACAGCGGCAAGGCCGTGATGTTCTACAGCTGCATCATCGGCAGCATCCCCGGCCAGACCGCCACGGCGATCAAGGTGGCGGACACGTTCGTCCGGTCGCTGCGGGAGCGGCTTGATCAGGTCTTCATCATCAACCCGGCGGAATATTTCGAGCCCGGCATGGACGGGGACGATCTCATGTTCATGTGGGAACAGGTGCAGCGCAGCGGCCTCATCAACATCTGGCGCTTCCAGAGCATGGAGGACATCGAGGCCAGCTTCGGGCTCATGGGGCTCAAGGTCCCGCCCGTCTGGTCCGGCAAGGACGCCACCTTCTCCACCGGGTGCACCAAGGAAATGCGCATCGCGCTGGACATGCAGCGCTCCCATCCCGAACTCCAGATCGTCGGCCCCGGCCCGGAAAAATTTTTCCGCCGCGGCGACTACGGCGTCGGCAAATTCTTTGACGCCACCATCTCCAACGCCAATCAGGAATAGCCATGACCACACCCACGCAACTGTTCACGCTTCTGGATGCCTGTTTCGACGCCCAAAACGAAGCCACGGCCCTCTGGCACAGCCAGGAACCCGAAGCCGACGACGTCGCCCCCGACGCCTCCGCCTCCCCCGAGACGCTCCTTGCCCTCGTCCGCGCGCAGCACCTGCGGAATTTCCGGCTCTGGCACATTGAGGACACGGCCCGCCGCCGCGACGTGACGCCCGACGTCATCGCCGACTGCAAGTACCGCATCGACAGGCTCAATCAGGAACGCAACGACCGCATAGAGCGCGTGGACGCCTGCCTCGTGGCCCTGCTCTCCCCGCTGCTCCCGGCCTCGCCCGCGCCGCACATCAATACGGAATCCCTCGGCATGGCCATCGACCGCCTTTCCATCCTCAGCCTCAAGATCTGGCACATGGACGAGCAGGTCCGGCGCACCGATGTGACTCCCGAGCACATCGCCTCCTGCGAAAAGAAGCTCGCGGTCCTCAAGGAGCAGCGCGCCGACCTCAGCCTTGCCGTCAAGCATCTCGTCACCGAGTTCGTCGAGGGGGCCAAGACCCCCAAGCTGTATTTCCAGTTCAAGATGTACAACGACCCCACGTTGAACCCTGAGCTGTATGGAAAATAGAGGAAGCGTGAGGAATCGGGGAAGGGGAAAGGAACCCTTCTGGAGAAGGGCTTCCTTTCCCCTTCCCCAAACCCCATCCCCTATCCTTCTAAGACTTTTACGTTTTGAATTCCGGGCGTCTCCAGCGTCCGGAACTGAAAAACAAAAGTGTTTGATACCTGAATAGAATAATCGTTCGGCCTTTCGGAGTCGCCCTATGTCCACTTATGAAACCGTCATCGGCCTTGAAGTGCATGTTCACCTCTGCACCAAATCCAAGCTGTTCTGCTCCTGCCCCACGACGTTCGGGGTGGAGCCCAACACCAACGTCTGCGAGGTGTGCGCCGGGATGCCGGGCGTGCTGCCCGTTCTGAACCAGACCGCCGTGGAGTATGCCACCCGCGCGGGCCTCGCCCTTGACTGCACCATCAACAAAGATTCGGTGTTCGCCCGTAAGAACTACTTCTACCCCGACATGCCGTACAACTACCAGATTTCGCAGTTCGAGCGCCCGCTGTGCGAATTCGGGCATCTGGACATCAACGTCGGCGGCGAGACCAAGCGCATCGGCATTACCCGCATCCACATGGAAACCGACGCGGGCAAAAACATCCACGAAGGCGACCACAGCTATCTCGACCTCAACCGCGCCGCCGTGCCGCTCATCGAAATCGTGAGCGAGCCCGACATGCGCAGTGCAGAGGAAGCGGTGGCCTATCTCAAGGCCCTGCACGCCATCGTGGTCTACCTCGGCATCACGGACGGCAACATGGAGGAAGGCAGCTTCCGTTGCGACGCCAACGTGTCCATCCGTCCCAAAGGCGCGGCCGAATTCGGCACCCGCGCCGAGCTCAAGAACCTGAACTCGTTCCGCCACGTCCAGAAGGCCATCGAATACGAAGTCTCCCGCCAGCAGGACGTTCTGGAAGATGGAGACAAGGTGATTCAGGAAACCCGCCTGTTCGACAGCGTGAAGGGCGTCACCATGTCCATGCGCGACAAGGAAGAGGCCCACGACTACCGCTATTTCCCCGACCCGGATCTCGTGCCCGTGCACATCACGGACGAGCAGCTCGAAAGCTGGAAGGCCAGCCTTCCCGAGCTGCCCGCGCAGCGCCGCCGGCGGTTCATGGATGAGTGGAAACTTCCCGAGCAGGACGCGGACATCATCACATCCGACCGCGCGCAGGCCGATCTGTTTGAAGCGGCGGTGGCCCTGTACAACGAGCCGCGCAAGATAGCCAATTATATGACCGGCCCCATGCTCCGCGAGATCAACCAGACCGGCGTGGAGCTCAAAGACTCCGCCCTCAAGCCGGAAGCCCTTGCCGAACTCGCCAAGATCGTCGACGGCGGCCTCATCAGCGCCAAGATCGCTCAGGATATTTTCAGCGAAGTGTACGCCAACGGCGTCATGCCCGAAGCCTACGTCCGTGAAAAAGGTCTTGTGCAGGTGTCCGACACCTCTGCCATCGACGCCGCCGTCGCCGAAGTGATTGCCGAGAACCCCGCCGAAGCCGAAGCCTACAAGGGCGGCAAGACCAAGCTCATCAGCTTCTTCGTCGGGCAGGTCATGCGCAAGATGAAGGGCAAGGCCAACCCCGCCCTCGTCAACGAAGCGTTGGGAAGACTGTTGAAATAGGAGGAGAAGATTGGAGGGGG
>NZ_JH114231.1:1286723-1291471 GCF_000224655.1 Bilophila sp. 4_1_30
AAAGCTTTTCTTCAGAAAAGTTTTCCCTCCCTTCCCCAATATTTCCAACTTGCTCTATCTACCCGGCAATAAAAAGGCTTTCAGCTCATCCGGGTCACAGCCGCTGAACAGCAGATGCAGCGGAAAACGGTCAAGCACGGGTGAAAGGGCCTCGTTCGTGTAGGGAACGCCGCGCATGGCCTCTTCCAGATCATAAATCTCGCAGCTGCTCGCCTCGTCGGTCAGGCTCTTGCCCGGCCCGGCCATGAAGAAATCGCCGTAAAAATGACACTCGACCACGCTGCCCTGCCGGATGTCGTAGGAAACCTCCACCTTGCCCCAAGGGAAACGCTGCGCCTTGCGCTCCGTGAACGGAGGCGACGCGCCGTACGTCCAATCCCACGTCGAGTATTTGGCGTCCCGCAGACGGGTGATGGCGACGAAATCCGCCGCGTTCATCCGGTATTCATCCCCGGAACGGTGCTCCATGATCGCATCGCGCACGCGCTGTACCGTCAGCGGCGGCAGATCCGGAGAGTGCACGGCCAGATACTCAGCCAGATTCCCCACGCGGCTGCGGACAGAGGCCACGCCCTTTGACTTGTACTTGGCCGGGTCCACATTGAGCGCCTGAGACAGTACATCAAGGTTGCTGTTTACCAGAATACAGCCGTGATGCAGATAACGCATCCCCCGGCGGCAGTGCGCCACGCCCGCTACTTTCAGGCCGTCCAGCATCAGATCGTTACGCCCGGAAAAGGTCACGGGCAGCCCGAGCTTTTGCAGCGCCTCGGCAATGGGTTTTCCGGCTTCGCTGAAGGCGGGCAGGGCTCCTTCCTTGTCCAGATGATGGATGAAGGTATAGTTGAGCGTCCCGGCGTCGTGATAGACCGAGCCTCCGCCCGTCATCCGGCGCACCACGCTGATCCCGCGCTCGCGCACGAAATCGGCGTTCACTTCCTGACGGGTATTCTGGAACCGCCCCACCACGATGGCCGGGCTGTTCTGCCACAGGATGGCGTAACCGGGATGGCCGGGCTCGATCCGGCCCAAGAAATATTCCTCAAGCGCGAGGTTGAATGCCGGGTCGAGGGAATGATTCACGATCCAATACATGCGGAACTCCATAAAAAAACTTTCATAATGGCGCAGTCCCATTATGAAAGTCCCAAAGGGCCGAGAAAACGGCAAAGAGAGGAGAAGGAATCCCCGACAGCGAACCGTCGGGCGTCGCCCGTGATCCTGACGACGGCGGCAAAGCGTTCTTTGCGGATCCCTTCCCCTCTCCTCGGCTGTTTTTCGTTTACATATCGCCCGTCAGAACGGGCTTGCGGGCTGCGCCGACTTCATCGACGCGACCCACTTTAGTCCGGGTCGGAGAGGCATGCAACAGGTCTGCATCGGTCTCGGCCAATTCCGCGATGGAACGCATGGCCTCAATGAACGCATCCAGATCCTCGAGATTTTCCGATTCGGTGGGCTCGATCATGATCGCGCCGTGCACCACCAGCGGGAAGTAGATCGTCGGCGGATGGATGCCGCAGTCGATCAGGCGCTTGGCGATGTCCATCGTGCTGACCCCGAACTCTTCCTGCTTCTTGTCCGTGAACACACATTCGTGCAGGGAAGGCTGCGGGAAGGGCAGATCGTACAGATCGTTGAGGCTGAACTTGATATAGTTCGCGTTGAGCACGGCCAGCTCGCTGGCACGCTTCAGATCCGGGCCGAGGGTCTTCATGTAGGCCCACGCGCGCAAGACCACGCCGAACTGCCCCCAGAAGGGATGCATACGGCCGATGGACTGCCCTCCGGCGTCGACGGAGTTGTCCACCCAGTCGAGCTTGCCGTCGGTTTCGACCAGACGGGGGCCGGGCAGGAACGGCACAAGCGTCTTGCTCACGCAGATCGCGCCGGAGCCGGGGCCGCCGCCGCCGTGCGGGGTGGAGAACGTCTTGTGCAGGTTCATGTGCATGACGTCGATCCCGATATGGCCCATGTGGGCATAGCCCATGATCGCGTTCAGGTTCGCACCGTCGCCGTAGACAAGGCCGCCGCGGGCGTGCACGAGTTCGGCGATTTCCTTGATGTTGGACTCGAACAGGCCAAGCGTGTTCGGGTTCGTGATCATGATCCCGGCGCAGTCGTCATCCATCAGGGCGGCCACGTCCTCAACGGTCAGGATGCCGTCGGGACCGAGCGGAACCTTTACCGACGAGAAGCCGCACAGGGCGGCGCTGGCCGGATTGGTGCCGTGCGCGGTGTCGGGGATGAGCATCTTGGTGCGCGTGTTGCCCTGCGCCCGGTGCCATGCCTGAATGAGCATGATGCCGGTCAGTTCGCCGTGCGCACCAGCGGAAGGCTGGAGGCTGCACGCCTCAAGGCCGGTCACGGCGCACAGCATCTGCTCGGTTTCGTACAGCACCCGCAGCGCGCCCTGCGAATATTCGGAGGGGAACAGCGGATGCGCACCGGCAAAACCGGGCAGCGCGGCGATTTTTTCGTTGATCTTGGGGTTGTATTTCATGGTGCAGGAACCGAGCGGATACATGCCCGTGTCCACACCGAAGTTCCACGTGGAAAGGCGCGTGTAGTGGCGCACCACATCCAGCTCAGCCAGGTCGGGCAGATTCAGATCCGTCCGCACCATGCCTTCCGCCTCATAGGGGGCGGCGGGCACGTCCGATTCGGGCAGGCTCACGCCCACGCGTCCGGGGCGGCCTTTTTCCCACAGCAGGGGCTCGTTCAGTACGAGACTCGACACCCCGGGCCAAGACTGATTGCTCATCAGGCGATCTCCTTCAGGATGGCGTCGATGTCGGCGCGGCTCCGGGTTTCCGTAACGCAGAAGAGGTAGCTGTCGGCAAGCGGGTACCACTTGGACAGATCCATGCCGAACATGATCTTCTTTTCTTCAAGGAGGCGCTTCCACTTGGCGTCGAAACCGGCGGGAGCGGCCATCACGAACTCATTGAAGGTCTGGCCAGAATACACGGGGCGGAAACCAAGCTTGGCGAGGCCGGCCTTGAGGTATTCGGCCTTGTCGCGGTTAAGCTGGGCCATATGGCGGAGGCCCGTGCCGCCCATGCTCGCAAGGTACATGGCGCAGGTCATGGCGCACAGCCCGGCGTTGGAGCAGATGTTGGACACGGCCTTTTCGCGGCGGATGTGCTGCTCGCGGGTGGACAGGGTGAGCACGAAGGCGCGCTTGCCCTTGTTGTCCACGGTCTGGCCCACGAGACGGCCCGGCAGGTTGCGGACGAAAGCCTTGCGGGTCGCCATAAGCCCCAGATAAGGGCCGCCGAACGCCTGAGACAGGCCGAAGCTCTGCCCTTCGCCGCACACGATGTCCGCGCCCTGGCTGCCGGGGGTGGCCAGCAGGCCATAGGCCATCGCTTCAGTGAAGCCGGTGATCAACAGCCCCTTGCGGGCATGGATCCATTCGGCCTGTTCGGCAAGGTGTTCGACCACGCCGAAGACGTTGGGGGACTGCACGATCAGCGCGGCGAGTTCCGTATCGTCCTTGAGGTGCTCAAGGCTGGTGCCGCCCTCTTCGGTCATGGTGAGGTCGCGCACTTCAATGCCGTTGGCGTTGCAGTACGTGTCCAGCACCGTGCGGTAATGGGGATGCAGGGCCTGCGAAACCGCCACGGCGCTGCGCTTGGTCAGGCGGCAGGCCATCAGCGCACCTTCGGCCAGCGCGGTCGCGCCGTCGTACATGGAGGCGTTGGCCACTTCCATGCCGAGCAGACGGGCGATGAGCGTCTGGAATTCAAAGATGCCCTGCAGCGTACCCTGGCTGATTTCCGGCTGGTACGGCGTGTAGGCGGTGTAAAATTCGGAACGGCCGGCAAGAGCCGGGACAACGGCGGGGATGTAGTGCTGGTAGCTTCCCGCGCCGATCCACGCGGAACCGGCTGCGGGCATGGAAGCGGCCAGCGCTTCAGCCTGCGCCGTCAGTTCCCACTCCGTCATGGCGGTCAGAGGAAGCGCGCCTTCGTGGCGGCAATCCGCCGGGATGGAGGCAAACAGGTCCTCCACCCTGTCGGCGCCGACGACGCCGAGCATCTGCGCTTCGTCTTCCGCGGTGTGGGGGAAATAACGATGCATTACAGGGTCTCCAGATGCGCCTTGTATGCCGCGGCATCCAGCAGTTCGCTCACGCCCTCGGCGGATTCGATTTCGATGAGCCAGCCTTCGCCGTAGGGATCCTGATTCACTTTTTCAGGGGCATCCACCAGCGCTTCGTTGACGGCCTTGACCGTGCCGGCGACGGGCATGAACAGAGGGCTCACGGACTTGGTGGATTCGAGCGTGCCGAACTCCTGACCTTTCTCAAAGGTGTCGCCCACGGAAGGCAGTTCCACATAGGTGAGGTCGCCGAGGGCGTTCTGGGCGTAATCGCTCACGCCGATCTTCCACGGGGCGGAGGTGCTGATCCATTCGTGATCTTCCGAGTAACGCAGTTCGGCGGGAATGTTGGACATGATCGTGTTCCTCTCGTGCGGTTGATATTTACGGTATGCCTCCGGCGGCAAAGGGCTGCCGCCCCTTGACCCCGCCCGGGGGGAATGATTCCCCCCGGACCCCCTCAAAACCGCCTGTATCCGCTCCGGCCGAAACAACGTTTCAACCGGAGCGGATACAGACGGCCCCGAGCGCGTCAGGAGTTCCCTCTTCGTTTTCAACAAGGCTCACTCGCCTCCCCCGCCCCCATTACAAACGTCTTAGGAGAGGGAGAGGTGGGTTTGGGGAGGGGAGGGGAGGGAGAA
>NZ_JH114231.1:1291779-1310500 GCF_000224655.1 Bilophila sp. 4_1_30
TACAGGCTTCCCAGCTTCTTGCGGGCGGTGCGGGCGGGACGGATGTCGGTCACGGTCTCGACCTGAATCTTGCGGCGCGGGTCGGCGAGCGTAAGCTTGGTGCCGTTCTCCAGCGGGCGGTTCACGCGGACAAAGCCGCAGACAAGGCCCTTGGGCGCGAAACCTTCCGGCTTTTCCGGGCTGGCGACGCTCGTGATCACGCCGTCCACGCGCCCGATGGACACGTCCGCCACGCAGGTGAGCACGTCGCCGATGACCTCGCCATCCAGCAGGACCTGCGGATGCGTGTCGTGATCGGGAGACGTCACCTTGCGGGGGTCAAAGCCGCAGTAGGCATAGGTATACGTGACATTGCCGGAAGCAATGGCTTCCTCAAGGGCGGAACGGCCAAAGAAATTCTTGGTCCAGTTGCCGTTTTCATCCTTGGGCAGGGTGAAGGGCCACGGGTTATTCACGAATGCCCACGGGCCGATGTCCTGTTGCGAAAGCGGGAGCACCGCCCCGGCACGCACGGAGTCGCGGGCGGCCAGGCCGCAGGGGATGACGCCTTCGTCCTTCCCCGCTTCGAGAATCCGGTTCCAAATATCCACGATCTTGTCGTAGGGAACGAAGATTTCAAAGCCCTGCTCGCCGGTATACCCCGTACGGGACAGAAAGATCGGCGTACCGTCGGCAAGGAAAATATCGCTGTCGGCAAGTTCGATGTCGCCCTTGAAGGAGAAATAGGGCAATTTGTCGAACACGGCCTCGGGGTCCTTGAGGAGCTTGGTCATGACGCGGACCGTAGCCGGGCCCTGAAGGTCGAGCTTGCCGTATGTCCCGGCGAGATCGCGGATCGTTACGCTCTTGCCTTCGGAAGCGGCCCATGCGCGGAGCGATTCGGCAATGCGTTCGCCCTTGCCCACGTTGAGCACCACAAAGTAACGGCCTTCGCTCAGGGGGTATACGATGGCGTCATCCACCACGCCGCCGGACGCATCGAGGAACGCGCCGTAAGCGGCACGCGGACCGGACAAGGACAAATCCTTGGTAAAGGCCCACTGAAGCGCTTCCAGCGCGTCGGGGCCGGAAACCATGAGCCCGGCCATATGCCCGATATCGAACAGTCCGGCGTGCTGGATGACGGCGAGATGTTCCTTCACCGCGCCGGTGGGATACCAGAGCGGCATATCCCAACCGCCGAAATCAACCAGCGTGGCGCCGAGGGCCTCATGCGTTGCGTGTAATGCCGTTTGATGCAACATGAATGACTCCGTTTAACAGTCCCTGTTTGTGCGAAATCCCGCGCCGCCTGTGCGACGCCAGAAAGCCGACGGGACGCCCCGCCGACTCGAAAAACTCCGCAGACCGCCGGGGCGGCTACAGAATATAGGGCACCTTCAGGCTGAATCCCTTATAGACGATAAAGGTTTCGATGGAAGACACCCTGTCGTGACACTTGGAGAACTCGTTGGTGTAGAAATCCAGCAGGCCGAACTCCTCATTGAGCAGCACGGTCAGGATAAGGTCGTGCCGCCCCGTCAGGACAGCCACGGAAACCACGCCCCGCAAGTGGGAGAACACTTCGCCCTCGCCCACAAGATCCGGGGAGCGCAGCTTGATCGCCACCAGCGCCAGCGTGTGTCCGGGAAGCTTTTCCACATCGACCTGACCGCAGATGTCCAGCACGCCGTCTTCGATGAGCCGGGCTGCGCGGGTACGGACAGTCACTTCGGAGAGCCCCAGATCCGCGGCGATGTCTCGAAAAGAGGCGCGGCCATTACGCAGCGCCTTGATAATTGCCAGATTGGTTTCGTCGAGCTTGATTTTCATGACATTCCGATGGATCGGGGACTTGCGAAAGCCGGGATGCACTCCCAGAACCAGTACGCTTTTTGCAAGAACTTTTCTTTCAAAAAAGGATAGTCCTTTTCATTTTTTTATTCAACAGAAATTCCTCCTTTCTCTTTTGTTAACGATATTTTTCACAGACAATCCCTACCGGAGCGCTTTTCTCGGAAAAACAGGGAAAAAGGCTATAAAAAGTATCATATCAACGCCGTTTTTTTCTTTAAAGGTATCTTTTTTCCAAAAACGGCACGAGCATCCGACATCAAAATTTTTCCCAAAACCTTTACTCCGATCGAAAAAAAACGCAGGATAATCCATTCCCCTCTTTCGGGGCCTATCCCGTATGGGCAGCCGCTCCGCGCCGCAAGCCCTCTTCCGCCCCGGCGCATCGTGAAGAGGAGCAAGCACCTCTTTCAAACGGCCAGTTCCGGCCTTATGGCGGCGTTGGAAGGTAATCATGAAACGGGCAAAGCCATCCCCTTGATATTCGTTCCTCGTTTCGGCATTCTTTCTTTCTGAAAAAGAACGCAATCATGAATACGTGAACGGACAACCGCACATGCAAAGGACTCTATGCTGCATAACGTCGATCTCATCCTGACGCTTGCCGGTGGCCTGAGCGCAGCCCTCGTGCTCGGATTCATCACCCAGAAACTACGCATGTCCCCCATTGTGGGTTACCTGTTGGCAGGCATTATTGTAGGCCCCTATTCCCCCGGTTTCGTCGCCGATGCGGACACGGCGTCCCAATGCGCGGAAATCGGCATCATCCTGCTCATGTTCGGCGTGGGCCTCCACTTCCATCTTAAAGACCTGCTGGCCGTCCAGCGTATCGTCCTGCCCGGCGCGGCCGCCCAGATCGGGGCGGCAACCTTGCTCGGCATGGTCGTCTCGCACGGTTTCGGCTGGTCATGGGCCGCCGGGGCGGTTTTCGGCATGGCCATCTCCGTCGCCAGTACGGTCGTCCTGACCCGCGTCCTTTCCGACAACAAAGCGCTGCACACCACAACGGGCCACGTGGCCCTCGGCTGGCTGGTGGTGGAAGATCTCTTCACCATCCTTCTGCTGGTGCTTTTGCCCGCCATCGTGGGCGGCAACGAACAGTCCGAAAGCGTCTGGCACGTCCTTGCCGTTACGACACTGAAACTCGGGGCGCTCGTGGTCTTCGCGCTGGTGGTCGGCCAACGGATCATCCCCAAGCTCCTTGCCTATGTGGCCCGCACCGGAACCCGGGATCTGTTTACCCTCTCCGTCCTTGTCCTGGCCCTCGGCGTGGCCGTGGGCGCGGCCAACTTCTTCGGCGCCTCCATGGCCCTTGGCGCCTTCCTCAGCGGCATGGTCGTCGGCCAGTCCGAATTCAGCTCGCAGGCGGCCGCAGAGGCCCTGCCCATGCGCGACGCCTTCGCCGTCCTCTTCTTCGTTTCCGTGGGGATGCTGTTCAACCCCGCCTCGCTCATCAGCGACTGGCCCCTCATCCTCGCCACGCTCGGAATCGTCCTCATCGGCAAACCGCTGGCCGCCTTCATTGTGGTCAAGCTCTTCGGCAAGCCTTTGCGCATGGCCCTTTCCGTCGCAGTCGCACTGGCGCAGATCGGCGAATTTTCCTTCATCCTCGCCGCGATGGGCGTGAGCTTCGGCGTACTGCCCAAGGAAGCTTCCAGCGCGATCATCGTGACGGCGATCGTTTCCATCACCCTCAACCCCCTGCTCTACCGGCGCATCAACGGGGCGGCCCATTGGCTGGAATCCAAAGGCATCGGGCTCCCCCGCCTCGATGAAAACGAACTTTCCCACCCCGAGGGTGCGCAGCGCATCATTGTTGTAGGGTATGGCCCCGTAGGCAAGCAACTCACGGGAATCCTCCGCGACAACAACCTCGACGTGGTGGTCGTGGAAATGAACATCGATACCGTGCGGCGAGTCAGCGCGCTCGGCGAGAAGATCATCTACGGCGACGCAACACAACGCGAAGTCCTGATCCATGCGGGCGCGGAAGAGGCCGAGGGGCTCATCATTTCCTCGTCGAGCGCCCCGGCCGGGGAAATCGTGGAAGTCGCCCGCGCCATCAATCCCAACCTGCGCATCCTCGTCCACACCACCTATCTGCGCGTGGCGGAAAATCTCAAGTCCGAGGGCGTATCAGCCGTCTTCTCCGGCGAACGTGAAGTCGCCGTCGCCATGACCGAACACCTGATGCGCGACTTCGGAGCCACGGACGAACAAATCGACCGCGAACGCCGCAAACTCCGCGAACGCATGGCCTGATTATCCTCAACGTACCGTATATGCACAAACCGTGAAGGCCATATAGCCTTCACGGTTTTTTCTGAACAAGGACGCCGTGTTTTGCGTTTTCCCCCTTTCCGCTCCCATTTTTTCATCTCCCCATTTTTGCAAAAGTGTCGCATCTGCATCAGATTTGTCGGGCACAACCATCTAAAGTCCGTGGAAACATCATGATAGCCCGTTCTTTCACAACCGGCGGGCACTTTGAGGAGAGAACCATGACCGTATCCAAGAACGTGCTGATGGCGTTGCTGATCCTGAGCTATGCGACGTGGGGCGGCGGCATGATCGCCATGAAATACGCGTTCGAGTCATTTACCGCCATGCAGGTAGTTTTTGCCCGCGTGGCGTTCGCCGGGGTCATCTATCTGGCGCTGTACCGCCTGTGGAGCCATATCCCCTATCAAAAGGGCGACTGGAAATACCTGCTGGCGATGGTCCTGTTCGAGCCTTGCCTGTTCTTCCTCTGCGAAACCTTCGCCATGACCTACACCACGGCATCGCAGGGCGGCGTCATTGCAGCCTGCTTCCCCCTTTGCACCGCCGTGGCCGCATGGTTGTTCCTCGGCGAAAAGCTCACCAAGAAGACCATTATCGCCATGCTGCTTGCCGTGGCGGGCGTCGCCGGGGCCTCCCTCGCCGCCGAAAGCTCGGCTCAGGCGTCCAATCCCATTCTCGGTAACCTGCTGATGGTCGGTGCCGTCCTGTCCGCGACAGGCTACGCCGTGTGCGTGCGCTTCATTTCCCGGCGTTACTCCTTCCTGAGCATCTCCGCCATTCAGGCGCTCGGCGGGACCATCGTATTCCTGCCTTTCGTGTTCACGACGCCCATGCCCGTCAACGTCACCATGCCTGCAATCGGCGGCCTGCTCTATATGGGCCTCGGCGTGGGCTTCCTTGTGTACCTGAGCTTCAACTTTGCCCTCAAGCATCTTGAAGCGGGCATCGTCGCCCTCTTCGGCAACCTCATCCCGGTGTTCACCCTTATCTTCGCCTTTACCATCCTCGGGGAACGCCTCACGTTGGCTCAAACCCTCGGCGTCGGGCTCACGTTCATGGGCGTCATCATTGCTGCCCTGCCAGAAAAGCAACGGCAATAACCGGACAGGGGAGAGAGCCTCCACACCAGCGCTCCCTCCCCTGCTTCAGCCCCCAGCTTCTCTTACTGCAAAGCCAATAAACGAAATTTTTCTCTCCGCCACCCTCCACGTCCTTTCGAGACGCTCACTCCATCCCCTCCTGCCCAATCAAAGCATTTCCCCCCTCTCCCTTTTGCCATTACTGATAAGCGAAATCATCCTAACGCCTCCCCCTACAGGCCAGCACGCCCCAATCTTCCCCGTATCACCAATCAGCTCAACACTAAACAAAAAGCGCGGAGCCGAAGCCCCGCGCCCTTTAATCATAAAACAAAACCAACTAAACCAGTGATGCGATGTGCAACCGCTCCACAGCACGCTGGAGAGCAAGATGCGCCCGGAGCATATCCGTTTCGGCAGTCTTGGCGGCCAAACGCGCTTCCGCACGTTCCCGAGCCGCGTTGGCGCGGGCAGTATCAATGTCCTCGCCACGTTCGGCCGATTCGGCCAGAATACTCAGCTTGTTGTCGGAAACCTCAGCGAACCCGCCGGAAACGAACACATGTTCCGTCTTCCCGTCGACGCGGAAATAGAGGTCGCCAATAGCCAAAGCGGACAGAAGCGCGATGTGATGCGGCAGGACGCCGAATTCACCTTCGATACCCGGAACACCGACGTAATCCACGGTCTGGCTGACCACAACTTTGTCAGGTGTGACGATTTCGAGCTGAAGCGTGGATTCCATATCAGGCTCCTAGTTTTCCTGGCGCTTCTGGTACTTGGCCAGAGCCATATCAATGTCGCCCACCATGTAGAAGTCGTCTTCCGCAAGGTGGTCATAGTCGCCGTTCAGAATGCCCTTGAAAGCCTTGACCGTGGCTTCCAGCTTCACATAGACGCCGGGAGTGCCGGTAAAGGTTTCGGCCACATGGAAAGGCTGCGACAGGAAACGCTGGATACGACGCGCACGAGCCACGACAAGCTTGTCGTCGTCGGACAGTTCGTCCATACCGAGGATGGCGATGATGTCCTGAAGCTCTTTGTACTTCTGCAACACCTGCTGCACGCCGCGAGCCACGCCGTAGTGCTCTTCACCCACAACGTTGGGGTCAAGAATACGGGAGGTGGAGTCAAGCGGGTCCACGGCGGGGTAAATGCCAAGTTCCGCAATCTGACGGGAAAGCACGAGCGTACCGTCAAGGTGCGAGAAGGTGGTCGCCGGAGCCGGGTCGGTCAAGTCGTCGGCGGGGACGTATACGGCCTGCACCGAGGTGATGGACCCCTTGTTGGTGGAGGTAATACGTTCCTGCAGCGAACCGAGGTCGGTGCCGAGAGTGGGCTGATACCCCACAGCGGAGGGCATACGACCGAGTAGAGCCGACACTTCCGAACCAGCCTGCGTGAAGCGGAAGATGTTGTCGATGAACAGCAGCACGTCCTGATTTTCCTCGTCGCGGAAGTATTCCGCGCAGGTGAGGGCGGTCAGGGCCACGCGGGCACGGGCTCCCGGAGGTTCGTTCATCTGGCCGTACACGAGGGCGGCTTTCTCGAGAACACCCGCGTCCTTCATTTCATGATACAAGTCGTTCCCTTCACGGGTACGTTCGCCAACACCGGCGAACACGGAGATACCACCGTGCTGCTTTGCGATGTTGTTGATCATTTCCATGAGGATAACGGTCTTGCCCACACCGGCGCCGCCGAACAGACCCATCTTGCCGCCCTTCGGGAAGGGAACGAGCAGGTCCACGACCTTGATGCCGGTTTCCAGCAGTTCCACCGAAGTGTTCTGCTCCACGAAGCTCGGGGCTTCGCGGTGGATAGGCAGATATTTTTCAGCCTTGATGGGGCCCATTTCGTCAACGGGACGGCCCACCACGTTCATGATGCGCCCAAGAGACGCCGCGCCCACCGGAGCCATGATCGGCTTGCCGGTATCCACGACGTCCATGCCGCGGACAAGACCTTCGGTCGCGTCCATGGCGATGGTGCGTACGACGTCGTCGCCCAGGTGCTGGGCCACTTCGCAGATCAGATCAGGCGCATCGCTATTGTTGGGGTTTTTGATTTCCAGAGCGGTCAGAATATTTGGCAAATGACCGTCGGGAAACGCCACGTCAACGACTGCGCCGATGACCTGAACGATTTTGCCGATGTTTTCACTCATAACGATTGCTCGCTCCCTTATTTCAGAGCTTCCGCGCCGCCAACGATATCAATGAGCTCGTTGGTGATGGATGTCTGGCGCGTCTTGTTGAAGAGCAGCGTCAGGGCACCCACCATTTCGTCGCAATTGCGCGTGGCGTTGTCCATAGCGGACATCCGGGCAGCGTTTTCGCTCGCGGAAGTGTCCAGCAGGCCACGGTATATCTGCACATTGACGAACCGGGGAAGGATTTCGGCAAGGAGCTTCGTCACTTCTGGTTCGTAAGTGTATTCTTCGGACACTCCCTGAGCGGAAGCGCCGTCTGCGGCGGAATCAGCCGTTGCGGGCGCAGCAGCCTCCACCGGCAGCAGGGTCTGAACGAGAGGAACCTGTCTTGCCACGGACACGAACTTGCCATAGATGAGGGTCACCTCATCCATCGCCTTGTGCGTGTAGCCGCTCACCACATCCTTACCGATACCGGAAGCAAGGGAGAAGTCGAAGCTGCCCATGACATCCGCATACGCCGACAGGACTTCAAAGCCGGTCTTGCGGATAGCGTCGCGTCCTTTTTTACCCACGCAGATGAACTTGACGGTTTTTCCTTCGGCCGTCTTCGTCCGGGCGGCGTCAAGAGCCTTGGCGATGAGCATGGCGTTGAAGCCGCCGCACAGGCCGCGATCCGAAGTAGCCAGAATGATCACCGAGACATGGCACTCGGCACGGCGCTCGAGAAGCGCATGAGCCGAGCCGTCGGACTTGGCCGCAAGATCGCCGAGCACAGCCTGAAACTTTTCCGCGTAGGGGCGGAAACGCTCAATGCGGGACTGGGCGCCGCGCAGCTTCGCCGAGGCCACCATGTTCATGGCCTTGGTGATCTGCTTGGTCTTACGGACCCCGACGATCTTCATTTTGACGTCTTTCAACGAAGGCATGCGCTACCGTCCCCTAGGCATTATAGCCTTTTTTGAACTCAAGGATGGCGTCCTTCAGACGGGCTTCGAGATCGGCGTCCAAGACTTTGCGGGCAACGATGTCGTCCAAGATGTCCGACTTGGCGCCACGGATGAAGTCAAGGAAGTCGCGTTCGAAAGCCTGCACGGAAGCAACCGGCACATCATCCATGAAACCGCGGGTGGCGGCATACATGGACACGACCTGTTCCTGAGTGGGCATGGGCTGGTACTGGGGCTGCTTCAGCAGTTCCACCAGACGCGCGCCGCGTTCCAGCTTCTGCTTCGTGGACTTGTCCAGATCGGAGCCGAACTGGGCGAAAGCGGCCAGTTCGCGGTACTGGGCGAGATCCAGGCGCATCGTGCCAGCGACCTGCTTCATGGCCTTGATCTGCGCGGAACCACCCACGCGGGATACCGAAAGGCCCACGTTGATGGCCGGGCGGATACCGGCGTTGAAGAGGTTGGGTTCCAGGTACACCTGACCGTCGGTGATGGAGATCACGTTGGTGGGGATGTACGCGGACACGTCGCCAGCCTGCGTTTCGATGATGGGCAGAGCGGTCATGGAACCGGCCCCCAGACTGTCGTTCACCTTCGCCGCGCGTTCAAGGAGGCGCGAGTGGAGGTAGAAGACGTCGCCGGGGTAGGCTTCACGTCCCGGAGGACGACGGAGCAACAGGGACATCTGGCGATAGGCCACAGCCTGCTTGGACAAGTCGTCGTACACGATGAGGGCGTGCTTGCCGTTGTTGCGGTAATATTCGGCCATGGTGCAACCGGAGTAGGCCGCGATGTACTGCAACGGGGCCGGCTCGGAAGCGGTAGCCGAAATGATGGTGGTGTACTCCATGGCACCATGCTTGCGCAGGGTGTCGGCCACGAGCGCGACAGTGGAGCGTTTCTGCCCGATAGCCACATAGAAGCAGTGCACGTCGGAATTCTTCTGGGCAAGGATGGCGTCGATGCAGATGGCGGTCTTGCCGGTCTGACGGTCGCCGATGACCAGTTCGCGCTGCCCGCGGCCGATGGGGGTCATGGCGTCGATGGCCTTGATCCCGGTAACCATGGGTTCGTGCACGCTCTTACGGGCGATGATGCCGGGAGCTTTCACTTCCACGGCGCTGAATTCGGTGGCTTCAACCGGTCCGAGACCGTCGACGGGCATACCGAGGGGGTTCAGAACGCGCCCCATGACGGTATCGCCGATCGGCACGGAGAAGATGCGGCCGGTACGTTTGACCGGATCGCCTTCTTTAATGCCGGTATCTTCACCAAGCAGGGCTACACCCACGTTGTCTTCTTCCAGGTTGAGCACCATGCCCAACAGTCCGCCGGGGAACTCGAGAAGCTCCATGGACATGGCGTTCTGCACGCCATATACACGGGCGATCCCGTCCCCTACGGAAAGCACTGTGCCGGTTTCGGTGGCATCGACACGCTGCTCGTAGTTCTGGATCTGCTCTTTGATGATCTTGCTGATCTCGCCTGCATTGATATGCATGATCCTATTCACCCCTCTTGATGATGTCTCTGAGGATAGCCAATTGAGCTCGAAGGCTCGCATCCAGCACGTTCGTCCCCCACCTGAAGGACGACCCCGCCGAGGATGGAGGGATCCACTTCGAACTTCAGCGCGATCTGTTTGCTGGTTTGCTTTTCGAGTCTGGCAAGGATGCCAGCCTGCTGCTCTTTGCTGAGGCTTACGGCAGTCAGGAGCTTGCCGCGAACAACGCCCCAAGCCTCATCAAGGAGCTTGCCGAACGCTTCGGCAATCTCTTCAAAAAGAGGGAGACGTTCCTTTTCTGCCAGCAACGAGCAGAAATTTTTTATCATGGGGTCAACGTCAAGCTTGTCGAGAACCTGTGACAGGACCTTCTGCTTTTCGGCGACGCTGATGACGGGGATGTGGAAGAGCCGCACCAGCTCAGGGGAGTCTTCAAGAACCCCTTCAAGAGCGGACAGATTTTCCCCGTACTGCTCCAGCTTGGCCATGCCTTCCTGCTGCCCCAAGGCGAAAAGCGCCTTGGCGTACCGCTGTGCCACGATGTCGCCGTTCAATTGAGCACCACCTTTTTCAGCGCGTTGTCGATGAGCTTGACATGCTTCTTCATATCAAGCTTCTCCTTCAGGGTAGCTTCCACAGCCTGCACGATTTCGTCGGCCATCTGGCTCCGCAATTCCTCAATGGCTTTCTTCGTTTCGCTGTCGGCAGCGCGGTGCGCGGCGTTGCGAATCTTTTCCGCCTCTTCGAGGGCATCGGCGACAAGCGCCTCACGGATGGCTTCGCCACGGGCCCGGCTGTCTTTGAGGATGGTTTCGCACTCGGCATCAAGGCTGTCGATCTTCTCGATCATGGCGGCGAGCTGCTCTTCCGCGGCGGCCTTGCGGACGGCGAGGCTGTCGAGTTCGTCGACGATGGCGGCCCGCCTGTTGCTCAGGCCGTCAACAATCGCTTTCCCGGCGGCACGCCACAGGATGTACAAGAAGACGCACACGTTGCCGACACGGGCCAGTAAGTTGATCCACGGATTGTACGGATCGCTGAAATGGGAAACGACACCCAGCAGAATCAGGGTGGCCACGGCCACAATACCGTCTCTGGACAAGAAAAAAGAGGCTAGCGCTTTCAAGGGGTCCCCCGAACTCTGAGTTATGCCAGAAGCTTCGCCATGGCGGCTTCGGTGAATTCGTGCATTTTCGCCTGAAGCGCACGGCGGGTCACACCGGCGTCGGCGCGCACGGCGGCCTGCGTCGTCCGCACTTCGGACTGGGCATCCTTGCTGGCGGCATCAAAAATGCGCGCCCGTTCCAGTTCGCCCATGACCTTGCCGTCCTTGCGGTAGATGGCGGCGGCTTCGCGCGCTTTGCGGAGTTCCGACTCGTACTCATCCAGAAGCTGCTGCTTTTCCGCGGTGAACGCTTCGATTTCGCCGATCAGCCCTTCCACGTTGTCTTTGCGCTTACGGATGATCTTTCGGATTGGCGAGATCAAAAGATAGTTGAGCACAACCAGAGTGACAAGAAAGTTCGCCAACTGGATCCATAACGTAATATTAAGATCTACCACGCGGAAACTCCCTTCATACAAAACGGATAAACGTATAGAATGCGGGCATTATATACGAACCAGCAAAATGTGTCAAAGGTTCTCCGCAAAAGCAAAAGATCACAATCCGCTTTTGTGGGAAACGGATGCTTTACCGCACTCCACAGCGAACATTCACCATTTCAAGCGGCTAGTCGGCACATGCCGTCCGTTTTCTCCGGAACAGCGCCTTTCCCCATCTTTGTGAAAAAAATATTATTTAAGCGAACAGAACAGGCTCCGTTATGTTTTGAACAAGAAACGGCGCATGGAAATATTCAGGACCAGCCCGATCAGGGAAAAATTGACGACCGTGGCGCTGCCGCCATAGCTGATGAAAGGGAGGGGGATGCCGACCACCGGCATGATCCCCACTACCATGCCGGCGTTGATAAAGATTTGCCAAAAGAAGTAAATGAAAATCCCCGCCGCGAGGTTGCTCCCAAACCGATCTTTGGCCCCCCGCACCGTCTCGAAAATACTCAATAAAAAGAGACTGAACAGCGCCATGAGCGCGACGCAGCCGACAAACCCCCATTCCTCACCGAACACGGCGATGGCAAAGTCGGTATGCTTTTCCGGGAGAAAGCTCAGCTTGCTCTGCGTGCCCTCAAGGAAGCCTTTACCCCATATCTGTCCGGAACCAATGGCGATTTTTGACTGGATGATGTGGTATCCCGCCCCTCGCGGATCATTGGACGGATCGAGGAACGTCATGATGCGCTGCTTCTGGTAGTCGTGCAGCGCGAACCACGCCATGGGAAGCAGCAGCGGAATGCTGATGAGGCAGACGAGCAGCACCCGCTTCTTGAGGCCGTGGTACAAGATCATGCCGCCAAGAATAGCCAGCACGGTCAAGGCCGTCCCGAGGTCAGGCTGGCATACGATGAAAGCCGCAGGGATACCGCCCACGCACGAAACCTGAAAAAGCTTCTTCCACGACAACGGCTCGCCGTCCAGCGAGAGCACCTGCGCCCCCATGAGCAACACGGCGATCTTGGCCATTTCACTGGGCTGGAAGTGGAAGAATCCCAGATCGATCCAGCGGCGCGCGCCGTAGATGACTTTCCCAAAGATAGGGATCAGGCAGAGGGAAAAGAGCACGATCAGAAAAAAAGGGAGGGCCATAGCCTGCAAATGGCGGTAATCGAAGCTCATGCAGGCGACCATGGCGATCAGGCCGAACGCCCCCCAGATCATCTGGCGCTCATAGTACGGGGCAAGGCTGATGCCATCCTCCACCCTGACGCCGCTGGCGGAATACAGGTTGCCGATGCCCACCCAGAACAGCAAAAGCGTGGTGGCCACAAGCCCCCAGTTGATATACGTCAGCAGTCTCCGATCTATCGCCATGTAGCAACTCCTGACGGGGCTCCGCCCCGTACCCCGGCAGGGCGCCGCCCTGCACCCGCCGGGAGGCGAGCCGCCCCCCGGACCCCGGCACAAACGGAACCGCCCGAATATGTTTCTTCTATCCTCATAGGACGATTAACGAGATAATACTTTATCGGAAGACGTAGCTTCGCATCCCCCACCCACCGAACAGGGATTCGATAGCGTTGAAGTTTTTACGGGAGGAGGTCCGGGGAGGGCGCTTTATGCAAAAAGCGCCCTCCCCCGCTTCATTCCAAAATCAATCCTCACGCACCGTACGGGTTACCGCCCTCTGCGGCTGCGGCCCAAGCGGAGTCCCATAAAGGATGTTATACACGTCGCGGGCTACCGGACCGGCCGCCGAACTGCCGCCGCCCCCGTGCTCCAGCATGACGACAACGACCACATCCTTTCCGTCCTTGCGGCCGTATGAGGCAATCCACGCGTGGTCGCGCTCCAGATACGCCATTTCCGCCGTACGCTGCCGGCGCTCGCCGACCATGCGGATCTTGACGACCTGCGCGGTCCCCGTTTTGCCGCCGATGACGGCATCCGTGCGGCGCAGAACCTTGGCCGTGCCGACATCCGCCGTAACGCGCATACCTTCCAGCACCAATTTACGGGCCTCTTCGCTGAAAGGGATGTTTCCCCGCACTTCCGGCTTGGCATCAACCAGAAGCTGAGGCTTCATCAGCTTGCCGCCGTTGAGCAACGAACTCACAAAATTCGCCATCTGGAGCGGCGTCACCAGCGTGTACCCCTGCCCGATGGAAACATTAAGCGTTTCACCGCGATACCACGCCTCACCCGAGCGGCGCTTCTTCCACGCCTTCGACGGCACAAGACCGGATTTCTCATGCGGCAGATCGATGCCCGTAGGCGCGCCGAATCCGCACGCCTTGGCAAAATTCTCAATGCGGTCGATGCCGAGCTTCTCGCCGAGCACATAATAATACACGTCGCACGAATGCAGGAGCGACTGGATCATATCCACGGCACCGTGCCCCCCCTTCCGCCAGCACCGGAACTCCCGGTTGCCGAGCTTCACAGCGCCGGTACACACGACCCGGAACGATGGGGAGATGCCCTCCTTGAGGAAAAGCCCCGCCATCATGAGCTTCCAGACCGAGCCGGGCGGGTACACGCTCTGGATGGCCCGGTTCTGAAGCGGATGGAAGGGATCGTCGCGCAGCGCTACCCAGTCCTTCTGGGACAGACCGCCGACAAACACGTTATTGTCGTAGGAAGGGTTCGTCACCAGCGCCAAAAGCCGACCCGACTGCGGTTCCATGACCACGATGCTGCCCGTCTGATCGCCGAGCAGCGCCGCGAGCTGCTTTTGCAGCTTGGTATCGAGGCAAAGCTGAAGGTTTTCCCCGTTCTGCGGTTCCTCAACCAGCGTTTTCCCGAGGGAACGCCCGAGGACATCGACTTCGACGTTGTACAGCCCCTTGTGCCCGCGCAAACGCTGCTCGAACACATACTCAAGTCCTTGCTTGCCCACCGTGTCGCCGAGGGCAAGGTATGGATCGGCGGCAAGCTCCTGCTCGTTGGCTTCCGCCACGTACCCGAGAATATGCGCGAATTCCTTGCCTTCGGGATAATAGCGCTTGGACCGAGTGACGATTTCCAGCCCCGGCCAGTGCATGAGCTGCGCCTCAATGCGCGCGACCTGATCGAAAGGCATGTCGTTGAGCAAAAGGATCGGCTCGAAAGGCTTCACCTTGCGCCGGTCCTGCTGAAAACGGTTGGTAAGCTGCTCCAGCGGAATGCCCGCCCACTCGCTGACTTGCGCCAACGTGGCGGAAATGTCCTTGCAGTCCTCCCGGATCAGGGCCAGCCCGAAGGCGGGCCGGTTTTCGGCAAGCAACGTGCCCTTTACGTCACGGATAAGGCCGCGCGAAGCGTATACCGACTCCTGCCGCAGGTGGTTGGCCTGCGCCTGCTGCGCAAAATCGGCCCCACGATGGATCTGGAGATACCAAAACCGGATGACGAACGTGAAGAACAGCAAGCCGACGAGGCACTGCAACAGCACAAGCCCGCTCTTAGGCGGCTGATAGCCTTCGGTTTCAAGCTGTATTGTTTTCATTGGGGACCACCCACCGGCGCGCCATCATGCTGCATTGCCAAACAAACGGCGTCAGCAGCGCTTGGAGAATGCTTTCGTCCAGCAGCTGCGTCGTGTCGAGAGGAATAAACTGAAGCCGCGTCATCAGCCAGATGACGCCGTAATGCGCCAAGCCGATACAGCCGCTGAGGAGCAGTACGAACAGCCAGTTTTCCGTCTCGAACATCCAGCGCCCGATGAAAAAGAGCGTTATGACCAGAAGGTACCAGAGAACGGACGTGCCAAAATCCAGCGTGCCCACGCCTTCCTGAACGAGGATGAGCGCGAGCAGCACCACGGCAAGCTGAAAAGGGCGGCGCTCCTGCAAGGCCAGAAACAAACCGGCAACCAGGACATCCGTACCGGGCAGCGCCTGCTGGAGGGCAAGGCCGAGCACGAAGAAGGCCACCCACCACAGGATGTTGAGCGTCATGGACGACTCCGCAGCGGCAGCCCGGGCGGGGGCGTCGGGCCGCTCAGGAAAAACGGCGCGTCGGGACGGGGCGGACCGGGAATCGTAGAGCCCTGCTGGCCGGGCTGAGGCTGTGCGCGCTGCGCGGCGGGGCTGCCCGCCGAATCAGACGAGGGCGAGCGCGGAGCTTCCAGCACACCGGACAACGAGCCGGAAACGCTGGAGCCTTCCACACGGGAAATGAGCAATAATTCTTCAAGATCGGACAACGTCGCCAGCGGAGCGGCCTGGATGGACTGAAACGGCGAAAGATCCGAAGGCGTGGCCGACAGCACCCGCGCCACGGGGATCCCCTTGGGGAACGCATCGTCGAGGCCGGACGTGACCAGAATTTCACCGGCGCGGATCACATCGTTATGCGACACGAAACGCATCTCCAGCGGCTTGTCGGGTCCTCCGCCCACGAGTACGCCCTGAATGCGGCTCTCCTGGCTGATTACCGCGATACGGCTCCCCGGATCGACGAGCAGGAGCACCGTGGCCGAACTCGGCCCGGCCCGCAGCACACGACCTGCGACGCCCTGCGGGGTCATGACCGGTGTCCCCGGAATGGCTCCCGTCATGTACCCGCGCCCTATGAGCACGGACGCCAGCGCGGAATTCGCCCCCATGCGCCCGGCGAGTACGCGGGCCCCGAGCGTCTGCCAGCCTTCCGGCGGCGTAAGCGTGAGCAGGCGGCGCAAGCGGACGAGTTCGGCACGCTCCTCCGAGGCCATCAGCAGCTTATGGCGGAGCTGTTCGACCTGCTTCTTGAGCTCGTCATTCTCCTCACGCACGTCCACGAGATCGAGATAGCGGTTCCACGCCCCCATGACCGTATCCTGCACCATGCGCACCGATTTGAGGACGACGCCCGAGGCTTCGAGCCCTGTGTTGGCCGCGAAGTTATCGAGGATATGGGTGCGCTGGTTCCAGCTGTACATACCGAGATACATCAGCAAGGCGAGAGCGGGAATCAGCAGGATGTGCTTGGGAGACATGCTTTGTCCGGAGAAGGGCCCGCCGATCGGCGGCGGAATCCAGAGGAAGGCGGAGATGAACCGGTCCGCAGAACCGGCAGGGAGCCGGGCTGCGGACCGGAAAGCCTGCGGGGGCATCCCCCGGCAGGCGCACTATCAGTCAATACAGACGTCGCCAAGCTCATTGAGATTGTCGAGCGCGCGACCGGTGCCCATAACGACCGTGGACAACGGATCTTCCACCACAGTGATGGGCAGAGAGGTTTCTTCGCGCAGGAGCTGGTCCAACCCCTTGAGCAGCGCGCCGCCGCCGGTGAGGACAATGCCGCGATCCACAATGTCGGCGGCAAGTTCCGGGGGGGTCTGTTCAAGAGCGATGCGCACGGCCTGGACGATGCTGTCCACCTGTTCGGAAATGGCCTTGCGGACTTCCTCCGAGGTGATGATGATGTTCTGCGGGATGCCGGTCACGAGATCGCGGCCCTTGACCTCGATCTGCTGCTCGGGGTCCATCGGATAGGCGGAGGCGATCTTGATCTTGATCTCTTCCGCGGAAGATTCACCGATCAGCATGTTATACTTGCGCTTTACGTGCGTCATGATGGATTCGTCCATCTTGTCGCCGCCGACGCGCACCGAGCGGGAATACACGATGCCCGACAGGGAGATGACCGCGACTTCCGTGGTGCCGCCCCCGATGTCCACCACCATATTGGAGGTAGGCTCCTGAATCGGGAGGTTGGCCCCGATGGCAGCGGCCATGGGCTCTTCAATAAGATAGACTTCGCGGGCGCCCGCGCTCTGGGCGGATTCCTTCACCGCGCGCTTTTCCACCTGCGTGATGCCGGTGGGCACGCACACCATGATCCGGGGCCGGACAAGGTGACGGCGGGAATTGTGCACCTTGGAAATGAAATGGCGAAGCATGGCTTCGGTCACTTCAAAGTCGGCGATGACCCCGTCCTTCATGGGACGGATAGCCTGGATGTTGCCCGGGGTACGCCCGAGCATACGCTTGGCGTCCTGACCGACGGCCAACACCACGCTGTTGCCGCGAGAGTCCTTCTTGACGGCGACCACGGAGGGTTCGCGCAGGACGATGCCCTGCCCCTTCACATACACGCAGGTATTGGCGGTCCCCAAGTCGATGGCGAGATCGTTGGAAAACGCGCCGAGAATAAAATTCACGAGTTTTGGCATACAGGATTGCTCACTTGTCTTCTCTATGGGCCAAACAAGATCTGTCGATCTTCAATCAGTACCGGAAGTGGAAATTAGGAGAGCCGGAGGGAACTGGCGAGACGGTCCGTTTGCAAAAACCGCACGCTCTTTTCAGCTTTCCGTTTTGCGGGTAGCTTAGTTCAGTCGCGAAGTGTTGGTCCAAAAACGCCCCGCTGTCAAGAGCAACCTCCGGCGGGTTTTGAAAACCTACAACACATAGTAAATATTTTCAATGTATAACAATCAAGGTCAAAATATATGTACCGCCACGGCGTTGGCGGCTATCCGACCGAAAGGCCCGTTTTGATGCATACATGGAATACATTCACCGTCCATCTCCGCCAACGCTTCGGCCAGAGGGTCCAAAAGATCCCTCTCGACGCGGGGGCAAGCTGCCCCAACCGTGACGGGACGCTCTCCCGCGCGGGCTGCACCTTCTGCAACGCCATAGGTTCCGGCTCGGGGCTCGGCCTTGCCGGAATGAACCTCCCCGCCCAGTGGGAGCACTGGCGCGAGCACTTCCGCAAGTCCAACCGGGCCTCGCTGTTC
Organism: Bilophila sp. 4_1_30; assembly: GCF_000224655.1. NCBI lineage: Bacteria > Pseudomonadati > Thermodesulfobacteriota > Desulfovibrionia > Desulfovibrionales > Desulfovibrionaceae > Bilophila > Bilophila sp. 4_1_30. The sequence goes on from NZ_JH114231.1 coordinate 1,309,847, forward strand.
CTCGCGTATCTGCAGTCCTTTTCCAATACCTACGGCCCCGCCTCCCGGCTCGCGGCGATGCTGGAGATTTTCCGCATCCTGCCCGATCTCGCCGGGGTTTCCGTGGGAACCCGGCCCGACTGCCTCGATCCCGAAAAAATGGCTATCCTCGGCGCCGCGCCGTGGAAAGAAAAATGGCTTGAGCTTGGCGTCCAGACGCTGAACGACGCCACCCTGCGCCGCATCAACCGGGGGCACGACGCGGCGGCCTCGGCCCGGGCCATTGAGCTGGCGGAAAAAACCGACGTGCAGGTCTGCGCGCACCTCATGCTCGGCCTTCCCGGTGAAACGCCGGACGACGTGCACGCCACCGTCCGCCGCCTCAACGCCCTGCCCGTCCACGGGGTCAAGCTGCATAACGTCTATGTCTGCCGGAATACGGCGCTCGAGCGGGCCTACCACGCCGGAGACTACGTCCCGCTGACGGAGGACGCCTACGTCGAACTTGCCGTGGATGCCCTCACGGAACTCCGCCCCGACATCATCATCCACCGCGTCGTCGCCGATCCCGCTCCCGGCGAACTCGTCGCCCCCGACTGGGCCACCCGCAAGGGCGACCTCGTGCGGTTCATCCAGCACGCCTATCATAAGAGGCGTGGAGGGGCGTAGAAAACT
>NZ_JH114231.1:1310694-1324079 GCF_000224655.1 Bilophila sp. 4_1_30
ATCGAATCCCTGTTCCCAGCATTCCCTGCCCCCCTTAAAACAGTATTTTCAAAATAAAACCACTCTATACCGCAAAAAATACCAGACATAAAAACAGAGAAAGGCGGGACACGTTCAAAGAACGTCCCGCCTTTCTTTTTGTCCCGGCTTGAGGCCTGTTCTGAAAAAATGACGAAATTAGGCCTCCTCGTCAAGCTGCCGCCTCATCCAGCGGAACTCCCGCCGCGCAGCCTCCCCGCCAGTCAAAAGTCTTGGGAAGAGGAGGGATGGGGGGTCCGGGGGAAGGGAGGGGAAACCCTTCTTCAGAAAGGTTTCCCCTCCCTTCCCCCGGCTCTCCCTTCTCCATCCAGACATTCCACAAGAACATCCCCCCGGGCTATGCACCTGACAGGCCCGCCGACCCACGCGGCCCAACCTCCGGGATAAACGGATCCGTCCGGCACGACGCGCAGCGGCTCACCGCCCGGCTGCATCAGCGACAGCTCCCCCCCGTCGCCGTAAACGCCCCGGCAGACGATGGACGCAGCCAATGTCCCGGAACCGCAGGCCGTCTCGGCGTACGTCGTTCCGGTCCCGCGTACCCATACAAAAGGTGTGATCCGCAGGCCGGACGGTTCACGATGAAGCCAGATGCACCCGGCGGCATCCTCCCCCAACAGCCCGAAACGGGCAAACAGCGCGGCGGTGTCCCGATCCTTGTCGGCGGGGAGCGGATGCGCGGCGGCATCCAGCACCAGATGCGCAATGCCCGGTACCCGGACAAGACACATGCCCGGCGCCACGTTCTCCAACGGAGGCGCTTGCGGCAGATCCAAGAGAACGGCGGACTCGAAACAGTGGGCGGCCAGACGCCGGACGCGGACGCGCAGGCGTTCCGGCATCCCGGATACGCTCACGATCCCGCCAAGCCCGCCGCTTTCCGGGCTGAGCTTCCCCTCTTCGGCAAGCAGCGCGGCAAAGGCACGGGTCGCGTTCACGCAGAACTCCCCGCCCATCATGTCCAGCCTCGGGACGGGAGCGGCGGTGTCCACATACCCGGCCTGCTCCGCTTCCAGATGCCCCGGCGCAATGATTTCGGCGGCGACGCGGGCCCTGTCCGCCGGAGACAAGGAAGCCTCCCGAACAAGAATGGTCGTGTTTCCGCAGGGAGAATACTTTGTGAAAGGCAAAACGCGCATGACAGACCTCGCGGAAGCTCAGGCTTCCGTATAATTCGCCACTTCGATCAAATTTCCGTCGGGGTCACGGAAATACACGGAGGTAATGGGCCCGAGTGCGCCTTCGCGCCGCACCGGCCCCTCTTCCACAGGAACACCATTGGCTTTGAGGTGATCCAGCATTTCAACGGCCGGCGTCCGGGAAAGGAAGCACAGATCCGCCGTGCCCGGAAGAGGATTGTGTGCCTGAGGGAGATAGCCCTTGCCCACTTCATGAAGATTGATCTTACGGTTGCCGAACGAAAGGGCGGTGCGCCCGTTGCCGAACGTGAACGGCGTCATGCCGAGCACCTGCTGATAAAAACGGCACGTGGCCTTGATGTCGGCGACTGTAAGCACCAGATGATCGAGGTCTTCCACGCAAAGAACGGCCATAGGCATCCCATCCTGTTGCTTGATTAAGAACGTGAAGAAAAGCGACGGGCGGATTTCCACGCGCGGCATTCCGTGGCCGGAACAACTGCCGGAACCCGCTTCAAAAGACAAAATACCTTGTATTATCTGGAAAAAAACAATAAACGCCGAAAAAGCGGCGGACAGGTTCCTTTCCACGGCATATTCCCATATCGGATTGAGGATATACTGAAATCAAACGGGAAGCCAGTGCCGGACAAACCACTCCCGCTCTTGTGCCGAAAAACTTTATGCCGTAACATAATGCGGATAGCCATCCCCAACGCTGATAGCCCGAAGGAGGACCTATGTTGCGGAGTATGACCGGCTTCGGCCGTTGCGTCATGGAAGACGCGGACTGGACGCAAACGTGGGAAATACGGAGTGTAAACAACCGCCATCTGGATCTCAAATGGCGGCTTCCTCTTCAGGCTCGGGGGCTGGAATCCCGTCTGGAACGTGTGGTCCGGCGCTTCGCCGCGCGGGGCCGCATGGAAATCACCCTCACGCTCCAGCAGCGCGGCGCGGCGGCCAACCTCCGTTTTGACGCGGCGCAGGCTTCGGCCATGCTGGATCAGGTGGCCGCGCTCGCGGACCTGCACGGGGACACCTTCGAGCCGGACTACAACGCCCTGTTCGCCATCCCCACGCTCTGGGAACGCGAAAGCGAGGACGGGGACGATGAAATGGAAGAACGCCTCGAAGAGGGCCTTATCGCCGCGCTTGAGGACTGGAACGAATCCCGCGAGACGGAAGGCGCGGCACTGGCCCGCGACATGACCTCCCGCATCGCCCAGATGGAGGAATGGGTTTCGCACATCGACGAACGCGCCCCCGAGATCAAGGAAGAACGGTTTGCCGTGCTCCGCGAGCGGCTTTCCGAAGCCCTCGCCGCCGTCAACGGTGAACTGGAAGAAGGCCGCTTCCTTCAGGAAATGGTCGTCCTCTCGGACAAGCTCGACGTCAGCGAAGAACTCACCCGCCTCCATGCCCATCTGGAACGCCTGCGCGATCTCCTTGAAATCGGGACCGACGCCGGACGGCGCCTCGACTTCACGCTTCAGGAATGCTTCCGCGAAATCGCCACCTGCGGCAACAAAATTCAGGACGCCCAGACGTCCCGCCTTGTGGTGGACTTCAAGAACGAACTGGAAAAGTGCCGCGAGCAGGTCCAGAATCTGGAATAGCCATGTCAAAAGAACGGATCATCAACCTCGGGTTCGGCAATTTCGTGGTCGCTTCCCGCGTCGTGGGCATCATCAACCCGGCATCTTCTCCCATGCGCCGCCTGCGTGAGGATGCCCGCACGGAAGGCCGCCTGGTGGACGCCACCCAAGGCCGGAAAACCCGTTCCATCATCATAACCGATTCCAATCACGTGATCCTTTCCGCCATCCTGCCGGACACTCTGGGTCAACGTTTCATGCAGGAGGAGGACAATGCCTGATACGACGCCAACCATAACCGCCCGCTCCGGAGTGCTGCTCGTCGTGTGCGCTCCTTCGGGGACGGGAAAGACGACACTTATCCAACGCTTGCGGGACGAATTCCCGAACTTCGCCTATTCCATCTCCTGCACTACCCGGGCCCCGCGCGGCCATGAAACGGACGGCAAGGACTACCATTTCCTTTCGGTCGAAGAATTCCTCCGCCGCCGGGAAGCCGGATTTTTTGCGGAATGGGCCAACGTGCACGGCAATTATTACGGGACGCCGCTGGCCCCCGTGCTCGAAACCCTGAAAGCCGGGCAGGACGTCCTGTTCGATATCGACGTTCAGGGCGCGGCCCAGCTGCACCTTTCGCTCCCGCGCGGGCAATACGTCTTTCTCCTGCCGCCGTCCCTGAGCGAACTGGAACGCCGGCTGCGCGGGCGCGGCACGGACGACGAGGCGAGCATCGCCCGCCGCCTGTCCAACGCCGCCTCCGAAATCCGCCAGGCCCACTGGTTCGATGCATGGATCGTCAACGACAATCTGGACAAGGCCTATGACGAGCTGCGCGCGGTCTACCTTGCCTCGACGCTCCACCCCGCACACCGTCCGGGGCTGGCAAACACCATTTTGGAAGGATGAACTCATGGCGCAACTCATTGTAGCCCTCGACTATACCAACGCCGAAGACGCCCTCGCCACCGCCGAATCCCTGCGCGGCTGCCCAATCTGGATGAAGGTCGGCCTTGAACTCTTCACCCGCGAAGGCCCCGCCGTCGTCAAGAAGCTCAAGGATATGGGCTTCAAGGTCATGCTCGACCTCAAGATGTTCGACATCCCGAACACGGTCGCGGGCGGCGTGCGTTCGGCCTGTCTCATGGGCGTCGACCTCATCACCCTGCACGCGCTCGGCGGGGAACGCATGATCCATGCCGCCGTCGATGCGGTCAAGCAAAGCGCCGAGGAAGGCGGCCCCAAGCCCCTGCTCTTCGCGGTGACCGTGCTCACCAGCATGGCCCCCGGCGAACTGCCCGGCTACGGGGAAGACCTTTCCGGCCTTGCCGCCGATCTCGCGGCGGGCGGCCAGGCGTGGGGTCTGGACGGCGTGGTCTGCTCCGGCCACGAAGTCGAAGCCATCAAATCCCGCTGCCCCGGCCTGATGTGCCTGACGCCCGGTATCCGCCCGGCATCCGGCTCCGCTTCCGACGACCAGCGCCGCATCATGACGCCCGCGCAGGCCGTGCGCATCGGCAGCGATTTTCTCGTCGTCGGCCGCCCCATCACCAAGGCTCCCGTCCCCGCCGATGCGGCCAGGGCCATTCTGGACGAGATGGAAAAGGCGTAAACGCGAATGTTGGGAGGGAGAGGGGAACCCTTCTCTAGAGGGGGCTCCCCTCCCCCTCCCAACACTTTCGCGCGCGGTATCTAGCCTGTCTTCGTATGCGGGAACGGGCCGACCGGAATCCATCCCTTGAACTTTTTGGATTCTTCAACTCCTGACGCGCAGCCTCCCCACCAGTCGAAAATCTTTGAAGAGGAAGGGGGGAGGTTCGGAGGGGGGAGGGAGGAACTTTCTGTAGAAAGTTCCTCCCTCCCCCTCCGAGTTCAACCTCCAACACACCGGTATCACCATGAAAATATGGAAATTCCGCAACCAACCCGATAAGGGCTCCTGCCCCGCCGGATGGGCGGACAAGCTGGGCGTCCCTCAGGTCGTAGCCGACCTGCTCTGGCAGCGCGGGCTGGAAACTTCCGCTCAAATGGATTCGTTCCTCTCGCCGGGGCTGCGCCACCTCGCGCCCCCGGACTGCTGGCCCGGTATGCAGGAAGCGGTCGACGCGCTGGAACAAGGCATCCGCGAAGGCCGCAACGTGCTCATCTGGGGCGACTACGACGTGGACGGCATCACCGGTGCCACGCTCATCCTGCAAACGCTCCGCTTCCATGACGTGCCCTCCACGGTACACCTCCCTGACAGGCGGAAGGAGGGCTACGGCCTCAACATCCCTGAAATCGAACGCCTCGCTGCCGAGGAAGGGCCGGGCATCCTGCTGACCGTGGACTGCGGGATCAGCGATGTGAAGGCCGTGGAACGGGCCAGGGAGCTGGGCTTCATGGTGGTGGTGTCCGACCACCACATGCCGCCCGAGGAGCTGCCGCCCGCCCACGCGATCACCAACCCGCGCCTCAGCGAAGACAACCCCTGTCCGCATCTGGCGGGCGTGGGCGTGGCCTTCTTCCTCATGGCCGCACTCAACGGCAAGCTGGAAGCCATGTCGGGCAAGCGCATGGACATGCGGCAGGTGCTGGACCTCGTGGCCCTCGGCACGCTGGCGGACATGGTTTCGCTCACAGGGCAGAACCGCATCCTCGTCAAGAACGGCCTGCTCAAGATCGCGGAGGCCAAACGCCCCGGCCTCGCCGAGCTCAAGGGGGCCAGCGGCTTTTCCCCCGTGGCGGCACTCGGCGCGGGACAGGTGGTCTTCAACCTCGCCCCGCGCATCAACGCCGCCGGGCGTCTGGGCAGCCCCACGCTGGCCCACGACATGCTGCTCACACCCTCGCACGACGAGGCCGCCAAGCTGGCCCAGACTCTGACCTCTCTGAACGACGAGCGCCGTTCCGAAGAAGACCGCATTTACAAAGAAGCGCTTGAGCAGGCCGAGGCCAACCCCAAACGGCTGGGCTTCGTGCTGTACGGCAAGGACTGGCACCAGGGCGTCATCGGCATCGTGGCTTCGCGTATCGTGGAAGTCTACTACCGCCCGGTGCTGATTCTCTGTTCCGACGGGGAAAGCCTGAAAGGATCAGGCCGCTCCGTTCCGGAATTCGACCTCCACGCGGGCCTCACGCGCTGCGCCGACATGCTGCTCGGCTTTGGCGGGCACAGGCAGGCCGCAGGGCTCCGTATCGCTCCCGGCCGTCTGGACGAACTGCGCGAGCGTTTCGATGCCGTCATCCGGGAGGAGCTCGGGGAGGAACCGCTCACGCCATCCTTGAAGATTGATGCGGAAATGCCCTTTTCGCAGGCCTCGGACTTCACCGTGCTGAAGGGGCTCGAATTGCTTCAGCCCTTCGGCATCGGCAACCCCGAGCCCATTTTCGCCTCGCTGCCCCTGCGGGTGAAAAAACGCAAGGCGTTCGGCCATTCCCGCGAACACATCTCGCTTGAGGTGACGGAAGAAGGCTCCGGCATCACCTTGCAGGCCAAGGCATGGCGGCAGGCGGATCAAATTCCCGAAAACATACAGGGGCAACGCATCCGGCTCGCGTATACGCCGGGCATCAACGCCTATAACGGCATCGCCTCGGTCGAACTGCGCGTCAGGGACTGGGAAGTGCTGTAGCCGGGAAGTCCGGGCGCGGCGTGTAATCCGCTTTTCAAGCGGCATCCTCTTCCCTATACTAGGGGGAGCCGCCGCATCCGGCGGACTCTTTCATCTTTTATGGAGACAATCATGCAGAGCATCCGTATCGCCGTTCTGGCGCTCGCCCTGTGCTTTGGCGCGAGCCTTCTGCCCGTTCAGAGCCATGCCGCCGCGCCCCTGCCCAAAGTCAAAATCGAAACCAGCATGGGCGACATCGTCGTTGAGCTGAACCCCGCGAAAGCGCCCAAAACCGTCAGCAACTTCTTGTATTACGTGAAATCCGGCTTCTACAACAACACGATCTTCCACCGCGTCATCAACGGATTCATGATTCAGGGCGGCGGCCATACCGCCGACATGCAGGAAAAGGCCAACTCCCGCAAGCCCGTGGTCAACGAAGCCGGGAACGGCCTCAAGAACGACGCCTACACCATCGCTATGGCCCGTACCAACGATCCCGACTCCGCCACGGCGCAGTTCTTCATCAACGTGGCGAACAACGACTTCCTGAACCACAAGAACGAAACGCCGTCCGGCTACGGCTATGCCGTGTTCGGCAAGGTCATTCAGGGGCAGGACGTCGTGGACCGCATCAAAAGCGTATCCACCGGCAGCTACGGCCCCTATCAGGATGTCCCGAAAACGCCCGTGATCATCAAGAGCATCGTGCCTGTCCAATAGCTGATTTTTCTCATGCGTTTTCCGCGTATTAGAGACATCTCGAAAAAAATTCGGAAAAAAAGCGAAAAAAAGCTTGCCAAGACGGGAGAGTTTGCGTAGTTACTCTCCCTGTCGAGCCGGGGTAGCTCAGTTGGTAGAGCAGGGGACTGAAAATCCCCGTGTGGGCAGTTCAATTCTGTCCCCCGGCACCACTTGGAAATACAGGACTTGTGTCTTCTGGACACAAGTCCTTTTTTCGTATCTGTCTGCGTCCCCTTCTACCCTCTCTGCCAATACGGCGAGCTGCAGGTTCTCCTCACAATGCCTTTGAGGGAGCGCCCTGTTTCTCATCCCCTTTCGTCTTGCCCATAAGGAACATCAAATCTCTATGTTTCGTTGACTCACAGTGGATAGCTTACCGCTATTGGCTTGTCTTGCTCAAAGCAAACACCATGCTGTTGTAGATATGCTCAAGCGATTTTTCATCGGTTTGAGACAGGGCTTCAATCAGCCTTTCTTTGATCTCACTCGCTGCAAGGGGGCTCTTATCAAAAATAAACAGATCCGAGATGGCAACAACGAGTCCCGAAGCGAGATCCTTAAGAGACATCAGCCGAGGGTTGGCCATGCTCGCTCAACTTCGCTCACGTACCGCTCCAACAGGCCGGAACGCTCCGCAAGCTGCTCCTGGGTGAGCCCATGCAGCTTGCGGAGTTTCCTTATGTTTGCCCCGAAAAAACGCTGATACTCGTCCATCCCCTATTCTCTTACTTTGTCGACTCCGCAAAAGAATATAACGTTTTCTTCCCGTGTGTTAGGTAAAAATCTTTATTATTTGATTGCAGAGTGTTAAGGCGCCATACCTAACCCTTCGCCTGCCGCGAACCGGCCCACGCGAGGATCAGGCCGAGTACCGCTCCGAGCAAGGCGGCGAACAGCACCCGGAAGGCTTCCGGCAGCAGAAATGTAATGGTATGGACGGGGATCCAGAAGAAGACCACTGTGCGGAACAGCACCAGCCGCCACATGACGTCCCAGTTGACGGACTTCAACAGCCCGCCGACGTCGGGAAGGTGCCACAAACAGCGCAGCGTCCCCTCATAACGGGCGATATGCAGATCGCTGACCTTATGGGCCACCATGAGGACCGGCGCAAATAAGATGTTCAGGCACAAACTGATGGCAAACGCCGTGAGCAGTTTCTCCGTGCCGAACGGACCGGCCAGCGCACGCGCGGCCCAATCCATGCCGATCCGGGACATGGCCAGCGGTACGCCAGCGGAAAAAATCATAAACGCCAGCGTGATGCATATACCGAGAAAGCCCCATGCCAGCGCACGGGGCACGAGGCCGAAACGCGGCGGCAGGTAACGCCCTACCAGCATCCGCTGCGCGAGGCTTTCCCCAAAAGTGGCGAGCAGCGCGAACTTGCAGAATCCCGCCGCAAAAGGATGCGCATCCGTCAGGGCCACATACGCCCGCAATACGGTATCGGAAAGAAGCAGAGACAAGACGAGAACAAGGCCGCACCCAAGACTCCAGCGATCCGCCGGACGGTCCAAACGAAACCCTTTCATGGATTTTACCTCGAAGCAAACGGTCCTGATCCGGAAAATTCAACGCCAAAGGCACCCCTCCGCCAGCGGAGACAAAGAGCCAACGCCCACCCTCCCTCACCCAGAGATAACTGTCATTCCTCAATAGCAATGCCTACGATGGTTCTCTTTTATAATATCCAACCCGGCGAAATCGCACAAGCGGTTAATGGCACACATCACATTACTCTCTTCAGGTGCTGAGATGGAAACCGACAGCGGCATTAACCTCATACCCAGCCCAAAGGGAGTTGCTTTTCGTCCAATTACGGTAAAAATCGTGATAACACGGGGAAATAAAACTATAAAAACACCCGATCTTCACGTGCCACTTTGAGGCATTCTCCTCTGACCCTGCAAAGGAAACGACTTCCCCCTATCACTGGATACAAAAAGCCGCACAACGGAACTCCCGTCGCGCGGCCTCCCCAGCCAGTCAAAAATCTTTGGAAGATGAGATGAGGGGCCCCGGGGGAGGGCCCCCTCCCCCGCGCGTCACTCTCCCCCTTCCAAACCTTAGCAAATCCCGCCGACCGTATCGGCCTGCTGCAACTGCTCTTCGAGCACGGCGTCCTGCGCGGCCTCGAACGTGCGCAGGCTCTTGTCAAACAAACGCATATAGTACAAAGAATTGCCGAAAAGAGCGACCATAAGCGTACCCGCCTCGATTTCCTCGGGCGAGGTATACGACTTGCGATTGCCTTCCATTGTCTCAAGAGCCGCCCCAAGCTGCTTGATCAGCTCTTTGATGCCCATCTGCGGGACGTCCACACCGTCGACCTCACGTGTCGGGTACTTCCTTTCCGTATCCATAAGCCCTCCTCCAAATACGTTGGCCGATCCTTTATGATGATTGTCCGTTTCGCACAACCCGTTGCACGAAAACGGGCAGCGGCTTGACAGAACGCTTCCGTTTGCGTATTGGGTTGTGTTCTGCCTTGCCTGTTTCATCGCGCCCAAGAGGGCGACTCTGGGAACAGGCCATAGTCCACAAGGAGGATCTTGGCATGAGAAAGTTTGAAACCTTGCTGCTCCTTTCCCCGGAGCTGGCTGCCGATGCGCGTGAAGCGTTGCTTGGCACCTTCACGGGTGTCATCGAACGCGCCGGCGGTCGGTTCATCGCGGATCACTGGGGTATGCGCGACCTCGCCTACCCTGTCCGCAAGCAAATGCGCGGCTACTTCGTGCGCCTCGAATATGTCGCCCCCGGCGACACCGTGGCCGAACTCGAACGCATCATCCGCATCAGCGACGGCGCGTTCAAGTTCCTTACCGTAAAGCTGGCCGACGCGGCCGAGGAGGTTGCATAACATGGCCTTCAAGAAAAAGTTTGCTCCTCGTCGCAAGTTCTGCCGCTTCTGCGCCGACGCGGATCTGCCGCTGGATTACAAGCGCCCCGACATTCTGCGCGACTATATCACGGAACGCGGCAAGATCATTGCCCGCCGTATCACTGGCACCTGCGCCAAGCACCAGCGCCTGCTCTCCACCGAGATCAAGCGCGCCCGTCAGATGGCTCTGCTGTTCTACACCGCCGGCCATTCCTCTGACGTGAAGAAAAAGAGCAACATCTAAGGAGACCCGGTATGAAAATCATTCTTCGTGCCGATGTGGAAAACCTGGGTCGCCTTGGCGATGTGGTGACGGTTAAGGCCGGTTATGGCCGCAACTACCTGTTGCCTCAGGGCCTGGCCATGCTGGTCACCCCCGGTAACCTCAAGGCTTTTGAACTGGAACGCAAGAAGCTGCAGGCCCGTATGGACGCCCTGCGCGCCGCCGCCGACGACATCGCCGGCAAGCTGGAAGGCCTCGTTCTTCCGATCGTCATGCGCGTGGGCGACAATGACAAGCTCTACGGCTCCGTGACCACCGCCATCATCGGCGATGCGCTGACCGCTCAGGGCATCGAAGTGGATCGTCGCCGCATCCTGCTCGACCATCCCATCCGTACCCTTGGCGATCACCCCGTCCGCGTGCGTCTGCATGCCGACGTCATCGCTTCCCTCACCGTGAAGGTTGTCTCCGAAGACAAGGCGCACCTCGTTGAAGAGGAAGCCGCCGAAGCTCCGGCCGAGGCCCCGACGGAAGAAGCCGCCGAATAGTTTCTCGCGCCGCCCCCGGTTTTCCCCGGGGGCGGCGACTCGGCGGTGAGCTCCTCTGCTCTTCTTTTTCACGCGTCCCCAACAGAGGAATTTCCGCATGGCATCCCCTGCCGATCCCAATCGGGCGACGAACGATCTGCTTCGTCGAGTCCCCCCCCACAGCGTTGAGGCCGAACAGGCCGTTCTGGGGGGTATTTTTATCCGTAACAGCGTCTTCCACACGCTCGTGGATACGCTTTCCTCCGACGATTTTTATCTCCCCGCGCACCAGACGCTGTACACATGCTTCCTCGAACTCTATCGCAAAAACGCGCCCATCGATCTCGTTTCGGTAGCCAGCTACCTCAAGGATCATGGACAGCTCGAAGCAGTGGGCGGAGCGGCCTACCTTTCGGAACTGGCGCAGACCGTCGTCAGCGGGGCCAATGCCGAATATTATTCCACCATCGTCCGCGACAAGTCGCTGCAACGCTCCCTCATCGGCGCGTGTTCCGACATCATCAGCAACTGCTTTGACCAGTCGCGCAGCGTGGATGCCCTGTTGGACGAATCCGAACAGGCCGTCTTTTCCATCTCGGAACGTACCTCTGGCAAGGTCTTCAAAAGCTCCAAGGAACTGGTCAACCGCGTTTTTGAGGAACTGACCAAGCGCTTCGAGCAGAAGGAAGCCGTCACCGGCGTCACCACAGGCTACAACCGCCTTGATCAGATGACCGCCGGGCTCCAGCCTTCGGACCTTATCATCGTTGCGGCCCGTCCCTCCATGGGCAAGACCGCCTTCGCCCTGAACATGGCCATGCGCGCCGCCGTGCAGGACAACGTGCCCGTCGCCATCTACTCCCTCGAAATGTCGATGGATCAGCTCATGATGCGTATGCTTTGCGCATGGGGCAAGGTGGATCTGGGGCACCTGCGCCGGGGCTATCTCGACTCCGAGGAATGGAGCAGGCTCTATCACGCCGCCGACGTGCTCGGGCAGGCCCCCATCTACATCGACGACACGCCCGCGCTCTCGCCGCTGGAACTGCGCGCCCGCACCCGTCGGCTCAAGGCCGAATCCGGCGTGGGCCTTGTGATGGTGGACTACCTCCAGCTCATGCGCGGATCCAAGCGGACGGACTCCCGCGAACAGGAAATTTCGGAAATCTCCCGCTCGCTCAAGGGGCTGGCGAAGGAAATGGATATTCCGGTCGTGGCGCTTTCGCAGCTCAACCGTAAACTGGAAGAGCGCACGGACAAACGTCCGCTGCTGTCCGACCTCCGCGAGTCGGGCGCCATCGAACAGGACGCCGACGTCATCATGTTCATCTACCGCGACGAAGTATATCACAAGCAGCCCGACAACCCGCACAAAGGCTCGGCGGAAATCATCATCGGCAAGCAGCGCAACGGCCCCATCGGCACGGCGACGCTCGCCTATCTTGGCTCCTACACCGCATTTGAGGATCTCGAACCCGGACTGTCGCCCCAGCCTTCCGAAGCGGGCGGCGAATAACCTTCCCGAGGTACGCCATGAAACCACTCGCTCCCATAGCGCCAACGTCCATGCCCGATCTGGATCTCGTCGTGGAACAGTTGTGCGCGCCTTCCTCGCTTGAGACGGTTCTGCACCATCCGCTGCACGATTCCCCCATGCCCTCGCTCGAAGAACTCGGCGAGATCATGTCGCGCCTCAAGGCAACGCTCTTTCCCGGCTATTTCGGCGTTTCCTGCGTGCATGTGGAATCCATGCGCTACCACCTCTCGGCCAATCTGGACTCCATTTTCCGCAAGCTGGCCGAACAGATCCGGCGCGGCGGCTGCTTCGCCTGTGCAAGCTACGCCACCGACTGCATGAGTTGCGAAGAAGTGTCCATGCGCAAGGCCATGGAGTTCATGCAGCGCCTCCCGCACATCCGCCGCCTGCTGGCGTCCGACGCCAAGGCGGCCTATGAGGGCGATCCCGCCGCGACCAGCGCCGGGGAAACCATTTTCTGCTACCCCTCCCTGCTCACCATGACGCACCACCGCATCGCGCACGAGCTGTACAGCCTCGGCGTGCCGGTCATCCCGCGCATCATTTCCGAGATGGCCCATTCCGCCACCGGCATCGATATCCATCCGGGCGCGACCATTGATGAAGAATTCTTCATCGATCACGGGACAGGCGTGGTCATCGGCGAAACCGCCGTCATCGGCAAGGGGTGCCGCCTCTATCAGGGCGTGACCCTCGGCGCGCTGTCGTTCCCCAAAGACGGCGACGGCGTACTGGTCAAGGGCGTTCCCCGCCATCCCATTCTTGAGGACAACGTCACCGTGTACGCCGGGGCGACCATCCTCGGCCGCATCACCATCGGCAGCGGTTCGATCATCGGCGGCAACGTCTGGGTGACGAAGGACGTGCCCGCCGGAACGAAGCTCGTACAGAAGCTTTCCGCCCAGCCCACCGAAGAATCGCTTATGGGCAAGGCATAGCCATGAGAGCCCTGCTGCTTTGCGCCTGCCTCCTCGCCCTGCTCCTCGCCGGGTGTTCCGAGTCGGCCACCGTACGCGCCAAAGGCCAGTGGGAAGGCAGCGTATCGACGGGCGGATCGTTTTAATCCGTGATTGGATTGTTAATCGGGGGAGGGGAGAGGGAACC
>NZ_JH114231.1:1324827-1343015 GCF_000224655.1 Bilophila sp. 4_1_30
GGGGAGGGGAGAAGGAAGCCCTTCTCCAGAAGGGTTCCTTCTCCCCTCCCCCGCTTCCCTTCCTCATCAGGAGCCACGCCATGAGCCGGAAACTTGCGGTCATCGCCATTGGGGGCAACTCCCTCATCAAGCACCGCGACAAGCAAAGCGTCGAAGACCAGTACCTCGCGCTGTGCGAGACGATGGAACACATCGCCGACGTCATCCAACAGGGCTGGCAGGTGCTGATTACCCACGGCAACGGTCCGCAGGTGGGCTTCATCATGCTGCGCTCGGAAATCGCCCGCGCGGTCGCGGGGATGCACATCGTCCCGCTGGTAAGCTGCGTCGCGGACACGCAAGGCGCCATCGGCTACCAGATTCAGCAATCGCTCGACAACGTGCTCAAGCGGCGCGGCCTTACGGACAAGACGGGACGGACGGTTTCGCTGGTCACACAGGTCCGCGTGGACATCGCCGATCCCGGTTTCAGCGATCCAGACAAGTTCGTGGGCGAATTCTACGCCGAGGATCAGCTCGCGGAGCTGCACCAACAGCATCCCGACTGGATACTCAAGCCGGACGCCAACCGCGGCTGGCGGCGCGTGGTCCCTTCGCCCAAGCCTTGCGAAATCATTGAACTGGACGCCATAAAGAACCTGCTCGACTCCGGGTTCAACGTCGTCGCCGTAGGCGGTGGGGGCATCCCGGTGGTCCGTATGCCCGAAGGGCTCTTCGGGGTGGACGCGGTCATAGACAAGGATCTCGCCTCGTCCCTGCTGGCGACGCAGCTCGGCGCGGACATGCTCGCCATCTCCACGGGCGTCGAAAGCGTCGCGCTCAACTATGGAACCCCTATGCAACGCCCGCTGCACAACGTCCCCGTCTCCGAAATGGAACGCTATCTCGCCGAGGGGCACTTCCCCGCCGGAAGCATGGGCCCCAAAATCAAGGCCGCCGTGGATTTCATCCGCAACGGCGGCTCGGAAGTCGTCATCACCAGTCCCGAATATCTCAACGCCGCGCTCACGAAGGGAGCGGGCACACATATTACCAAAGAGTAACAGGAGTACCTCATGGACAAGATCCGCATCCGCAAACTGATCAGCAGCCTCGCCAAGCGCGATTACCGCCGCATGTACATGAACGACTTCTTCCTGACGTGGGAGAAGACCGACGACGAAATCGCCGCGACCTTCCTTGTGGCGGAAATCCTGCGCGGCCTGCGGGAAGCCAACATCTCTTGCCGGATGTTCGATTCCGGGCTCGGCATCTCCCTGTTCCGCGACAACTCCACGCGTACCCGGTTCAGCTTCGCCAGCGCCTGCAACCTGCTCGGCCTTGAAGTGCAGGATCTCGACGAAGGCAAATCGCAGATTGCCCACGGCGAAACCGTGCGCGAAACCGCGAACATGATTTCCTTCATGGCCGACGTCATCGGCATACGCGACGACATGTACATCGGCAAGGGCAACGCCTACATGCACACGGTTTCCGAAGCGGTGCAGGAAGGCTACCGCGATGGCGTGCTGGAACAGCGGCCCACGCTGGTCAACCTCCAGTGCGACATCGACCACCCCACCCAGTGCATGGCTGACATGCTGCACATCATCAACCATTTCGGAGGATTGGAAAAGCTCAAGGGCAAGAAGATCGCCATGAGCTGGGCCTATTCGCCCTCCTACGGCAAACCCCTCTCCGTGCCGCAGGGCGTCATCGGCCTGATGACCCGTTTCGGCATGGACGTCGTGCTGGCGCATCCCGAAGGCTATGAAGTCATGGGCGGCGTCGAGGAAGTGGCCCGCCGCAACGCCGCCGCGACCGGCGGTTCGTTCGCGAGGACGAACGATATGGCCGAAGCCTTCGCGGGCGCGGACATCGTGTACCCCAAGAGCTGGGCGCCCTTCGCGGCCATGCAGCAGCGCACCGATCTCTACGGCGCGGGCGACATGGACGGCATCAAAAAGCTCGAAAAGGAACTGCTGGCCCAGAACGCCAACCATAAGGATTGGGAGTGCACTGAGGCGCTGATGGCCTCCACCCGCAATGGCGAAGCGCTGTACATGCACTGCCTGCCCGCCGATATTTCCGGCGTATCCTGCGCCGAGGGTGAAGTAGCCGCCAGCGTGTTCGACCGCTACCGCGTGCCGCTGTACAAGGAAGCCAGCTACAAGCCCTATATCATCGCCGCGATGATCACCCTCGCCCGCAAGCGCAACCCTGCGGATCTGCTCCTCGATCTGCTCGAAAAGGGCGGTCAGCGTTGCTTGTAAGGGAAGAATGAAGGCACGGGAGAGGGAACTTCTTGAAAAAGCCCCTCCCCCGGACCTGCCAGAGCGGCTCGCTCCCCTCCCGCAAAACTTTGACTGGCAGGGAGGCCGCGAACGGGAGTTCCGTTGTATGGAAAGAAACGTGGAAAGAACAATGAACAAGCTGTCACGGCGTCACAACCCGCCCCTGAAAAGTTTCACTTTGCGGAGTGCGGACAAAGCCGTATAAACCATAAGTAGAAAGAAAACTCCCGATGTGTCTCCTCCCCGCCAGTCAAAAGCCTTTGGAGAGGAGAGGGCGCGGGAAGGGAAGCGTTCTTCAGAAGGTTCCCCCCCGCACAATCCGGTGCCTTGCAGGAGAGATGCCATGATCGCGTTCAGACTCAACGGGCAGGCCACGACGTATGACGGCGATCCAGCCGTTTCGCTCCTTTCCTATCTCCGCAATGACCGCCACCTCACGGCGGCCAAGGACGGCTGCTCCGGTCAGGCGGCCTGCGGAGCCTGCCTTGTGGAACTGGACGGTAAGGCGTGCCTCGCCTGCTCCACCCCCATGAGCAAGGTAACCGACGGCGACGTTGTCACACTCGAAGGCCTGCCGGAAACGCTCAGGCGGACGCTCGGCATGGCGTTCGTCAACCGGGGAGCCGTGCAGTGCGGTTTCTGTACTCCCGGTTTCCTCATGCGGGCCAAGGTACTCCTGCAAACCAATCCAAACCCCACCCGGGAAGAAGTCGTCAAGGCCGTCCGCCCGCATCTGTGCCGCTGTACCGGCTACGTCAAGCTTGTGGACGCCATCCTCGATGCCGCAACATTATTACCGGAAGGGAACATTCCCGAACCCGACGACAACCCGCGCCTCGGATCGGGCTGGCCCAAGTACGGCGGCTACGAACGGGCTGTCGGAACCCGCCCCTTCGTCAACGACATTGACGCGCCCGGCATGGCGCACGGAGCCATCGTCTTCAGCGAGCATCCCCGGGCCCGCGTGCTTGCCATCCATACGGATGAAGCGGCGGACATGCCCGGCGTCGTCCGCATCCTGACCGCCGACGACATCCCCGGCGAGCGTGTGCTCGGCCTTTACGCCAAGGACTGGCCCGTCTATATCAAGGTTGGCGAAGTCACCCGTTACATCGGCGACGCGTTGGCCTGCGTGGTCGCGGAAACCGAGGCCGAAGCCCGTGCTGCGGCGGCCTGCGTCAAGGCCGATTATGAGATTCTGACGCCGCTCCTCGACATGGAGGAGGCTGAAACCTCGCCCATCCATATCCACGAAAACGGCAATATCCTGCTCGACAAGACCATCCGGCGCGGCGAGCCCGTGGACGAGGCATTGGCCCGCTGCGCCTTCACCGCCGAGGCCACATATCGGACTCAGGCCGTCGAGCACGCCTTCATCGAGCCCGAAGCGGCGCTGGCCGTTCCCGAAGCGGGCGGGGTACGCCTCTATGTCCAGTCGCAAGGTATCTGGCACGACAAGACCGATATAGCCGCCCTGCTCCATGTCCCCACGCCCAAGGTCACGGTCACGCTGGCCGACTCCGGCGGCGCGTTCGGCGGCAAGGAGGACTTCACCTGCCAGCCCCATGCCGCGCTCGCCGCGTATCTGCTCGGGCGTCCGGTCAAGGTTCGGCTCTCCCGGCCCGAATCCATCCGTATGCACCCCAAGCGCCACGGCATGAAGCTCCATTACGTCATCGGCTGCGACGAAAAGGGAATCCTGCAGGCCGCCAAGGTCCGTATCATCGCGGATACCGGCGCGTACGCCTCGGCGGGCGGCCCGGTCGTCACCCGCACCGGCACCCATGCCACCAGCGTCTATCACATCCCCTCCGTGGACGTGCATGTGAAGGCGGTATTCACGAATAACCTTCCGGCGGGCGCGTTCCGGGGGTTCGGGGTCAACCAGTCGAATTTCGCTATGGAATGCCTCATCGACGAGCTGTGCGAAAAGGGCGGCTTCGACCGCTGGCAATTTCGCTATGACAACGCCGTGGCCCCGGGCCGCATGGTCACCACCGGGCAGGTGCTCGGCGAAGGCACGGCCCTGCGCGAAACCCTGCTCGCGGTGCGCGACGCCTTCCGCAGCCACCCGCGGGCGGGCATCGCCTGCGCCATCAAGAATTCCGGCATCGGCAACGGCATCCCCGAGCCCTGCGATTGTTACCTTGAAGTGCACCCGGCCCCGGAACAGCCGGCGGGCGCGCGGCTCGTCCTGCATCATGGCTGGACGGAGATGGGACAGGGCATCAACACGGTAGCACGGCAGATGCTGTGCGAGGTGGCGGAACTCGGCCCTGATGTCGCCATCGACATGACCGCGTCCACCGAACACGGGGCTTTCGCAGGCAGCACCACCGCCAGCCGGGGCACGTTCCAGCTTGGGCACGCCGTGGTCAACGCCGCCCGGCAGCTTCGCGGCGATCTGGACAAGTACGGCGGACGCCTCGACCGTCTCGTGGGCCGTTTCTACAAGGGACATTACGACTCGGCAGGACAGACTTCCGGGCAGGGCGCGCCGGGTGAAATCCGCAACCACGTTTCCTACAGCTTTGCCACGCATGTGGTATTCATGGACGAGGAAGGCGGGATTGAAAAGATCATCGCCGCGCACGACTCGGGCCGCGTCGTCAACCGCCCGCTCTATGAAGGGCAGGTACAGGGCGGCGTGGTCATGGGCATGGGCTATGCCCTGACCGAAAGCATCCCGGTCAAGGACGGCTATCTGACCTCCGGCAGGCTCAACGCCTGCGGCCTGCTCCGCTCGGTGGACGTGCCGGAAATAGAGGTCATCGCCGTGGAAGTCCCCGATCCCGAGGGGCCGTGCGGGGCCAAGGGCATCGGGGAAATCGCCTGCATTCCCACCGCGCCCGCCATCGTCAACGCCCTGTATCTTGTGGACGGCGTGAGAAGGCGGGAACTGCCCGTGCGCAAGAAGAGGTAGCGCTTCCGACGGGCAAGGGGCTGCCGTCCCCTCCCTTGATTATCCATCATATCCCCTACTCCCAAAGGAGCCGACAATGAGCCTGTACCTGCGCAACGCCACATGGATCGACCCGGAAACATTCAAGGCGACGACCACGACGATCAAAGTTGAAGAAGGTCCGTTCGGCGGGATGGAGTTTGATGCCCACGCGCCTGTGGAGTGTCCGCCGGAAGACACCGTACTGGATTGCACGGGCCGCCTCGTCATGCCCTCCTTCGGCTGCGGGCACCACCATATCTACTCGGCCCTCGCACGCGGTATGCCTCCCGCACCCAAGACGCCGACCAACTTCCTTGAGGTGCTCGAATACGTCTGGTGGCGCATGGACAAAAAGCTCGACCACGACATGATCGAGGCCAGCGCCCTCGTTACCGGTCTATACTGTGCCAAGAACGGCGTAACCTTCGTCATCGATCACCATGCCTCGCCCTTCCATCTGGACGGCAGCCTCGAAACCATCGCCAAGGCGCTGGACCGCGTGGGCCTCGGACACCTGCTCTGCTATGAAATCTCCTGCCGCGACGGCGAGGGCATCAAGGAAAAGGGCCTTGCCGAAACCGACGCCTTCCTGTCCTCCGGGCGCAAGGGCCACGTCGGGCTGCACGCCTCCTTCACGGTGGACGACGACCTGCTTGGGCGCGCCGTGGATCTCGCCCGCAAGCACAAGACGGGCGTACACATCCATGTCGCCGAAGGCATCGAGGATCAGGAACACTGCGCCCGTACCTACGGCAAGAGCGTCGTGCGCCGCCTCTCGGACGCGGGCGTGCTTGATCTGCCTCTGTCCATCCTCGGGCATTGCGTCCATCTTGATGCGGAAGAGCGTGACCTTATCCGCACTTCGCCCTGCTGGGTCGTGCAGAACACCGAAAGCAACCTCAACAACAACGTCGGGCTCGGACGCTACAACGATTTCCCGCGCGTCATGCTCGGCACGGACGGTATGCACAGCGACATGATCCGCAGCGCGCAGTCCTCCTATTTCATCGCCGGGCTCGCCGAAGGCGGCATGTCTCCCCTGGCGGCCTACCAGCGCCTCCGCGCCGTACACGCGCACATCCAAGGCCACAATGCGCCGGGCGGCGGGGCGAACAATCTGGTCATCCTCAACTACGATTCCCCCACGCCGCTGACGCAGGACAACTTCCCCGGGCACTTCTGTTATGCCTTCGACGCCCGCAACGTGGAGTCCGTCATCAGCCAAGGCAGGCTCATCGTGGATCACGGCAGGCTCGCCAGCATGGATGAGGACGACATCCTCGCCTACGCCAACGAGCAGGCCCGCCGCCTCTGGGCCCTGCTGTAAACCATCAAAGGGAAACAGGCTCACCATGCGTATGCTTATTACCGGCGGACTGGTCGCACGCGCGGACGGCGTCTTCAACACGGACATCCTGATTGAAGACGACCGGATTCTGGAACTCGGCGAACGGCTGCACGAAACCCAGCAGCCTGAAGGAACGGAAATCGTGGATGTGTCCGGCTGCGTGGTCATGCCCGGCGGGATCGACGCCCATACCCACGTCAACCTGACGGCGGGCGGCGCGCACGTCTCCGACGGTTTCGAAGCCGGAACGCTGGCGGCGGCATGGGGCGGCACCACGACCATCGTGGAACACCCGGGCTTCGGCCCACAGGGATGCGATCTGCCCCATCAGCCCACCGCGTATCTGGAGCAGGCGGACGGCCGCTGCCACACGGACTATGCCTTGCACGGCGTGTTCCAACATGTGGACGACGACGTCCTTGCCCGGATTCCCGAGGTCGTGGCGCAGGGATTTCCCACGCTCAAGGCCTACACCACCTATGACGGCAGGCTGGATGACGAAGGGCTGCTGCAGGTTCTCGCCGCGCTCAGGGATGCGGGCGGCCTGCTCGCCGTCCATTGCGAAAACCACGCCATCACCCGTTTTCTGGGGGACAAACTGCGCCGCGAAGCGCCGCGCGATCCCATGAGCCATCCCCGGAGCCGCCCGGCCCGGTGCGAGGCCGAAGCCGTCAACCGGATTCTGAAGCTGGCGAAAACGGCGGAAGCCCCCGTGTACATCGTGCACCTGTCCACGGCGGAAGGTCTGGCCTGCATCCGCGAGGCGCAGAAGGCCGGGCAGCCGGTCATTGCCGAAACCTGCCCGCAGTACCTTCTGCTCGACGAGTCCGCCTATGCCGAACGGGACGGCCCCAAGTACATCATGGCCCCGCCCCTGCGGACGAAGGCGGATCGCGCCGCGCTCTGGGAGGGCCTCGCGGACGGCAGCATCTCGGTTGCCGCTACCGATCACTGTTCCTTCTCGCTGGCCCAGAAACGGGAACGCGGGAAGGAAAGCGTGCTGGATTGTCCCGGCGGCGTTCCCGGAGTCGAAACGCGCATCCCTCTGCTGTTCAGCGAAGGCGTGCTGCACGGGCGTCTGACGCTGCCGCGTTTCGTGGACGTGGTGTCCACGTCTCCGGCCCGGATCATGGGGCTGGCCTCCAAAGGACGCCTCGAACCCGGCGCGGACGCGGACATTGTGGTCATCGATCCCACGGATGAGCGGCTGATCAAAACCCGGAATCTTCATCAAAAGGTGGACTGCACCCCGTATGAGGGCATGGTCGTGCGCGGCTGGCCCCGCCATGTCTGGCTGCGCGGCGAACCTATCATTTTCGGCAGGCAGCTCTCCGGGTATGCAGGACAGGGAAGGTTCGTTCCAAGGACGCTGTAGAGTCATTTCAAAACGAAATGGCTCTCGCCACACGCAGGTGCGGGCGGCGCGCGAAAGCCCTTCTTTTCCGATGCCCATTCCTCTCCAGTTTCCACATACTTCCAAGGAGACACATACATGCATACCGATCGCTTCACACCGCTGGACGCCGCAACGCTGCTCCGCTGGATGCAGCACGACCTGCCGAACAAGCAGCTGTTCGGCATCGGCCGGGAGCTTTTCTTTATGCCGAAGCCTGATGATCCGTTCCGCATGGAACGCTACGGCAAGGTGCTGGAAACCCCTCTCGGCGTGGCCGCCGGTCCGCATACGCAGCTTGCCCAGAATATCCTGTCCGCGTGGCTGTGCGGCGCTCGGTATATCGAACTCAAGACAGTGCAGGTGCTCGACGAGCTGAACGTCGCCAAGCCCTGCATCGACATGGCCGACGAGGGCTACAATTGCGAATGGTCGCAGGAACTGAAGCTGGATCATTCCTTCGAGGAGTACCTCAAGGCTTTCGTGCTGCTGTATGTACTGCGCGACATGCTCAACCTGCCCGTGGAGGCCGCCCCCGGCAAGGGGCCCGGTTTCATCTTCAACATGAGCGCAGGATACAACCTTGAAGGCATCAAGAGTCCCGCCGTGCAGCGTTTCCTCGACCGTATGGAAAACGCGGAGGAAGACGTGAAGCGGATCAAGGCCGAGCTGGCCCAGCTCTACCCCGCCATCGAGAAGATGCCCATTCCGGCCCGCCTCTCCGATAACCTGACGGTCTCCACCATGCACGGCTGCCCGCCCGACGAAGTGGAAAGCATCGGCCGCTATTTCATCACCGAACGCAGGTACCACACGACCATCAAGCTGAACCCCACCCTGCTCGGCCCAGAACGCCTGCGCGACATTCTGAATACGCAGCTCGGCTATGACGTATGCGTTCCCGACGAAGCCTTCGGACATGACCTCAAATACAACGACGGCGTGGCCATCATCCGCAACCTCGCCGCAGCCGCAGAAACGGCGGGCGTGGCCTTCGGGCTCAAGCTGACCAACACGCTCGAAACCACAAACGAAAAGCAGAACCTGCCCCGCAGCGAAGGCATGGTGTACATGAGCGGCAGATCCCTGCACCCCATCAGCATCAACCTTGCCGAACGGTTGCAGCAGGAATTCGACGGGAAGCTGGACATCGCCTTCTCCGCCGGGGTGGATACGTTCAACGTGGCGGACACGTTGGCCTGTGGCCTCCGTCCGATCACCATGTCCTCCGACATCCTCAAGCCCGGCGGCTACGGGCGGCTGCACCAGTACCTCGACACGCTGCGCGCCGAAATGCGCAAGGCCGGGGCCCACACCATAGCCGAATGGGAAAAGAGCCGATCGCCGATCGCCGGCAATCCCGGTTTCGCCAACCTCGTCAGCTATGCGGCGGCTGTCCTCGGCAAGCACAGCCGCTACCACAAGGAACGGTTCCCCTACGTTTCGGTCAAGACAGAACGCCCGCTCCCGCGCTTCGACTGCGCCGCCGCGCCCTGCATGTCGGGCTGTCCGGCGGAACAGGACATCCCCCGGTATCTCGACGCCGTGGCCCGGGGCGATTTCGAGCTGGCGTGGCGGGTCATCACCGCCACCAACCCGTTCCCGAACGTTCAGGGCATGGCCTGCAACCATCAGTGCCAGAGCCGGTGTACCCGCATCAATTACGACAAGCCGCTCATGATCCGCGAGGTCAAGCGCTTCGTGGCCGAAAAAATGGCCGAAGCCGCTTCCGGCGTTCCCGCCGCCCAAACCGGGAAGCGCGCCGCCGTCATCGGGGCGGGCCCGGCCGGGCTGTCCTGCGCCCGCTTCCTCGCCGCACAGGGCGTGGAGGTGCACCTGTACGAAGAAAAGCCGGTGCTCGGCGGCATGGCGGGCGACGCGATCCCCGCGTTCCGCCTGACCGGAGACAGCCTGCGCCGCGACATCGACGCCATCCTCGAGCTGGGCGTGCGGCTCCATAAGGATACGCCCGTGGACGCCGCCCTGTTCGACACGCTGGCCGAGGAAAACGACGCCGTCTATATCGCGGTGGGCGCGCAGGAAAGCCTGCCCCTCGGTATCCCCGGCGAAGATGCCGCCGGAGTTCTGGATCAGCTTTCGTTCCTCTCCGCCGTACGCCGGTGCGAGCCCACGGGCATCGGCTCCCACGCCATCGTCATCGGGGCGGGGAATTCCGCAATGGACTGCGCCCGGGCCGCCAGACGACTCGTGGGGGAAGACGGCAGCGTGACCATCGCCTACCGCCGCACCCGCAAGGAAATGCCCGCTGACATCGAAGAAATCGAAGCCGCACTGGATGAAGGCGTTCGCATCGTGGAACTGTGCGCCCCTGAGGAAGTCCTTGCCGATGGAGGCCGCGTTTCCGGCCTGCGCTGCCGCCGGATGCGGCTGGTCCCCGATCCCGACGGCGGGCGTCCCCGCCCCGTTCCCACGGATGAGGCCTTCACACTGGACGCGGATACGCTCATCGTGTCCATCGGGCAGCGGGTGAAGGCCGGCTTTCTGCCCGACGCGATGACGCTTAAGGCCGATCCCCATACCAGCCAGACATCGCTGCCGAACGTGTTCGCGGGCGGTGACGCCGTGCGCGGCGCATCGACCCTGATCAACGCCGTGGCCGACGGACGCCATGCCGCCGAAACCATCCTTGCCCGCCTCGGCCTGTCCGCACAGGCGGCCACAGCCACGCCGTCCGACGAACGGAGGCCGGATCTCGACGGATTGCGCATCCGGCAGGCCACCCGCGTCATGGGCCCGGCCCTGCCGGAACGCAGCCCGGAAAACAGGCTGGATTTCGATCCCGCCATCCGTACCCTCACCGAAGAGGAGGCTATGGACGAATCCCGCCGTTGCCTCCAGTGCGACCTGGTCTGCAACGTCTGCACCACGGTCTGCCCCAACCGGGCCAACGTCGCCCTGCTCTCCCTGCCCATGCCGCATCCCGTGCAGGTTGCGGTACGCGACGGCAACGGCGTGCGCGTGGAAACGCTCTCCAACCGGCGGCTCGAACAAAGTTACCAGATAGTCAATATTGCCGACGCCTGTAACGAATGCGGCAACTGCGCCACCTTCTGCCCTTCGGCGGGTGCGCCGTACCGGGACAAGCCCCGTATCCACCTGTCCCGCGAATCCTTCGACAACGCCCCGGACGGCTACCGGCTCGCCAGTCCGGCCCGGCTGGAAGGCAAGCGCGGCGGCAAGGCCTTCTCGCTGGCTGCGGAAAAGAACGGCTTCGTCTTCGAAAGCGATGCCCTCATCGCCCATCTCGACGGCGGAACCCTCTGCGCCACCAAGGTTACGCTGAACGACGACGTCAAGGAGGCCGCCCTGTCCGGCGCGGTGGAGGCCGTCACCCTCTTCCGCCTGTTGGCCCGCAAGCAGCCTTTCGCCGGGCCGAAGCACAAATAGGCTCCTCCACAGGCCCGCGGCATCCGGGGCTCCGCTCCTCCCCCCGGATGCTGCGGGTTCTTCCGCATCATGGAACCCCGTCACCCGCAACCCCCTTGCTCCAGCACTGCACCGGCTAAAAAATCCACCCGGCACAAAGAAAATTTTATAGATTCAATAATATGTTTTTATTGATTTTTCTTGTTTCTACAACGAACACGCTATGAAATAGCCGAGAATGCTGCCGACCGGAACCCAAGGTCTAGTTGTGTCATCATGCCACTGCGTATATAGTTCGGGGAAAACCCCTTCTTCGGGCAGCAGGAGTTGCAGCATGTACCAATACCAACAGTTCGCCATTCTTCTCCGCGGCGGCGGGGACATCGCCACGGGCATCGCGCTCAGGCTCTATCGTTCCGGCTTCCGGCGCCTGATCATTCTGGAAACGGCGCATCCAATGGCCGTAAGGCGCAGGGTGGCCTTTTCCGAAGCAGTCTATGAGGGCCTTTGCACGGTGGAAGGCATTACGGCGGCCCTCGCTCCCCGGCCCGAAGAAATCGCCCCGCTCTGGGACGCCGGCTGCATCCCGGTCATGGTCGATCCGCAGGGCGTCAGCATCCCCCGCCTCCGCCCCGAAGTCATCATTGAAGCCACGCTCGCCAAACGGAACGTCGGCGTCGGCATCACCGATGCGCCTCTCGTCATCGGCGTGGGGCCCGGCTTCACCGTGGGCGAAAATGTCCACTGCATCGTCGAAACCAACCGGGGGCACAACCTCGGACGGGTCCTCTACGCAGGCAGCGCGGAGCCCGATACCGGCATTCCCGGCGACATCGTGGGCATGACCACCGAGCGTGTGCTGCGCGCTCCGCAGACCGGCATTTTTCTCAGCCGCCACGACATCGGCGACCACGTCAAAGCCGGCGATATCGTCGCCACCGTTGAGGCCAACGGCGTATCCAAGGAAATCCGCACTGTTATCAGCGGCGTTATCCGTGGCCTTTTGCGCTCGGGAACGCCCGTTACGGATCGGATCAAAGTCGGCGACGTGGATCCGCGCGACAACACGGCTTGCCACCACGTCTCGGACAAGGCCTTTGCCATCGGCGGCGGCATACTGGAAGCCATCCTCGGACGCTTCAACCGCCCCTGCTACATCCGCAGGGGCATCCTCCACTGCCCTGTGGACAAGAACGTGCCCACAGCGTAAACAACGCCACAAGCGAACCATTTCACACCAGAAGAACAGGAGAAGCGGCATGGCAATCGGACAATCCAAACAACGGCTGGATGCCGAAGCCAAAGTGACGGGGCGGGCCCGGTATACCGACGATATGGGCCTGCCGGGTATGCGGCACGCCGCCTATGTGCACAGCACCATCGCCCACGGTATGGTCCTTTCCATCGATGCCTCTGAAGCGCTGGCCCTGCCCGGCGTCGAGGCCGTCTTCACCGCCGATGACGTGCCGGGCTTCCTCTTCCCCACAGCCGGACATCCCTACTCCATGGACCCGTCGCATGGAGACGTGGCCGACCGCCTTCTGCTGACCAAGCACGTCCGCTATTACGGCGACGAAGTGGCCGTGGTCGTGGCCCGCGACGGCCTCACCGCCCGCAAGGCCGCCCATCTGGTCAAAGTCGAATATGAACCCCTTCCGGTCATGACCTCGGCGGAAACGGCGCTGGCTCCCGGTGCGCCCGTGCTCCAGCCCTCAGTGAATCCCGACGGCAACCTGCTCAAGCAGCACACCCTCGAATGCAACGGCACGCTCGACGAGGCCCTTGCGGCCGCCGACGTGGTGGTTGAGGGCGCCTACCGCACGCCGACCATGCAGCATTGCCATCTGGAAAACCAGACGGCCTACGCCTACATGGACGACATGCGGCATATCGTGATCGTCAGCTCCACGCAGATCCCGCACATCTGCCGCCGCGTGGTCGGACAGGCGCTCGGCATCCCGTGGTCGTCCGTCCGGGTCATCAAGCCCTACATCGGCGGCGGGTTCGGCAACAAACAGGATGTGGTGCTGGAGCCCATCGTGGCCTTCCTGACCATGAAGCTCGACGGCGCGCCCGTGAGCATGGAATTGACCCGCGAGGAATGTATGCTCTGCACCCGCGTGCGCCACGCCTTTGCCATGACGGCGCGGGCCGGGGCCACAAAGGACGGCAAGCTCCTCGGCTACGGCCTCGACGTGCTCTCCAACACCGGGGCCTACGCCTCGCACGGGCACTCCATCGCGGCGGCGGGCGGTTCCAAGGTCTGCTACGTCTACCCGCACGCCACGTACCGTTTTTCAGCCAAGACCTTTTACAGCAATATTCCCGTAGGAGGGGCCTGCCGGGGCTACGGCTCTCCCCAGACCGCCTATGCCATCGAATGCCTCATGGACGATACGGCCCGCGCGCTCGGCATGGACCCGCTGGATTTCCGCCTGAAGAACACCGGGCGCAACGGCGACATATCTCCGCTCAACGGCAAGCCGGTCGCCACGCTCGGCATCAGCGACTGCCTTGAGGAAGGCCGTGAAAGGTTCCGGTGGGACGAACGCAAGGCCGCCTGCAAAGCCTTCAATGAAGAAGCCGTCCGCACGGGCAGGCCGTTGCGGCGCGGGGTCGGCGTGTCCGCGTTCAGCTATGGTTCGGGGACCTATCCCGCCAATGTGGAACCGGGCAGCGCCCGCCTCATCCTGAATCAGGACGGCACGGTGAACCTCATGACCGGGGCGACGGAAATCGGACAGGGCGCGGACACCGCCTTTGCCCAGATGGTTTCGGAAACGCTCGGCGTCGCTTATGAAAACATCCACGTCATCTCCACGCAGGACACGGACATCACGCCGTGGGATCCCGGGGCCTACGCCTCCCGCCAGACCTACACCTGCGCCCCCGCCGTGCACGCCGTCGCGGACGAGCTGCGCCGGAAGCTCCTCGGCTATGCCGCCGAAATGACCGGACACACGCCCGCCGCCCTGACCATCGCGCCGACCGCGCAGGGCGATGCCGTGGTCTTTGTCCGCAATGCCGAAAGCGTCGTGGTCACGCTGCACGATTTGGCGATGGATTCTTTCTACAACAAGGATCGCGGCGGACAGCTCTCCGCAGAGGCATCCTTCAAGACGCGCCAGAATCCCCCCTCCTTCGGCGGCTGCTTTGCCGAAGTGGAAGTGGACATCGAGCTGTGCAAGGTCCGCATCACGCACATCCTGAACGTGCACGACGCCGGGGTGATCATCAATCCCGCGCTCGCCACGGGGCAGGTGCACGGCGGCATGGGCATGGGCATCGGCTGGGCGCTCTATGAGGAACTGCTCGTCGATCCCGCCACCGGACGCGTGCACAACAACAACCTGCTGGACTACAAATTCCCCACAACCTGCGACATTCCGGATCTGGACTGCGCGTTTGTGGAAACGCAGGAACCCTCAGGCGTATACGGCAACAAGTCGCTCGGCGAGCCGCCGCTCATCAGTCCGGCCCCAGCGCTCCGCAACGCCGTCCTCGACGCGACCGGCGTCGCCGTCAACGCCATCCCCATGACGCCGAAGCTGCTGTTCGAGGAATTCGTGAAGGCTGGATTGGTCAAGGGATAGAAAACTATCGGGGGGGGGAGAATGCCCCGCTTGTCCCCTTTATGGGGATTCCGCAAAAAGGGGCCTTTTCCCCTCCCCTCATCCACCAAAGATTTTCGTATGCGGGCTTCAGGGCGGCGATGAAATGATGGGCCGACCGGAAAACAAACCCCGAGCAACATTTGAGCGAAGACGGTTCATTTGAAAAAAAGAGGATAGGGCTTTTTCCCGGCATATCCTTCCCTGAACTCCTTCCGTGTCCCCTCCCCGCCAGTCGACGTTTTGCGGGAGGGGGTCCGGGGGAGGGAGCTTTTTTGAAAAAGCCCTCTCCCCCGGGTATCCTCAACCCAAAGGATCACCCATGTTCGACATACAATCCTACCAAAAAGCGGAGTCCGTGAGCGACGCTATCCGGCTGCTCGGAGAAGATCCCGAAGCCCGCCTCATCGCGGGCGGCACGGACGTGCTCATCAAGCTGCGGGAATTCGAAGGCTTCTCCCGGCTCGTGGATATCCATGACCTGCCCGAACTGAAACCCATCACCCGCGAGGCGGACGGCACCGTGCGCGTGGGCTCGGGGGCCAGCTTTACCGATCTCGAGGAATCCCCCATCATCCGCGAATGCATCCCCATGCTCGGGGAATCCGCCGCCAGCGTCGCCGGGCCGCAGATCCGCAACATGGGCACCATCGGCGGCAACCTCTGCAACGGGGCCGTCTCGGCGGACACCTGCGCACCCGTCCTCGCCCTGAACGGCTACCTCAATATCAGAGGAGCGGAGGGAGAACGGACCATCCCCGCCCTCGGCTTCCATACCGGGCCCGGCAGGGTCGCCCTCAAGCGGGATGAAGTGCTCCTTTCCGTGGAGTTCCGGCCTGAAGACTGGCTGGGCTGGGGCGCGGCGTACCACAAATACGCCATGCGCGAAGCCATGGACATCGCCACCATCGGCTGCGCGGCGGCCGTCAGACTTGACGGGACGGTCATTTCGGGCATCCGGCTGGCCTATTCCGTATCCGCGCCGATCCCGGTGCGCTGCCCCAGCGCCGAAGCCGCCGCTCTGGGCCGCTCCGCGACGCCCGAAGATCTGCCCGCCACCCTCGACGCGATCAGCGCCGCCGTGGAAGCGGACGTGCAGCCCAGAACCTCGTGGCGCGCCAACCGGGATTTCCGTATGCACATCATCCGCACGCTAGCGGAACGCGTCATTGCCCGGTGCGTCGTCCGCGCCGTCGAACTTCAGGAGGCCGCCTCATGCTGAAAACCATACGCTGCACCGTCAACGGCAAGGCACGGGAACTTTCCTTTGACGTCCGCGCCTCGCTGCTCGAAGTCCTGCGCGCCGAAGGCCTGACCAGCTCCAAACAAGGCTGCGGCGTGGGCGAATGCGGCGCGTGCACCGTGCTCGTCGACAATACCCCTGTGGATTCCTGTATTTTTCTTGCTGTCTGGGCGGACGGCAAAACGATCCGCACCGCCGAGGGCGAAGCCAAGGGCAACCGGCTTTCCCGCGTCCAGCAAGCCTATGTGGACGCCGGGGCCGTCCAGTGCGGCTTCTGCACGCCCGGCCTCGTCATGAGCAGTACGGCCTTCATCGAAAAACACAAAGGCCAGTCCGTTACCCGCGAGGAAATCCGCCGAGGGCACGCCGGGAACCTCTGCCGCTGCACGGGCTACGACGCCATCATCGCCGCCGTGGAAAGCTGCCTCAACGACACGCCGCCGCAAAACACCTGTGCCTGTCTCCGCAAGCCGGACGGGCCATGCCACCATCATCAAAGCTGAGCAAAATCAGCCGTGTTTTTCAGCAGACTTGCCCTGTCCATGATTCCCATGTACAGGGGTTGTCTGTTTTAGGGGGAATCATCCGAAACCATTCAACCACCGGGGAACGCCCATGGCCCAGACAAAAGGCATACTGGAACGGGTTTTCAAGCTGAGCGAAAAAGGAACGACCGTCAAAACGGAAATCCTCGCCGGCCTGACCACCTTCGTCGCTATGGCTTACATCATTTTCGTCAATCCGAGCATCCTCGCGGACGCGGGTATCCCCAAGGAAGCCGCCATTGCCGCAACCGTCTGGTCCGCGGTCATCGGCAGCGCCGCCATGGGCCTCTGGGCCAATTTCCCTGTGGCCGTGGCTCCCGGCATGGGGTTGAACGCCTTCTTCGCCTACTACGTCTGCGGCGTCCTCGGCCTGCACTGGACCGTGGCCCTCGGTGCGGTGTTCTTCTCCGGCATCGTGTTCCTGCTGCTGACGGTTACGCACGTCCGCCAGCTGCTCATTGATGCCGTGCCCATGAACCTCAAGTATGCCATCGTCGTCGGCATCGGCATGTTCATCGCCTTCATCGGGCTCCAGAACGCGGGCATCGTGGTAAAGAACGACGCTACAGTGGTCGCCCTCGGCCATGTCACCCAACCCGGCCCGCTGCTGGCCTGTTGCGGCCTCATGCTCACGGCGGGGCTCATGGCCCGTAACGTCCAGGGGAGCCTGCTCATCGGCATCCTTGTGACCGCCGTGCTCGGCATGGTATTCGGCGTATCCCCGGCCCCTTCCGGGATCGACAGCGTTATGAGTTTCTCCCTCCCGAGCCTCGCCCCCACGTTCATGCAGCTCGACATCATGGGCGCGCTCAAGTACGGCATCATTTCGATCATCTTCACCTTCACCATCGTCGAGCTGTTCGACAACATGGGGACGCTCATCGGCCTCTCCCGCAAAGCCCGGCTGATGGATGACAAGGGCCACATCGAGAACCTCGACAAGGCGCTGGTCACCGACTCCGTCGGTACGGTGGTCAGCAGCTTCCTCGGTACGTCCACCGTCACCAGCTACGTGGAAAGCGCCGCGGGCATTTCGCAGGGCGGCCGCACCGGCCTGACCGCGTTGACCGTGGCGGTCCTGTTCGCCGCCTCTCTGGTGTTCGCCCCGCTCATCGGCCTTGTGCCCGCTTTCGCCACGGCCCCGGCGCTGCTCATCGTGGGCGCGCTTATGATGATGGAAGTGATGAACATCGACTTCAACGACTTTACCGAAGGCTTCCCGGCCTTCATGACCATCATCATGATGCCGCTGACCTACAGCATCGCCAGCGGTTTCGGGTTCGGCTTCGTCAGCTACGCCGCCGTGAAGCTCCTTTCCGGCCGTGCCCGCGAAGTGAGCCTCTTCATGTGGATCATCACCGCCATGTTCGTCATCAACTTCGCCATGCGGAGTTAGGGACAAAAGGGATATTGGAGAGGGGGAGGGGGAAACTTTCTGGAGAAA
>NZ_JH114231.1:1343235-1344556 GCF_000224655.1 Bilophila sp. 4_1_30
ACCTCTCCCCCTCCCTCTTCAAAGACTTTTGCGCTTATCGAATCCTTGTTGCCGGCCATACTGACGAGAAGTTTTTTCGTTGTTTGGGATAAAGTTCGGGAAGACAATCCGCTGCTTCGGCCCGGCGTCGTTTCCGTGAGCTGCGTTCCAAATTGCGCTTCACCTTGATCCGTCCGGCAAGAGCGTGTAGCATCATGCATCGCAAAACATATATTACATCCGTGAGGCCCTCCGTGGGATCTTGCGGAAACGAATTCCCATCACGAGGCGGTTCGCATGAAGCTGGAAAACGACATTGCCCAACATCTTGAACAGGGAGAATTTCTGGCGCTTGCCACGATCATCGATCGTTCCGGTTCCGCCCCGCGCCATGCGGGCGCGCAGATGCTGGTCACGCGGGACTTGTCCGTGATCGGGACCATCGGCGGCGGGCAGGTCGAATCGGACGTGCTGGCGGCGTGCCTGCCTGTCCGCAAGGGCGGAACCGCCCGCCTGATGCATTTCGACATGACCGGATTCACACCGGACGCCGACATGATCTGCGGCGGCATCGTGGATATCCTCGTGGAGCGGATCACGCCCGAGCAGCTTCCCTTTTTCCGTCAGGCAGCCGCTTGCCGCAGTCGGGCCGCCTTTGGGGTCTGGCTCGTGGATATTACCGAGCCCGCCTCGCCTCAGCGCAGCTTCCACACGGACGCCTCGGCTCTGCCCGCCCCCGTTCTGGCGCAAGTCAGGAGCAACAGCGCGGCCTGCATTGATCTCGACGGCAGGCGCGTCTATGTCGAGCCGCTGATCCATCAGGGCGTCGTCGTACTCTGCGGCGGCGGGCACGTTTCCCTTGCCACGGGCAGGCTGGCCCATGAGGTCGGCTTTGAGGTCATTGCCGTCGACGACCGTGAGGAATACGCCTCTCCGACGCGTTTCCCCTTTGCCCGCGCCGTGCATGTCCTGCCTGAATTCAAAGGACTGGCCGAAGCCTGCGGCATCGGGCCGGAACACTATATCGTCATTGCCACGCGCGGGCACAGCCACGACAGGGGATGCCTCTCCCAGGCCATGCACACGACGGCCCACTACGTCGGCATGATTGGAAGCAAGCGCAAGCGTGACGGCATCTACAGTTTTCTGCGCTCTGAAGGTTTTTCCGAAGAAGATTTCGGGCGCGTCCACAGCCCCATCGGCCTCGAAATCGGTGCCGAAACACCCGAGGAAATCGCCGTATCCATCGTAGCCGAGCTCATCGCCGCCCGCAGGGGGTTGGTGTAGAAGAGAAGATTGGGAGGGGCGGGGAAACCTTTCTGGAGAAAGGTTTCCCCGCCCC
>NZ_JH114231.1:1344939-1378814 GCF_000224655.1 Bilophila sp. 4_1_30
AGGGAACCTTTCTTCAGAAAGGTTCCCTCTCCCTTCCCCAATATCTACTACAACAGATCGCCTTCCCAGTTGAAGAGGCCGGGACGGGTGGCCGCCGGCATCGACTTGGGCGGGTTCTCCTCCATGCGGGCGAAGAAGGAATACCCGGCAGCCTCAAGCTCGGGGCGATGCACCGTGATGTCCAAAGGCCATGCGGGATAGATCCATGTGTTCTGCCCATAGCGGCGGGTCCAGAAGCCTTCCCCTTTGGGGCTCTGAAAGACTTCGTTCGGCTTGATGCCGAGCGGATCGTGCCGCCCGATGCCCATCGGCCAGAAACCGGCGAGCACGATGCCGAGCGGCAGCGGGCTGGTTTTCGGCAGGGCCAGAAAATCTTCCTTGGTCAGTTCAGGGCTGACGAACGCGGCGCTGAAACCGAGCTTCGCAAAGCTCGCCAGCGTGAAGGCATTGGCGGCGTTGCAGAACGGCCCGGCGACCAGATCCACTTCGCGCCCCTTGAAGAACGCAGCCTGCCACGGCTCGTTGCAGACAAAATGCTTCGCGCCGTTGCGTATGGCTTCGTTGATGATGCGCTTCCAGAGCTCTTCCTCGTCCGGCCAGATGACCGGGGGCAGCCACCACGCCATGTTCGGGGCCACCGTGCGGGACACCTCGCGCACCGATTTGGGCGAAAGCCACAGGCCGATCACCGAATTGCGGCTGCGGCGCGTCTCGGAGCCATAGGGCAGCGAAGCGCGGAGCGTCATATCAGGACGGCGGCGGGGATGCGCGGGCTTGGGCATTTTGGGCGTGAACTCCACAGCGGTGGGCTCGCTCTCCTTGCACCGATCCAGCTTCCGCTTCCACTCCGCGATGAGCTGCACGAGTTCGGGCTCGCGGCGGTCGATGAGGAACACCGGCGTCCCGGCCTTCGGCGTCTTGTGGCGGGGGAGACGCAGCGTAAAAGTCCCGGCCTTCGGCGTGCGGCGGGTCACGGGCAGGGTCGAATGCCAGTTCTCGTCCTCATAGCCGACTCGCAGATAATCGTAGGAAATCAGTTCGATATGCGGCTTGAAGAACGGGCGGCCCTCCGCGTCCGTCTGTATCTTGCCCACGAGACGTCCCGAGCTGGTCTGGCTATCGGGCGAGGTGGGCTCGGACGTGCGCTGCGGCAGGAAGCGGGCGCGGGTGGAAGGACGGCCAAGCGCCATCTCGAGGATTTTTTCCGCATCCTTGCGGGCCTGCGGATCGTCCGGGTTGTCGCGCAGCATCTTGTAGGCCGTGACGACGTGATAGACGTAATGCGGCCCCTTCTTGCGGCCCTCAATCTTCCAGCAGCTCAGGTGCGGGATGTCCGTGATGGTTTTGGCAAGAACGTCCAGCGAGAGATCGAGGCAGGAGAAGAACCGCCCGGAATGGTTGCGCTGCTTGTACACGCGGCGGCAGGGCTGCACGCAGCGTCCGCGCAGGCCGCTCTTCCCGCCCATATAGCTCGACCAGTAGCAGCGGCCCGAGACGCACCAGCACAGTGCGCCGTGGATGAACATTTCCAGATCCAGCCCTTCGGGACAGGCGGCGGAAATCTGCTTCACCTCGTCGATGGACAGTTCGCGGGGCAGGATGACGCGGTCCGCGCCGAGTTCCTTCGCGGCCAGCAGCGACGCGGGATGCGTCAGGTTGGCGAGCGTGGAAAGGAACAGGCCGCCCTCGTATCCGGCCTGACGGGCAAGGGCCAGCACGCCGGGATCCTGAATGATCAGGCCGTGCGGCTTCACATCGCGGGCAAGGCGGGCGATGAGGCGTCCTGCGGCGGGCACGTCGTCAGGCTTCACCAGCGTATTGAAGGCGACGTAGATGCGCCTGCCGTTCTCGTTGGCGAGCTCGACCATGCGGGAAAGCTCGGCGGAACCGAAGTTATCCGCCTGCATACGGGCGGAGAAATGTTTGAGGCCGAGGTATACGGCGTCGGCTCCGGCGGCCATCGCCGCGAGAAACGATTGCGTATCGCCCGCCGGGGCGAGGATCTCAGGCTTGCGAGTCATGGATATATCCTAACAGTGGAGGGGAGATGAAAAGTTGGGGGAACGGTAGGGAAGCCTCTTCGGGAAAGGCCGCGCCGTATCGGGACATGCAGGATTTGAAGGCTCCGGCGGGCATCCTCTGGATGTCGTCCGCGCCCTTCTTCCTCTGGTGCCCTGCCTTGAAAGCGCAAAGAACGGCTGTCCCAAAGGACGGCATACGCCGGGCGAAAAGGAAGGGAAACGCCGCCTCCCTCCCCACCAGCTGAAAATCTTTGGAGATGAGGGAAGGGGTGGGAAAAGGCCCGGCCCCTTCGGGACGCTTCGGAAAGGGCCTTTCCCTCACCCGCAGGGCTTATTCAAACACGCTGGCGTTGGTGATGAGCACGGCGGAAACCGGCACATCGGAATGGATGCCGCGGCTCGTGGTCTTTTCCTTTTCGATCTTGTCGACGGCTTCCATGCCTTCGATGACCTTGCCGAACACGCAGTAGCCGTAGCCGTTCACGTCAGGCGAGGAGAAGTTCAGGAACCCGTTGTCCACGGTGTTGATGAAGAACTGGGCCGTGGCGCTGTGGGGCTCGCGGGTACGGGCCATGGCGATGGTGCCGCGCTCGTTGGCGAGGCCGTTGTCGGCTTCGTTCTTGATGGGGGCGTGGGTCGCCTTTTCTTCCATCTTCATGTTCATGCCGCCGCCCTGAATCATGAAGCCCTTGATCACGCGGTGGAAAATGGTGTTGGCGTAGAAGCCTTCATTCACATATTTGAGGAAATTCTCCACGGTGGCGGGAGCCTTGTCGGCATACAGTTCGATAAGGATATCGCCGGAAGTGGTTTCCAGAAGCACGGTAGGATTGGCCATGATACACTCCTTGAAAAATAATCGTAAGAGTATGCCCGAAAACCATGCCGGAAGCAAGTTGAACGGGCCCGTGACAGCCGCCCCGTTTCGGGCTATTCCCTGCAAGGAACGATTCCCAAAAGGCTGATGGTTTTCCCCCTCTTCACACCGCGCCATCGGGCAACAAAGAAAAATGCCGCCAGCCGGGTTTCTTTTAAACGGCCCAAAATTCCCTGCGGGAGGGCCGGAGGGAAGCGGGTGGGATGTCCCCGCTGCAACGGCCCCTTTTCCAACACACAACCCCCTTTGCCATGAACGATACGCAACGCTTTACGCTTTTCCGAAAAGGCCTGCTCCGCTGGTTTGCCGAGAACCGCCGCCCGCTGCCGTGGCGAGCCGACTACACGCCTTATCGGACGTGGATCGCTGAAGTCATGATGCAGCAGACGCAGATGGATCGGGGCGTCCAATACTTCCTGCGCTGGATGGAGCGGTTCCCCGACGTGGCCGCCGTCGCCGCCGCGCCCGAGGAAGACCTGCTCAAGGCATGGGAGGGGCTCGGCTACTACCGCCGCGCGCGCAACATCCAGGCCGCCGCCCGCGTAATCATGGAACGCCACGGCGGGAACTTCCCCACCCGCTACGCCGACATCCTCGCCCTGCCCGGCGTGGGCCCGTACACCGCCGGGGCCATCGCCAGCACGGCCTACAATGAGGAAGTCCCCTGCGTGGACGGCAATGTGGAGCGCGTCCTGTCCCGCGTTTTCGACATCGACACGCCCGTAAAGGAAGAGCCCGCCAAGAGCCGCATCCGCGAGCTGGCGCAGGCCCTCATCCCGAGAGGCGAGGCCCGGAACTTCAATCAGGGGCTCATGGAACTGGGCGCGCTCGTATGCCGCAAAAAGCCCGAGTGCGAACACTGCCCGCTGGCCGGGCTGTGCGAAAGCCGCCACCTCGGCATCCAGAACGAACGCCCGGTTCCCGGCAAGAAAGCCGCCGTCACGCAGATCGAGGTAGTGTGCGGGGTGCTCCTGCATGAAGGGAAAGTCTTCATCCAGCGCCGCAACGAAAAGGACGTCTGGGGCGGGCTGTGGGAATTCCCCGGCGGTTGCGTGGAGCCCGGCGAAACGCCGGAACAGGCCGTCGTGCGCGAATGGATGGAGGAAGTCGGCTTCAAGGTCGCCATCGTGCGCCCGCTGGACGTCATCCGCCACAACTACACGACCTACCGGATCACCCTGCGCTGTTACCAGCTCAGGCTGGAGGGCGAGCCCAAAGGATGCCCCGTGCCCGAGGAGCTGGCCGAGGCCACAGCCTGCCAGTGGATCGCGCCGCAGGACATCGAGGCCTTCCCCCTGCCCGCGCCGCACCGCAAACTTGCCGACAACTGTAGTCTTTTTGACAACCCGGCCTCAGGCGAGTAGTTTCTGCCCACGCCGCGAGGCACGCGGACGTCAACCGTGGCGCGAGCCACGTAACATTTCTGGAGTCTCTCCCCATGCGCAAGACTGTTTACTGGATTGAAGGCGACGGCATCGGCCCGGACGTGTGGAAAAGCGCGCGCCCCGTCATTGATGAAGCCATCCGTCTGAGCTACGGCGACGAGCGCGGTTTCGACTGGAAGGAACTGCTCGCGGGCGAAAAGGCGCTCAAGGAAACCGGGACGCTCCTGCCCGACGAAACCCTCGCCGCCCTGCGCGGTGCCGAGCTCGCCATCAAGGGCCCCCTCGGCACGCCGGTGGGCACGGGTTTCCGCAGCCTCAACGTCACCCTGCGCCAGACCCTCGACCTCTACGCCTGCATCCGGCCCATCCGCTACTTTGAAGGCATCGAGTCCCCGGTCAAGCATCCCGAGCGCGTGGACATGATCGTCTTCCGCGAAAACACCGAAGACGTCTACGCGGGCATCGAATACAAGGCCGGGACGCCCGAAGCCGCCAAGCTCATCGCCTTCCTGCGCGACGAACTGGGAGCCAATGTGGACGCCTCCGCCGCCGTAGGCATCAAGCCCATGACCGAAAAAGGCTCCAAGCGCCTTGTCCGCGCCGCCATCCGCCACGCCCTCGCCCAGAACCTTCCGAGCGTGACCCTTGTGCACAAGGGCAACATCATGAAGTTCACCGAGGGCGCATTCCGCCAGCACGGCTACGATGTGGCGAAGGAAGAATTCGCCGCCCAGACCGTGGTCGAAGCCGAAGCCGCTTCCGCGCCGGGCAAGCTGGTCATCAAGGACCGCATCGCCGACGCGATGTTCCAAGAGGCCCTCATCCGCCCCGAGCAGTACAGCGTGCTCGCCACGCCCAACCTGAACGGCGACTACATTTCGGACGCCCTCGCCGCGCAGGTCGGCGGCCTTGGCCTTGCCCCCGGCGTGAACATGTCGGAAAAGCTGACCTTCTTCGAAGCGACCCACGGCACCGCG
Organism: Bilophila sp. 4_1_30; assembly: GCF_000224655.1. Taxonomy (NCBI): domain Bacteria; kingdom Pseudomonadati; phylum Thermodesulfobacteriota; class Desulfovibrionia; order Desulfovibrionales; family Desulfovibrionaceae; genus Bilophila; species Bilophila sp. 4_1_30. The sequence goes on from NZ_JH114231.1 coordinate 1,350,200, forward strand.
CCGAGCCTCGCCGGGAAGGACCGGGCCAACCCCGGCAGCCTCATCCTCAGCGGCGCGCTCATGCTGGAGCACATAGGCTGGAAGGAAGCCGCCACCCGCATCTACAAGGCCGTGAACACCGCCATCGCCCGCCGCGCCGTCACCGAAGACCTCGCCGCGCAGATGACCGACGCCCGCACGGTCGGCTGCACCGAGTTTGGAGAGATCATCACCAAGCTGCTGTAGCCCGCGTGACAGAATGGCGACCGAGGGAAACGGCGCAGGCCGTTTTTCCATCAAAAGCCACATAAAGAAGGGGAGGAAAGGAACACGTTTCCTCCCTTTTCCGTCCGCTTGACAGGGCGGCGGGAACGGCATTACCGCAAAAGGGCTTTTAGGGGAAACTCCGCCCACCTTCAGCCCGCAAGAGACACGCCATGCAATGGGATTCCGCCGCCTATCTCCGCTTCAAGGCCGAAAGGACGCAGCCGTCCATCGATCTGGTCAAACGCATCGACCTTGAACAGCCGCGCAAGCTGCTCGATGTGGGATGCGGCCCCGGCAACAGCACACAGGTTCTGGCGGACGCCTTCCCCAATGCCCTGCGCATCATCGGCATCGACAGTTCACCGGAGATGATCGAAGCCGCGAAGGACGATCACCCGGACATGGAGTTCCGGATCTGCGATGCCCTGAATTTGCCCTCACTTGGGGAGGACGGGTTCGACGTGGTGTTTTCCAACGCCTGCATCCAGTGGGTCCCCGACCATCCCCGGCTCATCCGGGACATGCTCGCCCTGCTCCGCCCCGGCGGAATGCTCGCCGTGCAGGTTCCCATGAACTATCAGGAGCCCATCCACCGGATCATCGGGGAACTTGCCGCCTCGGACGAGTGGCGCGCCGAACTCGCCTCCGCGCGGATCTTCCATACGCTTTCCCAAGAGGCCTATTTCGACATCCTCGCCGCCGAAGCCGGACAGTTCCAGATGTGGCAGATCACCTATCTCCACCGTATGCCGTCCCACGAGGCCATCATGGATTGGTATAAAGGCACGGGCCTGCGCCCCTACCTGAGCCTCCTTTCCGGCGAACGCGCCGCAGCCTTCGAACAGGCCGTGCTGGAGGAGGTCGCCGCACGCTATCCGAAGCAGGGCAACGGGGAAATCATCTTCCGCTTCCCCCGCTTCTTCTTCACCGCCACGCCCAAAGCCTGATGAGCCTCCCCCTCTTCCTTCCCCCTCAAAAACGGCTTTTCCCATACGCGACGAGGGGGCTTCCGGTGAAGCCCCCTCGTCCGATTCTCTCATCTACATAATCTGCTTCCATAATGCGGACAGCGGCATGACGAAAAACAGACCGGGCAACATACTGAGGATAGGGACCTGCACGAGCCCCATCTGGCGCAGCCCCGCGCCGAGCATGATGATGCCGCCGCAAGCGGAGAAATCCGCAAACATGGTCGGCGTGGTGTACGGCATGAGCATCGTGGCCCCGAACAGCAAGGCAAACTGAATGGCGCACTGCGGAACGGCCAGCACGCCCACCACACTGCCGATGCTCGCCGAAATGAGCATGGCCGTGAACAGATCGAGCACGCCCTTGATGAGCAGGAGGGAACACTCGCCGGTCAGGCCTTCGCGCATGGAACCGATGATCCCGAGGCCGCTCACGCAAAAAAGGACCGTCGCCACGGCGAACTGATCGCGGAACACCGTCTCGGACAGCGTTTCGGACTTGCCGTCCTTGGCTTTGCCGTTCCGCTTGAACAGCCCCGCCACCTTGAAGGCCCCCTTCATCACCAGGGATTCGAAGCGGGTCAGCTCGCCGAGCGCCGTTCCGAACAGCAGGGAAAGCACGACAGGAGGCAGCGAGTCGCCCTTCGACAGCATGGTCACGCCGATGCCGAGCGTGATGCAGCTGAAGACATTCATGATCTTTTTCCTGAACTCCTGACTGAGCACAGGCCCGCAGAGCGCCCCGAGAATGGAGCCCGCGACAATACAAACGCTGTTCGCAACCGGTCCTATCATGTTCCCTCATTCCTTTGTTGAAACCTTGCCGCCCGAAGCGGAAATCCTGCCGAAGCCACATAAAAAAGCCGCTCCCGAGCCCCGGAAACGGGACTATGGGCACGGCGCGACGTGTATTCGGCACTGCAATCTCAAAGAAATAGCACAAGGAAAAAGGAATAACAATCTGGCCCGTTGCGGGCAGAAATGCAAAAATCCCGCAGCCGGGGCCGCGGGATTTATGTACCGGATGTCGTTTCCGGGACTACAGCCCCGGAAAAGAGGCTGCGCCCGTACACACTATTTCACGGCTTCTTTCAGCGCCTTGCCGGGAGTGAACTTCACGACGCGGGAAGCGGGGATGAGGCATTCCTCGCCGGTGCGGGGGTTGCGGCCCTTGCGTTCGCTGCGTTCGACGACCTTGAAGCTACCGAAGCCGGTGAAGGAAACCTGTTCGCCGTTGGCGATGGTTTCGGACAGCACACTGATGGCCGCGTCGAGGAACTGTTCGGTTGCGGCCTTGGTGCCGAGGCCAGCCTTGGCGTGGATTTTGTCAACAAGATCTGCTTTGGTCATAAAAGACTCCTTACCTGAATAGTGAGATGTGCCAGCGGTGGTCTTTACCCTTTGTTTTTGCAGTTGTCACCGGGATATTTTGCGCTATCCTCCCTTATTTGTATTGCAAAAAGCGTTTTTACCACCCCCCGAGTTAGAACACCACCGTTTTGTGGAACGATAACACTTCGAAATCAGACAATAAAATGATAACTTCAAACATTATACATAAATGACACGACAAAAAGGAAAAAAATGGCCCGGATGGAAAAAAATCTTTGTCGGAATGCCCGAGACGGAGGCAAAAGCCTCCTCGGGGAAGAATCCCTTGCCAAACGGCACTTCAGGGTATATATAGCTGAGTCCCGACTTTATAGGAGCCTGACCATGAAAGAAAAAATTCATCCCAAAGTGTACAAGGCCAAGATCACCTGCGCCTGCGGCAATCAGGTAGAACTCCTCTCCACTAAAGGAGAAACCGTCCATGTGGAAATCTGCTCCGCTTGCCATCCTTTCTTCACCGGCAAGCAGCGTTTCCTCGATACGGCTGGCCGCATTGACCGCTTCCGCAAGAAGTACGCCAATCTCAACAAGTAACGCGCCGGCCTCCTGCGCAGCCTTTACGCCTCCCGGGTGGCCCGCCCTCCGGGAGGCCTTCGAGTTCCATCCCTTTTTTTCGTCCTTCCCCGAAGTCCGCAAGTCAACCAGTCGGGAACCGCGCCGGGGACACACGTTCAGGGAGTGACATTCCGAGGTCTTTCCATGTCCACGCGCACCGGTCGTCCGGCCGCCACGTCCGTTTCTTCCGCCCGTTCAGGGAAACGATTCCCAATGATCCTTGGGCGCCTTTTGCCGTTCCTCGCCCCCGCGCCGCTCGTCGGCGGGCAGGCCGTGATGGAAGGCGTCATGATGCGCAACGGCGACGTCTACGCGCTGGCCGTCCGCACGGCCAACGGCAACATCAGCGTCGAAAACCGCCCGTGGTTCAGCCTCACCCGCAGCGAGCTGCTCAAAAAACCGTTCCTGCGCGGTTTCCCCACGCTGATAGAAACCCTCGTCAACGGCATCAAGGCACTGAACCTTTCCGCCGAGCGCAGCACGGAAGGGACCGGAGAGGAACTCAAGGACTGGCAGCTTGTCCTTACCCTCATCGTGTCGCTTCTGTTCGCCGTGGGCCTGTTCGTCGTCGTGCCTCACCTGCTCTCGATCATCATGAACTGGATCGGGCTCGGTGGCGACGTCGAAGGTTTTTCGTTCCACATCTGGGACGGGTTGTTCAAATTTCTGATTTTTATCGGCTATATCGTGGGCATCGCCTTCCTCCCGGACATCCGGCGGGTGTTCTGCTATCACGGCGCCGAACACAAGACGATCCATGCCTACGAATCCGGGGATACGGTGACGCCCGAGTCGGCCATCCGGTTCAGCCGCCTGCACCCGCGTTGCGGCACGACCTTCCTGCTGTTCGTCATGTCCATCGCCATCCTGCTGCATACGGTCCTCGTCCCGCTGCTGCTCCTTGTCTGGACGCCGGACAGCGCCGTGGCCAAGCATCTTTTTACTATCGTCTTCAAGCTGCTGCTTATGGTTCCCATCAGTGCCCTGTCCTATGAGCTTATCCGCTACGCCGCGCGTCTGGGCGACGGGTTCTGGGGGCGCATCCTCCGCGCGCCGGGCATGTTTTTACAGCTTCTGACCACAAGGGAACCGGAACTGGATCAGGTCGAAGTCGCGGTCGCGGCCCTCGCTTCCGCCGTCGGCCAGCACCCGCCGCGCCTTGAGACGCCCCCTACCTGCAACCGGAGTCATTGATGTTTGCCAAACTCGAAAGCCTCGAACGCAAATTCCTGGATCTCGAACAGGAACTCGCCGATCCCACCGTTTTCAACGATCAGGATCGATACCGCAAGCTGACCAAAGCCCACTCGGATCTCAAGCCCGTGGTGGACATTTTCCGCCAGTACCGCGAATTGAAGCAGAACCTCGCCGACAATCAGGAACTGCTCAACGACGCCGATCCCGATATCCGCGAAATGGCCCACGAAGAAATCAAGTCCATCGAGGAGAAGCTCCCCGAGCTTGAGCATGATCTCAAGGTGCTGCTCCTGCCCACCGACCCGCTGGACGAAAAGAACATCATTCTGGAAATCCGCGCCGGTACGGGCGGCGAAGAAGCGGCCCTCTTCGGCGGCGATCTTTTCCGTATGTACTGCCGCTACGCCGAAAAGATGGGCTGGAAAGTCGAAATCATGAGCCAAAGCGAGTCCGACAACGGCGGCTACAAGGAAGTCATCGCGCTCATTTCCGGCGACAAGGTCTACAGCCGCCTGAAATTCGAGTCCGGGACCCACCGCGTGCAGCGCGTGCCCGCCACCGAATCGCAGGGCCGCATCCACACCTCCGCCGCCACGGTCGCCATCATGCCCGAAGCCGAGGAAGTGGACCTTGACCTCAAGCCCGAAGATCTGCGTTTCGACGTGTACCGCTCCTCCGGCCCCGGCGGGCAGAGCGTGAACACGACCGACTCCGCCGTGCGCGTGACCCACATCCCCACCGGCCTCGTGGTCTGCTGTCAGGACGAAAAGTCGCAGCACAAGAACAAGGCCAAGGGCCTCAAGATTCTTTGCTCCCGCCTCCTCCAGATGAAGCAGGACGAGCAGAACGCCGCCCTTGCCGACCAGCGTCGCGCGCAGGTGGGCACAGGCGACCGCTCCGAGCGCATCCGGACCTACAACTTCCCGCAGGGCCGCGTCACGGACCACCGCATCAACCTGACCCTGTACAGCCTCGGCAAGGTGCTGGAAGGCGAAATTCAGGAGCTTGTGGACGCACTCGTGACCCACGCCCAGACCGAAGCCCTCAAGGCGCAGGCGTCGAGCTGATCGGGGATCGGGTTGAATGAATATTTGGGGGAGGGGAGAGGGAACCTTTCTGGAGAAAGGTTCCCTCTCCCCTCCCCCCAAGCCCCCTCCTCTCTCTCCCAAGACTTTTAACTGGTGGGGAGGCCGCGCGGTGGGAGTTCCTGTCGTATGGATGAAAAGGGATGAGGGGAAGGCCGGAGGGCTTGCGGCTGATTCGCTTTTGTATTTGCATTGCCGCCTCGCTTGACGGGGATAAGTCCTGCCGGAACCGATCCGGCTTTTTTTGTATCGTTTTGTGCCAATCATAGGACTTTGGGTGGATGTTTATGGAAAAGCTTCTTGTTCTCGGAACCGGCAATGCCGGGGCCACACGCTGTTACAACACGTGTTTCATCCTTCATGACGGCAAGGAGCCCTTGCTTGTGGATGCCGGCGGCGGCAACGCCATCTTCACCCAGCTTGAGCGGGCGGGCATCCGGCCCGCCGACATCCATCACGCGTTCCTGACCCATTGCCATACCGATCATCTTTTCGGGATGATCTGGATGATCCGCTCCGTTGCCCAGAACATCCGGGGAGGAAGCTACGAGGGGACGTTCACCCTGTATTGTCATGATGAACTCGCCGGAGTCGTCCACTCCGTCGCGGACATGACCTTACCCGCCAGTATGACGCAGTACATTGGCGACCGCATCCATATCGTCCCCGTGGAGGACGGCGAGGAACGCCCGTTCGGAAGCTACCGGGCAACCTTCTTCGACATCGGTTCCACCAAGGCAAAGCAGTTTGGCTTCACGTTGGGCCTTCACAGCGGCAAAAAGCTCTCCTGCCTCGGCGACGAACCCTGTACGCCCCGAGGCCGGAAATACGCTGCGGGCAGCGGCTGGCTCCTCAGCGAAGCTTTCTGCCTCTATGCGGACCGCGACCGCTTCAAGCCCTACGAGAAGCACCACAGCACGGTCCGTGAAGCCTGCGAAACGGCAACGGAGCTCGGCGTGGAGAACCTCGTGCTCTGGCATACCGAAGACACCCGCCTTCCCGAGCGCAAAACGCTGTACACGGCCGAAGGCCGCCAGTATTTTTCCGGCAACCTGTTTGTCCCGGACGATCTGGAATCCATCGCCCTCTAACGCGCTTCAACTTTGCAATGGTGCTCTCCAACAGCAATCTATCCCCAAAAACCTGCGAACAGGGATTCGATAAAGTCAAAAGTCTTTGGAAAGGGAGAGGTGGGGTTTGGGGAGGGAAAACTTTTCTTCAGAAAAGTTTTCCCTCCCCAATTCTCTCCACTCTTTCAAGCCTTATCATGAGCTGCCCTCCTCTTGACGATTCAACAGGCAAACTTATTTTTGGGGTTGGATCGCCGGGCGCATCCCGGCCAAGATTTTGCAGGAGGATTCCCATGTCTGAACAGACCACCAATCATGAATTCCGTGCCGAAACCCGTAAGGTTCTGAATATCCTCACCCACTCCCTGTATTCCAACCGGGAGATTTTTTTGCGTGAGCTCATTTCCAACGCCTCGGACGCGCTGGACAAGCTGCGCTTCCTCCAGAGCCAGACGCAGCACGAGGCCATCCGGGATGCCGAGTTGCCGCTCGAAATCCGGATCTCTTCGGACAAAGTGCAGAATTGCCTGACCATCACCGATACAGGCATCGGCATGACCCGCGACGAGATGATCGAAAACCTCGGGACCATCGCCCACTCCGGTTCGGAAGCCTTCCTCAAGGAACACACCCAGACCGCCGAAGACGGCACGACCAGCGACGCTTCCAACATCATCGGACGCTTCGGCATCGGCTTCTATTCCGTGTTCATGGTCGCGGACAAGGTTGAAGTGACCTCGCTCTCCGCCACCGGCGACGGCCCCGCCTACCGCTGGATTTCCGACGGGACCGGCACGTTTACCGTGGAGGAAGCCCCGGATCAGGCCGACATCAAGCGCGGGACCACCATCCGGGCCTTCATCAAGGAAAGCGACAAAGAGTTTCTGGAAAAATACCGTATCGAAGGGATTATCCGCACGCATTCGAGTTTCATCCCCTTCCCCATCCTCGTGGACGGCGAACGCGTGAACACGACGCCCGCCCTGTGGCGCGAGCCCAAGTTCTCCATCAAGAAGGAACAGTACGACGAATTTTACAAGTTCCTGACCTACGACCAAAAAGATCCGCTCGACGTGCTGCACCTGTCCGTGGACGCTCCGGTGCAGTTCAACGCCCTGCTGTTCATTCCCGACATCACCAAGGACTACTTCGGCGCGTACCGCGAGCACTGGGGGCTGGATCTCTATGCCCGCCGCGTGCTCATCCAGCGTGAAAACAAGGAGCTCATCCCCGACTATCTCGCCTTCCTCAAGGGCGTGGTGGACACCGAGGACCTGCCCCTGAACATTTCCCGCGAAACGCTCCAGGAAAACATCGTCCTGCGCAAGATCTCGCAGACCATCAGCAAGCAGATCCTGTCCCACCTCGAAAAGATGGCGAAGGACGACGCGGAAAAGTACAACAGCTTCTGGAAGCTGCACGGCAAGGTCTTCAAGCTCGGCTACAGCGATTTCGTCAACCGTGACCGCATCACCCCGCTGTTGCGCTTCAACTCCTCCGCGATGGAAGACGCCGACGGCCTGACCTCGCTGGACGACTACATTTCCCGCGCCCGCGAAAGCCAGAAGGAAATCTGGTACGTCGCCGCGCCGAGCCGCGAAGCCGCCAAGGTCAACCCGCACAGCGAAGTGTTCCGCCGCAAGGGCCTCGAAGTGCTCTACCTCTATGAGCCCGTCGACGAGTTCGCGCTGGAGACGCTGGCGAAATACAAGGACTACACATTCAAGGCCGTGGAACACGCCGACAGCGCCGTGCTCGACGCCTTCGCGGACACCGACGAACAGCCCAAGGCCGCGCCGCTGTCCAACGAGGACATGAACGAGTTCGACAAGCTCCTTGAAACCATCCGCAAGGTGCTCGGCGACCAGATCAAGGACGCCCGCGTGTCCCACCGGCTCGCGGACAGTCCGGCCTGCCTCGTTTCCCCGGACGACGGTGTGACCTCTTCGATGGAACGCCTGATGCGCGTCATGCAGAAGGACGACTCCATCCCGCAGAAGATTTTCGAAATCAACCGCGATCATCCGCTGCTCCGCACGATGCTGAAGCTTTCAAAGGCCGATCCAGACGATCCGCAGCTTGCCGAAATGATCCAGAGCCTTTTCGACTCCACCCTGCTGCTCGACGGCTACATCAAGGATCCGCACGCCCTCGCCAGCCGCGCCACCAAACTCCTTGAGCAGGCCAGCGCGTGGTATGCCGATGTGAAGAAGCTGTAGGCGGTGGATTCTCTTTTGGGAGAGGGGAGTAACCTTTCTGGAGAAAGGCTTCCTCCTCCCTTCCCCCAAGCCCCTCCCCCTCTCCCAAGACTTTTTATGCGGCGGCAGGTTCCGGCGCTGCCCGCCACAAAGGGCCGCACTGAAACTGTCCCCCAATGAGCCTCGTCCCCAAGGGACGGGGCTTGTTGTTTGTTGGGATTCTTTCCTAAAAAGGCTTGAAGAATTTCCCCTTTACTGAGAAAATGGAGGGGATGCGCTTCCCTCCGAACCGCACCTTCACTCCCGGCAATGCCCCGATCCCGATGAGCCGTACACTTCCGGAACAGGGATTCAATAAACACGAACGTCTTGGGAGAGGGAGGGATGGGGTTTGGGGAAGGGAGGGAGAAGCCGCTTGCTCCCTTTATGGGGGTTCTTCAGAAAGGTTCTCCCTCCCTTCCCCAAGTCCTCGCCCTTCCTTCCCCGATCAAGGATCCCTCTCATGAACAAACTGCTGGTGCTCGGAATAGGAAACATGCTGCTCACGGATGACGGGGTGGGCGTGTTCGCCTCACAGGAACTGATGAAGGAAGCCTGGCCGGAGCAGGTTACCATACGCGAGGGGGGGACGTTCACGCAGGACATCTTCTACAGCTTCAAGGGCTATTCCCATCTGCTGGTGCTCGACGTGGTGCACTGCGGCGGCAAGCCGGGGACCCTCTACCGGCTCACCGAGGACGCGCTGATCAAGGACGACAAGCAGCGCCTCTCCATCCACGACATCGACCTGATCGACTCTCTGCGCATGGCCGAAAAGCTGTTCGGCACCAAATCCGAACTCCTCGTGCTCGGCGTGGAGCCCAAAGATTATGTAACGTGGAATATCGGCCTCTCGGATGATGTGCAGGCCGTGTTCCCCGAATTCCTCGCGCTGGCGAGGAAGGAAATCGGGGAATGGCTGAAACGGTACGGCAACGGGGAGACACGGGCATGATCCCTCTCGGGGCCATCATCAACGCTTTGGGCATTACCATCGGCAGCCTTGTGGGGCTTGCCTTCGGAGCCCGCCTGCCGGAACGTGTCCGTGCCATCGTCTTTCAGGGGCTCGGCCTCTGCGTGCTGGTCATCGGGTTCAAGATGGCCCTGCTTACGCAAAATCCCCTCATCGTCATTTTCAGTATCGTCATCGGCTCGGTCGCCGGCGAAATAATTGGGCTCGAAGCCCGGCTCATCCGCGTGGGGGACTGGCTGAAAGGGCGGCTCAAGTCGTCCAACCCGCTGTTTACCGAAGGCATGGTCAACGCTTCGGTCCTGTTCTGCATCGGCGCGATGGCCATCATCGGCTCATTCGACGAGGGGCTCAGGGGCGATCGGGCCGTGGTCCTTTCCAAGACCATCATCGACAGCTTCGCGGCGCTGGCGATGGCCTCGGCCTACGGGCTCGGGGTCTTGTTCTCGGCCATACCCGTGCTTATCTATCAGGGAGCGCTCACACTGCTCGCGGGCAGCCTCCAAAGCTGGCTTGATCCCGCAACCATGACGGAGCTCACTGCCGTCGGCGGCACGCTTATCATCGGCATCGGCCTCAACATGCTCGAAATCACCCGCATTTCTCTGTCGAACATGCTCCCGTCGCTGCTTGCCGTCGTGGGCCTGTGCACACTGACGGCCTCCTTTGCCGGAACAATCTGACCGGCTGGGCATGGAAGAGCGCCGGGAAGACTTCGCCTCACATGCGAAAACGACGCTGAAAGACAACAACCATATGGGATAAGACAGTTAAACGGCCACGCCTCCGGCAGACTCGGCGGAAGTGGCGATTCACCCGCAAGACACCCCAGTCTGGACAGACTTTCCAAGGAACCTCATGAGTCATTCCTCCATCCATATCGAGGGTGCGCGCCAGCACAACCTCAAGAACCTCTCGCTCGACATCCCCCGCGACGAACTTGTGGTCGTCTGCGGCCCTTCGGGATCGGGCAAATCCACACTCGCGTTCGACATCGTCTATGCGGAAGGCCAGCGCCGGTATGTGGAATCCCTTTCCGCCTACGCCCGCCAGTTCCTTCCGCAGATGGACAAGCCGGACGTCGACAAGATCGAGGGCCTTTCCCCCGCCATCTCGCTGGAACAGCAGACCACGGGCCGCAACCCGCGCTCCACGGTCGGCACCGTCACTGAAGTCTACGACTTCCTGCGCGTCTTCTTCGCCCGCCTCGGCAAGATGTATTGCCCACAATGCGGACGCCCCATCGAGGCGCGCGCCGCCGATGAAATCATCGCCGACATCCTCGCCCTGCCCGAAGGCACGAAAGTCATCATCATGGCCCCGTTGGTGGAACTCCAAAAGGGAACGCACCTCGACCGCTTCAAGAAACTGAAGGCCGAGGGCTTCGTGCGCGTGCGCGTGGACGGTCAGCTGTACGGCATGGAAGATATCCCCGCGTTGGACAAGAACAAGAAGCACACCATCGATCTCGTGATTGACCGTCTGGTCATCAAGGACGGCATCCGGGGGCGTCTGGCCGACTCGGTGGAGCTGGCCCTGCGCTACGGCGAGGGCCGGATCATCGTGAACGAACCCGACAAGGGAGCCGACGGCGACACGCTGCACGCCACGGAATCCGTCTGCCCGGTCTGCAAAATCAGCCTGCCCGCACCCAGCCCGCAGCTCTTTTCCTTCAACAGCCCGCAGGGAGCCTGCCCGCGCTGCGCCGGGCTCGGCACCGTGGAATACTTCGAGCCCATGCTCATCGCGCCCAACCGCGGCCTGTCCCTGAACACCAAGGCCATCCTGCCGTGGGCCAACCCCAAGACCTTCGCCCGCTATGAAGAGGCGTTGACCGCCCTCGGCAAGCGCTTCGGCTTCACCCTGTCCACGCCGCTGTCCGCGTATTCTCCCGAGGCCCTGCAAGCCCTGTTCTACGGTGAGGACGATCCCTCACAGAAGTCCAAGAGCGGCCTGCGCAGGAACCGCCTCGGCGGCTCCGTGGCCCTTGAGTCGCCGGAGTACGACGACAACGCACCCGCTCCGGTCAAAGCCTATGATGGCCCGTACAAGCTGGCCACGGACAACTGGCCGGGCGTCATCCCCCTGCTTGAACGAGGTATGCAGTACGGCGACATGTGGCGAGATCTGCTGTCCCGTTACCTCCAGAGCATGGATTGCCCCACATGCCACGGCGCGCGCCTGCGGCCCGAATCGCTGGCCGTGCGCGTGGACGATCTCAACATCCACCAGTTCTGTTCCCTGCCCGTGGAACGCGCTCTCCGCTGGCTGAACGGGAGGGAGTTCGACGGGCGCCACGCCCTCGTCGCCGAGCCGCTCCTCAAAGAACTGAATCACCGGCTGTCGTTCATGACCAATGTGGGCCTCGACTACATCTCGCTGGGCCGCACCATGACCACGCTCTCGGGCGGGGAATCGCAGCGCATCCGCCTCGCCTCCCAGCTCGGTTCCGGGCTGGTGGGCGTAACCTACGTGCTCGACGAGCCGTCCATCGGCCTGCATCCCCGGGACAACGAACGCCTCATTGCCACGCTCCGCAGCCTTCAGGGACGCGGCAACACGGTGCTGGTGGTCGAGCACGACGAAGCCACCATCCGCGAGGCAGACCACATCATCGAGCTTGGGCCCGGTTCCGGCGCGCACGGCGGCGACATGGTGTACCACGGCTCTTTCGAGAACCTGATCAAGCACTCGGAGACGCTGACCGCCAAGTACATGCGGGGGGATCTGTCCGTACCCATCCCCGACGAACGCCGCGAGCCCAAAGGCTGGCTCACCCTGCGCGGGGTCACGACCAACAACCTCAAGGATATCGACTGTCCCATTCCGCTCGGCACGCTGACCTGCGTGACCGGGGTTTCCGGCTCGGGCAAAAGCTCACTCGTGGTGGACACGCTGTACAAGCACCTCGCGCTGGCGCAGGGCATCCGCGTGGATCAGCCAGGCAGCATCCGGGGCATCGACGGCGTGGAGGCCATCGAGCGCATCGTGGCCATCGATCAGACGCCCATCGGACGCACGCCGCGCTCCAACCCGGCTACCTATACCAAGATCTTCGACGAGATCCGCAACATCTTCGCCATGACCCCGGACGCCCGCAAGCGCGGCTACCAGCCGGGGCGGTTCAGCTTCAACGTCAAGGGCGGACGCTGCGAGGCGTGCAGCGGCGACGGTCAGATCCGCGTGGAAATGCACTTCCTGCCCGACGTGTACGTCACCTGCGACGTGTGCGGGGGCAAGCGCTACAATCACGAAACCCTCGAAGTCCGCTATCGGGGGCTGAACATCTCGGAAGTGCTGGACATGCCCGTACGTGAGGCCCGCCAGTTCTTCTCCAATTATCCTGTACTCGAACGCCGCCTTGCCGTACTGGAAGATGTGGGGCTCGACTACATCCGTCTGGGACAGCCCGCCACCACCCTCTCCGGCGGCGAGGCCCAGCGCATCAAGATATCGCGCGAGCTCGGCAAGCGTTCTTTGCCCGGCACCATGTATATCCTCGACGAGCCGACCACCGGACTGCACATGCACGAGGTCGGCAAGCTCGTCACCGTGCTGCACCATCTGGTGGAGCTCGGCGCGACGGTCGTGGTCATCGAGCACAACACGGACGTCATCCTCGCCTCGGACTACGTCATTGACCTCGGCCCCGGCGGAGGGGAAAACGGCGGGCGCATCGTCGCCGCCGGAACGCCTGAAGCCATCATGGCCGATCCGAATTCCGTTACCGGCAAGTTCCTCACCGAAGAACGGCGGACACGGCGCAAGCTCGGAGACGGCTAACGCCGATCCCCTTTGAACTGCATGGAAGTATTGGGGAAGGGAAGCCTTTCCAAGGGAAAGCGGCTCCCTTCCCCAAGCCTGCCGACGCGGGTCCCATCCCTCGCTTTCCAAAGGCATCTGTGTTTATCGGCTTGTCCGCAGCGTCCCCACCAGAACGCAGATTGCCTTCGAGGGGTACAAGGCCCTTGCTCTAAAGCGGCAAAAATCGGCATCAACTCGCCCCAGCTACAGGGAGGGATATTGTTTTGGGGCCGCCCCCCCTTCCTTTTCCTCCTTCCTCCCCGGTTCGTTTTTTGATCGGAGCGAAGCCCTCCGGCGGAAACCGGAACAATGGGCGCAACAACGTCCGCTCAGGACACAAAAGGCGGGAAGCCGCCGGGAAACGGTGTTCTTTCCGAAACGCTTCCAAAGGACTGCCTATGGTTTCTCTTGAACTCAACCAAGATCATTGCATCCGGTGCGGGCGCTGCATCAGCGTATGCCCGCAGCGCATCCTCGGACGCCACACCAACGGGTCTGTGGATGTCCTGCACGGGGCTCTGGCCCGCTGCATCCGGTGCGGCCACTGCGTCGCCGTCTGTCCCAAGGCGGCCCTGACCTTGGAACATATCGCGCCCTCTTCCCTGCCGCTTGTCGAAGATGCCCCGCTTTCCGACTTGCAGCGCGACATGCTGTTTAAGACGCGGCGCTCCACCCGCGCGTATAAAGACGAACCCGTTGATCGCAGCGTGCTGCTCAAGGCGCTGGAAGAGGCCCGCTACGCGCCGACGGCGTCCAACTGTGAGGAAGTGGCGTGGCTGCTGGTGGAAGGCCGCGACAGGCTGCACGATCTGGCCTCCCGCGTGGCGGACTGGATGTCGACGCTTACCGGAAAATACAGCCATGTGGCATCGGCTTTCCGCGCCGGGCAGGATCCGATCCTGCGGGGGGCCCCCTCCCTCATCCTCGCGCACGGTGACGCCAACATGCCGTGGAACGCTCTCGACTGTGCCGCCGCCGTCAGCTATCTGGAGCTCGCCCTGCACAGCTACGGCATCGGGACTTGCTGGAGCGGTTTCGTCATCGCCGCCGCCAGCAACGGCGTGGACCTCGGCATCCCCCTTCCCGAAGGCCGCAAGATCTGCGGAGGGCTCATGATCGGGTATCCTGCCGTCCAGTATGCCCGTGTTCCCCCGCGCAAGCCCGTGCGTTTGACGGTCGTAGAGTAGCCGCTGATACATATTCAATCCCTGAAAAAACGAAAGAAAAGCCCTGAATGTTTGTTCAGGGCTTTTCTTTCGTTTTTTCAACGCCTGAAGGAGATCCTCCCTATGTGGTGCATTGAAACGAAGAAACCGGGGGAGGAAAGGCGCACTGCGCAGTTCCTCCCCCGGTCAATGGCTTATCTCAAATCCAAGGACTAGGCTTCGAAGTTGGCTTCGAGCAGAGCAAGGATCTGGTCGCGGCTAGCGGCGCGGGGGTTGTTGTTCAGGAGGCGCTTGGCGGCGAAGGCGCGGTCCGCGCAGGCGGGCAGGTCTTCACGCTTCACGCCGTAGTTGGAGAGGCCGGTGGCGATGTCGAGGTCGTTCAGCAGATCGCGGAAGGCGTCTTCCACGTCGGCGGCGCGGTCCATCACGCTCATGCAGCCGGAACGGTCATCGCCACGCAGGATGTCGGCCACGATGGCGTACTTCTCGGGGTTGGCGATGTAGTTGAAGCCCACGCTGAAGGGAGCGCAGAAGGACATGGCCAGGCCGTGAGGAATGTGGCATTCCACGGGCAGGGTCGTGCCGATGGCATGGATGATGCCGTTCTGGGTGTTGCCGAAGCCCATGCCGGCGAGGGCGGAGGCGTACATCATGGCGTCGCGGGCGGCGGCGTTCTTGCCGTTGGCATAGGCCTGGCGGATGTTGGCGCCAACCAGCTTCATGGCCTGAAGGTTCAGGGCGTCGGTGATCGGGGTGGCAGCGATGCCACAGAAGGATTCCATGGCATGAACGAAAGCGTCAACGCCGGTCATGGCGGTCACGCGGGGAGGCAGACCGAAGGTCAGCTCGGCGTCGAGGATGACGGTGTCGGCATACATGTATTCGGAAACAACGCCCTTCTTGCCGCCGTTCTTGGTGTCGGCGAGCACGGAAATGTTGGTCATTTCAGAGCCGGTGCCGGACGTGGTGGGGATCAGGATGCAGGGCAGGGAAGGATTCGGAACCAGGTTGATGCCGAAGTACTTGTCGATGGGGCCTTCGTTGGAAAGCAGCACGGAAGCGGCCTTCGTGGTGTCGAGGGCGGAACCGCCGCCGAAGCCGATGATCACGTCAGCGCCGAAAGCCTTGGCTTCGTCGGTGCAGTGCTGAATGGAATCCATGCTGGGTTCCAGCTGGGCTTCAGCGTACAGCTTCCATTCGACGCCGCCGGCGGTCAGGGCTTCTTCGAGGGGCTTCTGGACGCCGATCTTGGCCAGACCGGGGTCGGTCACGATGAACGCTTTGGAACCTTTGAGGTTCTTCACTTCGTTAGCGGCTTCTTTAATAGCGCCGAGGCCATGCACGATCTTCTTGACGGTGTAATGCACAAAAGCCATTGTCGTATCCTCGCGTTGTTGAAGTCTTCATATGTCGAAGCAGGACAAAGCACTGCCTTGCCCTGCCGACGATTTTCGGAATCAAAGTCCCGATGCCTCCGGATGAAGGCATCGGGCTTTTCAATTCTTACAGACCGAACTTCTGTTCGACGGTGGTGAACGCCTTGTCGATACCGGCGACGATTTCGTCGATGTCGGCTTCAGTGGCGATCAGGGCCGGGCAGAGGGTCAGGGTGTTGTTGAATTCGCGGAAGGAGCGAGAGGTCTTGCCGATGAGCACGCCAGCCTGCTTGGCGGCACCGACCATCGCGTTGGCGACAGCTTCAGCAATGGGTTCCTTCGTAGCGCGATCCTTCACGATTTCGATACCGGCGAACAGGCCCTTGCCGCGAACGTCGCCGATGATGGGATGCTTCGCCATCAGGCCCTTGAGGCCTTCGAGGAGGCGGTCGCCCATCTTCGTGCAGTTTTCGAGCAGGTTTTCACGTTCGATGATTTCGATGTTGGCCAGAGCCGCAGCGGGACCGGAGGTGCAGCCGCCGAAGGTGGAGATGTCGCGGAAGTAGGCGTCGGTATCGGCCGGGTCGTTGACGAAGTCCTGGAAGACCTTTTCGGTCGTCACGGTGCAGGAGATGGGAGCGTAGCCGGAAGCGACGCCCTTAGCCATCGTGACGATGTCGGGCTGGACGTTGAAGTGCTGGTAGCCGAACCACTTGCCGGTACGGCCAAGGCCGCAAACGACTTCGTCGATGATCAGGAGCAGTTCGTACTTGTCGCAGATCTCGCGGATGGTTTCATAGTAGCCAGCCGGGGGAACGAGGATGCCGCCGCCAGCGGTCATCGGTTCCACGATCACGGCGCCGAGTTCGTCCGGACCCACGGTCAGGATGACTTCTTCAAGCTGCTTGGCCATCTTCACACCGAGGTCGGCGCAATCGCCGAACTTGGAGCGGTAGACGTCGCAGTCGGGGAATTCATAGAAACCGGGAGCGAAGGGACCGTACTGAACTTTACGTTCGAACTGGCCGCAAGCGCTCAGGGTGCCGATGGTGGTGCCGTGGTAGTCACGAGCGCGATACAGGATGCCGGTCTTTTTGCCGCCGTGCTTCAGCTGGCCGATCTGACGGACGATCTTGAAAGCCTTTTCGTTGGCTTCGGAACCGGAGTTGGAGAGATACACGCGGCTCATGCCGGGCATCTTGGAGATCAGCTTTTCAGAGAACTTGATGGTGGGGACGTTGCCGATGCCGTTGGCGAAGTAGCACATTTCCATCATCTGCTTGGCGACGGCGTCGACGATTTCCTTGCGGCCGTAGCCGACGTTGACGGTCCACACGCCACCGGAAACGGCGTCAAGATAGGTCTTACCGTCGATGTCGGTGATGCGCATCCCTTCGCCCTTCACATAAATGGCGGGCTCGAAATTCTTGTGCTGGGTCAGGTGGTGCCAAACGTACTTTTTGTCCAGAGCGACCAATTCAGCTTTATCGTAAGTCATGGTGCATTCCTCATGAAATAATGATGTTATTGTCACAGGAAGGTTAAAGGCGAAAACCAATTGGCGCACATGGGCCGCTTCCTGCCCTTACCCTTGACTTTGACCGGAAAACTGGCCAGTCTCATGCGGACATGAGACTGGTCCAGTCATGAATCACGTCTTACTTCAGGATGTCGCAGGTGCAGTGCAGTTCGTAACCGAGAGCATCGGAAACGCCCTTGAAGTACACTTTGCCGTCGTAGGTGTTGATGCCGCGGGCCAGAGCCTTGTCGTCCTGGCAAGCCTTCTTCCAGCCCTTGTTGGCCAGGTCGACCATGTAAGGCATGGTGGCGTTGGTCAGGGTGAAGGTAGAGGTACGGGCCACGGCGCCGGGCATGTTGCCCACGGAGTAGCAGACCACTTCGCCGCCGTTGACGGGGTACTTGAAGGTCGGCTTGTCGTGATAGGTAGCGCCGTGCTTGGCGGTGGGTTCGATGCAGCCGCCCTGGTCGATGGCGACGTCAACGATGGCGGAACCGGGCTTCATGGTCTTCACCATGGCTTCGGTGACCAGTTTCGGGGTCAGAGCGCCGGGGATGAGGACGGAACCCACGAGGAGGTCGGCGTCCTTGGTGGCGGCGGCGATGTTGAAGGCGTTGGAGGCCAGGGTCTGGATACGGCCGCCGAAGAGGTCGTCGATCTGGCGCAGGCGGAAGAGGTTGCTGTCAAGGATGGTCACGCGAGCGCCCATGCCCATGGCAACCTTGGCGGCGGAGAGACCCACGGTACCGGCGCCGAGGATAACGACGTGAGCGGCCTGCACGCCAGCGGTGCCGCCCATCAGGAGGCCCATGCCGCCTTCGATCTTGGTCAGCATCTGAGCGCCCACCTGGGTGGCCATGCGGCCGGCAACTTCAGACATGGGAGCGAGCAGGGGCAGGAAGCCGTTGTCGAACTGCACGGTTTCGTAAGCGATGCCGATGACCTTCTTTTCGAGAAGAGCCTTGGTCAGGGCCGGTTCCGGAGCGAGGTGCAGGTAGGTGTAGAGGATCAGGCCTTCGTGGAAGAGGTCGTATTCAGGAGCCAGAGGTTCCTTCACTTTCACGACCATGTCGCAGTCCCAGCATTCCTTGGCGGTAGCAACCATCTGAGCGCCGGCGGCGACATATTCTTCGTCGGTGATCATGCTGCCGAGGCCAGCGCCCTTCTGCACGAGGACGGTGTGACCGGCTTCTTTAAGAGCATGAACGCCAGCGGGAGTGATGCCGACACGGAATTCCTGAACTTTGATTTCGGTGGGGATACCTACACGCATTTGAGTGCCTCCGAGAGCAGTATGTTGAAGTACGTTTTGAAATTCAGGGTGGGGTTGTACTCCATGCCTTCTTTATAGCAACTAGCGTTCCATTTTTCCCAAAGTTCATAACATGAGTTTTTTATTATAGTTTTTAAAAATGTTCTTTTCGGGTCCTTTCGGGTTCAATGCAGTCTCGAATCATTTGCCGCCTAATCACAGGAATGTACGAGTCAATTTTGCATTACGATGCACAGTTGCATTAGAGAGGTTCTTTCATGACGTCATACCCCGCCTTTTGCGATCACATTCTCCATCAAAATGAGCTCGTCGCCGCCGGAATATGCCACGGAGACACATGGAATTTAATTTTTATAAACAATATGTTAGGAGAAATACTCAAACTTTCTCCCGGACGGATGGACGACGAGCCTTTTTTGCCCCGCCTGACACGATGCGGATTTGATGAAGTGGAAGAAAGCCTGAGCGAACCCCACGGAGGCGAGCTGATCGCCCACCACAAAGAGGGTTCCATGTACATTATCCGCTGGAAAAGCGTTTCCATTGACGATTCCACGGACGGGGAACAAGTTCGTCTTGTCACAATGTCGAAAATCCCGGTCGATCAGATCAACCGGGTGGCCGAACTGCCCTGGCAGGAGCTGACGGTCCTGCTCGACTCCATCCACGACGGGATCTGGGTCATCGACTCCGACGGCATCACCCTGCGCGTCAACAAGGCTATGGAACGCATCGCCGGGCTGCGCGCCGAGGAAGTCATCGGCAAGCACGTGACGGAACCCATGCACAAGGGGCGCTTCGAAACCTGCGTCACCCTGCGCGCGCTCATCGAAAAACGCTCGGTCACCATGTTCGACGACTATTCCAACGGCAAGCGCTGCCTGAACACCAGCACACCCATTTTTGACGAAAAGGGCAATGTATGGCGGGTCATCGCCTCCATCCGCGACATGACCGAACTGGAGACGCTCCAGCGCAAGCTCACCGATCTGGAGATGGAAACCCTCGCCTACAAAGCGCGCCTGGAGAACCTCGAAACCGAAATGGATGCCGGGTTCGTCGGACACAGCGCCCCCATGCGCCGCCTGCGCAAGGAAGCCTCCAAGGCCGCCCGCACCGAAGCCATCACCCTCATCCTCGGCGAAACCGGAACCGGCAAAACGTTGACGGCCAAGGCCATCCACGACATGGGCCAGCGCAGCGCGGAACCGTTCATCGCGGTAAACTGCGGGGCCATCCCCATGTCGCTTATGGAATCCGAACTGTTCGGCTACGAAAAAGGCGCCTTCACCGGCGCGGCCAAAAGCGGCAAGCCCGGCATGTTTGAGCTGGCCCACAAGGGGACCCTTCTCCTCGACGAAATCGGCGAGCTCCCCCTCCCCATGCAGGCCAAGCTGCTGCAAGTGCTCGACGGGCACCCCTTCCACAGGGTTGGGGGGACCAAGCCCATCACCGTGGACGTGCGGGTCATCGCCGCCACCAACAAGCCGCTGGCCGACATGGCCGCTTCGGGGCAGTTCCGCGAAGACCTCTTTTACCGCCTGCGGGTGCTGACCGTGGAAATCCCTCCCCTGCGGGAACGGCCGGACGACATTCCGGTCCTCGCCATGCATTTTTTGCAGGAGATCATCAAAAAAAGCGGGCTGCAAAAAAATTTCGATCCGCAGGTGCTGAACTGCTTCCTGACCTACCGCTGGCCGGGCAACGTCCGCGAGCTGCGCGCCCTTGTGCAGTCGCTGGCGACCATGAGCGAAGAAGAAACAATCACCATGCAGGATCTCCCTCAATATATGCAGGCCCAGTCGCCTCTCCCGCAGGGCAGCGTCTCCTTCCGCCAGCCCATGCGCGAGGCCGTCGCCGAACTGGAGCGCAACATGATCATGGCCGCGCTCACTGAAACCGGCAGTACCTACAAGGCCGCCCGGCGGCTTAAAGTCAGCCAGTCCACCATCGTCAGGAAAGCGCAACGGTACAAGATCGGCCTCGTGGAAATCGCCCACAAATAATTTTTTTCAAGTGTATCCACAAGCGGATAGGAGGAAAATCGGGCTGCATGGCTTGCCGAAGAGGCCAGGTTGACACCTTCGAGCCACGTGCGCTAAAGCCCAAAATAAGGTGTGGGGTTGCACGCAGTCACGGGACCCTAGATGGAAAGAGAGAGGATTCTATGCTCAAAAGCCTGCTTGCCGCCGTGGTGACGCTTGCCCTTCTCACCTGCCCCTTCCCCGCCCGCGCTTATGAGAAAACCATCCTGAAAGTGGGCATGGGCGATCCCATCGATTCCGAGATGGGGGCCATCGGCACCCGGTTCAAGGAAGTCGTGGAAGCCCGGTCCGAAGGCAAGGTGGAAGTCCAGCTCTTCCCCTCCGGCCAGCTCGGCGACGAAACGGAAATGATCCAGAACGTGCGCGCAGGGAATCTCGACATCGCCGTTGTGGGCATCGCCAATACGGTCCCGTTCGTGAAAAAACTCGGCATCCTCACCATGCCCTACCTTTTTGACGACATGTACGACGTCGTCCGGGCCACCACCGGCCCCGCCCACGACCTGCTCAACGGGTACGCCATTCGGGAAGGTGGTTTCCGCATCCTCGGCTGGACCTATACCGACTACCGCTACATTTCCAATTCCCGCAAACCCATCAAAAACCTGAACGACATCAAGGGGCTCAAGTTCCGTGTCCCGCAGAGCGCCATCCTGCTCGCCTGCTATAAGGCATGGGGGGCGAATCCGGTGCCGATCTCGTGGGCGGAAACCTTCACCGCGCTCCAGCAGGGCCTGGTCGACGGGCAGTGCTACGGCTACATCACCTTCCTTGCCTGTAAATTCAACGAAGTGCAGAAATACGTCACCGAAGTGCACTATACCTACCAGCTCCAGCCCATGATCCTGAGCCAGCGGGCCTTCAGGAAAATGTCCCCTGAGATGCAGACGCTCATCACCGACGCCGGGCGCGACGCGCAGGAATACTGCCTCGCCTTCCAGCTTGTCGAAGGCGTGAGGGCGAGGCAGAGGCTCATCGAGTCCGGCGTGCAGATCGACCAGCTCGAGGACGAGGCCGACTGGAGGAATGCCGCCATTTCTCAGGTCTGGCCCGAAATGGAGACGTTCGTGGGCGGCAGGGCCGCCATCAACGCGTTCCTCTCCGCCATCGGGAAAAAACCTTGGAAGTAGGCTTTCCGCACAGAGGGAAAGCGGCTTCATAAGGTTGTCTATTCCCGCGTGCTACCCTACACTGGCGACGCGCCGCGCTGGCGCTCTCCGGGGGGGACTTCATGCTCAAGAAGGTTCTTCTAGCGATTTTGGACAATTTTGAAGGATACGTCAGCCAGGTTTTGCTTGCGTTTTTCGTGCTGATCCTGCTCTTGCAGATTTTCCTGCGCCAGTTCGGGCATCCCCTGTATTGGACGGAAGAGCTCGCGCGGTATTCTTTTGTCTGGTTCGTCTTTTTCGGGGCTTCCTACGCGGCCCGCCTCGCCGCGCACAACCGGGTCACCATCCAGTTCCGCCCCTTCCCCAAATGGGTGGGCGACGCCTGTATGCTCCTCAGCGACGGCGTGTGGCTGTTCTTCAACATCGTCATGGTCGTGGAAAGCCTCACCGTGATCCGCGAACTCCGGGAATTCCCCTACGCCACGCCCGCCCTCGACTGGCAGCTCTCCTATATCTATTTCATCTTCCCCATCGCCTTTACGCTCATGTCCGCCCGCATCATTCAAGTCAACGTGATGAAATTCATCCTGAAAAAAGAGCTCACCGCGCCAGACAGGATTGAAATCGAGGAAAGCCGGAAAGCTTTCGCGGACGGAGGGAAGCCATGAGCCCGGCGGGAGTCCTCTTTGCCACCTTTGCGGTGCTGATGCTGCTCGGGTCACCCATTACCGTGGCGCTCGGCGTAGCGGCCATGGCCGCCCTCTACACGGTGGACCAAAACCTCGTCACGCTGGTGCAGATCGCCTTCACCTCGGTCAATTCCTTTCCCATCATGGCCTTGCCCGCCTTCATGCTCGTCGGGGCGCTCATGGAATGCGCGGGCATTTCGCGGCGGCTTGTCGCCATCGCGGAAAACATCGTCGGCCCCATCCCCGGCGGGCTCGCCGTCTCCACCGCATTGGCCTGCGTGTTTTTCGGGGCGATTTCCGGTTCCGGCCCCGCGACGACCGCCGCCGTGGGGATGCTTATGATCCCGGCCATGATCCGGCGGGGATTCAGCAAGGGCTATGCGGCTGCGGCCGCGGCGACCGCCGGGGGCGTGGGCATCATCATCCCCCCGAGCATCCCGATGGTCGTCTATGCGGTGTCGGGGCAGCAATCCATCACCAAAATGTTCCTCGCCGGGGTAATGCCCGGCATCATGATCGCGGTGGGGCTCGCCGCCATGCACCTCTTCCTCTGCCGGAACATGCCCGTGGCGGAAGATCTCCAAAGCGGCTCGGGGGACTCGCTGCTCAAGGCGCTCAAGGACGGGCTTTGGTCGCTCATGGCTCCGGTCGTCATCCTCGGCGGCATCTACGGGGGGTTCTTCACGCCGACCGAGGCCGCCGTGGTCGCCATCTTCTACTCCATCTTCGTCGGGCTGTTCATCCACCGCGAGCTGACGTTCGGGGGTATCCGGCACTCGCTCCAGATCACCTCATGGATGACCGGGCGCGTGCTGATCATCATGTTCACGGCCTACGCGTTCGAGCGGCTGCTCGTCCAGTACCGGATACCCGACATGATTGTGGAGCACATCCTCGGCTTCACCTCGGACGTCGCCGTCATCTGGATGTTCGTCATCGCCCTGCTGCTCTTTCTGGGGATGTTCATGGAGACGCTGGCGATCATCCTGCTGGCGACGCCCGTACTCCTGCCGGTCATGACCGCCTTCGGCGTGGACCCCATCCACTTCGGCGTGGTGCTGGTCTGCTGCTGCGGGGTCGGGTTCTCCACGCCGCCCCTCGGCGAAAACATCTTCATCGCCTCGGGCATCGCCGACACCACGCTTGAGGATATCTCCTACAACGCACTGCCCTTTGTCTTCGTAACCGTGGGCGTCATCATCCTCTGCGTCTTCGTCCCGGACATCGTGCTGTTCCTTCCGCGCATGATGTATTGAGCCACACGGAATACGGGAACGGGCACTCTGCCGCGCTTTTCAATCCGAACGGGGAGCCGCGCCGTTTTCGGCCAGACATCGCCCCGCAGAAAGCCCAAGGCTTGCGATTGCAACAGTTCCGTTTCCACACGGAGCCTTTCCCACAAAAAAATCCCGAAGCCCTCGCTCCGGGATTTTTCTTCACGCTATACATTAACAAGGAAATCCGGCCTGTCCCACTCTGTCGGGCAACAAGGGTACGGCTCAACGCCTTGGTAATAGGGAGTATGGACGTAGGCCGCGCGGGAGGCTTGAGGAAAGGTAAAAAGCGCGGAATATTCCTTTGTCCTGAATTTTCCCCTCCCCGCATTCTTCACATCAGAAGGTCGCTTCCTGCCCGGTGGCTTGGGCCAATTCGCGGAAAAGGCGCAGGCTCTCTTCGGCCTCGGTCTTCTCCATCTTGTGCATGGCGAATCCGGCATGGATAATGATATAGTCCCCGATCTCCACTTCCTCGGGCAGCAAAATGCCGGAAACGGTCAGGCAGGTCGGCCCGTTGCCCACGGTGGCCTTCAACATGCCGTCATCAGACTTTTCAATGACTTTCGCAGGGATGGCAAGACACATAATGAGTCCTTTCGCTGATTTTCGGCCCCGCGGGAACGGAGGTTTTCACAAAACGGATGCCGTGCGGGGAAAATGATAGTATCCATCCTCACGCCCTCAGGCAAGCCCGAACCTCCGATTTTGCATGAGATATCCCCGAAAAGGGCCATAGCGTATTATTGACATCCTTACCATTCGGCTTTATGGGTAAAGGCATGAATACGCTAAAGCCCATCAAAGACGCAACGACCAGCTTCTCCCGCTCCGTGCTGGGGACGCTGCTTTTTGCTTTCGGGCTTTTCCTGTGTTCCTCCTTTTCCGCGCAAGCGCACATAGACAACGATGTCAGCAGGCAGTTCGAAGCCCTCCTTGAAGCGGCCCCTTCGGCGGACGTCTTCAAGGAGCAGCATTCCGAACTGGAAGGCAATGACATCGGCCCGCAGCTCCAGCGCTTCGATGCGGTTGACGAAGATTCGGTGCTTGTCGAAGCGTCCAGCGGTTGGCGGCAGCTTGACGCGGCGCTTGCCCGTTCCGAAAGGAACCTCTTCGCCAGCATTTCCGAAACGCTCAACGGCAACATAAGCCAAACGACGGCCCGGACGCCCAAGAGCGTCATCGACAAGACCCTGCCGCACTCGTCGGGGTATGCCGCCGCGTTGGCCTCCGCGCCTGTCCTCCCGCAGATTTCCGTCACTCCGGTGGCGCTGCCCATCGGCACGCCCCTTTGCTTCCTTCCCGCCGAACGCGGGCTTGTCTCCTACCCCACGCCTCCCCCATACGGTTGCTAGAGCTTCCGCTTTTCCGTCCTTCGCTTTCTGCGTGACAGAAAAGCCCTGACTCGCGCAGCCGGTCTTCTGCACTCCTCACACGTCTCCCCGCAGAATATCCGGAACGCCCGAATTCAGTGTGCGTCCTGTCGGCGGTTCCGCCGTTCCCGACAGCATTCTGCTCCTGCAACCGTGTGAGAGGCTTTCATGAAACTCTCGTTCCGATATGCGATTGCCGCCATTGTCATGGCCGGCGCGCTTTTCCTCCTGTCTCCGACGCTTATGCCGGAAGACGTCAACCTGCCGGGCGCGTCCCGCATCAGTCTGGGCCTCGATCTCAAGGGCGGCGTTCAGCTCACGCTGGGCGTGGATACGGAAAAAGCCGTTCAGTCCGCACTCATCAACAGCGGGCAAGTGCTTCGCCAGAAGGCCCGTGAGGCCGGGATCACCGTCCTTGGCCCCCGCCAGATGCCCGGCGGCGTGCAGGAACTCATCATCGCCCGCGCCAACCAGGTCGATGCGTTCCTTGCCCTCGCCAAGAAGGACGCCCCTCAAGTCGTGCCCGGAACGCCCCGTACCGGTTCCGACGGCGCGGTCCACCTGCCCTACTCGTTCACGCCGGCCTTCGTTAAGCAGACGCAGGATCTGGCCGTGGATCAGGTGCTGCGTACCATCTCCAGCCGCATCGACCAGTTCGGCGTGGCGGAACCGGATATCCGCAAGCAGCAGGGCGACCGTATCCTCATCCAGCTTCCCGGCCTGACCAACGTCAACCGTGCCGTCCAGCTCGTCGAGAAGTCCGCCGATCTGTCCTTCCACCTCGTCCGCGACGACATTTCCCAAGGCTATCTGCCTCCCGGCGTCGCCTTCTATCCCATGACGGGCAAGCACGGCGAAGCGACCAACGCCAAACTGGCGCTCGACAGCACCCCGCTCCTGAGCGGCAAGGAAGTGGCCGACGCCCGCCCCGGATTCGACAATAAAAACACTTCGATGGTCAGCCTGTCGTTCACCCCTCGCGGCGCGGCCCTGTTTGAAATGGCCACCGGCGAACATGTCGGCAAGCGCCTCGCCATCGTGTTGGACGGGACCATCCACAGCGCTCCGGTGATTCAGGAAAAAATCGCGGGCGGCACGGCCAGCATCAGCGGCCAGTTCACGCCCGAAGAGGCGCAGGACCTCGCCATCTCCCTGCGTTCCGGTTCCCTCGCGGCTCCGGTCCACGTGCTCGAACAGCGCACGGTAGGCCCCGCCCTCGGCGAAGCGTCGATCACCAGCGGCATCCTCGCCGCACTCATCGGCACGCTGGCGGTCATGATCATCATGCCCCTGCGCTACGGCTGGTCCGGTATGCTCGCCAACGGGATGCTTCTCTGTACCCTCAGCCTGCTCATGGGCGGCATGGCCGCGCTCGGCGCGACCCTGACCCTGCCGGGCATAGCGGGCGTCGTGCTGACCATCGGCATGGCCGTGGACGCGAACGTCCTCATCTTTGAGCGAATACGCGAGGAGTTGGCCCTCGGCCTGACGCCTCCCAAGGCCATCAAGGCCGGTTTCGAGCGTGCCAACCTTTCCATTGTGGACTCCAACCTGACGACGATCATCGTCGCGGCCATCCTGTACCAGTTCGGGACCGGCCCGGTACGCGGCTTTGCCGTCACCCTGACTCTCGGCATCATCGCCTCCATGTTCTCGGCGATCTTCCTCTGCCGCATCGCTTTCGACGCGTGGATGAAGCACACCAACGGCACCCGCCTCAGTATGCACGGCCCCATGGAACTGCGCGCCCTGTCGGGTTACCTGTCCCACTTCCCCTTCCTCAAGCGCGTGAAGCACGTAGGCGTACTGACGCTTCTGCTTGTGATGGTGGCGGGTTCCGTGGGTACGTGGCGCGGCGGCCTTCAGTACGGCGTCGACTTCTCGGGCGGCGTTGCGGCGCAGGTCCGGTTCGAGCACCCCGTTTCGGACAAGCAGCTCATCGGAGCGCTTGATCCCATGCATCTCGAAGGCCTGATGACCCAGCAATACGGCGACAACAATTCCGTCTGGCTGCTTCGTTTCGGCCTGCCCGACATGCCCGCGCAACAGCTCGGCGAAGCCCTGCTCAGCCATCTCCAGACCGTGGACGACGGCGGGACGGTCTCCTTGGATCGTCTGGAAACGGTCGGTCCCAAGGTCGGCGATGATCTCCGCAGCTCGGCTCTGGAAGCCATCTATTATGCGCTGCTCCTGATCACCGTGTACATTTCGGGGCGCTTCGAACAGCGCTGGGGCACTGCCGCCCTGCTCGCCGGAGCGCTCACGGCCACCATGATCGCCCTGCAATGGATGGGCGTACCGACGGAAGGCCGCATCCTTGCGGCACTGCTGCTGACCCTGTTCCTGTGCTGGCGGTTCCGCCTCTCCTTTGCGGCGGGAGCGATGGCCAGCCTGATATTCGACGTCACGACGACCACCAGCCTGCTGGTCATCCTCGGGCAAGAAATCGATCTGAACATCGTAGCGGCACTTTTGACCATCATCGGCTATTCGCTGAACGATACCATCGTGATTTACGACCGAATCCGTGAAACCCTGCGGCGGGAGAACCCCGACTCGCCACGCCCGCTGCCCGAGATCATTCAGGAAGCGCTTGGCGACACCATGAGCCGTACCCTGCTGACCGCAGGCACGACGCTCGTGGCGGCCCTCGCCCTGTTCCTGCTCGGCGGCCCGGTCATTTACGGCTTCGCATTGACTATGCTCATAGGTGTTTTCATGGGAACGATTTCCTCCCTGTTCGTCGCAGCGCCAATGCTTCCCCTGTTTGGCGACACCCTTTCGTTCAAGACGGCCGTTACCCTAGGCGTCTTTGAACGGCCCGGCGAACACGGCGTGGTTTGATGGCGGGAAACCTCCTCTCCCCGCCCCCGTTTCCATGAATACGGGACCATCAACGCTCCCCTGTTGATGGTCCGGGAGGACAGGATTCACCCCCTGAGATTCCGTCCTCCGAAGACGACGCGTCGGGCGTTTTACGGCCGCCCGGCGGGTTATGCAAGCGCGGATTCCGGGTTTTCTCCTCCACCCGGGCTCACCTTCTTTCCCCTGTGAAGGTGGCCGCGTTCGGGCAACATCCATCCCCCTGAGGATGTCGCCCCTCTCCTCGGACGGCGTCGGCACTACCTCCTCAGTGCCGGCGCCGCTTCTTTTGGAAAATTGGGGAGGGGAGGAAGGGGCTTTCTTCAGAAAGCCCCTTCCTCCCCTCCCCAACCCCCACCCCTCCTTCCCCAAGACTTTCATCCTTTATCGAATCCCTCATGAGGG
>NZ_JH114231.1:1379080-1391895 GCF_000224655.1 Bilophila sp. 4_1_30
CTTCAGAAAGCCCCTTCCTACCCCTCCCCAACCCCCACCCCTCCTTCCCCAAAGACTTTCATCCTTATCGAATCCCTCATGAGGGATATACAGGAGAAGACGAGGCAGGCTTCGGTAAATGGGTCACGCTGAGTAAAACCTGTTGGAAGGCTGAAGGTAATGAGTGGGTAAAACAGGGAAAGTGGGCAATGGTATCTTCGCTGCTAGGGAAAGGGGCGGCCGGGGAAGGCAAGGGAATCGCTTCCAATCGTTTTGCCCTTGGGATACGTTCCCCTCCACACCGGATGCACAAAGGCGTTTTTTCTTTGGAAGAGATGCCTTGTTAGAGGAAGCCCGCGTTTTCGGGAACTCTGGGAACAGAGATGCGAATAATCATCTTTTTAAAAATAAAAAAGATAGCTGTGATACGGTTGGGTTAGCTGGGGGAGGGAAGGCTTTTTCAAAAAATGCCCCTTCCCCAACGCCACCGGAGCATTTCAAAAGCTATTCACCCTACCCCACTGAAAACATTCATATGGAGATGTGCCATGTCCACGTTTACGCCGCCAGCCCTGCACGGCATCATCGGTTATCCTCTCGGGCACAGCATGAGCCCGCTCATGCACAATACGGCCTTCAAGGCATTGAACCTGCCCGGCGTCTATCTTTCATGGCCCATTGAACCGGGACGGCTTCCCGCCTTTGTGGACGCTGCCCGGCTGCTGAATATCCGGGGCTGCTCCATCACGATTCCCCATAAGATCGACATCATCCCCTTATTGGACAAAACAAGCGAAAACGTAAAGGAGATGGGTGCCTGCAACACCATCTATCGTGACGGCGAAAAAATCTGCGGAGAAAATACCGACGTGATCGGATTCACGGCTCCGCTGCGAAGGCGCTCATTGTCTCCGGAAACCCGCGTGCTCGTGCTCGGTGCGGGAGGCGTTTCGCGGGCGGCCATTGCGGGACTGCGGAGGCTCGGCCTCGCCAATATTACGCTCACCAACCGCCGGAAAGAGCGCGCGGAAGCCCTCTGTAACGAATTCGGTTTGCTGTGCGTTCCGTGGGAAGAGCGCGGAGACGTCCCCGCTGACCTCATCATCAACACGACATCACTCGGCATGACCGGGGCCCAAGAGCATGAAACGCCCTACCCTTCGGCATTTCAAGGTAGCGGCATTGCCTACGATCTGATCTACACGCCGTTCCAGACCCGTTTCTTGCTCGACGCCGCGGCTGCGGGCTGGGAAACCGTCTCAGGCCTCGACATGTTCATCGGGCAGGGGGACGCGCAGTTTCACCTGTGGACGGGACACCATCTTCCAAGAGAAGCCATAACAGCGGTGACTTCCACGCTTTACGGACAATAAAAAAACCACCACACACTTCCATTTCCCCATAAATCGGCTCATTTCAAAAAATACGGCGAAAAGATTAAACTTTCCGCCGTATTGCTTTCCAAAACACTGTTGTCCGGCAGGAACTCCTGCTGGTCAGCCTCCCCACCAGCCGAAAGTCTTTGGGATGGGAAAGGGGAGGTTTGGAGGGGAAGGACCTTCTTCAGAACGCCCTTCCCCCAATCTTTCATTCATCCAACGCCCGCATCACCTGTTCCGGAGTAATGGACTGCATACACGCATGGTTGCGATCACAGTGCTTCTTTCCGTGCAGCGTACAGGGGCGACAATCCAGCTGCGACTCAAGAACCCGATCCTTCGGCCCCGCCGGGAAAAACCCCCATTCTTCCGTCGTGGGCCCAAACAGCGCCAAAACGGGCGTGCCGACCGCCCCCGCAAGATGCATCGGGCCGGAATCTCCCGTGATCAATAGGGAAGAGGACTTCAACAACGCGCATGTCTCACGTAGGGATGTGCGATTGGTAAAATTGCGGGATGCGGGAATCCCTTCCATGCCGCTGCCACGGCCAATGACGATCCACGGTATGCCGTGCGACTCGAAAAGCTCCATGAGCTGACGCCAGTATGCCTCTTTCCATGCCTTATCAGGGTGCGTGGCATACGGATGCAAGGCTATGGGAGGAGTGCCCGCCTTATCCGGAAGCTGTTCCAGCAGGCGTTGTCCCTGCCTGATCTCCTCATCGGAAAGCCAAATGTGAGGCAAAAGCGCGGCACGGGGAGGAGGCGTAGCCTCCACGGCAAGGGCATAACGCTGCGGGACGTTCCATAGCCTGAGTTCATTCCGGAACAGCCGCCCTTTGCTCCGCAGGAATAAACGACGCTCAAGGCCAAGTTTGCGATAGCGTTTTACAGGCCCTTTCCACAATAGGGAAAGCAAACGGGTACGCAGGGTGCCATGCAGATCGAGCAATCCCTGCCCTGCGTGGGCTTCCGCCAGATCGCGGAAAACGCCAAGCTGACGCGGAAATCTCAAATCCTCCTTGGCGAGCCCAACAATGGAAAGCACAGCCGAGTGCCTTTCCAAAACAGGGGCAAATGCCTCACGGGTGATGACCGTGAACGTCCAACCGCGTGTGCGGTGCCAGTATTCGAGAACTCCGGTGGTCAAGGCAACATCGCCGAGGGCGCTCAGGCGGATCACAACCCATTCCGTAGGGGCTGAGGCGTCATGGAAAGATAAAGTTGTCATGCCCGGAAACTATCAGCGGCCATTCCAAAAGAAAAGGATTTCTCTGTGGCCCCATGTGAAGAAGATCCCCTTGCAGAAGCGGGGACAAGGGATTTTGGTTCAGCCCCTCTTGCTCTTTGTGCCATGATCCGCTAAAGTCTTTCGCTGGACGGAGAGGTAGCGAAGCGGCCGTAACGCGCTCGACTCGAAATCGAGTTACCGGTGATGAGCTGGTACGTGGGTTCGAATCCCACCCTCTCCGCCACCTGGAAACGCCAAGACATCCCATGAAATCCTGAAAGCCCTTGATCTGAATGGTTGAGGGCTTTTTTTGTGTTCAACGTTGTCTGAAAAATCCTTTTCCACGACTCTATTCGAGGTGCATTTTACCGTATCTTGATTTTCTACGTCCATCATACTTCAGCTTGTGTACTCCTAAGACGTATCTCCAGAGACTTTTTCATGATGGTTTTGTGCAACAGCCTTCTGCTTAACCTACATCTATTCAATAGAAAGGAACAGAGATTGTCTCACAGCTCATTCTTTTTACGGTTGTATGCCGTAAAGGAACTATTCTATGGATAAGGCCATTGTGAAAAAGAGAAAAAAGCATTGACATAAAAGATACCGTATTCTATCCTCTAGAAGAAGTGTAAGGGGAGTAGCTGGGTCCTTGAGACCCCGGTAGCGTCAACAGCATGGCTTTACGGCCTGGCGTTACCATCAAGTGTTCGCTTGATAAGTGAGACCTTCACGGCAGTCATGCCGTGAAGGTCTTTTTTCTTTATCAGGCATCGCCTCACATTCTGCCCACTTTCAGCGGCTGTTCAGGAACGTACACCGTCCCTGTTTTTCCATACTCAACCGTTAGGACAGAAGAATGTTTGCACGCTTTTTGCCTCAGACCGTCCCTTTTTTCGAGCTTCTGGTACAGCAGAATGCCCTCCTGCAAGAGATGTCGGAGGCGCTCGCCGTCGTCATGGACAACACGGAAGCGTCGGAGCGCCATCTGAAGCGGATCAACCTGTTGGAAGAAGAGGCGGATCGGCTCTATCGGAGCATCACTCAGCATCTCTCCCAGACGTTTATCACACCCATCGATCGTGAGGATATCCATGCGATCAACATGGCCCAGGAACGGGTGGCGGATAAGATACAGCATCTTGCCAACCGTTTTTTCATTTCCGGGTTCATGTACCAGCGTTTTCCCGCTCAGATGATCACGGAAAGGATCCGGGGGATGCTGCGGGACACGAAGTCCATGCTGGATGAAATTTCCATGAAGAAAGAGGTGTCCGCGCACATCCATACGCTCAAATCCAGGAAGTCCGACTGTGAAATGCTCCAGTCGACCGGGCTTGCCGAGTTGATGGACAGCGAGATCGAAACATTTGAACGCGTCAGGGAACTCATCCTCTGGGGGCAGGTCTACGACCGCATGGAGCGCACGGTCGATGCGGTATCGGATCTCGCCGACACGCTTGAGGAGGTTGCGCTGAAGTATGTTTGACGTTTCCTTCCTCCTTATTCTGATCATCATCGTGGCGTTGATCTTCGATTTCACCAACGGCGCTCACGACTGCGCCAACGCCATCGCTACCGTGGTTTCGACCAAGGTGCTGAGCCCTCGGACTGCCGTCATCATGGCAGCCACCCTCAACCTGATCGGGGCGTTTTTAGGGACAAAGGTCGCCAACACGCTCGGATCGGGCATTGTCCACCCCGATATTGTCGCAAACTGCCAGCCGCTGGTGCTTGCGGCCCTGATCGGGGCGATAGGCTGGAACCTGTTCACATGGCATTTCGGGATCCCCTCCTCTTCCTCACATGCGCTGATAGGAGGGCTCATGGGGGCCGCCGTGGCCTATGCCGGCTTTTCATCCCTCAACGGGGGCTCCATCCTGACCAAAATACTGCTGCCGCTGGTCCTCTCCCCTCTGGCGGGATTCGGTATGGGGCTGCTGGTCATGTTCCTCATCATGTTCCTGTGCGCAAAGTGCGTACGGAACAAGCTCAATACGGCGTTCACGCGGCTTCAGGTGCTCTCGGCGGCGTTCATGGCGACCAGCCACGGTATGAACGATGCGCAGAAAACGATGGGGGTGATCACCCTTGCCCTCTTCATTTTCAACGAAATCGAAACGATAGCCGTCCCCCTCTGGGTCAAGTGCCTCTGTGCCACCTTTATGGCGCTCGGTACTGCCATGGGCGGCTGGAAAATCGTCAAAACCATGGGGCATAAGATCTTCAAACTGGAACCCGTTCACGGCTTCGCCAGCGAAACGTCGGCCGCGCTGGTCATCTCCGGCGCGTCGATCCTTGGAGCGCCGATCAGCACGACGCACACGATCACGGCCTGCATCTTCGGCGTAGGCTCGACCAAGCGCCTCACCGCCGTCCGCTGGGGGGTCGCGGGGCACCTCATCATTGCATGGGTCCTTACCATTCCCGCTTCCGGGCTTCTGGCGGCCTGTTCCTTTTTCCTTTTGAGCGCTGTGGGGTTCGACTAGTATGCAGTATTATTTCAATGAAAAAGATACGATCTGATAAAATAATACTAAACCGTATTGACATGTTTTATTTTCAAGTTTAAAAATTCACTATATCATCCGAATAATCCCCAGAGAGCTGTTGTATGCCTATTCCTTCAGTCACACAAAGATTCATATGTACACTTTTTGTGTTCACAATGATCTGTGGAGTATGGCAATATGCAGGAATGGAGAATACCTTTTACTTCGAAGACAGAGAAAACATCGTATCCGAAGAAATCTGCGAATATGCCGTAACGCAGCGCATTGCTGAACACAAGCGTTCAAATTACAATACAAATACAAGCGGCATAGAACCTCTTCTTCCGTTGCTTTCCCTCTTGCTTGGTTTTCTTCTCTACGACCCCGTCGTCAGGAAAATCCATCTTTGCCGCCTGCAAAATGATTTTCTTCCCAAACTGTGCGACTTTCACGGGATGCTCCCACTCCCCTTCGCTCCTCCGCGTTCCCTCTCGTAAGTCTCCAGATCGGATAGGACTGAAAGAGGCTCTTTCATGCTCCCGGACACGCTTGACGCGAGAACGGCATCCGTTCCCGTGAATGAGGACCGTTTCCTCCGTCTTTTTCAGCGTGCACCCGGTCGAGGGGGCTGGACTCATGCTTTAGGAGCATTTCGCATTACTTAAGAACATATTTCGGAGTGAGGAATATGGAAACCGTAAGAAAGCCGTTGAATGAAGATCGCGTAGCCTTGTTGCTTGGAAGCGTCATCTTTATCCTTGCCCTGCTCAAGTTCAGCGGGATAGACATGCTCGGCTGGGCCGTCAAAATCGGCATGTGGGTGGGCGATCCGCTTGACGCGTGGCGTCCCGCCACCAAAGGTCTTCTCCCCGGCTATGGCGCACTGTTCGCTACCTATGCCATCCTGACGGGCGCGCTGGCTTGTTGTGTGAAGCTCATGGGGAACGACGTGGTGAAGTTCGTCAAGTCCTTCACCATCATCTTCTTTATCGCCATGATTTGTTATACGCTGGGCGCCAACGCCTACATCGCGGCCAACCCAACCCAGCTCAAGGCGCAGGGGATTCCGTGGGCGCTGGGACTGAGCACCGAGGCGGGGCTCATCCTCGCCCTCGTCATGGGCATCGTGATCAGTAACTTTATGCCGAATCTTGCGGAATCTTTGAAGGACGCCTGCCGTCCCGAGCTGTTCGTCAAGATCGCCATCGTCATCATGGGCGCGGAACTCGGCGTGAAGGCCGCCGACGCCGCCGGTTTCGCCGGGCACATCATCTTCCGGGGACTGTGCGCCATTGTTGAAGCCTATCTCCTCTACTGGTGCGTGGTCTATTACGTCGCCCGCCGGTACTTCAAGTTCAACCGCGAATGGGCGGCCCCGCTGGCGTCCGGCATCTCCATCTGCGGCGTTTCCGCCGCCATCGCCACGGGCGCGGCCATCCGCTCCCGGCCCGTCGTTCCGATCATGGTTTCCTCGCTCGTCGTGGTATTCACCTGCATCGAAATGCTGATCCTCCCCTTCATCGCGCAGCACTTCCTGACCGGAGAACCCATGGTCGCGGGCGGCTGGATGGGCCTCGCCGTCAAGTCCGACGGCGGAGCCATCGCTTCCGGCGCCATCGCCGAATCGCTGATCCTCGCCAAGGCCGCCGAAGCCGGGATCAACTGGGAACCCGGCTGGATCATCATGGTCACCACCACCGTCAAGATCTTCATCGACGTATTCATCGGCGTGTGGGCCCTGGTCCTCGCATGGGTATGGTGCACCAAGTTTGACAAGTCCGGCGACCGGACCATGCACTGGGGCGACGTGTGGGCCCGTTTCCCCCGCTTCGTGCTCGGCTATATCATCACGTTCGCCATTCTCCTCATCATCTGCCTCCAGTCCCCCGAGCTGCAGAAGACCGGCGCGAGCGTTTCCGGTACGCTGAACGCGTTCCGCGTCATCTTCTTCCTGCTCACCTTCTTCACCATCGGCATGGTGTCGAACTTCCGCAAGCTCATGGAGGAAGGCATCGGCAGACTGGCCATCGTCTATGTGGTGTGCCTGTTCGGCTTCATCATCTGGCTTGGGCTGTTCATCTCGTGGCTGTTCTTCCACGGCATGACCCCTCCTCTGGCCTCCTGATTTCACACACTGCCTAGCTAAGGAGAACGATCATGATAGAAAAGAAGAACGACGTGAAGTTTCATGAAGAAATACAGAAGATGGAATACGAGCCCATGGACGAAACGGAGCTCAAGCTCATCAAGGGCGGCATCACTTTGGGCATCGTCCTGCTTGTGGTTCTGTTCGTTGTGAGTAAATATCTTCTTCCCGGCCTTCATTAATCCTTAACACGGCGGGGGGAGAGCCAGCCTCTCCCCCCGTGGACACACCGCCATGTCTCAATACAAGCTTGTTTACTACTCAGGGATGAACATGAACCTTGTCCAGGGCGCTTCCGAAATCGTGGAAGCGGATTCTTTCAACGACGCGCTGTCCCTCAAATGTTCATGGCCCGTTTTTGAGGCGAGGGATCACCTCTCGGCCGCCGCCCAAAATCCCGGCACCTGCGTCTACTACACGGAAATGTGGGAAGCCGTCCTGCTGGACCCGAAACAGGCCTCCACCAGCCACGACTGTTACGGCGACTTTTCCGGGATGCGGTACTAGGGTTCCGCCCGGTCCAAACGGCGCCCAATCCATAAAACAAGCGTAGCGAGCCGTTTCCCGCGCCCCGCGCGCGTCCTAAAGGACGCCAAAAGCCCCCGGGCCATTCTAGGCCAGGGGGCTTTTGGCGTTTGTCCCGCAGGCGGCAAGGCGGCCCTCCCGATCACCCGTTTTGGAGGACTGTCTTTACTGATCGCGGATGTTTTCCGACTGTATGCCCAGGGGCACCGCCGTCACGCGCTTTTATGTGTCGACAGTCATCAACGGGTATAAAAATAAAACAACGGGAAGGAAAAAGAATCGTGTGAAGATATAAAAGGATATTTCATCAGGCCATATCCATCTATTTATCCAAATAAAGACCCCGTGATATGTATGCAACACCATTTTCTGGCGAAGAAAAGCAGTCTGAAGAATAGCATACCATGTTCTTTATGGAACATGTGGCATTTTCAAGACCGCGTCTCTTCTTTGCAACATTTACAGCTCCCCTACGCGATATACAAGTGCATTCCAATGAACACTGGAATATAATTATACAATTAAATCAATATATTTCTTATGATCTATAGTTTTTGACAGTATTCCTGAAAAACCTTCTTTATTTTTCCAGAAATATTTTGCACGGAAATATCTTTCATACATCAAACATACTGAAATAAAAATACTATCCCTGAAAATGCATACAAATCCCGCGTTTCGCACACTAGCGGGCATCAGGTCCGTTCTTGCTCAAAATACTGATAAATTTTCAGTATTACAATGTATTCTGTATATTACGGCAATCCCCCCTGCCTCTTTTCTCCTCCCTCTAGCCTTCAATTATTTTCTGTGCTAGTGTCGACAATAGGTTTTTTTTCACAATCCAACCAAGAGAGAGGAGAACTTTCATGAGCTACAAGAAGATGCTTCCCCTTGTACTGGCGGCACTGCTTCTGTGGACCGTCCCCGCATCCGCCGCGCCGGAAACGACGCTGAAAGTTGCGGTGGGTGACCCCGAAGATTCCGAAATGGGTGTCGTCGGCCATGCCTTCAAGAAGTATGTGGAAGAAAAAACGGGCGGCAAAGTGGAAGTGCAGTGCTTCTACGGCGGCTCGCTGGGCGACGAAAGCGAAGCCTTCCGCAACGTTCAGAAAGGCACCCTGCCTCTGGCCATGGGCGGCATCGCCAACCTCGTGCCCTTTGAAAAGAAGCTCGGCCTGCTGACCCTGCCCTACCTGTTCGCCAACATCGACGAAGTCGTGGCCGGCACCAACGGCGCTCCCGCCGAACTGCTGAACAAGTACGCCACCAAGGCCGGGTTCCGCATCCTCACGTGGACCTACACGGACTTCCGTTACATCTCCAACTCCAAGCGCCCCATCACCAAAATGGCCGACATGCAGGGCCTGAAGTTCCGCGTGCCCCAGAGCGCCGTGCTGATCGCCGCCTATAAGGCCTTCGGCGGCAGCCCGACCCCCATCTCCTGGGCCGAAACCTTCACCGCCCTCCAGCAGGGCGTCGTGGACGGCCAGTGCTACGGCTACATCGGCTTCAAGGCCATGAAGTTCAACGAAGCCAACCAGAAATACCTCACCGAAGTCCACTACACCTACCAGCTGCAGCCTCTGGTCATCAGCGAACGCGTGTTTAAGAAGATGACCCCCGAAATGCAGAAGGTCATCGTTGACGCGGGCAAGTACGCTCAGGATGCCGTTCTGAAGTTCCAGCTCGAAAACGCCGAAGCCGCCAAGAAGGAACTCATTGCCGGCGGGCTTCAGGTTTCCCAGCTTGAAGACGAAGACCAGTGGAAGAAGGCCGCCATCGAAAAGGTGTGGCCTGAAATGGCTGACTTCGTGGGCGGCAAGGACGCCATCAACGAATACCTGAAGGCTTGCGGCAAGGACGCCTGGAAGTAATTCGTCATGAAGACATAGGGTCGGGTCTGCGGGGGCGGACCCTGCCCTCTTGAGTACGGAAGGAATCCGTGTAGCGCCGCTGGCGTCGGTCTGTTTTTGCGGAACGGCGTCAAAGGCAGGGGAACACGGATTCCTCCTGTACGGAATGTCTTCTTGCCGCGGGTTCCGCCTTTTTCCGGCCCGGCGCCCGTTCGGGGAATGCCGTCCCGCGCTTTTTAAGGATTTGGGAGGAGGAATAGCAAACGTGAAAAAAATAGTCCTGGCCCTTCTGGACCACTTCGAAAGCTATCTGTGCCAGTTCCTGCTGGTTTTCTTTGTCGTCGTCATTCTGCTCCAGATCGTCCTGCGGCAGATCAATATGTCGCTGCCGTGGACGGAAGAAATCGCCCGTTTCGCCTTTATCTGGTTCATCCTGTTCGGCGCATGTTATGCGACGCGCCTGTGCGCCCTGAACCGCGTGACGCTCCAGTTCTCCAGAGCGCCCAAATGGGTGGGCAACCTGTTCCTGTTCATCGGCGACATCATCTGGCTCTGCTTTTCGCTCATCATGGCGTGGGAAGGCTATATCGCCGTCCTCGACCTCGTGGAGTTCCCGTACGCAACCCCGGCCTTGGACTGGGATTTGGGCATGGTTTACCTTGTCTTCCCCTTGAGCTTCCTGCTGATGGCCATCCGCATCGTTCAGGTGAACGTCATCAAGTACATCCTGAAAGAAGAGATTCTTGACCCGGATCAGGAATCCATCAAAGAAAGCCAAAAGACGCTCATGGCAGAAGGAGACAAGGAATGATGGAAGCCCTTTCCCCCGCGAACATCGGCCTTCTGCTGTTCGGCATCTTCTTCGTGCTGCTGCTTATCGGCAGCCCGATCATGGTCGCCCTCGGCGTTGCGACCATGGCCTGCTTCATCGTACTCGACATTGACCTCAGCCTGATGATCGAACGAGCCTTCGCCTCACTGACGGCCTTCCCGCTCATGGCGTTGCCGGCGTTCGTCCTAGCGGGCTCGCTCATGGAAGCGGCAGGCGTGTCCAGGCGTCTCGTGCATGTCGCCGAAAACATCGTCGGCCCCACACCCGGCGGCCTGGCGATCTCCACGACCCTGTCCTGCGTCTTCTTCGGCGCCATTTCCGGCTCCGGCCCCGCGACCACGGCCGCCGTGGGTATGCTCATGATCCCGGCCATGGCCAAGCGCGGCTATAACGTAGGCTATGCGGCCGCCGCCACCGCTACGGCGGGCGGCATCGGCATCATCATCCCGCCGAGCATCCCCATGGTCATCTACGGCGTATCCGGCCAGCAGAGCATTTCCAAAATGTTCATGGCCGGCATCATCCCGGGCATCCTCATCGCCGTCGGCCTCAGCGTCATGCACTTCTTCCTGTGCCGGAACCTCAAAACGGAAGGGCTGGACTGGTCCTTGAAGACCTTCATCCACTCCCTGCGCGACGGCTTCTGGTCCATCCTCGCCCCGGTGATCATCCTTGGCGGCATCTACGCCGGTATCTTCACGCCGACGGAAGCCGCCGTCGTGGCCATTTTCTACACCATCCTCGTGGGTATCTTCATCCATAAGGAACTGACGCTGAAAAGTTTCATGGCGTCCCTCAAGACCACGTCCTGGCTGACGGGCCGCGTGCTCGTGCTCGTCTTCACGGCAACGGCTTTCGGCTACCTGCTCACCTCGTACCGGATCCCGGTGGAAATCGCCAACTGGATCCTGTCCTTCACCAACAACGTGAACCTGGTGTGGTTCTTCGTGGTTATCCTCTTGCTGTTCCTCGGCATGTTTATGGAAACCCTTGCCATCATCATGCTGGTGACGCCGGTTCTGCTGCCCATCATGACAGCATACGGGGTTGATCCGATCCATTTCGGCATCATCCTCATCTGCTGCTGCGGCATCGGATTCTCCACGCCGCCCTTGGGCGAAAACATGTTCATCGCCTCCGGCATCGCCAATATTTCCCTTGAAGAAATATCCCTCAAGGCGCTGCCCCTCGTGGCGATCAACATCGCCGTCATCGCCATTCTGGTGATGTTCCCGGATATCGTGCTCTTCCTGCCCAACCTCATGGGTACCGGGCTGCAATAACTGCCGGGCGGCGGGGCCATCCCGCCGCCTTCGCTTCACACAAGCCAATCAGAAAGAAGAGAATGCTATGAGCTGCAAAACCATCGTTTCCTTGCTGATGGCGGGGTTCTTCCTGTGCGCCGCCTCCGCTTCCGCCGCGCCGCACACGACGCTGACGATCGCCATGGGCGATCCCGAAAGCTCCGAAATGGGCGTCGTGGGCAATGCGTTCAAAAAATATGTGGAAGACAAGACCAACGGCGCCATCCAGGTAGTCTGCATTTACGGCGGCTCGCCGGGCGACGACGAAGGGGAACGCTTCCGCAAGGTCCAGAAGGGCACGCTCGACATGGCCCTTGGCGGCATCGCCAACATCGTGCCCCTTGAAAAGAAGCTGGGCCTTCTGACCCTGCCCTACCTGTTCGCCAACCTGAACGAGGTCGTGGCCGGGACCAACGGCGCCCCTGCGGAACTGCTGAACAAGTACGCCACCGAAGCCGGGTTCCGTATCCTGACGTGGACGTATACGGGGTTCCGCTTCATCTCCAACGACAAGCACCCCATCACCAAACTGAGCGATATGAAGGGGTTGAAATTCCGCGTGCCCCAGAGCGCGGTCATGATCGCCACCTACAAGGCGTTCGGGGCTATCCCGTCCCTCATCCCGTGGTCCATGACCTTCAACGCCCTCCAGTCCGGCGACGTCGACGGCCAGTGTTACGGCTACATCGGCTTCCGGGCCATGAAGTTCAATGAAGCCAACCAGCGCTACCTGACCGAGGTGCACTACACCTATCACCTCCAGCCGCTGGTGATCAGCGAGCGCGTTTTTGAAAAACTGACGCCCGAAGTCCGTCAGATCCTGATCGATGCGGGCAAGTACGCGCAGGAAAAATCCCTGCTGTTCCAGGTCGAGCAGGCCGAAGCCTCCAAGCGGGAACTCGTGGCCGGAGGGCTCAAGGTTTCCCAGCTCGAAGACGAAGATCAGTGGAAAAAAGTCGCCATTGAAAAGGTGTGGCCTGAAATGGCGGACTTCGTGGGCGGCAAGGATGCCATCAACGAATATCTGAAGGCTTGCGGCAAGCAGCCCTGGAACTAAACGACACCCCCCAC
>NZ_JH114231.1:1392002-1426948 GCF_000224655.1 Bilophila sp. 4_1_30
GGTTTTTGTCCGGGCTTTTTTTGCGGGAAGAGGGAAAACGCCGTTGCCTGTCTGCGGGGAGGCGTCAGGCCCGGCCCTGCTTCCAGCACCATACCTTTCCGAGTGCCATCGCGGGAATCGTGGACAAGGCAGGGATAAGCGAAACCAGCGATCCCGCGAGGATAAACAGGACGCCCACGACCATGCTCACCGGAATGGCTTCCTGCAGAAAAACCAAGGCCAGCACGGGCGCGAGGGCGGGCTTGAAGAAGAAGACCAATGAGGCGGTGATCGGAGAGGTCGCCTCCATCGCCATAAAGTAGCAGGCAAAGCCCGCCCCGGTCACGCCGACGCAGATGTACAGCATCATCAGCGCACTGAACGGGGTATACCCGGAAAGCAGGGGGATATCCGCGAAGAGCCCGAGCCCGATGTCCGCGAGGACCCCGGCGACCGCCGAGAGGCGGCTGAACGCGACGATGGCCGCCATTTCAAGGCTGGCGAACAGGAAGCTCCCGCATGTCACGACTACGCCGGAATACTTGGCGCACATTTTGGTCCCGAGCACGGCATACAGGGCGAACACCGCCGTGGACAGCAGGGTGAATGTGATGCCCGCCGTGCTGATGGACGTATTCAGAGGATTGATCAGGATAAGGATGCCGAGGCATTCCAGCACCAGCGCCATGACGTGCTG
This sequence comes from Bilophila sp. 4_1_30, assembly GCF_000224655.1. NCBI lineage: Bacteria > Pseudomonadati > Thermodesulfobacteriota > Desulfovibrionia > Desulfovibrionales > Desulfovibrionaceae > Bilophila > Bilophila sp. 4_1_30. The sequence continues at coordinate 1,392,679 of NZ_JH114231.1, forward strand.
GCGCAGGATCTGCGTACGCAGGATGAGCCCGGCGAAAACGAGCACGAACACGGGATTGCAGCTGAACAGGACGGCGACGACCGAGGCGTTCGTGTTCTCCACGGCGAGCTGATACAAGGTCATGCTGACCACGATCCCCAGAAAGCCGAGCCCGGCCAGTTTGACGAAGCTGGGGCCGTCGATCCGGACACCGCGCTTCCTGAGCATCCGCCTGGCGAACGGAATGAGGACAAGGCCGCCGATGAGAAACCGCGTGAGGTTCAACTGGACAGGATTAAACAGTCCGGCAACTTCCTTGAGCGCGATTTCCATCGTGCTGAAAAACAGCGTTGCCAGTGCAATAAACAGGTAACCTCTTTTCATAATGGCATATCCCCTTACTGCAAAATCGGCGTCCCCTGGCGCGACGGCCATTCTGGCCGTACGCCTCCGCAACATGGGCGCCTCCTGCCTCCCGTTCGTACGCTACGCCCATTCATGCGTAAAATGAAATATACTCATGAGAAACATGCCATTAGGTTAATGATTTGATCAGCTTGTACTACACTTTTCCCGCGGTTGCTCGCCTCCGCCCTCTTCAGTTTCCTTTCCGGTCAGGCAGCGTATGAAGGCATGGCCCGCGTGTGAAATCTGGCTTCGCTTTCTGGTCACCACCGCAATGGCCCGCTCCGGTATCTTATGCGTTGTCTGGAGCTCAAAGACGCTTCCCGCCCTGAGGCTCTCCTCCGCAAATCGCCGCACAGTTATGCCCACCCCCAATCCTCGCTCCGCAAAAGGCACGATCAGCACCGTCGTCGCCAGTTCGCATTCCGGGTCAAGCACAGCGCCGTGCGACTGGAAAAACGCATCCAGATACGCCCGGGTGCTGGTCCCCTTTTCCGGGCACACGATAGGGAGCTTGGCAATCTCATCCAGCGAGAGCACGGAGCCTTCCAGATGGCGAAATGTGTTACCCGCGATAAACGTATCCTGAACCGTACAAACGGGGATTATGTCCAGATCGTCGTTTTCTTCCACTGGCGAAAACACGACGCCCAGATCGATCCGGCGGGCCCGCAGCGAGGCAATCGTTTCAGGCGTCGATGCCGTGATGGTACTGATGCGGACCTTGGGATAATCCTTATGGAACTGCTCCAGATACGGGAGCAGGAAGGCATGCATGATCATATCGGAGGAACCGATATGGATGCTTCCCCAGTCCAGATGCAGCATGGCCTGAATCTTCTTTTCCCCGATGGCAATCTGCTCGCAGGCCTGCGCGACGTGCTGGTAGAGCACTTCCCCTTCAGGCGTGAGCCGCATCCCTTTGTGCATCCGATAAAACAGCGCGCAACCGAGTACCTTTTCAAGCTGACGTATGCACTTGCTCACCGCCGGTTGCGAAAGGAACAACGCCTTGGCCGCAAGGGTAATGCTTCCGAGCCGCGCCACGTGATAAAAGACCTTGTAGTACTCAAACGAGACGTTCATGCCCACCATCCTGTTCAGCCGATTCCCCCCTGCATTGACATGCAACAGCCCGGCAAGGCAACCCTTTTCAACAGATTGAAGGAAAAACGCGTCTTTCCCCCGCTGCCACCCTCCTCTAGCGTGCGGATCAAAGCGGCTTCCCCAAGCTCTGGGTTCCGTGGCCCTCAGAAAAGAACCCTCAATAGCCGAAACAAACAGGTTTCTCCTCCCCTCCCATAGCAAGGAATGCGGCTCCTCCCCACTCGAGCCATCCGTAACGCCCGCACAGGGAAAAACCCTTTTCCCGGCTTACGGGAAAAAGGCCGGGCCCCATACGGACAGACGAAAAAATTTCACTGAATCGCAAAAAAAAAGCTTGCCAGCCGCCTCTGTTTTGCATATACCTCTTTTCGCGCCGAGGTGGTGGAATTGGTAGACACGCTATCTTGAGGTGGTAGTGGGAATTCCTGTGCGGGTTCGAGTCCCGCCCTCGGCACCACTTTTTAAAGCCGTTGCAGTAACATACTGCGACGGCTTTTCTTTTTTGTTTCGAGCCGTTGCCAAAAGGGGCGAAAAAGCCCCATTTGGGCTGAAGTGTGCCAAACTGTGCCAAAGTGCTGGGTCATTCACGCCGAAAATCGGCAGGAGACCCCATGCCTTGTAAGACGCTCAAAAACGACTCTCCCCGCCCACGAATCCGCATACCCCGCAAGACAACCTATCCCTCTTACCTGTACAGGCGTGGACAATTCTTCTATTTTCGATACGTACTCCCAGAACGATACCGCAAACAAGGCAAAACGGAACTCCGCCTGAGCCTCCAAACGCCATACCTCAGGGTAGCCAAGGAACTAGCCCAGCGACTGCGCCAAGCACTCAACCAGATGATAGGGATGCTCATGGATTACGAAACACTCAGGTTGCGATTGAATGGACTACTCCGGGCTATTCTGGAACAGGATACGCGTGATTTTTCCGAACGCCCTTCCGTAACTATCCCCGGCATCGGAACAATCTCCTATGGTGAGTACTACAATCGCTGCTCGAATATTGATTATTTTAATCTTCGGTCAGAAAAAGGGCTATTGGCAGCTGCACAAAATGTCATCCCTATGCTGTTACAGTATGGGCTTATACGACAGGAAGATATTAAGACTAAGGACGATATTCTTTTAATTACAAAAGAATACCTTCGGATGGAAATAACGCGAAACCGTATCCTCAAATGTCGGGAAAATGGCGATTTCATGACAGAACGAGGCGCCTTTGCAGAAAATTACATCCCCTTCCCTCCTTCCCAAAATGATTTTTCGGTCCCGGCATCACAACCTCAATCCATTGAACCCCGTTACCCAGTGAAAGGAGAATGGATCAACACAGAAAGCCATACGTTCCAGGTAATTCCACAAAATAGGAGAGTGACATTGGATCGAAAACGTCTGGCTGAAGAGCTTAACACTCTGCTTGGGGAACAGAATGCCCAGACGCTTATGGCGAAGTGCGAAAAGCAGGGGGAACCCTTTGAGAGGCCGTATGCTGTTGAGGTATAAAACGGCTGAAACTCTTGACTGTATACTTGGATAAACTGTACATTACTAAAAAATATCAGGGGGTTGTTATGCCACTTTCACTAGAGGAAATGACTGCCGTCGCCATACGAAATCAGCATCTCATTTTGGCTGAGGAACTCAAAAAGGGGGTTCCATTAAATTATCGGGATGGGCTTGGCAGGAATATTTTGGAGTATCCTGATGGACATATTGAAATAACACAGGATGTTATTCCACCTTATATTCAGAATCAGATGAAGCCATGCAACCACGATTGATTTGCATCTGTGGCCCAAATGGTGCGGGGAAGAGCACCTATACTCGTACCATAGCAACAATGGAAAATCTGTTGGTCATTGATCCGGATAAACTTGCGGCTGATGGGTTGTCCCCGATTGCCGCTGGAAAAGCTGCTGCAAAAATGGCCCGCCTTTTTCTGGAAAATGGCGTATCTTTTGCTCGTGAATCTACTTTGACTTCACATTTTGATTTCACTTTGATGAGTGAGGCCAAGAAAAAGGGATATTCCATCGAATTGGTTTACATAGGGCTTGAATCTTCAGACCTGGCGTGGGCACGAGTCGCTTCGCGGGCTGCTCGTGGCGGACATTCTGTTCCTTATGAAGATGTTATCCGTAGGTTTGTACGAAGCTTGGAAAATTTGCCCAAAGCCATTGCATTGGCAGATAAAGCCACGATTTTGGATAATTCAACGCAAGGTTACAGGCTCATTCAAGTAGCCAAGTAACCTTCCATACATAGGAAAACATAATCCCGGTTTCTCTTCGGAGAGGCCGGGATTTTCTGTTTTTGAACCCCAAAAGGAGAATATCATGGAATCACAGACCATTCAGGAACTGGAAGCCCTCACGCCAACGGAAATGGATGCCGGACTTGTCTTCAGCGGAGTGCCGACTGGCAATACCATATGGGGCTACCAGAATCCTTGCCTGTATACACCTGCCGTCGACCCGCATTACAGCTTTCACGAATCGGCACGGGATGCCGCCGTCTGGTTCATGAACAAACTTGATCCGCTGTATCTCTACGGTCCCACGGGTTCGGGAAAGACGAGCCTCATCAAACAGCTTGCCGCACGTTTGAACTATCCGGTTTTTGAGGTGACGGGGCACGGACGTCTGGAGTTCGCGGACTTGTGTGGTCATATTTCCCTGCATGAAGGAAGTATGCGGTATGAGTATGGTCCTCTGTCTCTGGCAATGCGATATGGCGGTCTTTTTCTCATCAATGAAGTGGATTTACTCTCACCAGAGGTTGCTGTGGGGCTCAACGGAGTTCTGGAAGGTGCGCCGTTGTGCTTGCCGGAAAGGGAACCGGCAGAATGAATCTCGCGTGGCTTGATCGTTTCATGCTGTGCGAGGTCAACTACCCGGATGCCGTAGTGGAAAAGGATTTGCTGGTGAAGCTCCATCCGGCCCTGCCTGAACATATCGTCGTCAAGATGGTGGATTTCGCCAATGAAATCAGGAAGCAGTTCATAGGTGCGTCCGATTCCTACACGGATACCATCGAGGTGACGCTCTCCACAAGAACCTTGCTCCGCTGGGCTGATTTGACCCTACGCTTTCAGCCGTTGGCGCATCAGGGCATCCAACCGTTGTCCTACGCGCTGGATCGGGCCTTGGGTTTTCGTGCGTCCCGTCCCACTCGCGCCATGCTGCATGAACTCCTCCAGCGGATGTTCCCGATGGACTGCCATCTGGGGGAGTAAAGAAGGCTCCGGCAATCATGCTGGAGCAATGGCTGACCTCAATTCTCAGACATATGGAGACGGACCCAGGCTATCTTGACACGCTTCCTCAGCTTCCGCAGGTGATTTTGAAAAACGAGGCTTCTTCACGCTTCTGGCGTGGGGAAGCCTTTTCTCATGCGCTGGAGATTCTCTGTGGACGTTCTGAAGGGAGAGGCCGAAGTTTGACCATTCCTGCGGATGATTGCGTGGACGGCAACCCCGTGCAGGAGCTTCTGGAACGCTCCCTCCAAAAACTCTCTGAAGGCTATCGCATCGAACTCTTAACCCCTTTAACCAACTAACGGAGTTATCATGGATACCCCCATTCTTTCTGACATCAAGGTTCTCGACAATCTTCTCGCTCTGAATCTCAACGTCAGTCTCTGGTCGGCCCGCAAGAAGATGGTGCTGGAAGACTTCGGCGGCGCGGAACTTCCCCCGGAAGACCTTGCCTCGCTGGGTTCCAAGCGCATCGCTGATCCTAATAACCTCAAGGTTTTCGTCACTCTGAAAGCCCGTGCCTTCAATTATCTGGATCGCCACGGCATCCGGTTCATGTCCGGCTGGGCCATCCCGGAAGATAAGGCCGGAGAGATCATCAGGGAACTCATAGGCATCCGTGATGAATTCCTGAAGGAAAAGGATGCGTTCCTCGCCGATTACGACCAGTCCATTGAAAACTGGATCAACAAGCATACGAAGTGGGCCGGCATTATCAGGGAATCCACGGTGGGTTCCGAGTATGTCCGTTCCCGCATGGGATTCTCCTGGCAGTTGTACCGGGTTGCGCCGCTCATGGATCATGCCGTCCCGGAAGCCGTTGTGGAGTCCGGTCTCAACGAGGAAGTGGAAAATCTCGCCAAAACGCTTTTCGGAGAGATTGCCCGTTCTGCGGACGAGACATGGAATCGCGTCTACGCGGGCAAAACGGAAGTGACCCACAAGGCGCTGTCCCCCCTGCGGACGCTCCAGCAGAAGTTGTCCGGCCTGACCTTCATCAATCCCCATGTGAGTCCCGTGGTGGACATCATCCAGACGGCTTTCAATCGGATTCCCAAGAAGGGCAACATCACCGGTGCGGATTTGGTCATGCTGCAAGGTCTGGTCTGTTTGCTTCGTGATCCCGATGCGCTCATTGCCCATGCCGAGCGGCTTATCGAAGGTTATGGACCCGCCAGCGTGCTCGATGCGGTAACGGCTCCGGTCATACTGGATATTCCTGTGCGTGAGGACTTGCCGGAGGTCTTCCCCGTCCCCCATGCCAATCTCCCCAATGTGGGACTGTGGTAACATCATGCTGAAACCAAAGGACATCATGGACTGTCTGCCGCTGCTGGCGAGCGTGTTGGGAAACCAGTATGGCGTAACGGTGGAAATCGGTGGAAGTGAAGCCTACACGGACGGCAAAACGATCCATCTGCCCGCGCTTCCATTGGATTCTGAACCAGAATTAATAACAATGATAAAAGGATATTGCGATCACGAATCCGCTCATATCCGGGAAACGGACTTTGAAATTCTGAGAAAGGCCCAATTAACGCCTTTTCAGCATAATCTGTTCAACATCCTTGAGGATTGGCGTGTTGAAGAACGCCTTTCAGCACGCTATCCGGGATGCCGGGGAAACTTCAGGCTCCTGATTCAGAAACTCTTTGGAACACAAAAGGCCGGGGATACAAACCCAGCCTTTTCCATTTTGAACACCATCTTGCTGACGGTGCGTTCGTGGTCTGTGGATGCCATTATCCCCCGTAGGGAATCCGTAGCGAAGACGATGGAACGCCGGTATCCTGGACTCCGAAAGGTATTGGACGGGATTCTCGATAGGATGAGGGATTCCTGCAAGGATACCGGAGACTGCATCCGATATGCACTGGAGTTGGAACAGGCCATCCTCACCTGGGGTCTTGAACAAAAATCCATCATGGAATCGGAGAAAAAGGATTTGGGAGCGGCCCAGAATGAATCTGTGGCTTCCTCAAATGCTTCGTTGGATTCTCTGGAAAAAGCGGTGGGGGCGTTGTCTTCCGATGAACTTCCGAGGGGATTTGGCGAGTCTCTGGCGGAACGGATCGAACTGGACAGCCCCAAGGACAGGCAAAAGCAGCTGAGGGTGACCGTCACGGGTCAGAAGCGGCTTGCGGAGCTTCCTCCCGGACAACTCAGCCGGATCGAACGTCAGACTGCCGGACTCGGTTTCAGGCTTCAGGGATTCATGCAGGCGCAGAAATGGCTGCCCGTCATGCCGGGAGCACGAGGCCGTTTTTTCTCTTCTCTGTGCCACAGATTGGCTGTCGGGAATTCCAGAGTCTTCGTGAAGAACGGTTTCAGGGAATCGCCGAATACGGCGGTTCATATCCTCTTGGACAGCAGCGGTTCCATGACGGACTCCGGCCTCATGTTGGCGAACGCCGTCTGTTATGCCGTGGGAAAGGCTCTTCAGGGCATATCGGGCGTAAATCTGGGCATTACGGCGTTTCCCGGCGCAAACAGAGCGAAACGCGGGACAACGGTTGCCCCTGTTCTTCGGCACGGTGAAAAGCTCACCGCCAGATTCCCCGAAATCGCCTACGGGATGACTCCGATGGCGGAATCCCTCTGGTGGGTCATGCAACAAATGTGTCTCCTCCGCGAGAACAGAAAAATCATCCTGATCATCACGGACGGAGAACCCGACTCCATCCCCGCCGCACAGGAGGTGCTCAGACAGGCTCAGAAAAAGGGCTTCGAATGTTACGGCCTCGGCATCATGTGTCCGAGCATCTCGACTTTGCTGCCTCATGCCAGCCGCGTCGTTGAAACGCTTCCACAGCTTGCTCCGGCACTGTTCGAACTGCTCGAAGGGGCCTTGAAGAGGAACGCATGACGGATACCTGCCGACTGTGCCGATTAGGGCTTTTGATGAGAGTGCCGTTGTGCCTTGGAAGACATATCGAGTGGGACTACGGAACTGCCCGCCAGTGCCGTTTGTCTCGCTTCATAACCAGATAGGAAGGAAAAGATATGAGTCTCGGAAAATGGATACCCGTGGTGATTGCCATTCTGACCGTCATAGCGGATGAGATGGACGAATAAAACTCGCTGAAGGGTATCCGGGAAAACCGGATACCCTTGCCCCTGCTAAAGAAAATCTTTTTTATGGATGTTGCCTTCTCAATACTAAATCATAATTTAATAAATTTAGATTTAATAAGTTATGATTTTAAAGATAAGGACTCCAATATGTTTATCGGAAGAAATAAAGAGTTTCAATTATTTGATGTTCTTTACAAACGACAGGACAGTTGCCTTGCCATCGTCTACGGTAGAAGGCGCGTTGGAAAAACGGAATTCATCAGACGATTTTGCGAATCAAAACCATACCTGTACTATGCCTGCGCTGAATGCACGGACGACGTGCAGTTACGGAAATTCAGCGCCTTTGTTCTGAACCAAGGCAAAAAGAAGGGATACCCGAATCTAATCAGGTATCCTTTCCTTCCTGCTATTCATTTCACATCAGAGACTTTATTCGTAAAATAATATACTTTATATTAATCAGATATATTCTTTGTAGCCTTTTTAATCTTTGAAAGATAAATATACGATGTCAGAATAGTCAAAACTATAAAGAACAAGGCGAATGGTCTCGTAAAGAATATCGTCCAATCATTGCCTGAAATAAGCATCGTCTGCCGAATTTTTTCTTCCAAAAGCTGCCCAAGGAAGAAAGCCACAATGAGCGTAGGCAGGTTTAAAGACATTTTATTCAGTATATATCCCAAAATACCAAACCAGAACATTACCCACACATCAAACATATTGCCGTTGAAAACATATGCTCCCAGGATACTGAAAACAAGGATACAAGCATATAAGGTTGAACGAGGTATGTTCGTCAGGCGGCGCACATAGCGAATGAAAACGCTACCTATCAGCAAGGTAAAAAAGTTGGAAATCAGCAGCACCGCAAAAAGAGCATAGAGCAACGATGCATGATCTTCCATAAAACGGGGTCCCGGTACCAACCCCTTGATCATGAATCCTCCCATGATCAGAGCCGCCGCAAGGTTGCCGGGGATTCCCAAGGTTACCAGTGGAACCAGATTAGGACCGTTAACGGCGTTATTGCCAGCCTCGGAAGCGGCTATCCCCTCCAAGGCCCCCTTGCCGAACAGCTCAGGCGTCTTGGACTTCTTACGCGCCCACAGATAACTCAAATAGGCTCCGACAGTCGTCCCAATGCCCGGAACAATGCCTACAATACTACCAATGAACGTGGAACGTCCGATAGTAGGCAGACAGGTCTTGAACTCTTTGGCTGTAACCCTGTTGTCGTCCGGGTTGGAGCTAATGATGATCTTTTCCTCCTGCTCCCCACTTTTCCTCTGGGCCAAACGCTGCCGGAAATAATTTTCCGCCTGCAACAGCACTTCCGAAAAGGCCAATAGCCCAATAACCATAGGCATAAGGCTGAATCCATCGGCCAGATCGACAATGCCGAAGGTCAACCGCATGGTGCCAAATTCCGGATCGGTGCCTACTGTGGCAAGAAAAAGCCCCAAGGCTGTCGAAAGCAGTCCCCGTAAAGGATCGGCAGTGGCCGCTACGGAAATAACGACCAAAGAGAAGAGCACGACCATACTGTATTCGGGCGGGCCGATATGTAAGGCAATAGCCGCTACGGGGGCGGCCAAGAAGATCAGCACCAAATCGGACAAAGCATCGGCCAATACAGAGGAATAAAGAGCTGTCTGCATGGCTTTTCCGCTCTTTCCTTGTCTTGCGAGCGGGTACCCGTCAAAGGTAGTGCACATAGCCTGCGGCGTACCGGGAATATTGAATAAAATAGCGGGCAGAGAACCGCCGAAATTTCCTCCCTTGGAAAGCCCCATGAGCATGGCGATTCCGGGAATCGGACCGAGATAATAGGTAAAGGGCAGGAGCAGGACGATGGCCATAGTGTCCGTCAACCCTGGGATGGACCCCATAATGGCGCCACACAAAACTCCAATAAAGGCCCAAAAGAAATTTTCCCAAGCAAAAACGAGATCCAGAGCCCCAATAATATCTTCAAGCATAGTGTTCTCCGATACGGTTGCGTACTAAAAAAGAATACCGCTTGGTAAAGGATAATTAAGAAAAAAGACAACTATCCCGTAAATAACTCCAAGCAAAAGAAGAGGCGTCAGTACAATACGTATCAAACCACGCTCGAGGAAAAAAAATATGTATATCATGCAAAATACAGCATTAGTCACAAAAAATCCGACGTACTCCGTGCTCATGATACAGACGGCGTAACTCACTACAAGAAAAAGAATACGCGGAAAAACGGAATCGGATGAATTGGAAAACGCCTTGGCTAATGCTCCCAAAAAAATATTTTTTCCTGTGGTACGCAGAGCCATAAGCAGGGCTGGAATGGCAAGGAAGATGATTGTCAGGCGCGGGTACATGGCCTGCTCTTCGCCTGAGACTTGCTGTGGGATGATCACAAACCACAACAGTGCGCAAAGACAGAGGAACAGACATCCTATGAAGCGATCTATCAGCATAGGGCCCCCTTTATTCCCGGAGGAAAACCCTCCGGGAATGATTGGTACTATTGACTAGTTGCTGTCCTGCTCATTGTACTTCAGCATTTCTTGAACGGATTCAACAGAATGACGTGAAAAGGCATCATAATCCTTTCCGGAAAGGAACTGCGGGATGAATCCCGCCGCCTTCATCTTGTCCTGGAGTTCGGGATTTTTCAGGACGTTGGCAATGGCCTGTTCCCACTTGTCGCAGATGGCCTTTGGGGTCCCCTTGGGGAAGGCAAAGCCGTACATCAAAGAGGTTGCAAAGGGATATCCCATGTCACGCAGTTTGGGTACGCCGGCAATGTACGGGACTTCCGAAGTTCCCAAATTGGCCAGTACAAGCAAGTCTCCCTTGCGGGCCGCCTGATAACCGGCAGTCCCCACGCCAAGCTCACACGCGTCAATATGCCCGCCCATCAAGTCAGCCGTGGCTGGCCCGCCACTCTTATACATGACCAGCCTGAACTTGATGCCATCGTGAATAGCCGCGGCGTGAAGAACTTCAAGAGCTTCCTGACTGGCTCCGGAACCCACGGATACGGTGCCGGGATGTGCTTTGGCGTAATCCACAAGTTCCTTCCACGTCTTATATGGCTTATCCGGACGCGTGAGGAGCAGGCGATCCTGCGGCATATAAGCTCCTACAAAAATGATGTCATCCAAATTGTAGGCAGGAGCCTTGAGAAAATAGGTGGCCACCAGCGCATTGCCGATAGCTCCGCCAATGACGGTATATCCATCATTTTTAGCCTTCAGGCCAAAATTCAATCCGGGGATGCCGCTTCCTCCCCCCTTATTGACGATGACGAGGGGCTGCCCCAGTTCTTTGGACAGATAGTCTGCGACCATCCGAACCGAAATATCAGCCGCACCGCCCGGAGCAAAAGGAACTATACAGGTCACAGCCTTGTCGGGATACTGCGCCGACGCGGAACCTGTACCTGCCAACAACAACGCCGCCAAGAGCAACCCAAAGAAACTCTTCATGATATACCCCTTTTCATGCCAGCCGAACGAGATCGGCTTTTGGAGTTAGCGAAGAAGATAGGGAATATTGACGTACAGAGCCTGTTGAGGACATTCCACTTCACAAGGCAGACAGAACCAGCAGTTCCTGTAGTGCCCAGTGGGACCGCCACAGGACAGGCAACGCGATGCTTCGTCCCGGGCCTCCTGCTCAGTCAAATATTGCGTCGTTTCAGTAAAATCTCCGGTACCCGTGCAGAAGTGGCCCAAGCCCGTTTGACGAGGGATAGCGACGGCATTGCCGGTATCAACGGTAAAGTCGTCTACATAAGGACCGGCGTACTGACGGCCATAGAACATGTCCTGACCAGCCAAGAGACGGATGATCGAGGTAGCTGCGCGACGTCCGGAAGCCATAGCGTATACGGCGGACGAAGGCCCATGCTCCATGTCGCCGGCGGCGAAGATAGCCTTGTCTCCAAGCTGCAATGTCACGGGATCAAGGGTGACATCTCCCACAAGCCGCGCCAGCTGGCTGTCCCGTTCCTGCCCCACGGCCATAATGACGCTGTCAGCCTCTATGCTGCGGATCTCGTCGGCCTTAAAGTCAGGGTAGTCCAGACACTGCGGCGGCAGCAATTCCAGATCATGACGGCAAGACAACGCCAGTTTCCCGTTTTTGCCCTCCACTTTCACGGGTGCCCAGGTAAAAGCAAATTTGATGCCCTGCTTCCTGGCCTTGGCAATATCTTCAGCATCGGCTCGGAATGCATCAATGGTGCGGCGATAAACGATGGTAACGCTTTCCGCGCCTTGACGCATGGCCGCTTGCGCGCTGTCGAGAGCCACATATCCGCCGCCAACCACCACGACATGGCCGGACAACTTTTGACCTCCCCCTGCACGGACTTCCATAAGAAAGCGGAATGCCGACAGCACACCCGGCAATTCTTCACCTTCAATAGACGCCTTGCGTCCGCCTCCCGCTCCCAGAGCAAGTACTACGGCATCATAACGTTGCGACAAATCATCCAGTGCCTTCTTATCCACGATACGCTGGCCATAATGAAAGACAACGCCAGCCTGTTCCATGATGCCGACAGCCTCATCCAGCACGGCGTCGGGGAGTTTCCAAACGGGCAGGATATTCCGTAACAACCCTCCGGCCTTGCCCTCTGCTTCATACACGCTTACGGCATGCCCCGCCTTGCGCAGATCATGAGCCGCCAATAACCCTGCCGGACCCGCTCCGATCACGGCCACCGTTTTGCCGGACGCTTCGGCGCACTCCAGCGGAAGCATCTTTTCTCCGGCAAAGAGATAACGCTTGATGCCGTTAATATTGACGGCCTGCCCGTCGACCTTGCAGCGGTTGCAGGCATGTTCGCAGGGGTGGTCGCAAATGCGGCAAATCAGCTGGGCAAATGGCAAATCCTGAGCGATTACGGCACGGGCTTCATCATCCTTCCCGCGAGCCACCAACTGCACATATCCCTGAATGTTCAGGCCCAAAGGACAGGCCGCGGAACAAGGGGCGCGATTGATCCGAATATTGTCGAGTATGCACGTCTCCGCACACTTCCCACAAAAAATGCATTTCGTCTTGTCCACGACGAGATTGTCGGTCAATGCCTCAAGAAGATTGCCGGCGCTCATGCGGTTTCCTCCATTTTGATGACAGGTGCGTATGAAACACGAATATCTTCCAAAGAATCCCCCTGGGTAAGCACGATGTGCTTCAGCCACTGGGCATCATCCTTGACGGGGTAATCCGAGCGCATATGCCACAATCCCCACCGGCTTTCCTTCCGCTCCTTGGAGGCCACGGCACTCATGGCCGCACATTGGATGATGTTTTCCACTTCATATGCCTTAAACAGATCATGCTGATTCCTGATGCATACCTCCGTACGCAGTTCACTACGGAATCTGTCCATCCACCACAGTGCCCTGTCGAGCTTGTATTCATTCTTGGGAGGCCGTACATAGTCGTTGATCAGACGGCGGACCTTGTATTCGAACTCTTCAATGGGAATCTGCCCGCCGGTTTGGGCAAGCTTGGCGTCACGATCCCGAATGACCTCCATGACCTGTTCGTCGTCAATGACGGGGTTGACTACCGTACGGGCATATTCCGTGGCGTTTTCCGCCGTAATCTGTCCATAGGTGAAAGCTCCGCTCAAATGTCCCCGGGCCACCAGGGAAACGTCTCCCGCCGCATACAGCCCCGGCACGGAACTCTCCCCGCGCTCGTTGATCCGGATGCCCGTCAGACCGTGACCGCCGCACAGGTAACAGTCCGTCGGCCACAGCTCGATTTCTCCAGTACGGAAATCAACGCCGCGGCCCTTAAAGAAGCGCTCCTGCACGGGCCGTTCCGTGGAGAAAAGCAGTTCCTCCACTTCACGGATCTTTTCCTCGCTCAAATGGCGCATGTCGATCCGCATGGGACCACGCAACGCCATATGCTCCGAGTGCATGAGGTGAATCCCCGGGTGGTTTTCTTGAAATTCCTGCGCGAAGGCATTGAGCAAATGAGCCCCGCGAGTGAGCGTGATGTACAGCAGGGGGGCGTTGATATCCTTAATGATGTAGTAAACAAGGGTATACTCGAAGCCTGAAAGCTCCGCCCCGGCGCGGTAGGCCATTACATAGCCGTCGCCGGTATTCCCGGGGAAATCGTAAACGCCATAGAGGTAGCCGTTTTCCGGCAAACCAAACCGTGCCGTGCCGCCGGAGCACAAGATCACGCTCTTGGCTTTACAGACCACGATTTCCCCTGTGCGCACGTTGATCCCTACGGCACCGCAAACCCGGTCGCCATCCTTGAGCAGCCGCAGGGTCATGATCCTGTTGTACACTTCCGCGCCATACTCATGGGCCTTGGCCGCCAGAATGGTCTTGAGCTCGGGCTCCTTCATCGTGATACAGAATTTGCCCTTGTTGTGGATCTGCAACTTGTCGTATTCGCCCTTTTCATCGACGGGAAAACATACGCCCCAGTCGATGAGCTCCTGCATCACCGCCCAAGTGCGCTGGGCCATGACATAGTTGACGGGCTCGTCCATGATGCCCTGACAAGCCTCGCCATTGGTCTCGACATACAATTCCGGGGTTTCTTCCGTGCCTGGAATGGAAACGATATTCATAGCATCCATGCCGCGCGCGATGCAGCCGGAATATTTCATATCCCCCTTTTCAAACACGACAACTTTCTGTTTTGGATCCATCTGCTTCGCTCGGATGGCAGCCATGACGCCCGCGCTGCCGCCTCCGACGATCAACACATCTGCGCTTACGGTCAAATAAGGCTTCATTCCTCGTCTCCTCCTTTAGGGTATACTGCTATGGTTATATAGAGCAGTTGTTAGGGTAAAAAAGGGGAGCATCCCCTTTTTCCGAACCTATTCCCGGAAATTGTGAAGCCGGATCAGGCCAAAGGGCTCCGTCCGAATCAAGCTCTTGCGGAACTCAACGATGGTGTCGTCATAGCTTGTTGAAACCATAAAAGAACTGATGACAGGGGCAGACACGGGCAAATCCATGATCTCCGACTCCCGCTCTGCAATCATTTCGATCTCCAAGAGTTCTCGGCTATTCAGCACGGGGAGGCGGCAATACTTTTCAATCAAAAGATAAAGGGAGAAATCTTCTAACTCTCCACTCATGGCCCTCTTCAAAGGCTCCCCAAAGGGAAGGGGGATGTAGGAAGTACTCAAGGCGACAGGACAATGTTCTTCTCCCTGCTCTCCGCTGAACAAACGTTCTATACGCAAAAAGGAGGGGATATCTTCAGGGACGGCAAACCGTCTATCCATCTCAGCCTGGCGGGGAACTTCCTCCATGGAAAGAAGTTCGACGCTTAACGAGACATCCTGCTCGGAAAGATTCCGCCGCAACCGATAATATTTGACGGCATTCTTGTCGATAATACTCTTGGTGACATAAGTTCCTTTTCCCTGAATACGGACGAGGTACCCCTGATGCACCATATTTTCCAAAGCCTTACGCACCGTTCCCACACTGAATCCCGTGGTCTGGGCAAATTGGCGTTCAGAAGGAAGCTGCTTTCCGGCTTGCCATTCCCCATTGACGAGCTTATCCATAATCGTTTGCTGAAGACGATAATAGGCCGGTAACGCCTCGGCGTGTTTCTCAGAAAACTGGATATGTTTTGCTGTGTACATTCAACCATCCCTGTTTAGTGCTCTATAGCTCTACAGCTCTAATGCTGTCAAATCATTTTTCAGGAATAGCCATCTATACGTTGCGAACCTCCTCACTATACCTTCTGACTTCGACATGCTCGACAACTTACGCTTGATTTCCAGTGTGCCAAAGTGCTATCAAGGAACCGAACCCGCCCAGCACAACTAGGAATTTTTCCTTATTTATTAAAATATGTTACGCAATGGGCGGTGCCGAGAAAAATGGAGTCCCGCCCTCGCACCACTTTTTAAAGCCGTTGCAGTAACATACTGCAATGGCTTTTTTTTGTTTTAAGTCGTTGTCGGAGGAGTCCAAACCGTTTGGGCCGGAGTGTGCCAAACCGTGCCGATGTGCCGGGGCGTTCACGCTGAAAATCGGCAGAGCCCTATGCCTCGCAAGACACAGACAAACGATTCTCCCGCCCTCGGCTCCCCCATCCCGCGAGACGGCCTATCCTTCATCGTCAGGCGTGCTCCTTCCCTTTTCGATACATATGCCCGGAGCTGTATCGCAAGCAGGGCGAGGCGAAACTCCACCGGAGCCTCCAAACGCCCAGAGCGCTAGGACAGCGGCCCCGGTTCGATGCCGCTAGCCCAAGCCGCCATTCCGGATGCCGTATAAGAATGCTCTTTATGGATACCTTAGCCCATCCAATAACGAATCAGCGCTATAGTCCCCATACCCACGGCAAGTGCACTGAAAAGGCTTCCTTTTTTATACCAACAAACCGTCAGCGTAGGAAAGGATGCGATAAAAAAGAGGTTATCGAATGACAGTTCAAGATTGCCGCCTACAAGCACCAAATCCGGCATAACCAGCGCGGCAAGCACGGAGACAGGCACAAAAGACAGCCAGCGCGCCAGCAATGGAGGAAGCTCTCGTCCCGCCAGCAACGTAACGGGAACGACGCGCGGAACAAGGGTCGCAAGGCACATGCCGAAGATACAGAGCAGAATATCCGTATTCATATTTTGCTCCTACAAAGGAAACAGCGATCGCGGTATGTGAGAAACAAAGCCCCGAGAGAGGAAGTTACTACACTGGCAACAATGACATTCCACCGGCCTATGCCGCACAAGGCAAGAATTACGGATAACAGTGCCGAAAGGATAGCCGCCGCCGTGTATACATGATCCTTGCATTGGGGAACCAGCAGGGCGAGAAACATGGCGGGAAGCGCATAATCAAGCCCAAAGAGTTTGGGATCAGGCAGGAAATCTCCCGCTACGGCCCCTATGAACGTGCCGAGAATCCATCCGCCGTGCGCCGTGAAGTTGACGGCATAAACTGCCGGCAACCTTGCCTCCTCCCCTTTGGCCATGGCCATGCTGTGCGTGGCGAAGACCTCATCCGTGAGCCCCCAGCCAATAATGAATTGCTGTATCCGGGTAAACGGAGCAAACCACGGGGCCACTGCGGCCGACATGAGGACATGGCGCAGGTTGACGACAAGCGTAGTGAACACGATGGAAAAGACAGAGGCCCCCATCCCCCACAGGCCCACCGAGATAAACTGCCCCGCGCCCGCGTATACGAGCAAAGAAAACAAAACGGCATACACGGCGGGTATGCCGTTTTGGACAGCGAGGACACCGTATGCGAAACCGAGTGGAATGTACCCCAGAAAAATAGGGAAACCATGCCGCATCCCTGACAAGATGGAACCGGCGGGAATACTTCCTGCCTTGACAATCATACATTCTGTGGTGTCGGACATAGCAGTAGCTTATGAATAGTGGTTACAGATCCAAAAGAATCAGTATGGCTGAATGCCTGAAAGGGGCTGCAAGCGTACTTTCAGCATAAAAAAAGCTGTATCTTCACCATGCTGTGAGATGGAACAAGCACATCCTATGACAGAGCGAAAGAAAAACTTTCCTGCCCAGAGGATGATGCAAGGGGGAACGCCGTTCGGGGAAGGAAGGGGGCTTTAGCCCCCCTCAAAATCAGGCGGAAACCTGTTCAGGCTGCCCTTGCGCCTGCTTATCGGCCAGCTTTTCCTCGTCGGAGAGCCGGGTCATGTTGATGTTGAATATGGAATAGACCAAGGATACGCACGGCGCGAGGAACATGAGGAAACAGTACGGGGCATAATCCGTGAATCCAATACCCAGCATCCCCATGGAGAACAGCGCGTTCGAGCTCCAAGGGACGAGGGGGGTCGCAAGCGTCCCGACATCCTCCGTAACGCGGGAGCAGTTTTCGGGCCGATAACCTTGCCTGCGGAACAGCGGAGTCATGATCGTCCCTGTCATGAG
Source organism: Bilophila sp. 4_1_30 (assembly GCF_000224655.1). Taxonomy (NCBI): domain Bacteria; kingdom Pseudomonadati; phylum Thermodesulfobacteriota; class Desulfovibrionia; order Desulfovibrionales; family Desulfovibrionaceae; genus Bilophila; species Bilophila sp. 4_1_30. The sequence continues at coordinate 1,410,428 of NZ_JH114231.1, forward strand.
CAGGCTGAAGTAAGACGACGCCGTCAGCAGAACCGTGCTGAAACCGATAACAATCGTTGACAGGACGAGAGAAAACGCGCTCTTGGCATGGCGGGAAACGGGCTCAAGGATCGTATCTATCACCCCAAGGCAGCGTAACATCCCGCCAAGCCCGCAAGCGAAAATGACGAGCGCCGAAACTTCAAGCATACTTGTCACGCCGCCACGGTTCATCAGCTTCATGAGCAAAGGATTGTCAAACGTCTTTTCGTAGCCGCTCCACATGGCGTTGAACGATGCCGTCAAATCCACGCCGGCGTATCCGACAGCGACGACAACACCCAGCACCGAGCCGCTGATGATGGCCAAAATGGGGTTTGTCTGGCGCAGCAGGAGGTAAAACACGAGGATCATGGGGATGGCGGGGATGAAACCAAGCCGGAAGTTCGCCGTAATGTCGTCAAGGAGCTGATTGAGGATGCTGGCGTCGCCGGTGCCCGCATCGTGATGGAACCCCATGAAGAGATAAATGGTCAACGTAATGATGAATGCGGGAGTCAGCGTATTGACCATATGCCGGACATGCGTGAGCAAGGGGACTTCGTTAACGGCCGCGGCCATGTTGGTCGTATCCGAAAGCGGGGACATCTTGTCGCCAAGGAAGGCGCCGCTGATGACCGTTGCGGCGGTAATACCGGGGTCGAAGCCAAGCCCCGCGCCTATCCCCATCAGTGCGAGGCCGACGGTCCCGATCGTGCCGTACGAAGTCCCCGTAAACACGGAGGTCATGGAACACAGGATGAAGCTGGTCGCCAGAAAGAATTCCGGGGTGATGATCTTCAGGCCGATATAGATCATCACGGCGACGGTACCCGCCGAGATCCAGGCGCCGATCAGGGCCCCTACGGACATCATGATCAGCACGGCCCCCATGGCCCGCGCGATGAATTCGTAAGCCCCCGCTTCCAGCTCGGCATACGAGAATCCCAGATACCAGCCGAACCCCGCGCAAACGACCCAGCAGCACAGCATGAGCATCTGAAGCTTAAGGCCATAAAACATCATTCCACTTGCGATGATGGCGACGACGACGGTCAAAATGAAAACGGCAAAGCCGAATGTCAGTTCCTTGCGGACAGGCTTCAATGGTGTCGTGGTCATGACGCTTTCTCCTGTACGTTATAAGGGAGGGAGAAGAGGCTAGATAAGGCTTTCCTGAATGGCCTCCGAAAAATCACGGATGATATCCTCGGGTGATTCAATCCCCACGGACACCCTGATTGTTCCATAATGGATACCCAGCGCCGCCCGCTCCTCAGGGGTGAGGCTGCTGTGCGACTGCGTGGCGGGGTGTGCGACGGTCGTTCTAAAGCCGCCAAGCGTATTGGCAAAACCGACCATCTTCAGCGCGGCCATGAAGCGATCTATCCGCTCGGGATCTTCAGGCAGGCTGAAACTCAGCATGGCGCCGCAGGCTTCGGGCCTGAACAGGCGCAGGGCGAGCTCGCGGTGGGGGTGGCTTTCAAGGCTTGGGTGATAGACCTTTTCGACGAGGGGGTTGGCTTCAAGGGCGGCGGCAAGCTGGATGGCGTTCCTGTTCTGCTTCTCCAGACGGAGCTCAAAGCTGCGCGTCCCCCGCAGGATCAGCCAGCTGACAAAGGGGGCAAGGCTGCCGCCGATGAGGGTGCTCAAGAACCTGGCCCGCTCAATGGTTTCCTTGTCGGCGATTACGGCCCCGCCGATGGCGTCGAAATGCCCGTTGATATACTTGGTCAGGCTGTGCACCACAACATCCGCGCCGAGCGTCAACGGCTTTACGACATAGGGCGACGAATATGTGTTGTCGATGACCAGCTTGGCCCCGGCTGCGTGGGCCATGTCCGCGGCACCCCGGACGTCGAGCAGCATGGTCAGGGGGTTTGCGATGACTTCACCATAAAAAAGGCGGGTGTTCGGACGGATGGCCCGCGAAACGGCTTCCTTGTCGTTCAAGTCGACAAAGGTCGTTTCCACACCATACTGGGGCAACAACGTCTTCAGCATCTGGTACGTCTCGCCGTAAATATTGGTATTGGCGAGAATGTGATCCCCCCCCTTCACCAGTGTAATGAGCGCGGTAAAAATAGCGAACATGCCGGAAGAGACGACCCACGCCGCTTCGCCCTGCTCCATCCTGGCGAGCACTTCATTGAGGCTGGTGAAGTTGGGATGGTTGATCCTGCCGTAAAGATAGCCCTTCTTCTTTCTGCCCTCCGCGAAGGCATGAACATCCGGATACGTATATGAAGAGGTTTGGTAGATCGGAAAAGATTCGGGATAGGCATCACCCCAGTCGATGTGATCTCCCAAATAAAGCTGTTGTGTCTCGGGGCTACATGCAGAAAGATTCTTCGTGTCCATACCTGTATCCTGTTGTTAAAAAGTAATTTGTGATACAGCGGAACAAGCAATGTGTATGCCATTAGAAATATAATTTTATTTCAGTAAAATACGTATAGCCTATACATCGAAAAACAGGCAAAACAGGTTAAAAAGATATCTTTTTAACCTGTTTTGCCTGTTTATAGCGAGCATCGGACGCTCTCTATGAAAAATCAAAGCGGTGCCATAAAATCAAAAACAACATGATGTTCCATATATCAGGGCAGAGAATGAATACAGGAAACGCCTATTTTTCAAAAGATACCGGAAATCGCCCTGGACACTATCGTCTCTTTGCTAAAAAAAGAGCAAATAAAAAATTCTCCGCGAATGCCTCGCAGCTCCGCCTACAGCAAACCGGATTCCCGGAGGCGCTGCTCGCCCGCACGCGTCACACGGGTTCCGGCCCGCCCTCTTCCACAGTGGGCCAGCCCCGCCGCAGCCAGTTTCTGGAGACGGGAACGGACCTCCCCTTCCGAGAGGCGTACGCCATAGGCGGGCAATTGCTGGGAGATCTCTTTTCTGCCGATATGCCTCCCTTTCTCTCTTCCTTGATAAAGCAACAAAAGGATAGAGAGCATTTCCTCATCTTCACTCTGGAAAATCCCCTTCTCCTGCTGAAAAGAAAGGGGCTTCTTCATCTTTTTTGCAAAATGCTGCGGAAGATCGGCACAGGTAATAAGACGGTTTTCCGACATATAGCCAATATAGGCACTCACATTTTGCAGTTCCCTGATATTCCCCGGCCAATCATACTCCAGCAAAACATCGGCGGCCTCCTTGGACAACTCATACCGCAATCCGTATCCCTGCAAAAAATGATGCAGGAGCAAGAGGATATCGTCCCCACGTTCGCGCAATGCCGGAATTTTCAAAGAAAGCACGTTGAGCCGGTAAAAGAGATCCATCCTGAACGTATGTTCACGGACAAGCCCGGGGATATTCTTGTTCGATGCCGAGATAATACGGATATCAACAGGTATGACTTCCTGGCCGCCTACCCGCACAATTTCCTTCTCTTGGAGGACCCGCAGCAGTTTTGTCTGCATATTGGGTGAGATATCCCCAAGCTCGTCCAAAAAGACAGTCCCTCCGTTGGCCAATTCAAAAAGCCCGGGCTTCCCGCCCTTACGGGCTCCGGTAAACGCCCCCTCTTCATATCCAAAGAGCTCGCTCTCGATGAGCGTATCCGGTATTGAAGCACAGTTGAACGCGATAAAGGGGGATTCATGGCGAAAAGAGGCGTTATGGATGGCCTGCGCAAAAATTTCTTTCCCGACGCCGCTCTCCCCTTCAATAAGGATCGCTCCATCCCCTTTAGCCATCTTTTCCGCCAAATTCCGGCATTGCCGCAAGACCGGGCTTTTTCCAAGGATATCATCAAAGCTGTTTTTAGCGATATACCCGCCGCCTTTGCTGCTTTGGCGGATCTTCTTTTCCAAACGCCGTATGGCGGAAAACTCCTTATAGCGGATAACGCCGCCGGAATAATGGCCCTCAATATATAACGGATATGCATTCACTATATAATCAGTATGGTTGATTGACTGTACGTCATCGCAGAGATCTTCCGGGTTCTCGACCGTAAGCGAAATTTCGGAGAAACACTCTGAAAGCGTCATCATTTTGGCTTTCCATATCGGGATGCCGAATATCTTTTCGGCAACTTCATTAAAGAGAATGATATGCTGCCCCTCATCATAGGCGATAACCCCTTCATCGATGACTTCAATGATCTTCTCCAAATGATTCCGGCTCTTAAGGATCGAGGCGATAACATCCAGAAGCTGCGGATTCCTTGGGATATAATCGTTTGTCCTGTTAAATACGATGTCCCGAAGCGTTTTATTGTTGACGAGTTCAAGTTTCGTCAAGATGTTGATGATCATGTAAGGATCAATGACCCGTCCGCCGATATTGACAATCCTTTTTATGGAAGGAGGAACCAAAGCCTCCTCATCCGGCGTCACGGCAATATCGACATCGTAATTATACACCATATTCGGATAGTATGGTATGAATTCCAAATGCCTGATCCCGACCTCATACAACAGGTTGATAGTATCATACGTGCTTTGTACCGTATCATTGACGAGGAGGACACGGGATTTTTCCGGAATGGACAAGAGTTTTTCGAATCCGCTCTTGCCTATCGTCATTTTCATGGAAAGCATTTCGATATCATCATGAATATAATTGTGTATGATCTTTCCTACAGCGGCGTCTCCAAGCAAGACAAGATCCGATTGGATATTTGAGTATATCGTTTTTTCTAAAGAGAGCGCATGGATATCAACGTATTCACCTATAAGCGCATAAAGCTGCTTTTGTATAAAAAGAGCCGTTTTTTCGAATAAACATACGATGGCTATTTTTTTCATATCAATATCCACTCGTTATAAGGATACCTATACAGCAAGAGCATACCCCCTTTCATTTCGGGGGACCTTCCCCACATACGCATTACCTTATGCAAAAAGATACGCCAGCATATCGCTTGTATGCAAAGAATATATCCTGATTTTCAAGCCAGATGGCCTCTAGAAATGTCCATTTCTAAAATACTATCGCCTTATGCCCGCTAAAGGAAGCCTCTTGCAGATCAGCCGTTGCAGCACGTTCCATGATTGCGGATTACGGCATGGTGTGCAATCCGCCTCGCGGGTTCCCTGATAGGTGGCGTCGTGTTTTACGCGGCGATCATCCCTGTATTTCAGGAAAGGCATCCGGAATAACCAAGACTCCCGCCGCTCCTGCCTGCGGGGTAATGTCCTCTTCGAGAGGGATGCCCTGTCTAGCTCCTCCTCAGCTGTTCTCTATCTCCATAAATAAAAAAGAGTTGCGGCCTCATTCCACAACTCTTTTCCAATCCCATTCTGGATGCCACAGGCATTGACGGAGCAATACCGCCACATCACAACCGGTTTCCTTTATCATGTTCCAGCCAGTAGTGCAGTGCCGCGCAAATGGAATCCATATCCACAGGCTTGTTAAAATGCGTGTTCATGCCGCACTGCAGGGAGCGTTGGATGTCGTCCGCAAAGGCGTTCGCGGACAGGGCGAAAATCGGAATACGCCGCGCGTCTTCCCTTGTCATGCCGCGTATGCGCCGTGTGGCTTCAAGCCCGTCCATGACCGGCATACGGACATCCATCAGGATAGCGGCGTATTCCCCCGGTTCGGATTCCGCAAAGCGCTCCACCGCAACCTTGCCGTTCTCGGCCCAGACGACGGAGAGATTCCTTGACTCCAGAAGCGTTTTGAGGATCTCGGCATTCAGCTCGTTATCTTCGGCAATCAGGAGCTTTTCACGGTTAAAACGGACTTCCTCCGGCATGGCCGGAACATCAAAGGCGCGCCTATGATGGGTCACCATCAAGAGCATATCACGCAGATGCTCCCGCAATATGGGCTTGTTGATGAAATAATCCACGCCGGCGCTACGGGCAGGGGCTTCCATCTCCCTCCAATCACAGGCCGACATGACTATGGGGGTCGTGGCCTTTCCAACGATTTCCCTGATATGCCGGACCGTTTCCATATCGTCTATGCCCGGCGTTTCCCAATCGATCAGGATCATGCCATAATCCCGCCGCCTCTCCCTGGCTTGCCGCACACAGACGACGCCCTCTTCGCCGGAAAGCACGAAGGCCGCTTCAACCGCCATACGGCGCAGCAGTACCGCCGTATGCTCACAGGCAGCCCTGTCATCGCCTATGACCAGCACGCGCACGCTCTCGGATTGTTCCAAGGCGTCCTTATCCCATCCGTACAGCGCCCCCTCGAACAGCCCGAGCGGTATGTCCACGAAAAAAGACGCCCCCTTTCCTTGCTCGCTCTCCACGCGAATGGTCCCGTCCATCAGCTGGACGAAGCTCCTGACAATGGCCAGACCAAGCCCTGATCCCGAAAGGCCCCGCTGATCCGTCATCTCCTGCTCGAACGGCTGGAACATCCTTTCCTGAAAGCTCTTGCTCATGCCGATCCCATTATCGGAAATGACGAACCGTACGAGTTCCCGATGCCCGACTTTTTGGACTGGCGTGATGTTGAATTCGATCCTGCCCTTTTCGGGCGCAAACTTCAGGGCGTTGGACAGCAAGTTCATCAAGACTTGCTTGATGCGCAGGGGATCGCCGACATAGATCTTCCCAAGGAGCGGAGAGGCAAACAGGTTGAACGTTATGCCCTTCGCCACCGCGCTGCCGTATGTGAACGAGCTGACGGAGCTGACGAGTTCACCAAAATCAAACGGTTCGGAAGCCAGGCTCATCTTGCCGCTTTCGATCTTGGCGACGTCCAAGACGTCATTGATGAGCGACAGCAGGAAACGGGACGACAAGGCGATATTGTTCAGGCACTCGCTGAGCCGTTCGGGGTTGCCCACGTTCATGCCCGCAATGGCCGTCATACCGATGATCGCGTTCATCGGCGTTCTGATGTCGTGCGACATCCGGGAAAGGAACTCGCTTTTGGCATGGTTGGCCTGTTCGGCGGCAACGAGCGCCATACGCAACGTAGCCTTCTGGCGTTCCTCTTCCTCAATGTCTTTGGCGCAAAAGAGAAGCACCCGCCTTACGGGGTCAAAAAGATACGCCCGCAAGCAATGCCACCGGGCTTGCCCGTTGCCCATGAGCACACGATACTTGAGTTCATGGGACAACCCCGGCGTGCCGTTTTCCCAGGCAAGGCGTTCCGGTTTGAAAAAGGCCCGATAGGCCTCCACATCATCAGGATGGACGACCGTTTCGCTCCGGAGCCGCACCAGCTCGCTGAAAACGCCCTGCATCCCGCTTCCGGTCATGCTGTTCCGGCCCGAAAAAAAGTACTCGTACCTGTCCGCCGGGATGTCGACCAACAAGATCCATTCGTAGTCGTGATTGACCGTGAACCTGCAAACATCCTGGATGCTTTTGGTCTTTTCCTCCATGTTTTTCAGGTCGGTGCAGTCCGAGACGTAGCCGTACACGATGGTCCCATCCACTGTTTCGACAAACGAGCACTGCGTGAGGAGCCAGCGCACCTTGCCGTCCCGCCTGATGACTTTCATCTCGAAGCCGACCGAGGACTTTCCGTCTTCATAGGCCGCCCTGATCAAGTCGTTAAAGCGTTGGAGGTGGTCGGGGTGAATAAGCTCGCTCCCCCTGATATCCAGATCCGTCTTCATCTGGTCCTGCGTATACCCGTGCATCGCGCAAAACCCTTCCGAAGCGTAAAAAAACGAGAAGTGCTCGTCCATGACGAACTGAAAAATACCTATGGGAGCGTCGCTTTTCAGGAATTCGAGCATTTCCTTATCCCGGTACGTGGACGTCACGTCATGAATCCGGGACAACTCGAACGTATCCGATTTGGTATGAAACCGGCTGATCCCATCGACTTCATAAAAACGCCCTTCCCGCGTGAACAGCACAGGGGCCTTGCCGCTCCTGTTGAACCGTGGGCGCCGGGAAACGGATATGAGGGACGCGAGGGTTTTACCTATGCAGACATCTTCGGCTTTCCCCACAATATCCAGCGTGTGCCCGTTCGCAAACACGAAACACCCATCCTCGTCCGTGATCACCATCGGGACATCGGCCATATCCACAACGAGCTTGAGAGCATCCAGCGAGGAATCATGCGGCGAAAGCTTCATTTGCCTACCCACTCCGACAGGAGGATCCGCTCCCCTCATAGGGACAGCGCTGCATCAATACAAAAGGGACAGCCAGCCTTTTGTCCCTTTCTCAATTCCTTTCCCCACACCTCATTTTTCCTTGCGAAAGGGAACCCCACCACCCTTCGCACAAGAAGGCATTCACCCCTTTTGCCGGGCTGTCATCCCCTTTTCCTATGGCAGGATGCCGCGATCATGGCGTACAGCCTGTCCGGGTCGAACGGCTTTGAAATATGCCCGTTCATCCCCGATGCCTCGGCCTTGATGACGTCGTCAGAGAACACGTTGGCGGTCATCGCCAGAATGATTGCAGTCTTCGCGTCATCCCTGCGCAAGGAACGGAGCGCGGCAGTCGCCGTGTATCCGTCCATGACGGGCATCTGGATATCCATGAGGACAAGCTGATAATACCCTTCCTCCGACCGGGCAAAGATGTCGAGCGCTTGTTCCCCGTTGTCGGCGACGTCAACGGACGCCCCTTCCATCAGGAGGAGTTCTTTAGCTATTTCTTGATTGATTTCATTGTCTTCCACAAGCAAGACATGCAATCCGTCCAAGCGTTGCTCCTCGGGCCTGAGCACAGCCGAGGCATGTCCACATTCCCGATCCTCCGCAAAATTTCGCAACAGGTGCACCATGTTGGATTTGAAAAGCGGCTTCATGATGAAGACGTCCACACCCGCGGCGAGGAAATCCGCCCCCACATCCGAACAGTCATAGCCCGACAGCATGATGATGGGGAGATCCGGCCCGACCCTGCGGCGGATTTCCCGGGCCGTGTCGAGCCCGTCCATATCCGGCATTCTCCAGTCCAGGATGACCGCGAAGTAATCGTCCCTTTCCTCATGGGCGCGCACAATCTCGGCGACGGCTTCTTGCCCGCTCAAGACCCAAAAAGCCCGCATCCCCACTTCCTTGAGCAACAGGCTCGCGTATTCGCAGACATCCCGTTCGTCATCCACCACAAGAACGGGAAGATTAGTCAAAACAGGGTGTTCCCCTTCTTCGGCATCCCGGAATTTCAGCGCAACGCTCACCGTAAACCGGCTCCCTTTCCCCAGCGTGCTGTCCACGGTGATCTCGCCGTTCATCATATGGATGATGTTCTGGCTGATCGCCATGCCAAGGCCCGTTCCCTGGATTTTGCTGATCCGGGAATCCTCGGCCCGGGAAAACGGTTCGAAGATGCGCCCGACGAACTCCTCGGACATGCCGATCCCGTCGTCTTCAAACGTAAAGTAGAAGACACTGGCCCCTTCGGCATGGGTTGGCTTTTCCTCAATGCTGAAATGCAGACGCCCCCCCGCCGGCGTATACTTCACGGCGTTCGACAAGATGTTCACCAAAACCTGCTGGAGGCGGCTCTCATCCCCATACAGGTCCTCGTGCCCCACCTTGCTGATGTTCATGGTCAGGTGATGCCCCTTTTCAATGATCATCGGCCTGCACACGTCGAACACGTTCTGCACCAGACCGGGAAGGCTGAAATCGTTCGCCCGCACATCCAAGCGTCCGCTCTCGATTTTGGACATATCCAAAACTTCGTTGATCAGATTGAGCAGATGCTTGCTGGATGTATTGATCTTCTTGAGGCAGTCCCGCACTCTCGGAGTGTCCTCGATATGGGCGCCCGCAATCGCCGTCATACCCACAATGGCGTTCATGGGGGTCCGGATGTCGTGGGACATCCGGGAAAGAAATTCCGTCTTTGCCTGGTTGGCGTGCTTCGCCACCCGACAGGCGTCTTCCAGCGCCTGTTGCTGGAGCCGTTGCCGTTCGACCGCTTCCGTCACGTCAATGCCCAAGCTATAGTAGGACGGTATCCCATCCTCGCTGTCCTTCCCGTCCATATAGCTGAACGTGATGGTCAAGTGACGGATTTCTCCAGACCGGGTCACGATCCGGCCCTGCATGATGCTGCTCCGCCCCGTTTCCTTCGCCTCATGCATCGCCGCCGCAGCCTGCTCCATATCCTCCGGATGAACATACAGGCACTGGCTCTGCAGCTCTTCTTTAAACTGCTCTTCCGTGTAGCCGATAATCGACAGGAATTCCGAACCATACCAGAGGATTGTGCGTTCATCGCGCGCGTCGAGCCGGGCAATGCCTCCCGGAAGGCTCCGCAGCATCGCCGCCTGCTGTTTTTCCTGCTTATCCAGTTTGTTCCTGTATTTGGAGACATCAAAGACGAACTCGATTCTGGATTCCCGCCCGTCCCACAGTATCTTCCGATCTTTCAGGAGATACGTTTTCCCCAGCTGCTCGTTATAATGTTCCCACTCATGAAATCCAGAATCTTTCAGGTATTTGTTGGTACAAAAAGGACAAGGCGCATTTCTTCCGTGGAATATCTCATAGCAAAGGCGTTTTTTTCCAGAAAAGAATTCTTCCCGAGAAAGATGGAACATATCAAGGCCTGCTCGGTTCACATACAGCAATTCATAATTGTTCAGATCGCTGACATAAACCATATCGTCATATTCTTCGAGTATCCAGTTCCATTCCATATTTCTCTACCTTCAGGATCACTATGGATCGTACAACGGATCAAAAATGATAATAGAAAAACTGAGTTATCGGCTCAAGAGGTGCTTCTGCAATCTTTTTTAGCGAATCCCGATACGGAAATGCCGTAATACAATATCAGGAAGCCCTCCCAGCAGAATGGAGAGCCTTTCCAGCATACGTCCTTAACATTTTACACTGAAATATTTCATATAATATTTTATAGGCTCCATTTAATGTGACACGTATTATAAACCTATTCAAGATGTTTTTACAGCGAAATAAAACCGTATATACCTGTATCAACACATTTAAAACAGAGGAACAAGAAGGAAACATGAAAAAGACGCGTTATAAAGAACAAAAGCTATCATAAAAAACGAAATATCCGTTGTGTTACGCAACTCGTGCTTTAAAAAGAGATCAATGCAGAAAAGAAAAAACGGCGCAACCTCCCCGGTGCCTTCCATTTGGCCGGGGCATTTCCTCGCCGCATGGGAATGGCGTTACCGGAAAAGCGCGTCATCTCGCCGTGAGTGCCGTTCATGAAAAAGGCGAACCAAGAAAAGGTCGCCCCATCGGACATAAAAAAGGCATCCCAAAGGATGCCTCCGTCTTGGGGCAGATTGCCTTTGAAGTGTTGCGCCTTTCAAAGGGCCATCCTGCCGAAATAGCGTTTTTGCCGAATCCACGCCGCGTTGTGGCGTACCGGATATGCGTTCGGCGTCAAGGCCTTTCAAAATAGGGAAGGCCTAATACCTGTCATCTTCAAGCGAAACGACGACGTCCATGTTTTGCTCGATCCACTGTTTGATCCGCTCATGGGCCGCTTTCCGGTGGGATCGTTTTTCCTTGAGCATTTCGCGATCAGCCTCCACGAGGATGGCCGAGGCGGGGATATCGGCGGATTCGGCACAAGCCAGCCCAAAAGAAACCAGTGCTGGCATCTGATCGGAACAGGCGTTGTGCCGATCAAAGTTCTGCCGCAGCTTGGCAAGGATCTCCTCGCCAGCCTCACGGGGGCATGAGGGCAACAGGATAACGATCTCGTCCCCGCCCATCCGGGCCACGCAATCCGATGTACGCACGCTTTCCTTGCACAAGACCGCCACGGTCTGGAGCAGCTTGTCCCCGACAAGATGCCCCATATAATCGTTCGCCAGCTTCAATCCGTTGACGTCACAGGAGATCACGCACAACGGGCGGATCCCTTTGTTCTCGATGTTCGCCAGCTTGATATCAAAGTAGGTCCGGCTGTGCAGGCCCGTCAGCGCATCGTTCTGGGCGAGCTTTTCGAAATAATCCCTGTCCGCCTGGGAAGCCGTGATGTTGGTGTGCAAGCCGACGATGCGGGTGGCCCGCCCCTTTGCGTCGCGGTGCGTCACGTAACCCCGCCCGAGGATCCAGGCATAGCTCCCGTCTAGGCGCTTCAAACGGTACGTGCACTCGAACGTGTCGCCGTATTTCGGGGAATCCGCCAGCTTACGCTGCGGTTCCACGATTTTTTTGAGATCGTCCGGATGGATCTTCTCTTTCCACGTTTCGAGGCGTCCGGGGAACTGTTCCGCCGTATACCCGAGCATGGAAAGCCAGCGCGGGCTGTAATACACTTCGTCCGTAATGGGGTTCCAGTCCCACAGGCCGTCCCCGGCTGCATTGAGCGCGGAAAGCAGGCTGCCGTTTTCCGGCGTCCGTTGTTCGTGGCGTTCCTCAACAAACCCAAAAGGCTGCCAGGTGCCCGACATGCTGACGGCGCGACCATCCGCATCCCGGCTCAGGATGGAGCCCCGCACCCATATTTTGACATACGAGCCGTCTTCCTTGCGGACCCGCAGATCATCCGTAAGCTCGTCTCCGAACAACGGCTGTTCGATGATGAGCTGATAGCGGCAATCGTTGCCTTCTTCGGGGTGGAGACGCTCTTTCCATTCATCAAGGTTGAACACACGCGGTATGGCCTCGGCATACCCGAGCAGGCGGGAGCCGTTGGCGTCGACCCACAGCGTCCTCTTTTCCAGCGAACAGTTCCAGAAACAGATCTGTGCCTGCCCTTTGGACACGGTGCTCACCGGAGGCAGATAGGCCATCGTGCCGGGAGCGATCTCAAATTGTCCGGTGATGCGGATCGCCCGGCCTTCGGCGTCCCTTTCCAATACAAACAGCCGTTCTCGGACAAAAAAGTTCTCGACCGGATACGCCGTCTCCAGAAAGCCCCTGTCCCCGCCGATAACGCCTTCACGCAGCTCGCAAAGCGACTGCAGGCAACCTTCCGGGATATGTTCAAAAAACGCCGCCATTGTGGCGGGGCTTTCCCCCTCGGACAAGCCAAAGGCCAACCTGGTTCCCTTGCTGAAGAAAAGCCGATCCGAAGGGATATGCCATTCCCAAAGTTTTTCAGTGGAATCGAGAGGGATTGAAGGGGAAAAGGCAATAGGGTCGGTCTGGATCATGTGCGTTCTCTCTAGAATGACAAACTGGACTTGAAAAACACACCGTCAGAGCGTGCCCCTGTGTGATATTCCTGCGGCATCCCGGGGCTTCTCCCGCAATCAGACGAAACGCCGCAAGCGGAAACAGAGCCGATCAAGACCAGCCTGGAAGGATTTCTCCCGTTTTTCATGTGCCGTCTTGCGGCATCATATAGAAAAGAAGGAAAAGCCGATAGTCCTTTCTTTGAGGCATCTTTTGTTAGTCATGAGAAATCTCCGATCGAAAGGAAGACGCCGCTTTCTCCCTGCGGCGCGTATCATGCATCACTCCGGCGTTGCCTCCTTGCGTAACGCCTTCTTCTCCCTTCCCGCTTTCACCATACACTCCTGATCCATTCCCTCCATATTCCCGGCCGTTTTGGAGCGCCGCCTTGTACAGCACCATGCTTCAGGTCTTCGCCGGGACTCTTGCCCAACCCCGGATGCCTCCTCGGGCTTTGCCCCTTTCCGTCACCAAAAGGAAACTGGACGAGCCGCCCCCCTTTGGGGTAGGAAGTCCTCCCTCAAAGGAAACGCCCATGCCGTTCATTCCATTATTTCAGTCCCCCAAGAGCTTTTACCGACTCGCCGTGGCAAGCTTCTTTTTCCTGCAAGGGCTGGTCTTCGCCAGCTGGGCCAGCCGCATCCCCGACATCAAGCAGGCCCTCGATCTCAACGAGGCACAGCTCGGCGGCGTCCTGTTCGCCATCCCCGTGGGGCAGATGTCGGCGATGGCCCTCTCCGGCTATCTGGTCAGCCGCTTCGGAAGCCACAGGATGCTGCTCCTCGCGGCCCTGCTCTATTCGGGAACCCTCATGGCCCTCGGCTTCATCAGCGAAACGTGGCAGCTTTTCGCCATGCTGGTATTCTTCGGCGTCGCGGCCAACCTGCACAACATCTCGGTGAACACACAGGCCGTCGGCGTCGAACGCCTCTACCGCCGCAGCATCATGGCCGCCTTCCACGGCCTGTGGAGCCTCGCCGGGTTCATCGGAGGGATCATCGGCGCACTGTTCGCGGCGTTCTCCGTCAGTACCCGCGTGCACTTCAGTTTCATCTTCGCCGTCTGCATGGGCATCGCGGCGATCATGTTCCGGTTAACCCTGCCGCGCGACAGGGCACGCAGTACGGCGCCCGGACACAAACGCCCCAAGGGGAAAATCGATCCCTATGTCGTCCTGCTCGGGCTGATCGCTTTCGGCTGCATGGCGAGCGAAGGGACCATGTACGACTGGAGCGCCGTATACTACGAAGCGATCATCAAGCCGTCGCCGGAACTGATCCGCCTCGGCTACATCGCGTACATGTGCACGATGGTCTGCGGCAGGTTCATGGCGGACGGGCTTGTGACCCGGTTCGGGGTCATCCGTATCCTGCAAGCCAGCGGCGCGCTCATCGCCTCCGGGCTGCTGATCTCCGTTCTCCTGCCCCATGTGGCCACGGCGACGTTCGGCCTCGCGCTGGTGGGTTTCGGCACGGCTTCGGTGGTGCCGGTCTGCTACAGCATGGCCGGGAAATCCCAGATCATGCATCCGAGCGTGGCGCTGGCCGTGGTTTCAACCATCGGGTTCCTCGGCTTCCTGCTCTGCCCGCCGGTCATCGGCTTCATCGCCCACGCGTCGAGCCTGCGCCATTCCTTTGCCCTCATTGCCGTGTTCGGGCTCATGACCGCTGTGCTGGCGCGGTTCCTGCGGCGGAACTGAACCGTCCCGCTTTCCCCGTAAAGGGAAACGCCCCGTTGGAACGACGGCGTTGCTCCCTCTTCCAAACGGTGGCCTTCCCAACAAAAGAGCCTTTTTCCCATCCTCCTGAGGAAAGGGCTCTTTTTGCGGACAGCGCCCTGAAAAGGGTTACGGGTTGCCGGAAAGCCTTCATTATGGCAGAACGCTTCTAACACCGTGGGGTGTTCCCGCAGGAACGCCTGACTTGCCGGCCTTGCCCCGGAACAGGGCCTGCCGCGTAAGGGCAAAGGGGTTCCGCCGGACCCGTCCCGCCGTCCCCCCTTCTTTCGATACTTTAAGAAGCGGCCGTATGGCCGCCGACAACAGGACAGACGATGGAACTCACCTCCGAATCTGTACTGGCCCTCGCCCCGGATGCCTCCTCCGTCAAGGCGGCGCAAGCTCTGCTCAAACCCGGCCAGTGGCCGACGCTCGGCTTCAACGAAACAGCCGTATGGGGCGAATGCAAAGGCAGCGGCGCCAAACCCTACCAAGTCGAAGCCGACCTGTCCGGGCCGGTCTTCAAATGCACCTGCCCGAGCCGAAAATTTCCCTGCAAGCATTCCCTGGCCCTGCTCCTGCTCCGCGTCCAGCAAGAGGCCGCCTTTACGCAGGGCGAAGCGCCCGATTGGGTAAAAGAATGGCTTGACGCACGCGAAAAACGCGCCGCGCGTCAAGAGCAAAAGCAGGAAAACAAGGGCCAGCCCGCCGATCCCGCCGCCGCAGCCAAGCGCGAGGCGTCCCGCCTCAAACGCATGGCTGCCGGCCTGGACGATCTGGAGCGCTGGATGTGCGACCTCATACGCCACGGCCTCGGGCAGCTCTCCGGGGCTCCCGCATGGCAGGAGGAAGCCGCCGCGCGCATGGTCGACGCGCAGCTTCCCGGCATCGCCGCGCGGTTGCGGAACCTGCAAGGCGTCACGTTCTCCGGGGAGGACTGGCCCGGCGTGGTGCTCGCCCAGTTTGGGCAGCTGCAGCTCCTCATCGACGCCTTCCGCCACCTTGACGCACTGTCCCCGGAGGAACAGGCGGATATCCGTGCCGCCCTCGGCCTGTCCCCGGATAAAGACGAAGTGCTCGCCACCGGGGAACGCCTGAACGATCTCTGGCTGGTGCTCGGCGTGAGCTATGCCGAAGAAAACAAACTCTGGCGGCGGCGCGTCTGGCTGCGCGGGCAGAACAGCGGACGCACGGCCCTGCTGCTGGATTTCTCACACGGCGGCAAGCACTTCGAGCAAAGTTTCGTCGTCGGCAGCCTTGCGGATATGACGCTGGCCTTCTATCCGGGCGCGGCTCCCCTGCGGGCCATCGCCACAGGCGATCCCGTCCGGGCCAAAACGGCTCCCATCCCTACGGTTCCCCTCCGCGAAGCGTTGGAAGGCATGGCCAAAGCCATCGCCGCACAGCCGTGGCAATGGCCCCTGCCCCTCATGGTCAGCGACGGCGTCCCCTGCCGCTCCGATGATTCGTGGTTCCTGCAGACGGATGCAGGCGACCGCCTCCCGCTCTCCATAACCGACAACGACGGATGGGAATTGCTCACGCAAGGCGGCGGACGCCCCCTGAGCGTCTGGGGCGAATGGGACGGAGCCCGGTTTCAGCCCCTAAGCGCGTGGGAGCCCGGAACGTCCGGTTCCCCGCTGTGGCGAGAAGGAGCCCGCCCATGAACATGCCTTTCCTGACCATGCAGGCGCTGCTCGGCACGGACAAGCGCCCGCCCGAACTTCCCGCCGACGACAGCGAACCCGGACGGCTCATGCAAGCCATT
>NZ_JH114231.1:1427276-1439992 GCF_000224655.1 Bilophila sp. 4_1_30
CGCCGTCCCTGCGCGGGCCCATCGCCCTGATCGCCGGGGAACGCGGCCGCTGGCTCGGCGGACGGAACGCCGCATGGAACCTTTTCGCCACCAACGCCGAAAACGAGCTTGATCCCGAAGTATGGGACAACGGCACGCTCATGCAGCGCGAAGCCTATCTCAAGTCCCTCCGCGCGCAGGAGCCCGCCAAGGCCCGTGAACGCTTTGAAACGGCCTCAGCCTCCTTCGATGCCCGCGAACGCGCCGCCTTTACCGGGTGCCTCGGCGAAGGCCTGAGCGCGGCGGACGAAGCCTTTCTCGAAACCCTTCTGGAAAAGGATCGCAGCAAGGAAGTGCGGCAAACCGCCGCCTCCCTGCTCGTCCGCCTGCCGGAAAGCGGCTATGTACGGCGTATGGGCGAACGCCTTGCCGCCTGCATCGTCGTCCCGGAGGCCAAGGGCGGGCTCATCGGCCGCATCGCCTCAGCCTTCTCCGCGCCGCTCCCGACCGTCGAGCCCCCGGAATCCTTCGATCCCGAGTGGAAAAAGGACTTGCTGGAAGAAAAAAAGCCGCAGTACGAGGAATTCGGCCCGCGCGCCTGGTGGCTCTATCAGATAGGGCGCTGCGTACCGCTGGCGTGGTGGGAGGCGCATACCGGCCTGTCGCCCGAAGCCCTCATCGACTGGGCGCAGAAAACCGACTGGCGAAACGTGTTGCTCCGTAGCTGGCTGGAGGCCGCCCGCCGTGAGCGCCATGCGGCATGGGCCTCCGCCCTGCTCGCGCATGTGTTCAAGGAACAGATTGAGATTTCCGTGGGCAAGGGCCAGTTCAGCGCCTTCGCATTCATCGGCCTTCTGCCGCCCCCCGAACGTGAGGCGGCCCTCCTTGAACGCTTCCCCTGCCCCGGCTCCACGGGCGGCGGAGCCACGTTCGCACAGCAACACTATAAACAGGTGATGCAGTTCGGACGTTTCGCCGCATCCGAATGGGAGGGGGATGCAACCTTTTCCCTTGAAGGCGGACACGCCCTCGTCCGGCGGATCCGCTTCTGGGCGAACCATTCCGACGGCATCAGCCAGATAAGCTACCAGACCTCCATCGCGCTGGGGCACATCATCGAGGCCACCTTTTGGCTGATCCCGGTTTCCTTGCTGGATGATCTGCTTGAGGGCTGGCCCCACGGAGAAAACGGGGCCCCCTTCTGCCGATCCGGGTACGACTTTCTGACCACGGCCATCAGGACCCGCAAGGCTCTTCACCAATACTTTGCCTGAGAGAAAACCATGAGCACGGCTACCAACGAAAACAAGCTGCGGCACCACGCCGAACAACAATTCGCCGAGGAACTGGAAGAACTCAAAAAATCCGACGCCCGCCAGCGTCCCGCCAACTGGGAGCTTTCCCCGTGGGCCGTCTGTACCTACCTGCTCGGCGGCGAACTGGACAACGGCTTTACGGTGTCCGCCAAGTATATCGGGAACCGCCGCATCATCGAAACGGCGGTCGCTACGCTGGCGACGGACCGGGCGCTCCTGCTGTACGGGGTTCCGGGAACGGCGAAATCGTGGGTGTCCGAACACTTGGCGGCGGCCATCAGCGGCGACTCCACGCGCATCATCCAGGGCACGGCGGGCACCAGCGAAGAACAGATGCGGTATGGCTGGAACTATGCGGAACTGCTCTCCAAAGGGCCGTCCCGCGCCGCGCTGGTGGAAAGCCCGCTCATGCGCGCCATGTCCGAAGGCCGCATCGCCCGCGTGGAGGAACTGACCCGCATCCCCGCCGACGTGCAGGATACGCTGATCACCATCCTGTCCGAAAAGACCCTCCCCATCCCCGAGCTCAACGACGAAGTGCAGGCCGTGCGCGGCTTCAACCTCATCGCCACGGCGAACAACCGGGATAAAGGCGTCAACGAACTGTCCTCCGCGCTCAAACGGCGCTTCAATACGGTCATCCTGCCCGTGCCCGCCACGGAGGAAGAGGAAATCAGCATCGTGTCCAAGCGCGTCTCCGAAATGGGCCGCGCGCTGGAGCTTCCCGCCGAGCCCCCGGCGCTGCATGAAGTGCGCCGCGTAGTGCAGATCTTCCGCGAGCTGCGGAACGGGCAGACCGAAGACGGCAAGACCAAGCTCAAGTCGCCCACCGGCACGATGAGCACGGCGGAGGCCATCTCCGTGCTCAACAGCGGCATGGCGCTTGCCGCGCACTTCGGGGACGGCGTGCTGCACGCCCGCGACGTGGCCGCGAGCCTCGTGGGTGCGGTGGTCAAGGATCCCGTGCAGGACGACCTCGTCTGGCGCGAGTACCTCGAAACCGTAGTCAAGGAACGCTCCGACTGGAAGGATCTCTATCGCGCCTGCCGCGAAGTGGATTAGGGAAGGAATCGGGGGAGGGTGCTTTTTGAAAAAAGCCCCCTCCCCCGTACCCCCACCCGCAAAAACTTCAACTGGTGGGGAGGCGGCGCAAAAGGAGTTCAGGATGGAGGACGGTAGCGTTGCAACATCGGCCTGTCGAGTAGGCCGCGCCGGTTTTTCGTCTTGCCCGCGCTCCTGATGCCGCCGGGAAATGTTTTTTCACTGCTTTGCCTCCTGTCTTCATCTTACAAAAGGCTTCGCCATGCCTGATCAGACCGTTCGACTTTTCGGCATCCGCCACCACGGGCCGGGGTGCGCCCGCAGCCTGTTGCGGGCTCTGGAAGCAATGCAGCCCGACTGCCTGTTGATCGAAGGGCCGCCGGACGGGGAATCCGTGCTGCCGTTCGTGCTCGAATCGGGGATGTGCCCCCCGGTGGCCCTGCTCGTGTACGCTCCCGACGATTCCCGCCGCGCCGCCTTCTACCCTTTCGCCGAGTTCTCCCCGGAATGGCAGGCCTTGCGGTACGGCTTGGGCCAATCCCTCCCGGTGCGCTTCATGGATCTGCCCATCGCCCATCAATTCGGGCTGGACAAGGCCTTTGAAGATGAATGTAGGGCGGCGGAAGAGGAAGCCCTGAGAGAAGCGGAAGAACATACAAAAACGGAACCCGCCGAAAGCACGGAAGCCCCCGCTTCAGACGCGCAGTCACCTGAAGGCGCCGCCCCGGATGCCCTTGCTGGCGGAGAGGGCCCCGAACAGCCTGAAGGCGGCGATGCGGGCGGTACGGACGGAAACGCCGGGGATGAGGCGTCTGATCTGGAGGACGTTTACGGCGATCCGCTTGACTGGCTCGGACGCGCCGCCGGATACGGCGACGGCGAGGCGTGGTGGAACCATATGGTCGAGGAGCGCATCGACGGCCTTGAGCTGTTCGACGCCATCCGCGAAGCCATGACCACGCTGCGGGCCGAAGCGCCCAGACGCGAACGCGGCGAACGGGAGGCGCGGCGGGAAGCCCTGCGCGAAGCGTACATGCGCAAAACGCTGCGGCAGGCGAAAAAGGAAGGCTTCCAGCGCATCGCCGTGATCTGCGGCGCGTGGCATGTGCCCGCGCTTGAAGCGGAAACGCCCGCCAAGCAGGACAACGACCTGCTCAAGGGCCTCCCCAAAATGAAGGTCGCGGCGACATGGACGCCGTGGACCTATGCCAATCTGAGCAGCCGGAGCGGTTACGGCGCGGGCGTGACCTCTCCCGCGTGGTACGAGCATCTCTGGCGCAGCGGCAAGGGCGATCGGGCCATCGGCTGGCTGACCCACGCCGCCCGCCTGTTCCGCGAACAGGACATGGACTGCTCGTCCGCCCACATCATCGAAGCCTCCCGTCTCGCCACGTCGCTGGCGGCCCTGCGCGAGCGGCCCCGCCCCGGCTTGCCGGAACTTTACGAAGCCCTGCAAACCACGGTCTGCATGGGCGACCCCGCGCCGCTGCGCCTCATCGAGCGTCAGCTTATCGTGGGCGACAAACTGGGGACGATTCCCGAAACCGCGCCCACCGTCCCGCTCCAGCGGGATCTGGAACAGCAACAGAAAAGCCTGCGCCTGAAGCCCGAAGCCGCGCAGAAGATATTGGATCTCGATCTGCGCCAAGCCAACGATCTGGCGCGCAGCCACCTCCTGCACCGCCTACGGCTGTTGGAAATCGGCTGGGCCGCGCCGGGAGGCGGCCGGAACGCCAAAGGGACGTTCCATGAACTTTGGGAAATGCAGTGGGTGCCGGAGCTCTCCATTGCGGTGATCGCCGCCAGCCGCTGGGGAAACACCATCCTTGAGGCCGCCACCGCAAAGGCCGTGGAGCTGTCCCGTGAAGCGGACCTGCTCCGATTGGCGGAGCTGGTGAACGACATCCTGTTCGCCGATCTGCCGGACGCCGTGGGGCACGCCACCCGTATGCTGGAAGAAAAGGCCGCCACAGCCAACGACGTCGGCCAGCTGCTGGAAGCCATCCCGTCACTGGCGGCCATCGCCCGCTACGGCAACGTGCGCCGAACCGACGCCGGGATGGTCGCCCGCGTCCTTGAAGGCCTGATCCCCCGTGCATCCATCGGGCTGCCGGGGGCCTGCACCTCGCTGGACGACGAAAGCGCCGCCGCCATGCGTGCCCGCATCATCGCGGCGCACAACGCAATACGGCTCCTTGGAAACGAAGGGCTTTGGGAAAGCTGGCTGTCCGCCCTGCACCAGACGGCCCTGCGCGACGGGATGGTCCACGAGCTGCTGCGGGGCATGGCCGTCCGCCTGCTGTTCGACGAGCAGCGCCTCCCTGTGGAAGAAGCCGCCCGGCTGATGAGCCTTTCTCTGTCGGCGGCGGCCGCGCCCGCCTCGGCCTCCGCATGGATCGAGGGGTTCCTGAACCAGAGCGCGCTGGTGCTGCTGCACGACGACGCCCTGTGGGGGGTGCTCGCCAACTGGCTGGACGGCCTGAACGATACGCATTTTACCAATATCCTTCCCATGCTGCGCCGGACATTCTCAGGCTTTTCCGCCCCCGAACGCCGGCAGCTCGGCGAACGCGCCAAGCGCCCCGCCGGAAAGCCGATGCGGGAACAGGCCGAAACCCGTTGGGATGCGGAACGCGCTGCCCTGCCCGTCCCGTTGCTGCGGCGCGTGCTCGGCCTCACGGCACAGCAGGCATAAAAGGATGGAGGACGTTGGCTTTCGCATGGTGCTTCCCCAAAGGCATGGAATGTCACAGGGCATACAATCAAAATGATTCAAAGGCTAACACGCTCAACGGATAACGCCGGGCTTACGGCGGCTCCAATGGGCGAGCAGGAGTTGATGATGGATACGGCTGAAGGGGAACGCTTGCGGCGTTGGCGGCTGGTGCTCGGCGAAGAGGCGCAGGCAAGCTGCGGCCTTGCCGGGCTGAGCCCCGAAGACCGGCAGATGGACGAAGCGCTGGCGGCGCTGTACGAAGCGGACAGCAGGCACAGCCTGCGGGGCGGCAGCGGAGCCTCGTCGCCGCGCGTGGCCCGCTGGCTCGGGGACATCCGGCGCTTTTTCCCGTCTTCAGTGGTGCAAGTCATGCAAAAGGACGCCTTCGATCGCCTCAACCTGCACAGTATGCTGCTCCAGCCGGAAATGCTCGAAAGCGTGCAGCCCGACGTGAACCTCGTGTCCACGCTCATGTCGCTGCGGGGCATCATCCCCGAAAAGACCAAGGAAACGGCCCGACTGGTCGTCCGCAAGGTCGTGGACGCGCTTATGAAGCAGCTTGAGGAGCCCATGCGCACGGCGGTCAGCGGCGCGCTGAACCGGGCTGTGCGAAACCGGCGTCCGCGCCATGCCGAGATCGACTGGAACCGCACGATCCGGGCGAACCTCAAACATTGGCAGCAGGAATACAAAACCATCGTACCGGAAACGCTGATCGGCTATGGCCGCAAATCGCAGCGCGTCCAGCGGGAAATCATCCTCTGCATCGACCAGAGCGGCTCAATGGCGTCATCGGTCGTCTACTCCAGCATCTTCGGCGCGGTCATGGCCTCCATGCCCGCCGTGAAAACCCATCTCGTCGTGTTCGATACCGCCGTAGTGGACATGACCGAGCAACTTGACGATCCCGTCGATCTGCTGTTCGGCGTCCAGCTCGGCGGCGGCACGGACATCAACCGCGCGGTGGGCTACTGCCAGTCGCTGATCCGCGATCCGCGCAATACCATCCTTGTGCTCATTTCCGACCTCTACGAAGGCGGCGTGGAAAAGAACCTGCTCCAACGCGCCAACGAGCTTGTACAGTCCGGCGTACAGGTCATCACCCTTCTCGCCCTGAGCAATGAAGGCGCGCCGTTCTACGACAAGGGCCTCGCCGCCAAACTCGCCGGACTCGGCATCCCGTCCTTCGCCTGCACTCCCGACCTGTTCCCCGGCATGATGGCCGCCGCCATCCGTAAGGAGGACGTCAACCTTTGGGCCGCCAAACAGGGTATAGTCGTTCCCAAAGGGTAACATCCATCCACCGCACGCTTTTGGAGGCGGCACCACGAGTTCCCTCCGCGCGTCACCCCTATAAAACAGCCGCCCGGCTCTTCCGTAGCGAAGAACCGGGCGTTTTTTCATCTTGCCTATAGCCGGAACCTTCCCGGAGCACGGCCTTTCAACGATCGGGGATTGCTGCGGGAAAGGCGTTTGAGGGCAATGTCCACCAAACAGAAGGGGTGAAAGGCTCCAGGTTGGCCCCTTCCTCTCCGCCTCCTAACGCTTCCTTCCCTCACAGCCGGAAGCAAAGGCCACCCGGTTCAGCCCAAGCCGCTTGGCCTCATGCAGTGCGGCGTCGGCACTCTGAAACACGGTCTCGAAGAGAGTCCCGTCCATTGGATATCGGGCTATGCCGACACTACATGTCGGTTTATAGCGCTCATCGCCACGGGCGGAAAACAGCGTGCCGAGGGCCGTATAAAATTCCTGCGCCTTTTTCTCCGACAGGCGTTCCGGCTCCACATCCCGGAGCAGGACAAGAAATTCATTGTCACCGATCCTGCCGATATAGTCCGAACGCCGGAATATCCGCCGCAGGACAGCCGCGACATCGTTCAGCACAATATCCCCGAACTCCCGCCCCCATGTGTCGTTGACCCTTTTAAAGTTATCCACATCAATAACAAACATCGCATGGGACTGGCGCACGTCGCTTTTCAAAAAACACAGATCTACCAGATGCTGAATCGTCATCCTATCGTAGCATCCCGTGAGGCAATCCCGGTGCGCCGTTTCTTTCTCAACCAACACGGCTTGCTTGCATTCCGCCATACTCATTGCCCTCTCTATGCGGTGGGAAGAATCCTCTCCACCAGTACGCTTATTGCAGCCACTCCCACCGGATGCCGAAACCGTGCTCCAACCCCGTACTCACGAACTTCCGGATTTTCTTGTGGATGCGATGGACTCACTCTTTTCAAACAATAATCCATAGTAACAACATATTACACTCACCATGACAAACGCCGGAAGAGGAGCAACATGAAGCGGGCGGCACTCTCGGCACCTGCCGACATTTGAGAACATTTCCTGTTTTCGGTCAAGCACAGCCAGCCTTTTTTGGCTATTTCCACGGAGGAAAGGCGTAAAAAAGCCCCCCGTTCCAGTGGAAAAAGGAGGGCGGAAGGGGCAAGGTTCAGATAAAAACAGGAGTCAGGCAAGAACCCCGGAGATAAAAGCCGGTTCCTGCGCAAAACAGGGCAGCAGCTCGCGTATGCTCCAAACCGGAAATCCCGCCTGTTCCCAGGCGAGAATCCCGCCCCCGAGCTGATACGCCTTGCCCGAGGCGCTTCTTTCCAGGAGCTCGGCCTTATTCTGCGTCCTGCTTCCCGAGCGGCAAAAAAAGACGACCGGCTTGCCGGAAAAACGGCTGTCCAGCCCGCCCTCACGTTCCAGTTTGTCGAGGGGAACAAGCGGGCAACCGGGAATCGCCCGTTTGAGAAATTCCTTTTCAGTACGGACATCCACAAAAAAGGCGCCGCCATTGCGGAAGAGCGTCATGGCCTCTTGCGGGGACAGTGTTTCCAGCATCAGAAAAATCGTTTGTTGAAGTCAGGGGCAACGAACGGCACACAAACCAAACGGGCATCCCGCAAGGGAGCGGCCCGTACAAGTGCAATACCACTCCCGACGGCGGAAGGTCCACCCCTCTTTCCGGCCTCCCCACCCAAGCATACGCCACGAAACGGGGCATCCGAACGGATGCCCCGCCTTCGCTTATTTCAGGTGTTCGCCGGACAGCTTCTGCTCTCTGGACCGCTGGGCCTTCTGCACGTTTTCCTGCAGTTTTTCCAGCAGATTTTTGCAGATAAGCTTCTGCTCCGGTACGTATCCGCACAGCTTCTTGTATTCATCCACGGAAATCCCGTGGGACAGAAGGTGCTTCGCCGTCAGATTCTGAAATCCCCGACCGCAGAGGCAACACTGAACAACATCGTCCCCAATGGCTTCTTCAGGGCGGACAACAAGGCTGCGCTTGGTGAACTTCTTCTTCGGCGCGGCGCTAGGGGCGGCCTCAGCAGCTTCCGGCATGGGTTCTTCGATGATCACTTGTTCGCAGACAGGTTCTTCCATATCCATTGCGGCCAGCTTATTATTGGCCTGAATAAGCCCGGCCTTGAGAACGGTAAATTGTTCGATGATAAACGGAGTAGGCTGTTCGGGATATCTTTCCATAACCAACTTCAGCAGTTCGGCGTCACTTATCATGCATTCACCTCCGAGTAGATTGCCTAGCAATGTAATCGACTTTTATCGACTTGTATAGACCGTCAGGCCATAGGGAGATATTTTTTGCCTGATTGGAATAAAAAATAGAGTGCGGAGCAAGAGGCCGGCATTCCGTTTATCAGAAGTTGTCCAAGCCAGAAAGCCTGTTGCGCAATCTTACTTTTAGAGTCGCGGAAACGTTTGTCCGGTTTCATACAAAAAGCAGCATTACGGATACAAATCTTCTTCTGAAACGGCAATAACTTCTTCAAAAGCCGCTTTTCCCCTGTTTGGCTTTCCACGCACCACCCTGCGTGCACAAGAATCGTTTTTTTATCTTATTCCGTACCATAATACGGAACCCGAACATCTTGTTCTCAAAAGTATCTCCAATGCATTCAAGAAGATCCGTATTGCAACGAACGGCGAGAACATATTTTCCCGAAAAAAATCCGAGGGCATCCATTCTGTAAAATTACTACACGATCTTTTGTTCCCCTTGCGCAACCTTAGGCCGACGCTGAGGCTTCTTTCTCCACTCTCAGAAAAAATGCTCCAGAAACGGATCTTCCCCAGAGTTTTGACAGGATCAAAAAAAGCGGCACCGGGATTTCCGATGCCGCCCTTTATTCGTTTACGGACAACTAGTTCTTTACGGCTTCCCCTGCCAGCGGCTTACCGTTCCATTCGCCCGTCAGAGTCCGCAGGAACCCAACGATGAGATCTCGATCGCCCTTGGGGATGTCCATGCCGGAGAGATACACGCCCATGATGCGTACGGCCTCGTCCAGCGTCGTTACGGTGCCGTCATGAAGATACG
Source organism: Bilophila sp. 4_1_30 (assembly GCF_000224655.1). Taxonomy (NCBI): domain Bacteria; kingdom Pseudomonadati; phylum Thermodesulfobacteriota; class Desulfovibrionia; order Desulfovibrionales; family Desulfovibrionaceae; genus Bilophila; species Bilophila sp. 4_1_30. The sequence continues at coordinate 1,436,680 of NZ_JH114231.1, forward strand.
GAGCCGTCAGTTCGACGTTGCGCAGGTTCGGGACCTTGAAGCGGTGCAGATCTTCAGCCTTGCCGGTAAAACCCTTGAGCCCTTCGTCGGAGCCGAGCGGGTTGCCGCGATCCTCAAAGTACGCCTTCTTGAGATCCATATATTCGAAGGACTGCCCGCCCACGGACTTGCCGACGTGACAGCTTGAGCAGCGGTACATCTTGAAGCGTTGATAGCCTTCGATTTCCTGCGCGGTCAACGCCTTGTCGTCCCCCTTCAGCCACTTGTCAAAGCGGCTGTTCGGCGTGATGAGCGTCTTTTCATATTCGGCAATGGCATCGGTAACGTTCTTGCCGTTCCAGCCGTCGGGATAGACTGCAGTAAAGGCGACGGTCAGTTCGGGGTCCTGCGCGAGCTTGGCGCAGATTTCATCCCAGTCCTTGCTGCCCATCTCAATGGGGTTCATGGGAGGCCCGCCGGCCTGCTCCTGAAGGTCCGCGGCCCGTCCGTTCCAGAACTGCTTGGTGTTGAACGCGGCGTTGAACATGGTCGGCGCGTTGATGTCGCCGAACTGCCCGCGGATACCTTCCGCGAAGCGCTTGTTGTCCGTACCGGCCTTCGAAAAATCATGACAGGTTACGCAAGCGACGGTATTGTCTCCGGACAACCGCTTGTCGACGAACAGCTTTTCACCGAGCGCCACCTTGGCGGCATTGACGGGGAGCGCGTCCGGCAGCGGCTGCAGCGGTTCATCGGCATGACGCGGAGCCGCCAGCCCGGTGGCATAGTGGGCGGCACGCGAGGCCTTCACCCAATCGAGGATGGCGGCCCTGTCTTCAGACGACACACGGCTGCCCCAGTGCACGGCGGTAAACTTCGCGGGCGGCATGGTTTCGTTGACGATAACCCATTCCATCTTGGCAAGCGTCGCTTCGCCGATCGGCTTGTCCTTCGCGGCTTCGACCAGTTCCAGATTCAAGTCCATCGCCCGAAGGCCGTCGTTGAAATCCTTTTCGATGATTTCCTTGATCCCCGGAATGTTAGCATAGAACGGCAAATCATAATTCCGTGAATGGCAAGCCATGCACTTGTCCATCACTATGTCGGAAACCTTGGAAAACTTCGTCAGCTGAGGGTGGTTCGGGGGAATCCCCTTGTCGGCGCCAACGCTCTCGTTCAACGCTCCTCCTGTCACGACGGAAGCGGCCAAAACGCAGCTGGCCACCAGCAAAGCGGAACGGGTTCTCATCTTGCCCTCTCTTGTTATAAAACGATAATGCGAACGCTTCCTCTACTCCTGTTTGCGGATTTTTGAACAAATCATGCATGAAGTCAATAGTAATAGGAATTGTTTTTGATAAAATCTTTTTTTACACAAGCAATCGCCTTGTTTTGCTCCCGATATCCCAGTTCAGCCGGGATAAACAGCTCAGGAACTCTCCGCCATTGCCCTTCAACATCCAGCCGCTCCCCATGAGAGCCCCCTGCCCTTCCCAACCATCTGCAAGTCCATAAAAATGCCCTCCCGGTAAACCGAAAGGGCATCCTTTTCATCATTTCATGAAGCGCCGTACTCTGAAGCATCCGCTCAAGGTTTCTTCTGCCCGGCGCCGCCGAACAGTTTCCTGTATTCCTCGTCGAAATCCTCAAAGGACAAGCGCACGGGCTTCCCTTTCGCGGCACCGGTTCCCGCATGGACAAGCGAAGGGATCATATCGGAAACGTCGTTGAACCCGTCCCGCGTATACGAAATTTCCACAGGCCGCCCATTCTGCCAGAACCGGCAGATCACGGGATACGTTTCGTCAGGATTCCTGATCACATCGCAGACCATGCCGTACCCGTACGCGGCATCCAACACGCTGTCCCCGGCGATAAACCCCATATAAACCTCCCTTCCGGCCTTCTCTTCCCCGCTTGCGACGCCGGGCCGGGAAGATGCCTCCTTCGTACGGCCTTCCGTCCAAAAAAGGAAGCCCGTTAGGCTCCGAGTTCCTTACGTTTGCGCCAGAGCGTCACCGTGTTGATTCCGAGCAGTTCGGCGGCCCGTTCCATGCTGACGCCGAGCCCGAGCACTCGCCGGATGTGTTCCGCTTCCAGCTCACGCAGGGTCAGGATATGCGGCTCCTCATCCGGACCGGACCGCACCCCTTCCCCGGCGCTCAGCGCGGGCGGCAAATCCGCCAGCGTCACTTCACGCCCGGCGGCGAGCAGCGCGACCCGTTCCATGACGTTCCGCAGTTCCCGGACGTTGCCTGGCCAACCGTACCGCAGCAGCGCCTGGCGTGCGGCCTGCGACAGGGTGGGCGGCGTGCCGTACTTGGCGGAAGCGGAGCGCAGGAGCTTTGCGGCGAGGGGCTCGATGTCCTCGGGCCGTTCCCGCAGCGGCGGAACCGTACACTCGAATACGTTCAGCCTGTAGTACAGATCTTCACGGAACGTCCCGGACTTCATCATAGCGGCAAGCTCCCGGTTCGTCGCGGCAATGATGCGCACGTCCAGCCGGATGGGCTTGTTGTCCCCAACCCGTTCGATGACCTTATCTTCAAGGAAACGCAGCAGCTTGGACTGCGCCGTAGCCGACAGTTCCCCGATTTCGTCAAGGAACAGGGTGCCGCCGTCCGCCAGCTCGAATTTGCCCGCCTTATCGCGCACCGCTCCGGTAAAAGCCCCCCGCACGTGCCCGAACACTTCGGATTCAAAAAGGTTTTCCGCGATCGCCGTGCAGGTTACTTCCACAAACGGCTTGTCCGCACGTGTCGATCTTCTATGGATGGACCGAGCCAGCTCGGTCTTGCCCGATCCCGTCTCGCCGGACAGGAGCACTGTGGCATCGCTCGGCGCGATGCGCTCCACAACGGACTGGAGCGCCTGGCATTTCGGTGAAGTCAGCCCGTCGAACCAGTCACCGGACCCCGCCCGCAAGCGCGAGTTTTCCCGCTGGAGGTCCACCAGCATCTCCACCTTGCGGATGAGGTGTTCCAACTGTTCGGTGGTGAACGGTTTCGGCAAATAATCGTAGGCCCCGGCCTTGATGGCGGACACGGCGTTTTCGTACGAGGCGAAGGCGGTCATGACCACGCAGATCATCTCAGGCCAGCGCGCATGTGCATCCCGCACAAGATCTACCCCGGACATGCCTTCCATGCGCATGTCCGTCAGCAGCAAGTCCGCGCTCTTGTCTTCCAGCGCCTTGATCGCGGCTTCCGCGCTCTCCACGCCCACGGGCTGGCAGCCCATCATTTTCAGGCCAAGCATCAGCGTCCGCACGATCCCCGGATCGTCGTCCGCCACCAGAACTCGCAGCATGTGGGACTCCTTATGAGAATGAATT
>NZ_JH114231.1:1440258-1463387 GCF_000224655.1 Bilophila sp. 4_1_30
CTCTCCCCTCCCCCCAAGCCCCCTCCTCTCTCCTTCCCAAGACTTTCCTATGCGGGCATCAGCCTGTTCCCCTATGCGGGAACGGGCCGACCGTACGCTTTTCGTTATCGTAAAAAGGCTGTCGGCTCAAATCGGCAATACCGGCTTTCGACGCAGGTCAGGCGTAGCTCATGGGGGTTGCCGTAAAACCGGGCCGCCTTCAAAGGCGTTCCGTTCATTGTTACCTGACGGTCTATTGTCTTTTCACAAAACCAGACCCCCGCGTCAAATCCTCCCCTGAACAGGAATTCGATAAGCGCAAAAGTCTTTGGGAAGAGAGAGGAAAGCGTGGGGTGCCCCTCTTTCTTCAGAAAACTTTTCCTTCCCTTCCCCAATGCCTTTCTTCCCTTCCTCTACTTCGCCAACGGCAACAATACGGTAAAAACAGCCCCCCCTCCGGGATTTCGCGCATAGCGGATCACGCCGCCGTGCGCTTCCACGATATCACGGGTGATCGCCAGACCAAGCCCGACCAGCCCTTCGCGCGTCCCGGCTGTCCGCCCGTGCGAGAACGGCTCGAACAGACGCGCCTCCAGATCAGGCGGAATCCCCGGCCCATCGTCTTCTACCCGAAGAACGGCATCGTCCTCTTCCTGCGTGATGACGATCCGCACCGTGGAGCCGACGGAACCGACACGCAGAGCGTTGGACACCAGATTCGACAGCACCCACGCAAACCGCTCAGTATCAATGGTCACGGGGATATCGGTTTCGGGCATACTCAGAAGCAGGCGCTCGCCGGACTCGCGGGCCACCAGCTGGAAGGGGATCAGCCACTCGCGCACGCGCTCGACAAGATCCACCGTATCGGGGACAAGCTGGAGCGCCGAAGGGCTCATGCGGGCGATTTCCATAAACTGCCGGGCCACGGTCCGCAGCCGGGCGGCATCCTGCCCCACCGTCTCAACGAGCATGGACATCTCCTCATCCAGCCCCGGACGCCGGGCCATGAGATCCGCCGCCAAACCAAGGGACTGCATGGGCGTCTTCAATTCGTGGGATATCCAGTCCATCATTTCCGAACGCAACCCGTCGCGCCGCCGCTTCTCGGTCACGTCGCTCAGGAGAAACACCTGCCCCGTCACCACGCCCTTGCCGCTGAGCAGGCTCCGCCGACGCCCGGCATAAATGCGCTCCTCACCGCCGACGCGCAGGGTGATCTCCTGCTTGCCCTGCATGTCGTCGCGGAGTCCGTCCCGCAGGGCCATGTAGTTGGGCGCGCTGGTGGACAAATCCCTCCACGGCTTGCCCTGCACATCATCTTTGGCCAAGCCAAGAAGCGAAAGCATACGGCGGCTGACCAGCATGACGTCCCCTGCGGCGCTCAGCACCAAGACCCCGTCCTCGACCGACTCGAGGATCACTTCAAGCTTCCGCTTTTCCACGACCAGCTTGTGCACGTTCAGCTCGTCCAGTTCCCCGAGGCGATCCCACAGGCGGGACAACTCATCGAACAACAGCCGCACTTCCAGCGTCTGCGGGTCCGGCAGATGGAGCTTCCGCCCAAGCTGCGGGCGATCGCGGAACAGTTCCGCCACCCGCCGCAACGGATGGGCCAGACGCTCCGCCACGCTGTCCGCAAGGAGAAAAGCCCAAAACGTGCCGAGCAGGAACGCCGCGCCCGTCACCGCCATCATGATGTCGCGGAACCGGGCGTTCTTGCTGAGCCGCAGGAACATGCCTCGCTCGTTGACCTGAACCAGGGCGTCGATGCGGGCGTGCAGGCCCCGGTAATTGGCGTCGTCCGGAGTCTGGCGGTACGCATCCCATGAGGCTTGAAGATCCGTAATGACCTTCCGCTCGGCCTCTTCGGTAATGTTGCCGGAAGCCTGTTCCAGCGTGTCGGCAAACCGTTTCTCCCAGCCGAGCGTATCGGTGTCGCGGTACAGCTCGGGGAACCGGATGCCGTTCATGGCCCGTACCATCTCCTGCGCGTAGGCGATGGAGTCGTAATTCATGCGGATGAGCTCCGAGGGAACCCTCCCCGCAATGGTGATGCCGGTCACCATCAAAACCCCGAGCGCCCCGAACAGCAGCACGAGACGCAGAAAGGAGCGGCGTATCCGCTTGTGCATGGTGGGAAGAACAATCATGACGCGCTCACTTGATATACTTCGGGGTGACGTTGGCGACGTGCACATCCACGCCCACGGCCTCATACAGGAAATCCAGCAGAAACGAGCCGCGCAGCCGCTCCCGCAAGGGCGACAGCCGCGACTTGCCGAAGATCGCGTGCCGCACGTTGCGCTCGCTGGCGAAATTCACCAGGGTTTCGGCGATATCCACGCCTTCAAGCTGCACCACTTCCGCGCCGAGCCTCGTCGCCAGCTGCAGGTTGTGCTGAAGCTGGCGCTGGATGCCCGCGTCTATGCGGGTCGGGCTTTCCTGCGGCCTGCGGACATATACCACGTAACACGGCGATCCGAGCTGGTTCGCCATACGCACGCCACGGCGGATAAGCGATTCGGCATCGGTGGGCCATGAGCTCAGGGCGACCATGACCGCCTCCACCGCATACCCGGCCAAGGCGGGCTTGAGGAGCTCCTGCGCCTCGATCTTCCGGACCTGATCCCCTGATGCCTCGCGCAGGCACAGCTCGCGGAGAAAGGACAGGTTCTCGTAGGTGAAGAAGCTCGACAGCGCCCGTTCGGCCTGTTGCGGCGCGTAAATCTTGCCTTGCCGGAGGCGCTCGCGGAGTTCCTCTTTGGTCACGTCCACGTTGACGACCTGATCGGCCCGCCGCAGCACGGTGTCCGGGATGCGTTCCCGCACGGCGATGCCGGTGGCCTCTTCGACGCGCGCAGCCACGGATTCCAGATGCTGCACGTTGATGGTCGAAATGACGTTGATGCCCTGCGCCAGCACTTCGAGCACATCCGAGTAGCGCTTGTCGTTCTTGGAACCGTCCGCGTTGGTGTGGGCCAGCTCGTCCACCAGCACGACCTGCGGTTTGCGGGCAAGGATGGCCTCGACGTCCATTTCATGGAAAACGGCGTCCCCCACGCGCCATTCGCGGGGGGGGACGGTTTCCAGATGCTCGGCGAGCGCCATCGTCTCGGGGCGGTCATGGGGTTCGAGGTACCCGATCACCACATCCACGTGCTGCTGTTTCAGGCGCAGCCCCTCCTGCAGCATGGCGTAGGTTTTCCCCACACCGGCCGCGTATCCCAGATAGACTTTAAGGGACCCCTGCCGTTTGCGTTCGATGAGTTCCGCGAAACCGTCCATGACCATCCTCCCGACACGGAAAGTACTTCTTTCCTCGCCCGGCTACCGGAGTTCGTCAAGAGCCAGATTGAGGCGCAGCACATTGACCTTCGGTTCGCCCCACACGCCCCATTCCGGGCCTTCCACATGGCCGCGCACGAGCTTTTCCACCGCTTCCGGAGACAGGCCGCGGGCTTCGGCCACGCGCCGGACCTGCATCAGGGCCGCATCCGGGGAAATATGAGGATCAAGGCCGCTTCCCGAAGCGGTCAGCATATCCACGGGCAACACGCCTTCGGGCCGCTCGGCGCGCAGCTCCTGTTCCGAGGCCCGGACGCGCTCGGCCAGAGCCTTGCTGGTGGGGCCATAGTTGGAACCGGAGGAGGAACCGGCATTGTACCCGGCTGCTGAGGGGCGGGGATGGAAATACTTCGCGCTGGAGAACGGCTGCCCGATGAGGGCGGAACCGACGATCGCGCCGTCCCGCAGGATCAGCGAACCCGCCGCTTCTTTAGGGAAGAAGGCGTCGGCCGCCCCGGTGACGAGCATCGGGTAAGCGGCGCACAAAAGGACGGCGAGGCACAGCGTGGACAGAACGGACTGACGAATGAGCTTGAACATGACGTATATCCTTATGAGAAAAAGAAACCTGAAGGGACGCACGCGGAGGAGACTTCCGGAGTTGGAGAGGAACGAACGCCCCTTCAGGTTATATGTACCGACGCGGCTAGACGAGGCCGACGGCGGAAATCACGATATCAATGAGCTTGATGCCGATGAACGGGGCGATGACGCCGCCGAGCCCGTAGACCAACAGGTTGCCGCGCAGGACCGAAGCCGTGGAACGGGGACGGTAGCGCACGCCCTTGAGCGCCAGCGGGATGAGCAGGATGATGATCAGGGCGTTGAAGATCACTGCGGACAGGATGGCACTCTGCGGCGTGGACAGGTGCATGACGTTCAGCACGCCGAGCTCCGGCAGGGCCGCCATGAACAGCGCAGGGATGATGGCGAAGTACTTGGCCACGTCGTTGGCGAGGCTGAACGTGGTGAGCGCGCCCCGGGTAATCAGAAGCTGCTTGCCGATCTCCACGATCTCGATGAGCTTGGTGGGGTCGGAATCGAGGTCGATCATATTCCCGGCCTCGCGGGCGGCCTGCGTGCCGGTGTTCATGACCAGCCCCACGTCGGACTTGGCCAGCGCCGGAGCGTCGTTGGTGCCGTCGCCGGACATGGCCACAAGACGGCCTTCCTTCTGGAGATCCAGAATGAGCTGCAGCTTGTCCTCGGGCTTGGCTTCGGCAAGGAAGTCGTCCACCCCCGCCTCCGCGGCGATGGCCTGCGCGGTGAGGCGGTTGTCGCCCGTGATCATCACGGTCTTGATGCCCATGGCCCTGATGCGGTCGAAACGATCGCGCATACCGGGCTTGACCACGTCCTTAAGCTGGATGACGCCGAGCACGCCCCGCGTGGAGGAGGCCACCACCAGCGGCGTACCGCCCTCACGGGCCACGGGATCGACGAGGGCCTTCAATTCCTCACGGCGTTCGGGAAGCCCGAGCGAGTGCACCCACCGCAGCACGGAATCGGTCGCACCCTTGCGGAGCTGTTCTCCGGCGGCATCCACGCCGCTCATGCGGGTTTCCGCCGTGAACGGCACGCTGACCACATCCTGCGGCACCCCATTCAGGGACACGCCGAGGGTGTTCCCCAATTCGACGATGGAACGGCCTTCCGGAGTTTCGTCGCCGGAGGAGGCAAGGCAGGCGGCCTGCATCATTTCATCAATATTCACGCCCGGCAGAGGCAGGAACGCCGAGGCCATGCGGTTGCCGAGCGTGATCGTCCCGGTCTTGTCGAGCAGCAGCACATCCACGTCCCCGGCGGCCTCCACCGCGCGGCCCGACAGGGCCAGCACATTGCGCTGGAGCAGGCGGTCCATCCCGGCGATGCCGATGGCCGCGAGCAGGCCGCTGATCGTGGTCGGGATGAGGCACACCAGCAGCGCCACCAGCACGACCATATCAATGTTGATGCCGTGGTAAAGGCCCAGCGGCTTCAGGGTGACGACCACCAGCATGAAGATGAGGGTCAGCCCGGCAAGCAGGATGTTCAAGGCGATTTCGTTGGGGGTCTTCTGCCGTTCCGCGCCTTCGACAAGCGCGATCATGCGGTCGAGGAAAGACTTGCCCGGCTCCTGCGTGACGTTCACGACGATGCGGTCGGAAAGCACCGTGGTCCCGCCGGTAACCGCGCTGCGGTCGCCGCCGGATTCACGGATGACCGGAGCCGACTCGCCGGTGATGGCGGATTCGTCCACGGCGGCCACACCTTCGACGACCGTGCCGTCGGCGGGGATCATGTCGCCCGCCTCTACGACCACACGGTCGCCGGGGGCCAACTCGGAAGCGGATACGGTTTCCACGGTTCCGTCCGAAAGCAGCCGGTGCGCGACGGTGTCCGTACGGGCGCTGCGGAGCGTGTCGGCCTGCGCCTTGCCCCGCCCCTCGGCCAGCGCCTCGGCGAAGTTGGCGAACAGCACGGTGAACCACAGCCACAGGGAAATCTGGCCGCTGAATCCGGCGTCGGCGCCGGTCACCACGCGGGAGAAGAACGAGGCCGTCGTAAACACGCAGCCGACGGCGACCACGAACATGACGGGATTGCGCACGAGCACGCGCGGATCGAGCTTGCGGAAGGCGTCCTTGGCGGCCTGAACGTACAGCGAAGGCGCGGTTTCCTGAGAATGGTGACGCATATGAAAAATCTCCTTGGCGGACCGGAGGGAGGAGGCGGGGCTCGCCCCATTCCCCGGCAGGGCTCCGCCCTGCACCCGCCGGGGGGAATGATTCCCCCCGGCCCCCCTCGGTACTATGCCTGTCTTATCCCAACAGGCTCGGATTGAATAAATCAGTTGATGTTCCCTTCGCCGCCCTTAAAACATCATTCCCCGCATCATCTGGAACTGTTCCACGATGGGTCCGAGGGACAGGGCGGGCAGATAGGTCAGCGCGCCCACGATGAAGATGATGCCGAGCAGCAAGAGGCCGAAGGTAGGCCCTTCCACGGGGAAGGAAGAATCCGAAATCGGACGCTTCTTGCGCGCGGCAAGGGAGCCCGCCACCACGAGCATGGACAGCATCACGCCGAAGCGCCCAATGAACATGGCGAGAGCCAGCAAAACGTTCCATACCGGCACGTTTGCGGAAAGCCCCGCAAAAGCGCTCCCGTTGTTCTGCGCGCCGGACGTGAAGGCATAAAGGATTTCGGAAAGGCCATGCGCTCCGGCATTATTCAGTGCGCCCGTCCCCCACGAGCTCACCGCCGCCACGGCGGAGAAGCACAGGATCGGTGTGGCGCAGGCCAGCAGGGCCACCATGCACCACGTAATCTCGCGGCCTTCGATACGCTTGCCGAGATAGTCGGGCGTGCGGCCCACCATCAGGCCGGCGATGAACACGGTCAGCAGGATGAACAGGATCATGCCGTACAGGCCGGACCCGACGCCGCCGTAGATGATCTCGCCGAGCAGCATGTTGAACAGCACCAGCATCCCGCCGAGCGGCGTCAGGCTGTCGTGCATGGCGTTGACCGCGCCGCAGGAGGCGTCCGTGGTCGCCGTTGCGAACAGCGAGGTGCCGAACACGCCGAAACGTACTTCCTTGCCTTCCATGTTGGGTACGGCCCCGCCCGCAATCTGCTGCAGGAGATGCGTACCGTGCAGCTCGCTGAAGTAGATCCACAGCACGCCGCCGATGAACAGGGTCAGCATGACGGCCCAGACCGTCCACGCGTGACGGCGGCTGCCCACGGCATCCCCGAGGAAGAACACCAGCGCGCTCGGGATGATCAGGATATAGAAAGACTGGAGGAAGCTGGCCAACGCCGTGGGGTTCTCAAAAGGATGCGCGGCGTTCACGTTGAAGAAGCCGCCGCCGTTGGTCCCGAGCAGCTTGATCGCAATCTGCGACGCAACGGGCCCGGTGGCGATGAACTGCTTCCCGCCCTCAAGCGTGGTCGCGGTAACGCCCGCGTCGAAATTCTGGACCATACCCTGCCAGAGCATGATCAGCGCCCCGATGATGCTCAAAGGCAGCAACACGTACAGTGTGATGCGCACGAGATCGGACCAGAAGTTGCCTATGGACGAGGATTCGTTGCGGGCGATGCCACGCACGACCGCGGCGCACACGGCGATGCCGACGGCTGCGGAAACGAAATTCTGATAGGTCAGGGCCACCATCTGCGAGAAATGGCTCATGGTGGTTTCGCCGCCGTAGGACTGCCAGTTCGTATTCGTCAGGAAGCTGACCGCCGTATTCAGGGCCAAATCCCACGAAAGGCCGGGGAAGCCTTGCGGATTCAGCGGCAGCTTATCCTGAAAAAGCAGCACCCCGAACGTGAGCAGGAACCCCGCAAGGGAAAATCCGATGAGGCTGACGGCGTACCGGCTCCACGTCTGGTTTTCGTCGGGATGAATGCCGGACAGCGAGTACACGCCCCGCTCCACCGGCCCCAGGACAGGATGCAGGAAGGTGCGGCGACCGGAAAAAACCTGATGGACATACCGACCCAACAGCGGGCTGAGCGCCGCTAAAAGACCGATGAACAGGACAAGCTGCAACAGATCTCGCAGGATCATATTATCCTCCTAAAACCGTTCCGGCTTGAACAGCGCGTACAACATGTACGCAAAAAGACCTGCCGCGCAGGCGAGGCCAACAAGGTCAAACAAATCCATGACAAGCTCCTTGAACGTAACGCGGACGTCGGTGTTTCCGACCCGCAGGATTTCAACAGCCATCTATCCAAGGGGCGTGCCAAAATGTATAGCCAATGATTTTACTATATTAGAAAAACAAGTACGAACAAGATCATTACATAATGCAATCCACCGTTGCAAAACGCATGAGAACCGGCCCGCCCTTTTCCTTCAGAAGAGAGAACGGAGGAAGCAAAAAACCCGTTTTTCAAAGCCCGGAAACATCCCATACAGGCAGATTATCCCCTCTAAAAAGGCGTCATCCGCCGGATGGATTGCAAAACGCAAGGCCTCCAATACGGACGACGCGAACAAACCATATCCATTTTCCCTTTATGAATATTTATAAATGCAAATGCCCAGCACCGGCTTCGCGCGCAACACCTTTCACGTGCATACGCCTTTCGCTCGGCATGAGGATGCCCGCACAAGCTCCGCCGCCGCGCCTCCCCCTTTGCAAGGCATAAAAAAAGACCGGACACATCCGGCCTTTTTCCTTTTCGATACCATTCCGCACCAAACGCGGCTATTCCTCTTCGGGAGCCTTCTCCTCGACGGCGATTTCGCCGAAACGGGCCTCGTATTCGCGAAGGCTCTGGATAAGGGTCAGCGTCAGGCGTTTGGCCGTACGGGGCGTCATGGCGATACGCTCCAGCATGTCGGCGGTGACGACACCCTTCACACCCGGCTCGGCGGAAAGATCGGTCAGGCTGACGCCAAAGGAAACCAGCACATCATCCTGCGAGTAACGAACCTGAAAGGCATTGGCGTAGGAGGTGCCCATTTTCTCGGTATGCACATTCAGGCGCACCTGTTGTTCTTCGGACATGACGGTTCTCCACGGTTGAAGGTGTCGGATCGCGTGCCGGATATTGCGGCGCGCTGCCTCTCAGATACCAGAAAAACCTGCCGGAGGAAATCGACAAAGCCCCTTCAAAAGCGGCTCCGCAACCAGCAAGGTGCATTTCTTCATTTATATTCCTTTACACAGGAGAACCCCTTGCCGAGGACGTTCAGCGTGTTCTCGATGATGACGAACGCCTGCTTGTCATGCCGGAAAATGAGCTCTTCCAGCAACCGGATCTGATAGTTTTGCACGACGGTCAACAGCACGGGCCTCTGCTCGCCGGTGAAACCGCCGGAACCGGATAGAAGCGTGGCCCCCCGGTGCAGATGCGTCAGGATGTCTTCACGGATTGCAGCGTGCTGCGTGGAAATGATCAACACCATTTTCCGCTGGTTGAAGATGGTCGAAACGTAGTCCATCACCTTGGAGTACACAAAAATCATGATCAGCGAATACAACATGCTGTCCGGATTATACATGGAAAAGGCCAGTACAAACAGCGTGATGTTGTACAGCAGGCTGAATTGCCCGACGCTGATGCCGTACCGCTTGTGCAGGGCGATGGAAATAATGGTCAGCCCGCCATCGCAGCCGATGGAATGCAGTACGATGCCGAGCCCGAGCCCGCAGATGCAGCCCGCAGCGATGCTCGCAAGGATCGGATCGGTGATGTTGATGGTCATGTCCAGATATTGCGTGGCCACGGAGACCACGGCCAACCCGTACAGGCTGTACAGGACGAAACGCCGCCCCACGAACAGCCAGCCCGCAATGAAGATAGGAATGTTGAGCAGCACATTCCACACGGCCGGGCTCAGGGTTTCCGTCATGTAATTGATCAGAAGCGCCGTCCCGAATACGCCGCCGGAAATGAGCATATGGGGAATGGCGATGGCTTTCACGCCGAGTGCGAACAGGCCGCATCCGAGGGTCAACAAAAAGAGATTCCAGGGAATGCCCCTCGCAAAGGTACGAACGGCAGCAGAGACCATACTTTCTCCGAAATAAAAGGTTGTGCCATCCCTAACCGGGCCCGGCAAAAGGTATCATTGTCTTTCCACTCAGGGATCATACTTGTATCATATATGCTGATAACACAAGGAGGCACCATGCGACCCCTCACTCCCGACGAAGAACAGGTCATCGCCCACGGCGCGACGGAACCGCCGTTCAGCGGGCGCTACTGGAACCATAAGGCCGACGGAACCTATGCCTGCCGGCGTTGCGGCGCAACGCTCTACCGCTCGGGCGACAAGTTCGACTCCGGATGCGGCTGGCCGTCCTTTGACGACGCCGTGCCCGGCTCCGTGCTCCGCCGCCCCGATCCGGACGGCCACCGGACGGAAATCGTCTGCGCCGCCTGCGGGGCCCATCTGGGGCATGTCTTCGAAGGCGAACGCTTCACCCCCAAAAACATGCGGCATTGCGTCAATTCCTTGTCGCTTGAGTTCATACCAGAAAAAACATCCGAATGCACGGAAGAGGCCATCTTCGCGGGCGGCTGTTTCTGGGGAGTGGAGGACGCTTTCCAGTCTGTCCCCGGTGTCTGTGACGCGGAGTCGGGCTATACGGGCGGTACGGTGCCGAACCCCACCTACGAACAGGTCTGCACGGGCAGGACCGGCCACGCCGAAGCGGTCCGCGTAACCTACGATCCGGCAAAGGTTTCTTTCGAGGAACTCGCCCGCCTGTTCTTTGAAATCCATGACCCTACCCAGATCAACAGACAGGGCCCGGATGTCGGCACACAATACCGTTCAGCGATTTTCTACAAAGATGAGCGGCAGAAAGCCATAGCCCTTTCCCTCATGGAAATGCTCAGGGAACGCGGCTATGCGGTGGCCACCGAACTGCTCCCGGCCTCCGCCTTTTACCCCGCCGAAGCGTACCATCAGGGTTTTACGGCCCGCACGGGCAGAGGCGGCTGCCATCTCCGCGTGTCCCGTTTCGGGGTATGAGCAGAAAAAAAGAAGGAGCCTTCCGGTCCCGCCCAAAAGACGGTCGGAAAGGCTCCACAACCATTTCATTTTGCCACTTCATGCAATAAAAAAAGCTGATCCAAAATTGAATCAGCTTTAAAAATCTGGTGGAGCTGGACAGAATTGAACTGACGACCTCTTGAATGCCATTCAAGCGCTCTCCCAACTGAGCTACAACCCCATGTGTGAAAAGCCTTCTATAGGAACCAGTTCCCAAAGTCAAGCCTCCCAGCACTCTTTTTCCTCAAAAATGCGCCGCACCCAAAAGATCAGGATGAGAAGCACACTCCTCCATCCGCAAGACTATCGAGAAAAAGAAAGGGTCCGTATTGCTACGGACCCTTCAAAATCTGGTGGAGCTGGACAGAATTGAACTGACGACCTCTTGAATGCCATTCAAGCGCTCTCCCAACTGAGCTACAACCCCATGCGTGAGGAAGCTTTTAGCGAACCCCGAAATGAAAGTCAACCGTTTTTTCATGCCCCCGCCAAAAACAGTCTCCAAGGCCATCTTTAAAAGGTACGCCTTCTTCCCCGCCATTTTTACGGAATGTTTTCCCTTCCCAAACAGCCCCTCTCCCCAAAAACTGAAAGGCACACACACGCTTTCTCTTTCAGTACCTTTCCGAACAAGGATCCGATAACGCCAAAAGTCTTGGCAGAGGAAGTGTTGGGGGCGTGGGGCAAGGGAGGGAGAACCGTGGGATGCTCTCCCCTTCCCCCACGTCAAAACTACCGTTCCTGCGCGGCGATCCAGCTCATGGCCTCGCGCAGATCCAGCGTGCCTTCGTAAATAGCCCGTCCGCTGATCGCGCCTTCAAGGTTCGCGGATACCGACAGCGGATACAACGCCTTCACGTCATCCAACGTGGCAACGCCGCCGGCGGCAATCACCGGCACCTTGCTCGTCCGGGCCAGATGCGTCAGGGCGGGCACGTTCACGCCGGTCTGCATACCGTCACGCTCGATGTCGGTATACACGAGGAACGCCGCGCCGTCTTCAGCCAGACGGGGAACCACATCATCCACCGTATACGGCGTATCCCCCACCCAGCCACGGGTCTTCAGGCGTCCGTTTTCCGCATCCAACGAAACGCCGATGCGACCGGGGCAGGCATGGCACAACGCCGCGAAACGGGCGGGATCTTCCAGAGCCAGCGTACCGATGATCAGACGGGCCACACCCGCATCAAGCCAGCGATGGGCAGTTTCCTCGTCACGGATACCGCCGCCAAGCTGTACCGGGATGGAAAGGGCTTCACAAATCCGGCGGACCAGATCCGTATTCGGCGACACGCCTTCAAACGCGCCGTCCAGATCCACAAGATGCAGGAACTTTGCGCCCTGCCCCTGCCATTGCAGCGCCGCCGCAACCGGATCGTCGGAAAAGACCGTGGAGTCGTCGGCACGCCCGCGCCTGAGGCGCACAGCCTGCCCCCCTTTGATATCCACTGCGGGAAAAAGGATCATAAACCGAACTCCTTGATCATCTTCTGCATCCCTTCCATCGCCAGCTCCTGCGCCGTGAGCCACTTGGCGCCGCGCTTGAGGAACGTATCAAAGTTCATCAGGTTATCGCTCAGGCCGACCTGCTTTTCCTTGAAATGGGAACGGGACACCAACGCGCCGCCGGGTTCGCGCACGTCGATCAGATAGAAGTCCATATTCACGGCGGCGGACGTCGTCACACCCGCGCTGCTCCCGGCCCGTTCACGCCAGTCGAGGATTTGCGGGACGATGAGCAGATCCACGCCCATGTCCTTCCCGATCTTGGCCCAATGGGCCAGCGCGCCATTGCGTTCGCGAGGATCCGCGCCCCCGGCCTTGGGAATGAACACGTACGAGCGGTGCGTCGTGGTCTTCAAAAGCTTCATGAGTTCTTCATTGAACGTGGCCATAGCCTGATCCGAGGCCAGCACGCGATCTTCAGGAATGAATCCCGCGAGCAAATCCGTCGTGCC
Organism: Bilophila sp. 4_1_30; assembly: GCF_000224655.1. NCBI lineage: Bacteria > Pseudomonadati > Thermodesulfobacteriota > Desulfovibrionia > Desulfovibrionales > Desulfovibrionaceae > Bilophila > Bilophila sp. 4_1_30. The sequence continues at coordinate 1,453,054 of NZ_JH114231.1, forward strand.
CTTGGGCTGTTCCACGCCGACGACACCGACCTTCAAATCGGGGAGGTCCGGAGTGCTGGGCGTCGTCTTCTGACAGGCCGCAAGCAGAGATATGGATACGGCCAAAACCGCGAGACAGAAAAAACGGCGGGTCAGTCTGCTCATCAGTCGAGACTCCCTTTGGTGCTCCGCACCACGTTACCTGTGAGAGAAACGGCCTGAGCCAAGGCAAGCCCCAACCCCTTAGCCGCGGATTCCAGCAAATGATGCCCGTTCCGGCCATACAGGAACGCGACATGCACGTTCATGCGGGCGGCGGCGGCAAAACTCTTATAGAACTCACGCCAGACGTCACGCTCCTCACCCGCGAGCACAGGCGGCAGCAACTCGTCACCCCGCCACTCCAGCCACGGGCGCCCGGAAATATCAAGCGTCACCTCGGCCAGCGCCTCGTCCATCGGAACACGGGCAAACCCCACACGGGCAATGCCCTTCCGGTCGCCCACGGCCAGCGCGAACGCCTGGCCAAGGCAGAGGGCGATGTCTTCGGCGGAGTGATGCGCATCGATATGCGTATCGCCCTTGCAGGTCAGGGACAAATCAAACCCGGCCCAGAACGCCGTCAGGGTGAGCATGTGATCAAGCAGGCCAAAACCGGTGGCGACGGACGTCTTGCCGCTGCCTTCAAGGCACAAGGTCAAATCGATATCGGTTTCCGCCGTGGTTCTGGCGACGTGTCCGGTACGGATCATGCCCCACCTTCCTCGGCCGCCTTTTCCCGCTCCGCCTTCTTCTTACCCACAAGCGCGGCCACCCAGATGCTGACTTCATACAGCACAAGCATGGGGCCCGCCATCATAAGCTGCGAGAACACGTCCGGCGGCGTCAGGATGGCGGCGACGACAAAAATGGCCAAGATGGCGTATTTGCGCACGTCGCGCATCTTCTGCGCGGTAATGAGGCCCATACGCGCCAGGAAGAAGCTGAACAGCGGCATTTCGAAAATGAGCCCGAAGGCAAGCACCATCTTGAGCGCAAAGCTCAAGTATTCGTCGATCGACAGCATCGCCACGATATTGTCGGTCGAATAGCTCATGAAAAACTCGAAAGCGAACGGGAATACCCCGAAATAACAGAACACCCCGCCCAAAATGAAGAACAGCGCCGAAGACAGGGCCAACGGGATGATGTATTTCTTTTCCTCCTCGTACAGGCCCGGCGCGATGAACGCCCAGATCTGATAGAACAGGAACGGGCACGCCACGAACACGCCGGCCACGAACGCGACCTTCATGTCGACGAAGAAGCCTTCCGCAACCCCCGTATAGATGAACTTGGAGTCGGCGGGCATGACCTTCAACAGCGGCAGGGAAAGATAATAGAACAACTGCTGGGCGAAGCCGTAACAGGCGAAAAAGCCGATCAGGATGGCCAAGAAACCACGCACGAGGCGCTTGCGCAGCTCCCCGAGGTGCTCCAGCAGGGTCATGGGCCGTTCTTCTTCCGGCTCTTCTTCCTCCCCGGAAGGAGGGTCGACGGGGGCCGGAGGCTCACCGCCAGCGGCGGGCGCGGGCAATGCTTCCTCTTGCGGCCAAGCCGACGACGCGCCCTCGGGGATTTCGGGCAGCCCCGCCGAAGCGTCGGCATCGGCGGAGGCCGCCGCTTCCGGATTCCCGGCAATGGCTTCCTCAACCGGAGGAACCGGTTCGACGGCGGCTTCTTCGACCACGGGAGTGGATTCAACGGCGGCTTCGTCCGGCTCCTTCGAACCGGAGACGCCCGGAGCGTCTACCGCCCCGGGCTCGTCCTCGGACTCCACAATCGGGGAATCCAGCAAGATTTCCTGTTCCTCCGCCGCGCCAGAGGGCGCGACGGGGGTCTTGTCTTCGCGTTCTGTCATGCCTAACCCTTTACGGAAGCGTCGGTTTCCGTCGGGGCGGCTGCCGTCGCTGCGGCGGCCGGTTTGGCGGCGGGAGAAGCCGCTTCAGCGGGCTTCGTAGCCGCGGTGGCTTTCTGTTCGGTGCCGAACAGTTCCTTTTCCGCTTCCTGCTTGCGCTTTTCGTGCTCTTCGAGCTCGATTTCCGTATTCAGTGTCCGCTGGAATTCCGTAGAAACCTTGCGGAATTCGCCCATGGCCTTGCCGAGCGTCCGTGCGATCTGAGGAACGCTTTTAGGACCAAGGACAATCAGCGCTACGACGAGAATCACCAGCAGTTCTGTACCGCCAATACCAAACATGATAATGCCTCGCTATTCCCATTCAATGGTGCTCGGCGGCTTCGAGGAGACGTCGTACACCACACGGTTCACTCCCTTGACTTCGTTGATGATCCTTCTGGAAATCCGTTCCAGCAGATCATACGGCAGACGTGCCCAGTCGGCGGTCATGGCGTCCACGCTGTCCACGCAGCGCAGGGCGATGACATGCTCGTACGTGCGCCCGTCGCCCATGACGCCCACCGTCTTCAACGGGAGCAGCACGGCGAAGCCCTGCCAAATCTTACGATACCAGCCGGCATCACGCAGTTCCTGCTGCACGATGGTGTCGGCCTTGCGGAGGATATCCAACCGCTCACGGGTCACTTCGCCGATTACGCGGATGGCGAGGCCGGGACCGGGGAACGGCTGACGCCAGATGACGGATTCGGGCATACCGAGTTCCGCGCCCACCTGACGCACTTCATCCTTGAACAGTTCACGCAGCGGCTCGATGAGCTTCATGTTCATCTTTTCCGGCAAGCCGCCCACGTTGTGGTGGCTCTTGATGACCGCGCTCGGCCCCTTGTGGGACACGGACTCGATCACGTCGGGATAGAGGGTCCCCTGAGCCAGCCATTCCACGTTGCCGATGGCGCGCGCCTCTTCATCGAAGACGTCGATGAAGGTGTGGCCGATGATCTTGCGCTTCTTCTCAGGGTCTTCGACCCCGGCGAGCAGATCGAGGAAGCGATCCTGCGCGTTCACCAGCTTGAGGTTCAGATCGAAGTGCTCGCGCAGGTAGGTGACGACCTCGTCGCCTTCGCCGGAGCGGAGCACGCCGTTATCCACAAAGATGCAGTGCAGGTTCTTGCCGATGGCCTTGTGCAACAGCACGGCGACCACGGTGGAATCCACACCGCCGGAGAGCGCGCAGACCACATGCCCGTCGCCCACGGTTTCGCGCACTTCGTTGATCACACGCTCCACAAAGGAAGACATGGTCCAGTCCGGGGTGATCTTGGCGATCTTGAACAGGAAGTTGCGGAGCATGGTGTCGCCGTCCACGGAGTGGTGCACTTCGGGGTGGAACTGCACGGCGTAGATCTTGCGGGCCTCGTCGGCCATGGCCGCCACTTCGAGCGTGTCGGTGCTGCCGGTAACGAGGAACCCCGCCGGAGGCGTCTTCACGGTATCGCCGTGGGACATCCACACGCGGGAAAGCTTGGTCAGATCAATGCCGTCCCACAGGGCGCAGGAACGAACGAACCGCAAGTCGGCGGGGCCATACTCGCGGGTTTCGGACTGTTCCAACCCACCACCGAGGTTGAAGGCCAGAAGCTGCATACCGTAGCAGATGCCGAGGACCGGCACGCCGAGATCAAGGAATCCCTTGTCCAGCGCGGGAGCGTCCTTTTCACCCACGCTCGCGGGGCCACCCGACAGGATGATTGCGGAAGGCTGCATGGCTTTCACCTGCGCGGCGGTGACGACGCAGGGGTGGATTTCGGAATAGACACCGGCTTCACGCACCCGACGGGCGATGAGCTGGGTAACCTGAGAGCCGTAGTCTATGATGATAACTTTACTGGGCATCGTATGTCCTTTTGTTCGAGAGACAGCGTTGTCTCAGAGTCTGTCAGTGTCAATGAGAATCCCGGGGCGTCAGGGAAGGTGGCGGGGAGGGCCCTCCCCGCCGAAAGGGGACCTACGCGTTGTCCACGCGATAGTTGGGAGCTTCCTTGGTGATGATGACGTCGTGGACATGGCTTTCGCGCAGGCCCGCGGCGGAGATTTCCACCATCTGGGATTTTTCGAAGAGTTCCTGAATGGTCGCCGCGCCGCAGTAGCCCATACCGGAGCGGACGCCGCCCACAAGCTGGTAAATGGTCTCGCTGGCCACACCGCGGAAGGGCACGCGGCCCACGATGCCTTCGGGGACGAGCTTCTTGCTCTTCTGCTGGAAGTAACGGTCGGAGCTGCCTTCCTTCATGGCGTCGATGGAACCCATGCCGCGATAGATTTTGTAGGTACGGCCTTGATAGAGGATGGTTTCGCCCGGGCTTTCCTCGGTGCCCGCGAGCAGGCTGCCGACCATGACGGAATTCGCTCCGGCGGAGAGGGCCTTGACCACGTCGCCGGAGAATTTGATGCCGCCGTCGCCGATACAGCAACGGTCCATTTCACGGGCGGCGCGGGAACATTCCATGATGGCGGTGACCTGCGGAACGCCCACACCGGCCACGACGCGCGTGGTGCAGATGGATCCGGGCCCGATGCCCACCTTCACGGTGTCGGCGCCGGCCTTCAGCATGGCGCGGGCGCCTTCATAGGTCGCCACGTTGCCCGCGACGAGCTGGCAATCCGGGAACGCGCCCTTGATGGCGGACACGGCATCCAAAATGTTCTTGGAGTGGCCGTGCGCGGAGTCGAGCACGAGCACGTCAACGCCCGCGGCGATGAGGGCGGCGGCGCGCTTCTCGCCTTCCGGGCCCACGCCGATGGCTGCGCCGACGCGCAGGCGGCCCTTGCTGTCCTTACAGGCGTTGGGGTACTTCTGGACCTTGTCGATGTCCTTCATGGTAAGAAGCCCGGCAAGCTCGCCCTTTTCGTCAACCACGAGCAACTTTTCGATGCGGTGGGTGTGCAGGTGGTGCTTGGCTTCCTCAAGCGTGGTTCCGGTGGGAACGGTGATCAGGTTTTCGCTGGTCATCACGTCCCGGACCTTGGTCCCGGCGAGATCTTCAACAAAACGGACGTCGCGGTTGGTCAGGATGCCGACCAGCTTCTTTTCCCGGACCACGGGCAGGCCGGACACGCGGTACGCGTGCATGAGATCCAGCGCGTGCTCGACGGTGTCGTCGGGCTCGACGGTGATGGGATCGATGATCATGCCGCTCTCGGATTTCTTGACCTTTTCGATCTCCAGCTTCTGACGCTCGATGCTCATATTCTTGTGCACGATGCCGATGCCGCCGGCGCGGGCCATCGAAATGGCCATCGCGGACTCGGTCACGGTATCCATCGCGGCGGAAACCAGCGGAATATTCAGAGAGATGGACGGAGTCAGCCAAGCGGTCACGTCCACCACATCCGGCGTGACTTCAGAATAGGCGGGCACCAACAACACATCATCGAAGGTCAGGCCTTTGCTCAAAATTTTGGACATCGTGCCCTCCTGAGGACAAAGACGCTCCGGGAGGTCGCGCACACCGGAGGCCGTAAATGTGAGATATAAAAATGGAATGGATAAATGTACTCTGGCGGGGCGTTATTGTCAATCTGAGCCCCGGACGGAAACGGCCTCTCCATGTTTTTGCAACCATGCGGCGTTCCAGCGTATCCTCACCGTTTCCACAGCGTTCCCGCCCGGCGAATAGAAGCCTTGTCACTTCGTTTCAGCCCGTGTAACATACGTTGCGATCCCTTCAAACAGACGCATCAGCGTCAATATTAAGGAGCACGTATGGCCTACAACCGCATCCTCTTGCCCGTCGATGGTTCCGAACACTCCATGCACGCCGTGGCCCACGCCGTCAGCCTCGTCCGCGAAGGCGGCGAGATCGTCGTCGCCACGGTCCTCCCCCCCATTCCCAACGTCATCGGCGGCGATGCGCGCAAGGAAGCCGAAGAGGCCGTCAAGACCGACGCCAGCCTCATCACCCAGCCCGTCATGGACGTCATCGCCAAGGACAACATCGCCTGCCGCGAAAAGATTGTTCTCCATACCTCTACCGCCGAAGGCATCATCGAAACCGCCGAAGACATGAAGTGCGACCTGATCGTCATGGGTTCCCGCGGCCGCAGCGACATCGAAGGCCTTCTCCTCGGCAGCGTCACCCACAAGGTGCTTACCCTCGCCACCGTCCCCGTGCTCGTCGTACGGTAAAAAGCTTCCGGTACGCCACCGGACAAACAGGCTGGGGATGAGAGCCCTTCTCGAGAAGGGCTCTCATCCCCAGCCAGACAGCCCCCTTCCTCTCCCGAGATCCCCGGCCGCGGGAAAGCCGCGCGGAAGAAGCTTCTCCGTCGGCGTCCTATGCAGGGCAGGAAGGCCTGCCGCATCTCCTCGCCCACAAGCAGATTCGGAGTAGGGTCCGGGGCTGGAGATTCCAAGAGAGGCCCTTCTCCCCACCCGCCTATGCTCTACATCTCTCTCCTGCTCGCGCTGCTGGCCGTTGCGTGCCTGATCTTCGTCCCGAACACGGTGATCCTTCTGATCTTCGTGGCCATCGTGCACGGGTTCGCCATCTACAGCGCCTGCCATGCCCTGCTGCACAAGCGGGACTCGCGGGCGGCCCTCGGCTGGATCGCCATCATCCTGTTCATGCCCCCGGTCGGGCTGCCGCTGTACTGGCTGTTCGGAATCGCCCGGATCGACAGCCAAGCCGTCCGGCTTATGGAAAAAGCCGCCCAGAAAGTCATGGGCGGCCTTGTGGACCTGCACGGCAAATCACTGACGGAAAAACCGGAAGGGTTCATCGACAAGGACGAAGTCCCGCACGCATGGCACTACCTCGTCAATCCGGGTTCCAGCATCACCGGCCGCTGTATGCTCGAAGGCAACGACCTCACCGTGCTGCACAACGGCGAAGCCGCCTATCCGGTCATGCTCAAGGCCATCAGTGAGGCCAGGGAACGGGTCTTCCTGTCGAGTTTCATTTTCGGTTACGACGAAGTGGGCAAGAGCTTCGCCGCCGCCCTGCGCGCCGCTGCCGAACGCGGATGCGACGTGCGCCTGCTCATGGACGGCGTGGGCTCCTTCCACCTGTGGCCGAGCTGGCGCAAACGCCTCGGCCCGGACGTCAAGCTCGCCTACTTCCTGCCGCCGCGCCTCATCCCGCCCCAGTTTTCCATCAACCTGCGGACGCACCGCAAAGTCCTGATCTGCGACGGCGAAACAGGCTTCACCGGCGGCATGAACATTTCCCAGAACCACCTCGCCAACCTGAAGCGCCGCTCACGGGTGCAGGACGTGCACTTCCGCTGCCTCGGCCCCATCGCGCAGCAGCTTGAAATCGCCTTCCTCATGGACTGGAGCTTCGCCACCGGGGACCACGCGAACTTCACCGTGCATCCCGTGAAGAAACAAGGGAGCTCATTGTGCCGCATCCTCATGGACGGCCCCGGCACGCCCGAGGACACCATCCTCGATCTCGTCTGCGCCCAGATTTCGGCGGCGCGGCATTCCGTGCGGATCATGAGCCCGTACTTCCTGCCGCCGCACCGTCTGCACGGCGAGCTGGTAAGCGCGGTCCTGCGCGGCGTGGACGTGAGCGTCATCCTGCCCGGCGAGAACAACCACCGCCTTGTGGACTGGGCCATGCGCCACCAGATGCCCATGCTGGCGGACAGGGGCGTGAAGATTTACCGCCAGCCCCCGCCCTTCGCCCACACCAAGCTCCTGCTCATCGACGGCGAATACACCCTGCTCGGCTCCGCCAACCTCGACCCCCGCAGCCTCAACCTCAACTTCGAGCTGGTCATGGAAGTGCTGGATCTCCGGCTGGCGGAACAGCTCAGCGCCTTTTATGACGAGGTACGAAGCCGTTCCGTTTCCGTCCCGACGACCTACCCGGCGCTTCCCTACCGCCTGCGGAACGCCGCGAGCTGGATCTTTTCGCCGTATCTGTAGTCCCTTCCAGCTCCAGATTCACCTCAAGCCGTCCGATATGCACGTCGGTCAGCCGCACGGTGACGGCCTGCCCCAGACGGAAGCGCCGCCCCGTACCCACGCCGATGAGTTCCTGACGGTCCGGATCGTACTCGAACCAGTCGTCGCGGAACGTCGTGAGCCGCACCATGCCCTCGACGGGCATCTCGTCGAACTCCACGAAAAAGCCGAACTCCGTCACCCCGGAAACGACACCGGTGAACGTCTCGCCGGTGCGCTCCCGCAGCAGGAGGCACCCGAGACGGCGGGCGATTTCCCGTTCGGCCTCGGTCGCGGCGCGTTCACGGGCGTTGCACTGGTCCGCCGCCATAAGCAGCTTGTGCCCGGCGAGGATCGGCCCCGGCGTCGCGCCGAGCGTAAAGGACAGCGCCCGGTGCACCAGCAGGTCGGCATAGCGCCGGATGGGCGACGTGAAGTGGCAATAGCAGGGGGAAGCCAGCCCGAAATGCTCGCCCGCCTCCGGAGAGTACCGGGCCTGCATCATGGAACGCAGCACGAGCCGCCCCACAAGGTACTCCTGCGGCGTGCCGTTGGCCTGTACCAGAATGTCCCGGAGACGCGACGGCGAAGGCGTTTCGCCCCGCTTGAGGGTCAGGAGCTCGCTCTGGGCGAGATCCGTGGACGCCAGCGTGCGGAACAGCGAGGACAGCCGATCCGGATCGGGCGCGGGATGGATACGGTACGGGAACGGCGTGCCCTTCTCCGTGAGGAAGCGGGCCACGGCCTCGTTCGCCGCCAGCATGAATTCTTCGATCAGCCGGTGCGCGAACAGCCGGACGCGCCGCTTGATGTCCTCCACTTCGCCGGTGGAGCGGTTCACGATGAACTGCGCCTCGGGCAAATCGAAATCAAGGCTCCCACGCGCCTGACGCCGTTCAAGCAGAAGATGCGCCAGCGCTTCGGCGTCCTTTAAATACGGATGCCGCCCCGCCAGTTCGCCGCCGTGGTCCAACGCCTCCTGCACGCCTTCGTAGGTGAGCCGTCCCCGCGACCGGATCACGCCCGGGAAAAACGCCGACGTGCGCGGGATGCCCCGATCGTCGAACCCTACCCGCGCCGCCATGACCAGCCGATCCTCGTCGGGACGCAGGCTGCACAGGCCGTTGGACAGAACCTCAGGCAGCATGGGCTCCACGGAGGTCGGGAAATAGTAGGAGTTGCCGCGATCACGGGCTTCCCGGTCCAGCCGCGAACCCGGCAGCACGAAATGGCTCACGTCCGCGATGGCGACCCACAGTTCCCATACCGCGCCGTCGGGCGCGCCGGGAAGCCGCCGGACATACACCGCGTCGTCAAAATCGCGGGCGTCCTCGCCGTCGATGGTCACGAACGGCACGCCGCGCAGATCCTGCCGTTTCGACGTGGATGCCTTTGAAACCCGGTCGATGGGCAGCGCGTCCTCCACGCCGTCGAGCGGTTTCAGCCCTCCCAAATCCGCCGCGCCCTCCGCCGCGCGCTTTTCCAGTTCGGCGGCCTCGGCCAGCACGTTGGGCGGGAAGTCCAGAGGGATTTCGTGGTTCAGCTTGGTCAGACGCTCCTGTACCATCGCGTCTTCCTCAAGCCCGAGCGAGACGCGGGCCGTGCCCCGCCAAAGGCCGTCTTCAACCTTCTCTTCCGGCGTCACCAGCAGCAGTTCCCCGATTTTCGGCGCGGCCTTTAACGCGGAAACGTCTACATCAAGCAGGAAGTCGAGCCGGGGATCAGCCGGGCGGCACAGGACGCCGCGCGGCGTCTGGTTCCGGGTGACGTGGACGGCCAACTCCTTCTGGCGGCGTTCGAGCACGCGGATGATCCGTCCTTCCGGGTTCCGCATCTTGCCGCCCCGGTGCTGCGGAGCCGGTTGCAGGGCCACTTCCACGCGGTCGCCGTGCCACGCGTCGCCAAGAAAGCCGGGATGGATAAAAATATCGGGCTGCAACCGGGATTCCACACGGTTGCGCTTGCCGCCGTCAACGGGCTTCGGGGTGTCCTCGGCTGACTCCTGCACCACGTCCGGGGTCACGAACCCAGCCCCGGAGCGCTGGATGGACAGCACGCCGGTTACGATCCGGGCCTGCGACGCTTCCACCCATTTGCCGCCGCGAAGCCGGATGACCCGGCCTTTGGCCTGCAGGGCATCAAGCAGGCTCTCAAGCGGTTTCTTGTCCCGCCGGGACAAATCAAGGAAACGGATCAGATCGTCGAGGCGCACGGGATGACGGATTTTACCCATCAGCCCCAGCACCTCCTCAACGTCCAACCCGCCGGGGACGCTCACAAACGTCTGTTCGTCGTCCGTGCGGCGAGCGTTCTTTTTACCGGGCCGGGCCGGGCCGGAAGCGCCCTTGCGGACGGTATCGCCAAAATACCCGCGCTGGCGGGGATGCTTTTTCATAGGAAAACCTTTTTGGATGTGGGAAGAAAGGGGAAGAGGAATCGGAGAGGGGGATGAAGCCCCCTTCTGGAGAAGGGGTTCTTCCTCCCCTACCCGCCCCACCCCTCCACT
>NZ_JH114231.1:1463994-1478848 GCF_000224655.1 Bilophila sp. 4_1_30
CACGATGCGCGCCGGACCGCCCGGAGGATTCTTTACAAAATGACGGATTCGGGACGGGAAAAGAGGCATGAAAGAGTATGGCCCAGATGAAACGGGCTGGCAATGCGTGAGAATGCGGCGAACCGGCTCAAGAGAAAGGCGGATCGGCCTCGGCGCTACGGGCAAGCTGCTTCTCGCCCCATTTGTACAGTTCGCGCAGGGCCGGGAGCAGTTCCCTGCCCTGCCCGGTCAATGAATACTCCACCCGTGGGGGGACTTCGCCGAAATCGTCCCTGCGCACGAGCCCGGCGGTTTCCAGTTCCCTCAGGCACTGGGTCAGCATGATGTTCGTGATGCCGACGACGCTCCGTTTCAGCTCGTTGTAGCGGACGGATTCCGCGTCGAACAGATGCCAGAGCACCGGCAGTTTCCATTTGCCGCCGATCAGGTTCAGCGCATGGATGATCGGACACGGCACGGTGTATACGTTCGCGCCGGGAAGTTCCGTGCTGTATCCGGTACGCCTCTTTCCGCCCATGACAACAACCTTCCTATAAGGTTCCTAAAAAACAACATCTTATCAAACAGTGTAAGGCAGAAAAAACTGCGTACTTGTTTTTTCGCAGCCGTTTCCCAATACTCTGAATGCATCAGGCCGGAGTCCCGGCCCCAAACGCAAGGAGAACGCCATGACGTATTATGCCATCAACGGAAGCCCGAGGAAAACCCACAACACCGCAACCATCCTGAACAAAGCCCTTGAAGGCGTGAAGGCGGCCGATCCTCAGGCGCAAACGGAACTGATCCATCTCTACAGCCATGATTTTTCCGGATGCGTGAGCTGTTTCGAGTGCAAGCGCCTCGGCGGGAAAAGCTACGGCAAATGCGCCGTCCGGGACGGTTTGACGCCGATTCTGGAGCGCCTCGCCGATGCGGACGGCATCATCTTCGGCTCGCCCGTCTATTTCCACAGCATTACCGGCAAGATGCGCATGTTCTTTGAAAGGCTGCTCTTCCAATATTTCGTCTACGACGCCGACTATTCCTCGCTGGCCCCGAAACGGATGCCCACGGCGTTCGTCTACACCATGAACGTGCCCTACCAAGTCATGCTCGAGAGTCACTACACGGAGAGCTTCCAGAGCATGGAGCTGTTCATTGGGAAAATCTTCGGCAAGCCTGAAACCCTCTATGTAAACGACACGTACCAATTCAGCGACTACAGCAAATACAAGGTGGAATGCTTCTCGGAACCCGACAAGGCACGCCAGCGGGAGCGGCAGTTCCCCATCGACTGCCAAAAAGCCTTTGAATTGGGCAAGGATCTGGTAAAACGCAACAGCTAGAAAAGCCCCTTGCGCTTCGCCCACGCATCCAGCCAATGCGGGAAAGCGGCCTCGGTCCACAGCGCGGGCCCGAAGGCCGCTTCAACCCGCAACGCCCACGCATCCGCCAGCCTCAGTTCCCGCAACTTCACGGCGTCCTTGCTGGTGCAGATGACGGGCATACCGAGCCCCTCCAGCTTTGCCGCGTCTTCCGGCGTGTAGGCATGGTGATCGGGATAGGCAATGAATTCTGCGGGCTCGCGGCCCATGAACCGGGCCACCGTTTCCCGTACCTGCGCCGGATCGCCCACGCCCGTCGCCAGCGCATATGGTTTCCCGGCAAAAGCTTCGGCATCCTGGCATTCGTCCGTCCCTATCTTGCGCAACGAACTCGGGCGCAACGAAAAACTGAACAGCGGGCGACGGAATCCGGCGAGACGCCGTTCGCAGGCCGGGCGCAGGCTCTCCCACGCTTCCGGCGAGCACTTGATCATGAAAACATCGGCCCGCTCCAGCGCTTCCGGGCCTTCGCGCCATGCTCCGGCAGGGATCACGCGGCCCCAGCCGTCGCCCAGATCGTCAGGCCGCAGGAGGACGATATCGAGATCGCGCCGCACCTTCACATGCTGGAATCCGTCGTCCAGCACGAACAAATCCGGGCTCAGCCGCTCTTCTGCCCAGCCCCCCGAGCGTCTGCGGTCCGGGTCCACCATCACCGCAGCGGACGGGTGCTCAAGCGCCAGCATGAGCGGTTCGTCCCCCGCCTCTCCCGGCGTTCGTGACGGCGACACATGCAACGGCAATTCCGGAGGCTGTGCCTTATACCCCCGCGACAGCACCACCGCCCGCAGCCCCCGCACCTCGCTCCAGACGAGCAGCCAATCCACCACGGGGGTTTTGCCCGTCCCGCCCCATGCGATGTTCCCCACGGAAACGCACGGGCACGCGGGCCGGAACGCGGGCGAGCCTTCGTTTTCCCATTTTGCCCTGCGCGCGGCCAGTATTCGGCGGTACAGCAACGAAACCGGCGTCAGCAGCGGCCTCAGTCGTTTTTGCCAGATCAACGGGTTCATGGCGTTCCTTTTGGGGAGAAGGGAGGGGAGGAAGAGGAAGATTGGGGAAGGGGGAGAACCTTTCTGGAGAAAGGTTCTCCCCCTTCCCCAAACCCCATCCCCCCACTCCCAAGACTTTCGCCTTTATCGAATCCCTTTTCCCAGCTTTTCCGGCTGCGGAGAAAAAAGTTGAGAGGCTTTTAACGGAACCACTTCAAAAAGAATGCGCTTTCAAGAAAAAAGTCTCCAAGATGCTTCTTTTCTTCACGACCAAGAAAGACGAAAAACTCCCACGTATCCCCCGCTCTCCGAACAGGGATTCGATAAAGTCAAAAGTCTTTGGAAGGAGAAAGGAGGGGGGTTCGGGGGAGGGGAGAGGAAACCTTTCTTTAGAAAGGTTTCCTCTCCCCTCCCCCGATTCATCTTCACTCCCCAACCTTCAACAACATATTGTCAATCAGCCTCGCCTTGCCAAGACGAATGGCAAGCGCGCACAGAGCCATGTTCTTAATGCGATCAACCTTGGTCAGGGCGGCGGGATCGACGATGGAGATGTAATCCTCCTGCCCTGTGGGGAGATGCGCGGCCAGATAGCCACGGACGGCCTCAATGATTCTGGCGGCGTCGCGTTCCCCCCCGGCGGCGAGACCGGCGGCCATTTCGAGCGACTTGCGGATCTGCGGGGCTTGGACGCGCTCTTCGGGCGTCAGGTAAACATTGCGGGAGCTGAGAGCCAGCCCGTCGGCTTCACGCACGATGGGCCGCCCGACGACTTCCACAGGCACATTCAGATCGGAAACCATTTTCTTGATGATGGCGAGCTGCTGCCAATCCTTCTCGCCGAATACAGCAAGGCTGGGCTGGGCCAGCATGAACAGCTTCAAGACCACCGTGCACACGCCCCGGAAGTGGATGGGGCGGCTGAGGCCGCACAAGGTGTTGGCAAGCGCGGGCACTTCCACCCATGTGGCGTGATCGGGCGCGTACATGTTTTCCGGCTCGGGGGCATAGAGTACGTCCCCGCCCAGCTCGCGGACCAGCGCGGAGTCTTTCTCAAAATCGCGCGGGTACGCTTCCAGATCCTCGTTGGGGCCGAACTGCGTCGGATTGACGAAAAGGCTGACGATCACCTTGTCGGCCACCGAGCGGGCATAGGAAATCAGGCTGGCGTGCCCGGCGTGGTAATACCCCATCGTGGGCACAAGGGCCGTTTTCAGCCCCTGACGCCGCCACTCGGCACACACGGAATGCAACGCTTCCGGAGAATGAATGATCTGCATCGTCTTTTCCATCTCCATAACAGGGAGAAAACTGTTACTCGGTTTCGCGCAGCCGATCTTCCAACCGGGCGCGCTCTTCCTCATCCATATTGAAGCTGTGCGCCGGAGTGGGGAACGCCCCGCTGCGGACCTCTTCGGCATAATCCCGCACGGCCTGCTCCATCAGGGTACCCAGTTCCGCATACCGCTTGACGAAACGCGGCGTAAACTCGCTGTACAGCCCGAGCATGTCATGCAGGACGAGCACCTGCCCGTCGCAGTCGGCCCCCGCCCCTATGCCGATGGTGGGAACGGAAACCCGGGCCGTAATCGCCGCCGCGAGAGGCGCGGGAATGGCCTCAAGCACAATGGCGAAACACCCGGCGTCTTCGAGCGCCGCCGCCTCATCAAGCAACTGCCGTGCTGCTTCTGCGCGCTTGCCCTGCACCTTGAAGCCGCCAAGCTGCGCGGACCGCTGAGGCGTCAGGCCGATGTGCCCCATGACGGGTATGCCCGCGCCCACCAGTGCGCGGATCTGAGGCAGGAAAGCGCCTTCGAGCTTGACGGCCCTGACGCCGCTTTCCCGGACAAGGCGCGCCGCGTTGGAAAGCGCTGCGTCAGGCCCGGGTTCATACGTCATAAACGGCATATCCGCAACGACGAGGGCGTGATGCATTCCCTGCACAACCGCGCGGCAATGATGGATCATTTCATCCAAAGTGACCGACAGGGTATCTTTGCGCCCGAGCATGACCATACCGAGGGAATCGCCCACCAGCACCATATCGACCCCGGCACGATCCACAATACGGGCCGATGGCGTATCGTACGCGGTGACCATAGCCAGCTTCCGCCGGTTTTTGGCATCCCGTATATCCAAGATGGAAAGCGGTTTCTCGTCAGTGGAAAAAGTTTGATACGTACTCACAGCCGTCCTCATAGAGTGGGCAAAAAGGAAATGAAACCTCTCAAAAGAAACCATGAACGTGGGGAGCCTATCACGGAGTGCCCTGAAAGACAAAATACCGACGGAGGACCATACTTTACAGTGGAGGGCGGCGCGGCTACACTTCCGGCTTCAGGGGGTCATGCCCCGAACCTTTTCCTTTGGAGCCATTGATGTCCAACTACACCGAACTTCTTCAGCGGATCGAACAAGAACCGAGCACATGGCTCGTCACCGGCGTGGCGGGCTTCATAGGTTCCAACCTGTTGCAGACGCTGCTGTCACACGGGCAGCGCGTCGTGGGCCTCGACAACTTCCTCACCGGGTATCAGCACAATCTGGACATGGTACGAGAACTGGTCACCCCGGAGCAGTGGGAGCGGTTCCGTTTCATGGAAGGAGACATCCGCGACGTCGAAACCTGCCTTCAGGCCTGCCAGGGCGCCGAGCACGTCCTGCACGAAGCGGCGCTCGGCTCTGTGCCCCGCTCCATCGAAAACCCGATCATGACCAACGGCTGCAACATTGACGGGTTCCTCAACATGCTCGTCGCGGCCCGCGATTGCGGGGTAAAGAGTTTCGTCTATGCGGCTTCGAGCTCCACCTACGGCGACGAGCCCAACCTGCCCAAGCAGGAAGACCGCATCGGCAAGCCCCTCTCGCCCTACGCCGTGACCAAGTACGTAAACGAGCTCTACGCCGAGGTTTTCGCGCGCAGTTATGGCTTCAAGACCATCGGCCTGCGCTACTTCAACGTGTTCGGACAGCGTCAGGACCCGTACGGCGCGTATGCGGCGGTGATCCCCCAGTGGTTCGCCGCCCTGACGAAAGGGGATACCGTATACGTCAACGGGGACGGCGAAACGTCCCGTGATTTCTGCTATATCGACAATGTGGTGCAGGCGAACCTGCTGGCATCCTATGCTGCGGACGACGCCCGGAACCTCGTCTACAATGTGGCCTTCGGCCAGCGGACCACGCTCAACGAGCTTTTCGGGCTTATCCGTGACGAGGTCGTCCGCCACAAGCCCGAAGCGGCGGAAGCCAAACCGGCCTACCGTGATTTCCGGGCGGGAGACGTACGCCATTCTCTGGCGGACATCACCCGCGCCCGTACGCTGTTGGGCTATGAGCCCGAATACGATGTCCGTCAGGGCTTGCGCCTTGCGGGTGACTGGTACGACGCCCACCTGTAAAAATGGCTGATACAGCGGAAGATTTCAATTCATTGAAATAAATAATGAAGCATCCCAGCGCTAGAAAAAGTTTGCTCTTCCCGCAAAAAGTTGTTGACAGCGGGGCATGAGAAAGGTATCTCCATCTGCGTGCCGGGATGTAGCGCAGTCTGGGAGCGCACTTGAATGGGGTTCAAGGGGTCGAAGGTTCAAATCCTTTCATCCCGACCAGCACATAAAAGAGAATTACCCCTAAGGGAACTTACGAAAGTAGGTTCCCTTTTCTCATTTATTTTCCTCTCAAGCACCTTTGCCAACATATCTCCAACTCCGTTTTTCACGTCTCCGTTCGGCTCATTTTCCTTTCATGCTCCTCAAGCCACGTATCGGGATTTTCCAACGCTTTCTCCATCGCGCCGACAATGGTTCCCGCTGGAATCCCCAACCCTTTTGCAAGCCCAATAAGGGTTTCCACCCGGATCCCGGACTTTCCCTGTTCAAAACGCCGCAGCCACGAATAGTCAACACCCGATTCCTTGGCCAAAGCATAACGGCTCATGCCAAGCCCTTCACGAAGCGACGCTACAATCAGTCCCATGATGACTTTTGTTTTATCGTTGTCCATTGCCGTATAAAATCTATTCCGCATTCATATTAAACGATGCAACATGTTGTTATTTATTATTTTTTATTGTTTTCATGCGTTCAAAAACACTCGCCGCCTCCACACCAAGAGCTTGAGAGAGCTTTACGATAGTCAACAGGCTTACATTTCTGCGTCCTTGTTCCACTCCTCCAACATACGCTCTATGTAGACCTGGCTTTTCCGCCAACGCCTCTTGAGAGATGCGCAGTTCATCCCTTCCCGCCTTCACAGCCGCACCAAACTGCTTCAAAATATTACCGTCTTCCTTGCTGTATCCCGGCATGTCCTCCTCCCTATGTAATCACGGAATAGATACTCACGGACACCGGGCCTCATGCCGTTATAGCCCAAGCCGTCATGAAACCACCGGCGAAACGTCAAAGAACCCTTTCGGCATCTTCCACCATTTCATCGACCATTTTGCCCGCTTTCACCTCCAATGTCTGAGCAATCTTCACAAGCAGATTCAAACTCGGCGCTCGATAACCAAGCTCCAAAGAGGATATGTAGCTTTTGGAAATGCCAACCCGATCTGCAAGTTCCTGCTGAGAGAGCCCCGCCGCATCACGGTAGCGCCGGATCACTGCGGGCATAAACGTCTTAGCCAGCTTGTCCTCATCATATTTCTTTTTCATTCCTCCCAGATACAATGCCCCTTTACGAAACCGACCTACTATTGTAGTTCTCTTGACTATCAATAGTAGGTCGCACCCATAACACGGCCATCGAGAGGCTCGAATGGAAAACCAAATTTTCGACGCTCAAATGGAACGGCTTAAACTCGTTATCTGTAAGCATACGGCTACCGATCTGGCCGACTTTTTCGGCGTCCCGGAATCGGCGGTTTCCGCTGCCGTCCGGCGCGGGAAGATGCCCTCCAGCTGGCTGGTCATTTTGATGCGCGTAAAAAATGTGCATCCGGAGTGGATACTCACGGGCAAGGGGCCATGCCTTATGACGTTGCGGCCCGAGCCAAGCCGCTACGAAACCGATGTTAAAGTGACGACACGCAAAGCCGATGAAGAAGCGCTCAGGCGGTTGCCG
Organism: Bilophila sp. 4_1_30; assembly: GCF_000224655.1. Taxonomy (NCBI): domain Bacteria; kingdom Pseudomonadati; phylum Thermodesulfobacteriota; class Desulfovibrionia; order Desulfovibrionales; family Desulfovibrionaceae; genus Bilophila; species Bilophila sp. 4_1_30. The sequence continues at coordinate 1,471,421 of NZ_JH114231.1, forward strand.
TCACATATGCTGGCCGAGGAGTTGGTCAGGCGCATCGCCGTATCGCAGGGGCACGCTTTCTGTTCGGAGTGCCTCGGCAACCAGCCTTAGCGCATTGCCCTTTATCGAATCCGATGCCCCAACAAAAAAAGGCCGGCAGTCCCCCACCGGCCTTTTCCCCACGAACGGAGCAAACTAGAACGAATACTTCAGACCAATGCTCACGCGATAGGAATCCTTATCCACTTCATTGACGATCTTCTTTCCCCACGTTCCCTCATCCAGGTTGAGGCGCACATACGCGGCCTCGACGGCGAGTTCCAGATTTTCATAAATCTTGTAGCGGGTGTCCGCGTTCAATTCCCACGCGTCGTCGGACGTGGTGAGATAGGCGAACGGGCCGTCGATGCGGGAAGGATACGAGGTCATGTTCGCGGCCTTGGGCATCGCGGAGTTGTTGGTGCCGTGGTAGTACCCGGCGCGCAGGGTGTGCTTCAGATCTTCCATGAGCGAGATGTCCTTGAGATGCAGGACCACGCCCCAAAGGCCGCCGGGGTTGTGCCCGAGCACCTTCCATGTGGCGATATCGGTCCAGCCGCCGCCGAAGCCGAGCGCGCTCACCGCCCACGGCGTGTTGTACTGAGGCAGGCGCTCGGAACCGTTGTACGGATTGCCGTCGTCGCCGCTGCCGTACCACGCGATGATGCCGGGAGTGGCCCAATCAAGGGCGTAATCCGCGCGCACGGCGGCATACCAGCCCGCACGATCCAGCTTGAACGTGCCGGGGCCGTCGGCAAAGCCCTCATACCCCGGGATTTCCCCCATCTTCACACTGCCATAGGCGAAATCCCCGGCGACGGTGAGCGGCGAAAAATAATTCGTTTCGGCGGTGATGCCGAGCCACCACGCGTTTTCGTGGGTTTCCGTATTCCGGCGGAAGGGGAACGTCTCAAACGTGTAGCCGCTGCCGAGAATGGGATACAGACCGGCCCGTGGAGCCCATGTCGCCGGATCGCCGCCCTTGATGTTTCCCATGAGGCTCTTGGTGCCCATAAAGCCGAACATGCCCCAAGGCGAAACCTTCATCACGTCCGTTTTGATGGGCACGATCAGGCTGAGCAGGTCCATGGCGTCGCCGGGGGTATCCCGCGGCGTCCCGTTGGCCTGCGAGCCGTTGGCGTTCCAGCCGCCGAAGTTGCCGTTGAAAGGCCGGGCCCAGAAGAACGTCGTCCCGACCTCGTCGGACCACTTCTGCGACAACATGATGCCGGCCACGTCATGCCCGAATACCGGGCTGAATCCCGACGCCACGAATCCGGGGAGGATGATCGGCTGGAGGCCCATGCGGACGCGCAGATCCGTGTTCGGAACCTGCCAGTCGACGTACGAATAGCGGACTTCGATATTCTTGGCGTCAGTACCCAGCGCGCCGCCCTCGGAAGCCTTGCCCCAGTTGGTGTCCCCGATTTCGAAGAACACGACGCCCTTGAGGGCATTCGAAGAAATGATTTCCACCTGCGTACGCAGGCGCTGCAAGGTGGCGAACCGATCATTCGGCCCGTTCAGCGGAGCGACGTTACTCCATTCGGACAAAATCTCCCATGTGCCTTTGGCCTTGATCTCGACGGCTCCGGCGGTCGCCGCCGCCCCACAGAGCATCCCCAACGTCAAACAAAGTGAGCACAGCCTCTTCATGCGTTTCCCTCGCTTCCTCAAATAGCAGGGCTCCGTCCCCCAACGGACGGAAAGATCCCCCCGCCGACGACGGGGGCGTACCAAAAAGGCGGCCCGGATTGGAAAAATGCCTTTCTCAACCAGAACCGCCCTCAACCATCCTTAATAATGCGCTTATTCTTCGATATCGGCAGCCACGCACATGGCGGACAGGCCGAAGTACCCCTTGGCTTCCTTGATCTTTACGGCGCTCTTCACGCCCGGAGCGGCAGCGCCGGGCACGCGGAACGTGGATACGTCGAGGCGTTCGATGGGCGATTCGGCGGGCTTTTCAAGCTGCGGCACCCATTCGTAGGGCAGACGGTAGGAACGGTACACCATGTTCATGGGCAGGGCCTTCCCCCAGTAGGGGCACACGTATTCCCACACCAGCTCGTGTTCGGGGGTCACCTCGAAGATGCGGCCGTGGGAACCTTCGGTGATCATGGTGTTGCCGTTGGGCAGCCGCTGCATACCGCTGATGAACGGGCTGTAGAAACGGTTGGCGTCAAGCGGCATCAGGTATCCGGCTTCTTTCGGCGTCATCTGCCACACGATTTCCAGCGTGACGGGGTCGATTTCCAGCACGCGTGAGTAGTCGCGCAGAGCGCCGCGGATGCCGGTGGGGGAACCCGGGTTCGGCGCGTAATAGCCGGCCCAGCCGCCGTTGTCGTAAATGAGGATGTTGCCTTCGCCGGGCAGGCCTCGCGGGATCATGTGGGCGTGATGCTGGCCGATGATCCAGCCGAGCTTGCGCAGTTCGGGGGTCTGATCGAAATACGGGCCGATCTTCCATACGATGTCGCCGGTGGCTTTTTCGATGATCAGGATGATGTTGGCGTCGCGGCAGTCGATGATGATGTTGTCGGGGTGGAAGCGCTTGTCGCCAGCGTCGTACCATTTGTTCGGGCCGAGCACGGACATGGAGTTGGTGTGCACCCAGTCGCCCGCGATGTGGCTGTTGCCGAACCCGGTGTAATAGTTGGGGTCACGGTACATGAGGTTACGGGCAATGGCGTCGAAGCCCAGCTCCTCAAAGTGATCGGACACTTTCCATTCCCACACGATGTCGCCGTCCCAATCCACTTCGTAGATCACGTCGTCAAGCAGCATCTTGTCGGAAATGGCGGGCACGTGGACGTTCTTGTGCGCGAGGATCAGCGTGTTGCCGCTGTTGGTTTTGGGATCGGAACCGGGCACGTAATAGCCCACGGTGTTGCCTTCGCGCTGGTAGTCGTGGTGCTGGCGGGCCATCCACTGAGGTTCCTCGCCCGGATCTTCGACGTATTCGGCTTTATCGAACTTCCACACGATGTTGCCGTCCCAGTCCACCTGCACAAGGTCGGTCTGGTCCTGAAGGCCATACTTGGGATTGCGTTCACCAAGACTCCCCATCACGTAACCGCCGGGCAGCATTTTGTTCGGGAAGCCCTGCAAGCCTTCCCACATGCGGACTTCATTGCCGTTCATGTCGATAAGGAGGGCGCCGCGTTCGGCGGCCTGAAGGATGGTATAACCGCTCCAGCATTTTTCGGGATTGTAGATAGTAACGCCAGTGGGGAAAATCGTCGCGCTCATCGGATGCTCCTTCCCTATGTATGGATTGCGCCCGGACGCCGGTGCTTGCGCCTCAGGCAGAATAAAATGAAATGAAACTTTGGAGATACGTCAAGGCTGTCCTCATTCCCGAACAGACTTGAACGATTGACGCCTTTCGTCTATGGGCTTTCACAGAGGGGTTCCTTTATCCGCAAAAGCACCTTATGACGGATGAGAAAACAGAAATGTAACCTGTGCAACAATTCACATAAAAAGTATAAGAACATTTCCGCCCATCCATCATTGAGAAAGAGGTGATTCTATGACCGCAGAAATCCAAATGCCGCAACAGCACATTGCTATCATCTCCCACAGCGGTCTACATGAGCCTTGGCGGGAAATTGTGCACATGGGGACGCATCTCGTTTTTCCGCGTTCCCACTACAATCATCAGGCCACCACCGATTGCTTCTATTTTATAGATAAAGGACGCGTGCGGCTCACCTACACCAACGCGGCAGGGGAAGATCATGTCGTCATGTTTTTCGGCAAGGGCTGCATCTTCAACGAGACGAGCGTGATCACCGGGGACGAGGCGACGATGGCTTGTTTCCGGGTGCTGGAGAGGACCGAAGCGTACCGTTTCCCCAGCTCGCTGATCCATGACGCCGAATTCGCCCGCCAATACCCCCATCTCATCCTGAACATGCTCCGGGGTACGGCCACCAAATTTTCCAACCTGTTCAGCGTAAGTTTCCTGATCAAGCACGGCACGCCGCTGGCCCGAGTCTGCCGCTTTTTGCGCCAGCTCTCCCGCAGCCATAACAACGCCAAGGCCTTTCCTCTGGACATGACCCAGCTCGAACTGGCTTCAGTGCTGGACATCCACCGCGTTTCCCTGTTCCGCTGCCTGCAGCAGCTGCGCGAGCTCGGGATACTGGTGCGGTTCTCACGCCATGAAATCGAACTGAGCGAGCTCGATCAGCTTGAAAAACTGCTGGAAGAACAAGAAGAGGCGGAATGGGGCTGATTTCCTCCCCGGAGCGGATTTTTTCGAACTTTTTGCGAAAAAAGTAACAACGGTAACAATTTTCTGTCCCGAATCCGGGTATAGGTAGAGGCAGAAATTCAGAGGAACCCCGTTCCGACGGATTCCGCCTCTTTTTTTGTCCATACCCGGCGGCAAACCGCCGTTTGCAAAGCAACCCTTTCTGCCGGCTTTCCGGCATCACAGGAGCGCACAGATGAGCATCACCCTGTATACCGCACCCGACTGCCTGCGGTGCAAAATCGTCAAAGGCTTTCTCGCCGAACATCAGATCGCTTACGAAACCGTGGATTTCAAGGCTGATGCCCAGACATTCAACACCTTCTACCGCGCCAACCGCAAGGCCATCTACCGCAACCCCGAAGGCGTGGAGTTCCCGCTGTTCGACGACGGCACGGTCATCAAGCAGGGCTCCGGCGAAGTCATCGCCTACCTGCTGTCCGGACACGCCCTCGAAGGCGCGGTCACGCGCAGCGACCTGCTGCACGGCTGGATTTCCGGCCTCTACCTTTCCCAGTGCCCGGCTGCGGAGGAAGATCACTTCGTCGAACTGGTGCAACAGCTCGCCAAGGGCGGCCTCACGGTCTGCATACAGACGGACGGACGGAATCCCGCCCTGCTCGAACGCCTCATCGGCCTGAACGCGCTGGCAAAAGTACAGCTCAACATCCCCGGCCCCGCATCCGTCTACGAAGCCCTTTACGGTTCCGCGCCCACCAAGGACGAACTCGCCAAGACCATCGAACTGGTGAAAGCGTTCCCCGACCACGAAATCCGTTTCCTCGCCACCCCGCTCTCCGGTCCTGACGGTGCCCGTTGGCCGAACCGCGACGAAGCCGGTGAAGCGGCCCGCATGGTCTTTGAAGCCTGCGGTGATCATCAGCTTCCCTACGCCATCGCCGCCGTAACCCCCGAAATGCCGCAGGGTATGCAAGGGCTCGAACCCGTGGCCGATCCCATGATGCTTAAGTACCGTTCCGCCTCCCGCGAATTCTTGTTCAAGGCCGACATAGCGAAGTAGGCAAACCGGGGAGGGAAGGAACCTAAGAGGCCCCTCTCCCTTTCCGCTCCTCTTCCCTCACCAGAGATTGGCGGGCGGGGAAGGTACGAGACGGTTCGCAAGCGGCATAGGCCATACGGACATTCTGGATTTTTTTGACAGGAAGAGCTCTTTAAGCACTTCCTTCCGAGCTGTCCCATCCCCCCTCTCCGAGAGTTTCGGGAGGGGGATGGGGAACCGGGAAAGGGTAAAAACAGCTGAAAGCGGCCTTTCAAGGCACACGGACGACGGCGGGGCGGGCGCTCCGCTCGAAAACATTTCTTCCCTCTTCCTCGGCATACGCAAAACGAGGCAACCCATGCACTACGACGTAATCATCATCGGCGGAGGCCCCGGCGGGACCACGGCGGCGAAAGAACTGGCGGCCGGCGGCAAAAAGGTCGCCATCATCGAAGACAAACACTGGGGCGGCACGTGCCTGAACTGCGGCTGCATCCCCACCAAGATGCTCCTCGGCGCGACGGCCCCCCTCGGGCTCCTCAAGGCTCAGGAACGCCTGCGCACCATGAAGGGCTCCATCGACATCGACTACAAGGCGCTGCAAACCCGCGTGGGCCGCTTCCTCAAGGGCTCCAGCCAGACCCTCGCCAAAAGCCTCGCGGCGGCGGGGATCGCCCTGTACGAGGGACGCGGCGTATGCGCCGGAAAGGGACAGGCCATCGTCCGCTCCGAATCCGGCGAAGAGATGTTGACAACTGACAACATCATTCTTTCCTGCGGTTCGTCGAGCGCGTCCTTCCCCGGCCTCGCTCCCGACGGCGACGCCGTGCTCGACAGCACCGGCGTCCTCAACCTTCCCGAAGTCCCGGAAAATCTCATCATCGTGGGCGCTGGGGCCATCGGCCTTGAGCTTGGCGACTTCTTCGGCATGATGGGCTCCAAAATCACCATCGTCGAGGCCGCCCCGCACATCGCCCCCACTGAAGACGCCGACATCGCCAAAGAAATGGACCGTGTCCAGAGCAAGGCGGGCCGTACCTGCATCACGGACGTCATGGCGAAGTCGCTTGTCACGAAGGACGGGCAGGCCGAACTGACTCTTGGTGATGGACGCGTGCTGACCGCCTCCAAAGCGCTGGTCGCCGTGGGCCGTACTCCGAATACAGCCGGGCTTGATTGCGAAAAGGCGGGCTGCACGCTGAAACGCCGCGGCTTCGTCGACGTGAACGCTCATCTTGAAGCCGCCGAAGGTGTCTATGCCATCGGCGACGTGAACGGCCTTACGTTGCTGGCCCATGCCGCCGATCATCAGGGCGCGTATGTCGCCCGCCGCATCCTCGGACACGAAAAAGGCGTATACGTGCCCGGCCCGGTCCCGTCCTGCATTTACGGCAGCACCGAGATCATGCGCGTCGGCCAGACCGCCAAAGGGCTCCTTGCCGCCGGGGGGTCCGTAAGCGTATCGCAGGTTCCCCTGACCCTGAATCCCATCGCGCAGGCAGCCGGGGCTTCCGGCGGATTCGTGAAGGTCGTATGGGACGGCGACGCCATCGCGGGCATCGCGGCCATCGGCCACGGCGTATCCCACCTCGTCACCGTGGCCCAGCTACTCATGGTCGGAGGCTATACGCCCGAAAGATTGCATGAAGTCATGATCGGCCACCCCACGCTGGACGAAATCGTCCCCGCCGCCATCCGTGCTACCCGCGCAATTGTGACCGAATAGCAACATCGCTCAACCCGAAGGAGATCGCATTATGAGCCTCACCTATCCCGAAGACCGTTCCTACCACTCCGAACACCTCTGGGCCAAAGCGGAGCCCGACGGCACCATGCTCGTCGGCATCACGGACTATGCACAGGATCAGCTCGGCGGGGTCATTTTCGTCGACCTCCCCACCGTGGGCGAACACTTCAAGCAGGGCGTTTCCTGCGCTTCCATCGAGTCCGTCAAAATCACTTCCGACGCGATCATTCCGGTTTCCGGTGAAATCGTCGCCGTCAACGAAGCACTGGCGGACGCCCCCGAACTGCTCAACGACAGCCCTTACGACAAGGGTTGGCTCGTCCGCGTCAAACCCGACGATGCCGACGAAGGCGGGCGCATTTCCGCCGCCGAATACGCCGCGCTGGTTGGATAGATATATTT
>NZ_JH114231.1:1479110-1491104 GCF_000224655.1 Bilophila sp. 4_1_30
ACGTTTATTGAATCCCTGTTCGCAGCGTTCCCTGAGGCAACAGAGTGGTGACTCCTTTGCCTGAAAAAAACGGTTTCCTTGGCGGTATAGCCCCAGGGAAACCGTTTTGAAGATATGAGGGAACCCTTCCCTTGCCGGGGCTGGACAGCTCCCGGAAACGCCTTTCTAAAAAGCCTCCCCGTACAGTGACGCGATCTCTTCGGGCGATGCCGGACGCGGATTGTTGGCGGGGCTTCCGCTGGCAACGGCTTCCCGCACCATCGCGTCGAGCTGGGCATCCAGCGCCTCGCGGGAAAGCAAGTCACGCAGCCGGGGGATATGCAGCTCACGCACCAGCCGGCTCACAATGCCGAGCCCGGCCCGCGCCGTTTCCAAAGGCGTTCCCGCCGGAACCACCCCCATCGCTTCCGCCAGCCGGGCATAGCGTTCCTGTGCGCCGGGAAGCGAAAACCTCATGATCGCCTCCAGCAAAACGGCGTTGCTCACGCCGTGCGGGATGCCGAACTTCGCCCCAAGCGGGCGGGCCATGCCGTGCACCAGCGCCACGGAACTGTTGGTAAAGGCAATGCCCGCCTCCAGCGAACCAAGCAGGCACTCGCGCCGGGCTTCGGCATCGTCCGGGCTGGCGAACGCCACGGGCAGGAACCGGGCGAGCCTCCCCGCAGCCCGCAAGGAAAAGTCGATGGTCAGTTTAGTAGCCTTGCGGGATACGCAGGATTCGATGGCATGGGTCAAGGCATCAACGCCCGTGGCCGCCGTCAGCGCCGGAGGCATACCGTATGTCAGCAGGGGATCGAGGATGGCGATTTCCGGGACAAGATACATGGAAATGACGAGCAGTTTCTCGTGGGCGGCTTCCTCGGTGATGATCGTCGTTCCCGAAACCTCGCTCCCCGAACCCGCCGTCGTCGGAATGGCGATGATCGGAACGCCGGGATGCGGCACCCTGCCCACGCCCGCGTAATCCCGGACAGCCCCGCCGTTGGCGTCGAGCAGGCTCACGGCCTTGGCAACGTCGATGGGCCCTCCCCCGCCGCAGGCCACGATGGTCCCGCACCGTTCCCTTCGGAACAGGCCAAGCGCCTCCCTGACATGGCGGTCGGTGGGTTCGGACGGAATATCCGAAAAAACCGCGCCGAGCAGCCCCGCCTCACGCAAGGACTGGAGCACAGGTTCCACAACGCCTGAACGCCGCAGGAACGGCCCCGTGATCACGAGCGCCCGGCCCCTCCCCCACTGCCTGGCGAACAAACCCGTTGAAGCGGCTTTTCCCTCCCCAAAGACGATGCCTTTCGGCGAGAACCAGTTCCACATATTTCCCCCGTTTTCATGCCGCGGCCCTGACGTGCGGCACCGTTGTGCGAAGGGCTTCTCAGTGCTCGTGCGGTTTGTTGCCAAGAGGATGCACATGCATATGGGCATGAGCGTGCGACGGCGCGGCGTCCGTGAAATGCTGCCCCTCAACCGTCAGGTATTCGGAAGAGGTCTCCGCCAGGAAGTCCCAGTCGTGGGAAATGATGATACGGGCCGTGGGAAGGGTTTTCAAGACGCCGATGATCCGCTGCCGGGCTTCCGGGTCCAGCCCGTTGGTGGGCTCGTCGAGCAGCAGGGCTTCCGGCTCCATCACAAGGACCGTAGCCAGCGAAACCAGTTTCTTCTCGCCCCCGGACAGGCGGTGCGTCAGCCGGTTTTCGAACCCGGCCAGCCCGAGCCGCTCCAGCGTGGACGCAGCACGCTCCCGGGCTTCGTCCTGAGTGCAGCCAAGATTCAGCGGCCCAAAGGCCACGTCTTCCAACACCGTGGGACAGAAAAGCTGATCCTCGGCGTGCTGGAGGACCAAGCCCACCTTGCAGCGCAATTCCCGAAAGTCCTTTTCCGTTTCCAGCGGACGCCCGTGAAAGAGGATACGGCCTTCCTGCGGTGCCGCCAGCCCCATGATCAACCGGAAAAACGTCGTCTTGCCGCTTCCGTTCGGACCGTACAAGCCGATCTTCCGGTCAGGGTACAGGGCAAAATCCATATCCCGGAAGACCTGCCGTCCTCCGGGATATGTGAACGAAATATGCTCCAGCGCGAAAATGGGCTCAGCCACGGGGAAACTCCAGATACAGATCAAAGGCCACGAGGCAAACCATGCACGCGAACGCCGCCACGGCGAACACGGCATCGCGGGATGTGGCCCGGAAAGCGGTCACGGACTGAAAACGCCCGGAAAAGCCGCGCAGGATCATGGCTTCGTAGACCCGCACGGAACGGTCGAAGCTGTGCACAAAAACCATGCCGAGCATGTTGCCGAAGGTACGGTACGTATGCATGTTGGTCCTGGGCGCGAACCCGCGCAGCCGCGCCGCGCCGTGCAGCTTGTGCCATTCATCGGCGATCACGTGCAGATAACGGTACGTGAACAGAAACAGGAAAACCAGCTTGGACGGGAAGCGCAGCCGCTCCAGCGCGTAGCCGATGGTCGGGGAATCCATCGTCGCCACCAGTGCGAGGAACGTCATGACGATGGCATTGGATTTGACGGTCACGAGCAGGGTAAGCAGCACCCCCGCGCGGCTGACTTCCAATGGCCCCCACGCGGCAATCGCCTCTCCGCCCGAGGTCAGGGGGACCGTCAGCCAAAGGAACGCAATGAACACATTGACCACGGCCAGCCGCCGGAGCACGGGCCGCATCGGCGGCCTGCTGAGGGCAAGGAGCAGCGCGGCCATGCCAAACCCGAACCATGCCGCCTCGGGAGTCCGCACCACGGCCAGGCACACGGCGCACACGAACGCCGCCACCAGACGGAATCTGGGGTCGACGGCGTGCACCAAAGAGCGCCCGTGGGCAAAAGGTTCGTCAAACATCAGGGCCGGCGCCTGAAATACGCCGCAACGCCGATCAGCCCGAAAATCCAGCCGATGCCCCCGATGATGTCCCGGAGGTTCGGACCGGCTTCCGTCTGCTCCGCAAGCATACGTTTGATGGGGGACAGTTTGGCGTCCAGTGCGGCGTCGACGATGCGCTCGATCTCGGCGGGCGTCGCGCCGCCGGAAACCGCCGCAACCGGAGCGGCGGCAGAAGGCGCGGCCTGTCCGGCGACAAGGGAGGCCGGGGTAGCCGGGACTTCCGCAGCGGCAACAGCGACGGCCTTCGGGGTTCCCGAAGAAGCCAGCTCGTCGGCGGCCACGGTCCAGTCGTTCTGGTGCCCTTCCCCGGCGATGATCCGGATGTTGAGATCGTGCCCGACCTCGCGGAGCTCCGCCGTCACCGGGAACCGGAACACCCCGTTATCATCGGTGGTTCCCTGCAACAGCAGCGCGCCGGTCGTTGCGTCAAAGACCTCCACGGTCCCCTGCTTGACCTTCTGGCTTCTGTTGAACCCACACTCGACCTGTACGGCATCCCCATCCACAAAGGCGAAGATATTCACGCGGTGCGCCGAAGCGAACGAGGCTTCGGCGAATACGAGGCACAACGCCATGCACCAAAGGCGAAACATACGCATATCGCTATTCCTTGGAAAATTGCAGGATTTCCGGGCGGACCTTGGCAATGAACGAAACCGCCAGCGCGGTGATCACGCCTTCCACGATCATGACGGGGATGTGCGCCAGAAACAAGATCTGTGCGGTACGGAGAAAGCCTTCAGCGCTGAAACTCAGCGACAGCGCCGTCAGCAGCCCGGCCCCGGCGACGGAGAGAGCCCCGCAGCAGAATGCGCCGACAATCCGCTGACGTGCGGATTTCAACAGCATGGGGCGGAACGCGTAGTAGCAGACGACCGCCGGAAAAGCCATATTGAAGGTATTCACGCCAAGTACGGTGATGCCGCCGTACTGGAACAGGATCGCCTGAAGCATGAGCGCCACAAAAATGGACGGGAACGCCGCCCAGCCGAGCAGCATCCCGAGGAGCCCGTTCAGGATGAGGTGCACGCTGCTCGGGCCTATGGGCACATGGATGAGTGAGCCCACAAAAAAGGCCGCGGCCAGAATCGCCACCGTCATCAGCCTGTCGTAGTCCAGTTTCCGCAGCCCAATGACAATACCGGCCGCCGCCAGCACGGCTCCTGCCCCAAGGACCGCCGGGGAAAGCACCCCTTCCGAAATATGCATGGTTCACCTTCGATTTGTTTTACCGAGGAAGTAATTGGGGGAAAGGAGACGAAAACTTTCCGGAAAAAGTTTCACCCTCCCTTCCCCAAACCAGCCAGCGCGGAGCCCGGCCTTCCCTCTTCAAAAACGCTCGTCTTTACGAATCCCTGTTCCAGGCTTTCCCGAGTTCTCGAAACAGCGGAACGCCTGTTCCTCCCCTCCTGCGCAATCCCTGCAGGCAGGGTGAATCGGAGAGCATGTCGGCAGGCGTTCACCACACCCACTGCGGCACCCTCCCGCTTGTCTTTTTTTACTTCTTCACCGGGTCGACGAACTCGGCCCACAGCACGGCTCCAAGCTCGACATTCTTGGGCGTGCCGTCGTGATCAAGCTTCTCATCGGCGGTATTCAGCGCGGCGAAGCCCCACCAGCCCGCAAAAGGCACAGCATAGGTGAAGACGCCGTTGGCGTCGGCCTTCACGACCTGCGTCACCATATACTCGTTGGGCGCTTCGTACTTCTTATCCTTGTTGTACAGCTCGACTTCCACATCGGCGCCGGGCACGGGCTTGCCGTTCAGCAGCACCTGCCCCTGAAACACATTGCCAGCATAATTGCCGAAGGGACGGGTCAGGGGAACGATTTCCGTCTTGAGCCCGGCGGGCTCATCCCAGCCTTCCTCTTCGCCGAACGCCGCCACATACGCCTTGGTGTAATGGACGATGTAGCAATCCTCGGCGGGCTCCCAGTACGGCTGCGGCTCCATGACGAACTGATAGACGCCGGGCCGCTTGATCGCATACTGCGCGGTCCAGCCGTCGTGATCCACGATTTTTTTGGCTTTGAGGCTGGGTTTCAGGTCTTCAGTCTTGCCATTGGCAATGACCTGCACCGCTTTCGGCTTGGCCAGCGGCATACCCTGCATTTCCATAGGATGGGTAAAGGACAGGTCCAGCGTGACGTCGGCGTCCTTCTTGTCCGTCACCGTGCCCGCAGAAGGGATGACCATGCCGAAGTGCGCAAGCGCAACGCCGGAAACGGACAGCATCATGATGCAACTCATCAGAAACGTTTTCCACATAACCGAATCTCCTTGTGTCGGGCCGACGGCAGCCAAAAGGGCACGCCTCACGCCGTAAAACCATGAGTAACACAATACAAAGAAAAGTAACAACAGAGAATCGATGATTTTCGTCCTATATTTGTTTCACTTTGAATTGTATAGGAATCCATGAGCCAATCTGGGCTCGGAAACATCGTCTCCAAGACACATGCGCACCATACGCAAAGCCATAGCACCCAATCCGCTCACGGAAACGGCTTCATGCCCATGCAGGCGCTCCCGCCGCCTTCGCTGCCCCGTTCCATGCCCTCGTACCCGCCGGAAAGAAAAAGAGAGGACCTTCCCAGATCCTCTCTTGATGACAATGCCTTTTGAAGTGCCTACTCGGGCTTCTTGGAGGGCCGGATGGTCATCACGGGGCACTTGGCGGACTTCACCACCTCATTGGCCACGGAGCCGAAGAACAGCCGATCCAACCCTTCGCGGGCGTGGGTTCCCATGACGATCATGTCGACGCCGAGTTCCTTGGCGATCTCCACAATCTTCTCGGCGGGGCGCCCTTCATAGATGAGCCCGTTGACGTCCATGCCGGGGAACTGCTTCTCCACGAAGGCATCCATATCCCCCCGGGCACGGGACCAGATGCTTCGCATCCCCTTGGCGATGTCCTCCACAGGGACTTGCAGGTTCTCATAAGCCGAACGCGAAGAGACGACATAAATAGCCGAAATCGAAGCCCCCGAAAGTTCCGAGAGCATCTTCGCATATTCCACGGCAGGGTTGACGCTGTCCTTCAGGTCGACTGCGCAAAGGATCTTCTTCAGTTCCATGAGACGCCTCCAGCGTAACGAGTTGGACAATACAGGATTATCTTTACAGTACCTCCTGTTGCGCCAAAGTCAAGCCGGACGGATTTTCTAACGCTTCCCCTTCGGAACGGCGGTTCCCCGGCCTTCCCGAGCCTTCCGGTTGAACAGGCGGAAGACCAAGACGAAAAAGACCGGGACAAAGAAAATCCCAAGGGCCGTTGCCGCGAACGTGCCGCCCATGACGCCGGTCCCGATGGCATTCTGGCTTCCCGACCCCGCCCCGGTACTTATCGCCAGCGGCAATACGCCGATGAGGAAAGCTAAAGAGGTCATGAGGATGGGCCGCAAGCGCAACCGGGCCGCTTCCATCGCGGCGTCCGCAAGGCTCGCGCCCTGCTGGAACAACTCCCGCGCGAACTCCACGATCAGAATGGCGTTCTTCGCCGCGAGCCCGATGGTCGCCAGCAGGCCGATCTGGAAATACACATCGTTGGACAGCCCGCGCGCGCCGGTCGCCGCCACAGCCCCGAGCACGCCGAGGGGCACGACCAGAACGACCGACAGCGGAATGCTCCAGCTCTCGTACAGCGCGGCGAGGCAGAGGAACACCACCAAGATGGACAAGGCATAGAGGAACGGCGCCTGCGAACCGGAAAGGCGCTCCTGAAAGGACATCCCGGTCCACTGGTAGCCGATGCCTTCGGGAAGCTCCTTCATCAGCCGTTCCATCTCCAGCATGGCCGTACCCGAGCTCATCTCGGCGGCGGCGCGGCCCTGTATCCGCACGGCGGACACGCCGTTGTAGCGTTCAAGCTGCATGGGGCCGTACGTCCAGCGGGCCTCGCCGATGGACGTGAACGGCACCATCTCGCCCTTGTCGTTGCGGAAATACCACCGATTGAAATCTTCGGGCTTCATGCGGAACGGCGCATCGGCCTGCACATACACCTTTTTGACGCGGCTGCGGTCCACGAAGTCGTTGACGTACTTCCCGCCCCACGCCGCCGAAAGATCCGCGTTGATGGCGTCGAGGGACAACCCGAACGCCCCGGCCTTTTCCTGATCGATGCTCACTTCCAACTGCGGGCTGTCGTCCTGCCCGAAGGTCCGGACGTTCCGCAGCAGAGGGCTGCGCCGCGCCAGCTCCATCAGCTGATCCCGCGCCGCGATGAGGGCTTCATGCCCGAGCCCCGCCTGATCCTGCAACTCGAAGTCAAAGCCGGTGGCGTTGCCGAGCGAACGGATCGCCGGGGGCGCGGAGACGAATATCCGGGCATTGATGATTGAGGAAAAAGCCCGGTTCGCCCGGTCGATGATGGCTTGCGCGCGCCGCTCCGGGTCTTTGCGCTCGCTCCAGTCGCGGAGGCGGATGTTCCCCTGCGCGGTGCTCTGCCCCTTGCCGCCCGATGCGCGCCCGAGGGTCAGCATCATGCCCCGCACGTTTTCCTTTTCGTTCTCAAGGAAATGGCGCTCCACCTGTTCCACGATCTTCAGGGTTTCCGTTTCCGTCGACCCCGGGCCGAGCTGGATTTCCACGGTCAGGATGCCCTGATCCTCGTTGGGCAGAAACGATGTGGGCATACGCCACAAGATCCAGCCCGCGCACACGAGCATGGCCAAGTATATGACCATCATCCTGCCGCCGACCTTGATGATCCTGCCGACGGCCCCTCTGTAGGCCGTGGTCGCCCGGTCGAAACTCCGGTTGAACCAGCCGAAGAAGCCGTGCTGCGAGGCCATGTGGCCGGGCTTCAGAAAGGTGGAGCACAATACGGGCGTCAGCACCACCGCCACAACGACGGAAAGGATCATGGCCGACACGATGGTCAGCGAGAACTGGCGGTAGATGGCGCCGACGGTGCCGCCGAAAAAGGCCATCGGCACGAACACGGCGGACAGCACCGCCGCCACGCCGATGAGCGCGCCGGTGATCTGGCCCATCGTCTTGATGGTGGCCTCGCGCGGAGGCAGCCCGTCCTCTTCCATGACGCGGGCCACGTTTTCGACCACGACGATGGCATCGTCCACAAGCAGGCCGATGGCCAGCACCATGCCGAACATCGTCAGCGTATTGATGCTGAACCCGAACGCCGCCATAACGCCGAACGTGCCGAGCAGGACCACGGGAACCGCCAGCGAGGGGATGATCGTGGCCCGGAAGTTCTGGAGGAACAGGTAGATGACCGCGAACACCAGCACGATAGCCTCAAGCAGTGTTTTGATCACCTCGATGATGGAAATTTTGATGAACGGCACGGTATCGTAGGGCGATACAGCCTCTACGCCGTGCGGGAAGTAGGGGCGCATTCCCTCAATAAAGGCCGCCACCGCGTTTGACGTGTTCAGGGCGTTGGCGTCCGAAGCCAGCTTGATGCCCACGCCCGCCGCGGGCTTGCCGTTGTAGCGGGCCGACGATGTGTAGCTTTCCTGCCCCAGTTCCACACGGGCCACGTCCCGGAGGCGTACGGCGGAGCCGTCGGGATTGACGCGCAGCAGGATGCGCTCGAATTCCGGAACGGACGTGAGCTGTTTCTGCGCCTTGATGGTGACGTTCATCTGCTGCCCGTCCCGGATGGGCTTGCCGCCGACTTCCCCAAGCGAAACCTGTTTGTTCTGGGCCTTCACCGCATTGATCACGTCGGACGGCGTCAGGCTGTATGAGAGGAGCTTCGAGGGGTTGAGCCAGATGCGCATGGCATAGGGCGCGCCGAACAGGGACACTTCACCCACGCCGTCCACACGGCTCAGGGGATCAAGGATGGTGGAACCCACAAAATCGCACAGGTCCGCCGCGCTCATGGAATCGTCGGACGACACGAACGCGTACATCTGAAGGAAGCTGTCCGCCACCTTGGTTACGGTGATGCCCTGCCGCGTCACTTCTTCCGGCAGGGACGAAGTGGCGAGCTGGAGCTTGTTCTGCACCTGCATCTGCGCCACGTCGGGATTGGTATCGGGATCGAAGGTGAGCCGGATGGAAACCTGCCCGGCGGCGTCGCTGGTGGAGTTGATATACAGCAGGCCGTCGATGCCGTTCAGTTTTTGTTCGATGACCTGCGCGACCGTGTCCTCAAGCGTCTGAGCCGAGGCCCCGGAATATTTAGCCGTGATGGTGACCACCGGAGGCGCGATGCGCGGATACTGCTCCACGGGCAGGCGGAATATCGAAATCCCCCCCGCCATCATGATCAGGATGGCGATAACCCACGCGAACACCGGGCGGTCTATAAAAAAACGTGCCATAAGTTCTCTATGAAGTTATATGGTTACATACGGGACTTTTTCAAAAAAGAGGATAGGTGCTCTCAAAAGCCTTCTGGTGGCCTTCTCTTTTCCTCAAGGGAAGCTTTCATCCTCTGCTGGCCGAAAAAAGGCCGTTAAGGAAAACCACCGGGAAACGCCTGCTGACGGGGGGTTCCCCGTATCACCAGACTGTTATTGATTGTTCAAAAACCGTTGGCGGCGGGAAGATACGCGGAACGGGAGTCAAGCTCCAGCCAGCCCTCCAGAATCCAGAGGCTCACGGACAGGACAACGCGCCCTCTCCCGGCACCCTCCGCCTCCCCCGCTATCCTTCGCCCCTGATCTTCACGCTCATACCGGGGCGGACGTTCTGCCCGCCTTCAACGATAACGCGGTCTCCGGGCTTCAAGCCGGAAAGCACCTGCCACGAATCGCCCACGGTACGGCCCACGTCGACAAGCCGGACTTCCACCTTGCCGTCGCCGTCCACAAGGAGCACGGAAGCCTGCCCCTTCGGATCGCGCCGCAGCGCCCGCTGCGGGACCAGCAAGGCGTTTTCGTCCACGCCCTCGGCGATGACCGCGCGCACGTACATGCCGGGCAACAAAATGTGTTCGGGATTGGGGAACAGAGCGCGCAGGGACACCATGCCGGTACTTTCGTCCACGCTGACGTCCGTGAACTGCAAGCGGCCCTCATGCGGATACATGGCGCCGTTTTCGAGCTTCAGACGGACAGGCGCTTCCTCGGCGGCGGAACGCAATTCCCCATTGGTGAATTGAGCGCGCAGCCGCAGCAAATCCTGACTGGACTGGGTGATATCCACATACACCGGATCAAGCTGGCGCACGGAGGTCAGCGCCTGCGCCTGATTGGCGGTCACCAGCGCGCCGGGCGTGAACGCCGACTTGCCGATGCGTCCTGAAATGGGGGAACGGACTTTGGTGTATTCCAGATTGATGCGGGCGGTCTTCACGGCGGCGCGGTTCACCGCCACGTCCGCCTCGGCCTGCTTGAACGCGGCCTGCGCGTCGTCATACTCCTGCTTGCTCACCGCCTTGATCGCCAGCAGCTCACGGAAACGCTCCGCCTTCAGCCGCGCCGGGGTGACGTTGGCTTCGGCCTTCATGAGCGCGGCCTGCGCGCTGTCCAAGGCGGCCTCATACGTGGCGGGATCGATCTGATACAGGGCCTGCCCCGCCTTCACGTCGGCGCCTTCGGTAAACAGACGCTGCTGAAGGATGCCGCCGACCTGCGGCCTGACTTCCGCCACCTGAAACGACGCGATGCGCCCGGCAAGGGCCGTCGTGTAGACTTCCCGCCGGGGCTCCAGTTTGATTATCACGACTTCGCGCGGACCGGAGGAACCCGGGGCACCCTTGCCCCCTTCCTCACAGGCCAACAGCATCAAAGACAACAACATACACAGAACGGCCCTCGTCAGGGCTCTCGGGTAGCTCATGAAAAGGCTCCTCGGCATCCTGCCGATGTACGGCACGGCAAGTTACGGGGTTCTCCAGGGTCCCGTTTTTCTTCAGGACGGGGGCAGTGTAGCAAGAGACGCAACAATGAAAAAGCCCACTATCCCGGGGGGTCCCGGAAAAATTCGGGGCTTTTTCCACCCCGGAGGCCCACGGGTCAGCGATTCCGGACCGTTGCGCCCTGTTTTCTTCACGATCCGTGCCGCAAAAAAAAGATGACACGGAATCGCCCCGCGCCATCTTTAGCTTACCCGTTTGTCTTTTTCATGAAATCGATCACGGCGTATCGAAAAAGACCGCCAGCTCGTCACGGCCCGACGCCACGCCGAGGGCCAACATAAGCTTGAGCCGGGCCTTGGGCCCGCTGGTCTCGCCGCCGAGAATCCCTCCGGCCTCCAGCACGGTTTTGGCCCCGCCCTCGTAGCCGTACACGTCGAGCACACGCCCGGCTATGGTCCGGGTGGTGATGACCACCGGAATCCCTTTCTCCACGGCACGGCGGATGCCCGGCAATGCGGCGGGCGGCACGTTGCCCCGGCCGAAAGCCTCAAGCACGAGCCCTCTGACGTTCTGCTCCACCAGAAAATCGATCAGCAGCGAATCCGAGCCGCTCGCCAACTTGATCAAGTGTACGTCCTCCACCAGCTCCGGCGGACGGATGGATTGCCTGCCGAGCGTATTGCGGCGGAAGACCACGCGGTCGGGGTCCACATAGCCGAGCGGCCCCCAGAACGGCGAAACGAAGGTTTCCGTATTCGCGGAGTGGGATTTCACGACCTCGCGTGCGGCATGGATTTCCTCGTTCATGACCACAAGCACGCCCTTGCCCCGGGCTTCGGAACTCGCCGCCGTACGCACGGCGCACAGCAGGTTCACCGGTCCGTCCGGGCTGATCTCCGCCGCCGATCGCATGGCTCCGGTCAGGCAGACCGGCTTCTCGCTGTTGTGCACGAGATCCAGCAGATACGCGGTTTCCTCCAGCGTATCCGTGCCGTGCGTGATCACGACACCCAGAATGTCCTCATGGCGGAGCAGTTCCTCCACCTTGTTGCCGAGTTCGAACATCCGTTTCGGCGTCATGTGCGGGCTCGGGATATTGGAGAATTCCATAACCTCAATGGGGCACGCCTCGCGCAGCCCGGGGACGGAAGCCACCAGATCCTCGCCGCTCACCGCGGGCACGATGCCGTGCGCCGGGTCAAGCTTCATGGCGATGGTTCCGCCCGTCGTCAGTACGATTACTTTTTTATTATCCATGTCGCTCTTCTTGGAAGGCGAAAAAGGGAGGGATACTCGGAGGAGGGAGGAAGGCCTTT
>NZ_JH114231.1:1491641-1497996 GCF_000224655.1 Bilophila sp. 4_1_30
TCAGAAAGGTTCTTCCTCCCCCTCCCCAGTCTTCATCTCCCCTACTCCACTACAACCCCAAACTTCGCAAGCACTGATACGGGCATGGCGAAACGGGCGGTCTTGAGGGGGTCGACAATCTGGGAAATACGGGCATGACCGCAGAGGCTCATGAGCATGAGGGCCTCGTCCGCATTGAGAGACGTCTTGGCAAGAAGGAAATCGTGCATGTACCCCGTCGAGGCATGGATCGCCCCGTCCACGGTTTCGGCGCTGGCGAGGAAAGAAACCTCATCGCCGTCGTGCAACAGCGGACACGGCAAGGATGCGCCCTTCTCCAGCGAAAGATCGAGATCCACCTCGCCGAAAACTTCAAGGCCGGTTACGGAGACTTCCCCGTCGCCCATCGCCGCGTGCAGATCCCCAAGGCCAAGATACGCGCCTTTCACGAAAACGGGCAGACGCAGGATCGCGCCCTCACGGATGCCGATGGTATCCATGTTGCCGCCATGATCGCCCGGCGTGCCGCAAGGCACCGCCTCGCCAGCCGGAGCCACGCCGATGACCCCGATCATGGGGTTCAAGGGGAGTTCCACGCCCATAAAAGTGAAATGCCCATCCGCTATGGGACAGATGCGCGTGTCCCCCTTCACCCGATCCGGCAAGGCTCCTGCGCCCGGCGCGGTCATGAGCGCCCCGGTCTTCTCAGGACGGATGGCCCGGATATGCACGCGGAGCACGTCGCCGGGTTCCGCCCCTTCCACCACGATAGGGCCGGTGGCCGGGTTCACATGCGAAAAATTGAGCCGGGCTTTCGGTTGCCCATCCTCAGTCACTTGCCCGTTGAAACAATCGCAGGTCTCCACGGTCAGCGAACAGGGTGCCGTCACCGTCGCGACGGGTTCGGAGACGCCCAAACTGTAGACATGACGCTCACGAGTAATGCGCATAGCTTCTCCTCAAAGACGTGCCGGAAGCGGAGACCGCCGGCGGAAAAATCCGTCCGGCGGCCTCAAGCGTTCCGAGAACGGAAACGATTACATCATGCTCTTCTTGAAGGCATCGGGAACTTCCTTGTAGCCCTTGGACTTGATGTAGCCAAAGACGATGCCCACGGCAAGCCAGCTGAAGCCGAGGATCTGGGTCAGATGGTCAAAGCCGCTCCAGACGTACAACAGGATGAGCGTACCGGCCAGAGGGTAGACAAGGTAGTTGACGAGGTCCATACCGCTGCGGCGCTGTTCCTTCACAAAGAAGAACCAGATCACCGCGAGGTTCAGCATCATAAAGGAGCTGATCGCGCCGAAGTTGACGAGCTTGGTGAGCTGTTCGTCGGTGAAGATGATGGTGCAGGCCAACGATACCACGCCGATGAGCAGAATGGCGACATACGGCGTGCGGAACTTGGGGTGCACCTTGGCGAGGGCACCGGGCAGCAGCCTGTCACGGCCCATGGAGAACAGCACACGGCTGCACGCGGCCTGCGCGTTCAGGGTGTTGGCGATGCCCACGGCAAGGATGTTCACCACAAGCAGCACGATGCGGAACCAGTCGCCGATGGCGACGGCGCAGGCGTCGAACAGGGCCGTGGAAGCATTGAACTTATTGTAATCAGGTTCAATAAGGCAGACGATGTAGGTCTGGAGGAAGAAGACCGTACCGATGACGACCAGCGCGATCAGGATGGCGCGGCCCACGTTTTTCTCAGGTTCGGAAACTTCTTCAGCCAGCGTGCTGATGCCGTCAAAGCCGGTAAAGTTCAAGGCCGCAATGGTGCAGGCCGTGGCAATGAAGGTCAGGTTGACCTTGTCCGCCTGATAGATGGGGGTCATGGTCAGCTCTCCGGCGCCTCCGCCGCCGAGCACGTACTTGAGGCCGCCGATCACGATGATCAGGACGATGCCGATTTCAACGACGAAGAAGAACATGTCCACGCGGGCCGTGGTCTCAATGCCCTTTATGTTGATAGCCGTGTTCACGGCGATGAAGATAAGAATCCAGACCCAGCCCGGGATTTGCGGGATGAGGCTCTGGCACCAGTTGCCGACAAAGATGTACAGCAGGCTGGGAACAAAAACATAGTCAAGCAGAATGAGCCACCCGGCGAGGAAGCCCACATGCGGGTTCACGCCGCGCTGCACGTACGAGTACACGCTCCCGGCGATGGGGAAGCGTTTCGCCATCTGGACGTAGGACAGCGCCGTAAAGAACATGGCGCAGAAGCCGACCAGATACACGAGAGGCGCCATGCCCTGCGCATCCCGGTTCACGTATCCGAAGATACTGTGCGGGGCGATGATGACCATGAACAGCAAGCCGTACACGGTCAAATCCCACAGGCTCAGAGTACGGTGCAGTTCCTGCTTGTACCCGAATTGTTCGACGGACCCTTTTTCTTCAGCCATTGTAACCTCCACAAATGTTGACTCAACGCTCGCGGCACGAAACAAACGCGCCGGAACGTCCGCCCGTGGACCCTCTCCCCGGGCGGGCTTCCCTCCGGAAACGATGGGGCGCGCCCCCTCGCTTCCCTTATACAAAACGGCCCGCCCTCTCGGGTGAGGCCGTCCCCTCTCGCTTCCCCCGTTTTCCCCGTTCGGAAAACTGGAGATATATTTTTCCCCTCCTTCATTGGAAGGAGGAAAAGCAATCACGGGAGGAGAGCCACAAACGGGTTCTCCTCCCGGAATTCTTACAACAGCGGCTTATCAGCGCGCTTGGGCACGGAGATGCGGAGCACGATTTCCACAGGACAAGGCTGGCAGCCCTGATTGATGCACACGTCGCCCTCAAGGGACAGGTACAGATAGGCGTCCGTGGGATCGAGGCCGTAGGCGGCGCAGACGAGTTCCTGCATCTGCGCGGAGGCGTCGATAAGCGCGGAAGTATAATCCTTGCGGGCACTCACGACATGCCAGGCATCGGCCGTTTCGATAACGGGCCAATCAAGCTTGCGGCCCTTCAGCACGCTCACGCGGACGGTGATGACTCCGCCGATTTCAAGCCCCGTGCCGCACAGTTCGCAGTCGCCCATGACGGCATGGATATCGCCCATCTGGAGCAACGCGCCTTCAACCTGCACAGGCAGATACACCCGGCTGCCCGCAGTGAGCTTCTTGGAGTCCATGTTGCCGCCGTGCTTTCCGGCATAGCCGCAGGCGATGGGTTCTCCAGACGGGGCAACGCCCATGACGCCGATCATCGGGTTGATCGGAATGATCAGGCCGCCGAGTTCCGTCTTGCCGTCCTTCACGGGAAGGATGCGGGTACGGTCCACGCACCGATCATACAGAGGGCCGATGTTCGGAATCGTGGTGACGGCGCCCTTATCCGCCACTTCAACGGACAGCACATCCACGACGAGCACATCGCCGGGCATGGCCCCTTCCACATAGAGCGGCCCCGTCGCCGGGTTGGTGCGCGAAAAGTTGAACGATTCACCGACAATGTCTTCTTCCGTGCAAACCTGGCCAGAATAACAATCCAGTGTGCGGAACGAGAATTCATCCCCGTCTTTGGCGCGTGCAATGGGTTCATTCGCCTTGTCAAAGGCATACACGTATTGAGTGAGTTCCGTCATGATACCCTCCTTGGTAGGCACCTGCTCGAGGCAATCGATCAGGTTTTGAATCTTCGCTCACAATGAGATGAGGAGTATCTTAGACCTTTTAAATCCGTTTGTCATTGTATAAATAACATTTAAATTAAACATGTTACATATGAATAGCATTCTTGGTTTTCCCTTGTCTGACCATATGATACGAAACGGCAACAAGTTGATGATGAAACCCCGCGCGACTTTCATGGGCTTATATGCTACACGGTGACGCGCCGCACAAGACGGCTCCTTCCGGCACGCGGCCGCGTACCGGGCGACAATGCAATCCCGGATCGACCTCCCATGCAAAGCAAGATCGGCTGTTATATCATCGCCGTCGCCGTCATCACGGTATGGAGTACGACGTTCGTCTCCACCAAAATCCTCCTGCGCAGCCTTAGTCCGGAGGAAATCATGTTTTACCGGCATGTGCTCGCCTACCTCGTCCTCCTTGCCGCGTATCCGCACCGTCATCCGTCCGGAGGATTTCGTGAGGAACTGCTGTTCGCGGGAGCGGGGATATTTGGCAGTACCCTTTATTTTCTGACGGAAAACTATGCCCTCAAATACAGCATGGCTTCCAACGTCGGGCTGCTCCTCGCGACGACGCCCATGCTGACTGCCATAGTGGCCCGTTTCCTGACGACAGGAGAGCCGTTCAACAGGCAACTCGCCGCAGGCTTCTGTATTGCGTTTTTGGGTGTTTTCCTCGTCATCTTCAACGGGCACTTTATCCTAAAGCTTCATCCGATAGGCGATTTCCTTGCCATTGCCGCAGCGCTCTCCTGGGCGTTCTACTCCACCCTCGTCAAAAAAATCGGCAATCGCTACAACGGGATCTACATCACCCGTAAAATCTTCTTTTACGCTATCGTCACCATGCTCCCGGTTCTCGCGTTCGGCGATTTCCGTTACGACTTTTCACGCCTCTGGCAGCCAAGTACCTATCTCAACCTGATCTTCCTCGGCGTCATTGCATCTTCGCTCTGCTTTTTGATTTGGAGCAAAATCATTTGGAAAATCGGCCCGGTCGCGGTCAATAATTTCATTTACCTTATGCCTCTCATTACGATGCTCGCCTCATGGCTGCTCCTCGACGAACATCTCACGCCCATCGCCATCGCAGGGGGCCTCGTCATCCTGGCCGGGGTTTACGTATCCACGAAAGCCGCCCATAGGAAAAAGTAGAACTCGCACCCCCCCCAAAAGACAAAAAGGCCGTCTACCATAAAGGAGACGGCCTTTTACTTCATTGGATTCGGGTATTATTCCGCTTTTTTCTTTTCGCGGGCCTGCTGAGCCTTCAAGACATTCGCCTGAAGCTTGTTAAGCAACTTGCTGCTGATCAATTTCTGTTCCGGACCATAGCCGCACAATTTCTTATATTCTTCCACAGTCAAATCGTGGCTCTGAATATGCTTGGTGGTCAAATTTTGAAAGGTCTTACCGCAAATGCAGCAAGCGATTTCCTGCTCGGAGATAGCTTCTTCCGGTTTCACCACCAGATTGCGGCGAGTGTATTTTTTCTTGGGAGCGCTTGGCTCGGAAATGGCTTCTTCTTTCTGAGCGTCTTCCGCACAACACAACGATTCGGAGAGCGCCTCAGAATCCATGCCCGCGAGCTTGTTATTAGCCTGAATAAGGCCCGCCTTCATGACCGTAAACTGTTCAATAAGAAACTGAGCCGGCTGTTCGGGGTATCTATCCATAACGAGCTTAAGAAGTTCGGCATCGCTGATCATCATATCAACTCCTGTAAAACGTAATCACAATGTGCGGGTCATACCTAAGCCATTTTTGTATCTCTGTATATACCCTCTCCCAGAGGAATACATTTTTTCCATGAACAAAATCTGTTTGAATATACAGAGACGCTATCTTCATCTTTCAGAAAATTACCCAATATACAAGTCAATTCCTTTGAGAATGCTCTTATAATTTTACTTTGTTTTCACATATAAGGAAAAATAAATATTCATCCAGGGTAGTTATTGGGAATATTTTATAATAAAAGACACTGTGTTATACTCAAAAAGATCTGAGCTAAAATATACTTAGCAAAAATAATCCAGTTCACACATAACCATAACGGCTTATATCTGGTCCCCCTCTAATACAGAAAGGGTGAGGGTACGGTCCCTTTTCCGCGTCAACAACTCTTTCATTATTCGAATAAATTTTAGAAAATCAGACTATGGGTTTTACAAACAGAGAGCATCTCAAAAAATTGATATTTCGCACTCTTTCAAAACACCTCGTATACCGAATATCAATAAGCATTTTCAGTGAAAAACCTTTTCTATCCCCGGCTCGCCTCTGGACAGTATTCCCCATCACAATCGTATTTCCAAAACGAAGCTAGCTGCCAATCCCACTAGGAGAGTACGTATGGGCATCATCTCTCCTCCACGCCCATCCCTTGAGCTCCCCAACTTCAAAAAGTTGACGTCCCCACCCAAAGGGGGAAGGAGTAAAGCTCCTTCCCCCTTTTTTTATATGCCTCAGGCTTTACGTAGCTGGGGAGGAGTTACCGAGAACATCCCTACCCGTTTCCTGCCCTTTCTTTATGAAAACGGCATGAGAGCTGTGCATCTCCATAAGGGCATCTCTCCGCCTTACTCGGAGGTTTTCCGGGGCCTCTGCCGGGCAAACCGGTAAGGCTTGCGAGAAAAGGGAAGAGGGGAAAAACTAACGCCGATTATGGAGCGAACCGGTGCATAAAGCCGAAGGAAACAGAAGCTGGGGGGAGGAGGAGAACCGGAGGAGGGGGGGGGAAAA
>NZ_JH114232.1:0-13644 GCF_000224655.1 Bilophila sp. 4_1_30
CTCCTTCCCCCTTTTTTTATATGCCTCAGGCTTTACGTAGCTGGGGAGGAGTTACCGAGAACATCCCTACCCGTTTCCTGCCCTTTCTTTATGAAAACGGCATGAGAGCTGTGCATCTCCATAAGGGCATCTCTCCGCCTTACTCGGAGGTTTTCCGGGGCCTCTGCCGGGCAAACCGGTAAGGCTTGCGAGAAAAGGGAAGAGGGGAAAAACTAACGCCGATTATGGAGCGAACCGGTGCATAAAGCCGAAGGAAACAGAAGCTGGGGGGAGGAGGAGAACCGAGGGAGGGGGGGGGAAACAGAAGGAAGGGCTTGAGCCGGGCCTGGGGCTTAGGGAGGGGTGGCCGCGATGAGGATGAGCTTCGGGCAAAAAACAAAGGGCCGTCCTGTCCAGGACGGCCCTTTGGAAATAAAGTCTTGGCGTTGTTCTACTTTCCCACGTAAGAATGCGCAGTATCATCGACGATGGAGAGCTTAACTGCCGAGTTCGGAATGGGATCGGGTGTACCCTCTCCTCCATGAACACCAAGACAAATCTCTATGTGATATTAATTGATAGGGGGTTGGGAAGGGGAAAGTTTTTGAAAAATAAGCCGCTCGGGCTATTAGTACTGGTCAGCTGAGCACGTCGCCGCGCTTACACCTCCAGCCTATCGACCGGGTAGTCTACCCGGGCCCTTCAGCTCTTTCGAGGGGAGAACTTATCTTGAGGCAGGCTTCCCGCTTAGATGCTTTCAGCGGTTATCCCTTCCGCACATAGCTACCCTGCTATGCCGCTGGCGCGACAACAGGATCACCAGGGGTGCGTCCATCCCGGTCCTCTCGTACTAGGGACAGGCCCTCTCAATTCTCCTTCGCCCACAGAAGATAGGGACCAAACTGTCTCACGACGTTTTAAACCCAGCTCGCGTACCACTTTAAACGGCGAACAGCCGTACCCTTGGGACCTGCTTCAGCCCCAGGATGTGATGAGCCGACATCGAGGTGCCAAACCGCATCGTCGATGTGAACTCTTGGATGCGATCAGCCTGTTATCCCCGGCGTACCTTTTATCCAATGAGCGATGGCCCTTCCATACGGGACCACCGGATCACTAACGCCAACTTTCGTTCCTGTTCGAGATGTCTCTCTTACAGTCAAGCTCCCTTATGCGTTTGCACTCAGCGCCTGGTTTCCGATCAGGCTGAGGGAACCTTTGCATGCCTCCGTTACACTTTAGGAGGCGACCGCCCCAGTCAAACTACCCGCCAGACACTGTCTTTCTCCGGGATAACCGGAAGAAGTTAGGATCTTAAACATGCAAGGGTGGTATTTCAAGGATGGCTCCCCCCATACTGGCGTACAGGGTTCACAGCCTCCCACCTATCCTACACATGCAGGCCCAAAATCCAATGTCAAGCTATAGTAAAGGTGCACAGGGTCTTTCCGTCTTTCTGCGGGTACACGGAATTTTCACCGCGACTGCAATTTCACCGAGTCTCTGGCCGAGACAGTGTGGAGATCGTTACGCCATTCGTGCAGGTCGGAACTTACCCGACAAGGAATTTCGCTACCTTAGGACCGTTATAGTTACGGCCGCCGTTTACTGGGGCTTCAATTCGGAGCTTTGCTTGCGCTGACCCCTCCTTTTAACCTTCCAGCACCGGGCAGGCGTCAGTCCGTATACGTCGTCTTTAGGACTTCGCACAGACCTATGTTTTTAGTAAACAGTCGCCACCACCAATTCACTGCGGCTCCCCGGGGCTTCATATGTTAAACATGTCACCCTAGAGAGCACCCCTTCTTCCGAAGTTACGGGGTTATTTTGCCGAGTTCCTTGGCCAGAGTTCTCTCGAGCGCCTTGGATTGTTCATCCCACCCACCTGAGTTGGTTTGCGGTACGGATTGCTGTGGATAAACTTAGGAGCTTTTCTAGGCAGCATAGACTCAACGGCTTCAGGGCTTGCGCCCACGGACTCGCGTCTCAGATTCGTCCGGCGGATTTGCCTACCGGATATTCCTACACGCTTGCACCGGGATATCCAACACCCGGCCCGCCTATCTTCCTGCGTCCCTCCATCGCGCTACACAACAAGTACAGGAATATTAACCTGTTTTCCATCGGTTACGGCTTTCACCCTCACCTTAGGATCCGACTAACCCTGGGAAGATTACCTTTACCCAGGAAACCTCGGGTTTTCGGCGAATATGTTTTTCACATATTTTATCGTTACTCATGTCAGCATAATCACTTCACTGCAGTCCAGCATGCCTTCCGGCACACCTTCAGCCCGCAGCGAACGCTCCCCTACCCAATCTCCAAAGGAGATTGCCAAAGCTTCGGTACCATGCTTAGCCCCGTTACATTTTCGGCGCAGAGCCATTAGACCAGTGAGCTATTACGCTTTCTTTAAACGATGGCTGCTTCTAAGCCAACGTCCTGGCTGTCTAAACGGTTCCACTACCTTCACCACTGAGCATGGATTTGGAGACCTTAGCTGTTGGTCTGGGCTGTTTCCCTTTTGACGACGAACCTTCGCACCCGCCGTCTGACTCCCGGGATACAATTAAGCGGCATTCTGAGTTTGATAGAGTTTGGTAATCTGGTAGGACCCCTAGCTCTGTCAGTGCTTTACCTCCGCTAATCAATTCCCGAGGCTATACCTCAATATATTTCGGGGAGAACCAGCTATCACCGGGTTTGATTGACCTTTCACCCCTATCCACAAGTCATCCGGAACGTTTTCAGCCGTTGACGGTTCGGTCCTCCACAAGGCTTTACCCTTGCTTCAACCTGCTCATGGATAGATCACCCGGTTTCGGGTCTACTCCAACGTACTAGTCGGCCTGTTAAGCCTCGCTTTCACTACGGCTACGCTTTCGCTTAACCTCGCACGGTAGAGTAACTCGCTGACTCATTATACAAAAGGCACGCGATCACTGCAAAAGCAGCTCTCGCAGCTTGTAGGCAACAGGTTTCAGATTCTATTTCACTCCCCTAACAGGGGTTCTTTTCACCTTTCCCTCACGGTACTAGTTCACTATCGGTCGCTGAGGAGTACTTAGCCTTAGAGGATGGTCCCCCTAGATTCCCACGAGGTTTCACGTGCCTCGCAGTACTCAGGTACCGGCTGCGTCCTTTTCAGTTTCGGGTACGGGGCTATCACCCGCTGTGGCAGAGCTTTCCAGCTCTCTTCCCCTGCTTACTCCAGAATCGCGTATGCCGGCCCTACAACCCCGAATGGTCGAAACCACCCGGTTTGGGCTCTTCCCATTTCGCTCGCCGCTACTCTGGGAGTCTCGTTTGATTTCTCTTCCTCCGGGTACTGAGATGTTTCACTTCCCCGGGTTGGCTTCTCTGGGCCTATATATTCAGCTCAGGATGATGGGACATGACTCCCATCGGGTTTCCCCATTCAGAAATCATCGGATCGTAGGATGTTTAGCTCCTCCCCGATGCTTATCGCAGCTTACCGCGTCTTTCATCGCCTCTCAGCGCCAAGGCATTCACCTGTTGCCCTTGATATCTTATTTCTCAAGAACTTTACTATTCCCTTCCCATTCCCCTATTCAATTGTAAATGAGCAGCACCCGCCGGTGTTTCCGGCCGGTGCGACCAGGCCATGCCTGGATGACTGCCGCGATATTTCGCGTCAATGACCAATCATGGACTGTACGTCAGCAAGCTTGTGGTGGAGGTAGGCGGAATCGAACCGTCGACCCTCTGCGTGCAAAGCAGATGCTCTCCCAGCTGAGCTATACCCCCTGATAAGTGGTGGGCCTGGAAAGACTTGAACTTTCGACC
Organism: Bilophila sp. 4_1_30; assembly: GCF_000224655.1. Classification (NCBI taxonomy): domain Bacteria; kingdom Pseudomonadati; phylum Thermodesulfobacteriota; class Desulfovibrionia; order Desulfovibrionales; family Desulfovibrionaceae; genus Bilophila; species Bilophila sp. 4_1_30. Next base: position 3,787 of record NZ_JH114232.1, read on the forward strand.
TCACGCTTATCAGGCGTGCGCTCTAGCCACCTGAGCTACAGGCCCCTGACGTTTTCTTCTCAAAGAGCATGGCGTTAAGCCCTTGTTCCTTGCAAGTGAAGAGCGAGTTGGGAATTTTTCCTATAAAGGAGGTGATCCAGCCGCAGGTTCCCCTACGGCTACCTTGTTACGACTTCACCCCAATCATCGGCCCTACCGTAGACGGCTGCTCCTCTTGCGAGTTAGCTCACCGGCTTCGGGTAAAACCGACTTTCGTGGTGTGACGGGCGGTGTGTACAAGGCCCGGGAACGCATTCACCCGAGCATGCTGATCTCGAATTACTAGCGATTCCGACTTCATGGAGTCGAGTTGCAGACTCCAATCCGGACTGGGACGCGTTTTTTGGGATTGGCTCCACCTCGCGGTCTCGCTACCCTTTGTGCGCGCCATTGTAGTACGTGTGTAGCCCCAGGCGTAAGGGCCATGATGACTTGACGTCGTCCCCACCTTCCTCCCCGTTGACCGGGGCGGTCTCTCCAGAGTGCCCAGCCTTACCTGCTGGCAACTGAAGATAGGGGTTGCGCTCGTTGCGGGACTTAACCCAACACCTCACGGCACGAGCTGACGACAGCCATGCAGCACCTGTCTTAGGGCTCCCCGAAGGGCACCCCTTCATTTCCGAAGGGTTCCCTAGATGTCAAGCCTGGGTAAGGTTCTTCGCGTTGCATCGAATTAAACCACATACTCCACCGCTTGTGCGGGCCCCCGTCAATTTCTTTGAGTTTCAGCCTTGCGACCGTACTCCCCAGGCGGGGTGCTTATCGCGTTAGCTACGGCACCGAGACATACATCCCAGCACCCAGCACCCATCGTTTACAGCGTGGACTACCAGGGTATCTAATCCTGTTTGCTACCCACGCTTTCGCACCTCAGCGTCAGTTACCGTCCAGGTGGCCGCCTTCGCCACCGGTGTTCCTCCAGATATCTACGGATTTCACTCCTACACCTGGAATTCCGCCACCCTCTCCGGTACTCAAGCCTGGCAGTATCAAAGGCAGTTCCACAGTTGGGCTGTGGGATTTCACCCCTGACTTACCAAGCCGCCTACGTGCGCTTTACGCCCAGTGATTCCGATTAACGCTTGCACCCTCCGTATTACCGCGGCTGCTGGCACGGAGTTAGCCGGTGCTTCCTTTGGGGGTACCGTCAAGCCCTCGCATTATTCACACGAGGGGGTTTCTTCCCCCCTGACAGAGGTTTACGATCCGAGAACCTTCATCCCTCACGCGGCGTCGCTGCGTCAGGCTTTCGCCCATTGCGCAATATTCCCCACTGCTGCCTCCCGTAGGAGTCTGGACCGTGTTCCAGTTCCAGTGTGGCCGGTCATCCTCTCAGACCGGCTACCCATCGTTGCCTTGGTGGGCCGTTACCCCGCCAACTAGCTAATGGGACGCGGACTCATCCTTAAGCGATAGCTTGCAAGCAGAGGCCATCTTTCCCCCCAACGATAAAATCGGGAGCGTATTCGGTATTAGCGACCGTTTCCAGCCGTTATCCCCATCTTAAGGGTAGATTATCCACGCGTTACTCACCCGTGCGCCACTTTACTCATCCCGAAGGACTTTCACGTTCGACTTGCATGTGTTAAGCACGCCGCCAGCGTTCAATCTGAGCCAGAATCAAACTCTCCAGTTGATTGAAAACAACTAGCTTGCCCATATCTCTATGGGCTAAAACTCAAAGTTTCTTATTCCCAACTCGCTCTTCACTTGTCAAAGAACCAGAGGCGCTTGCCTCAGCCGCTGCGTTTCCGTCAGCGGCGAAGCGGGAACTTACCCCGCTCGGTCCAGCTTGTCAACAACTTTTTTTTCGAACCCCGAAGTTTTTTTCGGAGCGCGCCGCGAGGATTTCTCCCCGGCGCAGAAGCGGGAACTTATCCCGGCCTCCTCTCGCTGTCAACCGCTTTCTTCTGCTTTTTTCAAAAAACTTTTTCGCCCCGCCGTGCCCGGCCTCTCGGCCCTGCCCGGCTCAGCGAGACATTCCGTCCCGCAGCGGCGAGAACGGGTTATGCACCTCCACGACGCCTCTGTCAACGTCTTTTTATTTTTTTTCTGATTTTTTTCTTCACCCCCGGTAACACCCCTTTGGCGTCTGGTGTTTAATCTGGGGATATCATATGCTTTCTTTAATAACTTGCCGACAGCTTCCGAGCGGCGTATTTACAGCTATCGCCCTGTGGAAGCGACCGCGTCCCCGTTCAGCACGGCAACGGCGCGTCCCGGAGCAGACTTGATTCCTTATCGTTTGTCTTCCCGTCACCCGAACCCCACATCGCCTATGCACTCTTTCTTGCCGTTCAAACATTCCCGCCTCCGTGTGTACATGCCGCTTTTCGCCGCGCTGCTGCTCGTCCTGACCCCCGGCATGGGCGCGGCCGATCCCGCGCCCGCGTCTCCCATCCCGGAGGTGTCCACGGCGACGCCTACCGTCGTTCAAGAGGCGCTTCAGGCCGTGGTCGAACAGACGGCACCGGAAACGCCCGCCGCCCCGGTGGTGCAGACGGCTTCGGCCCTTCCCGCGGTTTCCGGAGAGCCAGGTTCCGCTTTGGCCAAAGAGGGGGCTTCCGTGCCTCTCCAGGCGGCGTGGCTGCTGGACCCCAAAGGCACCCACACGCTGACGGATGTCCTGTCCCCGAACGCCCAAAAAGAATTCAAGCCCTACGAGCCGGAATCCCTCCCACATCAGGCGGGGACCATCTGGATGCGCTTGGAGGTTGAGGGCAAGTCCCCGGCCTTTCCGCTCGTGCTGGATCTGAATACCCGCATAGCCGGGCAGCTCCCCGGCATCCCGCAGGTTTGGCTGGTCCGTCCCGGGGAAAGCAACGGAACCCCGGTGCGCCCCTCCAGCGACGGGCTTTATTCCCTGCCGAGCCCCCTGCCGGATCAGACCGGCATCTATATCCGGGTCAACGGCATCCCGGCTCCCGGCTTCGCCCCCATGCTCCGCAATGCGGCGAGCCTGACCCTCGTGGACGAACTCGGGACGCAGCCGCAGCTTGTGCTGCTGGCCGTGCTGCTGTTCCTGTGCCTCCTGCGCGGGGTCACCGAGCGCCGCGAATGGCGGATGTGGGCCGCGCTCTACATCGCCGCCGTCTGGGTGCAGGCGTTTTGGGGCTTGCCCACAACACCCGCAGGGGAAGTCAGCCGCTGGGATATGCCCGGGCTGCTCGCGCCCGGCGTCGCCCTGCTCATCCTGCCGCATGTCGGCAGGCACATGCTGCGGACGCGCCACCACGCCCCTTTTATTGATATGCAGTTCGTTCTGCTGGCCCTCTTCGGCATAGCCCTTTCCGTCGCGCCGCTGATCCCCGGCTATACGTGGACGCTGCAATTCCTGCCGCTGTGGCCCCTGTTCATGCTTCTGCTCCTGCCCGGCACCCTCGCGGCCTGTGCCCGCAGGCTTCCCGGCGCGAAACGCTTCCTTCTTATCTGCATCCTGCCGCCTCTGGGTATGCTGGCGCTGTTTCCGCTTTCCCGCCTGCTCCCCGAATCGATCATCGGCCTGTTGCCCCACGCGCTGGACGGCTTCATGACGCCGGGCGTGGTCAGCCTGATCCCCCTGACCGGACTGACCCTGAGCGCCCTGTTCGCCGCGCTCAGCCCGAGCCCGAAGCCTCTCCCCGCTCCGAACCGCAGCACACGGGACACCAAGACCGGCAGGGCGGGCGTCGCCGCGTTGGAACTGGGCGAAGCTTCCAAGGCTTCCGAAACGTCGTTCGAGCGCCTCCCCTCGCTTTCCGCCGAGCCGGAAGGTCTTGAAATCGCCAGCTTCCCGAATAAGAAACCTTCCTCCGCCACCGTACAGCCTGAGCCCGCGCGGGCTGCCGAAGCCTCCCGGCCCACATCCCGCACCCCGGAAAAACGTCCGTATCCGCAAGCCCTCCAAGCGCCTCTTTCCGCCGGGATGGTGGAGGAATCGCTCCGCGCTCCGCTGGATGCCCTGCTCCGGGCCATCAGCGCCGTGGACCAGTCGCAGCTCTCCGCCGAAGCCCGCCGCCGGACCGACGCCCTCGGCGTCGCCGGGCGCAACCTCGCCACGGCCATCGGCAATATGGGCAGGGGCATACCCCTCTCTCAGGACTTCGACCGCAAGGAACGGTTTGATCTGAACCAGCTTCTGCTGGAAACCCATGAAGCGGTTTCCAGCCTCGCCGAATCCAAGAACCTCGGCCTGTCATGGTTTACCGCCCCCTACCTGCCCCGCTGCTACGAAGGGCGACGCGCCCAGCTCGCCAACGTGCTGGCCTTGCTGGTCGAGAGCGCGGTACTCGCCACCGATCGCGGCATGGTGCAGATCCGTGCCCAGCGCCTGCCCGAAAGCACTGATCCCGGTCACCTGCTGTTCACCGTTTCGGATACGGGTTCCGGTATGCCGCCCCTCGAACGCAGTACGCTGGCGCTCGTGCGCACATGGGAACTCGTGGGGCCCGACGGGGAACTCGTCTCTCTCGAAAGCGGCCCCAAGGGAACCACCATTTCGTTCAGCATGAGGCTGACCGCCCGCATCGAACAGCAGCCCATCCCCGCCGCGCCCGAGCCGGACAAGGAAACGCTGTCCCGCCTGCCCGCGAGCTCCCTGCGCATCATCGTGGCGAGCAACGTCCCGGCGAACCGACAGATGTTGTCCTATTATCTGGATGAGCTGCCCCATGAGATCATCGAAGCCCGGAGCGCCGAGGAAGCGAAGGCGCTTTACCGCCGCACCCCCGGGGCTCTGATCATTTTCGACGACGACATGCCGGAGGAAAGCATCGCCGACGCCGTGGCCGATATCCGCATCTTTGAAGGCGAGCACAATTTCCCGCTGGCCTCCATCCTTGCGCTGGTCAACAGCAACGAGCAGATCGACGCCCTGCGCCGGGCCGGATGCACCCATTTCCTCAAGAAGCCGATCACGCGCAAGGATCTGCGCGTACTGACCCTGCGCCTCGCGCCTGTTTCGCGCCGCTTCAAGGATACGGACGACGCTCCCACAAAAACCGCGCCCAAACCGCAAGCACCTTCGGCCAAGAATTCACCGCGCGTCTCGCCGGATATCCCCAACCTTCCGGAACTCCCGGAACCGGCAAAGCCGCTCGCCCCGGCCCTTTCCACGCCCCGGAACAGCCACGCCGCCGAACCGGCGCCTGTTAAGAAAGGCATCTTCGCCTCCCTGTTCGCGCCGTTCCGCAAACACGCCAAGCCAGCCGCACCCGAAGCGCCCACCGTAGCCGCTCGGGTTGATGAACCCGTCATGACGCTCACGGAAAAGGCTCCCGAAAAGCCGATCAAGCTGTCCAGCGTGGGCGAACCCATGCCCATCAGCAAAGCATCCCCCGAGGAAGTTCCAGCCCCCAGGCCGCGCCCTGAGCGCCCGAACCCGCTGGAAGAGCGCGCCAAGCATATGCCAGCCCAGCCAAGCGCCCCGACAAATGCCGCGGAATGGGTCGGGGAACCTATGCCTATCATCAAGAAGCAGGACGGCGAACAGGAACTGGCCAAGCTGGTTGAGGCTCCGCTCGCAATGCCCACGCAGGAAAAGGAAGCGGAAAAGCGGCCTGATTCCGAACACGCTTCCGCTCCGCAGCGTTCCGAAGCGGCCACTCCCTTAAATACCGTGCCCGATCTCAACCTCGATGAATGGGTAGGTGAACCCACGCCCATCATCAAGCCGCTGACCGTGTCGGCTCCGCTGCCGACTCCCAAGGAAACTCCGTTGACGCTGGAACCGGAACAAAAGGTTTCCCCCAAAAAGCGGGACAACGCCCCCTTGACGCTTGCTCCCACTGACGATGCGCCGCTGACCCTGACGGCCCAAACCGACAAGGCGGATGAACCGCTCATGCTCGGTACGCCGCTGCCGGACAAAAAAAGCAGCCTCTCCAACGACGTCCTGATGCTGGACGAACCGCTGGGCAATCAGCCGGAACTTTCGTTGGCCGGACTTGGGCTTGGGCCGCAAGCGGAAGTCATCAACCTGACCGAACCCGTCCGCAAACCCGCCCCGGCGCAGCCTGCGGAGAAGGACGCTCCCATTCCCGATCTGTTTGGGGAAGCCCGACCAGCCCCACTACCCGGCCCGCGTTCATTGCTGGATGAAGCGGCCTGTCTCGCGCCCTGCGAACAAGGTTCGCGCCCGACGGCAAACACGAACGAGCTGGCCATTGATGACATTGTGGAGCTCGGCGTACCGGTGGCTCCGGTTATCCAGCCGGCCACCGAAAAAGATATCGACCTCCCCGAACCTCAGGAGGCCCCCCTTCCTCCCGTCCTTCCCGCAGGAGACGGCGAAGCGGCCGCGCAGGAGCAGCCCGTTCCAGCCATTCCCGAAACACCGGAACAGGAACCTGCCCTTCCCACAGAGGACGGACAGAAAGCCCCGCACCAGGATGCTGAGCAGGAAAGCGAGGCCTCTGACGAAGCCATTCGTGCCTTGCTTACGGAACTGGATGAAGCTTTGGAGCGCGCCATCCAGGGCGAACAATCGGGCGACGCGCAGATGGTCTGCGAAGCCGCCGCCCATATCGGACGTCTGGCCGAAACCTACGATCTGCGCGTGCTGGACGATCCGGCCCGCTGCCTTGAAGAGGTTGCCTGCTCCGGCAATATGGACGAAATCGTGCAGCTCATGCCGGATCTGGTTTCCGCCATCAACCGGAACCGCGCCTCCTTTGAAGAAGCGGAGCGGGACGGATAAACAGCGCAACAACACATTCCAGAGCAGAGAGGCTTTGAAGGCGTAAGAAGCGTAGGGGAAGGGACCTTTTCTGGAAAAGGTCCCCTTCCCCACCCCCCCAACGCGAGATCCATCCCTCCCTTTCCAAAGGCCTCCGTGCTTACCTGATCTCTGCCCGCAGTCTTTTCCAACACAGACTGCCATTGAAAGGCCCCCCTTTTCCGGAGTTGGCTCTCGCACACTCCATTCCAGTCCCTATTCGCGGCGTTCCCGTGGATAGGGGCTTTGGCTAGGAATCACCACAACATCGGAAAGCCATCCCGCAAGGAGCCCGTCCTCACCAGAGGAGCTGCGCATCAGTCCGCAGAGCGCTCGGCGTGTCGCAGGATAGCCCCTTCCTTCCCGCCAGCCATAAAAAAAGCCCCCGCAAAACGGAGGCTTCCCAGCTCAACATGCCGGGAAAAGGTTTTCCCGGCGCACATCTTACCGGCCGTAGTTGGCGGTTCCCTTGAGTTCTTCTTCGATCTCGCGGCGGACGTCCTCGAGGTCGATGACGATGGGGTCCATCAGGGTGAAACCGCTCGGGTTCAGCCATTCCTCATCGTCGGCGTGCTTGTCGTTGTAGAACACGTTGTCAAGCACGCGGTAGCCCTTGGTGCCGAGGACGTTGTCCCAGTCCGTCACGACAAAGTTGAACTTGGACGCATCGAAATGGTCGATGTTTTCCCAAATCCAGCGGAATGTGCAGGTCTCGTTGTCATAGCCCAGAACGGCCAGGAACTGAGCCTTGCTGGAAAGGTACATACGCTGGCGCAGCGTGTACACGTTGCGGTACAGAAGATTGGCGTTGAACGAAACGTCCTCTCCATCCACCTGCAAACGGATCTCGGAAGACTCGTTGAGACGCATCCCGAACGTGCGCGTGTTGCCCCTGCGCCACCAGTTCATGTACTTCTGGCTGTAGATGTCGCGCCCGCCCTCACGCATACTCTCCGCCGTCTGGGGCGAGATGGGATGAAGCGCAAGGTCACAACTCAACCCGGTGATCTCGAAAACAACTTTCATGTCTCCTCCAGGGCCTGATGTCCGAAGCAAAAGGCGACCCGCTCAGTCGTTCCCTCTGCCCTTTCTCTGTGAAAAACGCCTTCATAAAAAAAGCTCCGATTCAGAATAACCGAATCGGAGCTTATGCGCAAAGCCTATTTGACGTCGATAACTTCAATGTCGAAGGTCAGGTCTTCTCCAGCCAACGGATGGTTGGCGTCAAGCACCACGACCTTGTCGTTCACTTCGACGATCTGCACTTCCATGTCGCCGTCATCGGTGGCGATCTGAAGCATCATGCCCACCTCGGGCTTGATGTCTTCGGGGACTTCGCTCACGGGCACTTCCATGAGGAGTTCTTCCAGATGCTCCCCATAAGCCTCATCGGCGGGAATGGTAACCGTGAAGCGGTCGCCCGCATTGTGTCCGAGCAGCGCATCCTCAAAACCGGGGATCAGGCTTCCGTCGCCAATGGTAAATTCCAGCGGCTCACGCTCTCTGGAAGAATCGAATACCTCTCCGTCGGAAAAAGTCCCTGTATAGTGCACGCGAACGGTGTTGCCGTCTTTGACTGCCATGAAAGGCTCCTTAATGTAGTTTGATGTTCTACCATGTCCCCAGAAAGGCGGAAAGTCAAATATCCTTTCGGGGGCACCCTGCCGCCCATCGGGCATGACAATCTTGTACATCCTTAACATACGAAAATACATTGTATTTTATCGTACATCCCTTCTTCTATTGACAGCACCGTGCAGCCTGTTACTTTTACCCCGTAATCTTTTGCCATTCAGAGGACAATCCATGTCAAACGTTCGCTCCGCCCAGACCGACAAGGTCCGCTTTTTTGGAAACACGACGCCGCAGGAACTCGCCGCCCAATACGGTACCCCTCTCTACGTCTACAATGAAGACGTGCTGCGCCAGCGTTGCCGGGAACTGCTCGGCCTTTCCAGCCTTCCGGGGTTTCATGTCAACTACTCCGCCAAAGCCAACACGAACCTCGCCCTCCTGCGCATCGTCCGTGAAGAAGGCTGCCACGCCGACGCCATGTCGCCCGGCGAACTGCATATCAACAAGCTGGCCGGGTTCACGCCCGACCGCCTCCTGTACGTCTGCAACAATGTTTCCACCGAAGAAATGAAGAACGCCGCGGACAACGACCTCATCGTCAGCGTGGATTCCCTGTCGCAGCTCGACCAGTACGGCAAGGTCAACCCCGGCGGCAAGGTGATGATCCGCATCAACCCCGGCATCGGGGCCGGGCATCACAAAAAGGTCATCACAGCCGGAAAGGAAACCAAGTTCGGCATCGATCCCATCTCACTGGATGAGGTCCGCGCCCTGCTCAAGAAGCACAGCCTGACGCTCGCCGGGGTGAACCAGCACATCGGTTCGCTGTTCATGGAGCCGGACAATTATCTCAACGCCATCGAATTCCTGTTGCACTTCGTCCAGTCGGATCTTGCCGATCTGCTCCCCGGCATTGAGATCATCGACTTCGGGGGCGGCCTCGGCATCCCCTACCGCAAGTATGAGGAAGAGCCCCGCCTTGATATGGCCGAACTCGGCCGCCGGCTTCACGCACTGCTGTCCGCATGGGTCGAGGAAACCGGCTACAAAGGCAAGTTCTTCATCGAGCCCGGCCGTTACGTCGTCGCGGAGTGCGGCGTGCTGCTCGGCACCGTGCACGCGACCAAGTTCAACGGCGAAAACCGTTACGTGGGTACCGACCTCGGTTTCAACGTGCTTGTGCGTCCCGCCATGTATGACTCGTTCCACGACATCGAGATTTTCCGCGACGGCGGCGAGCCTGATACCGACCTCGTCGAACAGAGCATCGTCGGCAACATCTGCGAAAGCGGCGACATCCTCGCCAAGAAGCGCATGTTGCCGCTCATCAAGGAGGGCGACATCGTCGCCGCGCTCGACGCAGGGGCCTACGGTTTCGTGATGTCTTCCAGCTACAACCAGCGCCCCCGCGCCGCCGAAGTGCTCATCACCAGCGACGGCACGCCCAAGCTTATCCGCCGCCGCGAGACACTAGACGATCTGACGCGGTGTTTTGTGGAAGAGTAAGATTGGAGGGGGGAGGGAACCTTTCTTCAGAAAGGTTCCCTCCC
>NZ_JH114232.1:14458-31420 GCF_000224655.1 Bilophila sp. 4_1_30
TTCCTCCCCTCCCCGATTCATTCCCCCCTACTTCCCAAACCGCCGCAAGCGCAGCGCGTTGAGCACGACGGAAACGGACGAGAAGGCCATCGCCGCACCCGCGATCATGGGTGAAAGCGAGGGGCCGCCGAAAATCTTGAGCACTCCGGCGGCAATGGGCAGGCAAAGGATGTTGTAGCCGAACGCCCAGCCGAGATTCTCCCGGATGTTCCGCAAGGCGGCCCGGCTCAGCTCCAGCGCCGTCACCACGCCGCGCAAGCCCTTGCCCGAACGGGTGTCGCTGCCGAGAAGGACGATGTCCCCGGCTTCCACGGCAACGTCGATGCCGTTGCCCATAGCCATGCCGACATCGGCACGGGCCAGCGCGGGGGCATCGTTGATGCCGTCGCCGATCATCCCGACCCGCAGACCGGCGGCCTGCAATTCGCTGATCACCTTTTCCTTACCGTCCGGCAACACATCGGCGATCACCTCATCGATGCCCGCGCTCTTGGCAATGGCCTCAGCCGTGCGGCGGTTGTCGCCGCTGAGCATGATCACCCGCAAACCAAGCTGGCGGAGCTCCTTCACCACGCCCGCCGTTTCCGGACGGATGGTGTCCGCTACCGCAAGCATCCCCACGAGGCGCCCGTTCACGGCAAGCAAGAGGGGCGTCGCGCCGGAATCCGACAGTTCCGCCAAACGGGCGTCCAGATCCTTTACCGCGTCAAAAGAAACCTGCCGCTCTTCCATCAGTCGCTTGTTACCGAGCAACAACGGTATGGACTCGTTTTCCAGATCTACGTTGCCGGATACGCCGAGGCCGGAAACGCTGGCAAAGTCGCTGACGGGATACAGATGGAGATTCCGCTCCTCGGCGGCGGACGTCACGGCCAGCGCGAGAGGATGCTCGGACACGCCCTCAAGCGAGGCGGCGTACCCTAAGATGTGCTCCTCATCGAACAGCGGATCGAAGGATTCGGCGGCAAGCAGGCGGGGCTTGCCTTCGGTCAACGTCCCGGTCTTGTCGAACACGAGCACATCCAGACGGCCCGCGAGTTCGAGGGCCGTACCGTTCTTGACGAGCACGCCCATCTGCGCGCCCCGGCCCGTGGCCACCATAATGGAAATGGGCGTGGCAAGGCCGAGCGCGCACGGGCAGGCCACCACCAGCACGGCCACGAAAATACGGAAGGCTTCCGAAACCGGCACGTGTCCCCAGTACAGCCATCCGGCACCGGCAATGACCGCCAGCGCCATGACGGTCGGCACGAAAATGAGGCTCACGTCGTCGGCCAGCCGGGCAATGGGCGCCTTGGAGCTCTGCGCCTCGCGCACCAGCTTGATGATCCGCGACAAGGCCGTGTCCGCACCAACACGCTCGGCCCGCATGATGAAAGAACCGGTCGTGTTCATCGTACCGCCCGCCACCGAACTGCCCACGCCCACAGGAACGGGCATGGACTCGCCGGTCAGCATGGAGGCGTCCACGCTGGACGCGCCGTTTGTTACCACTCCGTCAACGGGGATCCGCCCGCCGGGTTTCACCTGCAGATAGTCCCCCACGCGCACAACCTTGACCGGGACCTCTTCGGCCTGATCCGCCTTGTCGGGAGCGGGCAGGCGCAGGGCGGTTTCCGGGGTCAGGTTCATGAGCGCTCCGATGGCATCGGACATGCGGAACCGCGAAACAGCCTCAAGGTACTTGCCGAGCGAAATCAGCGAAATCAGCACGGCGGCGGACTCATAATACAGGTCCATCACCTTGCCCGTATGCCCAAGCGCGACCTCGACCGTATTCCACAGGCTGTACAGGAACGCCGCTCCCGTGCCCATCGCCACAAGGCTGTCCATGTTCGGGGTGAGCCGCCACAGGTTGGGCAGGCCGGTCAAATAAAAATGCCGCCCCGACCAGAGGACCGGCAAGGTCAGCACAAGTTGCAGCAGCGCATGGTTGAGGGCCGACTCGGGCGAATGCATGGGATCGATGATCGCGGGCAGCGGGAGCCCCCACATGTGCCCCATCGACACCAGGAGCAGCAGGATGGTGAATCCGAATTCGGGCCATAGCCGGGCCTTCAGGGTCGCAAGCTGCCCGACCGTTTCCTTCTGCTGCGCTTCCCACGTGTCCACCATATCGGCTTCCGGGGCTACCGGCGTCGCGGTGAAGCCCATATCCACGGCCCGCTCCTCAATCTGATGAACGAGGGCCTCGGTGTCTGATTCGGAAAGCGCGGGATCAGGCACGACGGTGGCGCTGTTGGCGGCAAGGCTGACGGTGGCTGACTGCACGCCGTCCATGCCGTTCAGGACGCGCTCAAGCCGCGATGAGCAGGCGGCGCAGTGCATACCGCCCACGGTGAAAAGAACTTCTTTCTGCTGATCCATGTGCCTCTCCTCTGCTTGCCAATATCGGCTAAGCTCTTATGATATGAAGGGCGGGCGGTGCCGCTGCCCCTTCATCATCCACCTTCTTACCCAGAAAGGATACGATTATGCCCACTCTCACCGTGAAAGGCATGTCCTGCAACCATTGCAAGCAGGCCGTAACCCAGGCTCTGGAAGCGCTTCCCGGCGTATCCGATGTGAACGTCGACCTCGAAAAGGGCGAAGCCACCTGGAAGGAATCCCAGCCCCTCGACATCGCGGAAGTGAAGAAGGCCATCAACAAACTGGGCTTTGAAGCCTAATAAGCATCCCGCGTTCTTCTGTCCACCTTTATTGAAAAACCATTTCACCTATTGTACGGATGCCGACCTGTATGCATGTCGTTCTCTTCCAGCCGGAAATACCTCCGAACACGGGCAATGTGGCCCGACTGTGCGCCGCCATGCAGGTTTCGCTGCATCTCATCGAGCCTCTGGGCTTCAAGCTTGAGGACCGTTACCTCAAACGGGCGGGCCTCGACTATTGGCCCCATGTGGATATGGCGGTATGGCCCGACCTCGACGCCTACATCCGGAACGCCGGGGCGGGCAGACGGCTCGTCCTCACCAGCGCCCGGCGGGGCGCCGCCCTGCACCGTTTCGAGTTCACGGAAAACGATTCCCTCGTTTTCGGGCGCGAAACCTCAGGGTTGCCGCCCGAAGTGATCGCGCTCTCGCCGCATCATGTCCGCATCCCCATCAAAGGCGAAGTCCGCAGCATCAACCTTTCCACTGCCGCTGGCATCGTACTGTTTCAGGCACTCGTCTCCGCCGGGCTGGTTAGGGAGTAGAACAGGTTCGAGGATGACGTTTGGGGAAAGGAGGGAATGCTTTCTGAAGAAAAGCGTTCCCTCCTTTCCCCGCTGCCTCTGTTACCGCTTCCGGGCTGAAAGCCCCTTCCCTCCAGCCTCCCTTCTCTCATCGTCTTGTGCCGGACGGCATGGGGCGTATGCTTCCATCAGACCCCCAACCCCCATGCCCATATGAAACTGAACACCGAACGCATCCACACCATCTGGCACCTGACCTGGCCGCAGTGCATCATGTTGCTCTGTCAATTCGTCATCGGCATTACCGACGTGTGGGCGGGCGGGCGCATCGGCTCGGAAGTGCAGGCCTCCATCGGCCTGATCACCCAGTGCCATATGATGTTCATGGCTCTGGCGATGGCCGCCGTGAGCGGCGCGGTGGCCTCCATCAGCCAGTCCCTCGGGGCGTGCAAATTCGTCCGGGCGAGAAGGTATGTGGGGCTCGTGACCATCGGCTGCATCGCCATCGGATCGGCCATTGCGGTGGCGGCCTCGGTGTGGCGGGAACCGCTCCTGCGCCTCATCCAGACGCCCGAGAGCATCATGCCCGTGGCGATCATGTTCCTGACGGCGACGATCTGGGGCATCCCCGGCCAGTACACCCTCACCATCGGCGCGGCCGTGTTCCGTTCCGCCAAGATGGTGCTCATCCCGCTGTACGTAACCGGCACGGCCTGCCTGCTCAACGTATTCGGCGATCTGGCCTTCGGGCTCGGCTGGTGGGGCTTCCCCGCCTACGGCGCAACGGGGATCGCCTACTCCACGCTCGTCTCGGTCACCGTCGGGGCCGCGCTCATGCTGTTTCTGCTGATGCGGCACGAGCTGTTCACACGCGACAGCTTCCCCGGCTGGCGCTGGATCAAGGCGGGGGCCCCGTATCTCCTCAAGGTTGCCGGGCCCGCGTTCGGCACGTCCTTCTTATGGCAAACCGGCTATATGGTCCTGTATGTCATCACGGCCTCCCTGCCCTTCGGCAGGGTCAACGCCCTTGCGGGGCTGACCACGGGGCTGCGGGTGGAATCCATTTTGTTTTTGCCCGCCGTGGCGTTCAGCATGACCGCTTCGGTACTCGTGGGCCACGCGCTCGGCGAGGGCAACCACCGCGAGGCCAAACGCACGCTGCTCGCCACGCTCGGCATCGCCTGCGCGGGGATGTGCTGCGTGGGGGCCGCCATATGGCCCTGGCGCATGGAGCTCGCAGGCTTGATCGCCCCTGATCCCGCCGTGCAGGTCGAAACCGTCAAATACCTTTCCTTCAACATCATGGCCGTGCCGTTCACCGTCGCCAGCGTCGTGCTGGCGGGCGGGCTCAACGGCGCCGGAGCCACGGTCTACCCGATGGTCTCGTTCAGCTTCGCTGTCTGGGCGGTACGCCTGCCCATCGCATGGCTGTTCGGCCACATCATTTGGCAGGACGCCTCAGGGGTCTTCCTCTCCACCTTCGTTTCGCAGGTGGTCATGTCGCTTTCGCTCTTATGGGTCACGCTGCGCTGCAACTGGACCCGTTTCGCCCTGGCCGTGCGTCCCCACACTTGCGCATCCCGTTAACCAGAGGTTCACATGCTTACGGAAAACTTCTCTTCCATCGAACTCGGCGACGCCGCCGCGTATGCCCCCTACTTCCGCGCGCTGCCCCTGCACGCCGCCGACTATACCTTCACCAACCTTTGGGGATGGGGAACCCATTACAATCTGGAGTGGCGCACGGCGCACGGGCTTTGCTGGATCCGCCAGAAGCGCAACGACCTGCCCGTCGAGCGCCTGTGGGCTCCGGTGGGCGACTGGTACGCCGCAGACTGGGCCGCCATGCCCGAACTCGTGCCGGGCACGACCATCCTCCGCGCTCCCGAGCCGCTGTGCGAGCTGCTGCTCGAACGCCTGCCGGGCCGCGTGGCCATCGAGGAAACGCCGGGCCAGTGGGAATACCTGTATACGCAGGAAGCGCTTTCGACCCTCGCGGGCAACAAGCTCCACAAGAAAAAGAACCACGTCAACGGGTACATGAAGGCCTATGGGGAGGACTACCGCACCCTGAACGGCGAAATCATGCCGCAGGTGCTGGCGCTCCAAGATGACTGGTGCAAGTGGCGGGAATGCGAGAAATCCGCCTCGCTGCTGGCCGAAAGCGATGTGGTCTGTTCCGTGCTCCGCAACTGGGACGCCCTGCCCGGGCTTATCGGCGGCACGCTCTATGCGGGCGAGGAAATGGCCGCCTTCGCCGTGGGCGAACCGCTCGACGATCAGACCATCGTAGTCCACTTTGAAAAGGGCCGCCCCGAGTACCGCGGCGTGTATCAGGCCATCAATTTCTGTTTCGCCAAGTACGCGGCCAAGAACTTCGTGTTCATCAACCGCGAGCAGGACGCCGACGAGGAAGGGCTCCGCCAAGCCAAGGAAAGCTACATGCCGTCCGGTTATCTGAAAAAGAACACCATCAGGATCATTGCCTAAGGCTCCTTGGTATCTCCTCCTTCGCCGTACCAGCCGGGCCGGACAACACGAAAGAGGAATCCAAAGGAAAACGGGCCGCCGGTATATTGCCGACGGCCCGTTTTCGCGTTCAAGCGAATGAAGGACGGTTTATGACGAATCCATCATGCGTCGGAGGGCAAGGGCTTCGGGAAATAGTCATTGACCATCGCCCGCGCTTCATCAAGCCATTGCTCCCTGTCTTCCGGCGTACTGTCCGCGATCACGCGAAACATGATTCGGTCAAAAACGCGCACTCCGCAAAAATCAAATATACAATCCTTCCAGATACGTTCCAGAGGATCGCCGAAGACGTTTTCTTCCCGCTCCTGTGGCGTATTGGATGTATTGAAGACCAGCGCGGCTTTGGCTTTCAGGAGGCCGATGGGCAAACCTCCGCCGTTGTCGCCTTCCGGAAAGCCATAGGCGCCCCCTTCCCGCAGTACGCGGTCCACCCATCCCTTCATGATCGCGGGCGGCTGCCCCCACCAGTTCGGGTGGATGACGATGATCCCGTCGGCTTCCCGAATTTCCCGCTGATGCGCCGCAAGCAGTTCGTCTCCGGTCATATCGCTGATCAGTTCCTTGCCAGAAATGACCGGATCGAATCCCTCACCATACAGATCGTGAAAACGCACCGTGTGGCCGTTCTCTTCCAGTGTGCGTACCACGGCTACAGCGATGGCGGCGTTAAAGCTCTGCTCGTACGGATGCCCTAGGAGGACGGATACATTCATTGTGGTTTCCTTCGTACCCGATGCCGACACTATTCGCCCCAGACCAGTGCCACCCAGTCGCCGGACTGCACGCGCCGCGCCTTGCCGAGTTCGGCATACGCCGCCTCGACCGCGTCGGCCTGCACGTCCAGCAGGCCGGAGAGCACAAGGCACGCGCCCGGCTTCATCCGGGCCATGAGCGCCGGGGCCAGTTCGCGGAGCGGGCCGGCAAGGATGTTGGCGACCACCAGATCGAACTGCTCGCCTTCGCCCGCCTCGGCACTGCCGGGGACGATGCGGAAATCGTCGGCCACCTTGTTGATGACCACGTTCTCGAGGGCGTTGTCCACGGCAACCGGATCGATGTCCGAGCCGAGCCCGGCAAGCCCGTTCAGGCAACAGGCGATACCGAGGATGCCCGATCCCGTGCCCACGTCGAAGAAACGCTGCCCGGCCTTGAGGCGTCCAGAGGCCAGCAGTTCGGTAATCGCTTCGAGGCACAGCACCGTCGTGTTGTGGTGCCCGGTCCCGAACGCGGATTTCGGCTCGATGATGATGGGCTTGCGGCCTTCCAGCGGCGTGGATTCAAACAGCCACGGCGGAAGCACGATGAACTGTCCGGCGCGGACGGGCGTGAAGAACTCGCGCCACGCCACGGTCCAGTCCTGACGCGGGATGCTGGTCTGTTCGACGTCGAGGCCCGGCAGCCATGCCCGCAGCGCGCTGAGGAGGTTCTCCTGCACGATGGCGTTGTCGCAGTGCACGCGGAAACGGGTTTCGCCGGTGGGGAGGCTGTCTTCTTCCCAACCGTAGGAAATGTTCCGGACCAGAAGCCCGGCGACGGTATCGTACTGCTCCTCGTCGACCACGATGTCGAGACGGATGAGATCGGGTGTGGCCATGCCGTATCCTTAGAGAATTTCGCGGAGGAACGCCTTGGTGCGCTCGTGCTGCGGGTTGGTGAAGAACTGTTCCGGGGTCCCCTCTTCGAGGATCACGCCGTGGTCCATAAAGATGACGCGGTCGGACACTTCGCGGGCAAAGCCCATTTCGTGCGTGACGCACACCATGGTCATGCCGTCCTTGGCCAGATCCTTCATGCAGCTCAACACTTCGTTGATCATTTCCGGGTCGAGGGCGGAGGTGGGTTCGTCGAACAGCATGGCGCGGGGCTGCATGGCGAGCGAGCGGGCGATGGCGACACGCTGCTGCTGCCCGCCGGAAATCTCGCTCGGGCGCTTGGCGGCCTGACGCGCGATGCCCACGCGGCCGAGCAGTTCCATCGCCAGATCCGTGGCCTCCTTCTTGCCCATGCCCCGGACCTTGATCGGCGCGAGGGTCACGTTTTCAAGCACGGTCAGGTGCGGGTACAGGTTGAACTGCTGGAAGACCATGCCCACCTCGGCGCGCAGGGCGTTCACGTCCACTTCCGGGGCGTAGATGCTCGTCCCTTCAAAGAGGATGTCCCCCTTCTGGATCGGCTCCAGACGGTTCAGGCAACGGATGAGCGAGCTCTTGCCGGACCCGGAAGGCCCGCAGATGACCAGCACCTCGCCCTTCTCGACCCGCTCGGAAATACCTTTGAGCACATGGAACTCGCCGTACCATTTATGGACATCCCTGATTTCGATCAGCGACATAGATTCATCCTTTCTCGTTGACTTCCATCCGGGACGCCCCGGGGCCGCAACGCGGACCGCCGACGGCTCTTTTCCCGGCATACCGTTTCAGCATAACAGGAATTCCATGAACAGGGAAGCCGCCATTGCCCCCTATTCCTCCTTATGCTATCGCTTTTGCACCTCATTTGAACCCAAACCACAGGAGATCGTCATGGCGTTGTTCACCAAGGAAGAGTCCCTCGCCTACCATGAGGAACCCCGCCCGGGAAAGCTTGAAGTCCTTCCCGTCAAACCCTGCTTCACCCAGAAAGACCTGTCGATGGCCTATTCCCCCGGCGTCGCCAACGCCTGCCTCGCCATCGCCGACGATCCTTCCCTCGCTAATGCCTATACCGGGCGCGGCAACCTCGTGGCCGTCGTTTCCAACGGCACCGCCGTCCTCGGGCTCGGCAACATCGGCCCCCTCGCGGGCAAGCCGGTCATGGAAGGCAAGAGCGTGCTCTTCAAGGCGTTCGCGGACGTGAACGCCTATGACATCAACCTCGCCCTCACCGATCCCGACAAGATCATCGAAGTGGTGAAGGCCCTTGAGCCCACCTTCGGCGGCATCAACCTTGAGGACATCAAGGCCCCCGAGTGCTTCTACATCGAAGAGGTGCTCAAGAAGGAAATGAATATCCCGGTGTTCCACGACGACCAGCACGGCACGGCCATCATTTCCGGCGCGGGCCTCATCAACGCGCTGGAAATCACCGGCAAGAAGGCCGAAGACTTCATCGTGGTCGTGTCCGGGGCCGGAGCGGCGGCCATCGCCTGCGCCAAGTTCTACACCGAGCTCGGCATCGATCCCGCGAATATCCGCATGTTCGACTCCAAGGGCATCCTGCACAAGGGGCGCACGGATCTGAACAAATATAAGGCGCAGTTCGCCCTGTCCGAAGACATGACCATGACCGAAGCCCTCAAGGGCGCGGATCTCTTCCTCGGCCTGTCCAAGAAGGATCTCCTCACGCCCGACATGATCAAGGGCATGGCCGACCATCCGGTCATTTTCGCCTGCGCGAACCCTGATCCTGAAATCGCCTATCCGCTGGCGATGGAAACCCGCCCCGACTGCATCATGGGTACGGGCCGCACCGACTTCCCGAACCAGATCAACAACCTCTCCGGCTTCCCCTACATTTTCCGCGGGGCGCTGGACGTGTACGCCACGGAAATCAACGAGGCCATGAAGCTTGCCGCCGCCCGCGCCCTCGCCGCGCTGGCCAAGGAGCCGGTGCCCGCCGAAGTTTCCGCCGCCTATCAGGGCCAGACCTTCAGCTTCGGGCAGGGCTACGTCATCCCGAAGCCCTTTGATCCCCGCCTTATCGAATGGCTGCCCCCGGCCGTCGCGCAGGCCGCGATGGACACCGACGTCGCCCGCAAGCCCATTGAGGACATGGATGCCTACAAAGCCAGCCTCCGCGTCCGCATCCAGAAGGCGCAGGGCCGCGCCAACGCGCTGATCGAAAGCTACAAGTAAGGGTTGCTGGAAAAGAGAACGGGGGAAGGAAGCCTTTCTGGAGAGAGGTTTCCTTCCCCTTCTCTGTTGCCGGAACGCCCTTCCTTTTTCTTCCAAGACGTCCGGTGCCGTCAGGCCCCGTGTCAGCTTTCGCCAGCCCCGGAGAGATCCGGCGCGCCTCGGGAAGACGCCCTTCCTACGGATGCAGCGATTGCGCAGGCGGCTTCATAGGGCGTCAGGGACGTCACATCCAGTTTGCATGTCGGCAGTGCGGCGCAGGCAGGCAGCCGCCGGAGGCTTCGCGGGATGACGTCAGCCTCCCGGATGCCGTCCCGTACATCGCGTTCCAGCCGTTCCCGTAAAGCCTGCTCCGTGCAGACGAGTGAAAAGCTGTGCGACGTAAAGGGGATATCCCGAAGCGGGCCGAGCACGGCCTCGAAAAGGAGGGGCTGATCCATGACCCAGCAGAACAGCACGTAGCGGTAACTCGAATTGTTCAGATAGGCTCTGAGCAGATGCGTGATGTTGGACAGCACCATCCGTTTGTTTTCTTCCGAAACGACAAAAGGATTCATGTTCCAGCACCAGTCGCCGTCCAGCCAGACGCCCGGCGTGAGCTGCCGCAACAGCTCTCGGCAGACGGCGCTTTTCCCCACGCCCATTGCCCCGCCTACGAGGATGAGCTGTTTCTTCATGTCTCCTCCCTAAAAAATTATGCTTTTTTTGCATGGAACAGCCCGGATGCCCCGAGAAACGGGAAGCAACAGAATCCTAACGGCAGGAAAAGCGGCCATCAGGGAAGGGAAAAGAGCAAGGCGGCATCTCCCGAAGGCGCTCATGCCCACGGCTCCCTTTCCGGGAAAACCTTATGGAGGGGAAACTGTCTGAAAGGCAAGCTTTATCATGAAAGGAACAGGCCGGAAGGGACGGCACACCCTGAAAAGGTACCGTGTACAGGGGCACCCGTCTCAACGGCAGCAACGGCACAAAAAAAGGACACCCTCAACAAAGGATGTCCTTAAAAAATGGCGGAGCGGAAGGGACTTGAACCCTCGGCCTCCGGCGTGACAGGCCGGCGTTATAACCGACTTAACTACCGCTCCGCAGAGGCGGCTTCCCGAATCGCTTCGGTCGCCTGACAACCCGTGAGGATTGCCGAATATGAATATCGGAAAAAATCCGATAAAAATCAAATGGCGGAGCGGAAGGGACTTGAACCCTCGGCCTCCGGCGTGACAGGCCGGCGTTATAACCGACTTAACTACCGCTCCGTGCATGGTGGGCAGTACAGGACTTGAACCTGTGACCCCCGCCGTGTGAAGGCGATGCTCTACCAACTGAGCTAACTGCCCATGCAGGAGAGGTATTTACCCGGCCTGCCCTGATCTGTCAACAGAAAAAATGCTCTCCTGAGAAAAAAAGATCCGCTGTTTCATGCCCGCCATACCTTTTCCGCTATCCCGGCCTCTTTACATTGCCCCGCCCACTCTTATGGTAAGGGCTGGAAATGAATCTTCAAGGCTTTCCCGGCGGCATGTCCGCGCCCTCCAGCGGGCTCATCCCGGCTGGTGGGAAAGAAACCAGGAAATACGCCCTTTGAGAACATTTGCGTTTTCAAAAGAACCCCGGTATCTTCAACCCCATTGTTTTCAGCTACTGTTTTCAGCTTCGGAGGCTGTTGTATGTATAGGAAGTCACGGGCCGTCGCGCTCTTTTTGCTCTCACTCCTGACCGTCGGTTCGTTGACATTCGGACAGGCCTTTGCCGCCGGAGAAGACAGCCGCTTCGATGCGCTCAAACGGTTCAGCCAGGTCCTCGACATCGTCGAGCGGTATTACGTGAAGGAAACCCCGCGTCCCGATCTGGTGAACGGCGCGCTCAAAGGGATGCTCGAATCCCTCGATCCCCACTCAACCATGCTGTCGAAGGAAGAATTCAAGGATATGCAGGAAAGCACGTCCGGCGAATTCTTCGGCATCGGCATCGAAATCACGATGGAGAACAACCAGCTCACCGTCGTGACCCCCATCGAAGACACACCCGCCGACAAGGGCGGCATGAAGTCCGGCGACATTATCCTCGCCGTGGGCGGCAAGCCCACGCTGGAAATGACGCTTCAGGAAGCCGTCTCGCATATCCGCGGCCCCAAGGGCTCCGAAGTGGTGCTGACCATCCTTCACCGCGACTCCAAGGAACCCGTGGACCTGCGCATCAAGCGCGACGCCATCCCGCTCATCAGCGTGAAGTCCCGCGAGCTCGAGCCCGGCTACTACTGGGTCCGCCTCACCCGCTTCAGCGAACGCACCACGCAGGAACTGCTCGACGCCCTGTCCGACGCCAAGCGCAAGGGCCCCATCAAGGGCATCATCCTCGACCTGCGCAACAACCCCGGCGGGCTGCTGGATCAGGCCGTCAGCGTCTCCGACGCGTTCCTGAACAAGGGCGTCATCGTCTCCATGCGCGGCCGCCAGGAAGAAACCGCCCGCGAATTCGTCGCCAAGCCGCAGGATACCGACATCATCGACACACCCCTCGTCGTGCTCGTGAACGGCGGTTCGGCCTCGGCCTCGGAAATCGTGGCCGGAGCGCTCGGCGACCAGAAGCGCGCCCTGCTCGTTGGCGAACGCACCTTCGGCAAGGGGTCGGTGCAGAACATCATCCCGCTGTCCGACGGCTCGGGCCTCAAGCTGACCGTGGCGCTCTATTACACGCCGTCCGGCCGCTCCATTCAGGCTGAAGGCATCATGCCCGATCTGGAGGTGCCTTTCGAAGCGCCGAAGGAAAAGCCCGCGCCGCTCAGTTCCCTGCGCATGATCCGCGAGAAGGATCTGAACAAGCATCTTGAAAAGACCGACGGCGACAAGGGCAAGGCGTCCGGCAAGAAGGTGGAAACGCCCGCTCCGGCGGCGAACGAACCGCTGCCCGACGCGAAGGAGTTCCTTGAGCGTGACAACCAGCTCCGCATGAGCCTCCAGTTCGTGAAGAGCCTTCCCAAGATCCGTACCATCCACTAACAGCAATCCTCGGCAGGAGGGCATCGCCGGTTTTCCCGCGATCCCTCCTGCCCGTATGTACAACGGCAGTTCCCTGCCGATGCCATTGGAGTTTCATGGAGTGGTTTCCCGCACTGCGGAAACGGCTGGCCGCGCGTGGCGTACACCTGCCTGATCCGTATCCATACACAGCCAGGACGTTCAAAGGATCGGTTCTGGCCACCCTGCTGGCGGCCATCCTGTTCCTCATCGCGTATGCGGTGTGGGAAGCCGCCAGTTATACGGCGCGCAGCGTACAGCGGACCGCGTTCATAACCATTGAGACGACGGCGGCGACGTCCCGTCTGGTCACCGAGAAAACGGAACAGGCCGTGGAGGCCCTGTTCCCCAAACCGGCCCCGGTTACCGAAGCCTCCCTCGAATCCATCCTCCCGCCGGGCAGTCATCTGGGCAATCGGATGAAGGACGTTATCCGGCAGAATACCCTGCCCTATCAGGAGGGTTCGGGAACCCTGACCGACGCTGCCCGCCAGATCGATTTCGCCCTGCTCCAGACCGTATTGCGGCTCAAGCTCGACAAGGGGCGCATCCTCCTCCTGACGTCCGACTACCGCACGCAAGGCAAGGATATCTACCACCTCCAGCGGATGCGCATCTATCTGCCCCCCGTTGTCCAGGATCCGGCCCCGCAAGCGCCTCGGAACGAAAACGGGAATGCGCCGTCCGCCGAAACGGGCGATGTGAAGGGCCCTCCCGAACCGGTATTCCGCTTCCTCAACGCGCTGGCCGAAAGCCTCGACACGTGGGCCGACCGCACCGTGCTCACCGAGTCGCCGGGCAAGCTCACGCTGGCGACCAAAGGTGCACTGACGCACGAAATCTGGTTTGAAGCCACGACCGATGCCTTCCCCATCCTGCCGCCCACGGACAAAGCCCCGCGCCTGACCATCGTCATGAACGAATTGGGCGGCGACAAGGCCGTAACGGCCTCGCTGCTGGCCCTGAAGCTGCCGATCACGTTTTCCGTGTTGCCCTTTGCCAAGGACGCGGCGGCGACGGCGACGGCCGCGCACGAGGCCGGGCAGGAGGTCCTTGTGGACATGCCGATGGAGACGGTGCAATCGCCCTTCGTCAAGGCGGGCCCCGGCGAAATCACCACGAAGATGTCCGAGGAAGACATGCGGATCCTGATGGACGACGCCCTCGGCCATGTGCCCTACGCCACGGGCGCGAGCAACTTTATGGGTTCCCGGCTGACCACGGATACGGCGGCGACGCGACGTTTCTGTGAAATTCTCGCACGTTCCGGGCTATATGTGCTTGACGACGTGACCCATCAGGAGTCAATTTTATACGCGGAGGCGCGAAGGCGCGGCCTTCCGGCGTGGCGCAGGGCACTCACGCTGAATGATGGCCCAAAAACCGAAGGCGCCGTGCTCGCCGACCTGAAAAAGGCGGAAGAAACGGCGCGGGCCAAAGGGCACGCCGTGGTCATAGCCACCCCTGCCCCGCACATTCTCGCGGCGCTCAAGCGGTGGTCGCAGGAACGGGACAAGGACATCCGCCTGGTTCCCCTGCGCCTCCAGCCCGTCGAAGAAGAGACGCTTGCCTCGGAAGACATCCCCTCCGAACGGCAGGACGATCCCACGTCGCCTATCGAGCATTAGCCGTAGCAAGCCTCCTGAGGATCTCGATCCTCTTTGGGTGCGGCTGCAAAGATGGGATGCGGTGCTTTCCCGCACGACGGCGGAGGAAAGCGGCCTCTTCATTTCCCTGTGCCGGACCTGTTCCGCACGCGACATTTTCAGAAAAGGAAGATCATGGACACACCGGCATCCCTCACCAGCAAGCGTATCGGCTGCATCGGCTGTGGCAACATGGGCGGGGCCATCCTCGGCGGGCTCGCCGAGGTTCCCGGTCTGGAACTCTATGGCTACAACCGCACGCCTCAGCGTCTTGAGCCCCTCTGTGCCAAGGGCGTAACCGCCGTACCGGATATCCCCGGCATCGCCGCCCGCTGCGACATCCTCGTCATCGGGGTGAAGCCCTACCTCGTCGGCGGCGTGCTCGCCGAAGCCCTGCCCTCCCTGAAGCCGGAAACCGTCATCATTTCCATCGCCGCCGGGGTCACGCTGCACGATCTGCGCGACGCGGTACAGGGCCGCTGCCATGTGGTGCGCGTCATGCCGAATACCCCCGCCCTCGTGGGCGCAGGCGTGTTCGGCATCCAGGAGGATCCGGCGCTGCCCAAAGACGTGTTCGCCATGATTCTGGACCTGTTCGGGTTGCTCGGCTCCACCATCGTGCTGCCGGAAAAAAAATTCAACGCGTTTATGGCGCTGGTGGGCTGCGGCCCGGCCTATGTCTTCCATTTCATGGACGCCCTCGCCGAGGCGGGCGTCACCATGGGCTTTACCCGTCAGGAGGCGCTTGAGCTGGTGACGCAGCTGGTCCTCGGCTCCGCCAAGCTGGCGGCACTGCCGGGGAGCCATCCTGCCATCCTGCGCGAACAGGTGTGCTCACCGGCGGGCGTGACCATCGCGGCGGTCAACCACCTCGATCGCACCGCCGTGCGCGGCCACCTCATTGACGCGGTACTCGCCGCCTACGCGAAGAGTTAGCCCAGAGCGGAAGAAATTTCCCATCCCCCGGTGGCCTGAAAAACGGCCCGGCGGAACATTTTTCGAGACATTTACACGGCGGACCGCCGTTCCGCAAACGCCTGCGGAGCGCGTCTCCCCGTAATTCCGTAACGCGTCGCGGCCATGCCCGGCATGGCGGGCGGCGGCAAAGGAGAAACGCAATGACAGGTCATGATTATTTTCGTGCTCTGCTGGAAGTGGCGACGGTGATCAATTCCAGCTTGGAACCCACCGTGGTGCTGCACAAGATCACGGAACAGACTGCCAAAGCCATGAACTGCAAGGCAAGCACGCTTCGCCTGCTTGACCGTACGGGAAAGCTTCTGCTCGCCAGCGCGGCGTGGGGCCTCTCTTCCGGTTACATGCGCAAAGGCCCCGTCGAAGTGGCCAAGAGCGGGCTGGATGGCGAAGTCCTCAAGGGCAAACTCATCCACCTGCGCGATGCGTGCAGCGACGGCCGGTTCCAGTACCCCGAGAGTGCCAAGGCCGAAGGGCTCGTTTCCGTCCTGTCCGCCCCGCTGATGGTGAACGGCAAAGCCATCGGCATCCTGCGCGTCTATTCCAGCGAAGAGCGCGATTTCACCCCGGACGAATGCGATTTCATGCTCGGCGTAGCGAACATTTCCGCCATAGCCATTGAAAACGCCCGTATGCACGAAGCGACCCGCCTCAACTACGAGTTGCTGACGTCCTACAACTATCAGGTCTTTGAAGACTAAAGGATTCCACATGCAAAAAGTAAGAGTCGGCATCAACGGTTTCGGCCGTATCGGCAGGCAGGTCTTCCGCGCTCTGCACGCCAAATATCAGGATAAAGTGGAAGTCGTCGCCATCAACGACCTCTTCGATGCGGAAACCAACTTCCATCTGCTCGAATACGATACGAACTACGGCCGTGCCAATCTTGACGCCGTGGTGGAAGGCGACAATGCCACCGTGGGCGACTGGAAGATCCATTGCTTCGCGGAACGCGATCCCAAGCTCCTCACCTGGGGAGCCTATGGCGTCGACGTGGTGGTCGAATCCACGGGTATTTTCCGTTCCGCCAAACAAGCCCATATCCACATCGAGAACGGCGCCAAGAAAGTCATCATTACAGCCCCGGCGAAGGAAGAAGACCTCACCATCGTCATGGGCGTAAACCACAACGACTACGATCCGGCCAAGCACCATGTCGTTTCCAACGCCTCGTGCACCACGAACTGCCTTGCTCCGGTAGCCCTCGTCGTGGAACGCCTCTTCGGGATCGTTTCCGGTGCGATGACCACCGTGCACGCCTACACCAACGACCAGCGCATCCTCGATCTGCCTCACAAGGACCTGCGCCGGGCGCGTGCCGCCGCCTGCAACATCATCCCCACCTCCACCGGTGCGGCGCAGGCCGTGGCCAAGGTTATCCCCTCGCTCAAGGGCAAGTTCACCGGCTGGTCCCTGCGCGTGCCCACCCCGACCGTCTCCGTGGTGGACTTCACCGCCATCCTGAACAAGGACACCGACACCGACACGATGCGCGCCGCGCTCAAGGAAGCCGCCGAGGGCGAACTCAAGGGCATCCTCGCCTACAGCGACGCCCAGCTCGTCTCGATGGATTTCAAGGGCAACCCGCACTCCTCCATCGTCGAAGCCGAGTACACCACCGTGCAGGACGGAAAGCTCGCCAAGATTGTCTCGTGGTACGACAACGAATGGGGCTACTCCAACCGCGTCGCCGACCTCATCATGTGGATGAAGGAAAAGGGATTCTAGAACAGTAAATGTGGGGGAGGAGAGAGGGAAACTTTCTGGAGAAAGTTTCCCTCTCTCCT
>NZ_JH114232.1:31738-69802 GCF_000224655.1 Bilophila sp. 4_1_30
AGGGGGGTCTGGGGGAGAAAACTTTCTGAAGAAAGTTTTCTCCCCCAGTTTTCTTTTTGTCCAAAACCACGAAAGGCCGTCTGGATTTCAGACGGCCTTTCCATATTCCTACCTGCGGACAGGAAGAATCAGTCAATCATTCCGCCGAAGCGGGCCGGATGTGAACCGGACTTAGTTCTTTTCAGCCGCAGCTTCAGGCTGGCGGGTGAATTCAAGGATCGCCATGGGAGCGCAGTCGCCCTTACGGGGAAGCGCCATCTTGGTGATCCGGGTGTAGCCGCCGGGAACGCCGGCGAACAGGGGAGCGACCACGTCGAAAAGACGCTGCACGAGCTTGTGGTCGTTCAAGGTTTCATAGGCCAGACGGCGGGAGTGCAGATCGTTGCGAAGGGCCAAGGTGATCAGAGGTTCCACCACCCGGCGCAGTTCTTTGGCCTTCACTTCCGTCGTGCGGATCTTGCCGTAAGTGATCATCGCGGAAGCCATGTTGCGGAACAGAGCCTTGCGATGCGAAGGCGTTCTGCCGAGCTTTTTGCCGGAATTGCTATGCCTCATGGTGTTGTTTCCTCTTCCATTCCTGATATTTCTTCTCGAAGTTGTCGATCTTCATGCCGAAATCGAGTCCCATGCTTTCGAGCACGGCCTTGATTTCGTCAAGGGACTTCTTCCCAAAGTTCTTCGTCTTCAGCATTTCGGCTTCGGGCCGCTGCACCAGTTCGCCGACAGTGGCGATATTGGCGCTGCGCAGACAGTTGGTCGCCCGCACGGACAGCTCCAGCTCATCGATTCCCTTGAAGAGGTTATCGTTGATGTCGGCGCTGCCGCCGCCTTCCCCTCCACTTTCGCCGGAGATGCGTTCATCAAAGCTGATGAAGACCGAAATCTGATCCTTAATAATCTTGGCGCTATACGCGATAGCATCTTCGGGAAGAACGGAACCGTCGGTCCACACTTCAAGAATCAGCTTGTCGTAGTTGGTCATCTGGCCCACGCGGGCCTGTTCCACGGTATACGCCACCTTACGCACGGGAGAGAAGCTTGCGTCCAGCTTGATAAGCCCGATCGTGTCCGGAAGACCTTCGTGCATATCAGCGGGCACATAGCCCTTGCCCATGCGCACCTCGAACTCCATGCTGAGCTCCATGTCTTCGGTGAGGGTCGCGATGTGCAGTTCCGGGTTCAAGACTTCCACATTGGCGTTGGTCATGATATCCGCGGCTGTCACCGGGCCTTTCTTCGACACGGAAAGCGTCAGATGCTGGGGCTCGTCAGTCGTCATACCCAAGCGAACCTGTTTGATATTCAGGATAACATCCGTAATATCTTCCAGCACTCCGGGGATGGTGGTAAACTCATGCTGCACGCCGGAGATCTTCACAGCCACGAAGGCTGCGCCCTGAAGGGACGAAAGCAGTACCCGACGCAAGGCATTGCCGATGGTGACCCCATAACCGCGTTCGAGAGGTTCGTAGGTGAACTTCCCGTACATGGTATCGTTGGGATCGCTGTCGCACACAATCTGTTCCGGCCGAACGAGTTTGGCCCAGTTGCGTGAATTGATAAGCCTGTTGCCTTGTCTGAAGAGCATGTAAGCCCCCGCTTATTTGGAGTAGAGCTCGACGATGAGGTGCTCGTTGATGGGGAACTGAATGTCGTCGCGCTGCGGCAGTGCTTTCACAATACCCTTGAAGTTGGGAGCGTCCACTTCCAGCCAGGAGGGGCAGCCACGACGGGCCACGGCTTCCTGAGCTTCGGCGAGAACAGGGATGGTTCTGCTCTTTTCGGGAACTTCAACGCTGTCGCCAACCTTCACCTGAAGGGAAGGGATGGTGACCTTATGACCGTTCAGCGTAAAGACGCCGTGGCGGACCAACTGACGGGCCTGAGTCCGGGAGTTGGCGAAGCCGAGGCGGTACACGACGTTGTCCAGACGGCGTTCGAGGAAGGCGAGCAGGTTCGCGCCGGTCACGCCCTTCGCCATATCAGCGTGGACGAAGTAACCGTGGAACTGCTTTTCCAGAACGCCATAAACGCGACGCACCTTCTGCTTTTCACGCAGCTGGACGGCGTAGTCGCTCAGTTTTTTACGGGCGCGGCCATGCTGACCGGGCGCGTAGGGGCGGCGGTCAAAGGCGCACTTGTCGGTGAAGCAACGGTCGCCCTTCAACAAGAGCTTCGTGCCTTCACGACGGCACAAACGACATTTGGCATCATTATATTTGGCCAAGGCGGTGTCCTCCTGTGAGCGCGACTAGACGCGACGCCGTTTCGGCGGGCGGCAGCCGTTGTGGGGAATGGGGGTAACGTCACGAATGAAGGCAACCTTGAAACCGGCGGCGTTGATCGCGCGCATGGCGGCTTCACGACCGGAACCCGGCCCCTTCACGTAGATACCCACAGTGCGCATGCCGTTGTCCTGAGCCTTGCGGGCGGCCTGTTCGGCAGCAACCTGCGCGGCAAAGGGCGTGGACTTACGGGAACCCT
Source organism: Bilophila sp. 4_1_30 (assembly GCF_000224655.1). Lineage (NCBI taxonomy): Bacteria > Pseudomonadati > Thermodesulfobacteriota > Desulfovibrionia > Desulfovibrionales > Desulfovibrionaceae > Bilophila > Bilophila sp. 4_1_30. Next base: position 34,223 of record NZ_JH114232.1, read on the forward strand.
TGAACCCGCTCTGTCCGGCACTCGCCCAGCTCACGGTGTTTCCGCGAGTATCGGTAAAAGTGATGATAGTATTATTGAACGAGGCCTGGATGTGAGCCACACCAAGGGGCACGTTCTTCTTTTCTCTTTTCTTGGCAACGCGTTTTGGTCTAGCCATGATTTGCTTCCGTAACCGGGCGTATCCGGTCGTATCAGTGAACGTTTCGCACAATCAGTCCGCCGAAACGGAAGCTGGTCATGCCGGAAGGTTCCTTTACTTCTTCTTACCTACAGCACCACGGCGGGGACCCTTACGGGTACGGGCGTTGGTGTGGGTACGCTGTCCATGAACGGGCAGGCCCTTGCGGTGACGCAGGCCACGGTAGCAACCGATGTCCATGAGACGCTTGATGTTCATAGAAATTTCGCGGCGCAGGTCGCCTTCCACCTTGTAGCTCTGTTCGAGTTCCTTACGGACTTCGTTCAGTTCTTCAGCGGTGAGATCATCAATGCCGCGAGTCCAGTTGACGCCCGAAGCGTCAAGAATTTTCAAGGCCGTTACACGGCCGATGCCGTAGATGTAAGTCAACGCGATGTCCGCGCGCTTGCCTCTGGGCAGGTCAACACCAGCTATTCTGGCCACAGTCTTTCTCCTGAAGGCTAGCCCTGGCGCTGCTTGTGCCGGGGATTTTCGCAGATAACCCTGAGTACGCCCTTACGCCGGATGACTTTGCACTTCGGGCAAATCTTTTTTACGGATGGCCTGACTTTCATGACAAGTCTCTCCACAGGTTTCCTCGGCAGCACAAAAATACTGCCGGAACAGGAAGCCTTAGCTCTTTTTTTACATGCTGTCAATGCACGACATGGTTTTCTTCAAGGAAGGTCCAGTATCTGGGGTCCACCCGGAAGGATAGCCACACAATGCTCAAAATGGGCGGCGAGACTCCTGTCTCGGGTCACCGCCGACCACTTGTCGTCCAGAATCTCCACTTCCGGTGTTCCCACCGTGATCATGGGCTCAATACACAGCACCATGCCGGTCTTGAGCGGCAACGCCGGTTTCGTGGTCACAACGTAGTTGGGAACTTCGGGTTTTTCGTGCAACGTCGAACCGATGCCGTGCCCAACAAACCGTCTTACCACATGGAACCCGGCACCTTCGGCGTGTTTTTGCACAGCGCCAGCGATGTCGTTGAGTTCATTACCGGATCTCGCTTCGGCCACAGCCAGGGCGAGACTTTCTTCCGTCACCCGCAACAAGCGGGCCGCCTCGGGGGAAACATCCCCCACGGCGAAGGTACGGGCCGCGTCCCCATAGAACCCTTCATATACGGTCCCCACGTCAAAGCTGACAATGTCGCCTTCTTTGAGGATGACGTCTTCGGAAGGGAACCCGTGCACGATGACTTCATTCACCGAGCAGCACAGGCCGTACGGAAAACCGTACATGCCCTGAAACGCGGGCTTCACCTTGAATTCGCGACACATGCTCTGGACGATCTCTTCGAAGTGCATGGTCGGGAGGCCGGGGCGAACCTGCCTGCCCAACTCGTCCAAAATCATCGCGACCATTCTATTCGCTTCGCGCAGAAGGCCTATTTCCCTCTCATTTTTGAGGAAAACGCCGCGGTACTTCTTCACGATCAGCTCCGCCCCTTAATCCGCGTCTTGCCCATCAGCCCTTCATACTGGCGCGAGATGAGATGGGACTCGATCTGCGACATGAAGTCCATTGCTACACCCACAAGGATGAGGATACTCGTACCGCCAAAATAGAACGGCACGTTGAACTCCGCAATGAGGAGCATGGGAAGCACTGAAATAACCGAGATATACACGCCACCCCAAAGGGTCAGGCGAGAAAGGACAGCGTCCAGATATTCCTGCGTCTTTTCACCGGGGCGAATGCCGGGGATGAAACCGCCAGCCTTCTTCAGGTTCTCGGCGACATCCTTCGGATCGAAGATGATGGCCGTATAGAAGAAGCAGAAGAAGAAAATCAGGGCGATGAAGATCACATTATACAGAAGGGAAGAAGGCGTAAACCACGAAGCCGCCGTTTTCAGCCAATCCGCGATGTCGAAGTTCGCCATCGTAGCCGGGAACAGCAACAAGCTCGACGCGAAAATGGGCGGGATAACCCCGGCCGTATTCACGCGCAGCGGCAAGTGCGTGGACTGGCCGCCATACATCTTCCGCCCAACCTGGCGCTTGGCGTACTGGATGGGAATGCGCCGCTGGGCACGTTCCATGAAGACGACGCCAATGAGCACCGCAACCATCAAAATCACGAGGGCAAGAGCGATGAACAGGCTCATGTCGCCCAGCTTGATGAGCTGGAAGGACTTCACCAGAGCACCGGGAATGCCCACAACGATACCTGAAAAGATAATCAGGGAAATACCGTTGCCAATACCCTTTTCCGTAATCTGTTCGCCGAGCCACATGATGAGCACGGTACCAGCGGTCAGGGTCAGCATGGTCATGATGCGGAAGGTCCAGCCCGGTTCGAGGACGACGGGAACGCCGCCGGGGCTGTACATGGTTTCAAGGCCCACGGCGATGCCGAAGCCTTGAATGATGGTGATAAGAACCGTGCTGTAGCGCGTGTACTGGGTGATTTTACGGCGACCTGCCGCACCCTCTTCCTTGGCCATGCGCTTCAGCTCGGGGCTGACCACCTGCAGGAGTTGAAGGATGATTGAGGCCGAAATGTACGGCATGATACCGAGGGCGAACACGGAAACGTTCCGCAGGCCGCCGCCGGAAAACATGTCGAACAGACCAAACAGGGTGCCTGCCACGCTTTCAAAGAAGTGGGCGAGGGCCCCCCCGTCGACGCCCGGAACCGGGATATGCACCCCGATCCGGTACGCGCAGAGAAGGCCCAGCGTCCAGAGCAGCTTTGTACGCAGTTCAGGCGAACGGGCAAGGTTATCCGCACCACCAAGAGCCACGAGTCACCTACCCTTCCACTTCCAGTTCTTTGACTTCACCGCCAGCGGCGCGGATCTTATCCGCAGCGGACTGGCTGAACTTGTGCGCTTCCACCTTGATGGCGGCGGAGAGTTCCCCTTCGCCCAGGATTTTCACCGGAGCGCCGAAGGGGCAGAGGCCGCGATCGTAGATGTCATCAAGGGAGATTTCGCTCTTGCCTTCAAAGGCGGCCACGAGGCGAGCGATATTGATCACTTCGTATTCGACCTTGAAGAGATAGTTCTTGAAACCACGCTTGGGCAGACGGCGCTGAAGGGGCATCTGGCCGCCTTCAAAGCCGGGGCGGACACCGCCGCCAGCGCGGGCGTTCTGACCCTTGTTACCCTTGCCGGACGTACATCCCAAGCCGGAACCGGAACCACGGCCCACGCGCTTGCGGGACTTGCGATCTTCCGCGAAGGGATAGAGTTCGTTCAGATTCATGCTTTGGTAACCTCAACAACCAGGTGGGACACCTTGGCGATCATGCCGCGGACGGCAGGGTTATCCGGGAAGGTCTTAACCATTTCGCGGCGGCGCAGCCCGAGCGCGTCCAGAGTCTTCTTCTGGTTGGGCGTGCAGCCGATACGGCTCTTAGCGAGTTTGATCGTAATTTCAGACATGGCGCTTACTTCCTGGGGGCTTCCAGTTTCATGCCGCGGATTTCGCTCACGGCGTCCGCGCTGCGCAGGGCAGCGAGGCCGGCCATGGTGGCCCGCAGCACGTTGTGGGGGTTGTTGGTCCCGATGGCCTTCGCAAGCACATCGTTCACCCCGGCCGCTTCCATGACAGCACGCACGGCGCCACCGGCGATGATGCCGGTACCGCGGGAGGCGGGCTTGAGCATGACGCGACCAGCGCCGAACTCGCCAAGGATTTCATAGGGAAGGGTCCCTTCGATCAGGGGCACCTTCACCATGTTCTTGCGAGCATGTTCAGTGGCCTTGCGCAGGGCTTCAGGGACTTCCTGAGCCTTGCCGAGGCCGAATCCTACGTTCCCGTTACCATCGCCAACGACCATCAGGGCGCTGAAGCTGAAGCGACGACCGCCTTTCACGACTTTGGCAACCCGGTTCAGGGAGACGATCTTCTCGATGAAACCCAGTTCATTCTGTTCCATGACAGTGCTATCCTCTCCGGGTTAGAACTCGAGGCCGCCTTCGCGGGCGCCATCGGCCACGGCCTTGATCTTGCCGTGGTAGAGATATCCGTTACGGTCGAAGACCACCTTTTCGATGCTCTTCTCCTTGGCCAGACGGGCAATTTCCTTACCTACCGCTTCAGCGCCAGCCTTGTTGCAGCTGACCTTTTCCCCGCCCTTGGAGAGAACCAGGGTGGAGGTGGCGGCAAGCGTGGCGCCGGTGAGGTCGTCCACGACCTGCGCATACATGTGCAGGTTGGAGCGGAAGATCACCAGGCGAGGCCGTTCGGCCGTACCGGAAATCTTTTTGCGGATGCGGATCTTTCTGCGCTGTCTGGCTTCATTCTTGGTCATAGTGCTCATAGCGCGCCCCGATTATTTACCCTTGCCGCCGGACTTACCGGCCTTGCGCAGGATGGTTTCGGTTTCGTACTTGATGCCCTTGCCCTTATAGGGTTCAGGCTTGCGGATGCGGCGAATGCGAGCGGCCATTTCGCCCACGAGGACCTTGTCAGCGCCCATGATGGTGAGCTTCTGACCTTCGACCTTCGCGGACAGTCCAGCAGGCAGTTCCACGAGAACAGGGTGGGAGAAGCCCACCTGAAGTTCTATCACATTACCTTTCACAGCAACACGGTAACCGACGCCGATGACTTCGAGGGTCTTGGAGAACCCTTTGGTCACGCCCTCGATGCAGTTGGCAAGGAGGGTGCGGCGCAGGCCGTGCTGAGCGCGGGATTCGCGCGTCTCGGCCTTGCGGGTCAGCGTGACGTGGCCGTCGGCCACTTCATAGGAAAGAAGGTCGCACACCGGGGTGGTAAGCGCAGCCTTCGCTCCCTTCACTTCAACGACATCAGCCCCAACCTTCACCTCGACACCGGAGGGAATGGCGATGGGCAGTTTTCCGATTCTCGACATGCTACACCCGCCTACCAGATTTCACACAAAAGTTCGCCGCCCACCTTCATCTGGTGAGCCTTGTCGCCAGCGAGCACCCCGTGCGAAGTGGACAGGATGCAGATGCCGAGGCCGTTCTGCACGCGGGGGATTTCGTGGGCGCCCACATACACCCGGCGGCCGGGCTTGCTCATCCGCTTCAGACCTTCAATGGCGGGTTTGCCCTTGAAGTACTTCAACTGGATGTTGATGTTGCGGTCTTCCACGGTTACGTCATCGACGTACCCTTCCTGCTTGAGGATGGCAGCAATGGCTTCCTTCATCTTCGAGCTCGGCACACTCACTTCCTTGTGCAGGGCCAAGTGCGCGTTGCGGATACGCGTCAGCATATCTGCAATAGGATCAGTCATCATCGAATGGTCTCCTTATACCCTTTCACGGTTACCAGCTGGACTTGCGAACGCCGGGAAGATCCCCGCGGAGGGCCATATTGCGGAAGCAGATACGGCACAGTCCAAACTTACGCATGTAAGCGTGGGGTCTGCCGCAGATGGGGCAGCGGTTGTAGGCGCGGCTGGAAAACTTGGGTTTCCGGGCGGCCTTTACTTCAAGAGAAGTACGCGACACTATCCTAACTCCTTACTTTCTGAAAGGCATGCCCAGCTGCTCGAGCAGGAACTTGCCTTCCTTGTCCGTGGTGGCGGTGGTCACGATGGTAATATTCATGCCCTTCGGGTTTTCGATGCGGTCGGCTTCCATTTCAGGGAAGATCGCATGTTCCTTGATCCCGAGGGTGAAGTTGCCACGGCCGTCGAAGCCACGATCCGGGATGCCGCGGAAGTCGCGCACGCGGGGCAGAGCGAAGTTCATGAGCTTGTCCAGGAAGTCCCACATGCGTTCCTTGCGGAGCGTCACGCGGCAACCGATGGGCATGCCTTCACGCAGCTTGAACGCGGCGATGGACTTCTTGGCGCGGGTCATCACGGCCTTCTGTCCGGCAATGACGGACAGTTCGTTCATGGCCTCTTCCATCAGCTTGTTGTTCTGGCTGGCAGAACCGAGGCCGATGTTCAGCGAAATTTTGACAATCCCGGGAATCTGCATGGGAGAGCTGTACGCAAACTCCTTCTGCAATACCGGGACCACTTTCTCGCGGTAAACGTTTTCAAGACGGGTCATGGTGGTTCACCTACAGCGTTTCGTTGCACTTCTTGCAGAAGCGGATTTTCTTGCCGTCCTCCGCGTAGCGGTAGCCCACGCGGGTGGGAGCGGCGCAGGCGGGGCACACGACCATGAGGTTGGAGACGTGGATGGGCATTTCCTTATCCACGATCCCGCCGGGCTCGCGCCGATAGGGGTTGGGCTTCACGTGGCGCTTGGCCACATTGACCTTTTCCACCACAACAGAGTCATGCTTGTGAAGGACCTTCAAGACCTTGCCGATCTTGCCCTGATCCTTGCCAGCGATGACCATCACTTTGTCATCCTTGCGGATACGAAACTGTTTCATGACAATGACTCCTACAGAACCTCAGGCGCGAGGGACACGATCTTCATGAAGTTCTTGGCACGCAGTTCACGGGCCACGGGTCCGAAGATACGGGTACCCACGGGTTCGCCCTGCTTGGAAAGCAGCACGGCGGCATTGGAGTCAAACTTGATGTAGGAACCGTCAACGCGGCGCACTTCTTTCGCGGTGCGCACGATTACGGCCTGCATCACGTCGCCCTTCTTCACCTTGCTGTGGGGGATGGCTTCCTTGACGGCAACCATGATGATATCGCCCACGGTGGCGTAACGCCGATGAGAGCCGCCCAGCACCTTGATGCAGGCCACTTTCTTGGCGCCGGAGTTATCGGCAACCTGAAGCGTGGATTCAACCTGGATCATGACGTAACTCCTACACGGCCTTTTCGAGGATAGTCACCAGGTGCCAGCGCTTGTTGCGGCTCATGGGACGGAATTCCACGATTTTCACTTTATCACCGATGCCGCATTCGTTCATGGGATCATGAGCGGTAAACTTCTTGCGGCGACGCACGAACTTCTTCAGGAGCGGATGCTTCACCAGGGTCTCAACGCGAACGACGATGGTCTTGTCGTTCTTGTCGCTGACCACGGTACCGATAAGCATGCGGCCCTTGCGGTTTTCCATGGCTTGAGACATGGTGCTATTCCTTTTCCTTCAGGACGGTCAGAATCCGCGCGATGTTCTTCCGGGCGGCGGGAATGGACGAAGTCTTTTCCAGCTGAGCGGTCGTATGTTGGAAGCGCAGATTAAAAAGTTCCTGCCGCTGTTCGGCGAGTTTGGCCTTGAGCTCTTCCACGCCGAGTTCTTTCAGTTCTTTTGCTTTCATACTACAGACCCTCTCTCACCACAATCACTGTCTTGACCGGCAGCTTGTGCGCGGCGCGGGTGAGGGCTTCCTTGGCCAGCTCGAGGCTGACACCCTTGATTTCGTACAGGATGCGGCCGGGCTTGACCGGAGCGCACCAACCCACCGGGGCGCCCTTACCGGAACCCTGACGGGTTTCGAGAGGCTTCGCGGTGACCGGATGGTCGGGGAACACGCGGATCCACACTTTCCCGCCGCGCTTGATGTGGCGCATCATGGCGATACGGGCGGCTTCAATCTGCTGGTTGGTCAGCTTTCCGTGCTCCACAGTCTTCAAACCGATATCGCCGAAGGCGATGGTGGCACCGCGGAGAGCGGGACCACGCAGGCGGCCTTTCTGCCACTTGCGGAATTTAACTCTTTTGGGAGCGAGCATTACCTTTCAACCTCTTTGTCAAGGATTTCACCTTTGTAGATCCACGCCTTGACGCCGATGATGCCGTACGTGGTACGCGCTTCGGCGAAGCCGTAATCGATGTCGGCACGCAGGGTCTGCAACGGCACGCGACCGTCGCGGTACCATTCGGTGCGGGCGATTTCCGCACCGGCGAGACGACCGGAGCAGGTCACCTTGATGCCTTCGGCACCGAACTTGCGGGCCATCGTCACCGTGCGCTTCATGGCGCGACGGAACGCGACGCGGCGTTCAAGCTGCTGGGCGATGTTTTCGGCCACCAGCTGGGAATCCACTTCAGGACGGCGGATTTCGTTCACTTCAAGAGAGAACTCGCGTCCGAACTTGGCACGCAAGTCGTTGCGAAGCTTTTCAATCTCCACGCCCTTGCGGCCGATGACGATACCGGGGCGGGCGGTGGAAAGGATGAGGCGGATCTTGCCCCCGGCGCGTTCGATCTCGATCTTGGAGATACCGGCGCTGTAGAGGAGCTTCTTCACATACTTGCGGACTTCGTGGTCTTCATACACAAAGGCAGGGTAGTCTTTCTTGCTGAACCAGCGGGACTGCCAGTTCTTGTTATACCCAAGCCGGAATCCGTACGGATGAACTTTCTGACCCATGACTTATTCCTGCCCTTCTGCGAGTATCACGGTAATGTGACTGGTACGCTTGTGGATGTTGGTGGCGCGGCCCTGGGCGCGCGGCATGAACCGCTTCCAGGTAGGACCTTCGTTCACCAGAATTTCCTTAACGACCAGAGCATCCACGTCCATGCTGGCGTTGTGTTCCGCGTTGGCGAGAGCCGAACGGACCACACCGAGAATGACGCCGGCGGGCTTATTAGGCGTGAAGCGCAGCAGGTTCATGGCAGCCTCAACAGGCATACCCTTCACGTTGCGGGCGACCAGCCTGGTCTTGCGCGGAGAAACGCGCACGAATTTGGCAGTAGCTTTCGATTCCATGATTGGCACCCGTTATTTCTTGGCCTTGGTCTTCTTGTCGGCGGCATGGCCGTGGAAGGTGCGCGTCGGCGCGAATTCCCCAAGCTTGTGTCCCACCATGTTTTCGGTGACGAAAACGGGCAGGAACTTCTTGCCGTTGTGCACGGCAAAGGTGATTCCCACCATTTCGGGCAGGACGGTGGACCGGCGCGACCAGGTCTTCACCACACGGCGGTCGTTGGTTTCGACGGCCGTTTCCACCTTTTTCATCAGATGGTCGTCCACGAAGGGACCTTTTTTCAGTGATCTGGGCATAACAGCTCCTACTTCTGGCCGCGGCGCTTAACGATGAGACGCGACGAGGGCTTCTTCTTATCGCGGGTCTTATAGCCCTTGGTGGGCATACCCCACGGGGAAACGGGGTGACGGCCGCCGGAGCTTCTGCCTTCACCACCGCCGAGCGGATGGTCGACCGGGTTCATGGCCACGCCGCGAACCTTGGGACGACGACCGAGCCAGCGATTACGGCCAGCCTTGCCCAGGGAGATGTTCTCATGCTGGATGTTGCCGACCTGGCCGATGGTGGCGAGGCAGGTAGCCAGCACCTTGCGGACTTCACCGGAGGGCATACGCAGCAGGGCGTACTTGCCTTCCTTGGCCACGAGCTGGGCATAGGTGCCAGCGGCGCGGCAGAACTGACCGCCGCGACCGGGGTTCAGTTCGATATTGTGCAGCACCGTACCCACAGGAATGCGGGCCATGGGAAGCGCGTTGCCGGGCTTGATGTCGGCCTTTTCGCCGGACACGATCACGTCGCCCTGCTTCACGCCCAAAGGTGCAAGGATATAGCGTTTTTCACCGTCGGCATAGTGCAGCAGCGCGATGCGGGCGGTACGGTTCGGGTCGTACTCGATATGGGCGACAGTGGCCGGGATATCGAGCTTGTTGCGCTTGAAGTCGATGATACGATACAGGCGCTTCACGCCACCGCCGCGACGGCGGCTGGTGACACGACCATGGTTGTTACGACCAGCCTTTTTGGTGAGACCTTCCGTAAGGGATTTCTCAGGCGTGGTTCTGGTGATTTCCTCAAAGTCGGAAACCGTCTGGAAGCGACGGCCCGCCGAGGTGGGTTTCAGCTTGCGCACAGCCATGTTTACACTCCCTCAAAGAACTCGATCTTTTCACCGGACGCGAGGGTCACATAGGCCTTGCGCCATCCGGGGACGCGGCTCACCTTGCGGTTCCGCACGCGTTCCGTGGGCTTACGGGTAACCACGTTCACGTCAGTCACTTTCACATTGAAGGCGGTTTCCACGGCCTTCTTGATCTCAATCTTGTTGGCGTCGGGGTGGACGAAGAAAGCAACCTGATTCGCGCCATCGCGCAGGAAGGTCGCTTTTTCGGTCACCACGGGCCGCAAGAGAATCTGCGTATGATCCATGGCCAACCTCTTATTTCAGCCGCGTTTCAACGGGTTCCACGGCGCCTTCCAGAAGCACGAGCTGCTTGTGCTTCAGGATCTCATACACACTGAGCTGATCCGGGGTGGTCAGGGTGATGCCGGGCAGGTTCCGGGAAGAAAGCACAAGATTGCGCGATTCTTCGGGAGCGATGATGAGAGCCTTGGAAAGGCCCAGATTGCCTGCGATCTTGGCGAACACCTTGGTCTTCGCTTCGGGCAGGTCAAAGCCCTTGACCACGAGCAGGTTGTCACCGGCGAGGCGCGAAGAAAGCGCCATGCGCAGGGCCAGCTTGCGGATCTTCTTGTTCACCTTAAAATCGTATTTGCGGGGCTGGGGTCCGAAGAGGATCGCGCCGCCACGCCACACGGGGGAACGGTTGGAACCGGCGCGAGCGCGGCCGGTGCCCTTCTGGCGCCACGGCTTCACGCCGCCGCCGGAAACCATCGCCCGGGTCTTGGTCGAGTGAGTGCCCGCCCGTTTGGCAGCGAGCTGAGCCCGCACCACGAGGTGGAGAATCTCCGGCCTCACAGCGACCTCGAACACTTCGGGAGTCAGGGTCAGTTCGCCCTGTTCCGTCTTGTCCTGATCGTATACTTTCACGACAGCCATTGTTTCTCTCCCTACCTACTGCTTGCGCACCAGAACGAGACCGTTCTTGGGCCCGGGCACGGAACCGCGGATAAGGATGACGTTGTCTTCCGTCCGCACGTCCACAATTTCAAGGCCCTGCACGGTTACCTGTTCGGCACCCCAGTGGCCCGCCATCTTCCTGCCCTTGAACACGTGACCGGGGAAGGTGTTGTTACCGATGGAACCACCGGAACGATGCACCTTTTCACAACCGTGCGTGTCCTTGGAGCCCTTGAAGTTCCAGCGGCGCATGACGCCCTGGTACCCCTTACCGAGGCTCGTACCAGTTACTTTAATCTTGTCGCCGGCGGCGAACACGTCCGCGGTCAGCACGGCGCCCACTTCGTAAGCGGCCGGACCGTCGAGGCGGATTTCGCGAACCTTGCGGTAAAGAGCCGTTCCGGCTTTGGCAAAGTGACCCTTCATAGGCTTGGTCACATGCTTTTCCTTGGCTTCTTCGAAGGCGATCTGCAGAGCGTTGTAGCCGTCCGTTTCAGCGGTCTTGACCTGGGTAACAGGGCAAGGACCAGCCTGAACAACCGTCACAGCCACGGCAGAACCGTCTCCAGCGAAGATGCGGGTCATGCCAAGCTTGCGACCCAGAATTCCCATTTTCTCAGCCATGACATTCCTCGCTAAAGCTTGATTTCCACATCCACACCCGCAGGCAGGCTGAGCTTGCCGAGGGCGTCCACGGTCTGCTGCGTGGGTTCCAGGATGTCCATAAGCCGCTTGTGGATCCGCATTTCAAACTGTTCACGGGACTTCTTGTCCACATGCACAGAGCGGTTCACGGTGAATTTATTGATATTGGTGGGCAGAGGAATTGGCCCTGCCACGCCCGCGCCCGTATTCCGAGCCGTATCGACGATTTCCGCCACAGCCTTGTCAAGGATGCGGTAATCGTAAGCCTTGAGCTTGATGCGGATACGATCACTGCTCACTGTCGTCATTGCGTCTACTCCGTTATCTGGCAACAATTGTCCGGTATCGTTCATAAAGAGCAACGAAACGAACCGAACCTCCACACAGCAGCCGACCTTCGAAAAGGCCGGTTCCAAAGCGTATGTACGTGAACGCTTCGGCCAACCCTGGCAAAGACCAGACGGCAGCTACGGGGGTCGCCACGAACCTTTTGGTTACGTGCAGACTTCAATTATGTACGCGGGAGATTGGGACGAGGAGGGATGGCCATTCCGGCGTCACTCCGACTGCTCTCCATTTCCACAATGAAGTCAACCCATGTTTCGCCAGCCTGGCCTGTATTGGATGAACATCCAATAAGACAGGTAGTCCCGCAGGGTCACCTAAGGGCTCTCGCCCCTTAACAAGACCTTTACAGCTGGAGATTCGTGAGGGATTCCCACAGCTCTAACGGCTCTTGACATCCTTTCGGCAATCAGTGACGCCTGCAAATGTCAAAGTCGGCCTGATGGCCGACATAGCAGGATGGACAGTGCATCCACCCTTCCCTGCCGCACAGGGATGACCCACATCAAGTGGGGAAACGCATATCTATACAAAGAAGCCTAGGACGTCAAGGGTTTTCTTGTCCTTTTCGGCTACTTCCCCGTTTTTTCTCTTTCCGGAAAAAATGGAGAAAGGGCATCGCGCCCCGTATCCGGCAGTAGCCCTGCCCTTCCGCCGAATAGGGGCATTGCCTTCCGCCACCGTCAAGGCTACACTCCCATACTCCATATCCCTTTCAACAGCCGGGGCCGACGGCCCGGCAAGGTCTCGATCATGATCACTCTGCTGCTCACCGTCTTTCTTGTGGTGCTGATTTCCGCGATCTGCTCCATGACCGAAGCGGCCCTCTATTCCGTCCCCTGGACCTATATCGAAAACCTGCGCAAGCAAGGGTCCGCCACAGGCGAGCTGCTGTATCAGCTCCGTTCCCGCATCGATCAGCCCATCGCCGCCGTCCTCACCCTCAATACGGTGGCGAACACCGCCGGGGCCGCCATAGCGGGCGCCGTCGCCGCCAATGTGCTCGGTGCGGACAATACCGCGCTGTTCGCGGCGGGGCTGACCATCCTCATCCTCGCGCTCGGGGAAATCCTCCCCAAAACGCTCGGCGTGGCCCACGCCTGCGGCGTCGCCAGCGGCATGGCCCGCCCTCTCCGGCTTATGGTCCTCATCTTCAAGCCGTTCATCTGGTTCTCAAGCATGTTGACGCGCCTCGTGGCCTCGCCCCAGAGCGGCCCTTCCGCCACCGAAGACGACATCCGGGCGATCACCAGCCTCTCCCGCCAGACCGGGCGCATCCAACAATATGAAGAGAACGCCATCAGGAACATCCTCTCGCTGGACGTAAAGCATGTGCGCGAGATCATGACCCCGCGCACGATGGTTTTCTCCCTCCAGGAGGACATTTCGGTCAAGGACGCCTACAACCATCCCCAGATCTGGCACTACAGCCGCATTCCCGTCTACGGCGACGACAACGAGGACATCGTCGGCATCGTGCTCCGCAAGGACATCGGGCGCTATGTCTCTCAGGGGCAGGGGGAAAAGACGCTGTTCGATATCATGCAGCCCGTCCGCTTCGTCCTTGAGAACCAGACGGTGGACAAGCTGCTTTTGGAATTTCTGGAATCGCGGCTCCATCTTTTCATCGTGCTGGACGAGTACGGCGGACTGGCTGGCGTCGTGTCCCTCGAAGACGTGCTTGAAGAGATGCTCGGCCGGGAAATCGTCGACGAAACCGATGCCGTTGCCGATCTGCGCGAAGCCGCCCGCCAGCGCCGCAGCGCCCTGACGCAGGCCCGCAACCAGCAGAACGCAGCCCTCAAGGCCGCACGCGCCGACGCCGCGAAGGAATAGAGGAAAGAAGGAAGAAGAATCGGGGGAGAACGCTTTTTGAAAAAAGCGCCCTCCCCCGTACCCCCTCCGCAAAAACTTCGATGGGTGGGGAGGCTGCGCGGCGGGAATTCCGTTGGATGGCAAAAGAAAAGGAACTTTTTTCAGAAATTTTTCCGAGTGCTGTCCGTTTTGTTCAACGGTGCCCTACTCGGAAAAGGCTTTCGAATTTTCATCTTCCCTGAAACAGGAAAAGCCCCCGGAATATCCCCGGGGGCTTTTCTTGTGTCCTGAGAATGTCCGGCAAGCGGTTTCTCAAAGGCTTTATTCTCCGGGGGCGGACCCGCTACTGCGGACGGGGCCTTCCCCTTGGGGAGAAAGCGGAGGGCGGATACTGCGGCATATCTCCCGCATCACCGTTGCTCCGCGTACCTTTTTATTTGTCAGGGGGGAGCGGCTGGCCGCCCCCTCATCTTTGAGGATAGGTGGAGTTCGGGGAGGGGAGGAGAACGTCCTTCCTCAGAAGGATCTCCCTCCCCGATTCCATACCCATTCCCCTGCCCTACTAGGCGGATTCGCCTTCCATGAGCGGTTCCGAAACGGGGGTTTCACGCTCAACAGGCAAAGCAGGAGGAAAGCCCTTTCTGTTGAGATGCCGGATCCACAGGGTGCAGGCGGCGCTGATGAGGCCAGCGGAGCCCAGATAGGCGCAGAGATACCAAGGTTCGCCGCCATTCCAAGCCACGAGCATGGTCGCCACCATCGGCGTCAGGCCCGCAGCGAAGATGCCCGAGAACTGATAGACGAAAGAAATGGCGGAATAGCGGACGGAGGGGTCGAAGCTGTCGGAGAAGAGGCTCGACATGGTCCCGAACACGGCGGCGTACACGACACCGAACGGCAGGGCCAGAGCGAGGCAGACATAAAGATAGTTGTCGGAATAGTTATGGAACACCCAGAAGGCCGGAAAGCCGAGGATGCCGAGCAGCAGGGCGCAGAAGCCGAACACGCGGGCCTTGCCGATACGGTCGGCGACGTAGCCCCAGAAGGGGATGAAGAAGGACATGACCACGGAGGCGATCATGACCACCGCGAGCGCGGAAGAACGTTCAAGCCCGCGGGTCTGGGTCAGGTAGCTCAAAGAGAATACCGCGAAGGTGTTGAAGGCCACGCCGTCGATGAGGCGGGCGCCCATACAGGCCACCATCATCTTGGGATAACGCTTGAAGGCGTCGAGCAGGGGATACTTCACTTCCGGCATCTTGGCCTTGGCTTCCGCGAAGTCCTTGGTTTCATGCACGGAGGAACGGATATAGGAACCGACGAACAGCAGCCCCGCACTCATGATGAACGCGATGCGCCAGCCCCAGCTGATGAAGGCTTCGTTGGAAAGCACTGCGGAGAAGAAGCCGATGACGCCGGAGGCCAGCAGCAGGCCAAGAGAAAGCCCCACCTGCGGCAGGCTGGCGTAAAAAGCGCGCTTGTGCGCGGGAGCCGACTCGAAGGACATCAGCACGGCGCCGCCCCATTCGCCGCCGAGGCCGAGGCCTTGCGCAACACGGCACAAAATGAGCAGGATCGGGGCCCAAATCCCGATGCTGGCATACGAAGGAATGCATCCGATGGCCACGGTCCCCGTGCCCATGATCATAAGGGTAAGCACCAGCACCTTTTTGCGGCCGATTTTATCGCCGAAATGACCAAACACGAGGCCGCCCAGAGGACGGGCCACAAAGCCGACCGCGAAGGTGGCGAACGCCAGCATGGTCCCGATACGGTCGTCGAATTCGGGGAAATACAGATGATTGAAGATAAGCCCCGCGACAACGCCGTACAGGAAGAAGTCATACCACTCTATGACGGCCCCTACGAGTGAGGAAACGACGACGCGGCGAAGGTTTTTATCGTGTTCGATCTGTTCTGTGGTTTTCATGAATGCTCCTTGGGATGCGTTGGTGTTGCCCCTGTTTGTTGTCCCTAAAGAGCACAATCTGTGCCATCATTTTAGCGTATTCCCTTGCCTTCATTCGTTTTCAGCCCATTTTCGACTTTTTTTCTCCTGTGCCTGAAATGGATTACCGCACGTACCGAAAGCGCCGATACTGCTTGCGCAAAAAAGGTATCGGTTTAAATTTGCATCATCAGCTCTACAAAAAAAAGGTACATTGGTGAATAAATGCATCAAATGAAGTGTTAGATTTCAAGAAATAATCCTGATAGATGTTTTTATGCATCATTTTGAAATATCCGGAAAAACATCCTTCATGTGCCGAAAAAAACAAGTGCCGCGGTACAAAAAAGAGTGAAAAATCAACGGGCGGGAATGCGTGTTGAGGCCGGAAGTGATTTGACTTTTGCCCTCCCCGCTGGTATTCGGCAGCATGGAAGTGAGGAGGAAAGCACAACAGGAACCACCATGGCAAAAAAATCCGGCAAGAACGTCTATCTCGTGGCGCTTCTCCTGTTTTTGGGAGGCGTCGGCTATCTTGCGTATTCCGGCTTTTCCGAAAACAGCGTCTATTTCCTCAATGTCTCCGAAGCGCTCGCTACCCCCTCCGACAAACTGAAAGCCGCCCGCCTCTTCGGCACCGTTGCCGAGGACGGCCTTTCGCGCTCCGAAACCGGCCGTGACGTCAAGTTCCGGCTGGAGGATCAGGAAAACAAGGCCACCACGCTGTGGGTCGAGTACACGGGCGCCATTCCGGATACCTTCAAGGCCGGTGCGGAAGTCATTGTGGAAGGTGGGCTCCGGCCTGACGGTTCGTTTCAGGCCAAAACGCTCATGACCAAGTGCCCTTCCAAATATCAAAAGGAAAACAGAGGCTGAACGCCGCCCTGCCCCGAATCTTCGGCTGGCCTGCCGCCTAGCGCGGCGGGCCCCGTATGACGCGGGCGGCGCGGCTTTTTTGTACGTACAGGAGCCGTAATTGCGGTTCGCCCCACTCTCTCGGGAAGAGATCCCGGACAACTTGGAGCTTCCATGTATTATTTCGCTTTCGTCCTTCTCGCGCTCTCCATGCTCTGCGCACTCGCCGGAGCGGCATGGGCCGTCAAATCGCTGTGGCCAAGGACGGCCCCGGCGGCGGGCAAGGCCTCCCGCCGCACCTCCGTTCCGGGCCTCGGCTTTGTCGAAAAGGCAAACCTGTGCCTGACGGGCTGCTACATCATCGCGTCCGCTATCCTTATATATGCGCTGGCGAGCTATGACTTCTCCCTGGTCTATGTGGCGAGCTACACCGACCGGCTGCTGCCGCTCTTCTACCGCATTACGGCCTTCTGGGCAGGACAGGCCGGCTCCATGTTGTTCTGGGCTTTTTCCGTAGCCATCTGCGGCGGGCTGTTCCAGCTCACCCGCTCCTATAAGAGCCTGACCCCCGATACGCGGCTTTGGTACTGGGTCTTCTACCTCGGCATCATGAGTTTCTTCGGGCTCATCCTCGTGACGTGGAACAATCCTTTCCTCATGAACCACGCCGTGCCGCAGGATGGCAACGGGCTGAACCCCCTGCTCCAGAATCCCGGCATGATCTTCCATCCTCCGCTGCTGTTCCTCGGCTACGGCGGATTCGTGATCCCGAGCTGCCTCGCCCTCGCTCAGGCGCTGAGCCGCAGGCAGGCTGATGAAGCGGCATGGACCGATGTGGCCCGGCCCTTCACGCTGGCGGCATGGGCCATGCTCACCGCCGGCATCGTGCTCGGCGGCTGGTGGGCCTACATGGAACTCGGCTGGGGCGGTTACTGGGCATGGGACCCGGTGGAAAACGCCTCCCTCATCCCGTGGCTCATCGCCACGGCGGCCCTGCACACCATGCTCATCCAGACGCGCCGCAACAAGCTGCACGGCGTGAACGTCTTCCTGATGGCGCTCACCACCATCTCGGCCTTCTTCGCCACCTACCTCGTCCGCAGCGGCGTGGTGCAGTCCGTGCACGCCTTCGGCTCCGGCGGCGTGGGCGTCCCGCTGCTCCTCTTCATCCTCATCTCCGTCGCCCTCTCCTTCTGGATCGCCCTGCTCGCGCGGCGTTCCGACGCGGGCGAACTGGCCGGGATAGAAAGCCGCGAAGGGTTCCTTATCCTGACCTCGTGGCTCTTGCTGGCGCTTTCGCTGATTATCCTTATCGCCACCATGTGGCCCGTGTTCAGCGCCTTCTGGAAAGAGACCGTCATGGGCCTCGCCCGCGACGTCGTCCTCGACGAGGCCGGGCATGACCACGGTGGCGCGGTGGGCCTGACCGCCGACTTCTACAACCGCGTCTGTATGCCCCTGTTCGCCGCGATGGTCGCCATCCTGAGCATCTGCCCGTGGCTCGGCTGGAACGGCGGCGTCCGCAACATGCGCAAGCTCCTCCTCGTGGTCTGCTCCTTCATCGGCGCGGCCGCCGCGATGTATTCCCTCGGCTACACCCTGCCCGTCGCCGTGCTCGGCGCGTCGGCGAGCGTCGCCGCGCTGGTCAGCATGAGCCTGAAACTCTTCGAAAGGCCCGTATACAGCCATGCCCCGAGCTTCGCCGCTTACGGCATCCACATCGGGGTGGCCCTCATCGCGCTCGGCATCGCCTTCTCCGGCCCGTACAAAATCGAATCCGAACCCACAATGGCTATGGGCGAGACCGTGAAGGTCGGCCAGTTCGAAGTCACCTTCAAAAACCTGTATGAGGGCGAAGGCGCCGGCTACATCTTCCTTGAAGGCGAGCTGGAAGTCCGCAAGGACGGCAAGCTCATCGGCATCGCCGCGCCGCAGCGCCGCGTCTACGCCAAATGGGGGCAGATGCAGTTCGCCGAGGCCGCGGTCATCCCTTCGCTGGGCAATGAATTCTACGCAACCCTTATGGCGGTGGACCAGCAGAACCGGGCGGTGTTCCGCCTGAGCTCCAACCCGCTGGTCAACTGGCTGTGGATCGGCGGCATCCTGATGTGCCTGCTGCCGTTCATCAGCTTCAGGCGCCGCAACGGCCGGGAAAACTGATGCTGCTGAAGCTCGCCGGAATCGGAAAACTCTTCGGCGCCCGCGCCGTGCTCAGGAACATCTCGTTTGAGGTGCATCCCGGCACGGTCACGCTGCTGGTCGGCGCGAACGGCGCGGGCAAGACCACCCTGCTCAAGATCATGGCAGGGCTGGCCCGCCCCACCGTGGGCACCGTCGAACGGTTTTGCGAGGACGGCGGGCTCGGCTATCTCGGGCACGCCACGTTCATCTATCCCGGCCTGACCGCGCTCGAGAACCTTGCGTTCTGGAGCGGGATGCACGGGAACCCGACGGACAAGGCGACGCTTTCCGAAGCGCTGGCCCGCGTGGAACTGTCCCCCTTTGCCGAAGAACGGGCCGGGACCTTCTCGCGCGGGATGGCGCAGCGGCTGAACCTCGCCCGCATCCTCCTCCAGTCGCCCCCATTGCTCTTGCTCGACGAACCGGGCACCGGGCTTGATGTGCGTTCCCTCGCCATCCTGCACCGGGAGATCGCCGCATCCCGCGATCGGGGCGCGGGGATCGTCTGGATCACCCATGACGTAGCCGGGGACGCCAAGCGCGCCGGCCGGATCATCGCCATTGAGAACAGGACCATCGGCTACTGTGGTCCCGCCTCCGGGTATGAAGGCGTCCGCACCGGGGAGGCAGTATGTTGAAAGCCGCCTGCCTCATTGCCCGCAAGGATCTGCGCCTCGTGCTTTCACGCGGGGCCGGGCTCGTGCAGGCGCTCCTGCTCGGGCTGCTGCTCATCTTCGTGTTCAGCTTGTCCCGGGAAACCGGGGAGACCATGAGCGGGCAAGGGGCTGCCACGATCTTCTGGCTGTCTTCGGCGTTCTGTCAGGTCTTATCCTTTAATATGCTGTACGGGCTCGAAGAGGCCAACGGTTCGCGGGCGGGGCTGCTGCTCCTGCCCTCGCTGGTCCAGTCCGTGCTGCTCGGCAAGGCGGCGGCGGGCCTGTGCATCATCCTGACGGCACAGCTCCTCTTCCTTCCGGCGACCATCGTGTTCCTTGGGCAGTCGCTCGGGGACGGCTGGCCGCTGGCCCTGCTGGCCCTCGTTCTTACCGACATCGGCATGGCGTCGCTCGGTTCGCTGCTCGGCGCGCTGTCGCAAGGGCAGGCCGCGCGGGAGTCGCTGCTGTCCATCGTGCTTTTCCCGCTGATCATCCCCATCCTGCTGGCGGGTATCCGCGTCTGCGCCGGGGGGTTCAGCGAAGCGCTGCCCGAAGGCGTGGAATCATGGCTCGGCATCGCCGTGGCCTTTGACGCGGTGTTCCTTGCCGCCGGGCTTGTCCTCTTCCCCTTTGTCTTTTCAGGAGACGAATAATCTCATGCGATACACATGGATGCTCCCCTGCGCCGTGCTCGGCGGCGTGCTCATGGCGGCCTGTCAGGTGCTTATCTATCGGTATGCGCCTGTCGAGCAGACGATGGGACTGGTGCAGAAGATTTTCTACACGCACCTGCCGTTGGCGTGGTGGTCCTTCGTGAGCTTCTTCCTCGTCTGCGTGTCCGGGGTGGCCTACCTCAAGACGCGCAACCGCCACTGGGACGCCGTGGCCGGGGCCGCCGCCGAAGTGGGCGTGGTGCTCAGCGGGCTGGCGCTCGTTTCCGGCTCCATCTGGGCGCGCCATTCGTGGGGCGTCTGGTGGACGTGGGACCCGCGCCTGACCACGACGATGATCCTCTGGTTCCTCTATGCGGGCTACCTCGTCCTGCGCAAGATGGACATGCCCCGCGAGCGCCAGGCGAACCTGTGCGCGGTGGTCGGCATCGTGGCCTTCGTGGACGTACCGCTGGTGTTCCTGTCCGCACGGCTGTGGCGCTCCATCCATCCCGCCGTGTTCGCCAACAAGTCCGGTGGGCTTGAACCCGAAATGAAGATCGCCGCCATCGCCGCCGTCGCCTGCTTCGGGCTTGTCTGGGCGGGTCTCGTCGGCCTCCGTACCTTGCAGATCAAGCAGAAAGAACGCCTCGACGGCCTCGCCGTTCATGGCGAGTTGTAATCTAGAGAAAGAACCGGGGGAGGGACCTTTTTTCAAAAAGGTCTCCTCCCCCGGCCCCCCCTCCAAAAACTTTCGCCTTTTGGGTTCCGGGGGTTACATGGGAGTTTTCCTCATTTACAGGACTCCCTGAGCGTAGCCTCCCCACCAGTCAAAAGTCTTAGGAAGGGTGGGTCAAACCTTCATGTTCCTTAAGGAGTCCCCTCATGACCGACATGGATTGGCTCATGTACGCGAATATCGCCGTATGGATCGGGCTCGGCGCCTACCTTGCGTTCCTGCTCCGCAACCAGATTGCCCTCAACCGCCGCCTTACCCAGTTGGAGACCTTGCGCAATGACTGATCAGACTTTCGGAAAAAACCGCCGCTCCATCCTGCTGCTCATCACGGCGGGGCTGGTGCTCATGCTCGTGTCCACCCTGTCCTACTTCTCGGCCAACCCCGGCTTGGTTTCCCATACGACCACCGGGACGCAGGCCGCCGCGCCGTCAGGACAGCAGATGCCCACAAGCGCGGGCATGGACGAAGCCACGCAGCAGGGCGTCATGGCCCTGATGCAGAAACTCCAGAAAAACCCCACAGACCTTGAAGCCCTCGTCGGCCTGACCGAGCACTTCATGCACACGCAGGACTGGCAGCGGGCCGAGACGTTCGCCCTGCGCGCCGTGGTGGCCGCGCCCAACGAAACGCAGCCGCTCTACATGCTCGGCATCATCCAGCACAGCCAGAACCGCAACGCCGAAGCCGCCGCCAGCCTCGAAAAGGTCGTCGCCGCCAAGGAAGATCCTTCCGTACGCTACAGCCTCGGCATCCTCTACGCCTACTACCTCGAACAGCCGGACAAGGGCCTCGAACAGCTCCAAAAGGCGCTCGATAACCCGAATACCCCTGCAGATCTCAAGAAGGCGGTGTCCGAGGAAGTCACAAAAATCAAGGAACACAAAAACCACACGCCTCAGCAGGCGCAGTAACGTCCATAAAAATGAAAAGGCCGGGGCTCCTCCCAAGGGGAGTTCCGGCCTTTTCGTTTATGAAGGGAACACGGGGTGAAGCAGCCATCGACGGCTAAAAAAGAAAGCGCCTAGCGGCAGGCAACGCCACAGGACACGGATACCGTAACTGAGAAAAGCCGATTGCTCCACGCCGCGTGCGGATTCTTGGAAGCGTGCCGGACCGTCAATTTCGCCACGCGGATCGTCAGGGCCATGGACGCCAAAAACCCTCCCGCAACAAGGGGAGGGTTCCTATGCCATTAGGACATTCCGGCGCCAGTCGGGCCGAAACGGATGTGTTCAAGAGATGATCAGGCTCCGCAGGACTTCTGGCGCTGGCAGGAACGCAACTGCAGTTCCAGCACGATAAGACGCTCGTAATCCTGAACAGGAACCACCGTTTGCTGATATTCGGCACGCAAGGCGCTCTCGATCTGCTGGGTTTCTTCCCAGAAGTCGAGAAGCTCTTCATCAGCCAGATTCTTGATCTGGATGTTGAAGGGCGCTTCATCAGCGGGAGAAAGACGAGTGGCCATAAAATACTCCTTGTCAGCGTACGGGGCCGGAAAGCTTCCGGATTGTATCCTGACGACGTAGATTGCCTTTACTTTACGGTCAAACTATAAGAACAAACACCGTGGCTGGCAAGCGACTCTAACGCCGTTCCCGTGTTTTGGGGCTCCAGGCGCGGAGAAACGGGGCCCCGATCCGGCGCGATAGAAATAACATTTATGTCAAAAAGGGCAACCGGCCTGCGCCGCGCCCCCCTTCCGCACGCCTTGATGCGGAAAGCCCGGAACCCTTTGATATCCAAAAGGCTTTTGCCCAGTCACACGTGACTGCCCGAAATGCTATCAAAAAAGGAGACGGATTTCGGGTGAAAAGCGCTCCAACGGACTTGACAGCGACGGCAACCCGTTAGATGAACGTCGAACGCCTTGCGAAAATCACATGCTCCGAGGCTTTCCTTTTTTGTTCGAGGATAGAGGATACCATGTCTGAAAAAAAACTCGTTGTCGCTGTTGTGGGAGCTACCGGCGCCGTCGGCCGTGAAATGCTGAAGACCCTTGAAAGCCGGAACTTCCCCGCCACTGAGGTCGTTCCCTTCGCCTCGGCCCGTTCCGCCGGGACGAAAGTCCCCTACGGGGATTCCGAGCTGGTCGTGCGCGAACTGAAGGAAGATGTGTTCGAAGGCATCGACATCGCCATCTTCTCCGCGGGCGGCTCCACCTCCGAAAAGTACGCCCCCCACGCCGCCGCCGCGGGCTGCATCGTCGTGGACAACTCCAGCGCGTGGCGCATGGACGAGCGTTGCCCGCTGGTCGTGCCCGAAGTGAACCCCGAAGCGCTGGAAGGGCACAACGGCATCATCGCCAACCCGAACTGCTCCACCATCCAGATGGTCGTGGCCCTGAAGCCCCTGCACGACGCCGCGGGCATCCGCCGCGTGGTGGTCTCCACCTATCAGGCCGTTTCCGGCTCCGGGCAGAAGGGCATCAGCGAACTGGAAACGCAAGTCCGCCAGATGTTCAATCTGAAAGAGCCCGAAGTGAACGTGTATCCCCACCGTATCGCGTTCAACTGCATCCCGCACATCGACGTCTTCCTTGAGAACGACTACACCAAGGAAGAAATGAAGATGGTCCATGAAACCGTCAAGATCATGCGCGACCCGAACGTGAAGGTGACCGCCACCTGCGTGCGCGTGCCCGTGTTCTACGGCCACTCCGAGTCCGTGAACATCGAAACCGAACGCAAGCTTTCCGCCAAGGAAGCCCGCGCCATCCTTGCGCAGGCCCCCGGCGTACAGGTGTACGACAACCCCTCCGAAAAGATGTACCCCCTCGCGGTCGACGCCGCCGGCGAAGACCCGACCTATGTGGGGCGCATCCGTGAGGACGATACCATCCCGAACGGCCTCAACATGTGGATTGTCGCCGACAACATCCGCAAGGGCGCTGCGCTCAACGCCGTCCAGATCGCCGAAGAGCTGGTCCGCCGCGACCTGCTCGGCGTGCAGGATCGCACCGTGTTCATCAAGAAGTAAGTCCGGTTCCTGCGAACCGTTTCTTCCGATTGGGGCATCCGGGAAACCGGGTGCCCCAATCTGGTCTTTTCGTCCTGAAGAGAGTAAGAACACAGACAACCCACCCTTGAAACCACCAGAAAGAGGTTTGTCATGATTCCCGTACTGGACACGAACGCATGGATCGAGAAGCTCCGGGAACTGGAACGTCCCGGCGCGGACAACATTCTGGCTTTCTACGAACACCGTTTCGGCGCGATCTGCCGCGATCCCCGGCTGATGCTGGCCCCGCTGGACGATCATCTCGTCCATCGCGGCGACGGCGTGTTTGAAACCATCCGCTTCACCGAACGCAAGGTCATCCATCTCGATGCGCACCTGCGTCGGCTCGCCAACTCCGCCGCCGGGCTGTCCCTCACCCTGCCCTGCCCCATCGAGGAAATCCGGGACATCGTGCTCGCCGTAGCCAAGGCCGGAGACGAACCCGAAGGCAATATCCGCATCCTGTCCGGACGCGGCCCCGGCGGATTCGGCATCGCGCTCAAGGAGTGCCCCCAGTCCAGCCTGTACGTGGCTGCCTACCGCGTCCCTGTGCGCACTGACGCATGGTACGACAAGGGCCTCACCGCCTTCCGCAGCGACGTGCCGGTCAAGCCCGCCATGTTCGCCCGCCTCAAGACGACCAACTACCTTTCCGCCGTCTTCATGACGCTTGAGGCCATGCAGAAGCACATGGACGTCGCCCTGACCTTCGACGCGAACGACTGCCTGACCGAAGCGGCCATTGCCAACGTAGCCGTGGTCGATGCCAAGGGCGCATTGGTGCTCCCCGAATTCAAGAACGCGCTGGTCGGCACGGTGGCGACCAAGGCGATGGAGCTTGCCAAAACGTTCATGCCCGTGGAGATCCGCCCCATCCCGCAGGCCGAGCTGGATTCCGTCCGGGAGATGATGATCCTCGGCACGGCGCACGAATGCATCGGCGTGACCCATTTCGAGGGCAGGCCCATCGGCGACGGCAAGACCGGCCCCGTGGCCCACAAGCTCCGCAAGCTCATCCGTGAGGATCTCCTCGCTGGCGGTGAGGCTTTTTAGAGGAGAGGAAGGGATTGTGAAAATGCGGAGGGGGAGGGGGACCTTGCTTTAGAAAGGTCCCCCCCTCCGCGCCTCTCCCACCCACTCCAAAGACTTTCGCGCTTATCGGATCCCTGTTCGCGGCGTTCCCTGTCCGCCGATGAACGCGGGATACTGAATAGGGGAATGAGAGGGCATTTATTCCCCCATCGCGGTTTTCGGAGCTCTATAGAAAGGAACTGTTTGTGGGCAAGGTGAAGCGAGGGCATCGTGTTTCCCGCAATGGACATAAAAAATCAACCCGTTCGGGATGATACTCATGGCTTTTTATGGCGACACTTCCTAGCGTGGAATGCAAAAGGAGGGCTGCCATGCTCAAACGTACTTTATGCGCCGCCTTTGCGGTTGCCGTTCTTGTCGCTTTTTCCGTCCCGGCCTTTGCCGGTTCCCATCACAAGATCCGTGTCCGTGGCACTGTGGAAAGCGTTGATCCCGCCCAAAAGACCTTCGTTGTGAAGGACCGGGACGGCAAGGCAATCCCGTTCCGTGTGGATGACCGCAGCGAGTTTGAACTCGAACACAGGGACAAGCCCGATCAGGACGTGCCCTTCACCGAATTGAAGACCGGCGACCGTGTCAAGGTCAAGGCCTTCAAGGGAGAACCGCCGCATCTCGTGGATGATGTGGACATCTACAGATAAGTCCGGTTCCGCCAGCTGATGCCTCAGGGGGGAAAGAACGCCGTTTCTTTCCCCCTCACTTTGTCTTCTCCTTTCCCGCCCGGCCATACCGGACACGCCGCAGAACGAAATCCTCGTTGTGCGGCGTGTTGCTTCAAGCGTACCGGAAAGCATCCGGGAGAAATTTCAGGGAAAATCACAGAGGCGTTAAAAATATCCTCGGCAAGCTTTCATTCCGTGCCTTTTCCCATGAGGCGGCGGTACAGATCCATGTATTGCTCAGCCATCCGGGTATCGGTGAACTCCAGCACGGATCGGCTTCCCTCTTCGGCAAGCCGCACCCGCAGGCCTTCATCGGTCAGGCAACGCGCCATCGCGTCGGCAAGCGACACGGGATCGCCCACGGCGGCAAGCAGTCCGTTCTCGTCCCCGCGCACCAGTTCCTGATTGGAAGCCAGTGCCGAACAGATCACCGGAACTCCCGTCACCCAGCCTTCCTTGATGGCCCCGCTGCTCCCCTCCCCGTCCACTGACGGGACCACCAGAGCGTCGCAGTCCGGCAGCATGTCCACGCTGTCCCGGCGGCCGGGCAGCGCAAGCAGATCATCCACGCCGAGGGTACGGGCTTCCTCTTTGATGGGATCCAGCAGCGGCCCGTCGCCCACGATGCGCACGGCCCACGGAGGCAGGGAGCGCTTCCGCAGTTCCGCCATCGCCCGGACAAGCACGCTGTAGCCTTTCTGGGGCGTGAAAGCGCCTATGCTCTGGAAGAGGAAGCCCCCATCCTGACGCGCCTCACGAGGGCGGTAACGGGAGGGATCGATTCCGGAATGGATCGCGCTGACCCGTGAGGCGGGGATGCCCGCCCCGATCATGCCGTCGGCGATCTCCCGGCTGACGCCCACAACGGCATCGGCAATCCGGTATTTCCACGAGCGCAGCCCACGCCGCAGCGGATACGAAACCCGGCGGCTGTGGATCAAGAGCGTGCCGCTGTGCAGCAGCTTGTAGAACGCGCCCAGCGTAGCGGCGTTGGCGTCGTGCGTGTGCACAATATCCGGGGAAAAATCGCGCAGCCGCTGCCCCATCCAGCGCAGCAGCAACGGGTTGGCAGGGCTCCGGCCCGGCAAGCCCAGAACGGGCAAACCTTCATCACGCAGCAGCTCCGCCAGCTTTCCCGCACGAGGACAGGCCACCAACGGATCCATGTCGGATGTGCGGGCCAACGCGCGGGCCAGATAATACACCTGCCGCTGGCCGCCCCGCAGTTCCAGCCCAAGATCCAACAACAGAACGCGCATACCCGTCTTCCACCCCAGTTCATTCTGTTGCCGCCCAACGGCGGCCACCTTCCGAGCCCGGCGCACCCCATCGGCTTTCATACACAACGTCAAAGCCGATTTCTCCGCCGAGCCCGCTGCCCCAAATTCCAACCGCCCATCAAACGAACGCCCTCCAAGCGGCCTCCCCACCAGTCGAAAGTCTTTGGAGGGAAAGAGGAGGGGGGTTGGGGAAGGGGGACCTTTCTGGAGAAAGGTCCCCCTTCCCCAACCCCAAACTCATAACACCCACATCACATCTGCTGAGGGTGCTCGTAGCCGGGAAGCACTACGGACGTGGCTTCCATCTGGCCCTGCCCCTTGGGACAGTTGCTCTGAAGCACGCAGATCTCACAGCCGCCTTTGAAGGGATAGTGCGTTACCACGGCATAGCGGCGGGACAGGATGGGATCCTTGTCGTTGCTGTACGGGATCCCCTCGACCTCCAGCGCTTCGCGCAGCGTGGCGGTGGGTTTGGGGGCGGGCGCGCAGCCGGCGTCCTGCACTTCGGGGATCACGGCGTGTACGGCGGCCATGCACATGGTCTGCGCCAGCGCGTTGTACAAGAACGCGTTGGACGGCGAGCTTTCCCACGCCTTGTCCACATCCTGCTCCACGCTCTCGTCGAGAGCGACCAAAAGATACTTGATCTTGCCCGTGTCGATGCCCTTCACGGTCAGGTGCGGGAGCCAGTTCTTCCACAGCGTCATGAAACGGTCCATCACGTCGCCGCCAAGCCGGGTCTCCTGGCTGACGCCCATGAACAGTTCCATATCAAACCACGGTTCTACATCGATTTTTTCCGTCGTGAATGCGGTCATGCTTTCCTCTTTGGAGATGTTCAAAAATACCGTACAATATTGGCGGGCCTGATAAGAAGCCGCCAAACGGGAGAGGCAACTTTACTTCATCCCGTCACTTTCCTACAATACCCAAAACCGCATGACGCGGTTGTTTCAGCAAGGTCAAAGGAGCCGTCAATGAGCCAACAGTATCCCAGCCGGATACGCTATGAGTACGAACAGGACCCGGAAACCCGCCTCCAGTATACCCACGGCGTATGGGGGGGCATCAACCCGCAAGGCGAAATCGAAATCAGCTTCTATCTCGAAAGCGACAAGATGCCGCCGTACTCCGAACGTATCATAGCCCCCGACGGCAGCTTCGGCCACGAAATCGCCCCTTACAATGACGAGGAGCGGACCATCACCCGGCATATCCATTCGCGTGTGGTCATGAACTACCACACCGCCCGGGCCATGCTGGAATGGCTGGAAGACAAGGTCGCCGCCCTTGAAGCCGAAGAGGACGGCAGCGCGCCGCTTTCGTTCGACGAGAGCGGCTTCCAGCACCAGTGAGAAGCTTTTGAACCGGTGAGGAAACCTGTTTTCCGACGTTCCCTCGTCGGAATCTCTTTTCTCTCTTCCTCAACTTCCGTACCTGTTGCCAGCCCGATGCCGCACCCGGCTTCGGGCTGCTCGGTTCTTCCCTTCGCCAAATCCGGTGCACTCGAAAAAATGCTGGCATCCAGAGTGCCAAACGGCTTGACGCTTCCCGCGCCGCCTTTACGCAGCCGAAAACCTTCAGAGAGTAAGGGAGAGGATTGAAGGAACAGGGGCTCTTGCTCAAAAAAAGCCCGCCGCCTTTCAGGCTTACTTTTTATCTCACAATTCTCCGAATGCGGATAAGCCGCTTCTTCCAGTATTCCTGAGCCAAACTGTCCTCACGGACACGCTTGCCGCTGGTGGGGCTGTGCACGAACCGCCCGTTGCCTGTGTACAATGCGGTATGGAGCCCCGTGCGCCCGCGATTGGTATCGAAGACAAGGATGTCGCCGGGACGCATGGCAATGCCGCGACCCACGCCGTACCCGGCCTTGGCCTGCGCATCGGTCACACGGGGAACATTGATCCCATGTTGACGATAGGCCCACCAGATCAGCCCGGAGCAGTCGAACCCTTTGGGCGTGGTGCCTCCGAGACGGTAATGCGCACCGATCTGGGAGCGCGCGGTCTGAGCGACCCGGGCGCCGAGGGAAGAGGTATCATACCGTCCACCATAATCGGGTGCGGAAATGTATGTCGTACCGCAGCCGGAGAGCAGCAACGCCAGACAAAGCAAACCGGCGAGCGCCATAAAACGGCACGCCGATCCCATCACGACCCATTGTTTCACCACTCTGCCTTCCATCTCAGCATGATAGATCACGGAAGGGCTCCATGCCAAGCGTCCGTTGAGCCCCCGCCGTCAGCGGGACGCACCAGCCCTGAGCCGCGCTTCCCGCAAACCACGCCACGGAACGGGACAGGGCGGCGGCTTCGGAAGCGGCATCAAGCGCCCCCGGCCCGTCCCCCTTATTGGCGAACACAAGACGGCGGCACCCCGCCGGACAGTTGCGGAACAGCCCTTCGGGGTGCTCCACCAGACGGGCCAGCGTCGCGGGCGTCACCGGACTCCCCGGCTTCTGCCCCGCCGCCGCGCAAACCAGTGCGGAACGGTGCACGTGCCCGTCGTCCAACGGCTGCCCCACGCTGTCCAGACCGACCACCGCCACGCAACAGTCCAGAGGCTCCGGCAGGACGGGTTCATGCGCAGCGGGAGCCTTGAGGGGCTTACGGGCAGCGCCGTCGGCCTCCACAAGAAAAAGGGCGGCGGGCAGCGCCGCCGATAGCACGGCAAGCATATGGGGGGATACGCCGTCCAGCTTCCGCACATCCGGCAACGGACGCCCGGCGGCCACAACACACGGCGCGGCGAACAGCGCATCGTGGACGGCGGCAACGGGATCGGCCACGCCTTCCAAGAGAACCACGGGAAGGCCATTTTCCGGCGGGAAAATCTTGGTCGTGGTGGTGCAGACCACACGCCGCCCGGCATCGGCCATACGCCGGGCCAGCGCGTACATGAGCGTCGTCTTGCCCCCGGCCCCAACAAGCGCGGTCATCCGGGGAAAGGCAACGCCGCCAGATCCGGCAAACAGGGCTTCAAGCGGCCACCTCTTCATGGCTATCCGAGCAGGGACCGTTTTTTCAGATGGATTTCCAGACAGGTCAACGCCGCCGGAGTCACCCCGGAAATGCGCCCCGCCTGACCAAGGGTACGCGGGCGTACGGCGCAGAGCTTTTCCACGATCTCGGCGGACAGGCCGGAAACGGAGGGGTAATCCAGATCCGCCGGGAGGCGTACCTCCTCAAGCCGTGCGGAGCGCTTGACCAGCTCGTCCTGCCGCACCAAGTAACCCGCATACTTCACGGAGGTTTCCGCCTCCAAAAGCACTTCTTCCGGAAAAGCCATCACGCCGGGATGCAGGCGCTCAAGCCGTTCCAGCGTCATGGACGGACGCCTGAGCACTTCCTCCAGCGTCAGCGACTTGTTCGGCACGGGTTCGCCCAGCTCGCGGAAAGCGTCGCTCGTCGCCGCGTCCGGCGAAACCCGCACTTCACGCAGCATGTCCAGCAGCCGCCCCAATGCGTCCTGCTTGCGCCGGAAGGCGGACCACTGTTCGTCGCCCACCAATCCGAGCTCCCGCCCGAGCGGGGTCAGCCGCGCGTCGGCATTGGCTTCGCGCAGCAGCAGCCGGTACTCCGCCCGCGATGTGAACATACGATACGGCTCCTGCGTCCCACGCGTCACGAGATCATCCACCAGCACAGACATGTACGCCACGTCGCGGCCCGGCAGGAACGGCTGGCGGCCCGTCAGGCGGCACCCCACGTTGATCGCGGCCCACATCCCCTGAGCGGCGGCCTCCTCATAGCCGGACGTCCCGTTGATCTGCCCCGCCAGCCACAAGCCGGGCAGGACCTTGGCCTCCAGCGTGGGCTCAAGCTGTACCGGGTCCACATAGTCGTATTCGATGGCATAGCCGGGACGTACCATCTTGGCATGTTCGAGGCCGGGGATGCTGGCAATCATGGCAAGCTGCACATCCAGCGGCAGGCTGGTGGAAATGCCGTTGGCGTAGCATTCCTGCCCGTTCAACCCTTCCGGCTCGATAAAGACATGGTGCCGCTCACGCTCGGGAAACCGCGCCACCTTGTCCTCCACGGAGGGGCAGTAGCGCGCGCCCGTGCCTTCAATGACGCCCGTGAACAGCGGCGAACGGTCCATGCCCGATCGGATGGCGTCGTGCGTCCGTTCGTTGGTCCACGTCACATAACACGGCACCTGCGGCTGTCCGGGCTTTGGCCCGTAAAAGCTGAAACACGGAGCCGGATCGTCACCGGGCTGTTCCTCCATTTGCGAAAAATCGATGGACGACCGGAGCAGCCGCGGGGTGGTCCCGGTCTTGAGGCGGCCCAGGGTGAGGCCGTGCTTCCGCAGGGAATCCGAAAGCTTCATGGCGGCGGCATCGCCGAGGCGCCCACCGGAAAAATGCGTGAGCCCCACATGGATAAGCCCGCACAGGAACGTGCCCGTAGTCAGGATGACGTGCGGGGCCTCAAAGGTCTGCCCCAGCTCGGTGCGGACCCCGGCGGCGCGCCCGCCCCGCTCCAGCACCTCGTCCACGGTATCCTGCCAGATGGTGATGTTCGGCTCGGCGAACAGGGCGGCCTTCGCCGCCTCCATGTAGCTGTCGCGGTCGATCTGCGCGCGGGTGGCCCGTACGGCGGGCCCCTTGCTGGCGTTCAGCGTACGAAACTGGATACCCGCCCTGTCGGCCCACAGGCCCATCATGCCGCCGAGGGCGTCGATTTCCCGGACCATATGCCCCTTGGCGAGCCCCCCGATGGCGGGGTTGCACGAAAGGTGCCCGATGCGATCCACATTACCCGTGATCAGCAAAACGCGCTGCCCGAACCGCGCCAACGTCATGGCGGCTTCGCAGCCCGCATGTCCCGCGCCTACGACTATACAATCGAACATAAGCTTTTCCTTGGGAAAGAGCGGGGGAGGGAACCCCTTCTGGAGAAGGGTTCTCCCTCCCCCGTCCCCCCACCCTTCCCAAGACTTTCGACTGGTGGGGAGGGGACGCGAAAGGAGTATTCTTTGAAAAAGAAGCAGGGAGAGTCCCAGATATACCGAAATGTTCCCTTTCAACAAGCCGCCGGGGGACGAACACGGAAGTTCAGCCTCCCAAGCCGCCCGTCCCTCCATCGACCAATAGAAAAGCCTCAGGAGGGGAAGGGGTGGATTTTTTTGGGGGAAGGGGACCGACCCAACGGGGGCCCCTTGGGGCCGTGACCGTCAGGCGAGCCTTCGAACCTTACGGGCATCGACAGCAACGCAGCCCTTCTTCAGAAGGGTTCCCTACCCCCCAATCTTCATCATCCCCTAATCGAACAGCATCCGGGCGAGCACCTGCGCGTCGCCGATGGTGCGGGAAATGAGGGAGTATTCGTTGGCGAGATGATAGGTCGGCACGACGCTGGCCCAGACCGCAGCGGGGATGCCCATGTCGCGGAAGCCCACGGCCACGGTCCCGCCGCCGCTGCCGTCGCAGTGCGGCTCGATGCCGTAGATCTCACGGATCCCGGCGGACAGGCGGAGCACCACTTCGCTGTCGGGCGGGGTTGCGGGCGACGCGGGCGCATTGGTCACCGTGGTGATATCCACGGTCACGCCATGACGCTCCGCCACGGCTTCCATAATCTCCCGGGCGGAGGCGAGCACGTCGTCGTGGCTGATGCCCGGCAGAATGCGGCAGTCGATGTAGAACACGTCCTTGCCCGGCAGGGAATTGATATTGGGGACGTTCTCTTCGTGGCGCGTCGGGACGAACGTGCAGCACGGGGGCTGGAACAGCGGATCGACCTGAGCATAGATGGATTCCAGATCCCGCACATGCAGAATCATATCGGCGGCGGCGACCAGCGAGTTGCGGCCTTCCTGCGGGCGGGACGCGTGGCACTGATGCCCAAGCACCTCAACGCGCATCCACAGCTGGCCTTTCTCGGAAATTTCGATGGAGGAACCATCCGCCACGCCGTAATCGGGCACGACCACGAAATCGTCGGGGCCAAACAGATCGGCGTGAGTCTTGAGGATGTAGTGGATGCCGTAACGGCTGGAAGTCTCTTCGTCGGAAACAAAAATCAGGCCAAGGGAGAGGTCGGGGGTGATGCCCTGCGCCTTCAGTTCCTGCGCAATGAGCAGGCCGCAAACGATGGCCTGCTGATTGTCCTCCACGCCACGGCCACGGATCTTGTCGCCGTCGACGACAACCTTCCACGGATCGGTCTTCCAGTAGGAAAGCTCTCCCGGAGGCACAACGTCCATATGCCCCAGAATCCAGAGCCGACGCGGCGACGCGCCGGGGATGCGCGCGATCACATTGGGGCGCACGCCGTCGGGGACCCGCGAGTCGGGCGCGTCAATGCGCAGGATGTCCGTTACGCCGAGCTCACGCAACAGCCTTTCCAGATACAGGGCTTTGGGCATTTCGCCCGTGCCGCCGTTCTCCGGGCCGAGAGCGGGGAGTTCCGTCATGCGGGTCTGGTATTCGATGACCTTGTCCCGCTGCTGTCCGATGGACTCAATAAGCCGAGAAAAACGTGTCATATGTTCCTCGTGTACGGCTTCGGAAAATAAGAAAGGGGGAAGACGAAGCCTCCCCCTGCCTTGGGAGAACGCCCTTCCCAAAGACGGGCGTTCTCAAAAAAATTGCGGTGCATACCCGCGAGCAAAACGCTTCCGAACGGCTTAACGACCCTTCGCAGCACGCTTGGACGCCTTCAACGGGTTGACCTTGGCGGCCTTGCCGCTTTCCGTCTTGATGTGGGTAGCAAAGTTGCAGCGCCCGTCGAACCACTTCTTGGCGGGGTTCGGGTAGCTGCCACAGAACTGCTGCTCTTCAAACGTACGAACGCGATCACAGCCTTCGCACTTTTCAACGACGGGCTGCATCAGCATACCCTTCACTTCAACGCCCTGCTCAGTCTTGACGGCACCCACGAGGGTTTTTTCGTCGCTCATGATAACCTCCTGCGCGCCGGAGCGCGATTTTTTACGTAAGAAACGAACTCTTTTATCCATATCAGCGGAAATGTCAAGACCCGTCCACGTGTTCCGGCGGCAAGTCCACCTCCGCAAAGGCAGGGCACCATGCGAAACAACACGGGATCCAGCCCGTTCCGCACCAAAGGCGCGTTTGCCTTTTCCCGACGTTTTGGGCAACGTAACGCAAGCCGATTTCACTTTTTCCCGAGGACAGCCATGCCCACGACCACCCTCCCCTATCGCTATACCCACGCCTCCACCGAATCCATGACCGGATACTTTTCCTGCGAGCCGCCGGAAGATCTCTGCTTTGAGGATGCGCTCGCCCGCCTTGAGGCCGCCCCTCTCGACGAATTTTTGCACCGCCATCTGCTGCGCCGCATCGCGGCCTTGCCCCCGGATGAAGCCGCCGCGCTGCGTACGCCTTCCCGTCCGGTGCTCATGGGCTTGCTCTGCGAAACGGCATTCCTGAACGCCGGACACGCCGGAATGCTGAACGGCGTCTCAGCCGGGGAACTTGAACGGCTGGAAGGGGCCACCCCCCTGCCGTACCTCAGCTTCGCCCGCAAATCCCTCACGAAAGAAGGGCAAGAGGAGCAAGCGAACCTTGCCGCATGGAACGCGCTGTTCGAAGAAAACCTTTCCCGGCACCATCCCCTGCCGCATCCCGACGACAACGATCTCCCTTTGCCCGCGTATGTGCGGAACGCGGAGCCGCCCAAACACGGACGCACGGCGGCGGAGGTTCACGCCGAGCGGGCCGTTCCCGGACAGCCCATCTGGTCCCGCCCCCCGGCCCAGCATACGGCGGCGGAAGCGCTGGCCTCGCTGGCCACCTGCGGCGTGATCGCCGGAACGGAAATGCGGCACGAATCCTCGCTCGCACCCGTGGGACTACTGCGAAACTGGAACGTGGACATCGCCGTGCGCAACGGCAAGCTCGACTATACCCTGCAGGGGGAAGGCACCACATGGGGGCGCGGCCTGTCCATCGCCACGGCCCGGGCGTCCTACTCGATGGAGATGGTCGAACGCGCTTCGGCCTATCTGTCCGTGGACGGGGACGCCATCACCGATCGCCTCCACCCCACGCCGATTGTCCGGGCCAACCATGCGGAACTGCTGGCGCAAGGCCGGGCCGCCATCGATCCGCGCGGCCTGCCCATCGACGCCGAGTACAACGATCAGCCTCTTTACTGGATGGAAGGCCGCGGCGTTTCGGGCAGCGCGATACTCGTCCCGGTGCAGGCCGTGGGGTTGTTCTGCAATCTCGACGAGCCCGCTCTTTTTCTGTCGCCGGGTTCCACGGGCATGGCTTCGGGCAACACACTCGATGAAGCCAAGGTCGGCGCGCTCACTGAAATACTGGAACGCGACGCCGAAGCCACGGTACCGTGGCGGCGCGGCCAGTGCTTCGAGCTGCTCGCGGACGGCGAGCACCCGTTGGCGGTACTTCTCGCGGATTACGCCCGGCGCGGCATCCATGTCTGGTTCCGGGACATGACCACGGAATTCGGCGTCCCCTGCTACCAGAGCTTCGTAACCTGCGGCGACGGTTCCGTGGTTCGCGGAGCCGGGGCGGGGCTTTCCGGGGCAGGGGCTCTGCTCTCGGCGCTGACCGAGACCCCCTATCCGTATCCCAACGGCCCGGCTTCCGCGCCGGTTCCGGCTGGCCTCGCGCAGCGCCGCCTCTCCGAACTGCCCGATTACCGGCTCGGCTCGCCCTCCGACAACCTCCGGCTGCTGGAAGAAGTGCTCATCTCGCATGGGCACGCCCCCGTCTATGTGGAGCTGACGCGTGAGGATCTGGAGTTTCCCGTGGTCCGGGCCATCGTTCCGGGGCTCGAACTGACCGCCGACTTCGACGCCCATTCGCGCCCCTCCGTCCGCCTGTTCCGCCGCTACCTGAAAAAGGCGGGCTCATTTGAAAGGGAATAGGGAATTGGGGA
>NZ_JH114232.1:70115-81472 GCF_000224655.1 Bilophila sp. 4_1_30
CCCCCCTCCACTTCAAAGACTTTTGTGTTTATCGAACCCCTGTTTCCAGCGTTCCCTAAGACGGATTACCGTTTGAAGCAGCGTACAGGTTAAAGATGGAATACTCTGGACCGGACCGGCCCTCACTGATGAAAAGCCGAGCCGCCCGTTCCCCCTGCCATCTTCTCCGCAATTCCCTTTTCTCATCATTCACGGTAGGGTGCCAAAACGCAACGGGGGACCTTCGTACCCCTTCCTGACAAACCTCAAAGGGAACCGCGTTCCCTTTCCTCAGCAGATACCGGAGCCATCGTGACGCGCCGTTTTCTCTTTTTCCTGCTCGCGTTCCTCATACTGACCTGCACGGCGTATGCAGCGCCTCTTCAACCGGGCTTTAAAACCCTCGGCATCTGGGATCCAGCCAAAAACGTGCGGCTGGACTTCGCCGTCTGGTACCCCAGCCGTTCCGCGTCCTTTCAGGTCAATTACGGAGACTGGAGCTTCTCCGCCGCACGCGGCAGGCCTCCCGTGGAAGGAAAACACCCTCTCATCCTGCTCTCCCATGACAGCGCGGGCTCACGCTTTTCCCTGCATGAACTGGCATCGGAACTCGCCCGCAACGGCTTTGTCGTCCTGGCCTTCACGCATCCCGGCGACAATGTGGACGACATGGGAGCCCTTTTCATGCCCGTACAGGTGACCGGCCGGGCCAAGCAGCTCACGCAGGCACTGGACATCGCCCTAGCCGATCCCGAGACGGCACCGCTCATCGATCCCGATCGCATCGGCGTCCTTGGCGTCGGCTCCGGGGGCACGGCAGCCATGCTCATCGCCGGAGCGCGGCTGGACGCGACCGGTTGGCCCATCTACTGCGCCGGAAAGGAAGAAAACGCCGATCCATACTGCACGCCGTGGGCACGGCAGCGCATGGGGGCTTTTTCCACCACTCCCAACCTTTCCGTACCCTACCGCGACAGGCGTGTCCGCGCCGCAGCTGCCGTTTCCCCTTCCTATGCCATGATGTTCACTCCCGCCAGCCTGTCCCGCATCCGGATTCCCCTTCTGCTGCTTCGTGCCGAGAGGACGCCTCTCTATACCCTCCAGCACGCGGAACGCCTCCTGAGCGCCATGCCCCAGCCTCCGCAGCTTGGCGTATTGCCCGATGCGGATACAGCAAGCCTGATGTCATCCTGCGGCGACAATCTGGATCAGACGCTTCCTGAAATGTGCCTTGCCGTCTCTCCTTCGCGCCGGAAGGCCGTACAGACGAAAATGGCCGCCGAATCCGCCGCCTTCTTCCTCAAATACCTCGGAACCCCCAATCCTCCACCGCTTCCTCCTGAACCCGAGGACAATCCCCAAATCACATCACATCCCGCCACGCCGGAAAAGAACACGGCCCGCAAGAAGAGGCGGTAGAGATTCGGAGATGGACAAAAAACAAGTGCGGCCGTTGCCTCTAAAAAGGGAACGGCTGCCGAGTGAAAAGCGGTCTTTGGAAACAGACACCCCAGACGTTTTCCGTCCGGGGTGTCTGTTTCCAAAGACCGCGCCGAGGGGTCAAGGGGGACATCATGCCCCCCTTGCCGCCGGAGGCGCATCTTATCGTATGGTTTAGTTCGCAGTCTTCTTGCTGACTTCTTCAGCGATAGCCGCGGGCACCTTTTCATAGTGGTGGAACTGCATCGTGAAGGTCGCGCGGCCCTGCGTACGGGAACGCAGGTCCGTGGCGTAGCCGAACATTTCGGACAGCGGAACCTGAGCGCGGACAACCTGAGCGCCGGCGCGGGCTTCCATGGACTGCACGCGGCCACGGCGACCGTTGAGGTCGCCCATCACGTCGCCAAGGTAATCATCGGGGGTCACCACTTCCACGTCCATGTAGGGTTCGAGGAGAGCGGGGGTCGCCTTCTGCATGGCGTCCTTGATGGCCATCGAACCGGCCACATAGAAGGCCTGTTCGGAGGAGTCGACTTCGTGGTAGGAACCGAAGACCAGAGTGACCTTCACGTCCACAACCGGGAAGCCGGCGAGCACACCGGACTTCAGGGCGTCCTGAATACCCTTGTCGATGGAAGGAATGTATTCCTTCGGAATCACGCCGCCGGTGATCGCGTTGACGAACTCGTAACCCTTTTCCGGGTTGGGCTCGACTTCGATCACGCAGTGACCGTACTGGCCGCGGCCGCCGGACTGCTTGGCGTACTTCAGGTCGGACTTGCTGGGCTTCGTGATCGTTTCGCGGTAGGCAACCTGAGGCTTGCCGACGTTGGCGTTCACGTTGAAC
This sequence comes from Bilophila sp. 4_1_30, assembly GCF_000224655.1. Classification (NCBI taxonomy): domain Bacteria; kingdom Pseudomonadati; phylum Thermodesulfobacteriota; class Desulfovibrionia; order Desulfovibrionales; family Desulfovibrionaceae; genus Bilophila; species Bilophila sp. 4_1_30. Next base: position 72,382 of record NZ_JH114232.1, read on the forward strand.
TCGCGGACCAGACGGTCGACGATGATGTCCAGATGCAGTTCGCCCATGCCCGCGATGAGGGTCTGGCCGGTCTCTTCGTTGCCCTTCACGCGGAAGGACGGGTCTTCCTTCGCCAGCTTGTTGAGCGCGGCGGAGAGAGCGTCACGGTCGGTCTTCGTCTTGGGTTCGATGGCGACTTCGATAACCGGTTCCGGAATATCGAGGGATTCGAGCACCACGGGACGCTTTTCGTCACAGATCGTGTCGCCGGTGGAGGCAAGCTTCATGCCCACGAGAGCCACGATGTCGCCGGCGCCGGCGGACTTGATGTCCTCACGCTTGTTGGCGTGCATACGGAGCAGACGGCCAAGGCGTTCCTTCTTGCCGGTGTTGGCGTTGTACAACGTGGAGCCGGCTTCGATCACGCCCGAGTAGATACGGAAGAAGGCCAAGTGGCCCACGAAGGGGTCGGAAGCCAGCTTGAACACGAGACCGGCGAGCGGTTCCTTGTCCGAGCTGGGGCAGACGATTTCTTCTTCCGGCTTGTCGGGGTTGTGGCCCACCATCTGATCGATATCGAGAGGAGAAGGCAGGTAGTTCACAACGGCGTCGAGCAGCGGCTGCACGCCGATGTTACGGAACGCGGTGCCGCACAGGACGGGCACGATGCTCTGACGGATGGTACCCTTGCGGATGCAGGAATTGATTTCCTCGACGGTCAGTTCATGGCCTTCGAGGTACTTTTCCATCAATTCTTCATCTTCTTCCGCCACGGTGTCCAGCAGCTCAAGGCGCTTTTCCTCGTAGAGATCCTTGAGATCCTCAGGGACTTCACCATAGGTGATCTGAAGGCCCTTGGATTCTTTTTCGAAGCGGACGGAGCGGCCATTGATGAGGTCGACAACGCCGTCGAACTTGTCTTCAGAACCGATCGGGATCTGGAGGCAGACGGGCTTCGCCTTCAGGCGGTCGCGGATCATGTCCACGCTGCGGAAGAAGTTGGCGCCGATGCGGTCCATCTTGTTGATGAAGCAGATACGGGGCACGCCGTAACGGTTGGCCTGGCGCCACACGGTTTCGGACTGGGGTTCCACGCCGGCGACGGCGTCGAACACGGCCACGGCACCGTCGAGCACGCGCAGGGAACGTTCCACTTCGATGGTGAAGTCAACGTGGCCGGGAGTGTCGATGATGTTGATCTGGTGATCAAGCCAGAAACAAGTCGTCGCGGCGGAAGTGATGGTGATACCGCGTTCCTGTTCCTGCGCCATCCAGTCCATCGTAGCGCCGCCCTCGTGGGTTTCGCCGATTTTGTGGTTTTCGCCGGTGTAGTACAGGATACGTTCGGTCGTCGTGGTCTTACCGGCATCGATGTGAGCCATGATGCCGATGTTCCGCATTTTTTCGATAGGTGCTAAACGAGACATGTTTCTCCCCGACTACCAGCGGTAATGCGCGAAAGCCTTGTTGGCTTCGGCCATGCGGTGGGTGTCTTCCTTTTTCTTCACGGCACCGCCGCGGCTGTTGAAGGCATCCAGAAGCTCGGCGGCGAGCTTGTTGGACATGCCTTTTTCACCACGGGAACGGGCGTAGGTGATCAACCAACGGATGGAAAGGGAGACCTGGCGGTCAGGACGCACTTCCATAGGCACCTGATAGGTGGCGCCGCCCACGCGGCGGGCCTTGACTTCGAGGTGAGGCTTCACGTTTTCGAGAGCCTTTTCGAAGGCGCGCAGCGCTTCTTCGCCCGTCTTTTCGGCGAGGACTTCAAGAGCGCCATAGAAAATCTTTTCGGCAGCGCCCTTCTTGCCGTCGTACATGAGACGGTTCACGAAACGGGCGGCCAAGCGGCTGCCATAAATCGGATCAGGCAGAACTTCCCTTCTGGGGATAGGACCTTTACGGGGCATGAAAATTCTCCGGGTAACGCGGACGCGTTACGTCAGGGGTTGCAGTGCTATGCGGTTTCCCGAGGCGGCGGGCCGCCCGGGCTGCCTTGGTGTGTTCCCACTGCGCCCCTCCCGTTGCGGGGGGGCATGGACGCGCACCCATGGCATGACACTGTGATGCGAAAATTCGCAAAGACGGCGGATGTGCCGTCAGACCTCTTGCCGGGAAAGCTTTGCGGCTTAGGACTTCGGACGCTTGGCGCCGTACTTGGAACGACGCTGGCGGCGATCCTGCACACCGGAGGTATCCAGAGTACCACGGACGATGTGGTAACGGACACCGGGAAGGTCTTTTACACGGCCGCCGCGAATCATGACGACGGAGTGTTCCTGAAGGTTGTGGCCTTCACCGGGGATGTACGCGGTGACTTCGAGGCCGTTGGTGAGACGCACACGGGCGACCTTACGCAGAGCCGAGTTCGGCTTCTTCGGGGTCGTCGTGTACACGCGGGTGCACACGCCGCGGCGCTGGGGGCAAGCCTGCAGGGCCGGGGTCTTTTTGTGCTTCACAACCTTCTTCCGCGCGACGCGGATAAGCTGGTTGATAGTTGGCATCTGTTTTCCTCCATAGGAGTGGGTAAATGTTCCGAAAGGAGTTACCCCTACAATGGATATTTTTTGTTGTCAAGCCCATTTGCAAATCGGCGGAGCCCTTCCAGCCCCTCTCGGGGCGGAAAAGCCCGCCCCCCGGCTTCCCTCTCTCCGGCACCGGATAGGCGTCAGGACTATCCATTTGAGCAATTCGCTTTATTTCATTGCCGATCATAAATCATTTCTGAACATGTTTGTTCAATCAACAAATTGAATGAATGCACAATCTATTTCTATGTGAAAAAATATTTTATCTTTCGTGAGAAAAAGCACCTTTCACATGCAAAAAAATCTTTTTTCACATGTAGTGTATTTTACAAAAGCCTATTGACCTGTTTTTTGAAACATCATAGGTTGCCCCAAAAGAGATAAGAAGGTTTCTATATTTTCTCTGTTTCTACTTTTCTTCTTGCCTTGTTTATGCCCATCTATAAACAGTGGAGGATACCACAATGGCTATTGTTGAAAAAGTTGACGGCTTCTTTATTCCCAACGTTACGCTTATTGGTGTAGGCGCCGCAAAAGCTATCCCCGAACGTATCGTTTATTTGAACGCCACGAAGCCGTTGCTTGTCACGGACAAAGGTATCGTCCACACCGGCATCCTGAAACAGATTACGGATATCCTCGACGAAGCGGCGATGGAATACGCCATCTATGATGAGACGGTTCCAAACCCCACCGACCTTAATGTCGCCGCAGGCGTCGAACTGTACAAGAAAGAAGAATGCGACAGCCTCATCTCCATCGGCGGCGGTTCTTCCCATGACTGCTGTAAGGGCATCGGCCTCGTCGTTTCCAACGGCGGCAAAATCCACGATTATGAAGGCGTGGACAAGTCCACCAAAGCCATGCCCCCCTACCTCGCCGTGAACACCACCGCGGGTACGGCCTCCGAAATCACCCGTTTCTGCATCATCACCGACAGCGCCCGCAAAGTGAAAATGGCCATCGTCGACTGGCGCATCACCCCGAGCGTCGCCATCAACGACCCCATCCTGATGGTGGGTATGCCCCCGGCCCTGACCGCCGCCACCGGCATGGACGCGCTCACCCACGCGGTTGAAGCCTACGTTTCCACCGGCGCTACCCCGCTGACCGACGCCTGTGCCGAAAAGGCCATCAAGCTGGTTTCCGAAAACCTGCGCCGCGCCGTGGCCAACGGCAGCGACATCCACGCCCGCGAAGGCATGTGCTACGCCCAGTACCTTGCCGGTATGGCCTTCAACAACGCCAGCCTCGGGCACGTGCACGCCATGGCCCACCAGCTCGGCGGCTTCTACAACCTGCCCCATGGCGAATGCAACGCCATCCTCCTGCCCATCGTGGAAGAGTACAACCTGCTCGCCCATTTGGACAAATTCATCAATATCGCCAGCATGATGGATGAAAACATAGAAGGCCTTTCCAAGCGCGATGCCGCCGAACTGGCCATCTCCGCCATCCGCCGCCTGTCACAGGATGTGGGTATCCCGGCCAGCATCACCGAGCTTGCCAAGCGGTACGGCAAGGAAGTCAGCCGCAGCGACATCCCGACGATGGTCGCCAACGCCCAGAAGGACGCCTGCGGGCTCACCAACCCCCGCAAGATGACCGACGCCGCTGTCCAGCAGCTGTATGAAGCCGCGTTTTAAATGAAGTGAATATATCGGGGGAGGGCGCTTTTTGAAAAAAGCCCCCTCCCCCGAACCCCCACCCGCAAAAACTTCGACTGGTGGGGAGGCAGCGCGGCAGAAGTTCCGTTGTGTGGAAAGAAAAAGACGAGCCGCTCTTTGCTTCCCCCCTATATCTTTTTAGAGAGGAGCGGCGGAATGCCATTCCTCAATTCACCCCTCCGAAATTTTCAGAGAAGAACTGTTCCAGAACTGCCCGGCGGCAACCTCCAACACCGGGCAGAGGACGCCGGTAACCGTCCGCAAGATGAAAAGGAAAAGGCCGGAACCCAGCGTTGGGTTCCGGCCTTTTCCTGCATTGAGGGCTCCCCTTGCGGGGGAGCCCTCTCATCCGTCTATTCGGCGCCGTTCTCTTCCTGCGTGGCGGGTTCCACGATCACACGGCGGATTTGCTTGGCGTCGGCTTCGTCCACGATGAACCGCCAGCCGCCGCACTCGAAAATTTCTCCCTTCTCGGGAACATGCCCGGCTTCAAGGCACAGGTAGCCGCCGATGGTATCCACCTCGTCAGCCTCCAGATTGATGCCGAGTTCTTCCAGATCCTCAAGGTAGGCGCGGCCGGACAGCGCATAACGCGAACCCCCGAGAGGATGGATATCCTCTTCCTTGGGCGCGTCGTGCTCGTCTTCGATGTCGCCCACGATCTCCTCAAGGATGTCCTCGATAGTGGCGAGGCCGGACGTTCCGCCATATTCGTCCACGGCAATGGCGATATGGTTCTTGCGGGACCGGAATTCCTGAAGCAGCTCGCTCACGATCTTGGTTTCGGGTACAAAAAAGGGCGAACGCATGATTTCGTCCACCGCAGTATGGTGCTTGGCCGGATCGACGAGGAGGCTGATGAGATCCTTGGCGTAGGCGATCCCGATGATGTTGTCGCGCGTATCCTTGTAGATGGGCAACCTGGAATGTCCGGTTTCCAGAATGCACTGCGCCACCTCGCTCACGGGTGCGCCCGTAGGCATACAGTCGAAATCAGTTCGCGGGGTCATGATGTCCTGCACCTGCACATCGTCAAGGCGCAGGATGCTCAGGATCATGGAGCCTTCGGCGAGGTCCAGTTCCCCTTCGTCGCGGGCTTCCATGACGGCCTGCTCGATCGAGTCGCCCGAGCGGCCTCCGAACAGGTTGCAGACCCGATCCCACAAACTTTTGTCCGTACTTCGGTCCAAGCGTATCTCCTCAGGTAAAGGTGGAGGGATGACGGCGTTCCTGCCGGGCAGGGGCTGCGCCTGATCCCTGAGTGGAACTCACGTACACTATTCCATGCGTCTTTGCTACCGGCGGCGCGCCTCCCGGACGCCCTTCGCGGGGCCCCGGCAACGCCTTGCGCGACATGCTCTTTTCTTTATAGCCATTCCTGAATCGATACGCAACGTGTCGGGCCCTATGCCTTACGCGTAAACATCCAGATCGCGCACAGCATGGATACCGCCGTGATCGCGGCGATCCGCGCGCTGCTGTCCAGTGCGGCACTCATGGTGATATCCTTGAGGAACAGCCCCTGAAGGATCACGATAAAATGCCGCAAGGGGTTCAGCTGGCTCAGATCCTGTAAAAACATCGGCATGTTGTTTATGGGCGTCATGAATCCCGAAAGCAGGATGCACGGCACGCCCACGGTGAAGCACCCCAAGAAAGCCTGCTGCTGCGTGGAGGCGAACGAGGACACCATAAGCCCGATGCTGCTCACCGAAAGCGAGAACAGCAGCATGGTCACGTACAGCACCGCCACTGACCCCACAAAGGGCACCTTGAAGAACCCGATTATGGAGAAAAAGAAGATGGTCCCGTGCACAAGCCCGACCACGCAGCCGGGGATCAGCTTTCCGCAGGCGATCTCCACCGGGCTCGCGGGCGAAACGAGCATCTGGTCGAACGTGCCGAGCTCCCGTTCCCGCGCCACGGTCAGGCCGGTAATGATCATCCCCATCAAGAAGTTGATCGTGCCGATCAGGTTCGGCAGGATGAACCAGCGGAAATCGAGGTTCGGGTTGAACCAGTTCAGCTCCTCGACCTCGACGCGGGAAGGCTTGGCCTGCACGAAAGCGGGCGTCGCCGTTGCCAGCCCCTGTACGATTTGCTGGACATACTGCGTCAAAATCTGGGCGGTGTTGGATCGCCGCCCGTCCAGCAGCAATTGCACTTCGGCGGGCACGCCCCGCTCCACTTTGGCGGAAAAGTCGTTCTGGAAGTGCATCACCACCAGCACGTCCTGCCGATTGATGGCTTCCTCGGCCTTCTTGAAATCGTCTTCGAACGTGATGTGCCTGAAGGTCGGCGAACCGCGCAGCCGGCTGATGACCTCCTGACTCCAGTACCCCGAGTCTTCGTTGATCACCACCACGTCCACGTTCTTCACTTCCATCGTGGCCGCCCACGCAAAGATGAATATCTGGATGACCGGCGGGATCAGCACCATGAACCGGCTCTGCCGCGTGCCCATGAGCACCAGCAGCTCTTTCCGCGCAATCGCAAGGATACGGCGAAGCGTTCGCATCATAAAATAGACCTCCGGTAACAGGCGGCGCCCCTTGCCCCTTCATTGGAGAAAGGCAAGAAGCTGGAGGGGATCCCTTTTTCCGGAAGCCCTCTCCCAAGGTTCACACATCCAACCGCTTCACCAGCTTCCTGTACGTGATGACCAGAAAGGCGGCGCCAAGCCCGAGCATAAAGGCCATACGCGGAAGGAACACAGGCCAGATATCCCCGGCAAGGAAGACCGTCTGAAGCGCCGTGTTGAAGTGCCGCGCGGGGATGGCCAGCGTAAGGTATTGCAGCGCGTCGGGCATACTGTTGATGTCAAAAATGAACCCGGACAGGATGACGGCGGGCAGAAACCCGGTGATCAGCCCGGTCTGGGCGGCAAGAAGCTGCTGCTTGGTGAGAATGGAAATGAGCAGCCCCTGCCCAAGAGCGGGCATGAGGAAGGTGCTCGACAAGACAAACAGGGCGAATACCGATCCGCGCAGGGGAACCTCAAACAGGAACACCCCGGCCAGCGCGCAGATGGTCATGGAAAACATGCCGAGGAAGTAATACGGGATAAGCTTTCCGAGCAGGATCTGCATCCGGGTCACGGGCGTGGCGAAAAGGGATTCCATCGTCCCCCGTTCGTACTCGCGGGCAATGACCAACGCCGTGAGCATGGTCCCGATGAGCGTCATGACGATGGTGATGGAGCCGGGCACCAGATACCAGCGGCTCTTCGCCGCCGGGTTGAACCAGTAGCGCGGGGCCACGTCAAGGGGCTGCTTCTGGATAACCCCGCCGGGCGTGCGGGTCTGCTGCCAGTTGGCGATGACGCCCTGGCTGTAGCCGCGTATGAAGTTCGCCGTGTTGGGCTCGCCTCCCGACACGATCACCTGAATGGGGGCGACGGCCGCCTTGCCCTGTCCGCCCACGAGCAGCGCCTCAAAGTTGTAGGGAATGACGATGAAGCCCGAAATCACGCTGTCGCGCATCATACGCCCGGCTTCGGAACGCGACCGGGCCTGATGGACCCGGAAGTTCGGGGAATGGGCAAAGTTTTCCTGTAATTGCAGCCCGGACTGGCTGTTGCTTTCATCGAGGATCACGATGTCCATGACCCCGGCATCCAGCGTGATGCCGTAACCGAACAGCAGCAGAAAGATCATGGGCAGGATTGCCGCGACCAGATAGGAGGACGGATCACGGATGATCTGCTTGCTCTCCTTGCCCATGAGCGCGAAAAGCTGCGCGAGCCACTGGAACACGGGCCGTGTCCGGCCCGGATCGGCATTGCTCATGCGTGACCTCCCTTGCGCTGCACTTCCTCAATATATGCGATGAACGCCTCTTCGAGCGTCATGTCCGCCGCACCGCCGTTTTTCGCCGCTCCGGGCGCTTTGCCCTTGAGCTCGTCGGGCGTGCCCCGTGCAATGATGCCGCCCTGAAACACCAGCGCGATTTCGTCGCAATATTCGGCCTCTTCCATAAAGTGGGTCGTGACGAGCACCGCCACGCCGTTCTGGGTCATGGCGTTGATGTGCTTCCAGAATTCCCGGCGCGTCCGGGGGTCGACGCCCGATGTCGGTTCGTCGAGGAACAGCACGGGCGGCTCGTGCAGCGTGGCGCAGGCCATGGCAAGCCGCTGCTTCTGCCCGAGCGGCAGATTGAACGCCCGGACGTCCCGGAACGTTTCCAGATCCAGCGCCTCGACAAGCTGTTCGATACGCGGCTTCACCCTGCCCCGTTCCAGCCCGTACAGATCCGCCATGAGCCGCATGTTCTGCTGCACGGTCAGTTCGCCGTAGAGGGAAAATTTCTGCGCCATGTAGCCGAGTTTGGCCCGTGCGGCCCCGCCCGCGGTAAGCAGGTTCATGCCCGCGACGAAGCATTCGCCCTCGGTGGGGCGCGACAGGCCGCACAGCATCCTGAACGTCGTGGACTTCCCCGCCCCGTTGGGGCCAAGCAGCCCGAAGATGCGCCCCGGCTGCACCTCGAAGGTGATATCGTGCGCCGCGACGAATGTTCCGAACTTCTTGGTCAGGCTCACAGCGCGGATCACAGGCTGTGAGGCGAGAGCTGGGGGCTGGGTGGAATCGCCGGGGGAAGGGAGGAGAAACTTTTCTGGAGAAAAGCTTTCTCCTCCCTTCCCCCGGGCCCCCATCCCTCCTCTTCCAAAGACTTTTGCGCTTATCGAATCCCTGTTCCCATACTTCCCCGAAGGCGAAGAGGCTGAAGATAGCTCTGTTGAAGAGGTATCCGCGACGGGCGTTTTACTCAGCTTGGCGTTCTCTCCGGCATGGGAGCCGCCTACCCCTGCCGATTCAGCGGAAGTCCGAGAGACGGCCCCGCCTTCCAAAAGGGCCCCCGCCTCCCGCCCGCGTGCGAAAGTCTTGGGAAAGGGAAGGGAGGGGGTCCGGGGGAGGGAGA
>NZ_JH114232.1:81771-84640 GCF_000224655.1 Bilophila sp. 4_1_30
GGTTCTTCCACGCCCCCCCTCCCGCTCACGGGCAAAAACGGGGAAGGCCGCTGATCCATGCCGCCCACGGCGTCGATGTAGGCGTCCTCAAGACGTGGCTCGACGGGATGCAGTTCAACACCGTTGCGGGAAAAAGGGCCGTCGTGCGGATTGCGGAGCACCACGCGGATACGGTTGCCCTGAATGAGCGCATCGCGGATATCCGGCTCCTGCTGCCAGCGGGCCAGCATCGCCCGCGCTTCGCCGGACGGCGGCACAAAGGAAAAGACGCGCTTCGCCACCCGGCCCGTAAACCCGGCGGGCGGCCCCTGATACACAAGGCTCCCCTGATCGAGCATAAGCACGTGGGCGCAGCGCTCGGCCTCATCCATATAGGCCGTAGACCAAAGCACCGACATGCCGCCCACGGCGAGATCGGACACCATTTTCCACAGCTCGCGCCGGGAAAGCGGATCGACGCCCACCCCCGGTTCATCAAGCAGCAGCAGGCGGGGCGTGGTCAACAGCGCGCAGGCAAGGCCGAGTTTTTGCTTCATGCCGCCGGAAAGCTTTCCCGCCAGCCGATCCGTAAACGGCTTCAACGCCGTAAACGTCAGCAGCTTTTCGAACATGGCCTGACGCGCCGGGCCTTCAAGCCCGCGCAATTCGGCATGGAGATTGAGATTGTCGATGACGGACAGATCTTCATACAACCCGAAACGCTGCGGCATATACCCGACATCGTGAACGGCTTCGTCCGATGCCTCGGAGCCGGGCACGCGCCCGAGCACTTCCACGCTGCCGGACGTCGGCAGGAGCAGCCCGGCCAGCAAGCGCATGAGCGTCGTCTTACCCGCGGCGTCCGGGCCCACAAGCCCCACGACCAAACCGGAGGGGACATCCGCCGTCAGGCTGGAAAGCGCGGGAGGCGTGCCCGGCGGCACGTCAGGAAAAACCTTGGAAACGCCCTGAAGCCGGATCACCGCCTGCGGGGAAGGGCTCACGGCTTGCCTCCGTCCTTGCGGAGCGTCACGGTGACGGGCATCCCCTGCCGCATGACGTTGTCGGGATCGTCGGCGATGACCCGGAAACGGAAGACCAGATCATTCCGCACTTCCTTGGTTTCCACGGTCTTCGGCGTGAATTCGGCGGTCGGTGAAATAAAGCCGATGCGTCCCCGGTACGTTTTGTCCGGCGTGGCGTCGATGGACAGGAGCACCTCCTGGCCGGGCCGGATATTCCCGAGGTTCGGCTGCGTGACATACGCCCGTATCCACACGGGATTGTTCAGCGTCACGGTGTAGACGGTCTGCCCGCCCTGCACCACCGCGCCGATCTCGTGCACGCGGGTCAGGACCACGCCGTCCTGCGGGGCGAACAGCTCGGTATCCTGCAAATTCGTCGTTGCGCGGGCGAGTTCGGCACGGGCGGCCTCCACCGCCGCCTTCTGGCGCTCAACGTCTTCGGAGCGGTATCCGCTCTCCATGAGCTGCAACTGTTCGCGGGCGGCGTTGCGGCGGGACAGCGCATCACCATAGGACGCGCGCGCCTCATCAAGCGACTGCTGCGAAACGGCGTTCTGCTGCCGCAGCCGCTCAACGCGCCGCAGGTTGCTGGCGGCGTTCGCGTATACGGCCTGCGCCCCGCTCAGGGTGGCGCGCGCCTGCTCGATGTCTTCCGTGCGATACCCCGCAACCATCTTCCTCAATTCGATTTCCTGCATGGAAAGCTGGGCGGCGGCCTGATCAAAGACCTCTTCATACGGTTTGGCATCAAGGCGCGCGAGGCGTTCCCCCGTTTTCACCGCATCACCCTCTTCCTTGAAGAGTTCGGTCACGCGCCCGCCCACGCGAAAACCGACATCCACCTGCCGGATGTCCACGTTGCCGTACAGCGTCAGCAGATCCGAAGGCTGCCGCTTCCCGTCGTACAGCCACCAGATGCCTCCGGCGGCACAGGCAAGGACAACGAGAATCACAATGATGCGCTTCAACATGGATGCCTCCGACATGAAGAATCAGAATGAAAGAAACCGGGGGCGCGGGAGCCGCAGCCCTCCCCCGGATCAAATGTTCCGGGACGCCATTCGCGAACGGCTCGCAACAATCTGCCTTGAATACAAGAATAGGAAAAGGATAATATCAAGTCAAATTAAAATTTCAATTTAAAATTTGACTTGTCGCCCAATTTTTCCTAAAAAAAGCCATGATGAACAAAAACAATCCCCCTCAGCGCCCCAAACGCGCGCAACGGAGCGACGGCCGCTCAACGCGGGCCGTTGTCCTTGAGGCAGCAGGCAAGGTCTTTGCCGAACGGGGCTTCGCCGAAGCCACCAGCAAGGAAATCTGCGAACGGGCGGGAACGAACGGCGCCGCCGTGAACTACTACTTCGGCGGCAAGGAAGGCCTGTACGAAGAAGTGCTGATCGAGGCGCACCGGCAAATGCTGAGCCTGGAGGATTTGAACCGGATCATCACTTCCGAGGCGACGCCGGAAGAAAAGCTCCGTGTGTTCCTGAAGCACATCATCCGTACCGCCATGAACGCTTCCGAGCTCTGGGGGATCAGGATATTCCTGCGCGAACTGGCCTCGCCCTCGCCCTTCGTGCCCAAATTCATCACAACGGCGGTATTCCCGAAATCCCAGAAACTCCGGGAACTGATACGGGACATCACGGGCCTTCCACCGGATTCCCCGGCGATGCAACGGGCAACCGCCCTTGTCGCCCTCCCCTGCATGGGGCTCATCCTCTTTCCGGAAAAGCTACGCACCCTCATGCTTCCCGCCACTGCCGGCGATGCGGAGGGCCTGCTTGAAGACATGCTGGCGTATATGCTCGGCGGCCTTCGCGCCTTGGGGGAAACGGCCCGGTAGGGCATTTGGAATATTT
>NZ_JH114232.1:84796-105382 GCF_000224655.1 Bilophila sp. 4_1_30
AAACCTCCCCACCCCTTCAAAGACTTTCCCCCTTATCGAATCCCTCTTTGCAGCTTTCCCTGCGGCGGAACGGCTTGCCGCTTTTGGCTGATAGGCAATGTCTTGAAAGTGGGGCCCTGAAAAAATCTGCTTCAGGAAATGCAGGAGAAGGGAAAGAACGCGAGCCGTGCTGGTGGCATTGAAAAAGGGAGGAAACATGTTCCCTCCCTTTTCACAATGGCTAAAGGACGTTCAGGAGAAGGCTTCAAAAAAAGACCCCTCCCCCGGTGAACTTACATTTGCTTGGCGTCCCGAAGCATTTTCACTGCGCAGAAGTTGCCGCACATGGCGCACGCTTCCTCATGTTTGTGGGGTTCGCGGCGCTTGTCGAGGATAGCGGGGTCGATGGCGGCTTCGCGCATGGCGGGCCAGTCAAGGGCCATGCGGGCCTTCGCCATCTTGGCTTCGCGGGCGAGCGCATGGGGGCGGCCAAGTGCCACTTCCCCGGCCTGCGCGGCCACGCGGGAAGCCATGATGCCCTGCCGCACGTCGTCCATATCGGGCAGGGTCAGATGCTCGGCGGGCGTCAGGTAGCACAGGAAGTCGACGCCCACGCGTACGGCCATGGCTCCGCCGATGGCTCCGGCGATGTGGTCATACCCCGGCGAGGAGTCGATGGTCAGGGGTCCGAGCACGTAGAGCGGCGCGCCGTGGGTCATCTTTTTGATGCTGATAATCTGCGCCTCGACTTCGTTCATAGGCACATGGCCGGGGCCTTCGATCATGCACTGCACGCCGTATTCGAGGCCGCGCTTGGCAAGCGCGCCGAGGGTCATGACTTCTTCCCACTGGGCGGCGTCGCCCGCGTCGCATCCCGCGCCGGGGCGCAGGCCGTCGCCGAGCGACAGGGTCACGTTGTACTTGCGGGCCAGTTCGAGCAGGCGGTCATACCCTGTCAGCAGCGGGTTTTCCTTGTCGTTCTTGAGCATCCAGCGGGCGAGGATCGAACCGCCGCGCGACACGATGCCAAGGGCTCGCTCGCCGCGTGCGGCCCATTCGGCCCCGCGCCGGGTCAGGCCGCAATGCAGGGTCATGAAGTCCACTCCCTGTTCCGCCTGCATTTCGACTTCGGCGAACAGTTCTTCGGGATCGATGTCGGCGGGATCGCGATCCTTGTCGATGTAGCGCTGCGCCACCGAGTACAGCGGCACCGTGCCGAGTGGCAGCGGCGTGCGCGAGAGCATATCCTTGCGGATCGCCACGAGATCGCCGGCAATGGACAGATCCATGACGGTATCGGCTCCGGCCTCCTGTGCGACTTCAAGCTTGCGCATTTCGCAGCCGGGGTGATTCTGGAAAGGCGAGGTCCCGATGTTGGCGTTGACCTTCACCCGGCTCGGCTGCCCGACGAGAATGGGCTTGACGTTGGCGTGATTGGGGTTGCCGAGCAGGACCATGGTCCCGGCTTCGATGGCCGAAGTGATGGCTTCCGGCGTCAATCCCTCGTACTCGGCCAGCGCGGGCATATGCGCGGCGAGCAGGCCCTGAAGGGCCGCATTTTGAGTGATGATGGACACTAAAGACTCCTCATTGAATTTGCCGGGGCAGAAGAGCTCTCCGGCAGCTAAGGGGTACGGCTTCCGCTACCCGGCCATTGTGCCGCAGGAAACCGAACTCCGCAAGCGTTCAACGCGTATGATAAATCATTCTGCGCTGGTGTGCGGCCTTGCCTTCTCAGGCGTCCGGCCTTACTTTTTGGAGAAATGCAAGCAATCCGGAACGCGCTGCGCCCCTCTGGGGCAAGCGCGGAGCGCCGTCCGCGGTGTGCCGGAAAGGAGTTTCCCCCATGCCTTCATTCTTAAAACTGCTGACAGGAGCCTTCATGAGCCTCTTTCTGGGAGTCGCGGCCGGGGCTGCGATCGCCGCCCCTTCGCCGTCATCCGGGGCTTCCGATATCGTCCCGGTCATCCCCGATCCGCTTTCCGGGAAAGAGGAGCAGGTCACTAAATTGCCCAACGGTCTGTCCGTGCTCATCCTGAAGGATACCCGCTTCCCCCTCGTCTCCACCCGCCTCTACGTGCACGCCGGTTCCTCGTATGAAACGCCGGATCAGGCGGGCATCAGCCACGTGCTCGAACATATGGTGTTCAAGGGCACGGACAGCCGCCCCAAAAGCGCCATCAGCCAGGAAGTGGAATCCGCGGGCGGCTATCTGAACGCGGCCACGAGCTATGACTATACGGTCTATATCACCGACATGCCCGACCGCCACTGGAAGCTCGGCATGGACGTAGTCCGCGACATGGCCTTCCACCCCACGCTCGATCCGCAGGAGCTGGAATCCGAAAAGAACGTCATCGTCGCGGAACTCCAGCGCGGCGAGGACGATCCGGGCAGCCGGATGTTCAAAACCCTGTTGGCGGATACGCTGAAGGGCACCCCGTACGATCGCCCCATCATCGGCTATGAGAAGACCATCCGCGCCCTGACCACGCAAAACCTGCGCGATTATATCGCCAAGTACTACCAGCCGCAGAACATGCTGCTCGTGGTCGTGGGCAACGTCGATCCCGCCGAAGTGCTCGCCGAAGCGGAAAAGATGTTCGCGCCCTATAAGAATACCGCCCCGCTCAAGGAAGTCATGCCCTACGAGGCCGACCGCCTCCCCCTGCCGGGCAGCAAGCCCGCGCTGGTAGTACAGCCCGGCCCGTGGAACAAAGTCTATCTGGCCGCGGCCCTGCCCGTCCCCGGTTCGTCGAGCTACCAGTCCGCCACGCTGGACGTGCTGGCCTATCTGCTCGGCGGCGACCGCACCAGCCTGTTCTACAAAACCTATAAATACGAACGCCAGCTTGTGGACAGCATCAGCGTCTCCAATGTGGGCTTCGAGCGCATCGGCGCGTTCGTGGTCACGGCGGAGCTTGACGCGGACAAGGTGGAGCCGTTCTGGACCTCGCTCACCAAAGATTTCGCCGCGCTGGACGCTTCAACGTTCACTCCGGAGCAATTGGAACGCGCCAAGCTGAACCTTGAAGACGATCTGTACCGCTCCAAGGAAACGCTGTCCGGCCTTGCCTCCAAGATCGGCTATTTCCAGTTCTTCATGGGCGGCGATCAGGGCGAACGGAACGCCATTGAGGCGCTCCGCAACGTGGACAACGGTATGCTCAAGCAAGTGCTGGCGGCGTGGGTGCAGCCCGATCGCCTGACCACCGTGGTCCTGCCGCCCAAGGACGCCAAGATGCCGGACATGCAGGCCATCCTCGACAAGGAATGGAAGTCCGGGGCCAAGGCTTCCGCAGCGAAGACGGCGGAAGCCGGCAAGACCGAGGTCATCGATCTCGGCAAAGGCCGTACCGTGGTGCTCATCCCGGACAAGACCCTGCCCTACGTTTCCGCGAACCTGACCTATTCCGGCGGCGACGCGTTGCTGAAGCCTTCCGAACAGGGCCTCTCAGCGCTCGTCTCCAACGTGCTGACCAAGGGCACGGCGAAGCGCAGCGCTACCGAAATGCAGGCGTTCCTTGCCGATCGCGCGGCGGGGCTTGCGGCTTCGGCCGGGCGCAAGACCTTCTCCGTAAACCTCACCACGCCCGCCCGTTTCAACAAGGATCTGTTCGATCTGCTCGGCGAGGTGGTCACGGCCCCCGCGTTCAGCAAGGACGAAACCGCCCGCGGCATCAAGGATCAGCTCGCGGCCATAAAGTCCCGCGAAGACCAGCCCCTCGGGCTCGCCTTCAGGAAGCTGCCCCCCTTCCTCTTCCCCGGCAGCGTGTACGGCTACCTCCAGCTCGGAGAGCCGGAAAACGTGCAGAAATACGATGAGGCCCAGCTCCGCAGCTTCTGGAACCGCCAGAAGGCCCGCCCGTGGGTGCTCGCCGTGTCGGGCGATTTCGACCGCGATCAGATATTGGCGTTCGCCAAGAGCCTGCCCGCTCCCGATCAGAGAAAAGTGGACGTGCCCGTCCCCGCGTGGGGCACGAGGCCGGAACTCGACATCCCCATGCCGGGGCGCAATCAGGCCCACCTCATGCTGATCTTCAAGACCGCGCCCGATACCAGCCCGGATACGCCCGCGCTGGATCTGCTCGAAACGTCGCTCGGCGGCATGGGCGGCCCCCTTTTCCGTGATCTGCGCGACAAGCAGGGCCTCGGCTACACCGTGACCGCCTTCAACCGCCAGACCTCGGAAAACGGGTACATGGTCTTCTACATCGGGACCGAACCCGGCAAAATGGCACAGGCGGAAGAGGGATTCAAGCGGATCATCAATGACCTGCATCAAAATCTCCTGTCGGAAGAGGATGTTAACCGGGGCAAGAACCAGCTCGAAGGCGACTACTACCGGAACATGCAAAGCCTCGGCAGCCGTTCGGGCGAAGCCGCGGCCCTGACGATGGAAGGCTATCCGCTCTCCTTCACCAAGGATCAAATAGAAAAGAGTAAAAACGTAACCCCTGAACAACTCAGGGAAATCGTCAAAAAGTACCTGAATGTCGACTCGGCATACACGATAAAAGTCTTGCCTTAATTCTCAAAGCACCCTATAGATTCGGTCGCGGGTTCGGAAACGGCCCCGCACCCGAATCCGCTGGTCGGATTTGTGGGGTTGCCTAGATAACGGCAGACAGGCCAAAGCCCGTTTTCCGATTATTTTTGCGGCGGGGACGTTTTTTTGCTTGCCAAACCCAAATGGATTGTGTAAGAGCTAGTCCCTGTTGCTGGTGTAGCTCAACTGGCAGAGCAGCTGATTTGTAATCAGCAGGTTGCGGGTTCGAGTCCCATCACCAGCTCCAGCAAAAGCCGTAAGGCTTCCGGTTCACCGGTTGGAGCACAAGCGGAAGCGATTCCGCGCGCATCGACAAAAACAGATTGCAATGGCCCTGTTTTTGTCTTCCTAAAGTGGAGGGGTTCCCGAGTGGCCAAAGGGAACAGACTGTAAATCTGTCGTCGTGAGACTTCGGAGGTTCAAATCCTCCCCCCTCCACCAGATGAAAAAAGCTGACACGGCTGTAGGAGACAGGTAAAAACTGTCAGGGGACTACGGCATACAGGCGGGAATAGCTCAATGGCTAGAGCATCAGCCTTCCAAGCTGAGGGTTGCGAGTTCGAGTCTCGTTTCCCGCTCCACACCTGCCTCTTCCTCACCTCCCCCATTTCGCCGTGCCTAACGTATCGGGATGCCAGAGCGCTGCCAGATTGATGGCTAGTGATGGATGGTCTTGTGACGCCACAGGCTCTGTCCCATAAAAATCCGTTATCTTCTGCAACCAAGAAGGGAGACCGTCATGGGTAAGGAAAAATTTACGCGTACCAAGCCTCATATGAACATTGGTACTGTCGGTCACATCGACCACGGCAAGACCACTCTGACTGCCGCCATCACCAAAGTCGCTGCTATGAAGCAGGGCGGTAAGTTCATCGCGTACGACGAAATCGACAAGGCTCCGGAAGAAAAGGAACGTGGTATCACCATTTCCACCGCCCACGTCGAATACGAAACCGACAACCGTCACTACGCTCACGTGGACTGCCCCGGCCACGCCGACTACATCAAGAACATGATCACCGGTGCCGCTCAGATGGACGGCGCGATCATCGTGGTTGCCGCCACCGACGGTCCCATGCCCCAGACCCGTGAGCACATCCTGCTCGCCCGTCAGGTCGGCGTGCCTCACCTCGTCGTGTTCATGAACAAGTGTGACCTCGTCGACGACCCCGAACTGCTCGAACTCGTCGAAATGGAAGTCCGCGAACTGCTGAGCTCCTACGGCTACCCCGGCGATGAAATCCCGGTTGTCCGCGGTTCCGCTCTGAAGGCTCTGGAATCCGATAGCGCTGATTCCCCTGACGCCCAGTGCGTGCTCGAACTGCTCGCCGCTTGCGACAGCTACTTCCCGGATCCGGTCCGCGAAACCGACAAGCCCTTCCTGATGCCCATCGAAGACGTGTTCTCCATCTCCGGTCGCGGTACCGTGGTCACCGGTCGTGTGGAACGTGGCATCATCAAGGTCGGCGAAGAAGTCGAAATCGTGGGTATCCGTCCCACCGTGAAGACGACCTGCACCGGCGTCGAAATGTTCCGCAAGCTGCTCGATCAGGGCCAGGCCGGCGACAACATCGGCGCTCTGCTCCGCGGCACGAAGCGTGACGAAGTGGAACGCGGCCAGGTTCTCGCCGCTCCCAAGAGCATCACGCCCCACAAGAAGTTCAAGGCTGAAGTGTACGTTCTGTCCAAGGAAGAAGGCGGCCGCCATACCCCGTTCTTCACCGGCTATCGTCCTCAGTTCTACTTCCGTACCACCGACATCACCGGTATCATCGCTCTTGAAGAAGGCGTTGAAATGGTTATGCCCGGCGATAACGCTACCTTTAATGTCGAGCTCATTCACCCCATCGCCATGGAAAAGGGCCTCCGCTTCGCTATCCGCGAAGGTGGTCGTACCGTCGGCGCTGGTGTTGTGACGGAAATCGTGGAGTAAAGCCATGCGCGTCAACATCCTGCTCGCTTGCACCGAATGCAAGCGCCGCAATTACGCCACGGTCAAGAACAAGAAGAACACGACCGGTCGTGTCGAACTGAAAAAGTTCTGCCCCTGGTGCAGAACCCACACGGTTCACCGCGAAACCCGGTAGTGACTTCATAAACGCAGGGCAGTAGCTCTAACGGCTAGAGCGGCGGTCTCCAAAACCGCATGTTGGGGGTTCGAATCCCTCCTGCCCTGCCATTTTCATTTCTGCAGGAACGTATCATGACCAAGAAACCGACGACAGCACAAGAAGAAAAATCCGAAGGCATCGTTGCCAAGGCGAAAGCGTTCAGGAACTATCTTGAGCTGTCCAAGACTGAGCTTCGCAAGGTGACCTGGCCCACGGTCAAGGAAACCCGTACGACCAGTCTGGTGGTGTTGGCCTTCGTCGTTGTCATGGCGATCTTCCTCGGCGTTGTGGATCTCGGGCTCTCCAAACTCATCTCCTTCATTCTCGCTGCTTAATGGAGAAGCCCATGATCGAAGAAAACAATGCGTCCTCAGGGGCGGTCGAATCGTCTGCCCAACAGTCCCAAGCAGAAGCAAAACCCGCGCAGTCAGAATTGACTGCGCAGGACATTTTGGCGGCGTCCACAGTTCAGACCGAGTTGAGCGCGGGGAACCAGGATACCGGGAAATCCCGCTGGTACATCGTGCACACCTACTCCGGCTTTGAACAGCGCGTAGAGGCCACCATCAAGGAAATGATGCGCAACGCCCAGGACAACGGCCTCATCCATGAGGTTGTGGTTCCGACCGAAAAGGTCATCGAACTGGGCAAAGGCGGTGCCAAGCGTACCACCACGCGTAAGTTTTATCCCGGTTACATCATGCTCCGCATGACCATGACCGATTTTTCATGGCACCTCGTGCAGAGCATTCCCAAGGTGACGGGATTTGTGGGCGGCAAAAACCGTCCCGCTCCCATGAAGGACGAGGAAGCGGCCCGCATCCTTTCCCTCATGGAAACCCGCCAGGAACAACCCCGTCCCAAGTTCAGCTTCGAGCGGGGCGACGACGTGCGCGTCATCGACGGGCCTTTCGGCGGCTTCAACGGCGTTGTTGAAGACGTGAACTACGACAAGGGCAAGCTTCGGGTGTCCGTGTCCATCTTCGGCAGACAGACTCCCGTGGAACTGGATTTCATCCAGGTCTCCAAGGGATAACGATTGCTTGCAGTCTGCGGCCCCATGTGCCGTATTAATAGAGGTTGAAAGACAATGGCCAAGAAAGAAGTTGCCAAAATCAAGTTGCAGATTCCCGCTGGCGCTGCGAACCCT
The DNA here is from genome assembly GCF_000224655.1 of Bilophila sp. 4_1_30. Classification (NCBI taxonomy): domain Bacteria; kingdom Pseudomonadati; phylum Thermodesulfobacteriota; class Desulfovibrionia; order Desulfovibrionales; family Desulfovibrionaceae; genus Bilophila; species Bilophila sp. 4_1_30. The sequence goes on from NZ_JH114232.1 coordinate 92,586, forward strand.
TCGCCGCCGGTAGGTCCCGCCCTCGGTCAGCACGGCCTGAACATCATGCAGTTCTGCAAGGAGTTCAACGCCCGCACCATGGAACAGAAGGGTATGATCATTCCCGTGGTCATCACCGCTTATGCTGACCGTTCCTTCACCTTTATCACCAAGACCCCGCCGGCCGCCGTGCTGGTAATGAAGGCGGCCAAGGTGGAAAAGGGTTCGGGCGAACCCAACCGTACCAAGGTGGGCAGCATCACGATGCAGCAGGTTGAAGAGATCGCCAAGCTGAAGCTCCCCGATCTCAACGCCAACGGCATGGAAGCCGCCGTCAAGTCCATCATGGGTACCGCCCGCAGCATGGGCATCGAGATCAAGTAAGGATCTCCACCGCGTCAGTCGTACTGCCCTTCCTTGCATCAAGGATTCGGCAGGAGATGTTGGAAGACCAGCTTTTGAAAGGATAGAGCAATGCCCTTCGGGAAAAAATATCGTAAGGCGGTAGAAGGCCTCGACCTCTCCCAGCGCTTCTCTGTAGAAGAAGCAGTGGAGAAGTCCCTCGGTGCCTCTTTCGCCAAGTTTGATGAAACTGTGGACGTGGCCATCGGCCTCGGCGTTGACCCCAAATATTCCGACCAGATGGTCCGTGGCGCCGTCTCCCTGCCTCATGGCCTGGGCAAGACCGTCCGCGTGGCCGTGTTCTGTAAGGGCGAAAAGGAAGCCGAAGCTCGCGCTGCCGGCGCCGACATCGCCGGTGCGGAAGAGCTCGTCGCGAAGATCAAGGAAGGCTGGCTGGAATTCGACGCCGCCGTCGCCACTCCCGATGTCATGGCCCTCGTCGGTCAGGTCGGTCGTGTGCTCGGCCCCCGCGGCCTGATGCCCAACGCCAAGACCGGTACCGTGACCTTCGACGTCGCCACTGCCGTTAAGGAACTCAAGGCCGGGCGTGTCGACTTCAAAGTCGACAAGGCTGGCGTGCTCCACGCCCCCCTCGGCAAGGTTTCCTTCGGCCCCGAAAAGATCCTTGGCAACCTCAAGGCTCTCGTCGAGACCGTGAACCGCCTGAAGCCTTCCGCGGCCAAGGGCACCTATATGAAGAACATGGCTGTCTCCACCACGATGGGCCCCGGCTTTAAGGTGGATATGACCTTGATCAAAAAGTTCATCGAAGGCTAACCCCTTTGAGAACAAAAACGGTCCGCTAGGACCGTTTTTGGCAATGGATTGGGAATTCGAGTCGAAGACGGCAGGCGGGGAAACCCTCAATCATGCCTGCTCAGACGCTTTCTTTGGCTCGGCTTTCCACTGCGAAGATTTTGAACGAATCTTCGAGCAACCCCTAACGTGAAGGAGATTCACGTGAATAGATCTGAAAAAGCTGCCCTGATTGCGCAGATTAAGGCGAAAGCCGACGCTGCCTCTTTTGTGGTAGTGACAGATTTCAAGGGGATGACGGTGGAAGAGCTGACGCGGCTCCGTGCGAAACTCTATGAGTGCGGCGGCGAGTATCTCGTCGTCAAGAACACGTTGGCCCGCATCGCCCTCACCGATGGTATGCATGATTCCGTTAAGGACATGTTCAAGGAAAACTGCGGCATCGCCCTGACCTCTCAGGATCCGGTGGCGGTCGCCAAGGCGGTTTCCGAATTTGCCAAGACCAGCAAGCTGTTTACTGTTCGCCACGCCAGCCTCGAAGGCAAGATGCTCTCCGCCGCTCAGGTGGACGCTCTCGCCAAGCTGCCCGGAAAGCAGGAACTCCTTGGTCAGGTCCTCGGCACCATGAACGCCGTGCCTACCAATTTCGTCTCCCTGTTCGCCAACATGGTTCGTCCTCTTATGTACGCCCTCAAGGCGATCGAAGAGAAAAAGGCTGCCTAGGCAACCCGTTAAACACCCAAGCCAAAGTCTCAAAGGAGCAATCCCATGGCCGTTACCAAAGAAGAAGTTGTTGAATTTATCGCTAACATGACCGTGCTCGAACTCTCCGAATTCATCAAGGAACTCGAAGAAAAGTTCGGCGTGTCCGCTGCCGCTCCCGCCGCTGCCATGATGGTGGCCGCTCCCGCTGAAGCCGCTGCTCCCGCTGAAGAAAAGACCGAATTCGACGTCATCCTGAAGTCCGCCGGCGCCAACAAGATCGGCGTCATCAAGGTTGTCCGCGCTCTGACCGGCCTCGGCCTGAAGGAAGCCAAGGACAAGGTTGACGGCGCTCCCTCCACTCTGAAGGAAGCCGTGTCCAAGGAAGAAGCCGAAGAAGCCAAGAAGCAGCTGGTTGAAGCCGGCGCTGAAGTTGAAGTGAAGTAAGTTCACTTTATACGCGCTTTCAAAGGCGGTGCGGGTTTTCCCAGCGCCGCCTTTTTTATTGCACGAATTGGAAGGAGAACCTTTCAGAAGAAAGGCTTCACCCTCACCCTCCAATTCTCCATTCTTTCTAGACTTTCGCCCCATCGAATCCCTGTCCGCAGCGTTTCCGGCTCCCAAAGGAGGGCTCCGGTGATTCCGAAGCGTATCGGAAAGAGAACTTGCCCAGAGTCATTGGAGAAAAACGGGATATCCTGTCGATAGCCGACGCCCGGCCTCCCCTCCTGCCGGAAAGGAAAAAGAAGGGATCTTGGGCGCCCTCGCCGCAAAGAGCATGTGGGAAAGGGCCGGAAAAACAAAGGGGAAAGGCGGGCTCAGCATTGCCGTCAATCCTGCCCCGGCGGCTCATCATCCTTCCCCATAGAACGCGCTGCCAGCCAGCACGCGCCGCCGAAACAGATGAGGGCACCGGCCATAAGCATCAGCAACAGCCACAAGATTATTTCATTGTGGGGAAAACTGTCCACGAACAGCAACATGACGAAGAGGCCGGCAAGCCCGATTTTCAGGATGGTCAGGCCAAACAGCCTCCCGGGCCGCCCTCTGAGCCCTGCACCGATGCAAGCCCCAAAAGCGATGATGGCCAAGGCCCAAAAGAACATGCCGAAAACACTGTCCATGCGTACCTCCCCATTAAAAGATGAAGCAGGGTGCCTCGTTCTCCCTTTATGGAGTGGGACCGCAAGAGAGCGGCGGTGAATGCAGGGAAACGGGACAAGAGGCCAAGGCTTGCTCACAGGCACCGGCATTCCGGAAAAGGGGTAGGAAAACACACTTCGGAGCTCATGGGAAGGGTTACAGAGGTCGGGGAAACAAAGGGAAAACGGCGCTCTGTTCAGCGTTTCCGCCAGTCCCACGGAGGCTCCTCCCCACTCTGCCTCTTCCGACGCGCAGCCAGCCAGCAGCCGCCTCCGAAACAGGCAACACCTCCGGCCATCAGCATCAGCAGCACCCAGGCGAACAGCCCGTAACCGTCACGGCATATCGTGAAGGCCAAACCTCCGCAAAGCAGACCGGCAAGCCCGAGCGCAAGAGTAACGACCCCAAATCTCCTGCCGGAACGTCCTCTGAATGCGGTACCAATAGAGGCTCCGAAAACAAGCGGCACCCCCAGTGCGAGGAAAAAAACGATAAACGGACCGTCCATGCGTACCTCTCTGGTCGTTCCAGAACATTCGAGGGAAAAAGGAAAGGAAGCCTCCTGCCCGGTATCTCCCGTTCATATCTTGGTGCCCCATGCCGAGCGCCCCCGCACCTATACCAAGGTTCTCTTTCCTTCTATGGCGAAAGTCCCCTCTTGGCAAAGCTGAGGGGAGGTGCGGTATGCCGCTTTTAGGGACTCAGTCGCCGGACGGAAGCGGCCTGTCGCCCGTTTCAAAGTCCTTACAGGATGAACGGAGAAGCCTCGAAGAAAGGGAGGGACAGACTCCCGGCAAGGAATCCCCTTCTCCCTTTCCCTAGGCTCACAGCCTTTCCACTATTCAAAAACCATGCCCCAAATGAAGATTTTTCGCTTCGTGAGGAAAAAAAGCTTGCCTTTATGACGATTCCTTCTTATCTTTTCGAATTCACGCGACACGAACCAGAGGTGGTATCTGTTCCAATTTTTTGAACTAACACGGGTATCATCAGTCGACAACAGCCCTCCGGATCTTCTGGAGGGTAACTATGTTGTCGACCTTGTTGCGTTTTTTATACATGATTGATTCCGAGAGCGCGCAACCCGAGCACGTTCCGGCTTTTGCCGACCAACCTTCTCAGAGGTGAAATGATGGGTCAGCTTACCAAACAATTTGGCAAGATCAAGGTTGAGGTGGAGATTCCCCACCTGCTCAACCTGCAGGTGGACTCCTACCGGAAGTTCATGCAGGAGGGACGTACGGAACGTCTCCCTGATGAAGGTCTGGAAGGGGTCTTCCGTTCTGTCTTCCCAATCGAAGACTTCAACCGTACCGCCAGCCTCGAATTCGTCAGCTACGAAGTCGGCGAGCCCAAGTACGATCAGGCGGAATGCATCTCCAAGGGTCTTACCTACGAATCCCCGGTACGCATCAAGGTCCGCCTTGTCGTCTATGATGTAGACGATGAGACCGAGGCGCGTACTGTCCGCGATATCAAGGAACAGGACATCTATTTCGGCACCCTGCCCCTGATGACCGAAAAGGGAACCTTCATCATCAACGGGACCGAGCGCGTCATCGTCAACCAGTTGCAGCGTTCCCCCGGCATCATCTTCGAGCACGACGGCGGCAAGACGCATACCAGCCGCAAGGTGCTCTACTCCTGCCGTGTCATCCCCATGCGCGGTTCGTGGCTCGACTTTGACTTCGACCACAAGGACATCCTCTACGTGCGCATCGACCGCCGCCGCAAGATGCCCGCCACGATTCTGCTCAAAGCCATGGGCATGAGCAAGACCGAAATCCTGGACTGCTTCTACAAGAAAGAAATCTACGAGCTTGAGGACGACGGCCGCGTCTCCTGGCACTTCAATCCCGAGCTGCACCGCAAGGAAGCCGCCTTTGCCGACATCGTCGACAAGGAAGGCAACGTGTTGGTGAAGGCCGGCAAGCCCATCACCAAGCGCGCGTGGCGCCAGATGGAAGCCGCCGGCGTCGAAAAGATCGAAGTGGCCCCCGAAACGCCCCTCGGCCTGTTCCTTGCCGAAGATCTGGTCGACAACGCCACCGGTGAAATCCTCGCCGAAGCCGCCGACGAAATCACCGCCGGCCTCTTCGACGCGTGCCGCGAAGCCGGGATCACGACCATTTCCGCGCTGCACACCCGCGGTACCGATACCTCTTCCTCCATCCGCGACACCCTGGTGCAGGACAAGACGCCCACCATGGAAAAAGCGCAGGAAGAAATCTATCGCCGCCTGCGTCCGAGCTCCCCGCCAACCCCGGAAATTGCTGCGTCGTTCTTCGACAACCTGTTCCGCAACGGCGACTACTACGATCTGTCGCCCGTGGGCCGCTACAAGCTCAACCAGCGCCTGAACAAGACCGATCACGCCGATCTGCGCACCCTTGCCGACGACGACATCCTCGACGCCATCAAGGTGCTTGTCCAGTTGAAGGACAGCCACGGCCCCGCCGACGACATCGACCACCTCGGCAACCGTCGCGTGCGCCTCGTGGGCGAACTGGTGGAAAACCAGTACCGCATCGGCCTCGTGCGCATGGAACGCGCCATCAAGGAACGGATGAGCATTCAGGAAGTGGCGACGCTTATGCCCCACGACCTGATCAATCCGAAGCCCGTGGCCGCCGTGCTCAAGGAATTCTTCGGCACCTCGCAGCTGTCGCAGTTCATGGACCAGACCAACTCCCTCTCGGAAGTCACGCACAAGCGCCGTCTTTCCGCTCTGGGCCCCGGCGGTCTGACCCGCGAACGCGCCGGTTTCGAAGTCCGAGACGTCCATGTGTCGCACTATGGCCGTATCTGCCCCATCGAAACGCCTGAAGGCCCGAACATCGGTCTGATCGTTTCCCTGACGACCTACGCCAAGGTGAACGACTACGGCTTCATCGAGACGCCGTACCGCGTCATCCGCGACGGCTATATGACCGACGAGTTCGTGCACCTCGACGCTTCCCGCGAAATGGGCCACGTCATCGCGCAGGCCAACGCCGCCGTCGACGCCGACCGCCGTCTCGTGGACGACTACGTCACCGCCCGTGTTGGCGACGACGTGCTCATGGCTGCCCGTGAGGAAATCACCCTCATGGACATTTCGCCGAGCCAGATGGTGTCCATCTCCGCGGCGCTCATCCCGTTCCTCGAACACGACGACGCCAACCGCGCGCTCATGGGTTCGAACATGCAGCGCCAGGCCGTGCCCCTGCTCCGTTCCGAGCGCCCCCTTGTGGGCACCGGCATGGAAGTGGATGTGGCCCGCGACTCCGGCGCGTGCATCCTCGCGGAAAGCTCCGGCGTGGTCCACTATGCCGACGCCAACCGCATCATCGTGGCCTACGACGATCCCGCGCTGTACCCCAACATGGGCGGCGTGCGCGCCTACGATCTGCTGAAGTTCCACAAGTCCAACCAGAACTCCTGCTTCGGCCAGGTGCCTTCCTGCGTGCCCGGCCAGATCGTGAAGAAAGGCGACGTGCTCGCCGACGGCCCCGCCATCCATGATGGCGGCCTCGCGCTCGGCAAGAACATGCTCATCGCCTTCATGCCCTGGTGCGGTTACAACTACGAAGACTCCGTGCTCATCTCCGAACGCGTGGTGAAGGAAGACATCTACACCTCCGTCCACATCGAAGAGTTCGAAGTCGTGGCCCGTGACACCAAGCTCGGACCGGAAGAAATCACCCGCGATATTCCCAACGTGGGCGAAGAAATGCTGCGCAACCTCGACGAGAGCGGCATCATCCGCATCGGCGCGCCCGTGAAGCCCGAGGACATCCTCGTCGGCAAGATCACGCCCAAGGGCGAAACGCAGCTCACCCCGGAAGAAAAGCTCCTGCGCGCCATCTTCGGCGACAAGGCCCGCGACGTAAAGAACACGTCCCTCAAGGTCCCGCCGGGAGTTGAAGGCACGGTCATCGATGTGAAGGTGTTCAACCGTCGCTCCGGCGAAAAGGACGAGCGCACCAGGAACATCGAGGACTACGAAATCAGCCGCCTCGACGCCAAGGAACAGGATCACATCCGCGCCATCACGCGCCGGATGCGTGAACGCCTGCTCCCCATCGTCGACGGCAAGCAGATCGCCACGACCCTGCTCGGCGACAAGAAGGGCGAAGTGCTGGCCGAAGCCGGTGCCGCCATGACCGAAGAGCTGCTCATGGCCCTGCCGGTCAAGAAGCTGGCCGATCTGTTCCAGAGCAAGGAAGTCAACGAAAACGTCGGCGAACTGCTTGTGCAGTACGATCACCAGATCGAGTACATCAAGTCGATCTACGACTCCAAGCGCGAAAAGGTCACGGAAGGGGACGATCTGCCCCCCGGCGTGATCAAGATGGTCAAGGTTCACATCGCCATCAAGCGTAAGCTGTCCGTGGGCGACAAGATGGCCGGCCGTCACGGGAACAAGGGGGTCGTCTCCCGCATTCTGCCGGAAGAGGACATGCCCTTCTTCGCCGACGGCCGCCCCGTGGACATCGTGCTGAACCCCCTCGGCGTGCCTTCCCGTATGAACATCGGCCAGATCATGGAAGTGCACCTCGGCTGGGCCGCCCGCGAACTGGGCCGCCAGCTCGCGGAAATGGTCGACAAGGGCACCGCCCTCCAGTCCGTGCGCGACGAAGTGAAGGACATCTTCGCTTCGCCGGAAATCTCCGCCGAAGTGGATGCGATGGACGACGAGGAATTCCGCAAGTCCGTCCTGAAGCTGCGCAACGGCATCATCACGTACACCCCGGTGTTCGACGGTGCCGAAGAATCGGAAATCTGGAACTGGCTGTCCCGCGCCGGCCTCGACGACGACGGCAAGTCCGTCCTCTATGACGGGCGCACGGGTGAGAAGCTGGAGAACCGCGTGACCACCGGCGTCATGTACTACCTCAAGCTGCACCACCTCGTTGACGAAAAGATCCACGCCCGTTCCACCGGCCCCTACTCCCTCGTCACCCAGCAGCCGCTGGGCGGCAAGGCGCAGTTCGGCGGCCAGCGTCTCGGGGAAATGGAAGTGTGGGCCCTCGAAGCCTACGGCGCTTCCTACCTGTTGCAGGAATTCCTCACCGTCAAGTCGGACGACGTGACGGGACGCGTGAAGATGTACGAGAAGATCGTCAAGGGCGACAACTTCCTCGAAGCCGGGCTCCCCGAGTCCTTCAACGTTCTGGTCAAGGAACTCATGTCCCTCGGCCTCAACGTCACCCTCCATCAGGAGGAAGGCAAGAAGAGGCCCAAGCGCGTCGGCTTCGCCGAAGAGGAACACCAGCAGTACCTGCAACAGCAGCAGGACATGGCTGACGAATAGATACCATCGCGGGGAAGGGAGAGCCCTTTCATTAGGAAAGCCTTTCCTTTCCCCGCACCCCTCCCCTTTCTCTCCTGAATTTTTTGTGCCGGGCCAGCCCCCGGAACGGAAGAAGGAAGAAAGCGGAGGCCCTCCCAGTTAAGAGACCCTTCATTACGTCCAACCCTCAAGACAGCGGTTTTGAGGGGATGGGGGTAGGGTTCGGAGACGGAGGTCCTTTACGGGCCGTTGCCTCTCCGGCGCCTGACCCGCAAAAGGGAGTACATATATATGAGTCTTGACGATCTCTTCTCGGTTCGCAGCTCGGCCAACGCCAATGCGAGCCAAATCCGCAATCTGAAGGCGATTCAGATTTCCATCGCCTCGCCGGAGAACATCCGCGAATGGTCCTACGGCGAAGTCAAGAAGCCGGAGACCATCAACTACCGTACGTTCAAGCCCGAACGCGACGGCCTGTTCTGCGCGAAGATCTTCGGCCCGGTGAAGGACTACGAATGCAACTGCGGCAAGTACAAACGCATGAAGCACCGCGGCATCGTCTGCGAAAAGTGCGGCGTTGAAGTCATTGCCTCCAAGGTGCGCCGCGAACGCATGGGCCATATCGAACTGGCCGCGCCCGTCGCCCATATCTGGTTCCTCAAGACCCTGCCCTCCAAGATCGGCACCCTGCTCGACATGACCATGGCCGATCTGGAAAAGGTGCTCTATTTCGACTCGTACATCGTGCTCGATCCCGGCAGCACCAACCTCCAGAAGATGCAGGTCATCTCCGAGGACCAGTACCTCCAGATCATCGACCATTTCGGCGAGGACGCCCTTACCGTGGGCATGGGCGCGGAATCCATCCGCGGCCTGCTCGAAGAACTGAACCTTGAGGAAATCAAGGTGCTCCTGCGCGAAGAATCGCAGACCACCAAGTCCCAGACCAAAAAGAAGAAGCTCACCAAGCGCCTCAAGGTCGTGGAAGCGTTCCTCGAATCCGGCAACCGCCCCGAATGGATGATCCTCGAAGTCATCCCGGTCATTCCGCCGGAACTGCGCCCTCTCGTTCCGCTCGACGGCGGCCGTTTCGCCACCTCCGACCTGAACGACCTGTACCGCCGCGTGATCAACCGTAACAACCGCTTGAAACGCCTGATGGAACTCGGGGCTCCCGACATCATCATCCGTAACGAAAAGCGTATGTTGCAGGAAGCCGTGGACGCGCTGTTCGACAACGGCCGCCGCGGACGCGCCATCGCCGGCACCAACGGACGCCCCCTGAAGTCCTTGTCCGACATGATCAAGGGCAAGCAGGGCCGCTTCCGTCAGAACCTGCTCGGCAAGCGCGTCGACTACTCCGGCCGTTCCGTCATCGTCGTGGGCCCGTACCTGAAACTCCATCAGTGCGGCCTGCCCAAGAAGATGGCGCTCGAGCTTTTCAAGCCCTTCATCTATTCCGAACTTGAGAAGAGAGGCCATGCCTCCACCATCAAGAGCGCGAAAAAGATGGTTGAGCGCGAAGAGCTGGTTGTATGGGATATCCTGGCCGACGTGGTCAAGGAATACCCGGTTCTGCTGAACCGCGCCCCTACGCTGCACCGCCTCGGCATCCAGGCCTTCGAGCCGCTGCTCGTCGAAGGCAAGGCCATCCAGCTGCACCCGCTCGTCTGCTCAGCCTACAACGCGGACTTCGACGGCGACCAGATGGCCGTACACATCCCGCTCTCCGTGGAAGCGCAGATCGAATGCCGCGTGCTCATGATGAGCACCAACAACATCCTGTCGCCCGCCAACGGAACGCCCGTCATCGTGCCTTCTCAGGACATGGTCCTCGGCCTGTATTACATGACCGTGGAACGTTCCTTCGAAAAGGGCGAAGGCATGGTCTTCTGCGCCCCGTGGGAAGTGGAAGCCGCCCTTGACGCCGATCAGGTCAGTATGCACGCCCGCATCAAGGTACGCATGGAAGACGGCAAGCTCGCCAACACCACGCCCGGCCGTATCCTCGTATGGCGCGGCCTGCCCGCCGGCATCAAGTTCGAGAACGTCAACAAAGAATTGACCAAAAAGAACATTGCCAAGCTGGTGGACAGCGCCTACCGCGACGCCGGGGTCAAGGCGTGCGTCATCCTCTGCGACCGCATCAAGGCCATCGGGTACGAATACGCGACCCGCTCCGGCATCAGTATCGGCGTGAAGGATATGCTGATCCCCGATTCCAAGAAGCGCATCATTGATGCCGCTTCCGCCGAAGTGGACAACATCGAAAGCCAGTACCGCGACGGTATCATCACCCGTACGGAAAAATACAATAAGGTCGTCGACGTTTGGACCAAGGCCACGCAGGACGTGTCCGCGGAAATGAACAAGGAAATCTCCACGGATATCCTGACCGACCCGAAGACCGGCAAGCAGGAGGCCAACCTCAGCTTCAACCCGATCTTCATGATGTCCAACTCGGGTGCCCGAGGCAACGCCGACCAGATGCGTCAGCTCGCCGGTATGCGCGGCCTGATGGCCAAGCCCTCCGGCGAAATCATCGAAACCCCGATCACCGCGAGTTTCCGTGAAGGCCTGACGGTGCTCCAGTACTTTACCTCCACGCACGGCGCTCGTAAGGGTCTCGCGGACACCGCCCTCAAGACGGCGAACTCCGGTTACCTGACCCGCCGTCTCGTGGACGTGGTGCAGGACGTCATCGTCTCCGAACACGACTGCGGCACCGTCGACGGCATCGAAATCCGCGCCATCAAGGACGGCGGCGAGGTCAAGCAGAAGCTGTCCGAGCGCGCGCTCGGCCGCGTGCTGCTCTATCCCGTGTATGATCCCGCAACGGGCGACCTGCTCTACCCCGAAAACACTTTGATCGACGAATCCGTCGCCAAGACGTTGGACGACAAGGGCATCAACTCCGTGATGATCCGCTCCGCGCTGACCTGCCAGTCCGAGCGCGGCATCTGCTCGCTGTGCTACGGACGCGACCTTGCCCGCCGCCACCTCGTCAATATAGGCGAGACGGTCGGCATCATCGCGGCGCAGTCCATCGGCGAACCCGGCACGCAGCTCACCATGCGTACCTTCCACATCGGCGGTACGGCGTCCAAGGAAATCGAACGTTCGAACTTCGAGGCGCAGCATGACGGCCGCGTGGTCCTCACCCGCGTGAAGGAAATCAGGAACCGCGAAGGTGTGGCTCAGGTGCTCGGCAAGAGCGGGCAGGTCGCCGTCATCGACGAGCAGGGCCGCGAAGTGGAGCGCTACACGCTCCCCAACGGCGCGCGCCTGCACGTTACGGATGGGCAGTCCGTCAGCAACGGGCAGCTCCTCGCCGAATGGGATCCGTTCAACGAACCCTTCGTCTCGGAAGTGGACGGCTTCATCAAGTTCACGGACCTCGTGGACGGCAAGACCTATCAGGAAAAGCTGGACGAAGCCACGCACCAGGCGTCCATGACCATCATCGAATACCGTACGACGAGCTTCCGCCCGTCCGTCTCCGTCTGCGATGAAAACGGCGATCCCAAGCTGCGCGGCGCGGGCCAGCTCCCCGCGGTCTACAGCCTCCCCGTCGGCGCGATCATCATGGTCAAGGACGGCGAGCAGGTGCTCGCGGGCGACATCATCGCCCGTAAGCCTCGTGAAACCTCCAAGACCCGCGACATCGTGGGTGGTCTTCCGCGAGTCGCCGAGCTGTTCGAAGTCCGCAAGCCCAAGGATATGGCCGTGGTTTCCGAAATCGCGGGCACCGTTTCCTTCGCGGGCGAAGCCAAGGGCAAGCGCAAGCTCATCGTCACGCCGGAAGTGGGCGAATCCAAGGAATACCTGGTGCCCAAGGGCAAGCACATCACCGTGTCCGACGGCGACTTCGTCGAGTGCGGCGACCTGCTGACCGAAGGCAACCCCGAGCTGCACGACATCCTGCGCACCAAGGGCGAGAAGTACCTCGCCGCCTACCTGGTGGACGAAATCCAGGAAGTGTACCGCTTCCAGGGCGTGGGCATCGACGACAAGCACATCGAAGTCATCGTGCGCCAGATGCTCCGCAAGGTGACCGTCACCGAGCCGGGCGGAACGAGCTTCCTCGTGGGCGAACAGGTCGACAAGGCCGAGTTCAAGGCCGAAAACCAGAAGGCCATAGCCGAGGGACGTTCCCCCGCCACCGCCGAACCGCTGGTCCTCGGCATCACGCAGGCGTCCCTGACCACCTCGTCCTTCATCTCGGCGGCCTCCTTCCAGGAAACCACCAAGGTGCTCACCGAGGCGGCCCTCAAGGGCAAGATGGACTACCTGCGCGGCCTTAAGGAAAACGTCATCGTCGGCCGCCTTATCCCCGCCGGGACGGGCTACCGCGAATACGTGGATCAGGACATCACGGTCCCGGATCAGAAGGAACGCCCCGACCGCTTCCTTGACGAGCTCAGCGGCAATCCGATCATCGCCGATCTGGACTGACAAAGCCAAAACATTTGGCCCCTCGGGGGGAACACTCTCTCCGAGAGGCCAAATGGCTCAAACAAAAATTCCGCAATCGGCACAG
>NZ_JH114232.1:105730-118890 GCF_000224655.1 Bilophila sp. 4_1_30
ACAGTCGATTGCGGAATTTTTGTTTGCTCTGCCCGTAACGGATTTCTCTCTTTCCACTCGGGGAAATCCCCAAAGGAGAAAAGGGCCCGGCGGGAATGTATCTTCATGTTTCTGATAAGGCATTCGGCTTACCAAGCCCTTTCTCCCTTTCCTTCACATACGGGGTACGGTTGAAGATTGCGCACATCCCGGATGTAGCCCTTTTCAACTGCCTTCATAGCCTGTAAACTGGTGGAATGAACACACCCGGAACCTTTCAGATACACGCCACGGACGGCGCGGCCCGTACCGGCGTTCTCCAGACGGCCCACGGCCCGGTAAACACGCCCATCTTCATGCCCGTCGGCACGGTTGGCAGCGTGAAGGCCATCGCTCCCGACGATCTCAACGCCATAGGCGCGGAAATCATCCTCGGCAACACCTATCACCTGTACCTGCGGCCCGGCGACGAACTCGTGGCGCGGCGCGGCGGCCTGCACGGCTTCAACGCGTGGGACAAGCCCATCCTCACGGACAGCGGCGGCTTTCAGGTCTTCAGCCTTTCCACCCTGCGGACCATCAAGGAGGAAGGGGTCACCTTCCGTTCCCACCTCGACGGCTCGAAGCACCTGTTCACGCCGGAAAAGGTGGTGAGCATCCAGCGCAACCTGAATTCGGACATTATGATGGTGCTTGACGAGTGCGTGCCCGCCGGGGCGGATCACACCTACACCGCCCGATCGCTGACCATGACCACCCGCTGGGCCAAACGCTGCCGTGACGCCTATCCCAAGGGGACGGCGGGAAACCTGCTGTTCGGCATCGTGCAGGGCGGCATGTTCAAGGATCTGCGTTCGGAGTCGGCGCGCCAACTCATCGATCTCGACTTCGAGGGCTATGCCATCGGCGGGCTTTCCGTAGGCGAAAGCAAGGACGTCATGATGGAGATGCTGTACCATACGGCTCCCATACTGCCTTCCGAAAAGCCCCGCTATCTCATGGGCGTGGGCACGCCGCTGGACATCATCAAAGGCATCGACGCGGGCGTGGACATGTTCGACTGCGTCCTGCCCACGCGCAACGCCCGCAACGGCACGCTGTACACCTCGCTCGGCAAGCTCAACATCAAGCGCCGCGAATTTGCCGAGGACGACGGCCCGCTCGATCCCGCCTGCAACTGCTACACCTGCCGCACGTTCTCCCGCGCCTATTTGCGGCATTTGTACGTTTCGCAGGAGCTGCTCTCCTTCCGGCTCAACTCCATCCACAACCTGACCTACTTCCTCGACACCGTCCGCGGGGCCCGCGCCGCCATCCGCGAAGGCCGCTGGGCCGAGTACAAGCGGCGGTATGAAGAGTTATATGAGGTGTAGGGGGAGATAAGGATTGAAGGGGGGAGGGGAAACCTTTCTGAAGAAAGGTTTCCCCTCCCCCCCTTCAAACTTCCCCCCTCCTCTTCCAAAGACTTTTCCCCTTACCCAGTCCCTTATCCAGAGTGTTCCCTATGACAGAGAAACACGACTCGCCGAACGGTTTTCCTCCAGCGCATCAAGAGCGTTTGGAACAAGGCCGGGAAGCTGGCCCCCCCTTCTTCAAAAAGGATTCCCCCTCCTCGTCTTCCTCCTCGAAAAACACGTTGATTGTCGGTGTGGGGACGCTCATTTCACGGCTTTTAGGGTTTGTGCGCGATGCCGGCATTGCATGGCTGCTCGGCGGTTCGGGGGCGGCGGACGCGCTCACGGCGGCACTGCGGATTCCGTACATGGCACGGCGGCTGTTCGGCGAAGGCACGCTGTCCCTCTCCCTGACCGCCGCCTGCACGCGGGAACGGCTGCGGGGCGGTTCCGGCTGCGGGCTTGCGCTGGCGGTAACGCGCAAGCTGGCCTTATGGACGGGGTTCTTGGCTTTGGCGTGCATGGCGGGAGCGGGAATCATCATGCGGGCTATCGCGCCGGGTTTGGAGGAGCGCCCGGAAGTGTTTGGAGAGGCCGTTACGCTGTTCCGTATCTGTGCTCCGTATATCTGGAGCGTCATGATGGCGGCGGGCTGCATGGCGGCCCTGCACAGCAGGCAGCGTTTCCTGCTGCCTTCGCTGACGCCGTCCCTGTTCAACCTTTGCGTCATCGACTTCGCGCTGCTGGCGGCCTTCAACCCGTCGCTGCAACCGGGCGTGCTCGTCGCCTGCGGCGTCCTCTGCGGGGGTATCTTGCAATGGCTGGCTCAGATACCGGCAATCCGTATCCTCCAGCGCGAAGAGGGGAAAGTGGAAAAGCCCGCCGATGCACGGACAGTCTCGGAGGTCTTCCGCCGTCTCCCCGCAGGCATCGTTGGGGCCGCCATGCCTCAACTGGCCTTTCTCGGAGCCTCCGCTCTGGCTTCGCTTCTGCCCGAAGGCCATATGGCCTCCCTGTTTTACGCCGAACGGCTGCTGGAATTTCCTCTCGGCGTGCTCGGCGCCGCCGTGGGGATGGCCGCCGCGCCGCGCCTCGCGGAACTCGCTGCCTCCGAAGGGCTTTCCCGTTCTTCCCGTTCCTACGAAATCCCCTCGCTTTCCCTGCCCCAAAAGCCCGAACAGGCTGATCCCCCACCGCCTCTTTCCGCTTCCCGTACGGCCCGCAACGACACCAAAGCGACACCCGGCGCCAGCTTGCAAAAGCCTTGGGAAGGTGAGGGGATGGAGTTTGAGGAGGGAGAGCCTTTTTTCAAAAGAGGGGAGCCCCCCCACGGTTCCCTCTCCCCTTCCCCAAGTTCCCTTCCAACCGCCCCTTCCCACGCCTTCTCGGATGAAATCCAGCGGGCGGCGCTGCTGTCGCTCGGCCTGAACCTGCCCGCAGCTGCGGGTCTGGCGGCGATATCCCTGCCGCTGGTCGCCGTTGTGCTTGGGCACGGGGCCTTTGATGCGGAAGCCGTTTCCGCCACGGCGCTTGCCCTGTGCGCCTACGCGCCCGGCCTGCCCGCCTATGCGCTTTCCCGGCCCCTGCTGGCGGCTTGCCACGCCTTGAAAAGCGGGCTCCCGCTCAAGGCCGCCGTCGTTGCTCTGGCCGTCGCCCTTGCCGGAGGTTACGCCTTCACCCTGCGTTTCGGGGCATGGGGGCCGCCGCTCGGCGTCTCCTTGGGGCTCTGGTGCAATGCGGCCCTGCTCTGGATCGGACTCTCCCGCAGGGTTTCCCTGCGGCTTCCGCTCCGCTCCCTCGCCGTACAGCTTGCTGGAACGGCCCTGACCTTCGGGAGCGCCTATGGCGTTGTCCTCTGGGCCGGGCACGCCTCGAACATCGCGCAGCTGGCCCTTGCCATACCAGCCGGGGCAGCCGTGTACGCCGCCTCCCTGCTCATCGGCGACCGGAATTCGTTCCGCCTCTTGAAAAAGCGATAGTCCACCTGGAGCATTTCCTCTTTACGTTGCCGTATTTCAAAGGCCATTGATGCCGGAAAAGACTGTAATGAGCCGATAGGCATGACCAGCATTGGAAAGGGGGGATGGACTCCGCGCTGGCCAATTGAGGGAAGGAATGCTTTTCCTCAAAAAAACTCCCCTTCCCCAATGCCTCTACGCTCTTCCAAAGTTTACCCGATCTATCATTCCGGGCGGGCAACGCACCTCGCCCCGTGCGCTTTCCCACCTTTTCTAGGTACTTCACATTCTCACGCGCTCGTCCTATACAAAAAAAATGCAAAAGACATCTTTCTTCCCCCCGTTTATCCGCACCCTCAGCGTCCTTTTTATTGGCACGCTGTTGGCGCTTGTGCTGGCGCGAGGAGCCATGCTCGGCATCCTCTGGCCGGAAGTGGCCGGGAACCCCGCTTCCGACATCCTGAACGCCCTGTACATCGGTACGAAGTTCGATATTCGCATGGTCGTACTCGGGCTCATCCCCATTGCGCTCATCCTCGGCATCCCGCCTCTTGAGCGCCTTCTGGTCCGCAGCCGAGGCTTCCGTGGCTTGATCAACTTGTTGTACGCTACGGTTTTCGCCGCGGCCACGCTCGTGTACATCATCGATTTCGGCTGGTTCTTCTACATGCACACCCGCGTGGACGCGAGCCTGTTCGAACTGCTCGGTGACCCGGACATCGCCGGGACGATGGTCTGGGAAAGTTACCCCGTCGTCTGGATCACGTTCGGGCTCATCGTGGTTACGGCGCTGTACGCCCTGTTCTTCGGCAAAACGCTGGCCAGGCACGAAGCCACGCCGCGCCTCGGATGGAAAGGCCGCACCGGATGGAGCGTCGCCACATTCGCGATCCTGTTCCTCCTCGGCTACGGACAGATCAGCTCCAACCTCTTCCCGCTGCGTTGGAGCAACGCCTTTTTCAGCGTGGACAAAAACATCTCCATCCTCGCCCTGAACCCCATCCAGAACCTTTTCGATACGGTCAACGCGGCGCAGGGAACCCGGCCGAACATCGAGGCCACCCGGGAAAGCTACCCCCGCGTCGCGGCATGGCTCCGCGTGCCCAACCCCGATCCGCAAAAGCTCAACTTCATGCGCACGGTGCACGGCACCCCGGCGGAACGGCAGGAAAAGCCGCTGAATGTGGTGGTCATCATCATGGAATCCATGACATGGCCGCGCACGTCCTTCTCACCCAACCTGACCGGCATTCCCGAGGACACCACGCCGAACCTGATGGCCCTCTCCAAGGATTCGCTGTACTACCCGCTGTTCTTCGCGCCGACGCGCACCACCGCCCGCGCCATCTTCACCACCATGACCGGCATCCCGGACGTGAACCGCTCCGGCGGCACCAGTTCCCGCAATCAGGCACTGGTGGATCAGGCGCTGATGATGAATGAATTCAAAGGGTACAGCAAATATTACATGATCGGCGGCAGCGCGAGCTGGGCCAACATCCGGGGCTTCCTCTCCCACAACATTGAGGGATTGCACCTGCTTGAGGAAGGCTCGTGGAAAGCCCCCAATACCGACGTGTGGGGCCTTTCCGATCTCGATCTGTTCCGCGAGGCGGCCGCCGCGCTCACGAAATCCCCGAAGCCGTTCGTGGCGGTCATCCAGACGGCGGGGTTCCACCGCCCCTACACCATCCCCGAAGACAACGCGGGATTCCAGATCAAACAGCCGTCCGAAGCCATCCTCAAAAACTACGGCTTCACCGGCGCGGACGAATACAACTCGCTCCGCTTCTCCGACCACTCGCTCGGCGAGTTCTTCAAAATCGCCCGGCAGCAGCCCTGGTTTGACAACACCGTGTTCGCCATTTTCGGCGATCACGGCCTGAACGACACGTCCCTGAACATGTCCCCCGGCTATCTGGCCTGCCGCCTCCAGAGCAACCATACGCCCATGCTCATCTACGCGCCCGGCCTCGTCGCTGCGGGCAAACTGCAGCCCGGCGTCGACGGCCGCCCGTGCGGCCAGCCGGACATCTTCCCCACGCTGGCGTCCCTCGCCGGAATCCCCTACCGCTACAACGCGATGGGGCGGAACCTCCTCGATCCGGACACCAAACGGGATGAAATGCAGTTCCTCGGCGGGGAAACCGAATCCACGGTGCGGCTTGTGGAAAACGGCTATTGCTACATCCGCGAAACCGACGAACACATGTACAAAATGGACGCCCCCGTACTGGAGGATCTGCTCAACACGGACCCCGAGCGCGCCGCCCACATGCGCCAGTACGCGCAGGACTTCTACAACGCTTCCAAGTACCTTTTGTATAACAACAAAAAGTTCGACTAATTCTGAAAGGCTCCTTTCTCCCCGAAGAGCATGGGGCTCCCGTAGCGGTTCCCCATAACCAACGAAGGCCGGTGTTAGCGCATCGGCCTTCGTTGGTTATGGCAGGGATTGCATTCCGCACGGGTACGGTTGCATTCCGTAATGTCCCCAGACCGAAACAGCCTCTGCCGCAATGTGGCGAGATCTTCTCCTTCATGCTGAACCATCTTTAATAACAAGAGAGTACGCGTCTTCCTTTTCCAGAAAGGGCAAATGGCACGTTCCATGCTTTTGCGAGTGCACAGCCTGCCGCCTCAGCCGAAAGGGCGCCGCAGCTGCGGACCTCACGTCCTTCACGGAACATCAACAAAGGAAAACAAATGCCTCACCCTACGATACACGCCGTTTGTCTCGCGTCTTCCGGCAGGGCCCTGTCCGGAACCTGCTCCGGGCCCGCCGCCTTCGTGAACAACCGCAAGAAAACAAGTCCCCATGAGTCCATTCTGTCCGGCATAAAGTCACGGTTCGGGGCACTGGCCCGATACCTCGCGGCCCTGGACGAAAAAGCGGCCGCCAGATTATCCGCCGCGGATCATCCGCACCAGGCCGTCAAACGACTGGAGACGCTCCTTCCCCTGCCGGAAACGGGAACGCTGCTGCACTTCGAAGCGGGGGACGGCGGTTTTCTGGAAGCCTTTCACGCCGCGCGGCCCGGCTGGGAACTTTCGGCCATCGAATCCGGCGACGCGTTCATGCGGTTGCTCAAAAAAGCGTTCCTGCGTTCCGCCTACAATGCGGACTACCGCGATGCCGACATCGTTTCCCGGTTCGACATCATCGCCGTTACTAAGCCTCTGGATGAAGTGGAGAAGCCTCTCAACGCCGTCCGCTGGCTGAGCCGCCGCCTCGCTGACAACGGCACGCTGTTCCTCTGGCAGCCCGCTCTCCCTCTGGGCACGGGCTTGTCGCTCCACGGCCTCCCGATCCGCATCGCCAACCTTACGGCCCTTTGCAAGGCCGCAGGGCTATCCGTGGACACGATCACAACGGAAGGCGACGTCGTCTGCCTCTGTGCCCGGAATACGTCTCAACGCTAATACACGGGGAAACTTGTTAAAATGTGTGTCCCCAAAAACTATTGAAGAAAAGGCGGGGAGCCCTCCTCACAACGCGCCAAAAGCGCATAAGGACATCCCTCTACACGGGAAATCGCCTCCTTATGAGCCCAAGGCCCGAAAACCGGAGAGAAAAAAGGGGGAAAGCCCGGCAAAAGGGCTAGACCTCCAACTGTCTCACGGCTATACACAACAGACGGAGTGTTCTTTTCACCTTGTACCGAACGGAGTGTTCTTCAATGCAGTTGAACGGTGCCAGAATTCTCATCGAGTGTCTGATTCGCGAAGGCGTCAACATCATCTTCGGGTATCCCGGGGGGTCCGTACTGGACATCTATGATGAACTGCCCCAGTACGGCGAACAGCTACGCCACGTTCTGGTACGTCACGAGCAGGCCGCCGTTCACGCCGCCGACGGATACGCCCGCGCTACGGGCAAGGTCGGCGTCTGCATGGCCACATCCGGCCCCGGAGCCACCAACACGGTGACCGGCATCGCGACCGCGTATTGCGACTCCATCCCGATGGTGATTTTCACCGGGCAGGTACCCACCGGCCTCATCGGCAACGACGCGTTCCAGGAGGTGGACATTGCGGGCATCACACGCCCCTGCACCAAACACAACTATGTGGTGAAGGACGTGAAGGAGCTCGCCAAGGTCGTACGGCAGGCCTTCTATCTGGCCCGTTCCGGGCGTCCCGGCCCCGTGCTTGTGGACCTGCCCAAGAACGTGCTTCAAGGTTCGGCCGAATTCGTCTGGCCCGAAGACGTGAGCCTGCGCAGCTACAACCCGACCTACCGCCCCAATTACGCCCAGATCCGCAAGGTCGTGGACGCGCTCTACAATGCGGAGCGCCCCCTGCTGTTCGGCGGCGGCGGCGTGATCATGTCCAACGCCAGCGAAGAGTTCCGCAATCTCGCCAAGAATCTGAGCATCCCGGTGACCTGTTCCCTGATGGGCCTCGGCGCGTTCCCCTGCGATCACCCGCAGTGGCTCGGCATGCTCGGTATGCACGGGACCTATGCCGCCAACAAGGCCGTCAGCAACGCCGACCTCCTGATTGCCGTGGGCGTGCGCTTCGACGACCGCGTGACCGGACGCCTCTCCTCCTTTGCGCCCAAGGCCACCATCGTCCATATCGACATCGACCCCACGTCCATCCACAAGAACGTCAACGTGCGTATCCCCGTGGTGGGCGACTGCCGCAATTCGCTGGTCGCCATCCGCGAACACCTCGCCGCCCGCGAACCGCTCCCCTGGAAGGAACGCTTCGCCGCATGGCAGGGCCAGCTTGACGAATGGAGGCAGGAACAGCCCATTACCTGGACGCCGGGCGAAACGACGATCAAGCCGCAGGAAGTCATCAAGGCCGTGGACAAAATCACGGAAGGCAAGGCCATCCTGACCACGGAAGTGGGCCAGCACCAGATGTGGGCCGCGCAGCTCTACAACTTCACGGAACCGCGCACCCTGCTCACCTCGGGCGGCCTCGGGACCATGGGCTACGGCTTCCCCGCCGCCATCGGCGCGCAGTTCGCCTATCCCAACAAGCTCGTCATCGACGTGTCCGGCGACGGCTCGTTCCAGATGAACCTCCAGGAACTCATCACCGCCGTCAGCAACAAGCTGCCGGTCAAGGTACTGCTCCTGAACAACGGCTGTCTGGGCATGGTCCGCCAGCTCCAGGATCTTTTCTACGGAGGCCGCCTCAACGCCGTGGACATCCCGGATCAGCCGGACTTCGTGAAGCTTGCCGAAGCCTATGGGGCCGAAGGCTACCGCGTCGCCAAGCTGGAAGATCTTGAATCCACGCTCCGCACCGCGTTTGCCAGCCCGAACACGGCCATCATCGACGTTATCGTCGAGCGCGACGAAAACGTGTACCCCACTGTACCCTCCGGGGCTTCGCTGGACGAAATGCTGTTGTTGTAAAAATGTTGGGAGAGGGAACCCTTCCGCGAACGGGTTCCCTCCCTTCTCAAGACACACCACCTCTCCCTCCCCTCTTTTCAACCGTGGGGAGGCCGCTCGGAAGGCCGTTTCGAGAGTGCGAACGCCCATTGAAACGGCGGCTGTGCGGAAAAAGCTGTAAAACAAGACTGTTGGGCGCACGGAACCCGGAACGGCGCTTTTTGCCGCCGTCCGCTTTACTGCCTCCGTGCTTTACGATACGTTCAGACCCATCACCGTACCGAAAGGGGATTGTTATGACTACCGGACGTTTCCACGGAGCTTTCACCGCACTGGTGACGCCGTTCAAGAACGGCAAGATCGATGAGGAAGCTTACCGTGAATTCATCGAATGGCAGATCGAACAGGGCATCGACGGCCTCGTGCCCTGCGGCACCACCGGCGAATCCGCCACGATGACCCACGACGAGCATGAAGCCGCTATCCGCATCTGCGTCGAGCAGGTCAACAAACGCGTTCCCGTCATCGCCGGCGCGGGCTCCAACAACACCCGCGAAGCCATCCCTCTGACCCAGTTCGCCAAAAATGTCGGGGCGGACGCCGCCCTGCACATCACCCCCTATTACAACAAGCCCACGCAGGAAGGCCTGTATCAGCACTTCAAGACCATCTGCTCCGAAGTGTCCATGCCCGTCATCCTGTACAACGTGCCCGGCCGCACCGGCTGCAACATGCTGCCCCCCACCGTGGCCCGCATCGCCCGTGACGTGCCCGATGTCGTGGGCATCAAGGAAGCCACCGCGGATCTCATCCATGTATCCGACCTCGTGGAACAGTGCCCCGAAGGTTTCCAGATCCTCTCCGGCGACGACTTCACCGTGCTGCCCCACATCGCCGTGGGCGGCTGCGGCGTCATCTCCGTGACCGCGAACGTCGCTCCCAAGCTGATGGCCGACCTCTGCAAGGCCACCCTCGCCGGGGATATGGACGAAGCCAGACGCCTGCACTTCAAGCTCATGCCCATCAACCGGGCCATGTTCCTTGAAACCAACCCGATCCCGGTCAAGACCGCCGTGTGCATGATGCGCGGCCTTGATCTCGAGTTCCGTCTGCCTATGGTTCCGCTTATGCCGGACAACCTTGAAAAGCTGACCAAGATACTCAACGATTGCGACCTGCTTCATTAATGCAAGCGTACGTAAGCGCCACGGCCTCCTCGGAGTCCGTGGCGTTTTGCGTTTGAAAAACATACGCACAAGGAGACTTCATGGAATCGTCACTTGCCTTTGCGCCGGACTTCAGCAAATCTGGGGGCCTCATCGCCGCCGTCGCTCAGGATGCGGAAACCCTTGATGTACTCATGCTGGCGTGGATGAACCCCGAAGCATGGGAAAAGACCCTCGAAACGGGCGAAGCCCATTATTACAGCCGCAGCCGCAAGTGCCTGTGGCATAAAGGCGGCACGTCGGGGCATGTGCAGAAGGTGAAGTCCATCCGGCTTGATTGCGACGGCGACGCCGTCGTGCTGCTCATCGAACAGATCGGCGGGGCAGCCTGCCATGAAGGGTATAGAAGCTGCTTCTCGCGTGAACTCCGCGACGGTAAGGTATCCCGCTGTTCCGAACTCGTATTTGATCCCAAAGAGGTGTACAATGGCTAATCCCATTCTCAAGCTCGGCCTGCCCAAAGGCTCTCTGGAAGACCCGACCATCGATCTCTTCGACCGTGCCGGTTGGAAAGTGCGCAAGCATCCCCGCAACTATTTCCCCGACATCAACGATCCCGAGATCACGGCCCGCCTCTGCCGCGTGCAGGAAATTCCCCTCTACATTCAGGACGGCGTGCTTGATCTCGGCCTGACCGGCAAGGATTGGGTGAAGGAAACCAAGGCCGACGTGGTGGTGGTTTCCGACCTCATCTACTCCAAGGTTTCCAACAAGCCCGCCCGCTGGGTGCTCGCCGTCGCCGACGACTCCCCCTACCAGAAGCCCGAAGACCTCGCGGGCAAGCGTATCGCCACCGAACTCATGGGCGTGTGCACCGAATATTTCAAGGAACGCAACATCCCGGTCAACATCAACTATTCGTGGGGCGCGACCGAAGCCAAGGTTGTGGAAGGCCTCGCCGACGCCATCGTGGAAGTGACGGAGACGGAAACCACCATCCGCGCCCATGATCTCCGCGTCATCGACGAAGTGCTGGTGACGAACACGGTGCTCATCGCCAACGCCGCCGCCATGCAGGACCCGGAAAAACGCCGCAAGATCGAGCAGATTGATCTGCTCCTCCAGGGCGCACTGCGTGCCGAGTCGCTCGTCTGCCTCAAGATGAACGCCCCCGCCGCCAAGCTGGACGCCGTCCTCGCCCTGCTGCCCTCCCTGAATTCCCCCACCGTCGCCCCGCTTCAGAACGGCGAATGGCTCTCTCTTGAAACCGTGGTCAGCACCGGCATCGTCCGCGACCTCATCCCCCAGCTCCGCGAAGCCGGAGCCGAGGGAATTCTGGAATACGCGCTGAACAAGGTTATCTAAGGGGAAATGCCTCCGGCGGGCAGGGCTCCGCCCTGCACCCGCTGGGGGGCGAGCCGCCCCCCAGACCCCGGCATAACGGCGGACGCAAAAGGGTTCCGTGTCCAGCGCAAGCTGGATGCGGAACCCTTTTGCGTCCGCCGTCTTGTCTTCGTCGGGAGTCCCCCGTTCGAGGTCACGGTGACACGCTCAATTTTTGTAATTAATACAAAAAATCCAAGAATGCGCTGCCGGGAAACTTTCAACAAACCTCGACATGCCGCATCACCGCAACCATCATCCGCCCCACTTACGAAAGTCTTTGAAGAGGAAGGGGGGAGGTTTTGGAGGGGGGGGAGGGGAAACTTTCTCCAGAAAGTTTCCCTCCCCCCTCCAATCTCCATTTCCACCCCAACTCCATCAATGATGATACGGCAGCCCGCGCGTTAACGACTCGGCACGGTACAACTGCTCAAAAAGCACCACGCGGGCAAGCTCATGCGTCATGGTGAGAGGCCCGAGCGCAATCAGATGGGCTGCCGCCTGCTTTACGGAATCATCAAGCCCAAAGGCCCCGCCGATGATGAAACAGGGGCGACGGCTGGCGTTCTCGGAAAGCCGCTCCAGAAAAGCCGAGAATTGCCGGGAGGTAAAGGTCTTCCCCCGTTCGTCAAGCACAACGGGAATGTCGGAGGCGGAAAGGGCGGATAGAATCCCCTTGCCTTCCAAAGCATTACGGTCAACAATAGGCAAGGAAGGATCACCGTCCTTTATGATGGACTCGGTGAACGCCCGCCAGCGGACGAGCCGCTCAACGTAATGCTCGGCGGCCGCCTTCCAGAAGGGCGTCTTCAAACGCCCCACGGCAACGATTCGCAATGGTTTTAAAGTCATGATGCCCTGTTGTTGCGGGGATAGAATGCATGTTGCGGGCTTCGGGCCCGTAGCCTCACAAGCTCTGAAAAGAGAGCCTTCACCTAACATCGGCAGGTCCGGGAGGCAAGCATATGGCATCTTCACAGGCTAGCGGCGTCAACACGCCGCCCTACGTCGACTTAAAACGCGCGGTGGAGCTCATGCTTGATGGGCATCCCGTCATCTTCCCGACGGAAACCTTTTTCGCGCTCGGGAGCCGCGCCCTCGACGCCGACGCCACTGCGCGCGTTTACCGGGCCAAGCACCGCTCCACTGTCCGCCCTCTGCCCTTGATTCTGGGTGACTGGGAACAGCTTGATATGATCGCCAAGGTCCACGACGAACTCATGCCGCTCCTGAAACGCTTCTGGCCCGGCCCGCTCTCGGTCATCTTCCCGGCACGCCTCCGCGTCCCGGACATCCTCACCGGAGGCACGGGCCGCGTGGCCGTGCGCCTGTCCTCGCATCCCGTAGCCCGCGCACTCGCGCAGGCTGTGGGCGAACCCATCACCTCCAGCAGCGCGAACATCAGCGGCAACCCCGCCGTCGTCAGCGTCAAGCAGCTCGACGAAGAGCTGATCGCTTCGGTCATGGGCATCCTTGATGAGCCGCCCGTTCCCGCCGGGGGGCTGCCCTCCACGCTCGTCGAGCGCATGGAAGACGGCAGGCTCCGCCTCCTCAGGGCAGGCGCCGTCACCTCCGCGCAGATCGCTGAAGCCGGGTTTGAGGTTGTGGAAGAGGAATAAGATTGGAGGGGGGAAGGGGAACCCTTCTGTAGAAGGGCTTCCCCTTCCCCCTCCAAACCTCCCCCTTTCCCCTCCCAAGACTTTCAACTTTATCGAATCCTACACGGCGGCTTTTCCGTTCGCGACAAATTCTTCTTAGGATCTTCCTTTCTCAAAAAACAAAAACGGCCCGGAATTCTTTCCCGGGCCGCTTCTTTTTCTCTTTCACTTTCCGCCGGGGGACGCCTGCCAAGGTTCAGCTTTCACGCCGCCCTTCACGCCGTCTACCGTTACGAAAGTTTTAGGGGGGAGGGGATGGGGTTTGGGG
>NZ_JH114232.1:119136-124473 GCF_000224655.1 Bilophila sp. 4_1_30
GGGAGGAGCCCCTTTTCCAAAAGGGGCTCCTCCCCTTCCCCAATCTTCAAATCCTTTCCTTCCCAACTACGCAAGCGCGACCAGATCATAATCGCGGCACTCAACGATGTCGGCATCAACGAGTGCGCCGGGCTCGACGCCGGGGCCGCTGATGTACACCATACCGTCGATTTCGGGGGCCTGAAACCACGCGCGCCCGGTGTGCAGGCCGGGCCACTCGGAATGGGGCGCATCCACGAGGATGGACAGGCGGTCGCCTTCAAACCGGGAAAGCCACTCGGCGCTGATGTCGGCCTGCGCTTCCATGAGCAAATCGCGGCGCCACTCCTTCACACGGTCTTCGACCTGATCGGGCATGGCGGCGGCCGGCGTCCCTTCTTCTGCACGATAGGCGAACACCCCGAGATGCTGGAAACGCACCTCTTCGATGAACTCGCGCAGATGTTCGAAATGCGCCTCCGTTTCGCCGGGGAACCCGACCATGATGCTCGTGCGCAGGGCGGCTTCGGGGAAGACGTTACGGATGCGGTCAATGGCCTCGCGGGGATTGCGCGCAAAGGGGCGGCCCATACGGGACAGGACGTCCGGATGGG
Organism: Bilophila sp. 4_1_30; assembly: GCF_000224655.1. Taxonomy (NCBI): domain Bacteria; kingdom Pseudomonadati; phylum Thermodesulfobacteriota; class Desulfovibrionia; order Desulfovibrionales; family Desulfovibrionaceae; genus Bilophila; species Bilophila sp. 4_1_30. The sequence goes on from NZ_JH114232.1 coordinate 119,730, forward strand.
AATGCTGCACAGGAACGTCAAAATACGGTACGAACGGCTTGCCCGCCTCGCGCAGATACTTGAGCATCTCGTGCGTCATCCCGGCGGGGTAAAGATACATGAGGCGCAGGCGTTCGAGGCCCGGCAATGGCAGGAGGCCGTCGAGCAGTGTACGGAGATCCTGCTTGCCGTCGAGATCACAGCCCCATTCCGTGAGATCCTGCGCCACGAGATTCAGTTCCTTGACCCCCTGATCCAGCAGGGCGCGGGCCTCGCGGACAATCATATCCTTGCAGTGGGAACGGTGCCCGCCCCGGATATTGGGAATGGCGCAGAACGAACAGGCATGGCGGCAGCCGTCGCTGATCTTGAGCCATGCGTAAGACGGCCCGGTGCTCAGGATACGGCCCGGAACCGTGGGTTCGGGAAGGCCGAGCTTCCGCGCGAGCATGGCGGGCCACTCCTCCAGATCGCTGTTGTCCAGCCAGAGATCCACTTCGGGCAGCTCAGGGGCCAGATCTTCCGCGTGGTAACGCCCCACGAGACACCCGGCGACCGCCAGCAGCGGACGCTTGGGCAGATCCTCGATGTCGGCGATGGCCTGCGCAATCGTCCGCACGGATTCCTCCGTGGCGGGCTGGATAAAGGCACAGGTATTGATGAAGACAAGCTCGGCCTCATCCGGCGACTCGACGGGAACCAGCGCCACCCCAAGGGAACCGAGAAGACGCTCAGTGTCCACCCGGTTCTTCGGGCAGCCGAGGCTTGTGGAATAACAACGCAGGGAAACGGACATGACGCACCTCATTCTAGGACAACGCTGCCGCACAGCAGCGGGATGTCGTATAGCTTCAAAAACAGCAAAACGCACTCATATAAAAGGGGGAGGTTCCGACCTCAACCTTAATAAACGTTTTCCCTTTACCGGGAAAGAATCCCATGTCTCTTCTTATCATTCCCCTTGAGCGGGCGGCAATGGGATGTTTTTCTCTCAGCCGGAGGCCTCCAGCGCGGCTTTGCGTCAGGAAACGATTTGCGGGGGGGGGCCGGACGAAGGAATACCCCGCGGCGGGGTTCCCGCCCTTTCCCAAAAAGCAACGCCCAACCTGTTGACGGAGCATAGGATTGGCGGCAAACTGCGCGGCGCGAGAGTTCGCCGCACGACCCGTTGGTGGTACGCAATATAGCGGCAATGCGCAAGGAGCAGACCATGAGCGAACAGCCTCACGATACGGAACCCGTTACCATCGTCCTCGCCACACGCAATCAGGGCAAAGTCCGCGAACTGGCGGAGCCGCTGCGCGCCTTCGGCCTGCGCGTCGTCGGACTGGACGCCTTCCCCGATCTTCCCGAAGTGGAGGAAACGGGCACCACTTTTGAAGAAAACGCCCTGCTCAAAGCCCGTGAGGTTTCCAAGCGCACCGGCCTTGTCGCCATTGCCGACGATTCCGGACTTGAGGTGGATGCCCTCAACGGCGCACCCGGCGTGTACTCCGCCCGCTACAGCGAGGACATGCCGGATCTGCCCGGCGCCACCAAGGACGAACGCAATACGATGAAGCTCCTCGCGGCCCTGTCGTCCGTGCGGCTGTGGAACCGTTCGGCGCGCTTCCGCACCGTCGTCGCCGTCTGTACGCCCGAAGGCGAAACCCTCGTCGCTCCCGGCACATGGGAAGGCAGCGTCGCCTGCTCCCCGCGCGGCAAAAACGGCTTCGGCTACGATCCCGTTTTCCTCGATCCCGAGCTGGGCCTCACCGCCGCCGAAATGTCCCCGGAAGAAAAAATGAGCCGCAGCCACAGGGCCAAGGCCCTGCGCGAGCTGCTGCGCCTCTGGCCCTCCTTCTGGGAAGGGTATCTCCGGAAGAGAGCTTGACTTTTCCGCGTCCGACTGTGACTTTGGGGCTGACAAAAACCCTACTTAAAGAGTATACTGATGCCCACGGGAAGGACGGCTTTTAAACGGAACCCGCCCTTGTATGGGCATTATGCCGCTATCCGACAGACAGGAGAACAGTTCATGGATCAAGCCACCCTCATGGATAAAATCAAGACCGGGACCACGCTCTGCAAGGCCATCATGCGCAACGGCTACGACGCCTATGCCATCAATGCGCCGCTGCAGGGCCTGATCTTCGAAAAAACCGGCGTATTCGACGTGGACATCGCCTGTGCCTGCGATACGGAAACCCTCTTCAAAATTTTCCCCAACGCCGTCCCCTACACTGAAGAAGGCGCTATGGCCATGCTTCAGGAAAACGGGGTCACCCTGCGTTTCTATAGTACGGATGTTGAGGACGCCTCCCATCCGGAAATGAGCCAGCTCCGCATCACGCCGCGCCTTGCGCGCCTCCTCGCCGAACTCCAGCTCAAGGGCCAGCTCAAAAGCTCCAACACCAACGACCCTGAAGCTAAAGAGTTCGAAGACTTCGACAAGGCCGGAAGCGTCAAGCTGGTGGGCCTGCCGAGCAAGACGCTCGCCAAGAATTACCTGCTCGCCATCCGTGCCCTGCGCTACGCCGCGAACTTCGATTTGCCCGTCAACCCGCACACGTGGGTGAGCATCATCCAGTCCGCCAACCGTATCCTCGACTACGTGCCCGCCCGCGAAATCATGGAAGAATGGCGCAAGGTCGCCGCCGAATCCATGTGGAAGTTCGTGCAGCTCCTTTTTGAAGCCCAGCTTCTGCACGGCCTCATGCCCGAAATCGCCGCCCTGTCCTGTATTAAACAAGAGCGCAACGACGACGGGGACATCGAAAGCGTGTTTGACCACACCATCGAGTGCATGAAGCGCTACCCCGAAGAAGGGTTCAGCATGGACTGGTACGGCACCCTCGCCACCATGTTCCACGATGTGGGCAAGCTCTACACCGCCGAACACCTCAACGGCCGCTGGACATTCTACCAGCACCACCGCGTGGGCGCCGGCGTAACCCGCAAAATCCTGCGCCGCCTGCACTTCACGTCCGAGGACATTGACCTTATCTGCCATCTCGTGCGGCATCACATGATGTTCCACTTCATGCTGACCGACCGTGGCATCCGCCGTTTCAAGGCCCTGCCCGAAACCGAGCGCCTGATCGCCATGTGCCGCGCCGATATTGAGGCCCGCGACGGCAGCTACACCTACTTCAACCATAATTCCAAGTACCTCACCCGCGCCGAGACGGACGAGCTGTTGCTTGAACCGCTCCTCAACGGCAACGAAATCATGGAGTACACCAGCCTGCCTCCCGGACCCGCCGTGGGCACCATCCGCGAAGCCCTTCTCAAGGCGCAGGTCGCCGGAGAGGTCACCGACCGCGATTCCGCCATCGCTTTCGTCAAGAATTATGCGGCAAAGCTGAAGTAGTCCGATTCAGATTGATGATTGATTGAGGTTGGGGAGGGGGAGGAGAAACTTTCTAAAGAAGGGGCCCCCACGTTTCTCCTCCCCCTCCCCAAACCTGTCCACGCGGCTCGCGCCCTCCCTCTCCACTTCAAAGACTTTCGTGTTTATCGAAGCCCTGTTGCCGACTTTCCCGAGATTCGAAAAAAGGATATGCGGCGGCGGAGTTCCCGCCCCATCCTACACAGGCCGGAGCGGGTACGGCTTTCGGCATACCGTCGGGGCGGCATAGCGATCCGGGCTGTTCCCAAGCTTTTTATTCACCTTATCCGCAGAGCACGCAACGCGCATGATAGACATTCTGAATCTGACGTTCCCCGAGCTTGAACGCTTCATCGTGGAGGATCTCGGCCAGCCTAAGTTCCGGGCCGCGCAAGTCTGGCAGTGGATCTGGCAAAAGCACGCTACCTCATTCGACGCCATGACCGACGTTTCCAAGCAGCTCCGCGCCAAGCTTGCGGAAGTCGCGGAAATCGTGCTTCCCGAGATCGTGACAGTGCAGACCTCATCCGACGGCACGGAAAAACTGCTGCTTCGGCTGCGGGACGGCACGTTGGTGGAGACGGTCATTCTCCCGAGCACGGGGCAGGACGGTTCCGTCCGGATCGCCCAGTGCGTGTCTTCGCAGATCGGCTGCGCGATGGGCTGCACGTTTTGCAGCACGGGCACGATGGGCTTTATCCGCAACATGACCGCCGGGGAAATCCTGAGCCAGGTTCTCGTGGCCCGTATGCGGCTCGGCGACAACCGCATCGACCACCCCATTATCCGCAACCTCGTCTTCATGGGCATGGGCGAGCCTCTGCTCAACCTGCGCGAAACCACCCGTGCCCTTGAGATGCTGAACCACGACAAGGGTATGGATTTCTCCCCCCGCCGCATTACCGTTTCGACCTGCGGCATCAAGGCGGGCCTGCGAGAACTCGGCGACAGCGGCCTCGCCTTCCTTGCCGTCTCGCTTCACGCGCCCAATCAGGAGCTCCGCGCCAAGATCATGCCCAAAGCCGCGAATTGGCATCTCGACGATCTTATGGCGACGCTGGAAAGCTATCCGCTCAAGACGCGCGAGCACATCACCTTCGAGTATCTCCTGCTTGGCGGCGTGAACGATCAGCCCGAGCACGCCCGCGAGCTCGCCAAGCTCGTTTCCCGGGTCAAGGGCAAGCTTAACCTCATCGCCTACAACCCCTCGGAGACTCAGCTCTACAAGGCTCCCACCGAGGCGGACATCCTCGCGTTCGAAAAAATCCTCTGGTCCAAGGGCGTCACCGCCATCCTTCGCAAGAGCAAGGGGCAGGACATCAAAGCCGCCTGCGGCCAGTTGAAGAGTGACTGGGAGCGTGAAAAAGGGGACGGAGAGTAAGATTGGAGGGGGAA
>NZ_JH114232.1:124661-158139 GCF_000224655.1 Bilophila sp. 4_1_30
TCAGAAGGTTCCCCTTCCCCCCTCCAAAACCTCCCCCTTCCCCTCCCAAGACTTTTGTATGGCTCAACGAAGGATGGGCAGGCCGCGCCATCCCGTTTCGGAGGCGTACGTCTCCCGGAGACGCAACAGAAAACAAAAGGCCCGCATCATGATGCGGGCCTTTTTCATAAGCAAAACCGATTCGTCTTCCCTAAAGCGAATTCCATTAAAAGGTCTTTGTTTTCAGAAAGCAATAGACTCTAACATATTACCTTCTTTCATACTTTTACCCATAGGGGAAAACCGCCCAACAGGGATTCGATAAACACAAAAGTCTTTGGAAAGGGAGGGATGGGGTTTGGGGAAGGGAGGGAAAAGCTTTTCTCCAGAAAAGTTTTCCTTCCCTTCCCCAATCTTCATTTTCCTTCTCTCACTACTCCCCTGCCGTGTAGCAGCCCAACAGCCTGAACGAGTGGCAGGTGTTGCGGAGTTCGGCGAGGACGCCGGAGAGCTCGGGCTTGAGCAGGTTCGTCTCGAGATCGGCAAAAAAGGCGTACTTCCAGCTCTGAGAGCGCAGGGGGCGCGACTCCAGCTTGCGGAGATTCACCCCCGCCTTGAACAACAGCTCCAAAATACCCGCCAGAGAACCGGGCTTGTCGGGCAGCGTGAACAGTACCGAAGTCTTGTTGGCTGCGGAAGTGTCCGTGGGCTTGGGGCCGATGACCACAAAACGCGTCTGATTCGTCGGCTCATCCTCAAGATTATAGGCAAGGATGGGCAAACCGAGCATCGTGGACAGGCTCTTATGCCCGATGGCGGCGCTCCCCGGCTCGGAAACCGCCCGGCGCGCGGCGGCGGCGGTGGAATCGCAGGCCATAAGAGAGGCTTCGGGCAGGTGCTGACGCAACCAGCGCTGGCACTGGGCAAGCGCCTGCGGATGGGAATACACCACTTTGATCGCTTCCGGAGACGATTCCACGGACAGCAGCGTGTGCTGGATGCGGGCGACCGACTCGGTCTGGATGTACACATCGTATTCCATGAAGAGATCGAAGCACTGCCCCACGGAGCCCTGCAGGACGTTCTCAAGCGGGATCACGCCGAGCGCGCACTCGCCGCCGTGTACGGCGGCGAAGGCCTCCCGGAAGTTCTTGCAGGGCCGGTAATCCATAAGATTCCCGAGAAGATCCACAGCCGCGAAATACGAGTTCGTACCCTCGGGGCCGAGATAGGCCACGGATACGGGACGCTGAAGGGTACGGGACGAAGCGAAAATTTCATGCCAGATGGAACGCAGATGCTCCTCGGGCAGGGGGCCTGAGTTCTCGCTGGCGAGGTTGTCCAGAATCTGCCGTTCACGCTGCGGGCGGAAGACAGGGCCGGACGTATTCGCCTTCACCCGCCCCACTTCGAGGCTCAGGGAGGCGCGGCGGTTGAGCAGGGCCAGCAGTTCGCGGTCCACGGCGTCGATCTGGAAGCGCAGCCCCTGAAGCGCTTCGGACTGTTTCGCGGCTGCGGCTTCGGACCAGCCGTCCGGGGTATCGTTGGATTCGGGCATGACTATATCTCGCGGATGTTTTCCTGAATGCGCATACCGAAATGACGCCCGGCCACATCGGCTCGGCAGATGACTTCGTCGCCGGGCCGGAGCGCGACCACGCTGACGGGCGTCCCGTCAGGCCGCACAAGGCGGATGGTTTCGGCGTTCTGCAAAAAGACGGAGCCGGTGCGCGTACCTTCCGGCGTTTCCATCTGGGCCGTGATCATCAGCATGGGCCGCACCTCGGTCTTGATGCGCCCTATGGTGGCGAGCGACGTGCGCCCGTCCTTATCCACGATAAGGACTTCGTCCCCGGAGCGCAATTCGCCCACGTAGCAGGTCCTGTCGCCGGGCATCATCGCATAGGCGTGCACGCCGCCCGCGTTGATGCGGAAAGGCCGCGCCGCCACATATTCGTTGTGCTCCGTTTCGGCGTGCGTAAGGAAGGTGAAGGCGCTGGAGTTGCCCACCAGCATCCCCTGCCCCCGCTCCATGAGGGTCAGCGTATCGACGCAGACGCGGTGCCCGAGGCCCACGGTCTTCACTTCGGTAATGGTCGCCTTGTCCAGCGTCAGCGTGCCTTGCGACAATTTCAGCTCCGATACGATGTTCTTGAGGCTTGCCAGCGCTTCGGGAAGCACCACCACGACGGGCACGCCGCATTCGAGAACCCCCGCCGCAAGACGGGCCTCGGCCAGCGAAGCGGCTTCGACCGCGAGCTTTCCGGCCACGGCGGGCTGCGCGAGCAGATTTTCCACCGGGATGATCTCCCACCCCTGAGCCAGTACGAGCCGCTCTCCCCCGGCGATGCGGGAGGCGATGGATTCTTCCTCGGCCTTGGAGCCGAGCCCCACGGACGGCATGTCCGCCTCGGCCCGCACGTCGCACAAGGCCAGGGAGCGGACGCCCTCCACATGTTCGGCTTCGGTGATGATCCCGTCGACGCCGGATTCGAGGGCCAACGTCACGTCTTCCTTGCTGAAAGGCACGCTCTTGAAATAAATGTCAGGCATGGTCCCGTTCCTGTTGTTTCAACCGCATCAGGCTTCATGTCCTGACCGGAAAATGACGGCCCCGGAACTCCCCGGAACCTTTCCCCTTCCCTTTTCCCAGCGCAGCTTCCGCCGCGCAGACGCCTCTACCAAACCGGCGTTTCCCGGATTGAGGCCGGGGGGAGCGCCCTTCAAAAAACACCCTCCCCGATCCCGCTAGCCTTCCACAATAGCCAGCGCCTCGTCGAGGGACAGGCCCTGATGGACCAGGCCGCGCAGGGCACGGACGAGCTGCACGCGCTTGGGATGCTGGAACACGTTGCGGCCCACGGAAAGGCCGGAACCGCCCGCCTTGAGGGAGTTGTCCACCATTTCGAGGAATTCGCGGGTGGTCTCGGTACGGGGGCCGCCGGCGATGACCACAGGCACGCAGCAGCCGGCGATGACCTCGGCGAAGGAATCGATGTCTCCGGTGTAAGGGACTTTCACGATGTCGGCGCCGAGCTCCACACCCACGCGGGCGCAGTGGGCAACGACGGCGGGATCGAATTCATTGGTGATGCGGGGGCCGCGGGCGTACAGCATGGCGAGGAGAGGCATACTCCATTCTTCGGCCACACGGGCGACTTCACCGAGGTCGGCGAGCATATCGCTCTCGTTGTCGTCGCCGAGGTTCACATGCACGGAAACGCCGTCGGCACCACGGCGGATGGCTTCCTCAACGGTGCATACGAGGCGTTTCTTGTTGGAGTAGCTGGACAGGGACGTTGAAGCGGAAAGATGGATGATCAGGCCGACGTCTTTGCCTTCGCCGGAAGCGCGGAAACAGCAGCGGCACAGCCCTTTGTGCATCAGAACAGCATCAGCGCCGCCGTCGGCCATGTCTGAAACCGTCTTGTGGATATTCTCGATGCCTTCGATAGGACCGACAGAGACGCCGTGATCCATAGGAACAATGATGGCGCGGCCGGTTTCACGATTGAAAATGCGCTGGAGACGAACTTGCTTGCCGAGATTCATGGTATTCCATCCTTTGTGTGTTTGCACAGGGAAGCTGCTGCATGGATCCGCGGCAAAAAGAAAGGCCGCGGATTTGCACCCGCGGCCCTGAATGTCTGGTTTTGCTTTACAACAACACCCCACACACCCTCGTACCGCAGGCGCGACCAAAATAAAAAAAGAAGCCCCAAAAGCGGCTGCTTTCGTTGGAAGCGGTAAATGCGGTGGCGGTGTAGTTGGTCATGTTGTCCTCAAATGTGTTTCGTGAAAACTAGTCCTCAATCCGGTTTCCTGTCAAGAAAAAAATGTACCTTTTTTCATCAGCGCGAAAACGTTTGCTTTTCGCCACAGTTCCGTCACTGTCCGCTTTTTCCCACGATCCTCGGCTTCCGGCAATGCACAAGAGGGAAACGAATAAAAGGCGGCCTCTTGTTTGTTAACGAAAAAACGATTACAGTCTGATTAATCTCAAAGAGCGCTCCTGCGCCGTTCCGCAGTAAAGCTCTCCACTGTGCAATCTTTTACAGGGAGAAGAGTCATGCCTGCCTTGAAGAAGATCCTGTGCGCCCTGGACCTGTCGGATCAGAGCGAATCCGTAGCCGAATACGCCGTTATGCTCGCCAAGATGTCCGGAGCCAGCATTGTGGCAGTATACGCCGCCCCCACGCTGACCCAGTACACGGGTTTCCATGTGCCGCCGAATACCATCGACAACTTTGTCGGTGAAATCGTTTCCGGCGCCGAACGCTCGATGACCGACTTTGTATCCGAACACTTCACCGGCGTGGATGCCCGCGGCGTTGTCGTCGTCGGCTACGCGGCTGAAGAGATCCTCGCCCTCGCCGAAAGCGAACAGGCCGACATCATCGTTATGGGTACCCGCGGACGCAAGGGCATCGACCTGATCCTGTTCGGCTCCGTGGCTGAAAAGGTCGTGAAGAACGCGACTTGCCCTGTGCTGACCATCCGCCCCACCGACGAAGATTGATTGACACGGGAGGCAGTCCGGTGAAACCGGGTTGCCTCCTTTTTCTTCCCTCGGACGGAACCGTTCCGTTTCGTCCTTTTTGGTGTTCGCCCAACGTTCCGCGCCGTCCGGCAGGAACGCGGACAGCAGGACTTCACTGCCGGAATCCGGGCCTGCCCCCATGCTTCACAGAAAAAGCGCTTCCGCATCATGGGAGGACGTTTATGGCTCTCTCCAGCTTTCCCGCCTTTTCCGGCAAATGCACGCCCTCGGCAGGCAGGTGTTTCCTTGTGTTCCTCGTTTCGGTGCTCGGGGTGTGCGTGAGCGTGTACTATCACTTTACGCCCGGCATTCCCTTTGATCGGAACCTGTTCGCAGCGCTGGGGATGCTTCCGGGCGCGATCCTGTGCGCACTCCTCCTGCTCCTGCCTTGCGGGGGCTGGCCTTCTTGGCTGTTCCACACGCTCTTGTGCGCCGTTATTGCACCGATATTTTGTTATTTCAGGGGAATGAATATAGACATATTCCCCGCAGCCGTATGGGGTGCGCTGCTGGGAGCAAGCATCTCCTACCCCCTGTTCACGTTCTTCAACACACTGAAAGACAGGGCGGAAAAAGACTCCGGCAAAGACAGCCAACGCCCCGTTTCCGACGAAATGAGTGCCCCAAAGAAATAGCCGCCTCTGGCCGCACGGCCCTGCACTCAACGGACGCAGTGCGTTTCCCCTTCTTTGCAGGCTATCCTTCCGGCAATCCCCATACCCCGCCGAATGACGGGGGATGCACGCCGCCGCACACCAAGCCTCTTTTCCGCGCAGCACCGGGGAGAAGGACGTCAGAGCCGGAACGCCTGCACACAGCGCTCTCCAGAGACTATTACGACCGCCTTTGGTGGGGAGGGGATGGACGCGAGCCGCGATAGCAAACTGGGGAGGGGAAACGTTCTCAAGAAAAGGGCCCCCTCCCCAATATTCAGCTCGTCTACAGCTCCCCGGCCTTCAGCAAGGCTTCGCGGGCGTCCGCCAGACGGCCCTGCACTTCGAGGGCGCGGGAAAGCACAAGCCAGCCATTCCGATATTCGGGACGCAGGGCCACGCTCTGGCGGGCCAGCGATTCCGCAAGCTCCGGATCTTCCCCGCCGTCAAGGTAGAGGTCGGCCATGAGGCTGAGGGCGGCCACATCGCGGGGATTGCGGAGCAACGCCTGATGCAGATGCTCGCGGGCCTGATCCGCTTTGCCGAGCCGCAGGGCGAGACGGGCAAGGTGCCGGTACGGGAGCGGGCTCCCTGTGTCGAGGGCCGCCGCCGACTCGAACCGGGCGCGGGCTTCTTCAAGCCGTTCCTCAGCCTCGTCGAGCTGCCCAAGCCGGATCAGGGCATACAGATGCGAGGGCGACAGCCGGATGCAGGTGCGGAAATGCTCCGCAGCCGCCTCGTTGTCGTGCAGGCTCTGGCAGACCGCGCCGAGGTTGTAGGCCAGCGCGGGATCGTCCGGGGTACGCTGGATCGCCTCCTCGAAAAAGCGCCGGGCTTCGGCATGGCGCCCAAGCGAGGCAAGGCATACACCGAGGGAATTCCACGCCAGTACATTATCCTCGTCGGCCAGCAGGGCAAGCTTATACTCTTCGATGGCCCCGAACACGTCGCCCCGGCAGTGCCGCTTGTCCGCGCTGATGTTCAGGGCGAGGGAACCGAACTGCCCGATGTGCGGCGCGGGGAGCAGGAGCGCGTATTCGAGCGCCTTGCGGGCGCCTTCGATCATGTCCGAAGGCCGGAGATCAAGGAACGGCCAGCAGGCCAGCCCCACGCCGGCACGCACGCCGAGGCGCGAGGCGATGTCGGCGCACAGCTTTTCGTACAGCTCGCGGAGCGGTTCCGCCTCCAGATCGGGATGGAAAAAGATGAGGCTGTTCAGCCCGAAGCGTCCGCCGAGCACCTTCCTGCCGCATACGGAACGGGCAAGATCGGCCACCTGCGCCATAATGTGCTCGGGCTGCGTCATGGGCTGGATCGCGCCGGAAGACTCACCGTCGCGGCGCGCCATGTCCACATGCAGCAGAGCCAGCGAAAACCGTTCGCACTCGCTGCACGCCCGCGCCAGATGGGCAAGGAAATCGCCATGCCGCAGGAGCCCGGTCAGAGGATCGGGACGATGGAACACCCCGTCGTCCTGCCCTTCGGGGGCCGCGTTCTGCACGCTCAGCCTTTGCTCCTCCTGAAGCAGCGTCAGGGCGTCGTCGGGCTCAAGCGGCCACGCGGGATCGCCAAGGTGCAGGATCTCCGCCACGGATTCCGATTCACGGACTTCCAGCAGGACGATCTCGCCCTTGTAGAGCGGCTGGAGGGACTCGTCCCCGGAACCGCCCTTGACCGCGTAGTTCACCGACCAGACCGAGAAATGCTGGCCTTCCCGCGCGCCCACGCTCCGGCCGAGCGAAGTCAGGACCCGCGAAAGGGGCATCACCTGCCGGATGTGCCCGCCTTCGAGAAGCAGCCTGCCGTACCCCATGACCCGGCCCGCCTGAAAACCGCCGGGGCCGCGCGTGCGGGCCACTTCCGCCGCGAGCTGGGCCTTGTGCAGCAGGATACGCCCGTGCTCTTCCGAACTGCGCTGGCGGGTCCCGTCCATATCCTGCGGATAGAGCGCATAGCCCGCATGGGGCTGCACGCCGAACGGCCTGCCGATCAGCGGATCGGGCAGGCGTACCTGCTCCATCGCCCGCAGGATGGCGGCGGAAAGGTTTTCGCACTCGGGGCGCGTGGCTTCGGGAAGGAACACCGCAACCGCGCTGTCGCCGATGCGCGCGCCGAACGCCTGCTCGGGGAGCTGGCCGGAAAACGCCTCCACCAGCTTGCCCACGAGCCGATCCGCAAAACCGTAGCTGATATTCCGGGCCACTTCGCGCACGCCGTCGAACCGGACGACGATGAGGCCGAGCGTACCGCCCCGGCTGCTGCCTTCGCCGCTTTCCAGCCCGAACTCCCGCGCGAACGCCGACTGTATGGCCCCGGTTTCCTGCGTGAGCCGCTCCAGCAGCACCTCATGGGTCGCAAGCCCCGAGCGGGGATCAAGCCGCCCGGCCTTGTACAGCTCCAGATTCTCAAGGCACAGATCGACGATGCCGGGCAGGGACGGCAGCAGCGCCGTCACGCGCTCGGCGTCGGGCACACGGGCCATGAACACGCCGAGGAGTTCCCCGTGCCGGACGAGTGGCAGCAAAAGCTTTCCCTCGTCCGGCAGCCATTCCGGTTCCTTCGAACGGGTCTGGCGGGGAAAATAGACGGCGTGTGCCTCGAACGGGAGCACGCGGTACAGACTGTCCCGCAGCCGCTGCTCCAGATCCAGCAGATCACGCCGGACAAGGCCGGTCGTCAAGCCCGACATGCCTACCACGTCAGGCGGACGGGCACGCCGCGATCCGCCATGTATTGCTTGAGCTGCCCGATCGTATATTCGCCGTAATGCACGATGGAGGCGATGAGCGCCGCCGAAGCGCGGCCTTCCGTCACGGCGTCCACCATGTGCTGCGGGCTCCCCGCGCCGCCGGAAGCGATGACGGGGATACGCACGGCGTCGCAGATCAAACGGGTGAGCGTCAGCTCATAGCCGTCCTTGGTTCCGTCGGCGTCGATGGAGTTGACGCACAGTTCGCCCGCGCCGAGCGCCTCGCAGCGCTTCGCCCACTCGATGGCGTCGATTCCCATGGCCTTCCGCCCGCCATGAATCACGATCTCGTATCCGGACGGGATTTCCGGGGTGACGGGAACCCGCTTCACGTCCATGCCGACTACAATGGCCTGCGAGCCGAACGCGTCCGCGCCCTGCGAAATGATTTCAGGATGCTTCACGGCGGCGGAGTTCACGGAAATCTTTTCCGCGCCCGCGAGCAGCACGGCCCGCATGTCCTGTACCGTGGAAATGCCGCCCCCCACGGAGAAGGGGATGAAAATCTCCGAGGCGACCTTTTCCACCACGTCGAGGAAGATCCCGCGCGCCTCGGCGGAAGCCGTGATGTCGTAAAAGACGATTTCGTCGGCCCCGGCCTCGTAATACTGCCGGGCGGTTTCCACCGGATCGCCGATGTCTTCGTTGCCCACGAACTTGACGCCCTTGGTCAGGCGCCCGTTGCGCACGTCAAGGCAAGGGATAACCCGTTTCGTCAGCATACCCGGCCTCCCGCGCTGCGTGCCATGCACCATTCATAGAAATTGGAAAGGATCTTCAATCCCGGCCGCCCGCTCTTTTCCGGGTGGAACTGGATGGCCCACAGGCCGTCCTGCCCATACACCGCGCAAAATTCCGTACCGTAACAGCTTGTGGCGATGACCTTTTCCGGGGCCGTCTCCACATAATAGCCGTGCACGAAATAGAAGGCCGCGTCAGCCGGGACATCCTTCAGGATGGGGCTCTCCTGCTTGCGGGAAATCGTGTTCCAGCCCATGTGCGGGATGCGGATAGGCGCCCCACCTTCCTCCAAACGCTCGTCGAAACGCACGCAGCGGCCTTCCACGAGGCCGAGGGTCGGCGTGTCGTTCTCGTCGCTGTGGGCCACCATGATCTGGCAGCCGAGGCAGATCCCGAGCAGGGGCCTGCCCGACGAGACGACATTGCGCAGCACCGCGTCGAGGCCGGAATCCTGAAGGTGGCGCATGGCCTGTCCGGCCGCGCCCACGCCGGGGAAAATCACGCCGGCCGCGCTGTCCACGACGGCGGGATCGGCAGTGATGACGCAGGGAATGCCCAGATGATCGAGCGCGCGGCGCACGCTGGTCTGGTTCCCCGCCTTGTAGTCAAGGATGGCAAGCATAGTTCTTCCCGGTAAACCGTTGTCCGCCGCCTCCGCGCGGAAAAACGTCCGGCGGGCGGGAGCGGGTGAAAGCCCATCGAAAGGGCCGAAAACACGATACTATCCGGTTCAGCGCCAGGTCAAGGCCCACGGAGCGCCGGCCCAAGTGTCGGTACGCCCGGAAGCCCGCATGTTCCTTGCCTTAAGAGGCTTGTTGAGGGCGCATGGAAAGCCGGGGTTGACAGAATCCGTAGTCTGGGTGAAATATATGACAATTCCACACTCCATCACGAGGTAAACCAAGGCCCTTTCTCTTCCGCCAGGCGCGGGAGGCCTGCCGTACGGGGCCGCAGCGCTAAGGATACGCATGATAAAACGAGCCATCACCCTGCTGCTCTTGGCTCTTCCCTTTTATTTGGCCGCCGTCCAGCAGGCGGAAGGCCGATCTCCGGGCCCCATGCTTGAGGTCTTCACCGGGGGAGCCACCTTCTACAGCGACTCGTTCCACGGCAAGAAAACAGCCAATGGGGAACGCTACAACAAGAACGAATTCACGGCGGCGCACCGCTCCCTTCCTTTGGGGACCATCGTCCGCGTGACCAACCTTTCCAATGGGAACAACCTGCTCGTCCGCATCAACGACCGCGGGCCGGGCAAGAAAAAACTCATCCTCGACGTTTCCAGGGCCGCCGCCAGCAAGCTGAACATGATCCGGCGCGGCGTGATTTCCGTTCAAGTCGAGGTCGTCGCCGACAAGCGGGGCATCCCGGTCCTCCGGAACAACGCCTTTTACCTGCGGCTGGCCAGCGCACGCACGCTCAAGGACGCCCAAAACAAGCTCAAAACGCTTTCGTCCGCCAGCTCCTCCAAGCTCACCAAGCAGACTTCCCGCAACCGGTCCGGCGAACTCAAAATCCTCTCGGAACGCCTTCCCAACGGCCGCACGCAATACTTCGTCGGCCAGGGCCCCTTCACCCGCTACCGGGATGCGCAACACGCTCTGAGCAAAGCCAGAGCCAGGCACACTGAAGCAAGCGTCGCCTGCCTCCCCACGCTGGTCGCCGAAAACACCCGCTAACGACGGTTTGAGCCGCCCTCCGCAAGCGCCTTTCCGTATGCCCGGCACCCGCCACTCTTCGGGGCTCCACACCGCGCCTTTTGGGACAACCTCCCCTGTTTTTCATGGGAGTCTTTTCGTGTGTCCTGTTGGACTTTGGCCCAAAAACAGCTTAATCAGCTAGTATTAAAGGGGAAATATACTCAGCTCCCAGAATATTGTTCAAAAAATCACTAAATCTTTTTCGTTCTTCTTTGCACAACTTTTTCCGTCAACAACTATCACACTGTTTAAACATACTTTTTATACAAAAAAGACAAAGAGGGAAACGGTTTTCAACTCCCCAAAAGCCCTTTTCGGACTGGTGCAGAAATTCACTCTATCCTCTATCGTGCCCTAATCACGCGCCATTTGCACGAGTTCCCGGCTCCGCGGGGCTAAATGTGCACAAAATCCTTTGATGACACTGTGTTTCTCGAGCCTTCCTTGACACAAACAAGAACTGCATGGTATTTTTAACAAGAAGTAAGATAACTGAGATCAGGCTCGCGCGTTTGCGCCCGGGCCGTCTTAGAATATCCCGCGGCGCTCAGCCGCACCACAATGCGGTTACCAACCAAACCAAGTGGAGGTAAGGCAATGGCAATCAAACATCCAACTCCCTTGTTGGATCAACTCGAAACTGGCCCCTGGCCCAGCTTCGTGTCCGACATCAAGCAGGAAGCTGAATACAGAGCGGCCAACCCCGACAACGTGGAATTTCAGGTTCCCGCCGACGCTCCCGACGACCTGCTCGGCGTGCTTGAACTCTCCTATAAAGAAGGGGAAACGCACTGGAAGCACGGCGGCATCGTGGGCGTGTTCGGTTACGGCGGCGGCGTTATCGGCCGTTACTGCGACCAGCCCGAAATGTTCCCCGGCGTGGCTCACTTCCACACCGTCCGCGTGGCTCAGCCCTCCGGTAAGTACTACTCCACCGAATTCCTGCGCGGCCTGTGCGACATTTGGGAACTCCGTGGCTCCGGTCTGACCAACATGCACGGTTCCACCGGCGACATCGTGCTCATCGGCACCCAGACCCCGCAGCTTGAAGAGATCTTCTACGATCTCACCCACAAGCTTGACGTCGACCTCGGCGGTTCCGGTTCGAACCTCCGTACGCCTGCCGCCTGCCTTGGCCAGAGCCGCTGCGAATACGCCTGCTACAACACGCAGGACGCTTGCTATCAGCTCACCATGGACTATCAGGACGAGCTGCACCGTCCCGCCTTCCCCTACAAGTTCAAGTTCAAGTTCGACGGCTGCCCGAACGGCTGCGTGGCCGCTATGGCCCGTTCCGACTTTGCCGTCGTGGGTACGTGGAAGGACGACATCAAGATCGATCAGGAAGCTGTGAAAGCCTACGTTGCCGGCGAATTCGCCCCCAACGCCGGTGCTCACGCCGGTCGTGACTGGGGCAAGTTCGACATCGAAGCCGAAGTCATCAACCTGTGCCCCTCCAAGTGCATGAAATGGGACGGCAGCCGCCTCTTCATCAACAACGCCGAATGCGTGCGTTGTATGCACTGTATCAACACCATGCCCCGCGCCCTGCACATCGGCGACGAACGCGGCGCGTCCATCCTCTGCGGCGCCAAGGCCCCGGTCGTTGACGGCGCTCAGATGGGCTCCTTGCTCGTTCCCTTCGTCCCGGTTGAAGCTCCTTACACCGAAGTCAAAGAAATCATTGAAAAGATTTGGGATTGGTGGATGGAAGAAGGCAAGAACCGCGAACGTCTCGGCGAAACCATGAAGCGTCTGTCCTTCCAGAAGCTGCTTGAAGTCACCGAAATCCCCGCTCTTGCTCAGCACGTCAAGGAACCGCGTTCCAACCCGTACATCTTCTTCAAGGAAGAAGAAGTGCCCGGCGGCTGGAACCGTGACCTGGCTGCTTACCGCTCCAGACATCAACGCTAAAGAGAAGGGAGAATTACCATGGCGTTTGTTTCTTCCGGCTACAATCCTGAAAAGCCGATGGAAGGCCGTATCTCCGATATTGGCCCCCGCAAATACGACTCGTTCTTCCCTGAAGTCATCAAGAAGAACTTCGGCAAATGGCTGTACCACGAAATCCTGGAACCCGGCGTGCTCGTGCACGTCGCCGAATCCGGCGATAAGGTGTACACCGTGCGCTGTGGCGGCACCCGTACGATGTCCGTTACCAACATCCGCGAAATCTGCGAAATCGCCGACAAGTACTGCGATGGACACGTTCGCTGGACGACCCGTAACAACATCGAATTCATGGTGACCGACGAAGCCACCCTGAAGGCCCTGAAGGAAGACCTGGCGGGCCGCAAGTTCGCCGCCGGCTCCTACAAGTTCCCCATCGGCGGCACCGGCGCCGGCGTTTCCAACATCGTGCACACCCAGGGCTGGGTGCACTGCCACACCCCCGCCACCGACGCCTCCGGCCCGGTTAAGGCTGTGATGGACACCATGTTCGACGAGTTCAAGAACATGCGTCTGCCCGCCCCCGTGCGCATTTCGCTGGCTTGCTGCATCAACATGTGCGGCGCCGTGCACTGCTCCGACATCGGTATCGTGGGTATCCACCGCAAGCCTCCGATGATCGACGACCAGTGGGTTGACCAGCTCTGCGAAATCCCTCTGGCTGTCGCCGCCTGCCCCACCGCCGCCGTGCGCCCGGTCAAGAGCGAACACGACGGCAAGAAGGTGAACTCCGTGGCCATCAAGCAGGACCGCTGCATGTACTGCGGTAACTGCTACACCATGTGCCCCGCCCTGCCCATCTCCGACGGCGAAGGCGACGGCATCGCCCTGATGGTCGGCGGCAAGGTTTCCAACCGTATCTCCATGCCCAAGTTCTCCAAAGTGGTCGTGGCGTACATTCCCAACGAACCGCCCCGCTGGAACACCCTCACCAGCACGATTAAGCACATCGTGGAAGTGTACTCCGAAAACGCCAACAAGTACGAACGACTGGGCGACTGGGCCGAACGCATCGGCTGGGAATCCTTCTTCGAACTGACCGGCCTTGAGTTCACCCACCACCTGATCGACGACTTCCGCGATCCGGCTTACTACACCTGGCGCCAGAGCACCCAGTTCAAGTTCTCTGAACTGGCCCTCGCCGCCCACGGTGGCGAAGCCCACGAAGCTGCTTCCGCCGCTGAAGTCACCGCCGAAGACAAGGAAATTGTCATCAACTTCCTCAAGGACAAGATGTCCCGTCCCGGCGCGAAGACCAAGTACTACTTCAAGGACTTCCTTGAACTCTTCCCCGCCAAGGGCACCCGCGACGTCAAGAACGTCCTGTCCGTGCTCGTCTCCGAAGAGTCTCTGGAATACTGGTCTTCCGGCTCCACGACCATGTACGGTCTGAAGGGCGCCGGCAAGCAGGCCTCTTCCGAAGGCGAAAACTAGTCTAACGGCTGCGGGGGAGCTTTCCCCCGCGCCTTTCCCTCCCGTCCCCGCTTTGTCGGGGATGGGAGGGAATATTGAGGGAAGGAAGCGATTCCTTCCCTTTTCTTTTCCGGGAGACGGCATGGCCCAAAACATTCGACTCAGGCACGCGCAGTCCGGCGTCATCACAACCGGATTCTACGGATTCAGCTGGACGACGTTGTTCTTCAGCGGTTTTCCCGCCATATTCCGCGGCGATCTCATCACCGGGGTTATTGTCCTGATCCTCAGCGCGTCATCCTTCTGGCTCGTGGCCATCATCTGGGCGTTCCTCTACAACCGCGTGTACACGACACGGCTGCTTGAACGCGGCTACGTCTTTGACGACGATCCGGAGAAAGTCCGGGAAGCCAAGCGCGCCCTGCGCATTCAGGAATAAACATGGATGCCGCTTTCCCCTCCATCACCGCGCCCCGCCTTGTCGTCTCCGGCCTTTCCGGAGGCGGCGGGAAAACGCTCCTCTCGCTCGGCCTCGCCCGGGCCCTGACGCTCCGCGGCCTCCGCGTCAAACCCTGCAAAAAAGGCCCGGACTACATCGACGCCGCATGGCTCGGCCTCGCTTCGGGACGCACGCCGACCAACCTTGATCCCTTTTTTTTGACGGATGCCCGGTTGCGCGCGCTTTTCTGCACCTCATTCGGCAATGCCGACCTTGCCATTATTGAAGGCAACCGGGGCCTGTACGACGGGCGCGACGTGCAGGGGAGCTGCTCCACCGCGACACTCGCCCGCGCTCTTGGCGCGCCCGTCCTGCTCACCCTCACGGTCACCAAGATGACCCGCACCGCCGCCGCGGTCATTGCCGGGCTGGCCCACTTCGAACCCGTCAATCTCGCGGGCGTTGTTCTCAACCGCGTGGCTTCCTCGCGGCACGCCGCCCTCATCCGGCAAAGCATCGAAACATACACCGGTATCCCCGTCCTCGGGGAAATCCCCCGGCTTGCCGAAAATCCCATTCCCGAGCGGCACATGGGGCTCGTTTCCATGCACGACGAAACTCCGGACGCTCTGGGCCGGGCCTCCCTGCTCGCCGCCCTCGACTCCCTTGCCGGGCTTATTGAACGCCACATGGACGTTGACGCGGCCCTGCGCCTCGCCCGCTCCGCTCCGGAGCTGCGGGACGTCGAACCGTTCTGGGAAGGTGGAGAGGATGCCGCTTTCCGGGAAACGCCCCCCCTTCGGGAAGGCTCCGGCAACATTCCTCAGAGTGCCGATGCGACGGCTGAGGATACCGATCTCGGGAAAACGTTCATCGCCCCCGGCAATACTACGCAGCCCCGTAATGAGCGGGTATCCGCCGAAAGCGCGTCTTCCGGCATGGAGTCCTCTCGCCCGCCGGAACCAGCCAGCACAAGGAAACCGTCCGCCTCAGCGTTGATCCACTCCGGCCTTCCGTCCGTAACGCCTGTGACCATCGGCTTCGTACGGGACGCGGCCCTGTGGTTCTATTATGAGGAAAATTTCGAAGCCCTGCGCCGGGCCGGAGCCGAACTGGTCGAATTGAGCCTGCTCTCGCCCGAACCGTGGCCCGGCGATCGCCTTGACGGGCTCTATCTCGGCGGCGGATTCCCCGAAATGGTTCCTGAACGCCTCGCGGATTCCCCCCATCTGGCGGAAATCCGGGAATACTCCATGCGCGGTATGCCTATTTATGCCGAGTGTGGGGGATTCATGGTTCTGTGCCAGGAATTGCAGGTCAACGGGAAAGAGTATCCCATGACCGGGATTTTCCCCGCACGGGCGGAATTCTGCCCGCGCCCGCAGGGCCTCGGCTATGTGGAGGCCACCGTGGAAGCCGAAAACCCGTTCCACCCGGTAGGCGCTCTCCTGCGCGGGCACGAGTTCCACTATTCCCGCTGTGTGGCGCTCGGAGAACTGGAGCCGACCCTGCGCCTCTCGCCCGGCGTGGGCATGTCCGGACCGGGACATCGCGCCAAAGGGCTTGCGGCGGAAGGCCCGGACAACCTCAAGAGCCGCGACGGGCTCCTCGTCCGCAACACCTTCGCGGCGTACACGCACCTCTTTGCGCCAGCCGTCCCGCACTGGGCCGCCCGCTTTGCCGCCGCCTGCCGGGAAAAGGCCTGATCCCCAGAGAGGGTGGCGTTTCCTCAAAGAGTCGCACGCCTCCCTCTCTCCGAACCTTCCTTCCCACGCGCTTCATCTTATCCGCCACCTTGCGTTTCGATCTTCGTTTTGACGCTGCCACTCTCGTTGATAAAACACCCGCCATCGTTGCGCCGCCCCAAAAAAAGAAAGGGAGCATGATATGTTCCGTGATTTTTTCGCAATCAGGAATCATTTCTATTTACATCCTATCGTGTTTGCGGTAACGTTTTTCCCACATCACAGAACAATACTACGCTCCCGCTTTTTGGGGGATGGAGGCTTATCATGATTGAGGAACGCACCGGCGTCATCACTTTCCAGGGCAATCCCCTGACCCTCCTCGGCAAAGGCGTTTCCGTGGGCGAAACGGCCCCGGAATTCTGCGTGCTCGCCAATGATCTCACGCCGCGCACGCTGGCCGACTACAAGGGCAAAGTGCTGGTCATCAGCGTGGTTCCTTCCCTCGACACGCCCGTCTGCGACATGCAGACCCGCCGTTTCAACACCGAAGCCGCCAAGCTTTCCGACAATGTCCGCATCCTGACCATCAGCTGCGACCTCCCCTTCGCCCAGACCCGCTGGTGCGGAGCCGCCGGAGTGGACGCCGTCGAAACCCTCTCCGACCACCGCGACCTTTCCTTTGGTACGGCCTATGGCGTCGCCATCAAGGAACTCCGCCTCCTCAGCCGCGCCGTGTTCGTCATCTGCGCCAACGGCGTCATCGCCTACGAACAGATCGTCAAGGAAGTCACCCACGACGTCGATTTCGAAGCCGCTCTCGGGGCCGTGAAAGCCTGCCTTGAAAAATAGTTCCGCCAAGGCGTGAACTGCCAAGCCTCCCCGCCGGACCTCTCTTTCCTTCCTTCCGAGACCTTCCGGCTCATACGGCAAAGGCCGCTCCTGATCTCTCAGGAGCGGCCTTTATTCTAGGCGGAAGGCGGCTCTTCCGCCGCTGCCTCCAGCGCCGCCACGCGGGACTTGAGGGCCTCCAGTTCCGTTTGCAGGGCCTGAACCGCATTGGACGGCTCCCAGTTGCCGTTGACGGCGTTCCACACGGGGACGGCCCCCGCCGTGCGGCTCCGGCTGTCCATCAGCGGAAGCAGCTTTCCGAGCCATGTGTTGAGACGCTGCATGTTCGCCGTCACGATGGCGTTCCAGCCTTGCTGCCCATAGGTGATCGTTTCAAGCCCGGTCGGGGTCAAACTCGCCATTACGTCTTCTCCTTGCTTGTTTTGTCGGGCCGCTCCTCCCGATGGCCCGGAACTCCGGCCATGGGAAATATGCCATTGCGTTCTTATCCGTTGGAATGCCCGGTTCAGGCCACGTATTCCCCGTCCTGCGATTCCACGGTGACGTATGCCGCCGGGGAAACATACCCGAGCTGCCGCGCCGTCACGGACAGCGCGAAGCGTCCCGAGCGCGTAAGGGTGATGGACGTGCCGTTGACCACATGCTCCGTACCCGCCGCCGTGAGGACGAAATCCCCGGAGAATCCGGCGGGCACCGGCTCATTCTCGTTCTCGGTGCGCGTCCCGGCCCCGCCGAAAGCGACGTCCACCGGGCTCCAGCTTACGGCGACGGAATCCCCCGTGCGTACCGCCCGCAGCCCGGCGACGGGCCACGGGACCATCGCCTTTCCGGTCACGGCGAGAGACAGGCGATCCACCCGATCCGCTCCGAGCACCTCATCTCCCGAGACGGGCCGCAGTTTGATGTTGTGCGTGCCTATGGGCAGTCCCTGCACCGTGTTTCCCTCACCCGGATTCCGGAATACCCATATCGCCGCTCCCGACGCGTGCGCCTGGACGGGCGTATTCATGTACCCCCGCACCACGCCGGAGAGCCGCGTCGTCTCGGAGCCCTCAAGCACGACCGTCTGGAAAAGCATCAATTCGTCTCCGACGAGCGCCATGCGCCGCGCCCCGAACAGATCCGTCCGGCTGACCGGGCCGAAGGACGGATCTTCCTTATAGGGCCGGTACAGCAGCCCCTGCGTGTCGTCCACGGCAAGCGTACTCGCCGGATACGCCTCGGCGAGGGTCCCGTATTGCGCCCACGGAGCCGAAAGCAGCCCAACGGGGCTGTAGTCGGCATTCGTGGCGGAACGCTCCACCAGCACCCCTTCCTCGGAAAGCAGCTCCCGCGCCGCCAGCACGAGGACCACGGGCTCGGAGCCGGTTTCCGGGTTTCGCGGCAGTTCGAAAAGCCGCGCGTGCCGCAAGGGAACCGGCGAGAGGTCCGGAGCCGACCACGGCGGGATGCCGGTGACCGGCGGGTACACGACGGTCGGAGGAGCCATCGGATCGGGCAGGGGTTCCCCCGGAGGAACGAACGTCCCGGACAGCCGTTCCACAACCTGCTTGGCCTGAATCGAAATGCGGTTCTCGGACAGGTTCCCGCGTACGACTTCCAGCACGCGCACCCGTACCCCGGAAAGGCCGAAACGCGAGTGCGTGATCTCGAGGATCTGCCCCTGCTCGATATGGGCATAGTCACGCGACACGTCAAACGAGAACGAAGCCGCCGGGTAGGATTCCACATCCCGCAGTTCCTCGATGCGCCGCTGCGCCGCGCTGCGGTCGGTGAAGGCTGTCAGATCCACGCTCTTTTTGCGCCGCAGCCCGAGGAGCTGGATGGAGGCCGCGTTGTTGGCGGTCACGGCACGCTCGGAATAGTCCTGCGCCGCGTCGGTGAACTTGCCGGAAAGATCGTTCCACGTCGTATCCCACGCCGCCCGTTTGAAGGAAAAGGAACCCTCCAGAAAGTCGCCTTCCCCGAGCGTCGCCGAAGGCGCCACATCCGGATCCGGAGCCCGCAGGGACAGCGTCCCGTCAGCCCGCTCGATGAGCCAGCCGCCCACCGCCCCGAGTACCTGCATAATGTGATCGCGTACGGGTTTCTGACGCGAGAACACGATGTTCAGGCCATAGCCCTTCTGTGCCCAGAACGACGCGGCGGCGGAAAAGCTCGGCTTGTCGATGGAAGACCACGAAGCCCCGGCATCAAGGAGCAGCTGAAGGATGATCGCCGCCGGATTCACGCCGTTGGACAGGATGGCGTGTTCCAGCGGGATATCCCCGCAGAACCGCACCACGTAATGCAGCGTCGGCATCATGGATACGTTGAAGCCCAGATAAAACTGCCGGAGCCAGATATGGGACACTCCCGGGAGGCGGCTGGCGTACGGCCCGGCCTGCGCGGGATAAAACGCGCCCGTGCCGTTGTTCCAGACCTGCTCGGCACACGAGATGGCCCCGCCCTGCTCCGTAAGCAGCCGGTCGTCCTGATACACGCCGACAAGTTCCAGCGGCCCCATGCCGATGCCCTGCCACACGTCCATGCGGTAGTGGTAGCCTTGCAGCACCTTCTGCTTTTTCTTTTTGCCGCCCTTGCCGCCCACGGTCGTTTCCTCATACTCCGGCTCGCTGGAAAGGTTGCCGTAGTACAGCAGGTTTCCCGGCAGCCTGACGGTGCCGAACACGCGGGGGATGACCGTACCTTCCTCAGCCGTGGTCAGACGGAAGGCGTCGAGATTGGCCGGGGCCATGTCCGCCCCCTTCGTGGAGCGCGGCCCCTTGGCGAACAGCGTCGTCGCCACGGTCGCCCCGATGGTCACGGCGGCGATGATAAGCCCTACGCCCATGCGGCCACCTCCGTTTCGGCAATGACGATGCGGAAGTGCCGGGTCATGCGCCGCAGCCACCAGTTCCCGAGCGGCGTAAACGATACGCCCCGGTCGTTGATGGCGTGCAGCATCTGAAACCCGCCGTCGGCGCAGGGCCAGACCAGACCGCAATGGTTGGTCACGCGGCGCTCCGTGGTGGAAAACGCCAGCCAGTCGCCCCGCAGGAGCGGCGCACCCACAGGAAGGGAAGCCATCTCCAACCCCGGACGCAAGTAGTCGCGCATATGCCGGTGGCTGGCCTCCAGCACGTATTCTTCCCGCGTATGCTCGTGCCAGTCACGGGGATAGTAGTCGTACTCCAGACGGGTCAGCAGCCCGGCATCCAGCAGCGCCTGCCCGACGAACAGCGTGCAGTCCGCACCGCGCCCCTTGCACCGCTGCAAATGCCTGTAGGGGGTCCCGAGCCATGACTCTGCCTCCGCGCGGAAGGCTTCCCACGCGGCCTCGTTGTCGAAATAGTGCATAACGGTCCTTCCTTTGGAAACGGAAAAGAGGCGCCTTCCTTTGCAGGGCCCCCTTCGGCTTCCTATTTGAATCCCCAGACGGCGGGGTTCCGGCTCGGGATGGAGGCGCAGCCGCCGAAACGGGCGGAATTGCCGAAACGGTCCCGGCAAGTGGCGGGCGAGCCGTCGCATCCGGGGTATGCCGTGACGGTCCCTCCGTTGCCCACCCGGGAATCGAAGGGCAGCTGAAGCGTGATCGTGTCGCCGCCA
The DNA here is from genome assembly GCF_000224655.1 of Bilophila sp. 4_1_30. Classification (NCBI taxonomy): domain Bacteria; kingdom Pseudomonadati; phylum Thermodesulfobacteriota; class Desulfovibrionia; order Desulfovibrionales; family Desulfovibrionaceae; genus Bilophila; species Bilophila sp. 4_1_30. Next base: position 144,951 of record NZ_JH114232.1, read on the forward strand.
TGCGCGACGATGAACCGGAAATCCCCTCCCGCCGCCGCATACCCGCGCGTGAAATACCCATCGGGGTACGTGGCGAAGGACGGCGACGTCAGCAGATACCCGTCCACGGACACGGACGCCGTCACGCCCCACGACTGCGCCGCCAGCCCGCACCCGGAATCGAACAGCACGAACTGGCACTGCCCCGAGTAGATCATGCGGGGCAGCATGGCATCGAGGATGCAGCTTGACGAAAGGCAGTTGACCGAAACCTGCGTGGCGTCCGCCCCCGGGATCACTTCCAGCACCACGCCGCCGAAAACCTGCACCGTGTCCCCGCTCTCGGGCTCGTGCTCATAAATGTTCACCCGCGTCGGCAGAATGGGCAGTGAAGCCAGATACCGGGTGAGCAGCGTGTCCATGCACGCCGTCAGCGTCACCGTGGCGGCTTTGCCGTCCACGCTGCCCCGTAGTTCGCCGCGTTCGATGGCGGCGGGCGTCCATTCCGCACCGCGCCACAGGACGGGCTCCCGCGAGGTCGTGAGCATATGTATGGTATCGGCTATGATTTCATAGAGTTCCACAATCTGGGGCAATACGGTGCGCATCAGCTTTCCTCCGGTATGGTGCAAAACGACAACTCACACCGGGAAACCCCGGCGGATTCGTGCCGGATGGCCACGCAGTCCGTGTCCAAACGGGCGAAGTAGTCCCGGCCCACCCGAGAGGCCGGGGGCACGGTCACGCCGAGTTCGGAACTGAGATGCAGCGCCAGTTCCCCCACATTCGCGGTTTCCACGGCCACGAGACGGCGGAGCAGGACATCACCGCCCGGCAAGGCGATCCATAGCCGCTGGTTGGGGATGAAACCGTCCTTCGCTCCGTTGTCCCGCACGTACAGGATCGCCTTGTCCGCCGTGGACCCGCGGGTCAGGGTGAAGTATTGACGCGGATCGCGCACCAATAGCGCTTTCCAACGCCCCCGCAGGGCTGTGGCCCGATCCAGCAGGTCGGCGAGTTCCGGCTCCCGCAACAGGTACTTCTGGCGGTGCGTCGACGGGGCCACATCCCTCCGGACGCCCAGCTCCATCACGCCGCCGCGCACGGTACGCAGCGTACGCAGCAGGGACGATGTGCCGCCGACGCCGTCGCCCGACCAGTCGGGACGGTGCGGCCAGAGGTATGTGCCTGTCCCGGAAGGAGCGTTGGGCAACGCCCCCAGCGCAGGCTGCGAGCCCGCCAGTTCGCGGAATTCAACCGACCACGTTTCCATCCCGTCGGAAACCACGGCTGGCTCCGCGCTCGTCAGGATGCCCGTAAACAGCGGGACCAGCCGCGTGGCGCCCCCCGCGAACGCATCGGAAACCGGCGCGGTCACGGAAAGCGTCCGGCCCGCAGTATCCCTTGAAAGCAGGGAGCAAGCCATGAATGTACCGCTCCGGCGCTCATGCAGCATGATCAAATCGCACAGCCGCGTCAGATTCCAGCAGTCGCTGAAATCCCTCCCAAGCATGAGCACCTGTCGGGTGGCATCGATGTCCGTCACGTCCAGCGCCTCCTGCCACAAAGGGACGCCGAACACGCGATCTTTCCCGTGCTGGACAAGATGGTGGAGCCGCTGCCCGTTCACGCCGTCGCCCCAGATCGTGGCCCGGAGCGTCCGCAGGGGACGCTTCGCCAACGGGCGGCGTTGCTCGTCGCCGTTCTCGCCCCGCGTCAGCACGGTGTCGAACGCGTAATCGATCTCCAACCCATCCGACCAATCGGGCCAGAACGGAAACAGAAGCACGCGCGACGCCGTGATCGTCAGGCTCCGCTCCCCGATGCCGGTAACGAACGTATACGTCGTATCCTGCTGCGCCGGGCCGGAAGACAACACGGTGAGAAGGCCCTTGAGCGCGCCGGTAGGCGGCAGCACCCCCGGACGGAACCCCGAAAGCGTCGTGCCCGCGGACGATGCGCTGTTGACGCCGACGAGCTGCACGGGGGCGAACGTCGCGTTCCAGAGCACCACGTCGAGCGCCTCCATCCCCGAGAGCAGCCCCAGATGGACTTCCGAGGGATACAGATGGATCTGCCCGTAAATGAGGTCCGCAACGCTCTCGGCCATGCTGTACCCCGAGGGCCGGGGGAGCGGTGTGGCCTCGTGCCGCACTTCGTCCCCCCGGTGCGGGGCGTCGCCGATCCACGCGCCCGGCGTGCCGGGGACGCTGTACGAGCACTCCGGGACGCCGCCCGCGCGCGGCCACAGCACCTCGAAAATCATGCTTCCACCTCAACGGCGAGGCCGATCGCATCCGAGTCCGAGATGTCGGGCAGGACCATGAACAGCCGGCTCCCGATGCTGATGCGATCCTTGGGCTTGAGCCCGTGCAGGTTGACCGCCCAATACGGGAGCTCGCCCGCGAGGCGCACGTCCGCGCCGTTGCAGACATACAGCAGCGGTTTGATCAGCATGTGCCGGAGCGTCCCGCTGTTCTGGAGGAGCGCCGCGTTGTACTGGGGGACCGATGCGCAGACCCCGCCCTTATGCGTATAGTTTATGGTTTTCCCGCCCACGTTGACGGTCCCTGTCAGGCAGTAGTCTGTGTTCACCTGCCCGATGACATTGCGCACGGTGACGCTGGTGCGGACCACGCTGGACGCAAGCGGGCTCGTCCTGTAGCCGTAGGTCCCCTCGGGCGGGAATTTCTCGACATTGTCCCCCTTCCAGAGCAGCCCCACGTTGCCGTAGTTGTTGTTGCAAAAATAATACTCGTTGTTGACGTCCCGCTGGGCCACGTACAGCGCGGAAAGCATGAGCCCCATCGCGCTGTTCGCGCTCCACGCCGACCACAGCACCATGTTGAGTTCCGTCTCGGCATCGAAGCCGTCCGCCGCTCCGAACATCAGAGGCACCCAGCCCGAATACGGCGTATTGGCCCCGTCGGAAAACGTGTAGACCACCCGCATTGCCGTCATGACGAACGTCGGGCAGACCAGCACGATCTGTTCGGCGACCGGCGGCAGGATCCACCAGCCCGTGGACGTGATGCTGTATTTCCCCGGAGTCCTGAGCCAGATGGGTTTCCCGGTCGTCCGCGAGCAGTAGCCGTGCGCCAGCCTTTCGGTGAACCGGCCCGGCTGCGCGTCCCATGCCGCGGAAGCGTCGAACCCCGTATTGCCGTGCACGGCCAGCAGAAAGCGCTCCGCGTTGTCGTGCGCCTGCAAGAGCCGCAGCGAAAAAAAGAGCCGCCGGTTCCCGCCGCCCGCACTGTGCAGGTACAGTTCGCCGTCGGCGTCCACGGCGTTTTTGTCCACCGTCCATCCCCCGGCCTGGGCGGCACTGGCGATGTTGGCGAGCACGCCTTTCTCCGTCCCTACGTTCGTGTAGCTGAAAACCTTGCAGGGCTGCGCCATCATTCATCTCCTATGGCCATAAAGCTATGCCACTCCACCCGGTTGACGTCGGGGAAGAGGGTGTAGCCGTCCACATCGCTTTCAATGCCGGCCAGCGAGTCGGGAGCCCAGCGCACCCCGTACATCTCGCCTATGGCCGACGCCCCGGTGTAGTCGCCCGTATTCTCAAGCTGGATGACGTACATGGGCAGGAGCAGGCGCGGCGTCCCTTCCGGGAACACGATCCCCGTCCCCTGCGTGTCTATCTTCATGTCCGTCTCATAGCCGCTCGACGAGCTCAGCAGGCTGGTCGTGGGGCAAATGGCGAAGTGCGAGGTCCATACGCCGTCCGGCCTGCAAATCTGATGACAGGCGTGATAATAGGAAAAGGTCGTTGCCAAGGGGAAAGAGCCCCGCCGTACGAATGCCAGATTCCGCCTGTGCAGATCCGCGTCGCGCGAGCCCGTGCTCGTGATGGCGTCGTGCCATGTCGTGTATTGCCACAGGTTCGTGTAGCCGTCCGTCAGGCAGGCCAAAGGCCAAGGGTTCTCGCTCGGCAGCGAAAAACGCCGGAGCTGCCCTAAATAGGCGTTGGCGTATACCCCGTTGCACTCGGCCACGATCACGACGCGCGCCTTGTTGCTCCAGATCCAGACGTTCATGGCGGCATTCCAGCAAGGCAGGAAGGCATGGGTCCCGTTCTGCCCCGTCCCGTTGCCGTAGGCCGTATCCAGAAACCCCGTTCCGCCCGGCGCGCTGTCAAAGGCCTTGTAGACCTTGCAGACAAGCCCGCCCTTCACGCTGTCGGTATACGTGGCGGCGCAAAGCCCCACGTACACCTCTTCCGAACCGGACAGCCCGGTATTGCGGAAGACCGTCGCCGGGCCCCACGTCAGCGAATCCTGACGCGCCACCGTCCAGTCGCGGCCCGACGTGCCCGGATCGCCCGTGATGAAGCTCGTCACTTTGGCCAAAAGGTCGGCATGGTTGGCCGCCGTTATCTTGCCGCTGAATGCCATTGCTTTCCTCCTCAGGCACACGGCCCGCACAGGGCGTCAGGACGCAATCCCTTCCTCGCCCAAAATATTGATGAGCACGCGCCGCCCCCGCGTCGAAGCCAGCGCCCGATCAAATTCACGTTGAAAATCCATAACGTTGATCACGGTCAGCCCCTCATTGCCGGGCGCCTTGCCGCCGCCCTCCGTCAGGGAACCGTTTCCGATCTCGCCGCCGAGGGCATAGGCCGTGCGCTTGCCTCCCGATGCCGGGAGACGCGGCGACGCGAACGGCTCCAGCAGTTCGCGGGGAACGCTCCGACGCCGCAGCGCCTCCAAAGCCGATACCCCGTAATGGCGCACCGTGGGCCTATCGAGCATGTATTCGCCGGGCGTGGCGCGGATCAGCACGTTGTCCGCCCGATCGCCTTTATCCTGCCCGCCGATGAGCCCGCCGAACGCGAACCCTTTCAGCGGCGTGCTCTTGATGGCAGCCACACGGGCCATGCCCGCAGCGACGGCGGTAGCGGCCATGATCGCGCCCACTACCGGGCCGCCCCACTCCATGCCCTGCGCGTACGCGGCCTGAGCGGCCTTGTAGGTGCTGATGGTGGCCTCGGCGATGGCCAGTGCCTGATACAGCTGGTACACGCCCTTGCTCTGGGCAAGGCCGGACTCGTAGACCTGCTTCATGGCATCCGCCATGCCGCCAGCCAGCGACAACGCCCCTTCAAGCCGCTGGGCGTCGATCGCCTTCTCGCGATCCGCCTGCTCGGCCTTGATGGACACTTCCCGATCCGCCTGTGCCTGCCGCTCCTCAGCCCAGTTCTGCCCATGCGCCACAAAAGCTTCCAGCTCGGCCTGATACGCGTCCTTCCGGGCTTCCAGCTCCTGCGCCATCCGCTCGGCCTGTTCCGAAGCGTTTTCCCGCTCGATGTCAGCGGTTTCTCCCGCCTGACGCCGCCGCTCGGCATAGTAGTCCGCCATCGTCTTGCCACTGTCCCGGAATGCCGCATCCAGCTCCTGAAGCGCCCCCCTGGACAGCCCTTCCAGCTGATCGGCGGCCCCTTCCGCCAGCTTCCCCAGATCCAGCCCGGAAACGGCCTGCCCCGACGCCTTGTTCAGCGCGGAGACATCAGCCCGGAGCGAGCCCACCAGTTCCCGCACATTCGAGAGAGCCCGGCCCATATCCTTCAACCCCGCGGAAACCGAATCCCTGAGGCTGAGTTCCAGCGTATAGCCGCCATGTCCCATGTCCCGCTCCTATGCTTCCAGAAAGGCTTTGAACTGCCGCCCGTCCGTATGCAGCGCCACGCGCAGGGCAAGGGCGGCGTCCTTCATGCGTTCGTCCCGGCGCTGCGCCTCAGCCTCAAGCGCCTCGACGAACGCGCTCCACCCATACTCGAATACGTCCCTGTGCCCGGCCCCCGCCAGCCGCATCACCGCGCGGAGGAGTTCCCGCTCAGAGCCGCCTCCATCAGATCGCTGCGCAACTGAGCCCGGAACGCCTCCAGCACCCTGCCGAAGCCCAACGCTCCGGCTATCCTGAAAAAAGCCGCGTTGACCTCCTTGACCTGCTCCCACAGCAGCTCAAGCTCGCCGGGCGTCATGTCCATGAGGTCATTGGTGGTGAGGTTGGACATCCTCGGCAGCAGCCGCTCCAAATCGTGGACCAGCGGGCCCTTGCCGAACTGCTCGCACATATCCAGCACTTCGCGCACCGTCAGTTCCTGAAGGCGCACGCTCAGGGTGCCCTTGTCGTTTTCCATCGTGAATTCAGCTGATTTTCGCATTGGGTATCCTTATGGGAAAAGAATGATGCGGGGGAGGGAAACCTTTCTGAAGAAAGGTTCTCCCTCCCCCGCGCCCCCTCCCTTCCCAAGACTTTCGGTTGGTGGGGAGGCGGCGCGGGGTGAGTTCCTGTCGCTTGGAAATGAAGCGGAAAAAGAAGGGAACGCCGTTCTTCAGGAAAGGTTTCCCCCAGTTCCGCACTGTGTTTTGTGGTTATCCGAGATAGCGCACCCGGAAGAACGGGCTTTCGGGATGGTTCAGATCATCGGCGAGCACTTCGCCGGTCATGGGGATGGAGGCCAGTTCCTCACTGATGAGGCCGACCTCGCCGCCGAGCGAAAGGGTCACCTTCCAGCACTGCACGACAAGCCCCGGCCCCTGATCGGGCTGGCCTACGAACAGCAGTTCGCCGGTGACGTCACTGGCGGTCAGCGCATCAACAAGCTGTTCGTCGGAAGACTCGCAATCGGCGGTCAGGAACACCGTGTCGGCGGAGCAGGATTCGCGGACGCGCAGCAACCCGGTGCGGGCGTTGAGATCGTAGTCGACGCCCTGACGGTAGCGGACGGTCGGCGCGCTGGCCTTGTCCGTGAGCACCACATCGGCGACGCGGGCGATGCCCTGCAACGTGGCTTTGATTGCAGAGGCGGCGATCTCCTCGCCGGGCACAAAAGTCCCCCGCACGTTTACGCACTCCAAAACCCCGTCCGTCACATAGGCGACGGTCGCCGTGGCGCTGGACGTCGAACCCACCACGGAGGAGCCGGGCGCGAACGTCCCCCCGGTCACCGTGCCGTGCTCCAGACGCGTGAAGCCGAGCTTCTCCTTGCCGACGAACGTATACAGGCCCTTGTTGGCACTGACGGACTGGCCGGACACCGTCGCGGCGGCCTGCATCTGCTTCGCCACCGCCGCGCCCTTGAAGGCCCGGAGGATGTTTCCGGTGGTGAATTCCTCCAGCGTGAAGGCCACGGTCGCCCCCTTCTGGGTGACCAGCTGGAGATCCTTGGTCTTCGTGCCGCTCATCGAGCTGAAATGCTCCAGCTTTTCTTCGGTCAGGCTGATGGTGAAGGCCGGGGCGTTGCCGAGATGATCATATCCCTCGCTCCCCGCGGCGCGGAAAAACAGCTCGCCCTTGCCGTAAAGGTAATTCCTTGTCTGCGGACTTGCAGTCATATCCAATCCTTACAGTGCAATATTGTGTACGGTCGAAACGGTCATGCGGTAGACGCTGGCCCCATCCAGAACGAACCCTTGGACAGCGGACGGCAGGCACGGCCCCATACCCGGAAGAGGCGGCACGCCGAGGAGCCGTTCCCGCGCCGCGGCAAGCAGCGCATAGGTTCCGGGGTGCCCCGGCTCCGGCTTTTGACCGTTTGCTGCCGAACGGTAACTTTTATCCATGACGTAGACCTCGAACTCCATGCGCTCCTCAAGGCGGCGGCCCGAAGGCGTGAACACAGGAGAACCCGCGTACAGAACCAGTACCGCCGGAAACCCGCGCCGCAGCCGGGCCCATGTACCCTTGTCCGGCTGCCCCTGAAACGCCGCTACGGTCTTCGCGCCCGGCGTTTCCCTGAGCGGCTGGAGCCGTTCGAGGATCGCATCCTCAACCTCCATCGGCGTGCGGCTCACGGCGTCACCCCATCCCACGGGCGGGTACCCGGTTCGAGCAACACGGCCCCCGGCGTTTCCGTTCCCGCAGGCGGCAGGCCGGGAATGCCCGCCTTGCCGTCCGCAACGTCGCGCAACCAGTTGAGCGCCTTGGTATAGCGCTCGCGGATGGGATCGGTGTCGCGGATGTCGCCCCCGGTGAGCCGGTACCGGGCGATGTCCCCAGTGATCGACACCACCACGGGCGGAATAGGAGCTGAGTCCGAAAGCGGCGTCGCATAGCGATCCGCGAGATAGCTGTCCACTTCCGAGGATGCCCGCTCCAGCGCGTCGGAAATGACCGTTTCGTCGAGTTCGCCCGTGCCCTGCCTGTCCGAAAGCGTGCGGATTTCGTCCGCCCCGAACAGGCTCACAAGCTGATCAAGCGTGGCGTATGCCATACAGAAATGCCTCCGGCGGCAATCCGCCCATTCTTTTTCGGCTGAGGCGGACTCCCCCGCCTCTCCTCCTGCTGACGCCGTTCGGGGGAGTCCAGAGAAGAACGCTTTCACAAAAAAGCCCTTCCCGCTCTTCCAAATTCCACTAAATCAGCCAGTGGCTGACCAGCAGCGTCGCGGCGCGGTACCAGATGTTGCTGCCGCCGTCGGGGTCCTGTTCGGCGGAAACGACGCGGCGGGCGGCGGACTGGAGGGACGGGGGAACGACCAGCATCGTCCCGGCCTCGCCCCCGAAACCGAGGCCAAGGGGACGCCCGCCGTCGGCACGGAAGCTCTGCATGGCTTCAAGGGCGGCGGCGAAATTGGCGGCGTTCAGCTCCTGCGTGCTGCACACGCCCTGCTGCCAGAAGCCGTACCCGCCGTTGCAGCGATAACGGATGCCGTAGGGAATCTTGTCCTTCATGAAGACATAGTCGTTGTCCGGATTGGTGATGACCTGCAATTCCGGGGCGGTGCGCTCCTGAAAGATGAACGGGCGCAGCGGGCGGGAGACATCCAGCACGAACCACGGCGTCCCGTCGGTGACCGTTCCGTCCACGGCGGCGGGGCGCAGCCAGTTGGAGACGGTTTCAGCGTCGCCGGAGCCGTCCGCGTTCGGGTACACGGGATGATCCACGGCAAAGAACGCCTTGCCGTCATAGCATGTGCCGGACATGCCGTTCTTGAGGAGGCCGAACACGATCTCGTCGGGATGCGTCCCGGCGGCATAGCCCATTTCGCGGAACAGCGGGGCATACACGCCGATGTCGTCGTCCTCCACGGCCGTGCGGGGGATATCCACGGTGGCCTCATAGAGATTGTTCATCACCGAATAGCCGTGCTCCTTGATGTTCTTGAAGGAGCGGTCGCCGGACCATTCGCGGAGTTTGGGAAACTGGCCGATCCAGCCATAGGTGTTGCTCGCCGAGCTGCTCGGCACACGGGTGGACAGCCTGTCCCACTGGGACGGCGCAGACGAAAGCGCATCCTGAAACTCACGCTGGAAGCCCACACGCAGGGCCGACACAAGGGAACTCGTCACTACTGCCATTGATATATCCTCATGATAAAGAATGGTTCTGAGGAGGGGAAAAGGGCCTCTTCCGAAGGAAAACACCGTTTCCTCTCCCCCTGATTCCCTCCCCGCATCCCCCAAAAAAGCGTTTGCCGATGGTAAGATGACGCGGAGGGAATCCCTGCCTTTTCACTTTTTTCCAAACCGGGGGACGGACGCGAAAGAAACGGCTTTCCAAGCCGCCCGTACCGACGCCGACCCTTACGAAAGTCTTGGGAGGCGGAGGGGTGGGGTCTGGGGAGGGGAGGGCGACCGGATGGCGGCCCCGCAGGGGCCTGTGACCGTTGACGAGTCTTCGAGTCTTACGGGCATCGATAGCAGAGCTGGAAGCCTTTCTCCAGAAAGGTTCCTCCTTCCCTCCCCAGTCTTCCCTCCCCATCTCCCCCTACCCGCGCACAGCGAGATACTCGGCCTCGCTCAGACCGAGCTGGGCACAGACGAAGCGCTCCTCATCGGAGAGCGGGGACGCGGCGGGAGCCGACAGCACGGGACGGCTGCCCGCGCTCTGGAATGACGAGAGCGCGGCAATGGGCGCAACGGCGGCGAGATAGGTTTCCAGCGCGTCCGGATTCTGACGTCCCAGCGCGGTGGCCCAGCCGACAAGCCCACGGCTCAAGCGCCCGTCGGCCACGGCGGCTTCGACGCTCCGGACCACGCGATCGCCATGCGTGACGCTGAGCGCCACTGAAAGCTGATCGCGCAGGGCTGTGTTGGCGCGTACCAGCGAGGTCAGGGCCGCCTGAGGATGGCAAGCCTGCAAAAAGTCGAACAGCGTGGGCCGGGCGTTGCCGGGCAGCGGATCTGCCTGATGGGGAAAAGGCGGCTGTCCGGGCAAAGCGGACGGATCGGACGCGGCGGGATTCGCGGGCGTGAGCAGGGATTCGAGCTTGTCCAGTTCCGCCTGCAAGGTTTCCTCGGCCGCGTCTTCAGGCAGGCCGAGCAGCTGTTTCAGCCGATTGAGCGCATTCATGGCTGTCTCCGGTTGAGGGTTGTCGGATGGGGGGAAATCCTCGGTCGCGGCGACGGCGCCAAGCCCGTCAAGCGCGGGAACATTGGTCAGGGCCGCGCCTTTCAGTTCCAGTACGTCGCCGTTTTGGGGGTTGAAGGAGAACACCGGGGAAATGAAACGGTATTCGTCCTGTTCGATGAAAGCCTTGGCGCCTTCCGTCCACAGGATCGACGCGAACAGCCCCTGCCCCGGCTCGTACCGGAGCGATTCGATCCAGCCTGCGGCAGGAGCGGGCTGTCCGTTGTGGCGGGCATTGAGGCTCTGGTGCTCATAGTCGATGACCAGAGGCGTCTCGCGCCGCCGCCATTGGTCGAGCACACGTTCCGCGCCCGAAGAGGAGAGGTTCCATGCGTTGAGGTTTCCTCCCGTGAGCGTGCCGGGCCTGCCGTCGCGCGCAGCGAACGCACCGTCGGGCAGAAGCCGGATCTCCGGGAAAGGCCGGCGGAGCGAATCCGCCACCGCGGACAACAAAAGGGGATATAGGGGTGATTGCTTCATGAGCTGCACCCTACGCGGCATTGCGCCGCAAGAAAGATTGAACGATGTCAGCGGGTGGAAGAAGCAAAGAGCGGAAGTGATCAGGCATGGAACTGCCTGAACCTAAAGGGGAAAACGGAAAAAGGGCGACGAGGGGGCGCCCTGCGGCATACCGTAGAAAGAAGAGGCGACAATTTGGTGAAAAACAAAGCTTCTGCGATAAAAACAATCGAAATCGTAAAAAATTTTCCGCACAAACTCCGAAAAGGCTTGTAAGCGAAACCCACCGGATCTATGATTGGTCAACTGAACAATTTTTGGGGTGGAGCATGAAAAAAGTCCTGACGACCTGCGGCTATTGCGGATGCGGGTGCAACCTGTATCTGACCGTGGAGGGCGGGCGCATCACCGGCGTCCTGCCCAAGCCGGATCATCCCGTCAGCCAGGGCATGTTGTGCTCCAAGGGGTGGCAGGGGCACGGCTTCGCGCGCCATCCCGACCGTCTGGATCAGCCCCTGCTCCGTCAGGAAGACGGCACGCTGAAAGGCGTTTCGTGGAGCGAAGCCTACCGCGCCATTGCGGAACACCTGCGCGCGGTGATCCGCACGCACGGCCCGGACAAGTTCGCCATGCTCGCCTCGGCGCGCTGCACCAACGAAGAGAACTACCTCGCCGCCAAACTGACCCGCGCCGTGATCGGTTCACCGAACATCGATCACTGCGCGCGCCTCTGACACAGCCCCACCGTAGCCGGTCTGGCTACAGCATTCGGGTCCGGGGCGGCCACCAACGGCCTTGAGGAAATCCGCTTCGCCGACACCATCCTCGTGATCGGTTCCAACACGTCGGCGCAGCACCCGCTGGCCTACGCCCGCATCACGGCGGCCAAGAAACGCGGGGCAAAGCTCATTACCGTGGACCCTCGGCGTACGCCCGTGGCAACGCTGTCGGACATCCACCTCGCCATCCGTCCGGGCAGCAACCTCGCGCTCGTCAACGCGCTGATGCACGCCATCCTGTTTGAAGAGAAAGCGCAGGACGAGGCCTTCATCAACGAGCGCACGGAGCATTTCGACGCCCTACGCGCCTCGCTGGAGGGCTGCACCCCGGAATGGGCCGCGCCGCTCACCGGCCTCCGGCCCGAAGCCATCCGGGAAACGGCCCGGCTGTACGCCAAGGGGCCCAATTCCATCATCCTCTACTGCATGGGCGTCACCCAGCAGGTAACGGGAACCCGAACCTGCGGCGCGCTGGCGAACCTCGTTATGCTCTGCGGCATGATCGGGCGGCCTTCCACCGGGCTCATCCCCTTGCGCGGGCAGAACAACGTGCAGGGCTCCTGCGATATGGGAGCGCTCCCCGAAACCCTGCCCGGCTACGTCAAGGCGGATTCCGAGCTGGGGCACCAGCGTTTCGCCCGGCTCTGGGGCCCGTTCGCCGATGAGCAGGGCAAGAAGCTTACCGAAATCATGGATGGGATGCGCGACGGAAGCATCCGGGCGGCCTACATTATGGGCGAGAACCCCATGCAGTCCGATCCTGACGCGGCGAAAGTCGAAGCGGGGCTGCGGAACCTCGATTTCCTCATTGTGCAGGACATTTTCATGACGCCTACGGCACAGCTTGCCGACGTGATCCTGCCCGCGACCAGCTATCTCGAAAAGCAGGGGACGTTCACCAACACCGAACGCCGGGTACAGCTCATCAACGAAGTCCTGTCCCCTCTGCCCGGCACGCGGGCCGACTGGCGCATCCTGTGCGACGTGATCAACGCGCTCGGCGGGCGGGCGGACTACGATTCGCCCCGCGAGATCTTCAATGAGATCCGTCAGGTGGTCCCGAGTTACGCGGGCATGGACTATACCCGCCTTGCCGAGGAACAGGGGCTGTGCTGGCCCTGCCCGACCCCTGATCATCCGGGCACGCCCTATCTGCATGCCGCGTCCTTCATGCGGGGGCGCGGGCTGTTCACGGTCAACGACGTGCCCGACGATCTCGGCTGCGCCACGGATGAAACCTATCCGTTCACGCTGCTCACCGGGCGCGTCTCGCACCACTACCACACCGGCACGATGACCCGGCGCTCGTGGGCGCTGGATCGCGAGTATCCGGAGGCCTTTCTCGACATGCACCCGGACGATGCGGCGGCCTTGCGGCTCAAGGACAACTGGAAAGTGCGCGTGACGTCGCGGCAGGGTTCCATCGTGGCCCGCCTGCGGACGACAATGGATCTCCAGCCCGGAACCGTTTTTCTCCCCTTCCATTTCGCGGAGAGCCCCGCCAACGCGCTCACGAGCCACGAGCATCTCGACCCCACGGTCAAGATCCCCGCGCTGAAGCTCACGCCCGTGCGTGTGGAGGAGGCGAAGTAGGGGAAAGGATAAGGGAATATCGG
>NZ_JH114232.1:158321-176588 GCF_000224655.1 Bilophila sp. 4_1_30
TCCCTTCAAAGACTTTCGTGTTTATCGAATCCCTGTTCGCGGTTTTTCCTTTGGGACAACGGGTTGCCGTGTATTCAACTGGCCGGCAGTGTTTTTGAAAGGCTGGGTTATAGGAAATGGTTGATTCTTTCTTGAAGTTCCAAAGGGATAACCAATACAATGCCTCAGCCATGACGCCCGCCGATGGAAAAACTGGAGAAAAAGGCCGTATGTTCATCATACTGTGGAGATAAAACCACCATATTCTAATGATTGAGCCTATTGAAACAAGCGGGGTGCAGTCTCTCCATCAGTCGAAAGCCTTGGGAAACGGGGCGGGGGAGGGATACCCCTTCTCCGGCAGGTTTCCCATCCCCGTATTCCCGCCTTTCCCTCAGGAGTCCTCATGTTCAAGTTCAAGGCATCGGATCTTCCCGAAATACTGACGCGCTGGTCGGCGCGGTATTCGGTATTCGTCCCGAGCGGAAGCCCGGACAACGCGCAGATGCGCATCTGGTCGCGCCGTACCCGGAAAGAGGTCCGGTTCATGGAGCCGGACGAATACACCAACCTGATCGTCGCGCCCAAGGGATTCGTCTTCGGCGAGCGCGAGGAGCTGTTCCGCTGGGAAGGCAACGAAAAGACGTGTACCGCCATCAGCGCGCCGTCTTCGTCTTCCTTGCAGGAAGAAGACAAGATCCTGTTCGGTCTGCGGCCCTGCGACACATACGGGCTGGCCTACATGGATCGCTTTTTTCTCGGCGAGCACCACGACATCAACTACCATTTGCGCCGCCAGCACGTGTTCATCGTCGCCGTGAACTGCCTTGAGGCCGGGCCGGAATGCTACTGCGCCTCAATGGGTACCGGGCCGTTCGCGGAAATCACCGCCCACACCGAATACGGAATGCAGGCAGGCAAGGGGTATGACCTCCTTCTGACCCCGGATTACGGGCCTGACCACAAGAAAGGGGAGAAGGGAGAGAACGACTGGTACTGGGTGGAGGCGGGATCGGACCGGGGCAAGGCGCTCCTGTCGCACGTCGCGCCGCTCCTGTACCGCGACCTCGAATTCACGGGCCGCAGGCGTAAAAAAGCGTTGCAGGAAGACGCGCTGAAGACGTTCCGCCGCACGTTGGACACGTCCACAGTCCGGCAGGTGCTTGCCGCGCACTTCAAGGACGAAGAATGGGACGCCATCGCCTCAAGCTGCATCGCCTGTACCGGATGTACGCGCGTTTGCCCCACCTGTACCTGTTTCACCACCGAAGAGGAGCAGGACACGCCCCATTCCGGCACCCGTGTCCGGGTCTGGGACTCGTGCCAGTCGGTATCGTTCACCCGGAACGCGGAATTCCACAACCCACGCTCCAAGACTTCGGCTGTGCGCTACCGGATCTACGACAAGCTGCAATATATCGAAGAGCGTTTCGGCATGAAGGGCTGTACCGGATGCGGACGGTGTGCGGCCGTCTGCCCGGCTTCCATCGATATGGTGGACATCATGGCCCGGATGAAGGAACGGACGCCCCACCAGGTGCTGGAAGCTCCCGCCCCGGCGGTCAACGTGCACTACGAGCGCGAAGAACGCCTGTTCGACCCGCAGCCGTATACGCCGCTCGTAGCGGAGATCATCGATATTTTTGAGGAAGCCAAGGGCATCAAGCGGTTTACGGTCCGCTACCGCGACCGCCCCAATCAAGGCCGCCCCGCCCTGCGCGGCCAATTCTTCATGCTGACCGTGTTCGGCGCGGGGGAAATCGCCATTTCCGTGCCGTTCAGCGACCGCGTGAAGGATGCCTTCACCTTCTACGTCAAAAAGGTCGGCAAGGTCACCACGGCCATGCACAACCTGAAGGTCGGGGACATGATGGGGCTGCGTGGGCCGTTCGGCGTGCCCCTGCCCTACGAGACGCTGAAAGGCCGCGATCTGCTGGTCGTCGGCTCCGGCGTGGGGCACGCGCCCGTGCGCGCAACGCTGGTCCGGGCCATCGAAAACAAGCCGGACTTCGGGCGCATCGCCATTATGGCGAGCGCTTCGACCTATGACGGGCTGCTGCTCAAGGACGACCTGCGCGAATGGGCGAAAGTCCCCGGCGTCGAGGTGCACTACTCGCTCTCCAAGCCTACGGATCAGGTGGATGCGCATATCGGCTACATCAACGACCTGCTGCCCGGCCTCGGCCTCGACTGGAAAAATACCTCGGCGATCATCTGCGCCTCCGCCCGCCGCATCAAGGCCGTCGCCCGCGACCTCATGCAGCTCGGCATGAAGCCCTCGGACATTTACACGGCCCTCGAAACCAACATGCACTGCGGCATCGGCAAGTGCGGGCACTGCAAGGTCGGGAGCCATTATATGTGCGTGGACGGCCCCGTATTCACGTACGAGGAAATGCTCCAGCTTCCGCCGGAGTTTTAGACACCTTGAGGAAGGGAGAGGGACGCTTTCCAGAGGAGTATGCCCCTCCCCTTTCCCACTTCAACTTCCCACTGTCATTGCTCCAGCCAAATCCCCGGGCAACCTCATACGGAAGCTGTGCTTCTTGTCTTTTTTCAAGAAGATAAAAACAGATAATAGCATGATATTATAGTGAAAAAGATATTTCTTTCCGCACAGGAGAGATTTTTTCGCGAGAGTTCCCCAAAAAACGCTTGACGGAACCGGGCCGTCCGACTATACCTCTTTCTCGTGATGCGGCTGTAGCTCAGCTGGATAGAGCAACAGGCTACGAACCTGTAGGCCGGGAGTTCGAATCTCTCCAGCCGCACCAGAATTTTGAAGGATTTATGATGAATAATCATGAGTCCTTTTTTTGTACCCGAAAAAGCATCCCCCAACCTGTCCGCTGCAAATCGAAACCGCTTGATGGCACTCCTCAATACGCCTTCCACCGTTTTTGCCTCGCCGCAACCCGCCTGCCGCATTACCCCCAAGAAGACATCTTCTTATAGGGGCTGTGGGTCCCCAGAAACCGGATACCGATACCCTTCAAGGGAAAGCCGTTTGCCCACCCCATCCGCTATGGCTGTTTCCTGCATGGGGCGATCCCGTTCGATAGAGCGACAGACATCCTGTCCATCCTCCTGCCCAGCCTTACGGGTTCGCCCGTTTCGCTTATCCCCGCGCTACCCGTCCTCCCCGCCATGTCCCCCGGCAGCGCATGGGAGGAGGCACAGCCGGGTTTGATGTTTTTCGAGGCGGGCTGGGGCGGGTTGGAAATGACGGAAGGGAAGGCGGCCCCTCCCTCCTTTGCGCAGGCCTGTTGAAGGCGCCCAAGGCATGGAACAGGCAATGCCCCGCCGTGCAGGGGGTTGCGACAGGACGGGCGGTTGCCGCCGTATCCATGCGAAAAGGCGAGCCCGCAGTCATCTCGCGTGCTTTCTCGCCGTGATGCCTAGCTGCCCCATCCTGCGGTAAAGCGTGGCAAGGCTGATCCCCAGTTCGGAGGCCGTCCGTTTTTTCCCTTCCGTGTGCTGCCCGTAGCGCTCAAGGAGCTGCATGATCCTGTCGTATTCCGCCGTATCGCGGGCAGGCTCCGGCGGTGGGGACGGCATACCTTTTTCCGTTTTGACGGGAGGTGGGCTTGCCGTCTTGAAGCGGGAATCCATGAGATCCAGCGTCAGGACGCCGTGCTCGCAAAACCCGACCCCGTATTCCACAAAGTTTTTCAGTTCGCGTACGTTGCCGGGCCACGGGTAGGCCTCGAAAGCGTGCATGAGTTCGGTGGCGACCCGGTAGGTGCAGCCCCGTTCGCGGCTGAACGACTGGAGGAAATGGGCCACCAGCAGCCGGATGTCGCCTTGCCGCTCCCGGAGCGGGGGCACGAACAGGGGGATCACGTCCAGCCGGAAGAACAGGTCTTCGCGGAACGCCCCCTGCGCCACCAGTTCCCGGAGGTTCCTGTTGCTGGCGGCGATGATGCGGATGTCCACGCTGTGGTTGACCTTCCCGCCTACGCGCCGGACAACGCGCTCCTGCAAGACACGCAACAGTTTGACCTGAAGCGACACGGGCATTTCGGATACCTCGTCGAGGAAGAAGGTACCCGTGTGCGCCTGTTCCAGAAGCCCCTTTTGGCCCCCGCTGTTCGCGCCGGAAAACGCGCCGGGCTCATAGCCGAACAGCTCGCTTTCCATGAGCGATTCCGGGATGGCCCCGCAGTTGATGGCGACGAACGGCCCCGTATGGCGGGGGCTGTTGTCATGGACCGCCTGCGCGATCAACTCTTTGCCCGTCCCCGACTCCCCTTGGATAAGGACGGTGGCGTTCGTGCCGGCGGCCTTCAGGATAGCCGCCTTGAGCCGCAAGATGGCCTTGCTCTCGCCGATGATGCTGGGAAAACGGTCATCGCGCGGTTGTTCGGGGAGCGGTTCCACGTCGCGTCCGCGGGCCCATGCGAAACCGATGATCTGGCTGATGAGCTCGAAAGCCTTTTCCGACTTCATCAGCAGCTCGGCGCGCTGATTGTCGGTAAAGGCCACGATCTGCACGACCGCGACGATTTCGTTTTCTATCACCACCGGCCCCGTGAAATTGGCCACATCCGCGCAGGCCCCCTTGCCGGAGCAGGTACGGCAGACTTCTTCTTTGCCGGGCGTCAGCACCATGGAGCTCTGACCGGAACGCAGGCTGTAGGTCAGCGCATTGTCCGCGGGCATCCGGAACCCGACACCGCGAAGGTAGGGGCCGGTTCCCCCCACGCAGTAGCCTTCCGCGTTCATGATCACGATTTCCACGTCCAGCAGCTCCGCCAACGGGGGAAGATGCTTTTGCACGAGGCGCCAACGCTCGGTGACGGGGGAACCCGATGGGAGGGGAGGTTCGAGAGGGGTGTTGATCCACAGGGGAACAGCGGCATGGATTTCCGATCTCATAGGTGTCTCCAAATAGGCAAATCTATATGCTTTGTCGATGTATCTTGCTTTTATAGTTACTCTTTTGAGTTTCTCACCTGCATGAGAAAAAGACAAGCGAAAAGGTGAAAAAAAGAGAAACCGTATTTTTTGTTGTTCCCAAAGCGGGTGGCGGAAACCGATTCTGAGAGGCTGTTTTTGAACGGCAGGGGACGCTTGGGCACCTTTCTCATGCAACAGCATCGCTGCCCCGGGAGAGGGCCTCCGCATGTCTTCAAGAGCGGAACCGGACCTCCATCGCCCGTTCTTGAAGAGGTGCCGCCGTTTCCGCCCTCCCCCTGCAAAGGGGCCGCATCGGGTTGCAGGCGATCCCCATCCCCAGATGCGCCCGTGGCTGTCCGCGGGAAAAACGGCTGCCGGGCCTTTCGGCATACGGACGCCTTCCGCACCCCCTCCCGACGAAAACCGCCAAGCGGGAGGGAGGCCCCCCTGACGCCGCCCGTGCTGGCCCCAAAACAAAAAAGCCGCCCCTGAGGACGGCTTCCTGACAAAGGGCTGCCTTTACTTCTTTTCGGCTTCCTTGGCCTTGCGGATAGGCTCCTCAAAGAGCTTGTAGTACCCTTCGATGACCTTGCCGAATTCGTCGGCGGGGAGGAAGTTGGTGGTCATGTTGACCTTGGCGAACTTGGCCTGCACGTCGGGATCGCTGAGGGCTTCCTTGATCAGGTTCTGAAGGCGTTCGATGCGATCCTTAGGGGTCTTGAGCGGGGCCACGATGCCGTACACGGAGTCGAACACGAAGCCGTCGCCGAACATTTCCTTGAACGTGGGCGCGTCGGGATAGTTGGGATCACGCTGGGCGCTGCACACGGCGATAACGCGGATATCCTTGTGGGGCTTGAAGTTCACCACGGGCGTGAACCCTGTGGATATGTGGTTGCCGAGGAGCGCCGTCACGATTTCCGCTCCGCCGTTGTAGGCCACATAGGGGAGGTCGGATTCGGGGAACAGCTTCATCACGTTGGCGTGGTAGAAGCGCTGGGCCGTAAACGCGCCGGGGCTGGCGAGGCTGTACTTGCCGCGTTCGGCCTTGGCCTTGTCCATGAGATCCTGCACGCTGGCGATGCCGGAATCGGCACGGACGCCCCAGCCCATCGTGAAGACGTTGACCTGTGCCACCGGGGCGAGATCCTTATAGGTGAAGCCGCACTTCTTGTATTGCGGGACGACGGTCAGCACGTTGGCCGAGGTGAGGCTGATGGTATAGCCGTCGGGACGGGCGCGGACGGTTTCGAGCGTGGCGGGGATGCCGCTGCCGCCGGGCTTGCTGGTGATGAGCAGCGTGATGTTGTGCTTGCGCTGCAGGTAGTCGCCGATAATACGGGCGGCGGTGTCGGGGGCGTTGCCCGCGCCGAAAGGCATGATCAGGGTGATCGGGCGGCTCGGGTAGTCTTCGGCCGCAGCTTGGAACGGCATGGCGCAGAGCAGGGCCGCGGCTGCGGCAACGCCGGTGCGGAACATCCGGGACAGATTCCTCTTCATGAAGGCTCCTCCTGAAAAAAAGTGTGGATGGATCAGACCGCCTCGCGCTTGCATCCCCTGTATTCGTCCCAAATGGTTTTGAGGACGACGCAGGCGCTGACGGCCAATATGACACAGGATATGGGGCTGGTGAAAAAGGTGCTGAAATCGTCGCGGGAGAGGGACAGCGCCCGGCGGAAGTTGGATTCTGCGAGCGGGCCGAGGATCATGGCGAGCAGCATGGGCGGCTGGGGGAACCCCGCCTTGAGCATCAGGTAGCCAAGCAGCCCGAAGGCGGCCATTACGCCGATGTCGAACGTGGAGTTGTTGGCCGCAAAACTGCCTATGGCGCACAGCGTGAGCACGACGGACATGAGGATCGCGGTAGGCACGAGGACGACCTTGCCGAGGATGCGCACGGCGATGAGCCCGACCACAAGGATAAGGATGTTGGAGACGAAGAAGCTCGCGAAGATGCCGTTGACCGTGGCGCCGTGCTCCTGAAAAAGCAGCGGGCCGGGCGTCAGGCCTTGGATCATCAGCGCGCCGAGCAGGATGGCGGTGAGCACGTCGCCGGGGACGCCCAGCGTCATCAGGGGGATGAGCGCCCCGCCGGTCACACCGTTGTTGGAACTTTCCGTCGCGGCCACGCCTTCCAGCGTCCCCTTGCCGAACGCTTCGGGATGCTTCGAGAAGCGCTTGGCTTCGCCGTAGGCGATGAAGGTCGCGGCGCTGGCCCCCGTAGCCGGGATGATGCCGATGAGCGTGCCGAGGAGCGAGGAACGCAGCAGGTTGAACTTGTTCGTCCAGATTTCCCCGAGCGTCAGCCCCTGATTGGACAGCTTGCCCTCCTTGACGATCCCGCTCTTGCCGAGGAAGACATCCTCAAGGGACAGGAGCACCTGCGATACCGCGAAAAGCCCGACGAGCGCGGGCACCAGCGAGATGCCGTTGAACAGTTCCGGCACATCGAACGTGTTGCGGAAATCGCCGGAAACCGGATCGATCCCCACCGTTGAAAGGAAAAGGCCCACGAATGCGGCGGCAAGCCCCTTGCACATAGCCCCTGAAGACAGGGTCGCCACCACCGTGAGCGCGAAAACGGCCAGTGCGAAATATTCGGCCGGGCCGAAGGACATGGCGGCGGTCGCCAGCAGCGGCGCGCAGGTCACCAGAGCGACCGCGCTGAAGATGCCCCCGAAAAACGAGGCAAACGTGGCCATTTCCAGCGCCTTGCGCGATTGCCCCTTGGCGGTCAGCTTCGGGCCTTCGAGCAGGGTCGCGGCGGCGGCCACCGTGCCCGGCGTGCCGACGAGGATGGCCGTGATCGATCCCCCGTAAATGGCCCCGGCGTACATGCCGAGCAGCATGGAAAAAGCCTCTACGGGCGGCATCCCGAAGGAAAGCGGGATAAGCAGGGCTACGCCCATCGCCGCCGTCAGGCCCGGCATGGCCCCGAACAGGATGCCCAAAGAAACCCCGGTGACGTTGGCTATCAGCGAACCGAAACTCAAGGCCGCTTCTATCCCAGCAAAAACCTCGGACATCGTGTCCTCCTACGGCAACATGATCTGAAAGAAGTATCCGAAGGCATACAGCAGCGCTCCCGTGGTCAGCGCCGCCACTCCCATGATTTCAACAGGATTCCGGCGTCCCAGAAGGGGCAGGGAGAACAGCAGGAACAGGAACGTGGAGATCGTAAATCCGCCGTTGTGCGGCCACGGGAACCAGCTCTGCTCCACGAGCCAGTCGCCGAGCCAGATCATGCCGGACAGGTACATGACGAAGAAACCGAAAAAGAGAAGGGTCTTGATGACGGCGGATCGGTTTCCCCAACTACGGCCGGGCCGATTCCTCAGCAGCCCTTGGAGAATGAGGAAAACCCCGCACAGCGCCATGCCGCCGAGGGCCAGCGTGGGCAGCGCGTCCGCCCCGACAACCTCCCCATCGGACGGGGCGATGGAGGCGGCCACTTCGTAAACCCCCACCGCGCAAAGGCATAGAAGAACCGCGCCGGAAAAAATATCGTTGAGGTTTTTCATGGAATTCCTTTGTGTTGTTGAGGCCCCGCCCCCCGGAAAGCGGGAGCGTATGCCCTCCGTTTTCCGGGGAGTCGGGCGATCAGGCGAAAAAGCCCGCCGTCCCGATCAATCCTTCTTCTTTTTCCACAGCACGACGCGGCAGAAGGGGTCGCCCTTGCCGAGGCGTTCCACGATATCGCACGGGATGCCGTGCTCCTTGGCGCGGTTGCGATCCAGTTCCATAGCCACGTCACAGAAAAGATCCTGATCTTCAGGAGAAAGCCCCATCTTTTTCCATTCTTCGAGGAGGGGGCAGTAGTGCATCTTCATTTCGCAGTATTCTTCGGTGTCGGAAATTTCCGTCTCGAATACGCCGCCCATCATGGTGTAGTGTTCGTTCATCCAGTCTTCGGGAGCCAGCTTGCGCCCGTCGCGCTCGGCACGAATGCGGCCGTATTCGGCAATCCCCTCACGGGCGAGGGCTTCGGCCTGTTCGCGGGTCATTACTGAGGAAAACGCCTTGAACAGACAGGCCTGAGAGCGGGCCCTGTCCTGCATGGCCCCACGAACACGGCGTACAACTTCGGGATTCCATTCCATGAAACTTCTCCTGTTATCATAAAAGTTTTCACATCTTCTCCGTGTAACCGGACATTTTTTCTAATGCGATTTTTGTGCCATACGGCGCATACTCCATATCTCACTATTGTTACAGATTTTTTATCATTGCAGGCACATTATTCTCATCCTGAAATTCTCTTTTCGCATCTCATTGAGAAAAAATTCTCACCACATGAAAATACGGTGCCCTTTATGCCATTCTCTCTATTTTCAGTCAGGTATGCCGCACAGTTACGGCAGCTCAGATTCCGGACTCCTTTGCCGACAGGCATTCAGGACACGAAAACACACCGCCAGGCTCCAAAGATGGGACCACAACCTGCCTGCGCAAGGAAACGGATGCGGAACGGAAAGCTGTGAAAGGCGAAAGAAAAAGCCGGAAAAGAACGCCGACGGGTTCCAGACCGTATCCCTGAAAGGTATCTATCCGGGAGGATGGGATAGCCAGAAAAAAGAAAGCCCGCTGGAGTTCAGCGGGCTGCCTTCACGCGGCGGGAGGGCGAATCCACGCTTCCCCTTCCACATCCTATTGACTGTATCCCATTCTTGGTTACGCCCGCGGTTACAGGCCGTACCCATAAAGCGGAGGCCTGGCGAGCCTTCGAAACAGCACCGGGGGCTCAAAAACTCTGGCGAACATAAAGAGGAGCCCCCGAACAACGCCGGACATCCTCACTTTTCCGTCTTAACGCGATCCCTCACGGGCGGCTTCAAGCTCTGGAACGGCACTCCCCGAAGGGCAATCCATACCCCGCCCTTTCCCTATCTGGCGATGAAACGGGCTGACGACGCCGACAGCCATCATCGCCGCCCAAGCCAATGTATTCCCAAGGTACAGCGGCCACCTCCCCAGCCCCAAGCGTCACCGCATCTTCCCTTCTTTCTCCAATTCCTTCACTTTTCTGAAAATCGTACTGCGGTCGACCTGAAAGTGCTTGGCGACCTCGGTGATGCTGCCGTAACGCTCCATCGCGGCTGAAAGGACCTTGTTCTCAAGGTCCTTCATGATCTCCTTGTATGTCTTGCCGTCGAGTTCAAAATCGAGGCCGTCCCTGCGCGCCGATGCGGCAGGCTTCGCCACGCCCGAAATGGGGACATCCGAAGCCCGGATCACGCTGTTCTTGCTGGTCACGGCCAGCCCCTGCACAAGGTTTTCCAGCTCGCGGATATTGCCCGGCCACTTGTAGTCGAGGAGCAGCGATTCGGCTTCTTCGGAAAACGTCAGCTGGCGATGGTACTTGCTGCCGTAAAACCGCAGGAACATGCGTGCGAGGGGCAGAATGTCCGCCTGGCGGTCGCGCAACGGCGGAATGGCGATCACCGCCACCTTGAGCCGGTAATAGAGATCACTGCGGAATTCCCCGCGCGCGATGGCCCGTTCGAGATTCTTGTTGGTGGCGGCGACGATGCGGACGTCGATCTGCTTCGGCGTGGTGGAACCCACGCGCATGATCTCCCAGTCCTGAAGGAACCGGAGCAGCCGCGTCTGCATGGGCATGGGCAGCTCCCCGATTTCGTCGAGGAACAGCGTGCCGCCCGACGCCGCTTCGATGAGGCCGATCTTGCCCGTCTTGCTCGCGCCGGAAAACGTGCCCGCCGCATAGCCGAACAGCTCGGTTTCAATAAGATTTTCGGGGATGCTTCCGCAGTCCACCTTGATGAAGGTCTTGTTCTTGCGCAGGCTCAGGGCGTGGATGCGGCGGGCAATGACGTCCTTGCCCACGCCCGTCTCGCCGAGCAGCAGGACCGTGGCGTCCGTCTCCGCAATGGTGTTCACCTCGCCGTAGAGCTTGATCATGGCACTGCTGGTGAACAGCTTCGGCGTCTTGCGGGAAAGTTCCTGCGCGTCCCCGGCGGTACTGAGCTGCTGGAACGCTTCAAGCAGCTCCTTCTGGACGCTCATCTGCTCCCGCATCTCGGAGAGCATGGTCACGTCGCGGAGGAAGGTGATGCACAGCACCAGCTTGCCCTGCGCGTCGAAAACCGGATTGGCTTCGAGAATCAGCTTCCGCCCGTCGGAAACGGTCTGCACGCGCGTGGCGGGCTGCCCCGTCCGTATGACCTCCGGGTTCAGCACCACGTCGAGCCTGCCGCGCTTGACGAACTCCATCACGGAATGCCCCAGCATCTCTTCGCGGGGGATGCCCGTGATTTCGGCATGGCGCCTGTTCAAATGCACGACGGTCCCTTCCACGTCGGAGATGCAGATCCCCTCTTTGAAGGCGTCAAAAAGCTGATCAAGATACTCTTGCAACATTACATGTCCGTTCTTAGTTTGTGAATCGTTTCTCGAAGCATTTCCTCCTTATGCCCCATCACATGCCGAAAAGCAAGAAATCATAAGTTGTTACTATAATGGAAAAGAATCCGCCCGGCGGAGAAACCGGGCGGAACCGTAAAGAAACGCCTCCACCGGGGCTACTGCCCGTACCCCATAAGGCTGGGCAGCCATGTGCTGATCGCCGGGACGTAGGTGAACAGCAGGATACACAGGGTCAGCGCGATCAGGTAGGGGATGACCGCGACGGAGATGCGCTCCACCGAGATGCCCGCTATCCGCGACGCCACGAAAAGGTTGACTCCAAGCGGCGGCGTCAGCATGGCGACGTTGTTGGTCACCACAAGGACTATGCCGAAATGGATCGGGTCGATGCCGAGCTGGAGGATCATGGGCAGGAGCACCGGTACGAGGATGATGATGGTCGCCAGCGTTTCCATGAACATGCCGAGGACGTACAGCACGCCGATGATCATGAGCAGCACGAGATGGGGATCGTCGGAAATGCCGAGCACGATGGACGCAAGGCGCTGCGGGGCTTCCTCAAAGGTAAGGATCTTGCCGAACAGGGTGGACGCGCCCACGATGAGCAGCACCGCGCCGCAGGTCATCGCGCCTTCCAGCAAGGCCCGGTAGATGTGCCGGGGCCTGAGCACCCGGTTGATCACGATGCCCACGAACAGCGCCCACACGATGGCGACTACGGACGCTTCCACGGGCGTCGCCCAGCCGGTATAGATCGAGCCGAGGATGATGAACGGCGTCGCCAGCGCGAACCCGGCGTTGCCGCAGCTTCTGAGGAAAAACTTCATGTTGAAGGGCGCGGCGTTCTCGTCGCCCTTGAAGCCGTTCCTCTTCGCCAGCAGGTAGGCGGTCATGATCATCGCGAAGGCCACGATGAAGCCGGGGATGAACCCTGCGGTAAACATGGCGGTCACCGACAGGTTCCCGAGGATCGCGTAGATGATCATCGGGTTGGACGGCGGGATCAGGATGCCGATGGTGCCCCCGGAAGAAGCCGCCGCCGAAGCGTAATCCCTGGAATAGCCGTTGCGGACCATCGCCGGGACGAGGATGGTGCCCACGGCGGCGACGGTCCCCGGCCCGGAACCGGAAATGGCCGCGAAGAACGTGCAGGCGAGGATGGTGGTGATGCCGAGGCCGCCGTAGACGCGGCCCACAAGCTGCTTCACCACGTCGACGATCTGCTGCGTGATGTTCCCGAACTCCATGAGCGTGCCCGCGACCACAAAACAGGGGATGGCGAGCAGCGGGAACAGGTTCAGGCCGTCAAAAAGCGAGTTGTGGATGACCGACAGGGGCAGGATATCCCCGCCCGCGAGGATCGCCACCACGGAAGAGATGATCAGGGACATGAAGATCGGCAGCCCCAGCAGGAACATGGCGACAAGGACAATGAGGGCAATGGCTAGGGGCGTCATCAGGCTGCCTCCTCGTAACGTACCAGTTCTCCGAGGGTGCCGTTCCGCCAGCGCACGACGTATTCCTCAACGATGCGCCAGCTCACCAGCACGAAGCTGAACGGGATAATGCATTCCACCCACGCCTTCACAACGCCGAGGGTAGGCGACACTTCGGGGTAATACAGGCCCTCTTCGATGCAGGCGAGCCCGATCCACGCCACATAAAGGGAGAAGCCGATCCAGATGATGTCCCCGACGGCGCGGAACACGAGCCGCCAGCGGGTCGGAAGGAACATGAACTGTGCGGTGATGCGGACATGCCCGCCGCGCTTCACGGCAAGGGCGGCCCCGACATACACGGCCCAGAGGAAACTGTAGCGGGAAAGTTCCTCAGTCCATGCCAGCGACGATCCCACGGCGATGCGCATGGCCACCTGAAGGAAAAGGCAGAGAACCATGACCGCTACGAACAGAGCACAGGCCCCCTCTTCGAAGTTGTCGTAGAGCTGCTTGAGAAAAGACATACGTCCTCCAAGGAATGAAGACGGCGCGCGGAGCCGAAACCCGCGCGCCGGGCGTCCGTTTACTGCTGCATGATGGCGAGGGCTTCATCCACCACGGCCTTGCCGCCGACCTTGTCGTAGAACTGCGGCCACACGGAGCGGGCGGCCTCCGTCCAGGCGGGTTCGTCGGACACGTCATTGATGACCATGCCGCGAGCAAGGCATTCCTTGAGGGCGATTTCATCCTGTTCCGCGGACCACTTCCACTCGTAGGCGGCGGCTTCCTTGGCGGCCTTTTCCACAAGGGCCTTGGTCTGCGGGTCGAGCTTGCGGAACCACGGGTCGCTCACGAGCATCGGGCCGACCCAGAGCATGTAATGGATGTTGGTGATGTACTTCTGGACTTCCCAGAACTTCTGGTCGCGGTTGATGGCGTGGGGGTTTTCCTGCCCGTCGACCACGCCCTGCTGAAGCCCGTTGAAGGTTTCGGACCACGCCAGCGGATGGGGTTCGACGCCCCACGAGCGGAAGGCGGCAAGCTGGAGCTCCACGGCGGGGACGCGGATCTTCAGGCCCTTGAGGTCGGCCATCGTGTTGATGGGCTTCTTGGAGTTGGTGATGATGCGGTAGCCGCCCACAAGCCACGACAGGGGCCGGGTACGGCTCTGCCTGGCGATGGCGTCGGCGGTCTTGTTCATGAACGCTTCATTGCCGAACAGCTTTTCGGCGTCGGAAATCTTCGGGAACATGTACGGCAGGATGAACACCCCGGCCTGCGGCGCGAAGGGCGTCAGGTTCCCGTCCGCCAGCACCGCGAGATGGATCTCGGCGTTGCGGAGCTGTTTGACGTTGGCCTGTTCGTCGCCGAGCGAGCCGCCATAGAAGGTCTGTACGGTGATCGCGCCGTTGGATTCCTTCTCGACGATCTCCTTGAACTTGTCGATGGCGACCACATGCAGGCTGCCCTGCGGGTTCGCGGTAGCGGCACGGATGGTCATCTTCTTGTATTCCGCCGCGTTGGTGGTGCCAAGCGAAAGCATCAGGACAGCTGCGGCGAAGGCCGTAAGAAAACGTCTCATACAATTTCTCCTCTTTTTTCCCCCGAAATGGAGATGATGCTGCAAACCGGGACAAAGCCCGTCTCCCCCCTGTGGGAGATTCCTCTGTTTCGTTCCCGCGCCGGACGGCCCCCCGACCTTCCGGCACGGGGGCGGCCCTGTACCGCCCCCTCTCCCAAGATCAGCTTTCCAATGCGGCGTTGGCCAGCACCGTGACGGGCTCTTCCCCGGCAGAGCGGGAAGGCTTCCGGCTGTCGCGGCTCATGCGGCGCATCCACAGCGTGCAGGAGGCGCTCAGGACGCCGACGATGGCGAAGTAGGCGCACAGGTACCAGGGTTCCCCGCCAGCCCAGCCGGTAAGCACGGTGGCGAACAGCGGAGTCAGGCCGGAGGCGAAAATGGCCGTGAACTGGTACACGAAGGAGATGCCGGAGTAACGGACGGAGGGGTCGAAGCTTTCCGAGAACAGGCTGGCCATGGTCCCGAATACCGCCGAGTGCAGGATCCCGAAGGGAAGGCCGATGGCGAGGCAGACGAGGAAGAAGGAGTCGGCATGGTTTTCGATGACCCAGAAGGAGGGGAAGGAAGCGAAGCCGAGTATCAGCGCGCAGATGCCGTATACCTTGGCCTTGCCGATGCGGTCGGCGACGTGGCCCCAGACGGGGATGAACACGGACATGACCACGGAGGAAATCATGACGGCCCAGAGCGCGTGGGTGCGGTCGATGCCGTGGTTCTGGGTGAGGAAGGTCAGGGAGTAGACGCCGAACACGTTGAAGGACACGCCGTCGATGAACCGTGCGCCCATGCAGGCGAGCATCATCTTGGGATAGCGCTTGAAGGCGTCGAGCAGAGGATACTTCGCTTCGGGCAGCTTGGCCTTGGCTTCGGAAAAGTCCTTGGTCTCCTGCACGGTCTTCCGCATGTAGGAACCGACGATGAGCAGGATGGCGCTCAGGATGAAGGCCATGCGCCAGCCCCAATTCAGGAAGGCTTCGTCGGTGAGCAGCATGGACGCGAGGCCGATGACGCCGGAGGCGAGCAGGAGGCCGACCGACATGCCGATCTGGGGCAGGCTGGCATAGAAGGCACGCTTGTGGGCGGGCGCGGATTCGAAGGACATGAGCACGGCCCCGCCCCATTCGCCGCCGAGCCCGATGCCCTGTGCGAGGCGGCACAGGATGAGCAGTACGGGCGCCCAGATGCCGATGGTTGCATAGGAGGGGATGAGGCCGATGGCGACCGTGGCGATGCCCATGATTTCCAGCGTCAGGATGAGGACCTTCTTGCGCCCGATCTTGTCGCCGAAGTGGCCGAAAATCACGCCTCCCAGAGGACGGGCCACAAACCCCACCGCGAACGTGGCGAAGGCAAGCATGGTCCCGATGCGCGGGTCAAAGTCCGGGAAAAAGAGCTGATTGAAGAACAACCCGGCGACCACTCCGTAGAGGAAGAAGTCATACCATTCGATGACGGCCCCGAGGATGGAGGAAATGACGACGCGGCGGAGGTTTTTCTGCTGATCGATGTGTTCCATGAGGATATCCTTTTGGAGAGCGCTCCAAACGTGTGGAAAAGGCGTTTCGTGGGGAACGGGAAATGTCGGCTACAGGCCAAGCAGCTTGGCGGCGTTGTTGTAAAAAATGTTTTCAAGCGCCTGCGGGCTGAAAGGCAGTTTCCTGTACAGCGCGATCTGCCCCTTGAAGTCGAGGAACGGATGGGCGCTGGCGAAGATCACCTTGTCGCCGATCATGGTGTTCGCGGCCTGAATGTAGCCTTCGGAGAACGGCGACTGCTCATACTCTGAAAGCTCCAGATACACGTTGCGGTTGCGCTGAACGACCATGATGATCTCGTTCACCCACGGGTAGCAGCCGTGGCTCACTACGATCTTGAGTTTGGGGAAGTCCCGGGCCACCGCGTCGATATACCGGGGGTGGCAATGCTCTGGGTCGGCCCCGTCCACCAGGGTCGCCATGCCCGTACTGATCACGACGGGAATGTCGAATTCACCGCACTTGGCATAGATCGGATAATATTTTGCGTGGTTGGCCGGAATCTTGGCGAGGAACGGGTCGATGGCCGCGCCACGGAAACCGTGGGTTTCGACCATGAGCCTCAGCTCGTCGATGGCATCCATCCCTTTATGCGGGTCAAGCCCGGCCATGCCGATGAAACGGTCGGGATACTGTTCGAGGAAGGGGATAACCCCCTTGTTGCCGGAAGCGATGCCGTAGGTGGTTTCCGCGTCGCGGCTGGTGATGACGCCCTTGACCACGTTCTGCACTTCCATGTCGCGCACGATGTCTTCAATGGGCTGGGAGCGGGCGCGCTCATGGAATTTGAACAGCGCGTGCATCTCGCCGAAGACGGGATGGTCGATCATCCCCTGTACGGTGGAAGGGATGTTCGGACGGAAACGAAAGTCGATGATCTTCACGATGGTCCCCTTTGCATGAATGTCTGGCGTGACGCCTTGATGACGATCTTTGCTTTCCCTAAAGCAAGAGGCGGACCATTTGTGAAATAAAAAACACCTAACAAGACTCTTTACTGCTACGAAACGGATAACATCACCTAACAGACTCTTTTTTCATCTTTTTTATTTTCATCTTTTCCGTGGGTTCGGCTTCCGTCTCGTTGTTTTTCAGCCTTTGCCATGCGAATCCCCCTCCTTCCGTTCCCGTCCGCAGGAATATTGCCCTTCAGCCATTCTTTTGAAGCTTATAATACACTTAAATAACATGTCCTTTTTTCATCACCGGAAGCGCTTGAAATCCATGATGCGAATACGCACCTTCCGCATTGCAAAAAAACACACTCCTCTTTGCCTCCCTAATACAGCCATATTACAGCGAATCAAAGGCTTGAAACCATCAATATGTGTATTTTTGCACAGATCGTCATTCCATGAATGCAAAAAAACACAGCTTCCAGCCCCTTTTTCCTTCTCCCCGGCAGTTCCCCGAGGTACAAAAAAGCCCCTGAACCCAGTACAATCAGGGGTCAGGGGCAACGGTACAGACGCGTCAATACGGCCTAAAGAAACACGAAAGTTCTTATTGTTCGTAGGTTTTCAACATAATGTTCAACCGTTTCATGAAGGCTTCATCGGCCTTCACGCCCTCCAGCTCATAGCGCCGCCCTAGGTAGCCGTATTTGGGCTGCCCCATACGGTGGTAGGTCAGCGCTTCATAGCGGATATTGGCCTTTCTGGGAATCATTTCACGAATACCGAGAATATCCTCTTCCGTATCGTTGAAACCGGGGATGACCGGCGTGCGGATCAGCACCGGAAGCTCCGGGAAGTGCTCGAATACATGCCCGATGTTCTTGAGGATCAATTCGCTGCCCACCCCCGTGGCCTTCTTGTGGCGGGCTGAATCGAGGCACTTGATGTCGAAAATCAGGGCATCAAGCACTCGGCAGGCCTGATCCAGAACGTCGGTCGGGTAGTGCCCACAGGTTTCGATGGTCGTATGGATATGGCGTTTCTTCGCCTCGCGCAGCAGGGCCAGCGCGAAATCCGGCTGCGCCAGCGCCTCGCCCCCGGACAGGGTGAGCCCGCCGCCCGATCGTGTATAGAACACGCCGTCCTCTTCCACGCGGCTCAGGATTTGATCCACGCTCTGCGTTTCGCCGTACACCGTCTGTGCCCCGCTCGGGCAGGCGCGCACGCAGGCGTTGCAGCCCGTACACTTCGAGCGGTCAAAGCAAACCAGCCCGCCGACAATGCTCACGGCCCCGGTCGGACAAGCCTTGGCGCACCGCCCGCATACGGCGGCGGTCAGGCAGCGCGTGGGGTTGTAGGCGCGCTCCGGCTCGCGGCGCTGCGACTCCGGATTGCTGCACCACGGGCAATGCAGCGGGCATCCCTTCAAGAACACCAGCGTACGGATGCCTTCGCCGTCGTGGACGCTGAATTTCTGCACATTGAACACGATACCCGTTTGTTGCCTGTCCAGCATGGTGGTTGCTCCTAACGTAGAAAACTAGGGGGAAGGG
>NZ_JH114232.1:177258-181141 GCF_000224655.1 Bilophila sp. 4_1_30
TTCTGAAGAAAGTATCTCCTCCTCCCCTCCAATTTTTTACAGATCCGCGTGTTCGGTGCGGTCGATGATGTCGTTCTGCAGGTCGGGGGACATGTCGCAGAAGTACGCGCTGTACCCGGCCACACGGACGATCAGGTTGCGATAGCTGTTCGGGTCCTTCTGGGCGGCGAGCAGGGTGTCGCGGTTGACGATGTTGAACTGGAGATGCCACAGCTTCAGGTCGCACCACGTCCGGATGATGCTCATAATTTTCTTCGCGCCCTGCTCGCCCGCCACGCACTTGGGCGACAGCTTGATGTTCAGAAGACGGGAGGCGCGGTTGATCATGCCGTAGTTCTTGGAATGGTAGTTCGACAACAGAACGGCGGTCGGGCCGTTGTGGTCGGCGCCGTGCGACGCGGAGGAACCGTCAGCCAAGGGGAACCCGGCAACGCGGCCGTTCGGGGTGGCGGCGATGATCTTGCCGAAAGGCACGTGCGAGGTGATCGGCACATAGCGGACGTCGACGTGAATGCCGCGATCCCGGCTGCTCTTTTCGGCTTCGACCTGCGTAAACCGGTCGACGTCCTTGGCGATGCTGTCGGCATAGGGATCATTGTTGCCGTAGCAGGGCGCGTTCTTCAGCATTTCCTGAATCGGCTCATACCCCACGAAGTTGGCGTTCATCGCGTCGAGCACTTCACGCATGGTCAGCCGCTTTTCCTCAAAGACGAGTTTCTTGATCGCGGCGAGGGAGTCCACCACGGTCGCATAGCCGAGGAATTCGAAGTACGAATAATCGACGCCGCCTTCGATCTTCTCGGAATGCAGATCCTGCATGTTCTTCATGCAGAGGTTGTGCAGCACGGAGGACAGCGGAGCCGCGAAATGCTGCGGGCGCAGACGGTCGACGATGTGCTGCTGCTGGAAAGCCTTCTGCAACAGATTGATGTGCTGCGCCTTGTAGGCCTCGTAGAATTCCTCCCACGTCTGGAAGCGGGTCGGATCGCCGGTTTCAAGGCCGATGAGCTCGTCGCCGTAGTAGTGCAGGCGGCCGTTGTTCATCAGCATTTCCAGCGCGGTAGCGAAGTTGATGTACACGCAGCCGGAGGTGTAGGTGTCGCGGTTGGGCATACGGGTTTCGGTACAGCCCGAAATGGCATAGTCCAGCGCCTCGTTGATCGGGCAGCCCTTGATGGCGTTCAGGGGCACCACTTCCTCGTCGTTGATGAGCTTCGGGAACCCGGAGCCATCCTGAACGGTCAGGGCGATCTCATACAGGAAACGGTCGGGCGTGCGCGAATGGATGCGGACCGCGAGGTCGGGGTAGGTCATCGGGAATTCGCGCTTGGATTCGAGGAACAGATACGACAGCTCGTTGGTGGCGTCCTCGCCCTCGGGCGTCTGGCCGCCGACGGTGACGGCTTCCCAGTGGGCATAGCCTTCCTGGAATTCATTGCCCGTGGGGTTGATGTACAGGTCGATGAACTGGGCCATGTCGACCCACATGCATTCGAGCAGTTCCTTGGCTTCCTCGGAGGTCAGCGTGCCTTCTTCAATATCCTTCTTGTAGTAAGGGTAGAGGTACTGGTCCATGCGGCCGTTGGAAATGATGGCGCTGGCCTTCTGTTCGATGCGCGAGAACATCTGCACGAACCACTGGCACTGGACGGCTTCGCGGAAGTTGCGGGCCGGATAGGCGGGCACATGTTCGCAAATGTCGGCCATGCGGAGCAGTTCCTGCTTGCGGACCGGATCGGACGTCGCGGCGGCTGTGTCGCGGGCAAGCTGCGCATGGCGCTTCGCCCAGATCATGATGGCGTCGCACACAATGATCATGGCTTCGAGGAACGGCTTCTTTTCCCAGATATCCACGGAGTTGGTCAGGTCGAGGCCCGCCAGCTTGGCCTTGGCTTCGTTCTGGATGTCGATGAAGCCGCGCTTCATGGCCTTTTCGTAATCCGGAACCCACTGGAGCGCGGAACGGTAGGAAGAGGTTTCGCTCACCACGAACTTGGACTTCAGGCCGCGTTCGTCGTGATAGGTCACGCCGCGGATTTCGGCGGGCAGCACCTTGTTGAGGTGCTCATGGTAGGTCTTGCCTTCCCAGTAGGGGGCGATTTCTTCCATGAGGATCTGCATGTCGGTGGGATCGATCTGGAAGGGGCTCTTTTCGCGGTTGGGAAGATCCTTCATGACTTCAATGTAGAAGTCGCCGTCGATTTCCGGATACAGGATGCCGTAGCGTCCGAGCTGCCCTACGCGGCCCGCGAGAAGCTGGTCGGGCGTGATATATACGGTAATTTTTTCAGCTACATTCTTGAGCGCCTTGGCCCAGCGCAGGGTCAGCAGCTCGCCTTCGGTCTGGCGCATGGATTCCGTGAAGTACCGGGCGCGCTCGATGTCCACGTGGGGAACGGTGAACTGGATGCGGTCGAGAATCTTATAGACGCGTTCGCGGCCTTGGCGATTGGCTTTCTTGGTACCCTGAAGACGTTCTTCCTGCGGGGACAGGCAGCAGCACTGGGACATGGGGAGCCTCCTAACAAAATGTTTATCTTGACGGTTCGTTTTTTCATCAAGTGGTTGCCCCGTTTAAAGCATCATGCGTGCCATCATGCATATCCTGCCTGAATAGAAAGAAAAATCAGCAAAGTACCCCATACGGTTGTACATTGCTCCCCGGAAAGCCTGGTGTGCATTTCTGCAATGGACTCTCCGGCAACCAACCCAATTCACAGCATTTCGACATTATGTGTGCATTTTTGCAATGCGAAAAAATACACATGCAAGATGACGCTTTTCGTTTCCGCTCTCCCTTCCGATATTCCCCCATACCCGCTCATACCAGATGAACATATTGATATTACATCATAAAATATTCCGTACGCATCATATGTTCTGTCGCCACCCCCCTTTTTCCTTCCCGATGAGCGGCATCAATCTTGCTTTTTTGCACACATCAGGACAGTTAGACGTGGTTCCTTTCCGTTCACACACGACGCCGGCACACGGCGCCAGCATACAAGGAGTCCTTTTTCATGAAAGCCATCGATTTCCGTTTCCGCCCCAACACGCCCGACGCCGTGGACGGGCTCATCCACAGCCCCTTCTTTGGAGACATGTGCGCCTTCTTCAACTACCCCGATCGCGCATGGTCGGCCTCGCTCGACAAAATCGTCGAGATCATGGACGAGCATGAAATCACCGGGGTCATCACCGGGCGCGACGTCGAAACGACCTATGGCTGCCCCTGTTCCAATATGGGCGTCGTGGAAATGATGAGGGCCTACCCCCACAAATTCTATGGCATGGCCGGGCTCGATCCACACAAGGGTATGCAGGCCATCGACGAGCTTTCCCGCATGGTCAACGAATTCGGCATGAAAGGCGCGTCCGTCGATCCCTACCTCGCCAAACTCCCGGCAGATCACCGCAAGTTTTATCCTATCTATGCCAAGTGCTGTGAATTGAAGGTTCCGGTGGTCATCAGCACCGGACCAGGTACCCGCGTTCCCGGCGCGATCATGGGCGACGCCTCCCCCGCCCGCGTCGACGAAGTGGCCCGCGACTTCCCGGATCTCACCATCGTCATGAGCCACGGCGGGTATCCCTACGTGCAGGAAGCCTGCATGGTCTGCCACCGCAACGCCAACGTCTATATGGAATGGTCCGAGTATGAGACGTGGCCCTTCGCGGACGGCTACGTCAAGGCGGGCAACGAGCTCATCCCCGACAAGCTCATTTTCGCCAGCGCCCATCCCTTCTATGACAGCTGGGAGCGCGCCAAGCTGTACGAGACTCTCGGCTTCAGGCCCGACGTGCTCGAGAACGTCCTGTACAACAACGCCGCCCGCATATTGGGGATTGCGTAGAATAATAAGCCGGGGGAGGGGAGAGGGAA
>NZ_JH114232.1:181542-183890 GCF_000224655.1 Bilophila sp. 4_1_30
CCCCCTCCTCTCTCCCTTCAAAGACTTTCGACTTTATCGAATCCCTGTTCGCCGCATTCCCTGTTTATCCTGTCGGCAATTTCGAAAAATCCGTTCTTTTTGGCACGGGTTCGTTTTGACGGCTTGACAGAAGGGGCGAATCTGCATAGAGACAGAACCGGATTCAATGTCACCATCGTCTATCCGGTTAGGACGGCGGCCTCTCACGTCGCTAAGAGGGGTTCAAATCCCCTTGGTGACGCCAGTGAATGCAAGAAGGCCACATCGCAATGATGTGGCCTTTTTTGCGTCCCGACATACAGCGAAAGGCCCCAGGAGAACGGGAGGCTGTATTTACGGCATCACCCGGCGGCGGGAACAGATGAGCTTTGAAAGAGGAGAGAATTCGGGAAAGAGGAACTTCTCTGAAAAAAATTCTTCCCTCGCCAAAACTGTGAGGCTCGCCCATCCCTCCCATTCCAGAGATATTTATACTTCCGAATCCCCGGTCCGCTGTCTTTTCCGGTAATTGGCTTTGGAAAAGACTCGTTGCGACGTGGAACGGCTCTAACGCCCAATAAAAAAAGGCCCCGCAACCTTTCGGATGCAGGGCCTTTATTATGAACGTCGATTAATAGCGGGAGTAGGAAGGACGAGCTTCGCGCGGGCGGGCTTCGTTCACCTTGAGATTACGACCGCTGAAGCTGAAGTTGTCCAGCGCTTCGACAGCGGCCTGAACGCCTTCGCTGGCCATCTCCACAAAACCAAAACCGCGGGCGCGGCCGGTTTCACGATCAGAAACGAGCTTCACGGAAGTCACTTCGCCGTAAGGGGCAAAAAGATCGCGAACATCATCTTCGGTAGCGGACCAGGGGAGATTGCCGACATAAAGAGACTTAGTCATAAAAAAAGAGACCTTGTGTAAAAAAAGAAAGACATGATGCCTGCGCATGAACTCCATCAGTCCTCTGCGCGGCGTGAAAAACACAATGCCCTGTTTCCTGAGGAAGTCAAGCTTTTTTTCTTATTTTTAAAAAAGTTAGAAAAAAATACTATTCCACTTCCGCAAGACTCGAACAAAACCGCCCTATTGCCAGTCCCCATGACCTCCATGCGCGAACGGCGTTTCAGCCGCCCGCACAACCGGATTCGCCCCCTTCTGAGTTTTCCGCCCCCCTACCGCAGAAATTCCGTGAGATCCGATTGCAGGATGGTATCCAGTTCCTCAGTCCGTTCAGCGTCGCTCTCCGTGAAGGCAAATCCGAAAACGGGCAGTTCGGGCACATCCACCTTGCGCAGTTCGAGCACCTTCGCAAAGTGCGCGGCCAGCCGATCGTAATCGAAGGCCGAAGACGGCGGCAGGGATTTCGGCTTGTCCAGAATGATCATGCTGTAGATCTTTCCTTCCCTGCCCCGCAGGATGGCGTCGAAATCCGGCTTCCGGTCATTCAGGTAACAGTCCACCGTATTGATCCCGAAGGCGAAGTAGGCCATGTCGGTCGTACACAATCCCGCGAAACGCATCGCATTGAACTCGATGGGCAAAATCCGATCGCCCTCGACCCGCAATTCGACGTGGGCGGGAAAGTCCCGGATGCCCATCAGCGCGTTGACCTTCCTGAAAAACGCCTCAAAACGCGCCTTGTTCGCTTCGATGACATCCTTACCCGTATAATACAGCCGGTCGCTCACGTCGCTCAGCGACGCGAAACGGTGTGTGAAAATATTCAGGATGACCGGTTCGCCCTCGCCGTCGAAATACACGTCCACGGCGAACTCTTCCCCGGTGATGTATTCCTCCACCAGGAACGATGACTGGTCGACCACGCTTTCGGGGAAGCGGTCCCGGCTCTCGCGCAGGTTGCGTTCAATGTCCGCCACCGCCGCCGTCCAACCGTCATCGGACGTGATCGTGTACACGCCGAGGCTGAAAAATCCCACGGACGGCTTGAGGATGAAAGGCTTTTTCCAGCCACTCACGTCGGTCTTCCCGAGTTCGCCCACCGGGATCTCGCGGAAAAAGAAATCCGGGTACATTCCGGCCAGCAGGCGGCGCAGCGCGGCCTTGTCCTTCATGGCGTCGATATGGCGGGCCACAGGCATGTCGCCCAGATGCGCATGAATCCATTCCAGAGCGTTCTCGGAAGACGTATACAAACGCTCCCCGTTCCGGCAGCGCTTCTCAGCCTCAGCGTCGTCCACAAGGTTCAGGCCGTAGTCGCGGGCCAGTCCCGCCGTAAACGGGGTTTCCAGTACGGGCTGCCCGCTCCGTTCAAGATAATTGAGGAAGTGCTTCGAGACATACGGCCTGTCGAGCAGGATCATGGAAACCTCCGGTAGTAAGTGTGATCATGGGGTTAGGGAAGATT
>NZ_JH114232.1:184405-198395 GCF_000224655.1 Bilophila sp. 4_1_30
CCCAAACCCCCATCCCCCCTTTCTCCAAAGACTTTCATCCTTATCGAATCCCTCCCCTCAGCCTTACCTTGAGGCAACAGTCCAAGGCACTCTCTTTTTTCTTCAAAAAGAAAAGACAAAGAAGAGGAAAACCTCCCAACAGGGATTCGATAAAGACGAAAGTTTTAGGGGGATGGGGGTGGAGTTTGGGGAGGGGGAAGGGCCCCTTTTCCAAAAGGGGCCCTTCCCCCTCCCCAAGTCAACTTACGCCTTCGCCAAAGCCTGTTCCAGATCGGCGAGGATGTCCTTGATATTCTCGATGCCGACGGAGAGCCGCACCATGCCGGGGGTGATCCCGGCGCTGACAAGCTGCTCGTCGGTGAGCTGGCGGTGCGTGGAGCTGGCGGGATGCAGCACGCAGGTACGGATGTCCGCCACATGCACGAGCAGGGAGGCCATCTTGAGGCTGTCGATGAACCGGGCCCCGGCTTCGCGCCCGCCCTTGAGCGAGAAGGAAATCACGCCGCTGCACCCGTTGGGCAGGTATTTGGCGGCCCGCTCCTTGTAAGGGTTACCCTCCAGCGTGGGGTAGCTTACGGACTCGATCTTGTCGTGCTTCTCGAGCCAGTGGGCGACGGCATCGGCATTCTGGCTATGGCGCTCAATGCGCAGGGGCAGGGTTTCAAGCCCCTGATTGATCAGAAAGGCCCCGAACGGCGTCTGGCAGGCACCCATATCCCGCATCATCTGCGTACGCGCCTTGACAATATAGGCAGCCTTGCCGAATGCCTGCGTATAGATGGTCCCGTGATAGGAGTCGTCGGGCTCGGTGAATTCCGGGAACTTGCCGTTCGTCCAGTCGAAGGTGCCGCCGTCCACAATCACCCCGCCCATTTGCAGGGCGTGCCCGTCCATGTATTTGGTGGTCGAATGCACCACGATGTCCGCCCCAAATTCAATGGGGCGGCACAGAACCGGCGTGGCGAACGTGTTGTCCACGATCAGCGGCACGCCGTTCTTGTGGGCGATGCGGGCGAACTTTTCGATGTCCAGCACTTCAATGCTCGGGTTGGCGATGGTCTCGCCGAACAGCGCCTTGGTGTTGGGGCGGAACGCCGCCTGAATCTCGTCTTCGGAGGCTTCCGGCGACACGAAAGTCACTTCAATGCCAAGCCTCTTGAGCGTCACGGCGAACAGGTTCAGCGAGCCGCCGTAGATGGCGGAGGAACTGACGATATGATCCCCGGCGGCGGCAAGGGTCAGGATGGAAAACGTGGTCGCGGCCTGCCCGGAAGCGGTGCACAACGCCCCTACCCCGCCTTCCAGCATGGCGATCTTCTGCTCGACGGCGTCCACGGTGGGATTGCCGAGACGGGTATAGAAGAACCCGGCTTCCTCAAGGTCGAACAGCTTGCTGACCTGCTCGGTGGACTCGTATTTGAACGTCGTGCTCTGACAGATGGGCAAAGTCTGCGGCTCGCCGTTTTTCGGGGAATACCCGGCATACAGGCATTGCGTTTCGATTTCCATTGTTCTCTCCGTTCAAGATGTTTCCCTCCGCAACCTGCGGACGGGGGCGCTTCGCATTCCCGGCGGCGTTTCCCGTTGGTATCCGTCCTTTCCGGACGGCGGGGCATCTCCGCCAAGGGGCCGTAAATGAAGCGTGTTGCCGCGTGAAGTGCACGCTATATCACTATACCTTGATATGTCAATTTAAAAACAGCCTCTTCCGCCCGGATTCGACAATGCGGGCCGGGCGGAGTATGCTCTGCTGGCTTTTTGTGCGGGATTTCCTTCTGTTGCGTCCCTTCCCCGCACAGCCCAAAGAGATCGGAGAAAGACGTGGATCAGAAACGAAACCGCAAGACGCCAAGCTGGTGCGGAAGCCGCAAACGCAAGGCCGCACGCACGCCATACGACGCCCGGATCACCGAATACGCCCATCAGGGGCACCTTGTCCCGCCCAGAAGCATCCTCAAAACGCCCGAACAGATCGCGGGCATCCGCGAAAGCGGCAAGATCAACATCGCCGTGCTTGACCATGTGGCGGTGCACATCAAGGCGGGCATGACCACCGCCGAAATCGACAGGCTGGTTTTCGAAAAGACCAAGGAGCTTGGCGGCGTCCCCGCCCCGCTCGGCTACCGTGGATTCCCCAAGAGCACCTGCACCTCCATCAATGAGGAAGTCTGCCACGGCATCCCCGCCGACGATGTGGCGCTCAAGGACGGCGACATCGTCAATGTGGACGTCTCGACCATCTACAACAGCTACTTTTCCGACTCCTCGCGGATGTTCTGCATCGGCACGGTCAGCAAGGAAAAGCGCCAGCTCGTGGACGTGGCCCGCGAATGCGTGGAGCTGGGATTGCAGGAAGTGAAGCCGTGGGGCTTCCTCGGCGACATGGGGCAGGCCGTGCACGACAACGCGAAAAAGCACGGCTACAGCGTGGTCCGCGAAGTGGGCGGGCACGGCGTGGGCATCCGGTTCCATGAGGAGCCCTTCGTCAGCTACGTCACCAAGCGCGGCACGGACATGCTGCTGGTTCCGGGCATGATCTTTACCATCGAGCCGATGATCAACATGGGCAAGGATGCCATTGTCCTGGACAAGGCGAACGGCTGGACGATCCGCACGGCGGACGGCGCGCCCTCCGCGCAGTGGGAAATCATGGTGCTGGTCACGGAAGACGGGCACGAAGTGCTGGCGTACTGAACTTTCATGGAGGCCGCCTTCCCGATCCGGGCGAAGGCGGCCGTCCTCAGCATCTCTTGCACCGTATCCGATACCGGCAGGCCCCCGCGCTTCGTCGAGAAGGACAGGGAGTCCTTGCCGTACCACTGCCGCTCTGATACTGAGAGGCATACTGTCTTATGAAAGAGAGCCTGTTATGGAAACATCTGCCACCACGATTGTTGTCCCCCCGACGGCTGAGGAGCAACGCATCGCATCCATCGCCGATTCGATAAACCTCGCCGATCCCTCCCTGACCGTCACGTATGGGACGGAGGCCATGCAGGGCATCTCCCGGTTCGCGGACGATCTCCTTTCCCGCGTGCAGGCCAAGGATTCCGGGGAACTCGGCGAATCGCTCACCAACCTTATGCTCAAAGTGAAGGATGTGAACGTCTCGGAAGTCATGGGCTCGCCGGGGTTCCTCCAGTCGCTGCCGCTTGTGGGCTCTCTGTTCTCTTCCGCCAAGCGCACGGTGGCGAAGTTCAACACACTTTCGGAACAGATCGAAATCATCGTCGACAAGCTGGACGAAGCCATGATCGGCCTGCTCCGCGACATCGAGACGCTTGAGATGCTCTATGAGCACAATGCGCGGTTCCACGCGGAATTGACGGCGTACATTGAAGCGGGCAAGCGCAAGCTGGAAGAGGCGCGTACTGTGGAACTGCCGCGCCTCAAGGCGCAGGCGGATGCGTCCGGCGATCTCATGGAGGCGCAGCAAGTCCGCGACCTTTCGGAGCAGATCAACCGTTTCGAACGTCGGTTGCACGATTTGCAGCTTTCGCGGACCATCACGGTGCAGACCGCACCGCAGATACGCATCATCCAGAGCAACAACAGGACGCTGGCGGAAAAAATCCAGACCAGCATACTCGCCACCATCCCCATCTGGAAAAGCCAGATGGTCCTCGCCCTTTCCCTGCACGGTCAGAAGAACGCGGCGGCGCTTCAGAAGACCGTCTCCGACACGACCAACGACATGCTGCGCAGCAACGCGGAACTGCTCGAACAGGCCGCCGTCGATACGGCCCGCGAGGTGGAGCGTTCCGTGGTGGATATTGAAACATTGCGCGAGGTGCACGAAAAGCTCATCGGCACCATAGAGGAAACCCTGCGTATCGCACAGGAAGGCCGGGAACGGCGGGCGGCGGCTGAAAAAGAGCTGGCCGTCATGGAAACGGAACTCAAGGACAGGCTTACCTCGTTGGCCGCACGCAAAAGCCGGGAAGAAATCGCCGCCGCATCCGGAACGGAAACGCGGCAGAGCCCCCTCGGACAGGGCGGCACCGGCTCCGGGGTGTAATCCATGCACGAAGGCGAAAAGGAACATA
This sequence comes from Bilophila sp. 4_1_30, assembly GCF_000224655.1. Classification (NCBI taxonomy): domain Bacteria; kingdom Pseudomonadati; phylum Thermodesulfobacteriota; class Desulfovibrionia; order Desulfovibrionales; family Desulfovibrionaceae; genus Bilophila; species Bilophila sp. 4_1_30. The sequence goes on from NZ_JH114232.1 coordinate 188,452, forward strand.
CGGTGGTCGGACCGAACGCCGAGGAACCGAAGGGTTCGTTTTGGGATGCGATACGTCGGTTCTTCAAGCGTATCCTCTTTCATATCAGCGCGTTCATCATTGGGGCGATTCTGTCTACCCATGTTCCGCAAATACATCCGGGCGAGGCCGCCCTTGGCGTCTACCTTGGCCTTATCTGCATCGTCGCGCGCGGCGCATCCCGGAAACCGTCGTGGCTCGTCCCCGCCGTATCCGGTGCGGGGCTGGCCGTCTTGCTGATCCTTTTCGGTATGCCGTTCCCGTATGCGCTGTTCTGGGGAGGCTTGCAGTCATGGGTACAGCGCCTTCTGGTGAAGTCCTTTCGCATGGGCACGGAATGGGTTCCGTTCTCTCTGCTGCTCATCATGGCCTTCTCAGTGAGGCAAACCCTTTCCCTGCCTCTTGCCATGCTGTTTTGCGCCCTCCTCGCCGGAGGACAGGGCATCCTCTGGGCCGTGGCCCGCAAGCGTGCGGCGGAACTGGCACCCAAGCCCAAACCGGAACCGAAGCCAGAACCAGCCCCCTCCCCGGATGAACCGGCGTCCATGAAGGCATCCCGTACTTCCCTCGCGGGACTTGAAGGCAAGCTGCCCGGCCTCCCTGCGGAGACGCAAGCCTCCGTGCGCGCCATTATGCAATCCGCCAACAACATTCTGGGCTGCATGGCTACTGATCCGCGAGATGTGGATCACGGCGCGCGATTCCTCAAGCGCTACCTCGCCGCCACCCACGGCATCGTGGATACGCACCTGCGTTTCGCCCACGACAAAGACATATCCCCGGATGTCGCCAGCGCCCTTGCCCGGAGCAACGACATGCTCACCCGGTTGAAGGTCGCCTTTGCCAAGGAGCACGCCCTGCTCCTGCAAAACGACGTCACCGACTTCTCCGCCGACCTCAAGACGCTCGACACGCTGCTCAAAATGGACGGCAACTAGCAGGAGAGCGAGCCCCGACAAAAAACGAAGCGAGCCGATGAAAATATTCATCGGCTCGTTTTATTTTGCACGGAACGGCGCCACGGAAAAGGCTCTCACTCCTGCGGGGAGACATGACTTGATAAGGCTTGTTCTGTCCACAACAAAAGAGTGGAGGCGGGAACCCCATACATTTCACCCAACAGGATGAGCACATTTATTGAGGGAAGAATGATGCCCCTCTCCATGCGAGATACGTAGGATCGCTCTGTCCCAAGAGCTATGGCTACTTGCTCTTGAGAAAGCTTGGGAATGGATTTCCGGGCTTTCTTCAGTTGCTCACCAAGAGTGGCCTTGAGATAGGGAATTTTTTTCACTGTAAAGAAATTGTTTGTGCCGTCGTTTTCCAGCACTGTTCCATTAAGGCCATTCCTTACTCGCTTCAGGCTCTTTTATTACTGGGATGGGAGGCATCAACTCAATTGTTTTACGGAATAAAATACAAGGATCTATCTCAAGAGCATGGGCGAGCATCACAATTGTGGACAGTACAGGCTCGTTTTCACCCTTTTCGAGCTTAGCCAGCTGCTGTGAAGTGCGTCCGATCAGCTTTGCCAAGCGGTATCGTGAGATACCTTGCTCAGTCCGGGCAGCAAAAACGACTCCCCCAAAAGGGCATGGCGCTTTTTTCAACTTTCTCATTCAATAGCCGTTATCAAATCTTGCTGGATATGCATGGCTTTTGCCGCCTCATTCACCAAAGTTCCCGGCTCCATACCCAACGCATGGGCAAGCAAAATCAGCGTTGAAAGTTTGGGTTCCCTTTCACCGCGTTCAATTTGGCTGATCTGCTGAATGGAACGCCCTGCCAGCCGTGCAAGCCGGTATTGCGTGATACCACGCTCTTCACGGGCGGTTACGAGAATTTTTCCAAACGGGCATGGAGAAGATTTCTTACTCATCTTCTTCCAAGCGCATCAGCCGATCCATTTCGTTCAGCAAGTCACCGGGAGAAATGCCAAGCCCCCGTCCAAGACGAATGATCATCCGGGCTTTGGGCTCTCGCTTGGAGTTTTCAAGCTTATTCAGGTATTCCTCAGCGATACCTGTTCTTTTGGCAAGCTGGTATTGCGATATCTGGAGAGACTCCCGGATATTAACAAGTGCCGCTCCGAATAGACATTGTTTTACATTTCCCATTTTTTTACCGGGAAAACGAGTTCAACTGTGGTGTTACACCTAGTCTTCATCAAACAAGTCCTTGATTTTGACATCCAGTACCTTAGCCAAGGCATCAAGTGTGGATAGCTTACATTCATAGATCAATATACCCCGAGCCCTATTTATTGTCTCTCCAGCGATACCAGAGAGCTCAGAAAGACGCCGATAGGTAAGCTTCTTCTCTTTCATGAGTTTTGCAAGGTTACTCTTCACCATTAGTGTATCCTCTTATAAGAATGCACTAATTTATCGGAATAACGACGCTTCAGTCAGCACTAATATATTAGATTATACACTCACTCTTCCCTCTTCTCCACTCCCACCATTTCATTTTGAACTTCATCGAACAGAGCTTTAAGCTCCACCCCTAAAGCCTTGGCGAGGGCATCTAATGTTGACAGCCTGCATTCGTAAATAAACGCACCTCGCGCTCTATAGATAGTTTGCCCGGCAACCCCAGACAGCTCTGTGAGCCTTCGATAACTTATCTTCTTTTTATCCATTATTTTTGATATATTACTCACGATCATCGGTGCACCTCCAAAAAATTTGCACCAATATATCGAATTAACAATTTACACGTCTGCACTAATATATTAGATTTAAATACATTCTCATCAGGGAAATTCTTTAGAGGGAAACAATGAAAAAAGACGTTTCATATCCAGACGTGATCAAGCGTATTCAAGCGGCTACACATACCCGGAGCCAAACTGAATTGGCGTCCTTACTTGAAATTAGCCAATCCAGCGTAGCCGAAGCCAAGAGACGGCAAGCCATTCCAGCGGACTGGTACCTGAAATTGTTTGAAAAACTGGGAGTGAATCCCGACTGGCTCAAGAAAGGCAACGGCCCGGTATACCTGCGCACAGAGGCCGGATACGTCCCCAGCGACGGGGACGGGCCGCCCATAGATCCCGGCTTGTTGGGATCGCCTCTGGCGCAGTCGGCGCTTGCCCCGGTGTACGCCATGTGCGGCGACAGCACGAAAACCGGCTCACCAGCGGCGGCGCTTCAACCGATAGGAAAGATCGCCCTCCCCAAGCCATACGCCCGAGAAGGGATCCTTGTTCTGGAAATGGACAACGAATCAGTCGCCCCCACAGCGCGCTGCGGCGCTTATGTCGGCATCGACACAGCCGCAAGCAGTCCCGCAAGCGGTGAACTGTTCGCGGTACTGCTTCCCTATGAAGGGATCATCTTGAGAAGGCTGGCTTGGGATAGGAAGGAAAAATGCTTTGTGCTGCGGGCGGAAAACCCCGCTTACCCGGAAATTCGGATTCAGGAAGACCTGACGGGCCGGATTCTTGGACGGCTGGCGTGGATCATGCAGAAAGTCTAGGCGGGGAATTGCTGAAGCTAGGGCTTGCCGTATTTCGAACTTCCCTAAAAAAGAACGGTCTATAACGTATCTATTCAATACGTTATAGACCGTTCTGGAAGATTCTGGTTTTGAGTTTGGCGGAAGGGGAGGGATTTGAACCCCCGGACGCCTCACGACGTCAACGGTTTTCAAGACCGCCGCATTAAGCCGCTCTGCCACCCTTCCGCTCATGCCGCTCGTCAAGCGAACGCCAAGTACTGAACGTCATAAAGCGGAGCGGCCCGTGGGTCAAGTGGAAACAGAGGCGCCTCCCCGCCGCCGAACCGCCTTGTTTTTCCCTTCCTTCCCTTGCGGTTCCCGTAGAAGCTTTCGATTTCATAAAAATCTCATACCGTTTTTTTACATTTTTTTAGCCTTTCCAATACGGGTGATATATTGTACGGTATGACGATTTTGACAGAATTCGCATACTTCGAGAAAAAAAGCACATTTCGGACCCACCCAGAATATCCTGAAAAAGGAATGCGTTCCGCAAGAACGCTTTTCAGGAACCACATGCTTTTTTGATCGGACGTTTTTTGTCAGGACGGCATGTTCGGCCGACGGCGGCCGACCGGGGCCACATGTTGCCAAGCGCTTGCCATGCCTTGCGTCTTGACACGTGTTTGCCCGGTCGCCTACACCATGATGACGGTGAAAAAGCGCGTCCGTTCCCCTGTGGGAAGAGGGCGCCAAGGACGGTTTTCCTGTCGCATGACGTGTCGCGGCCAAGAGGCGAATGGTTTTCAGCAACACAACCATTTCAAGAGGCGAAGGGTATGGAGGATAGGCAGAACAACGCGCCTTCCCACGAGAAGGCCCGCAGTCTGGCAAAACGACTTGAATTCGGTCCCGCACCGTTCATCGTCGGTCTTGTCGTTGCGCTCGTGTTTGGCTGGTGGATTTTCCCGGAACTTTTGTTCAGCAGACAGGATCAACCCGTGCAGTTCAGCCATGAGACGCATCTTAAGGATGCTTCTCTGGACTGTTCGGTCTGTCACCATCTCCGTGCGGACGGGACGTTCGACGCCCTGCCCTCTACAAAGGACTGTGCTGTCTGCCATTCGCAGATGCTCGGCAAAAGCGAGGCCGAACGGGTCTTCTTCAACGAATACGTCAAGAAGGGCAAGGAAGTGGACTGGAAAGTCTACCAGAAGCAGCCTGACAACGTGTTCTTCAGCCATGCCGTGCACTCGCTGGCAACCTGTAACAACTGTCATGAGTTCTCCGAGCGGGAGCTTTGCTCCACGTGCCATCTCGACATGGCTTCCAGCAAAAAGCCGCCCGTGTTCCGCGAGAACAGGATCTCCGGCTACAGCCAGAACACCATGAAGATGTGGCAGTGTGAAGCATGTCATGCCAATCCCAATCACCTTGGCAGCACCAATGCCAGCAACGCATGCTTTGTCTGCCACAAGTAAGGAGACGCCAATGCTTGACAGACGAGGCTTTCTGAAATTCATCGGCGGGGCCGCCGTGGGTACGCTGGCGACTCCTGTGGTCTGGAAGGGTTTGGACGACATCTCCATCTGGTCGCAAAACTGGCCGTGGATCCCTTCCCTGCAATACGGCAATCACGAAAACACCTATGTCCGCACGGTCAGCAAGCTCTGTCCCGCCGCCGGAGCCACCAAAATCCGTCTCGTGGGCGGACGTCCCGTGCGCGTCCTCAGCGATCCCGAGAGCCCGCTTGGCGGCGGCGTCTCCGCGCTGGCCGTCACCGAAGTCCAGATGCGCTACAGCCCGGCCCGCCTCAAACGGCCCCTGCTCCGCAACTCGGACGGCGGCTACAGGGAAATCTCGTGGGAAGAGGCTGAAAAGCTGCTGCTCGAAAAACTCGCCGCAGCCAAGAAGCAGACCGAGCACGACAGCGTGGTCTGCATTTCCGGCGACGAAAACGGCACCATGAATGAACTGCTCGCGGGCTTCGCCGCCCAGACCGGTTCAGGCCGCTTCTTTGCCATGCCCAGTGACGCGCAGGCCACCGCGCAGGCGTGGAAGCTCATGGGCGGACGCGGGCGCGTCGGCTTCGACATCCCCAACAGCGACTATGTGTTCGCCGTCGGCGCGAACGTGCTGGAAACGTGGGGCTCGGTGGTCGTCAACCGCCACGCGTGGGGACAGGCACGTCCCGCAGGCGCCGAACCCGCCATGCGTCTGGCCTATGCCGGGCCCGTGCAGAACAATACGGCCGCGGGCGCCGATCTCTGGCTGCCCATCAAGCCCGGCACGGAACTGTTCCTGCTCCTCGGCGTCGCCCGCCAGCTCATCAAGGACGGCGTGGCCGCCCCCGCCGGAGGGCTGGATGACTTCGCGGCGCTGGTCGCCAAATGGACCCCGGAAAAAGTCTGCGAAATCACGGGCCTCATGCCCGAACGTTTCGCCGCCGTCGTCGACGGGCTCAAAAAGGCCAAGAAGCCTCTCGTGGTCGTCGGTTCCGACATGGATCAGGGCGGCGGCACCGGCCCTGTCCGCATCGGCATGGCGATCAACATGCTCCTCGACCGCGTGAACAAGGAAGGCGGGATGCGCATGATTCCGCTGGCTCCCCCGGCGGTCAACGGCGCGGCGTCCTACGATGTGCTCATGCAGGGCGATCTCGTCCGCTACGCCGCCGACATGGCGCAGGGGAACATGCCCGAAGTGGGCGTGCTCATGGTCTATGAGGCCAACCCCGTCTACGCCCTGCCCGGCAAGGATATTGAAGCCGTCTTCAAGAAAAGCGACTTCTCGGTGGCCTTCACCTGCTTCTTCGACGAAACCGCCCGCCGCTGCGATCTCGTGCTGCCCAACGCCCTCGGCCTCGAACGCTACGACGACGTGGCCGAGCCCTTCAGCTACGGCAAGTTCGTGTACGCGCTGGTCCGCCCCGTGGCCGAGCCGCTCTATCAGGCCCGCCCCGCCGGCGACGTGCTCATCGACATGGCCTACAAGCTCGGCATCAACCTCGGCGTTTCCGACGTCGTGACCATGCTCAAGGCCAAAGCCTTCAACATCGGCGCCGACTGGGGTTCCCTGAGCGACGGCAACGTCTACGTCAGCGACATTGTGGTCCCCAACAAGACGTTGGCCTACCGCTTCAGTCCCGACGACCTCGTTCTCGTCGAGAAGGCCGAAGCCGCCGCTGCCTCCTCCGGCAAGGAGCTGGCCGTGGCCTTCGTGAGCAAGCTTGGCCTCGGTACGCCCGAAACCGCCATTCCGCCCTTCAACACCAAGCTCATTACTGACGATGAGCTGGACAAGAACATGCTCGTCGCCGCCGTCAACGGGGCCACGCTCAAGAAGCTCGGCCTGTACGAGGGCAACCGCGTCGTCCTGGCCAGCAAGGCCGGGAAGGTTATGGCGAAGATCCGCGTCTTCGAAGGCGTGACCAACGATACCGTAGCCTTGACCATGGGCTTCGGGCATACGGCTTTCGGAGAGTTCAACGACGGCAAGGGCATGGATGTTATGGCCCTCGTCACGCCCTCTTCCGAACCCGGCTCCGGCCTCTCCGTCTGGAACGATACCCGCGTGAACGTCGCCCAAGCATAAGGATTCGTAATCATGTCCGAAGTGAAAGAATTCGACATCAAATGGACGATGGTCGTCGATCTTGACAAGTGCACGGGCTGCGGCGCCTGCATGGTGGCCTGTCAGGCCGAAAACAATGTCGCCCCCAACCCCGACGGCACGAACAAGGTCCGCTCCATCAACTGGATGAAGGTGTATCGCCTCTCCAACCATAAACCGTTCCCGGAACACGACACGGCCTACCTGCCCCGTCCCTGTATGCAGTGCGGGAAGCCCTCCTGCGTGTCCGTCTGCCCCGTCGTCGCCACCGACAAGAACGAGGACGGCGGCATCGTCAGCCAGATCTATCCCCGCTGCATCGGCTGCCGGTACTGCATGGCCTCATGCCCTTACCATGCCCGTTATTTCAACTGGTACGATCCGATCTGGCCGGAAGGCATGGAAAAGACCCTCACCCCGGACGTTTCCGTGCGTCCCCGCGGCGTGGTGGAAAAATGCACCTTCTGCCATCACCGTTGGATGAAGGCCAAGGACAAGGCCATCGCCGAGGGGCGCAACCCCTATGAGCTGGCCGACGGGGAGTATGTGACTTCCTGCACCGAGGTATGCCCCAACGGCGCGATCTCCTTCGGCGATTCCAAGAATCCCGAACATAAGGTGTACGAGCTGATCCGAAGCCCCCACGCCTTCCGCCTTCTGGAGCGCCTGGGGACCGACCCGCAGGTGTACTACCTGAGCAAGCGCGAATGGGTGCGCCGTCAGGGCGACAACTACCTGGAAAACGAAAAGACCAAGGGGTAGGTCAATGGAAGTGAAAAACTACAACCAGCCCGTCGACGCCTCCCTCTTCCCTGAAGGGTGCCCGCGTTGTTCGCTGCTGAAATTCCTGCTGCATCTTGTTCCCGTGGCCGCGGTCGGCCTGTGGGGCGCTTATGCCGCCTTCCGCGTCCTGGCCCACGGCCTCGGCGAGACCGGCCTTGACGACTACTTCGGGTTCGGCCTCTGGATCACCTTCGACCTCGCCGTCATCGCCCTCGGCGCGGGCGCGTTCTTCACCGGCGCGCTGCGCTACCTGCTGAACATCGACGCCTTGAAGAACATCATCAACCTGACGGTCGTGGTGGGTTTCCTGTGCTACTCCGGCGCCATGCTGGTGCTCGTTCTCGATATCGGCCAGCCGCTCCGCGCATGGTTCGGCTACTGGCATCCGAACGTCCACTCCATGCTGACCGAAGTCATCTTCTGCATCACCTGCTACTGCACCGTGCTCATCATCGAGTACGTGCCTCTAGCACTGGAAAACCGGCAGCTGGCGAAGAACAGGCTCGCTCACGCCATCGCCCACAATTTCCACCTGATCATGCCCCTGTTCGCGGGCATCGGCGCCTTCCTGTCCACGTTCCACCAGGGCTCCCTCGGCGGCATGTACGGCGTGCTCTTCGGCCGTCCCTACATCCTGCGCGACGGGTTCTTCATCTGGCCGTGGACGTTCTTCCTGTACATCCTCTCCGCCGTGGGTTCCGGCCCCATGTTCACCGTGCTCGTCTGCACGTTCATGGAAAAGCTCACCGGCCGCAGGCTCGTCTCCTGGGACGTGAAGCAGCTCATGGGCAAAATCGCCGGGACGATGTTCACCATCTACATGGTGTTCAAGCTGGCCGACACCGCCGGTTGGGTCATGGACATCCTGCCCCGCTCCGGCATGACCTTCGATCAGATGTTCCACGGCTGGATCTACGGCAAGTGGCTCCTCTTCGCCGAGCTCGTGGTCTGCGGCGTCCTGCCCGCATACCTCCTCTTCTCGAAGAAGTGCCGCTCCAACCCGGCGCTGTTCTACCTTGGCGGCATCCTCGCCTGCGTCGGCGTGACCATCAACCGTTACGTCATGACCGTTCAGGCCCTCGCCATCCCGGTCATGCCCTTCGACACGTGGGAATTCTACAATCCCAACTGGGCCGAATGGGGCGCGTCCTTCATGGTCATCGCCTACTCGTGGCTTTGCCTTGCCATCTCTTACCGCTATCTTCCCATGTTCCCGCAGGAACGTGAGCTGAACAAGTAGCAAAACTGGGGAGGGGAGAGGGAACCCTTCTGAAGAAGGGCTTCCCTCTCCCCTCCCCAGACCCCACCCCTCTCCCTCCTAAGACTTTCGTGTTTTGGATCGGGGAGGCTCAAAGCGTATTCCGCATGATGACGCTGTGATCCGCCGGATTGCAGCGTTTGCCGTACCTGCCCCTAAGCGGGAAGACCCTCAACCCCTTTTTTCTATGACGCTTCCTTACGACCTGAATATACTGGATGTCGTGCTGCTTTCGGTCATCGCCCTGTTTACCCTGCGCGGCGCGTTGCGCGGCTTTCTTGATGAAGTGGCGGGGCTTGTGGGCATCCTCGGCGGCGTCTGGCTCGCCGGGCGCTATTATGGCGAGCTGGGCCGCATCTTTTCCCAGTACACGACGTCCCAATGGGTCTATATCGTCGCCTATGTGCTGATCCTCTGCATGGTGATGTTCGTCATCAGCATGATCTCCCGCGCCCTCCATTCGTTTCTCAAGATGGCCTATGCCGACTGGATCAACCACCTCGCCGGGGCGGCCGTGGGCGGGCTCAAGGGGTTCCTCATCTGCGCCGTCATGGTCACCCTGCTCACCTACTTCATCAACGATGCCGATTTCATTAAAAAATCCCGTATGATCCAACCGATCAAAGAAACAATCGTCGTCTTCAAGCAGTTCCTCCCCGAGCAATATCGGAAATAAGAGAGAGTTCCACGAAACAGATAAACCTGAGTAAGAGAGTTAGCCATCTCTTTGAGAGGGTTTTCTTCTTTCCGTCGGAACGAACTCCCTCCGCGCAGCCTCCCCACCAGTCGAAAATCTTTGGAGGATGAGAGGAGGGGGTGTGGGGGGAGGGGA
>NZ_JH114232.1:198629-206472 GCF_000224655.1 Bilophila sp. 4_1_30
GGAACCTTTCTTGAGAAAGGTTCCTTCTCCCCTCCCCCACATGCTTTCCCCTTCCAGCTTGAACTCCCCGTTCTTCCGGGATATGTCTGTTGACGGCCCACATTTTCCAACTGCGAACCGAAAAGGGAAACCTCATGTCCGATACCACCACCGCGCCCGCCGCTGCCGACGCCGCCACGCAAGCCGCGCTCGAACGCCTCAATACCGTCATCGACCGCCTCATCGCACCGGACGGCTGTCCGTGGGACAGCACGCAGACGCCGGAATCGCTGACCGAATACGTCATTGAAGAGTGCCACGAACTCGTGGACGCCATCCGCTCCGGCAAGACCGCCGATATGGTCGAAGAACTGGGCGACGTGGCCTTCCTGATCCTGCTGATCGGCAAGCTCATGGCCCGCGCGGGCGGCCCGTCCCTCGCCGACGCGCTTGAAGTCGAAGCAGCCAAGATGGTACGCCGCCATCCCCACGTTTTCAGCGACACGACCTATGAAAGCCAGTCCGAACAGCTCAAGGACTGGGATCGCATCAAACGCGAGGAAAAGGCCGCTGCGGACGCCGAAGGCCCCAAGGGAACCTATGACAGCCTGCCGCGCGGCCTGCCACCCCTGACGAAGGCCTACCGCATCCACGCCAAGGCCGACCGCGTGGGCTTCACGTGGCCTGAAAATGAAGACGTCGAAAAGCAGGTCGAGGCCGAATGGCTGGAACTGCTTGATGCGATGGCTTCCGACGACGCCGAGGCCATCGAACACGAATTCGGCGACCACATGTTCACCCTCGTCGAGCTTGGCCGCCGCAAGGGGATCAAGGCGGCCCCCGCCCTGAACGCCGCCACCGAACGCTTCCTCGCCCGTTTCGAGCGCATGGAAGCCATTGCCCGCGAGCGTAACCTCGATTTCGTCAACCTTTCCCTCGACGACAAGGACGACCTCTGGAACGAGGTCAAAGCCGCCGAGAAGCCCGGTACGGAAAAAACGGAAGACTAAAATTGGAAGGGGAGGGGAGAGGGAACCCTGGTTCCCTCTCCCCTCCCCAATCTTCACATCTTATCCAGCCTTAATCCATGTTGATAACGGCAACCTTGCCGGTTTCAGCGTGCAGCACGTGCACGGCACAACCCAGTCACGGGTCAAAGGCGCGGATAAGCCGCGCTATGTTGACGGGATTCTCAATGTCGGGCACGGGCACGCCGATGAGGGCTTCCTCAAGAGCGCCGCGCATACCGGTGTCGTTGCGGGGAGCGCAGTTCCAAAGGGTCGCGGACACGATCTGATAGTTGTCGATCTTGCCGTTGCGGACCTTGGTGAAATGCATCAGCGAACCGCGAGGCGCCTCGGTAAAGCCGAACCCTTCGGAATCCTTCATCACCGGCATGGAGAACGTCTCCTCGTCGGGACGCACTTCCTTAAGGAAGCGCTCGACGACGTCCAGCATGAGGTAGGATTCTTCGGCGCGGGCCACGTGACGGCCAAGCAGCGAGAAGGCGAGGTCTTCGCCCATGTCGCGGAAGTTCTTCACGTCGAGGCCGAAATATTCCTTGAACAGCTTCTGGCCGATGGGCGAAATGGGCTTGTTGTTCACCCACATACGCGCCAGCGGGCCGACTTCCATGGGCTTCCCGTTGTACAGGGGGGCCTTCACGAAGCTGTACGCGCCCTTCTTGTCCACTTCGAGGACGTTCTCGCCCTTGGTAAAGGGCTTGCCCGAGGTGGAGTCGGCGAACCACGAATACTTGACGTCTTCAGTAACCCGCTTCACATCGAAGGGCATGTCCTTGCCGTCCTGATAGGCTCCGGCCTTGAACACGAACTCCTTGCCCTCGTCGTCCAGCGGGAACACGCCCACGCACAGCGCATTGCGGTATCCCTGCCCGAACGCTCCGAGATCCTTGTACTGGCTGCCGACCAGATAGACCACGGGAAGGTACTTTTCTTCGACGAACTTGCGGACCTTCTTGAAACGGGCCGCGTATTCGACGAGCTTTTCCTTCGTGGGGATTTCAGCGGCTCCGCCGGCGAGGATGCCGTGCACGTGAGGCATACGGCCGCCGAAAAGCGCGACCATCTCATGGCACACGGCGCGCACTTCCAGCGCCTCGACGTACTGATCGACGCCCACGGCGTTGATGGCCGGGGGGAGGCGCAAATCGGGCTTGGCGTAGCGCGGCATGAACGGGGCGGTGTCCGGCCCCTGGATGAAATCCTGGCCCGCCAGATGGTAAAAATGCAGGATGTGCGACTGGAGGTAGTTCGCACCGAGGATCAGGTTACGGGTGGCGCGACCGTTGCTCGGAACCGCGGTGCCGCTGGCTTTTTCCAGCGCGATGCTGGCGGCGGTGGCATGGGCGGTGGGGCACACGCCGCAGATGCGCTGCACGATCTGGGCGGCGTCGCGCGGATGACGCCCGCGCAGGATGGATTCGAAACCACGGTACATGCCGCCGGTCAGTTTCGCATCGACGACTTTGCCGTTTTCAACCACGACCTCGGCCTTGAGATGGCCTTCGATGCGGGTCACCGGATCGATGGCGATCGTGGTTTTCGTCTGGGTAGCTTCTGCCATAAAGTGGCTCCTCAAAAGCGACTGGAACGGGAAACCCCGTTCAGAGTGTCAGATAAGCGCAACCCCGGAGGATTGCCGCCTCCCGGCCGGAAAACGGCCTAGTTGACGTAGAAGGGGGACTGCCCGTCGGGGAAGGTCGGGGAGGTGCAGCCGATGCACGTGGCGTTGTTGACGCACCAGTTGACCCCGTTGTTCCATTTGCGCTCGAAGGAGTCGCAGGCGCTCCGGGGGCCCTTGCAGCCCATGCTGAAACGGCAGCCGTCCTTGTCGCTCATGGTCTTGACCATGTGCCCGGCTTCAAATGCGCTCAGGTGGGGACAGTTCATGTGCACGTTCTTGTAGAACGCCTTCGGGCGGCCGTTGGCGTCGAGCCCCTGCTTGACCAGCAGTCCGAGCGTGTTGGTGGCGAGAGCCTGAAGGCCGAGGCCGATGGTGCCCACGATCCAGTCGGGATGCGGAGGACAACCGGGGATGTTGATGACGGGGGCGGGGATGCCTTCCTTTTTGAGGAACGCGGAAACGCCCATGGCGCCGGTCTCGTTGCCCTTCCCGGCGGGAATGCCGCCGTAGGCCGCGCAGGTGCCCACGGCGAGCACGGCGGCGGCGTTGGCGGCCAGCACCTTGGTCACTTCGGTCATGGTCACTTCATGGTGGTTGGCTTCCGCCACCACGCAGCACTTGCCGTCATGCGCCACGGGCACGGCACCCTCAACGGCGAAGATAAACTTGCCCTTGAACTTTTCGGCGACGCGCATCATGTGCTCATACGCGCCCTCGCCTTCAGCGGCCATGACGGTGGGATGGAATTCAAGGCTGATGATTTTGAGCAGCACGTCGGCTATGCTCGGGTGCGTGCTGTTCAGCAGCGTGACCGAACAGCCCGTGCACCCCTGCCCCTGAACCCAGAAAACGGGAGGACGTTCGCCGGTGAGCGTTTGGGCAAAGGCCTCGTGGATGGCGGGGTGAAACATTTGGGAAACCCCGAACCCGGCCACCGTGCCCGAACACAGTTTGACGAAATCTCGTCTGGAAAGAGCCATTCCTGCCTCCTTGATAAAGGCATGTTGATACGATGGATAGCGAGGGATGCTGCACAACGCGCGCTCTGAGGACGGACAGAATGCGGCCTACAGCAAAAGATTATAATCGTATTATACAGAGGCCGGAATTGTGTCAATCAAAACAGGGTAAAACGTGCCACTTATCTTTTTTCCGTAACACGATTAAGACTGCAACCATGCAACATCACCAACAATGTGCGTTTTAGAACAAGCTTATCAGGCCGCATGGCATAAGAAACCACGGGCTGCCGCGCCACTGCGGCAACCCCGTGTTCCACTGCGTTCCTCCCGCACAATCCGCCGCTACAGATTTTTTCCGCCCCGTGCCGCCCGCTCCGGGCCGTGGTGCGCCTTGCGATCGGCAAAATGTTTCCGGCTGGCCGCAAAGATCAGGCTCGCCACGACCAGCGTGCACATTTCCGCCAACGGTATGGCTACGTAAATACCCACATTGCCGAACAGTTGCGGCAACAGCCACAGGAAGCCCACCGGGAAAAGCAAGCTGCGCATGAGAGCCACCGCAGCGGACGCCGCAGCCATATGCAGCGCCGTGAAGAAACTCGCCAGAGCCATGTTCAGGCCGCTGAACAAAAAAGCCAGCTTGAACCAGTCGATGAACTCCAGCGTCACCGCCACCACTTTCTCCTCACCGGGCAGGAAGATTTTCAACAGCATTTCCGGATATAGCGCGAACAGACCATACAGCATGAGCCCGATGCCGAAGACCATGCCCAAGGCAAGCCCGAGGAATTGGCGGGCGCGGGCGAAGTTCCTGGCCCCGAAATTGGCGCTTACCAGAGGAGACAGGGAGTCACTGATGGCGTAGGACACGGAGGCCCCAAACCATGCGGCATAGTTGATGATAGTAAACGCAGCCACACCGTATGAGCCGATCCGGGCAAGCAAAATCCAGTTGATGAACAAGATCACCAGTCCGATCGACGTCTCGTTGATCAATTCGGAAACGCCGTTCCAGCAAGCCTGCCCGACCTCCTTCCACGCGCCAATCGCACGGGTAAAACGGCACTTCGCCTCAGGAGTGAAAAAGTGCAGGCACAAAACCCCCGTCGTGATGGTATAGGCAATGCCGGTAGCATAGGCCGCACCCTCGACGCCCATGCCAAACACGGGGATAAAGACGGCGTCCAGAACAATGTTGATGAGCGCGCTCAGCATGAGCCCCACGGAAGCCAGAGCGGGTTTCCCGTTCACGCGGACGAAATACGAGAGCGCCAGGCCGCAAGGGATCATCGGCCCGAAAAACATCAAGCCGCGCAAATAGGCTTCGGCGGGCCCCCGCAGCTCTTCATCCGCCCCGAGAAAGCGCACCAGTTCGCCGCTGAACAGCAGCATCCCCGCCGACGCGGCTAGACCGACAAGCAGCAGGGAGAGCATCGTTTTGGTGAAAATCGCGGAAGCCGCTTCCGGCCTCTTCTCGCCAAGATATTTCCCGGCCCGGACTGCCCCACCCGACGCAAGCATGACGCCCACCCCGAAAAACAAGGAAAACATCGGCATGACAAGGTTGAGGGCCGCCAAAGACATCGCCCCGACATAGCGGCCGACGAAGAAGCCGTCCACTATGGCCGCCGAAGACTGGAGCAGCATGGCCAGCGTCCACGGGATGCAGTAACGCAAAAAGGTCCGCACCAAAGGGCCGTGGAGCATGAGATCCAATCCGTGCATAAACTTCCTTCAAAGAGAAAAAGATTGCGGCATGTCGAATTCCGGAGAGTGGAGCCCCTTCAGGAAAGGATGCCCTCCCCCTCCAAAACGTTCCGACGCCGGAGACACCGTACAGCAAGAAGCCCGTTCCGCTATGAGGCAGTTTATCCGGCTCCCCACTGCCCCCATGAAGGGAACAAAGGGGTTATCCGAGGCTGTCCTCCCTCCGCGGCGATATGTGCCTTGCAAAGGCTCAAGCTATTTTCCGAATACGCCATTTTTTACGGGACAGAAACCGTGCCATGCCCTGAGAGCGACATGGCACGCTTCATTAGTACGTACAAGGATTATCCTTACACGGACTAATTGGCAAGAAAAATTTCTCTGCGCCAAGATAAAAGATGCCAGCCCATAAAAAAGCCTCCGGTGTACACACGGAGGCCCTCTCTCAAAACATGCCCGTCCCGGCACAGCGTCAGGCTATGCCGTAACGCACCATATACCAAAGCGTCTTGACGTATTCCGAAAAAATATACCCCATCTCATAGATGCGGAACCGTGCCGTGAATGTCGCCCCCGCATAGACCGGGTGCACCCCGAACGCCACTTCGGGCCAGACGTCCCGAAACACCGCAAGCGCCCGCCTGCTGTGGAACCAGCTCGTCACCAGCATGACGGAACGGGGATGCGAGGCTTCCAGCGCCTTTTTGGTCAGAACGGCGTTTTCATACGTGCTGCGGGATTGGCTCTCACAGGCCGCATCCGGCACTCCCGCCATGCCGAGCCGCCGGACGATAAGCCCACCGTCGCCGGAGCCCGTCACAAAGACTTTCGGGGCAACGCCCTGATGATACAGCTCCGCCGCACCGATCACGCGCTGCCCGGATTCACCTCCGAGCACTACAATGACATCCGCATGTTCCAACGGCACGTCAACATGCAGCCACGCTTCCGCCCGCCAGATCAGCACAGCCCCGATCAGCAAAGCGGCGATCGCCAGCTTGCCGATCGCCCCATACCATCCCTGCCCCATCCCCCGCTCTCCGCCGAGCTCCGGATATGCCTTTCCTTTCCCAAACATGCTCCCCCACAAAAAACAGCCCCCATCCAGCCCATACCGCTCCCCTTGAACAGGGGATCGATAACGACAAACGTCTTT
Source organism: Bilophila sp. 4_1_30 (assembly GCF_000224655.1). Taxonomy (NCBI): domain Bacteria; kingdom Pseudomonadati; phylum Thermodesulfobacteriota; class Desulfovibrionia; order Desulfovibrionales; family Desulfovibrionaceae; genus Bilophila; species Bilophila sp. 4_1_30. Next base: position 205,080 of record NZ_JH114232.1, read on the forward strand.
GGAGGAGAGGGGGAAGGTTGAGGGGAGAGGCCCCCTTCCGGAAAAAGGTTCCCCTCCCAATGCAATCTTCATCAGCCCGGCCGCAATCAGTCTCCGGCCTTGAGCTGTTCCCAATACTTTTCGTACAGTTCGCGGGCTTTGCCCACGTTGACGGTCACTTCACCCTTGGCGAGCTCTTCCGGATCCAGCACAATGACCTTGCTCTCGGCGTATTCGGGCTCAAGGATCTTCTCGGCGGCCTTGTTCGGCGTGGAGTAGTTGAACTCTTCCACGCACAGCTTGGCGACCTCGGGACGCATCAGGTAACTGATGAACTTGTAGGCGTTTTCCTTGTGCTCGGCCCCGGCGGGGATGGCGAAGTTGTCGAGCCAGATCAGCATCCCCTCTTCGGGCACGATGAATTCGAGGTCGGGGTTTTCCTGCATGGCGATGAAGGCGTCGCCGTTCCACGCCAGCCCGGCCACCACTTCCTCGCTGATGAAGGCCTGCTTGGTGGCGGTCACGTCGAACACGCGCACGGACGGCTTGAGGGCCTTCAGCCACTCGTAGGCGGCCTTGATTTCGTCGGGGTTGGTGCTGTTGATGGAGTAGCCGCACGCCTTCAAGCCCACGCCGAACGTATCGCGCAGGTCATCGGAAAGCAGCACCCTGCCCTTGAATTCGGGCCGGGCGAGATCCTTCCAGCTCTTGATGGTGGAGACGTCCACGGCCTTCTTGTTCACGAGCAGCCCCACCGTGCCCCACATATAGGGGATGGTCAGGGCATTGCCCCTGTCGAAAGGCTGATTCAGCGAGGCGGGATCAAGGTTGCCGAGGCCCTTGATCTTGCTCTTGTCCAGCTTGGCGAGCAGGTTGTCCTGCGCCATCACTTCCACGAAGTACCCGGAAGGGACGACCAGATCATACCCTTTGGCCCCGAGCAGTTTGAGCTTCGCGTACATGGCCTCGTTGGATTCATAGGTGGAAAGCACCACCTTGATGCCTGTCTCTTTCGTGAAGCCATTGACGACTTCCTGCGGAATGTATTCCGACCAGCTGAACACGTTCAGTTCCTTCGCCTCTTCCGCAAAAGCCGGAGAAGCGGCGATCAGCAGCGCGACAAGCGCAACGAGGAGTTTTTTCACGCGAGTTCCTTATAAAGTTGAAGGTAATTAGGAATGTGGGGGAGGGGAGAGGGAACCTTTCTGAAGAAAGGCTTCCCTCTCCCCTCCCCCACGCCCCCACCTCTCTCCCTCCCAAGACTTTCGTCTTTTTGGGACGGGGCGGCGAGGAGGCCATGCCTGAAAGAATAAGCATCTTCCCGAGAAAAGAAAACAGGCCGCGCAACGGAACTCCCGCCGCACGGCCCGCATGTCCGCCGTATTTTTCGAACAGGGATTCAATAAACACAAAA
>NZ_JH114232.1:206824-221457 GCF_000224655.1 Bilophila sp. 4_1_30
TGCGACGTTCCCCAGATCGTCCTTGAAGGACGGCGCGGCGGCAGCGCCCTCGCCGTCACCACGCTTCACGCCGTTATGGAGAGCGCGTAGGGATATGGAATTGGGGGAGGGGAGTCTATGCGAGAGGCGTTCGTTCCGGCAGGAAACAAAATATCCAGAATATAAGTCAATAATCTAAATATATTAAATAAACAGTCTTCACATTGCCTTTTCAGAAAGATGATACAACAGACACTCGGCAACATCCCGTAAAACCGCAGAACAGGGATTCGATAAACGCGAAAGTCTTTGGAAAAGGAGAGGAGGGGGTCTGGGGGAAAGTTTTCCCTCCCTTCCCCAATGCGTTTCATCAACCCTGCTTCCTCAAACTTTTTCTGGGCCGCGAGAGGCAGAAGGCCAGCACGACGAGGGCGATGGTCACGCAGAACATGATGGCGGAAAGCGCGTTGATGTCCGGCTTCACGCCGAGCCGCACCATTGAGTAGATGCGCAGGGGCAGCACCTCAAACGTCGGCCCGGCCACAAAAAAGCTGATCAGCACGTCGTCCATCGACAGCGTGAACGCCAAGAGCCACCCCGCGACCACGGCGGGCATGATCACCGGCAGGATCACATAGCGGAACGCCTGCGCCTCGGTAGCCCCGAGATCGCGGGCGGCCTCCACCAGGTGCTCGTCGAATTCGGCCAGGCGCGCCAGCACGGTCAGGGCCACGAAGGGCAGGCCGAGCGTCGTGTGCGCGATGAGCATGGACACGAACCCGAGCGGCAGCTTGACGCTGATGAAGAAAATGAGCAGCGAAATCCCCATGACCATTTCCGGCGAGACGGTCAGGACGTACAGGGAGGCGTGCAGGAGCTGGCGTCCGGGGAATTCCGTGCGCTTGAGGCACAGCGCGGCGAGCACCCCGAGCAGCGTCGCCAGCGAGGCCGCCAGCGCCGCCACGGAAAGCGTGTTCACCACCGCGTCGATCAACGCGGCATTGCCGAAAAGCTGGCTGTACCACTTGAGCGTGAACCCTTTCCACGCCGACGTGTACTTGGCGGCGTTGAAGGAATACGCGATCACCACAAAGATGGGCAGAAACAGGAACGCATACACGATCCAGAGCCACAGTTTGCCGAGTTTCCGCATCATCACGCCACCTCGTCCATGCGGTCGCGCGAGGCGACCTTGCGGTTGGCCATCCGGTACACCGCGATGAGCAAGGCCAGCAGCAGCGTCAGAATGGTGCTCGCCGCCGCGCCGAGCGGCCAGTCGCGGGCCACCATGAACTGGTTCTTGATGAAGTTGCCGATGAGCATACTCTTGGCCCCGCCGAGGATTTCAGGGATATAGAACGCCCCGAGCGAAGGCAGGAAAACGAGCATCGAGCCCGCGATGATGCCGGGCAGGGTCAGCGGGAACGTGACGTGCCAAAACGACTGGAAGCCGCTGGCCCCGAGATCCCGGGCCGCGTCGAGCAGGCGGCTGTCCAGCTTTTCGATGGATGCGTACAGCGGCAAAACCATGAACGGAAGGAACGTGTACAGGATGCCCATGAACACCGCGAAATCGCCGTACATAAAGGACACGGGCTGTTCCGTAACCCCGAGCCACATCAGCAGCGTGCTGATGAGCCCGTTGGCCTTGAGGATCAGGATGAGCGCATAGGTACGGATAAGCGAGTTCGTCCAGAACGGGATGATGACCAGCAGGAGCAGCCACGGCTTCATCTTGGCGCTGGCCCGGGCGATCCGGTAGGCGAACGGATAGCCCACCAGCAGGCACGCCAGCGTGCTCATGAAGGCCAGCCACAGGGATTCCCACAGGATTTTCAGGAACGTGGGATCGAGCAGGCGCAGGTAGTTGTCCAGCGTGAACTGCGGCAATACGAAATCCTGCTCGCCGCGCGTCAGCACCGTCACCACCAGAAGGCCGATATTCGGCAGCAAAGCGAACAACAGCAGCCACAACGCCGTGACGCCGATGGAAAAGCGGTTGAAAAAGGCCCTAGTCTGCTTCATACGGCAACACCACTTCCCAACCGTCAACCCAAGTCACGGCAACGCGCTCCCCGCGGTTGTAGCTGATTTCCGCGTCGTCCTCGTTGAAGAACTCGGCAACGGAAAGGGTCTCGCCGCTGTCGAGGGCGATGGAAATATCCACGGTCGCCCCCTTATAGACGGTTTCCTCAATGCGCCCGGTGAGGTACGGCCCTTCGGGGCGCTCGTCGTCATGCGCATAGACGCGGATGTCCTCGGGCCGCAAAAGCACGTTCACCCGATCCCCCGCCGCGAACGGGCGCGACGTGCGCAGGGTGAAGCGGCGGCCGCTGATGTCCGCGATATAGATGCCCTCGCCGGGCACGGACATGATCCGCGCGGGCAGGATGTTGATCTCGCCGACGAAACGGGCGACGTACAGGTTGGACGGCTCCTCGTAGATTTCCTGAGGCGTGCCGATCTGTTCGATGCGGCCCTGATTCATGACCACAACGCGATCGGACATCGCAAAAGCCTCTTCCTGATCGTGGGTCACGAACACGAAGGTGATGCCGAGGCGTCGCTGGAGACGTTTGATCTCAAGCTGCATGGCGCGCCGCAGCTTGTAGTCGAGGGCGCTGAACGGCTCGTCGAGCAGCAGCACCAGCGGCTTGTTGACCACGGCGCGGGCGATGGCCACGCGCTGCTGCTGGCCGCCGGAAAGCTGATGCGGGCGACGGTCCGCGTACTGTTCGAGATGCACCATGCGCAGGGCTTCCAGCACCCTGCCCTCGATCTCGCCTTTCGGACAGGACTGCATCCGAAGCCCGAAAGCCACGTTGTCGCGCACGGTCATATGCGGGAACAGCGCGTAATTCTGAAACACGGTATTGACCTGACGGCGCTCCGGCGGGACGTCGTTCATCCGCTGCCCGCCGATGGATACGTCTCCCTGATCCGGGGTCTCGAAGCCCGAAAGGATTCGCAGGATGGTCGTCTTGCCGCAACCGGAAGGCCCAAGGAGGGTCAGAAACTCGCCGTTGCTGATACTCAGATCAATGCCCTCAAGCGCGCGAGTGTCCTCGAAAGATTTGTCCACACCCCTCAATTCGATGATATTGTCCTGTCCGGTCATTCTTCCCGACTGCCTCCGTATCCTTGTATGGAAGGGCGCGCGTCCCCGAACGGGATCGCCACATATCGGCCATTCACGGCTCCGCTCGTCCTTCAGTGCAGATTCTTGCGAAAAAGCCTTCAGCGGCTTGTCCGGGCGGCCCGTCAGGACTCCCGAAGGCTGTCTCAGGACCTTCTCTTTCACGCATCCTCTACATGAGGCGGGTCAAAGGGTCAAGAAAAGCCCCATCCATGATTTTACAGCTAACCTTTTGTTTCTAAAGATTTTGTCAAAACACGCCCTTTCCTTTTTTCCACAGGTGCCAAAAAAACGCTTGTCTTTCATTTTGGTTCGGGCTAAGAAGGGCTTCTTCACGGGATGTGGCTCAGTCTGGTAGAGCGCTGCGTTCGGGACGCAGAGACCGCGCGTTCAAATCGCGCCATCCCGACCACTTGGGTCTTAAGGGTTTGCTTCACGGCAAACCCTTTTTTCATGCCCAATGCACGGCGCAAAAAAAGGAATCCTTCCGTATGAAGAATTCCCTCTTCGGCGCGGGGAAAACCCACCGCACGCCTGCGTCCTCAGATTGCGTCGGCAACCACCGACTGCGGGGTCAGCAGATCCGCATGTATGGCCAGCCAGATGCACGGGGAACTGGTGTAAACCACCCGGTGCTTCCTGCGCTTCGGCAGAAACAGCGAATCCCCTTTCTTCAGCCCCACTTCCTCGCCATCCATGTAGTGCAGGCGGGCTTCGCCCTCAAGCACCACAACCCACTCGTCCAGATCCTGATCGTACCATTCCCCTTCGGGAGTGACCTGCCCGTTGGATACGATGCGCTCCACGCGGATGCTCCCCGCACCCGCCGCAAGCGTATCGAAAAGTTCCGGCTCTTCAAGAGAGGGGTACGCGTCTTTATCTACAAAAAGGATGTTACGTTTTCCGTTCATAGTTATACCTCCATCCTCAACTATAGGCTCCGCTGTACTTTCTGTCCATGCCGCTATTTATCATTTTCAATCCTCCGCCGGCGGGTATACGCCTTGAAAAAAGAATGCGGCCCCAATCTCTACGGATGGAGGAGAAAACATGCGATTCGGTTATACGCTGCTCTTGGCGGGAGCCCTCTCCCTCGGTATCGGCATCCAAGCTCAAGCCGACGATTTTATTCCCCAGAAAGCGGGAAATGTCACCATCAGCCTCCCTTCCGGCTGGGAAGTCCTCCCCAAGGGAGTCCTGAAACAGTTCTCCCAAGAGAATGGCCCTGAAATCCTGCTTCTGGCACAAGGCCCTGCGGACGACTTCCTCAAACTGAGCATCATCAGAAATCCCGATCCCGGCACGCAAGAGGCATTTCTCAAACAAGATGCCGCACAAACGGAAAAACGCTGCAAGAAGCTCATCGGCGAACTGGAAAGCCAGCTTGGCACAGGCAAAGCTGAAGCCACATGCGGCAAGGTCGAGAACAACGGCGTCGCCGCCCTCGCTACCCAAATGACCATCCCCGCTCAGGATAACCGCCCGGAACTCATCAACATGACGTGGACCTACCCCAATGGGGACAAGGGTGTGATCGCAAACGCCATGTTCCTGAAGAAGGACGCCGGGAAGTACGAGGCCGACGTCAAGAAGGCCCTCCAGTCCGTCAAGTTCGACAAGTAAAGGGCATTACGGCAACCCCTGCCGGACTTTGGGGATTCCAGCGCGGCCTTTTCGCCAGCAGAGGCCACACCCCGGACTCTTTAGGAATAAAAAACGCTTCACTATCCGGTTCACACGGACACTGAAGCGTTTTTCTTTTTCCGGAACACATGGCCGTGCCCATTTTCACGCCACGGCATACATCCTTTTCCCACAAAACAGAGAAATCCCCATCCTCCGCCGGAACGAACTCCCTCCACGCCGCCTCCCCACCAGCCAAAAGTCTTGGGAGGGAGAGAGGAGGGGTTTGGGGAGGGGGAGAGGGAGCCTTTCCTCAGAAAGGCTCCCTCTCCCCTCCCCGATATCATCCCATCATCTCCGCCTAGAACTCCAACGAGCCCGGCGTACGGGGGAACGGGAGCGCGTCGCGGATATTGGAAATACCGGTGAGCATCATGACGAGGCGCTCGAAGCCCATGCCAAACCCGGAATGCGGAACCGAGCCGAAACGGCGCAGATCCAAGTACCACCAATAGTTTGCGGGATCCTGATTCATCTCGCGGATACGGCTTTCGAGCACGTCGAGGCGCTCCTCGCGCTGGCTGCCGCCGATGAGTTCGCCGATGCGGGGAACCAGTACGTCCATCGCGGCCACGGTCTCACGGTCGTCGTTCTGGCGCATATAGAAAGCCTTGATCTCTTTGGGATAGTCATACACCGCCACCGGGCGCTTGAAATGTTCCTCGGCGAGGAAACGCTCGTGCTCGGTCTGCAAATCAAGGCCAAACTTGGCGGGGTACTCGAAATTCTTTCCGCTCGCTTTCAAAATATCGATGGCCTCGCGGTAGGAACAGCGCGCAAAGGGCTGCGCCACCATACCCTTGAGGCGATCCACCAGCCCCTTGTCCACAAAGCGATCGAACAGATCCATATCGTCGGCGCGGCGTTCGAGGACACGGTTGATCACAAAGCAGGTCAGGCTCTCGGCCAGATCCATGTTGTCGTTGATATCCGTGAAGGCCACTTCCGGCTCGATCATCCAGAATTCCGCAGCGTGACGGGGGGTATTGGAATTTTCGGCGCGGAAGGTCGGGCCGAACGTGTAGACTTTGCCGAGCCCAAGGGCCAGCGCTTCGGCCTCAAGCTGGCCGGAAACAGTCAGGCTGCACTCCTTGCCGAAAAAATCCTGCGCATAGGGGTTTTCGCCGGGCTTCACGGGCGTGTTCAGAGGCAGGGTCGTCACCCGGAACATTTCACCCGCGCCTTCGCAGTCGGACCCCGTCAGGATGGGCGTATGCACATAATAAAACCCGTTCTGATAGAAAAAGTCGTGCACGGCGTGCGCGGCTTCGGCACGGATGCGGAAGGCCGCCCCGTACTTGTTGGTACGGGAACGCAAGTGCGCAATGGTACGCAGGAACTCGTCGGAATGGCGCTTCTTCTGAAGCGGGAAGGTTTCAGGATCGGCGAGGCCGAACACGGTCATATCCTTGGCCCGCACTTCCCATTTCTGGCCTTTGCCGGGCGACTCGACAAGTTCGCCCGTAACGGCGACGCACGCGCCCGTGTTGACGCCTTCCAGTTTATCCCATGCGGCAGTCCCCTCATCAACAATACACTGGATGTTGCCGAGGCAGGAACCGTCGTTGAGTTCGAGGAACGAAAAACCCTTGGCGTCGCGGCGGGTCCGGACCCAGCCGCCGATACGGATTTCAGACGCGGCGGACGCCGCACCGAGCGCTTCAGCTACAGGAGTACGCAGCATAGAGCCTCCTCAGATTATATGTTATTTCTTGATTTTTGCCCGTATGAACTCGATAACCACCGGCAGGACCGAAACGATGATGATGCCGTAAATGACGACACTGAAATTGTTCTTTACGATCGGGATGTTGCCGAGGAAATACCCGGCGGAAACCAGCCCCGCCACCCAGAGGATGGCCCCGGTGATGTTGAAAGACAGGAACTTGACCGGGGACATGAGCGCAATCCCAGCCACAAACGGCGCAAAGGTACGCACGATGGGAATGAACCGGGCCAGGATAATGGCCTTTCCGCCATGCCGTTCGTAAAACGCATGGGCCTTGAGCAAGTGCTCCTTGTTCAGAAACCGTGTCTCCCGGCTGAATATACTCGGCCCCACGTGCCGCCCGATCTCATAATTTACGGCATCCCCCAAAATCGCCGCCCCCAGCAGGACAAGCATACACACGGGATAACTGAGATGCCCGGCTCCGGCCACGGTCCCCGCCGCAAACAGCAGCGAGTCGCCCGGCAGGAAAGGCGTCACCACCAGACCGGTTTCGCAGAACACGACGATAAACAGAAAAAGATACAGCAGCGCCCCATATTCCGCGACAAGTGCGAAAAGATGCTGATCGATATGCAGGACAAACGAAATCGCCTGTTCAAAAAGAGAAAGGTCCGTCATGAAAAAGTCCTGAGCACGCAAATACAGGTTTGAAACGGTTTGGAAAACAGCGCACAGGATACGGACAGACCTGTGGAGAATCAAGTCCTGATCGCCCCTTCAAATGTCCGTAATCCATTTGTCACAATCTCCCTTTACGGCCCGCCCGCGCCCCTGACGCCGTAAGTGCCGCAAGCCGTCCCCAACACCTTTTATTCCTCCAAAAGGAAAATGGCTTGACTTTAAACCGGGGACAAGCTATTGATTCCCCCTGTATTGGCCATCGGTCAATGCGCCAGCATAGCTCAGCTGGTAGAGCAACTGATTCGTAATCAGTAGGTCCACGGTTCAAATCCGCGTGCTGGCTCCAGAGAAATCAAGGGGTTACATCCAAAAGATGTAACCCCTTTTTCTGTACTGTCCGCAAATTGTACGCAAACTGTCCGCACGAATACAGACAACATATTTATTTAATTAAATAAACACTGTACGCAAACTGTCCGCATCACCCTTTTTCAGGGTGTCCGCAAAAAATCAGTAGATGCCTCCGCTTCCCTCCCCGCTTGTTTGAAAAAAACGTTCTTCCCCTTCATAGTCAGTAGGTTACGCCGTCCCACCTTGTGCCAAGGCGAAAAACACGGATGGCGTCCCCATGCACTTTTCGGCAATCCATGCGGGATCTACTCTTTCCCCCTTCTTAGCTCCACGCCTCGCTTTCCGCCTGTCATGGCATCCCGGGGACATGGCATTGTTCAGACACTCAAAAAGCCCGGGGGCGGGGTGGATGAGTGCTTTTTCTTGGCTGGCCGTTCTCCGGACGCAAAAAAGGCGCGGATTGCTCCGCGCCTTTTCCTTTTTGGCCTCAGCTTGCCACTCTTTGGGCCGTAATCGCCGCATAATCCGGGGAAAGTTCGACTCCGATACACGTTCGGCCCGTATCCCGTGCCGCTTCAGCCGTGCTCCCGCCGCCGATGAAGGGGTCCAGCACCGTCCCGCCTTCCGGGACCACTTCCATAAGTTCCCGCAGGAGCTCAACGGGCTTGCTCGTCAGGTGGTTCTTTTTCTTGTGGTCCACCGTATGCGCGTACAGCCCGGGCAGGCACCGGGGGCCGCGGTAGCCCAGCCGTCCCTTGCTGGCGAAGATCACAAACTCGGCCTCCCTGCGGAACTCCCCGCGCAGCGGCCGCCCGGTCCGCTTGTGCCAGACCACGACGCCCCGCCACGTCCAGCCCGCCGCCTGTACAGCGTCAGTCATGGCGGGAAGCTGCCGCCAGTCCGAAAACATGAGCAGGGGCGATCCGTCCCTGGCCACGCGCCAGCACTCGGCAAGCCACAACGTAGCCCACATGATGAACGAGCGCTGATCCCGGTTGTCCCCGAACATCGGCGGGTATGTCTTCACTGTCCCGTTGTTCTGATACTTGACCGCGGGATCGGCCTGGCGTGCGGAAAGCATGAGCCCGCCGCTTGAATAGGGCGGATCGGTAATCACGGCATCCACGCAATGAGGGGGAAAGGACTGCAAAACGGCCAGCGCATCCCCTTGGTACAAGGTCAGCGCGGGGTCTTCAAAAAAGGGCTTCATGAATCCTCTTGATGCGGGGCTCTCGGCCCTCTCGTCTGGCGCCCGGGGCGCTCAAGCAATCTTATCTGTCCGGACGTTCCCGAACCGGAAGCCCCTCCGCCCGCATGATGCAGGCGGCTACGGCATACGCCTGTTGGGGAGTGATCGCGTTTCCAAGGGCTTTCAGCCTGCGCACCCACACCGGGACAAGCTCACGGGGAAGGGGCCTTACTCCTGCGGGGCCGTCCAACCTTGCGGGACGCCCATCATCCACTCGGCGAAGGACACATCCACCATATGCCTCCCGGATGGACGCGCGGCGCGCCCGGTCAATCCGTACTCCCAACCAAGGAGCCACGCGCCAAGGTTGGTCGCCTTCTCCCAGACTTCCGGCGAGCGAAGATAAAACCCCATGCTCTGGGTCACGCTTATGACCGTTGGGGTAGGCAACAAGGAAAACCCGCTCGCGCCGATGCGGGGCGCCGACCGCGGCTGCGGGAAGCACTTCCCACTCCGCATCATACCCGACCGCGGCCAGATCCTGCAGGACTGCCTCAACCCCTGCGGCGAGCAGCCCCGGCACGTTTTCAATGATGACATACCCCGGCCTGATTTCTTCAATGAGTCTCGCGTATTCATGCCACAACCCGCTCCGTGTCCCTTTCGCAATCCCTTTCCGTTTCCCCGCCAGGCTCACGTCCTGGCATGGGAACCCCCCGCACAATACATCGACCGGGGGCAGATCCGCCCCCCGCAGCTCCCGGACATCCTCATATATGGGGATGCCCGGCCAGTGCCTCCGCAATATCGAACGGCAAAAAGGATCCACTTCACAGAAAAAACGGTGCTTCATCCCGGCCCATTCCAGCCCGAGGTCGCACAGCCCCGCCCCTGAAAAAAGGCTCCCTACAGTGACGTCTCGCAAGTGTGCCCCTGTTTCCGGCACTCTTGGCGCTCACGGTCGGGGCTCGCGGCCCTCACGTGGTTGTCCGCCCCGCAACGGGGGCATCGGATTTCAAGGTCAACGGCGAGGCCGCGGGCAAGCAGCTTTCCGCAATGCCCGCAGCGGATTTCCGGCAAGTCGTTCCTCATGTCGTAATCTGCCCCAGCTTCTCCCTATGTTGCCCGGCCGCGGCCCGGTGCCCGGACACGCTGCCGCCCTGGTTGATGGTTCCCGCGTCGGGGTGGTCATGGGCGGCGAGGACATCCAGCGCCGCCAGCACCTCGTCACAGAAACCGAGAAATTCCCTGAATACGGACGTCCCGCCGCCGTCCCCGCCTCCCGCGTTGAAGCCGATGGTCGACTCGGAATTGAAGGTCATTTGCGCCGCCGTGACCGTTTTCGCGCCGCCTACCTTCTCCGTGCTCGCCCCGGAGACGGTTGTGGTTTCGTCGCCGCCGATCTTCCGGTTCCTTGCGCCGGCTACTTCATCCCCGGCGTTGCCCGCAACCTTCGCCGTGCGGTTCCCGCCCACATCCTCGGCGAAGTCGCCGCCCGTGGTGTCCGTGCGGGCCTTGCCCGTTGTGATGGTCGAATGCGCGCCCGCGGTCATGTTGACGTTGCCGAGCGAGCCGAGATCCGCCCGCAGCCCGCCCACAAGCGACAAGGTTGTGGCCTCGATCTGTTTGATGCCGCCCACGCTTTCCTTGGAGTGCTCCCGGATGGTCCGCGTTTCCGTGCCGAGTTCGTCCGCGGACGTCTGGGCCCGGACCACGCGCTCCCGGCTGGCGTCCTCGATCTTCGCCTCCGTCGCCCGCGTCCAGTTGCCGCCAGCGTCCGCCCGCTGGTAGACGGCGGGCGTGCTCTGCCAGAGCTGTTCGCCCTGCGCCACCTCGGGAAGCGACACGCCGAGGGGATAGGTTTGCCGGATGATCGGATGATCCGGCCTTCCGTAGGCGAACCCGACCACGACCTGCGCGCCTGGTTCCGGGAAGCTGAAAAAGCCTTTCTCCTGCCCCGCCCCGGTCGGCACGGGAAGGGGGACCGCCGTGTAGGTCGGGAAGGCCGGATCGGGCTCCCCGTCCGCCGTGAGTATCTGGATGTCCACGGCATAGCGCGGGCGGAAACGTTCCGAGGCCGCGCCCTGCCCCGGCGCATCGGCCACGGCCAGCACCCGGGCGTAGCGGTCAAGGTGCAGCCCCGCGCCGAGTTCCGGGAAAAGCCCTTTGACGGCCCGCCTGATAGCCTCCCTCATGCCTCCGCCTCCATGCCGAGCGTCATTTCATGCCCGGAAAAACGTACCGTCCGCACCCTGTCCCCGTTGACGACGCACCCGGGACGCATGGACGGGATCAAGGTCATGACCTTGCCCCCGGTGGCCAAAGCCCGGGAAAATACCGCCTGCGGGATTTCGACCGGGCGTTCCGGCCAGCGCGAGTCCTGCCAGCTCCCCACAAAGATTTTTCCATCCCCCTGCGTCTGCCAGACGTAATCGGGAATCTGAAAGGCGCGGCCGATGTTGGCCAGCCCGTCAAGGCCAGTCCCGAACGTGTCAAAGGCCGGGATCTTGGTGTCGGCGTAGGGCCGTTCCGGAAGGATGAAACGCAAGCCCGTCTTGTCCGCATAGGCCGCCAGCACTTCCCGCAGCGTCGGGTGGCGCATAGCAAGCGGGATCGGAGTGTCGAGCTTCGCGGCGATCTCGCGGCACATGAGCCTTTGCTGGCTCCCGTCCATCGTCGTGCAGCGTTCGACATACCCGGCGAAGACAAGGGCGTCCCGGCCGTTCACGGCATAGCCCATAGCGAACGCGACGAACCCGGAAACGGGCTCTTTGCTCACCACCTGAAACACGGCCCGCCCCGGCGCGGAAAGCTCCAGCCGCACGTCCTCATAAACGAGTGGCAGATCGCCGGAAGGGGTGGCAAGGCGTTTTCTGATCTTCATGGATACCTTCCTTGACTCTTCCGGGCCGTCCCGGTAATACTCATTTCACTATCTCGTTGGCAGTGTCCGCGCCGCTGTTTTAAACTATGCGCGCTCTGCCCGGCATCCGCTGGGTTTCTTTTTGGGCAGTATTGCCCTTTCTTCGCAGCATTTTTGCCGGGCCGATAGCTCCCAATACAACACCCGCAAGGGGAATAAGAGCAGCCGTCCAACGCGGTAGTTGAGACCCGGCATTTCTCATATCCAATGCCTCACTACTAAATCGTTGGAGTTTCCCATGTCACACACGCTTTCAGCCCCTCTGCTGTCCCGCCTCTCGTCCCTGTCCGCCGAACTTTCCGAACTGTGCGGCCTGTGCGATCTGCTGGCCGACCCCATGCCCCGGAACTTCATTCAGGCTTCGCTCCGCACACTCAGCGACATGGCGGAGGACGCATCCGAGACGTTGGGGCAATTCGCCGATGCAACGCGGGGTTCCAAGCGGCGCATCCTGCCCGCCCTGCTGGACGGCTATACCCGCGATCTCGCCCTTGTGCCGCCCGTGATGAACGCCCTTGCCGCCGCCAGCGACGCGGAACAGCGGCTTGCCCTCGAATGGCTCGGCCACCTCACGGACAAGTGCGTCTCCACCGCCGGAAGGCTGGCTTGCGAGATCGTGAAGGAACTTGAAGCGCAGCCCCTTGAAGTCCTCGCGTAACCTCCCCTAAAAAAGCCCACCAGACGCCCCGCGCCCTACCGACGCGGGGCGTTTTATTTGGGGTCCGCCGTTTCGGAATCGGAAGAGGAGTCATACGCTCCGATAAAATTATCCCTTCCCTTGAGCCACGCCCAAAAACCGCCGAGTTCCTCCATTCCAGCATCCCCGGATGCAGCCGCCACCGCCGCCCCATTGTTCTGCCCGGTGCTGGTTGGCTTGGCCTTCTCCCGGGCCTCGGCGCGTTCCGGGACGGACTTGTGTTCCGCCAGCGTGAACTGGACGTTCCAGCACTTCCGGCCCTCCTGCTCATCCCATGACACCCGATCCGAAAAGACCACCTGCCGGATGCCCGCGGCGTTGGCCGTGGTGTTGGCGATGGTGTAGACCTTGGCCCCGCTGCCGCCCTTGGCTTCCGAGACGCGGATCAGCTCGCGCAGATCCGATTCATCCTTATAGCGGATCTGCGTCGTGACCGTGAGCGTCTTTGCCTTGATGCCCTTCTCCGCCTTGGTGGTTGAACTGGTGTCGCCGCTGGCGTCCTGTTTCTTCAACGTGAACGAACCGGACACCCGCAAGCCGAACCCCGGGACTTTATAGTCGTCTAGGCGCATCGTGATCATGGGTAAGAACGTCTCCTGAAAGTACGCGAGTTGAGGGGCGCTCCCGACGAACAGCAAGGCCGCCGTGAGTTTGTGTGCGGCGTTGGCCGGGGGCGCGATGAGCGACAAGTCCCGCGAAAGCTCGCCCAGATCGCCGGACAGGTACGCCCCGAACCAGCTTGCGTTCGTGCCCTGCATGGCCTGCTTGAGGGCGTCGATCTTCTTCACGGCCGCGCCGAGTTGCGTCTGCAGACGTTCCCCGGCCTGTTTGAGGGCATCCAGCGGAGCCGTTGCCGCGGCCTTGGCCGCCTCCATCCGGGCCAGCACCGTTCCCGTCACCTGCTCGAAAGCCGCCCCCGTGGACGGCGTGCCCGGGGTGAGCCATTCCCACGGCGGGAAGCACGGGGCTTTCGGGATGACGAACTTGTCCAGCTCCAGCGTTGCAAGGGCCGCGGCCCGGCGTCCGGCCTGCTCCAGCTCACGGAGCGGAAAAACGCCGTTGAACGCGCCGAGCGCATCCATAAACGCGGAAAGATCCGGAGCGGTCACGACGAGCACCAGCGCGGCGCCCCCTTGCGGCGCGTCCCCCGTCAGGCAGGCCGGGACGCACCGGGCGGAAAGGGAGGCAAGGGCGTTCTCCGGGGTGAGCCACGCATAGTCGCCTTTCCTGTCCCCGACGCCCTGCTGCCACGGATGGACGCACAAAACGGACACGCTGCCAGTCATAAGCCCGGCGAGCCGCCCGCGCAGCTCGTCGGCCATGCCCGCCAGCGCGGATACGTCCGGGACGGCGTTCGGGACTTTCTCAGCAAGCTCCGTCAGCTTCCCCGCCCCGGCCTGTACGTCAGAGACAAGCCCCTCAACGGCGGGCATCAGGGAATCCCCGATCCCGCTCAGGGTATCGGAAGGGGAAAAATCAACGGCGTTCCATGCGTCAAACATCTTCATGCCCTAAAGTTTTTGGATGAAGCACAGCGCATAGTACGGGGGCACCGTGCCGATCGCCTTTGCCGTGACCGTATGGCTGTGCCCGCCGTCCGTGAGCGCGTGGTTATGGGCCTCGGTCGCCACCGCGTGGGCGTGCCCGGGATCGGATACCCCATGCGCGTGCTCGCTTGAGCCGACTGTGTGGGCGTGCCCGGGGTCTGATACGCCGTGGGCGTGGCCCCATGAATTGCCTGTAGCATTAGTCCAGTTGGTTTGGGTACGTTGCGTATCACCAGGCCCCATCGGATAGTTCGTGCTACTGCCATTGTCCGCGCATGTCGTAATTGAGTGGTTGTGGTTCGGGAGTGTATTCCCGTCCAGCGTCGTCCCCTGGATGCCGATCCCCGTCCCGGCCGCCCCGGTCCAGATATTGAGGGCGGCGTTCTGGATGCCGATTCCGGTTCCCGAGCTTCCCGCCGTGCCCCCTGGCGCGGCATCGGCAAGGCTGATCCCCGTCTTGGCCGTCCCGGTGCTCACGTCCGGCGTTGCCGATTCCGCCCCGCCCTTCGAGCCTTGCGGGTAGTTCCTTCCGCTTGCCACCACGAACCGATCGAGCAAGTCCGGCGTCCCGTTCGTGCCGTCACAGAGAGCCCACCCCCTCGGGATGGTATCCGCCGAACCGCCCCACATGAGGATGACCCCGGACGGGACAAGGAAGCCGGACATTTCAACGAGCCGCGCCTTGATTTCAGCGATCATGCGTACCGCCTGCGGAAGAGCCATTTACAGCACCCCCAAAGGCAAAAGTTCGCAACCAAAGGTCTCTCTCTCTCTC
>NZ_JH114232.1:221796-223210 GCF_000224655.1 Bilophila sp. 4_1_30
CTCTCTCTCTCTCTCTCTCTCTCTCTCTCTCTCTCTCTCTCTCTCTCTCTCTGCATGGCGTCCCCCTATGCCTTTGCCGGAAGAACAGGTTCAACGGGCCACGGGCAAGAGGGATCATCCTCTCCGCCGCCGAGCCACGGGAAGCCGGGCTGCTCCGGAAGGTCGCGCAAGGCCTGGCGGTACGCCTGCCAAGCCTGATACTGTTCATCCGTAAGCGTTGTAGCCTCCCCGTTGTCGAGCTGATCCCTGTGCCGTTCGATGACCCAGGCGCAGCCCGCCAGACGGCGATCCCTCTCGGCGCGCACGCGGGCGGCGCGGGCTTCCGGCGAATTGTACTCGGCAAGCCGGGCGGCTTCCGCGGCTGCCGCCTCTTCGTCAAGCCGGGCCTTTTCCGCTTCCCACAGCGCGACGAACGGGGCGACGTCCTCCGCATAATCCGCAGGCGTCAGGGGGTGGTTGATGTCGTCCGTCCACTCCATTTCCCCGCGTCCCTCATGCCACTGGACGGCGTGCAGGTTTGCGGGCGCCGTGAAGCCGAATTGCAAAGGGGTTCCGTCAACAATGATCAATCGGTCGGAAGGAACGACCGTTACGTGTGTTCTCATGCTTTCCATCCTTACAGCTTCTTGATGTAAAAAAGGGCGACAAAGGGAGGCAAGGTGCTGATTGCCTTTGCCGTAACCGTATGGGCGTGGCCGCCGTCCGTAAGCGTGTGGTTGTGGGCCTCTGTTGCTACCCTGTGCCCGTGCGTGGGATCAGAGACACCGTGGGCGTGTTCGCTTGAGCCTACAGCGTGGGCATGGCCGGGGTCTGATACGCCGTGGGCATGGCCCCAACTGTTGCCAGTATTGGCGGTTACAGTGTCGCCACCATTTGCGGCTCTATCCTCAAAACCTGTCGCGCCTTTATGGGCGTTCGTATGATACACATGGCCATGAGACGGCAACGTGTTCCCGTCCAGCGTCGTCCCCTGAATGCCGATCCCCGTCCCGGCCGCTCCCGTCCAGATATTGAGGGCGGCGTTCTGGATGCCGATCCCGGTTCCCGAGCTCCCCGCCGTGCCTCCCGGCGCGGCATCGGCAAGGCTGATCCCCGTCTTGGCCGTCCCCGTGCTCACGTCCGGCGTTGCCGATGCAGCCCCGCCCATGCCGTCCAGCGCGTACTTCCCGCCAGCGCCGACGACGAACCTGTCCCGCATGTCCGGGGTTCCCTGCGTGCCGTCACAAATCGCCCACCCTTTCGGGATAGCGTCGCTAGAGCCATGCCAGAGGATGACTCCACCACGGGGAACCAGATACAGGCTGGCCGCCTCAAGCGATGCCCTGAGCTCCTTTATCCACCTCGCCGCCTGCGGAAGCGCCATTACAGCACCCCCGAGGGCAGAAGTTCGCAACTAAAGGTCTCTCTCTCTCTC
>NZ_JH114232.1:223573-276661 GCF_000224655.1 Bilophila sp. 4_1_30
GGTGCCCTGCGTGCCGTCGCAGATCGCCCAACCTTCCGGCACGGCGGAGGCCTCGCCGTACCACATTTTGACGACGCCCCGCGGCTCGATGTCCGGGACGATTTCCGGCCTGAGCTTTCCGCCCTTGCCTCCACCGGAAAACAGCTTTTGCAGGATACCGGGGAACCCCATTATTTCACCCTCACATGTATGTCGTAGTCTGTCGGGATTTCGTCGTGCCACTGGATGGCCGTCGACATGCTGCCGGGCTGCCCGACTTCACGGAACTGATCCTTTGCCGGATCGTCCCCCGGAAAGCAGGGGACGCCAGCGAGGAACACCTGCAGCTTTTTCGAGCCGACCTCATACCGGGGCACGGCCCAATCCGTATCGGGCGGGATAGCCGCCGCCCGTGTGCCCGCATGGGAGACGAGCTCCCCGCTCGGCGCGGTCAAGCCCGTGAGCGTCCCGCCGTTCTTGACGGGATCGCCAAAGGCGGGCGGGCGGAGGTCGATCACTTCGCCCTGCGCGTTGATTGAGGCAATCCGCGCCCGGTAGTGCATGAGCCCCGTTTCGTCGGCGGCGGAAAACGGGACTTCCGTATCCGGCTCAACCACCATCGGCGCGGCCGTGGCCACGCGATCCGAGCCTTGCGGCTTCAGGCAGACGTCAAGCCAGACGTCCGCGGGCGTAAACGTGGCCACCACGGGCATGGGTTCCGCAAG
Source organism: Bilophila sp. 4_1_30 (assembly GCF_000224655.1). Classification (NCBI taxonomy): domain Bacteria; kingdom Pseudomonadati; phylum Thermodesulfobacteriota; class Desulfovibrionia; order Desulfovibrionales; family Desulfovibrionaceae; genus Bilophila; species Bilophila sp. 4_1_30. The sequence continues at coordinate 224,278 of NZ_JH114232.1, forward strand.
CCCGGCGCGTATGCCGCCGACATAGCCGAACCCCGGCGCGCAGGCGTACTGCCCGCCCTGCCTCGCCAGCTTCCAGCCGTCCCCGGAAAACCACCCCGCGCCGTACAGGTCGAAATTCGAGAGGCGTTCCCGCTCATCCATGCCGAGCAGCCGGATCGTGAAGTCGAGCTGCCACACGTCGGCGCTGATCGTGATCCCCGTGAGCTCCTTTGCTCCGGAGAACTCCAACAGGAAATTGCGGGTCAGGTTGTTGCCGGCCGCGCCCGTCGCCCCCGAGTATTTCCGCTTCTCCAGCGTCGGGAAGGTGGCCGCGGCGATCAGGGTGTCGTACTCGGAACAGACCAGCCCCTGCCAGTTGAAGGACCAGTCGCCCACGTCCGAACCCAAAAGGGCGCTGTACACGACCTGGTTCGGGTTCACGTAAGCCCGGTACTCATCCGGGATCGGATAGGTGTACACCACCTGTTCCGTGGGAACCGTGATCCCGGGGGTAAGCTGTTCCGTGGGATCAAGGTTGGGGATATGGGCAAAGACAAAGGTGTCGATCACCAGCGGTTTGCCCTCGGCCTGCAGCCGGGCCTTGAGCGCTTCCCCGGCCGCGGTCATGATGACGCTCATGCGTGAGCCTCCAGTGTGGTTTGCGTGCTGTCAAAAACGGCGATCCCGCTTCCGGCCCGCGTCTTCAAAATCTCGTCGCTCCTGGCGCAGATCGTAGCGTGATGGTCATCAAAGGGGACGAACCGCACCGCGACCCTTTGCGGAATCCGGGAAATGAAATGGTATCTCCGGCATGTCCGCCCGTAGTCGGCGACGATGAGCTCCAGCACGTTCTGGTAATTCGGAAAGGAACCGTCATCCATCATGATGCCGATGACGTCCCAATCCTGCCCCGCCTTCCGTTCCTCCAAGGCGATGTCCCCGAGCTCCAGCCGCTTGAAAATCCGCTTCCAACCCGCGATCTGCCCAGAGTCCCGCGCGTTCGCATAGGCATGGGCGACGCGCAACCGATACAGCCGCTCGGCCTCGCCCGCGGCCCGCGGGACGCCGCGCTGCCATGCGATCAGATCGAGCATCCTTTCCGAGCATGTCATGGGATCGGCCTGCCTGAGCGGAAACGCCGCCCATTCCCCCAAGCGCCCGAACCAAACGCGGGACGCCCCGGCCAGCGTCCGGACGTGAGGGCCGTTCATCCAAAAAGGAATCTTGATCTCCGGAAAATCGCTCATACGCCCTCGCCAAGCCGCACGGTGAGCGTCCGCAGTACGGGCAACGACAGTTCGGACACGATGTCCGGCAAGCTGAACTCGACCGATCGCAGATCCGGCAAGGCGTCGTGCAGCTCACGATCGAGCAGGGAAAAGCTGAACCGCGATTGTGGAAGCGTGCGCGTGACCTCCACGTCCTGATTTTCCCGGAACGCCGCCCGGATCATGTCTTCCGCCGCCGTCCGGAGCGCTTCCCGGCGTTCCTCGCCGCAGGAAAGCAGCGGATAGACCGTCGCTTCCAGATCCACGGGGACGGCGGGCATGGGGAAAAAGAGGATGTCGTCACCGTGCCCGTGGTTGCCGGACTCCCGGATATGCGCGTTGATACTTTGGATCAGATCGTCCGGCGGGATGCCCGAATCGATCATGATGTAGCCGTTTGCCGTCCCCGGCCCGCGCGGGCCGTCCTTCTCGAAAAAGATGTAGTCCGTCCGGACGCCCGCGAACGCCGTCACCACGGCGCGGTATCCGGCGTCATGGTGGTACTGCCCCACGGCCTGAAACTGATTGCGGGCGCGCAGCCGCAGGGACTCGTCGTCCTCTTCGTCGGCTCCCGGCGACGTCAGCCATGCGTCGCGGTTGGTCACGGAGGCGATGCCCGGCACGGGTTCGGGAAGCACGGAATAATAGCCCGGCCCGAGGTTGGCGGCGGTTCCGGCCTCTTCCGCCCGGACGGGGACTTCAAGCCCGAGCTGCCCGTCAGGAATGACGGCGTCCGCCTTGGTGAGCACGCGATGCACCACCCCGTTGATTGCCGGGCTTTCAACGGCCGTGCCCCGGGGGATGGTCAGGCTCCCGGACGCCGACGCCCGCGTGAAGAGCACCACGCCCTCGGCATGGGCGGCGGGCTTCCGCTCCAGCTCGACGCCCCAGGCGTACACGTCCAGATAGCTCCCGGACGCGAATTTCAAGAACACGTTGGGCAGGGCATCACGGATGAGGAGCCGAACCAGCCACAAGGCCGGGGCGGTCACGATGGCGGAAATGAGCCGCCAGAAAGGGGACCACGCCGAGTTATTCGTAATCTGCGAACCTTCCGCCGCGTTGATGGCGTCCCACTCCGCTTTCATGGCGGCTTCCGTGGTCGGTACGCCCGCTTCCTTCAGCATCGTCTCGAAAAGCTGATCGGGTTTCTCCGCCATGCCTACGCCTCCAAAGTCATGGACAGCGGGCCGTAGTCGACCGTTTCCGCCGTCAAAAGGTATGTCCCGAGGCTCGTCTCGGTGATTTCCGCCGTGCCGGGAACAATCCGCTCGTCATCATCCACGGCCAGCGTGATCTTGATCATGTTGAGCCGCCGCGCTCCCGCGTCGCGGTTCGCCAGCATTTCCGTCAACAGCCCGGACTCACGGATCATATGCACCAAGTCCTGAGCGATGGACGCCCGGTCCGCTATCTTCTCGGGGATGCCCCCGGCGTCCGGCGTCAGGTCGTCATTGCTGATCAAGAGGTCGATGTACTTCATCACATTATGCCCAGTTCTATATATTCGCGGAGCTTCTCGTCTTTGATCTCGCCTTCGATGGTAAAGTTCTGGCTGCCGATGTTGACGGTCTGATTCTGGTTGTTGGTATTGCTGTTGGTCGTGTTGGTGATGCTCCGCATGATGCCCCCGCGCGGCACGTCCAGCGTGCGCGGGGCATTCAATGAAGCGATGGCAGGAGACGGGGCCGGAGTCTGCCCTTGCCTGTTGAGTACGCCCGCGGTCGCAGTCAGCCCGCTCCCATACTGCATCCCTTGGAAAGTGGGGACCAGTTTTTGCGGAATCCCCCTATCCGGAGACAGGGCGGCGGAACCCGAGGGTACCCCCATCGTGTAGTCAGGGGTTTGCATCCGGAACCAAGAATGAGTCCCTCCCGTGGTCTTGGGCTTCTCCGGAGGGGTGTATCCTTGGGGAAGTGGGGAATAGGTTCCCGGCATCCCCGAAAGATAATCAGGCGTCTGCATTTCCAAGCCACCAGCGACCTTGCCCACAGTCTCAAACGCCTTCTCATCCAGCGGCTTCGTCATACCGTAAAAGCTGGAATCCTTGTCGATGAGCCCGACCTTTTCCAGCGCCCACCCGACCAGCTCCAGGAACTTCCGCAAAGGCGCTGTCACGGCGTTGATGATCTCAATGAAGATTTTCGACCAGCTTCCTTCCGAAAAGGCATTCGTCAGGCGATCCCACCATGCACAAACGTCCTGCACCATCTGGATTACTGCGGAACCGAACGCCGTATCCCCAAAATTCTTTTTGAAGTCCTCCCAATTGATGGCCAACGCCGCAATGACAGCGATGAGCCCAATAAGTATCCACCCGACAGGGGTTCCAAGTATGGCTGAGTTGAACAGCAACCAAGCCTTTTTGAGTGCTCCGAATATATTCACAAGGCCTCCCACGCCTCCAGCGGCACCCGTGCCAGCGGCCTTTGTTCCAAAGAGGAAGCCAATAAGTTTACTGAATGGATTGAACAGCCCGAGAACGCCGAGCTTGGCGAGTCCGGCAACCACATTGAACAGCCCGAACGCCACGGCGGAAAGGGAAACCGTAAGCGCGACGTACCCAAGCTGGCGCGTGATGTTCGGGAAGGTGTCGATGAACCACAGCACCTTGCCCATGAAGCGGTTGAAAACCTCGACCGCATCGTTCACGGGCGGGAGGAGCTTCTGCCACCATGCCGCCGACACCGTGTTGAGCGCGGCGTTCAGCTTGTGGAAGGGATCGACCATCTTCCGGGCCATAGCCTCCGCCTTCCCCATGCCCTTGATGTCTTCCAGCGCCTTGATGTTGTCGGCCAGCCCGCCCGTGTCCTGTATGAGCAGCTTGAGCATGGATACGGCTTCATCCGAACCGAAGGCCTTTTTGATGAGGTCGGAGTCGGCTAGGACGTCGAGCGAGCCGTATTTCTTCTTGAGCTTGTCGAGTATCTGCAAAACGGGAAGCATCCGGCCCTGCCCGTCAGTGAACTTCAGCCCGAGCTCCTTCTGGGCTTGCCCCACGCCCGCAAGGAACGCCTTGTACTTCGTCCCGGCCTCCGAGCCGCTCATGGTGGCTTGCAGCTTGCCGAGGATGGCCATCTGCTCCTCAAGCTTGATCCCCGAGCTCGTCGCGTTGGCTCCAAGCGCCGTGAACGCCGCCGACATTTCCGTGCCGCTGGTCTTGAAAATCTGGATGGCGTAGGCGGACTTCCCGGCCACGTCCTCAATCCACGAGGACTTGCCCTGCGCGTCGGCCTGTTGCTTGAAAATGCCGTACATAGTCCCGGCGTAGTTGGTCATGGTGGCCGCGTCCGCTTTCGTGGCCTTGGCCAGCACGTTTGAGGCGCGGGTAAAGTCCGCAAGCTGTGAGGCGTCCAGCCCCGCGATGCCCGACTGGATCGCGTAGGAAGAGGCGACGAACTCCGCCGCCGTCCCGCCGTAGCTCATGGCATACTGCTTGGCCGTGGCGTCCAGCAACTTGAGCCCCTTGGCGTCAACGTCGAGAGACGACACGTCGGCAAGGGCGCGGTTCAGGTCGAGCGCCGGGGAGACCATGCCCTCAAGCGCAAGCCCCGCCCCCGCCACGGTCATGGCCCCGCCCGCGAGCTGCCCCCATGCCTGTTTCGACATGCGGGAGGTCGAGCGCAGCGCCTTCTGGAGCTTGCCCACAGGACCGGAAGCGTCATCCTTGACGCCAATCCGGAACATGAGCTTTTCGAGCTTGGTAGCCACTACGCCCCCCTAAAGGCTTTCGCTATGCCGTTCGCCACGGCGATCTGCATCTTTTCCCAATAGTCCGTTTCCAGAAAAACGGCCTCGGCCATGCTGTCCAGATCAACGGCGCGGGACGGAAACCACTTGTGGGAAAGCGCAAGGCACATGCCCAGGCCGTTCTCCCGCAGCTTTTCCGCCCGCTCCGCTACTTTCCCAATTCGATGGACAGATCCGGCATGAACTCGTCGACCAACGCCCCCGCGATCTGGATGGCCGCGCCGGGAAGCTCCAGAAGGCTTTTCAGGTCTTCCCGCGAGCCGTCCGCCACGCACCGCATGGCGAAGTTATGGGCCGGGGCCACCTTGTTGTTGGGCATCATTTCGTTGACGTACTTGTTGTACAGTTCCGTGGTCACGTCGAAAGCAAGGTCGGTTCCATTGATGGAGAGCCTGATCGTTTTCTGCATTACTGCCCCTTTTTGATGATGAGCTGTTTGACGTCTTCAATCCGCGTATCGAAGTGTTGCTGCAGGTTGTTGAACAAGTTTTTCAGCTCTTCCTTGTTGTTGTAATTCTTGGCCACGTACACCCTGAGATCGGACAGTTCGCGCTCGTTGCGCCTGCCCATCCGGTGCAGGTAGAGGAACGCCCCCACCAGCAACGGCCAGACATAGGAGCCGAACACCTCGAGCAGTTGTTCCAACCTCACGGGCTCACCTCTTCGATCCACAGCGCCAGCGTCCCCGCGTCCCGCTCATCCATCCACACGCCGGGAACGCCGTTCACCGTCGCCCGGGTCAGGCTCGGCAGGACGGGACGCGCCGCCCTTTCCCCCAAGCTGCCCGATGAGCACGCCGACAGGATCGTCAGCAACACGAGCACGGAAAAGACGGCGGCGAACCACGGCCAGACCTTCCCGCAGCCATGCCGCCCACCTGAGCAGCGCGGCGAGCAGTTCAGCCCCGGCCACATCATTTCCCCGTATTGCCGGGAACGGCGTTCCTGGCCTTCCCGAAGTTCCCGCCGAATTTTGCGGTCACGGCGTAGATGATCTTGTAGATGGCGGAACTGGATTCAGTCGGCGGGGCCATGAGCGTCTGCGCCAGAGCACACACGGCGATGCAGGCCGCTACGATAAACCCCGCCCAGTTTTCACCCACAAACTGGGCAAGCGCGTTGAAAAATTGGGTTTCCATCAAACAGCCTCCGGGTCATAGGTTCGGGTAAGCCAGCCGTCGAGGAAGCAGCGCTGCGTCTCGTTTCCGGCCGCAAGGTTGATGTAGTGCATGGCCTGCGCCCCGTTCAGGGCGTGGATCAGCACGGCCTGCGTGGTGCGCTTTTCGATGAGTACGCGCAGGGCGGCGCGGGTGAGCGTCCCGAGCGCGCCGTCCTCTTTCAGGTCATGGAACAGGCGCGTCCCCGTCTTCCGGTTGTAGTTAAAGGCGTTGCAGATCCGTTGCAGGTAGCGCGTGTGCCCGCCCTGCCCCAGGTTGACGACCTGCTCATAGATTTCGTTCGCCAGCTCTTGCGGCATGTCCTCCGAGTCCAGACCTAGCGAATGGAACAGACCGCGGTAAAACGCCGTCACCTGCTCAAGAAGTCCGGGGATCTGGCGCAGGTGCCGGGTAAAGGCGGCGCTGCCCTGGCGGAACGAGGGGTGATCCTTTTCGGCGTCAACCAGCTTCCAGAGCGCGAGATCGGGGTGGCACCCGCGGGCGATGCCGCACAGGGTTTCCCCGCCGCGATCAGCCGGATGGTTGCCGTAGCCGCCTTCCCATACCGCCACCGGAGCGTGCGCCGTGGAGAAATCAGCCATTGGCGTTCCTCCCCTGAGCCGCCCCGAATGAAGGCGAATGTATGGCATGGGTATGCGGGGGCATCTCAGAAAGGGAAAGCGTGGGGATCGCATGGGTATGCGCCTGCGTTCCGTCCGGAGACGGCGAGGGGCCGCCCTGTGGGGATTCGCGGTCCCTGTCCGACGCTTCATCGTCAAACAGTTCCGCCGCCGTTTTCAGGTGCCAGGCAATCATGCGCAGCGCGGCCGCGGCACCAGGCCGATCCCCTTCAAGCCCCGCGGCCACATCTTTAATCGCAAGGGCTCCGTCATAGACGGCCATAACCGGATCAAAGGGCTCGCTTGTGGTCAGCATGTCCTGTTCCATTACAGTTCCTCCGTTTCTTCGGGCTTGAGGTAGGGGGTTCCGTTGATGCGCACAAAGTCCGGGCTCGTCACGATGTAGGGGATGGTGGTGATATGCTTTTCCCCGCCCTTGCCGTCGACGTCGAGGAGCTTCGAGACTTTCAGCTTGCAGCCGAACGCCTCCACCTTCATCTCCGCGCCGTCCCCGGTGGAGCCGTAGAACAGAAGGTCGAACTCCGGGAGGCCGCGGAAGGAGCCCGCGTTGCGCGCAGCCTCCGAAAGGATCTTCACGTTCTCGCCGTCCAGCTCGATCTCGCCGCTGGCGGAAACCTCGCCGTCGACCCATCCGTTGGGGACGCCGCCCGTCTTGGCCACTTCCGATCCGTCTTCGATGTCGAGGGAGGCTTTCTCAATGTGGAGCTTGAGGTCGCCGAGCGTGACGTCGAAACTTTTGCCGCTGAGTCTCTGCATGGTTCACCTATGCCGCGTAGTTGTTGAGATCGAGGAAAAGATTGCAGGTGATCTTTTTCGGGCAGTTGTAGGGCCGGACCGCCATGTACAGCTCGACGCTGGTACGGGAGGGCCAGCTCACCGTTATGTCGCCGTCTTCGGGCGGATAGATCTCACCGGGGAAGGTCTGCCCGAGGATGGTCACGCAACGGGACATTTCCCGCAGGGGCCGCATGAAATACGTCTTGTTCTGCGCGATGCTGGCGGGCGTGGAATTGAAGCGGCGATCCGCGATGCGGGCCACGGCCAGCGGATAGACGCGCCGCATGGCCTTCATGATCACGCGCACGTTTTCGATGACCTGAAAATCCCCGCCGTTCACGTCCAGCACGTTGCCGTCCGCCCAATACATGCCCTCATAGTCGGGGTACCACTGAGGAACTGAGAACCGCGCCTTGTCGAGGCCTTCAAGGACGCTCATGTCGAGCCGCCGCCCGGACTTGTCGGCCGGGCGTTCCGTCCAGGAGCCCACAAGAGCCCCGGTTGCAACGCGCATCGGGGAATCGGCAACGGTCACGGCGGCATTGCACAGGCGGCCCATGAGCGTCCCGAGCTCCGGCCCCCAGATCGTCGGCGTGACGAGGCAGGCGTCCGCGGCCACATCCGCGGTCAGAGGCTTGATCGCCGTGGCGTACTCCTCCCAACTCTGGGAATCGGCGTCGAACGCCGGGGCACGCCCGGCGAACCACACGGGCCGCATGTATTTGGCCATGATCCGCTCACTCTTGGCTTGCATGGCTTCAATGTCGGAAACGGCGGAAAGGGGCTCCGTCAGGACGACGCCCTCGACCTTGGCCAGCTCCATAGCCTCGTCCACGGCGTCGGACCACGAGGCGATCCCGCCGCCCTCGGCGTCGTACAGCATGACGGACGCCGACCAGTTCTGGCCCCCGTTGTCCCGGGCCGCCGTCACCTGAGCCAGCAAGCCGTCAGCCCCGGCAAGGACGCCGGACAGGTCGCTGTCCGTGTTCACCGTGAGGAGCTTCCCTACCTTGTCGCCCTTCCCCGATCCGACAAACAGCAGGTGGTTTTCCACCGCCGTGATCTCTCCCTGCGAAAGGTTGAGATTGTTGATCTGCACTTTGCCGATGCTCATAGAGTCCCCTTTGCTTGCAAACGCTTGAGTGATTCTTTCGCCACCTGTTCCAGCAGCTTTTCCGCTTCCTTATCCGTCACGCCGAGCGCGACGCGGGCGGGCGGCGAATCCCGCCAGCTTGCCGCCGGGGGCTTTTTCGCCAACAGAGCGATCAAGCTTCCAGCCGTCCCGAACGTCATGTTCTTTTCAATCCACGGCACGGAAACGATGCGCCACCCCGTTTTTTTGCTTCCGGCCCTGTAGCCGAGCCGGAGCAATTCCTGCGCTTGCCCCCGGCTTGCCGATTTTTGATAGTCAGGCGTCCCCCGGGCTTTTCGGATTTCCCCCGGCGTCCAGTCGCGCCCCACCCCGAACTGTTGCTGAAAGGCGAACTCCGCGGCCTTGCCCCGGAACGTCACCTTTGCTCCGTCGTCCCGGCCATACACGACGCCACGGCTGTAAATCCATTCCAACAGCTTGCGCTTGTTGCGCTTGTCCTTGCGCGGCGCAAAAGGGGTTCCGTCGAGATTCTTCTGCTTCCTGACCCGGCGGCGGGCCAGCGTAAGAGCCTTCCGCCCCATCCTGCGGGCTAACGCCCGGCGATCCTGAGAATCGGATGTCAGTGCCTCAAGCTGCCGGCACAGGGTTTCAACGCCCCGGATCTCAACGTCCAGCTTCACCGGATGCCACCGCTCATGCCGTCCACGCGCTCGGCCACGTCGACCGGGACAGGAGCCACGCGCCAGCGCTTCCCGGCGAACGTGATCGGCCCGCACTCATCCGGGATGATTTCGATCCGCTCCTGAAATTCCACCGCGATCTGGACGTCCGTTGTGGAAAGGTCATTGACCGCGGCGTTCACCTCCGGATCTTCGAGGCCGTCCCGGTCGGGGTCGTGGCTCTGGAGCCAGCCCGACACCAGCGCCAGCAATGCGATCCCGTCATAGTCCGAGCGCTCGATATCGATCACGCCGTCATATTTGAGGACGCACACCTCAACGCCGTGCCCGAGGTTCCGCCCGGTGAGCACGACCGCGCCCTGATCGAGGAACGCGGCTACGTTCTCGCGGGAAATCCCGGTCTCCGTCAGGATATGCCGGACAAGGGCCTGCAGCTTCCGCATGTTTCCCCCTCTTCAGATCAGCGCTATGTCCACGCGGCCAGCGCCGAGCAGATCGGCAAGCGCATCGTGGGCAAAGGCGAAAAAGACGTCCGCCGTCTCGCGGCCTTCCTTGGCGTCGTTGTTGGCCGCCTCCCGGCGCTCGACCGTGCGGAACTGCGCCAGCAGCATCCCCTTGGCCTGGCAAAAAACGGCCCGCTGATAGACGACGAGCGACGCCCCGGGGACGCCGTGCAGCGGCACGTCGCCAAGGGTTGAGCAGCCCTCCCCCTTCCGCTCCGCTTTCCACGCCTCAAGCTGGCGGTTTGCCCAGACCACGGCCAGCGAAAGGTGATCGGCCACCAGATCCGCGGCGTATTCGCCGGGCAAACGGTAGAGGTCAAGGAACGTGCGCAAGGACAGTTCCGGGAAAAAGCCGTCATTGGCGATGACGCGATCCGGCTTTTCCTGTGTGGTCATGGCATTGAACGACATGGCGATCCTTATGGCCCCCGGCCTTTCCCTGAGCGTGACGAGGCCACGGCCTGAAAGCCCGGGAAAGGCGGGGGCGGGGGGTGGTGGACTTACGCGCCGGACTTCTTTTTCAGCTTGTCCAGCGCGGTTTTGACTTTCGCGCCCCTGGCAAGGGCCTTTTCCAGTTCGGCCACGGCCCCGGGGACGTCCCCGGCCCGTTCGAGCATGAGCCCGCGCAGCCGGAGGAATTGGGCGGCCACATCGTCGTGGACGTCCCACGCCAGCGCCGGATCGGGATCGAACAGGCGGGCATAGACTTGCGAAAAGAACGGCTCGGGGCTCGCGCCCTCGTCGAACGCCTGCTGCGACCAGTCGAGGATCTGCCGGGCGACGAACGCGGGAAGCGATGCCTTGAAGCGCTCGGGAAGCCCCTGCCCGTGCTCGGCGCACCAGCCCGCAAGATCAAGGGCCCGCTCGATGAGCCCGCAGTCGAACAGCCAGACGAGGAAGTAGCCGACCAGCTCATGGGGCCGCCCCTCTTCCCGGAGCCGCGCCACATATCCGGCGTACTTCGGGATCAGGGTGTCCCGCTTGATGGCGATCTTCCGGTCGATGGACACGACGCCGTGCAGGGCTTCCAGATCCTCGGCAAGCCCGGAAGCGACCAGCGCGTCCCGCTGGCGTTCCGCGAGGAGCGACTTGCCCGCAGCGGGGGAGGGAACGGCGGAACGTTCCACCTTCCGCCCCGCCGCACGCGCAGCCCGGATCGCCTTCTGGTAGGAAAGCATCAGGCTCATGCCGCGGCCTTCCAGGTCTTCTCGCCGTAGAAAACGACGTTCCCGAACTCAAGGGCCGCGAACTTTTCCGGCGTTTCGACCACATAGCCCTCGTTGCGGCTGTTGTAGTCCTCCACCCTGTCCTTTTCCGGGGCGTCTTTGATGTTCCGGCGCCAGCTCCCGTCCTGCATGTAGATCGAAAGGTTGTCGTAGCTCGTCACCACAAGGCCGCGGGCCGGGAAGTTCGAGGGCGTTTCCCAGGTGAGGCCGCCGAACGTGGTCAGGCTGCCGTTGAGCGCCGCCTTTTCCGTGGGCGTGCCGGACATGGCCGCATAGAGCGCGGACTTTTCGCGGGCGATCAGCTCCGCGCCGATGAGCGCGACGAGGCCGGAACGCATATACTCGGGGATGCCGAGGACAAGGTCGTTGACCGCCACGTCAAGGTTGGCGTAGTCCGCCCCGGCTTCCGGGCCGATACGGATTTCCCCGCTGGCCGCGCCCTCGGCGAGGATGGCTTCCGGGCGGTTCGCCCGGACGTACTGCAACCAGCCGATGTTGACGTCCTGCAACAAGGGGTTGGTTTCAAGATCGGTATCAGCCGCCGCGCTCGTCCCGTACCAGCCGATCAGCTCACGGTCGTTGGCAATGCGCGCCTGTACGTAACGGGCGTAGCGTTCCGGCATATCCGGGAACTTCGCCCAGGCGTCCATCGTCGCGTAGCGCATGAACACATCGGAATTGGTCTGGTAAAGCTGGTACTTGTAGGACGCCAGCCCCAACACGTCGCGGGGCGTGCGTTCATTGCCGTCCTTGCTGGTGTCCGTGCGTCCGGAGACGGGGCCGGAAGCGCTGCCGAGGATGTTTTCCCCGGAAAGCTCGTCAACGGTGATGACGTTGATCTTGGGGAGGAACGTGGACTGCTCGACGATCTTGTCCTGCAGCCGCTGTTGGATCGTGGGCTCAATCGTGAACTGCCGGGAGACGTCCTCAACGCCGTATCCCTTGGCGAGGCCGTGCAGAAGCGCGTTGAACCGCTGTCTCGTATGTGTCTTCATGGCGCCTCTACAGGATGGCCGCGTCGTCCGCGGGTGTGGTGGTATCGGGGATGACCGCCCCGGGCTTGGCGGCTTCAAGGCGCGACGCGAGCGCGGAGAAGCCCGCGGCCAGCTCGTCAACCTTGCCCATCAGGGCGGCGTACTGATCCGGGGCGGCCGCCTCCGGAGAAGCCTTTGCGGGTTCCTCTCCCTGCGGTTCGGGCTTGGCGGCGAACGTGCCCACCGCCTCTTCCAGCTTGCCGAGCCGTTCCATAAGGGCGGCGTACTGTTCCTTGTCCATCGGTTCTTCCTTGGTTTCAGGTTTCGGTTCGGTTTTGAAGTGAGCAAGGAACCTGCGGAAAAACCCGACCTCTTCGGGCGTCAACGCCCCGCCGCACGCGAACAGCTCAACGCCGGGGAACACGGAGCAATCCCCGGACTCGGCGGAAAACTGCATTTTGCTTGTGCCGAGGCTGGCTGGCTGATCGGTGATGCCGAGCCCGACGAGGTACGCCTTGCCCGTTTTTGCGAAGTCTTCCGCAACTTCAATGCTGAAAAAAAGTTTCTGGCGCTGTTCGTTGACGTAGGCGTAGCGTTCGTTCGGGTTGAGCCGGGCGAACAGGCTCACCACCCCGCCCTCCTCTTCGGCGCGCAGCTCCGTCACCGTCCCGAAGTTACCTTGCCAGCGCTGGTGGTCGGGCCAGATCAGCGCCGTGTAGGTGCCCGGGCTGTACGTCTCGGCCATATCCAGAAGCCACTGGCCTTTGATCTCCCGCCCGTCCACGCACGCGCCCGATTGGGCGATCTTCACAAATTCGGTTTGCAGCTTGCTCATGGGGCAAGCATAGCCGAGGCCAGCCGACGCGCAAGAAAAGCCCGTCCTATTTCGGCCTTTTAGGATTTCCCGTGCATGGCGGAACGGCGGCGGGCGTGTATCCTGGCGGGCATGGGTAACAAGAACTGGCCGGATGAAATCAGGACGGCGGCGCGCTCGCTCTACCTGCGGCGCTATGCCGTGAGCGAGATCGCGGACATGCTGTCCGTCCCCGTGCGGACGCTCTACAATTGGGCGGATTCGGGGCGTTGGGATGACCTGCTGTCGCATGAGGGCGCGGAGGAAGCCGCCTCCCGCCGTCTCGCGCTCTTGCTTGAGCGGGAAGACAAGAGCCCCCGCGACCTCAAGGAAGTGGACACGCTGGTGGGCACGCTTGAGCGGCTACAAAGGCTCAGGCTCAGGGAGAAAGAGGCGAGGGAGGGAAGGAGCGCGGAAGGTTCCCCGCCCGGCGCGTCCGGAGAGAAGGAACGGAAGGGGAAGAAAAAAGCCGCCGTGAAAAACGACGTGTCCCGGCTCACCGAGGACGACTTTGCCGAGGCGTTCCACAAGCGGTTTTTCCCGTACCAGCGCGAGCTGTTGGAAACGAAATGGCACCGGAACCGCTTTTTCCTCAAGAGCCGTCAGATCGGCTTCACCTGGTTTTTCGCGCAAGAGGCGTTCGAGGATGCCTGTCTCACGGGCGACAACCAGATCTTCCTGTCGGCTACGCGGGCACAGGCGGAGGTGTTCCGCTCATACATCGTCGCGCTGGCGAAAGAGAAATTCAACATAGATCTGAAGGGCAACCCGCTGGTGCTCAATACGGCGAAGGGGCAGGCTACCCTGTACTTCCTGAGCAACAACAGCAAGAGCGCCCAGAGCTACCACGGGCATGTCTACATTGACGAGTGCTTCTGGATTCAGGGTTTCAACGAGCTGTACAAAGTCGCGTCCGGCATGGCCTCCCACAAGAAATGGCGGCGGACCCTCTTCTCCACCCCGTCCGCCGTGGCGCACCAAGCCTATGACCTCTGGACGGGCGAACGCTTCCAGAAACGCTTCAAGGCGAAACGGGCCGCGTTCCCTTCATCCAAGGAACTGCGGAAAGGCGCACTCTGCCCGGACACCTTCTACCGGAAGGTCATCACGCTTGAGGACGCGATCGCGGGCGGGTGCGACCTCTTCGATCTGGAAAGCCTCAAGCTCGAATACAGCGCCGACGAGTTCCGGAACCTGTTCCTGTGCGAGTTCGTGGACGACACGCAGTCCGTGTTCAGGCTGGCGGATCTGGAAACCTGCTACGCGGACACGGACGCATGGCCGGACTTCAACCCCACGGCGGACCGCCCGCTCGGGAACCTCCCCGTGTGGGGCGGCTATGACCCCTCGCGCAGCAGGGACGACGCCTCTTTCGTCATCGTGGCCCCGCCGCTCAAAGAGGGCGGCGAGCACCGCGTGGTCGCCCGCTACAAGTGGCTGGACAAGTCCTACATCTGGCAAGCCGAGCGCATCCGGGAATTGGTCGGGCGCTACAACTTCCGGCATATCGGGGTCGACGTCACCGGGCCGGGCATCGGCGTGTTCGAGCAGATCCGCGCCTTCTTCCCGCTGGCGACGCCGATCAACTACTCCGTGCAGCTCAAGACCCAACTCGTGCTGAAGGCAAAGGAACTCATAGAGGCGCACCGCCTCAAGTGGGACGCGGGGCAGAACGACATTGCCCACGCCTTCCTCACCATCCGGCAGGGCGTCACGGACAGCGGGCAGATCTCCTACTCGGCCTCCCGCACCAGCGCCACGGGGCACGCTGACGTCGCCTGGGCAATCATGCACGCGCTGGCGGCGGAGCCCATCGGCAAGCCGAAAGGCGGCTGCGTCGTCTTCATCCAATAAGGGGAAAACATGGGAAAAAAGAAACCTGCGCCGCTGGCGTTCTGCTTCGGCGATCCGGAGCCCGTCCTGAGCGGGGCCGTGTATGAGTATCTGGGCGTCTGGCTCCTCGACAACGGGCGGTACTACGCAACGCCCGTCCCGTGGTCGGGGCTGGCGCGGCTTTTGCGGGCCAACGCCTACCACGGGCCGATCCTTGAGTTCAAAACGAACATGGCCATGCGCGGGTTCCGGGCGTCCGCAGCCCTCACACGCCGGGACATGCACGCCGTGGCCACGGACTATATGGTCTTCGCCAACGCCTATCTGCTCCTTTCGCGGAACTGGCTCGGGGAAGTGGCAAGGATGCGGCACCTGCCCGCGATCAACATGCGCCGGATGAAGGAGCCGGACAGGTACGGGCTCCTGCTCCCTTCCGGGCAGTTCCACGAGTTCGGGCCGGGCGAGGTGCTGCACCTGAAAAACTATGACGTGAGCCAGACAATCTACGGCTTGCCCGGCTACCTCGGCGCGATCCAGTCCATGCTGCTCAACGAGGACGCTACCCTTTTCCGGCGGCGTTACTACAAGAACGGCGCGCATGTCGGGTATATCTTCTACTCTTCGAGCGCGCAGCTTGAGCAGGCGCAGCAGGACGCGATCAAGAACGCCATACAGAACGCCCGTGGCGTCGGCAACTTCCGGAATATGTTCCTGCACATCCCGAACGGACGGGAAAAGGACGTGCAGATCGTCCCCGTGGGGGACTTCTCCACCAAGGACGAACTCGAACGGATCAAGAGCATCAGCCGCGACGACATCATAGCCGCGCACCGCATCCCGCCCGCGATGGCCTCGATCATCCCGCAGAACATGACGGGGTTCGGGGACATCACCAAGATCGACGCCGTGTATTTCCGCAACGAGGTCATGCCGATCCGGGAAGTCCTGCTCGAGATCAACGAGGCGCTGCCGCCCGCCCTGCATATCGGGTTTACGGATACGCAAGGGGAAGAAAATCAGTAGCGAGTTAGGCAGAATCCCCCTATACTTACCAACGATTCAGGGGGAAATCATGAGAGTTTACTGTCCGGCATGTGGGCACATCTGCACCATTTCATCCCGCACGGAAATTTCAAATATCCTTTCACGGCTGTACTGCGTCTGCCTCAATCCGGAATGCGCCCACAGCTTCGTCTCGACGCTGGCCTACAGCCACACGCTGTCGCCCTCGGCCTTTGACCTCCCGAAACCGATCCGGGAGAAGCTGAGGAAAACGAACTCACGAAAACAGGTACAGCTCCTCTTTGAGGGCATGGCGTAGGAGACGGCCCCGCATCGGCATGATGCGGGGCCGTTTTGCGTCAGCAGGAAGCGCCGGGGCGCTGTGCGTCATACGCCTGAGCCGCCGCCGCCATGAACCCCGAGCGGGTCATGCCGGAGCGCGCCGCCTTCGCGTCGATGCTTTCCAGAACGGACTTGGCGATGCTCAGGGAAATCTTGACCGGGGTCAGATCCACGCTCGGGGCGGGGATGAGCTGATAGAGGATTTCCCCGGCGGCTTCCACCTCCAGCTCGGCAAGTTCCTTTTCAATCCTGCGGCGGGCTTCTTCAAGTCCGCACGGCTCAGGCAAGGGTTTGCGGGCCTTGGCGTACTCCTCCACGGTCAGGGCAAGGGCTTCCGCCGCCATGTCCATGCACTCCTCCACGGTTTCGCCCTGCGATGCCACTTCGGGGAAGTCCGGGCAAAAAATGGAAAAGCCGCTCTCCGCGTCCGGGATGAACGCCGCATAATAATATTTTGCCATATATGTTCCTCCGGGGGGCTTCCGCCCCCCTGTTTTCATTTCTTGACGCCGCAGTCTCTGAGGATTTTCTTGCTCAGGATTTCGTTGACTTCCTTATGCCTTGGAACCTCCGTCACGAGAACGCCGTCTTTGTACACCAGCGTATGCCGCCCGCCCTCGCGGAACTCGCATCCGGCCTTTGCCAACAGTCTCAGTATGTCGGCTCGTTTCATCTCACCTCCTGAAAAGCATAGTATGGATTTTTCTCCATACTGTCAATCCTGATATGGATTTTTCTCCATACTTTCTTCTTCGCATTCCAGCTTCCCCGCGCACCGGGTCACGTTGTCGGCAATCAGGAGGAGAAGCGAAGACAATCCGCCCCGCTCATCCCGGTACATCTCCGCCAGTTCGCGCAGCGAGCCCGCGCTTTCGTACAATCCCGCGATCGGGTCAACATCTTCATTGTGCATAACCGCCCTCCTCTTCGCCGCACAGGGTCAGGGCCGCGCCCATGCGGGCCGCGTCGCCGGAACAATAGGCCAATTCAAGGCTGACGGCGGAAAGCGCCTCAGCCGCCAGCGCGAGGCGGGCGGGGTCATGGGCCGCAAGCCCTCCCCGCAGGTTCGCCAAGGCCGCAACGCATGTCCCCCGCGTGTCCGCCAGATCGTCCAGAAGCCGCTCAAGGCCGCGTGCCGCCTCTTCCGGCGTCGTGTATGTCACGGGTTCGGGTGTCGTCCATGTATGGATCATGCCGCCACCCTCCCACGGTTCAGGATGCGGCTGCACCATGCGAGGCCGCGATCCCAGTTCTCGGCGAGGGCTTCCGGCGACGGCGGGAAGGCTTCCATACGGGGCTGCGGGACGGCAACGGAGACGGGCTTTTCCGCCCTCTGTTCCGGGCCGGGACGCTTCCCCGTCTCCGCATTGGAAAGCCACGTCCGCAGGAACCGCCAGACGTTGCGGATCGGCGTGCGCTTTTCGGCTTGCCACTTACGGATGCGGGTTATCTCGGCCTGTACGTCAACGTCCGGGAAGTCGCGCTGCAGGTCTTCCAGCATCTCCACAGGAATAAAAAATCCATCCGTCCCGATCCGATCTTCTTTTTCCCTTTCCTGTTCCGATTCCCGAAAGCCTACCGATACCCTATCGGCGGGGAACGGCGCGGCCCCGAGCAGGTGCGGATAGAGGGCAAGGATCGCCTTGCGGATTTTCGCGGACTCGACCGTGGGGAACAGGGAACGGAGCGAGACGAGGATCTTGGGGCTGGTGCTGCACTGGTGGCGGATGAAGTGGCAGACCCACACGGCGTCGCCGTCCGTGGCGATCTTGCCGTCGCGCTCGAATCCGGCAAGGGCGGCGTCGACCGCCTCTTCCGTCAGCCCGGTGTCGTAGGCCATGCGACGGCGCGACACCGCCAGCAGCCCGAGGTTGTTGGTGTGGGGGCAGGAGAACAGATAGAGGTACAGGAGCTTTTCGGACGCGCTCAGGGTTTCGATGTAGGGATCGGACCAGAACGCCATGCGGATCGTGCGGTAGGTAGCCATGCTCACACCTCCACAGACAGCTTGTTGCCGGACAGCAACCACCACACGCGGCGGCACTGGAACGGCAAGGGCAACTCTTGGAGCGCTTGCGCGGCGGCCTCTTCGCCGGAACGGATGAGCTTGAAAACGAGAAGGGACAACGGGACGCGCCCGGCGCACCTGCCGGAGCGGGACAGGAAAACGGTTGCGGACATAAGACCACCTTGTAGAGTTTGGGATTAAACGCCGCACACAAAAAAAGGCAAGGCGACGCTCCCAAGCTCTACAAGAAGCTTCCGGGGCCTCACGGACACCCGGACGTCGCCTTGCCAATATCTAACCACACCCTGAAAAAAGGATGCAATGGTGGCAAGAAACAAGAAAATCCGCTCTTTACACCATGCCGGGGAAGCAATGGCGAAGGCGACGGAGACGCCTCTTGTAGAATTGGGAATTTCAGACTAGGCGAAAAACGCCCACACTGTCAAGCGGGGTACAATTCAAATCATTCCCAGAGAAACAAATTTTTAAAGAATAGTCATCATATCAAATAGGTTCACTAAAATTTGACACCAACTTTATTACAAGATCTACGTACTAAATCCTCCTGGTTTTCTTCCTGAAAGTTTGAAACTTTATTACTTGTCGTAAGTATAAGTGCAGTAAAATCTTTATAACCAACATATCCACCTATTTTATTTTTTATATTAAATTTACCATATATTTTATATATTATATTATTACTTTCAATATCTATAGGCTCTGATTTTAATATTTTTATTTTCAAAGAATCAGGATCGTAATATCCATACAAATCTTGAAGTTCAATCATATTTTCAACAATCATATTTCTTATTGTATTTTCATCTTTCAATATATTATTAATACATATATTATCATTTTCATTTAAAATAGTAGTTAAAATTTTTATCTTCTCTTTGTTTTCTTTTTCAGATACTTCTATATATTTTTTATATTCTTGACATTTACTCTTTATTTTATTCTTGTTTTTACTAACACTATAATGCAATATATCATTTATTATATTAAGAATAGTTAAAGTCTCTTTTTCAGAAGGAAGATATAATTGTTTTTTAAAATCATTCATTAATTCATCACATGATAAATATTTTTTATTTTTTATTTTATTTATATTTTCAATAGTATTATACATTCCATTAATATATTCAATCATATACTGCTTATCATCATTAGAAATACCAGTGACGCTAGCAAATGCATACAAGCTATTAAATAAAAACATCATAAAAACTAAATACTTTAACATATCAATATCCTATTATATAATTTTCATACAAAAAAACTTTTCCAATAAATATTTTTTAATAATTATATACTACTATATAAATATTAGTTTATCTTCTACCTTGCTATAAAGTGTTATCGACATAAACCATTGCAGCTACCATAATTCATCAAGATCTAAGCCTAACTTGTCGAAGAACTCGCCAAAGTCATATATGACGCCGTTCAGCTTTATCTCTCCCGGGATGTTATCCAAGTTGAAAGTCCGTTCCTCATTCCGCATATGGCATAAGCCGTACAGATAAACGCGATCCCCACCGTCGCTTTTCACAGCGTACAAAGTGACCCGGCGACGGCTCATCTCCCCGTCACGCTTCTCATACACAAACTCGATTTCCTCTTTCCCATGCCATACGGTGGAAAGCCGATCTTCCCATGAGGAAAAGGAATCCTTCTTTGTGGACGCTTTGGGCTTGCTCGCCTTGGCTTTTTTCTTTGGGGCAAGCTCAAGGATTTCTCCCGTATCGGGATCATAATACTCCCCAGCGGTAGTCTTTCCTGCGGGCTTGGGAGATTTTGCGCCCTTGCGGAGCATGGCTTTTCCAACCTCTTCGTATTGCTCCTGTTCACTCAAATAACGCCCCCGCTTTTTCACACGGAAACAAAATTCACCAATTCCGAGAACGCAGAAGAAGCCGGAGACAATCATTCCCCCCAACGCCCAATAGCTTCCCCCATCAGAGTAAAACCAATAGGCTAGCGCACACAATCCCCCACAAAAAAGAATGGCATAAACCATCTCCATAGGTGATTCAGGTACTTCTAGTTCTTTCATTTCTTCCCCCCTATCAGGCAATCTATGATCAGAATAACCTCCTTCTAAGGCGGAATAAAGCTCCTAGTCAACGAAAAGCCCCGGTCATGCGGAAACATGGCCGGGGCTCGTGATAATCGGAATTGCCTTTCTCTGTATTCGCGGATAGGTTGCGGCTGTGGGGCCGCCTCCCGAAAGGAGGTTTTCCCCATGAGACACTTCCTCCGGGACGTGCTGGCAGCCTGGCTTGCCGCCGTTCTTGCGGCTGTGGCGGTTCATTTCATGAACCTCTAACGCAGTTGCCCCGTAGGAAGTGAAGTTCCTACGGGGCGCTAAAACTGGATTCTCGAAATCCGGGGGACGTGCCCCACACGGGGCGGTGAGTGGTGAGACACTTGCCGCCCTTCTTGCGTTTTAAGATAGCGACGTTTTCCAGACTTGGCAAGGCCAGCCCCCCCCGCCCGCAGCCTTGCCTCCCCTGCCCGGGAGGGCATCCCAACAGAGAAAAAATGGGGAGGGGCATCGGAAAAGCGTTACATCCGTTACAGGGGCTAAAATGTAGGCGTTACATAAATAAATTCAGCATATTATCTTGTAACAGCAAAAGCGTTACATAAGCGTTACATCATGGGGGGTGAAAACGTTACATAAACAAATTCAATATATTACAAAACACCCTAACCGTTACATAAGCGTTACAAAAAACCGTTACAAAGTAACGCCTTGTAACGGTTTTGTAACGGTTGGCTGATTCCGTGGATTAGCTATTATATGAATAGATTATATATAAAAATATTTTTTTGTAACAGTTGTAACGCTTTTCCGAAGCCCCCTTTCACTTTTCGAGCCCCTTCTTTGCCCCTCAAAAGAACTTTCATATAATATACTAGTATTACTTACTTATTAACCGTTACTCCTTATATGAGGGGGGAGACAAAAAAAGCCCCCTGCCGGATGCGGACAGGGGGCGTATAGAGGGGTATGTCGCGGGTGGTCAGGGATTGGAACGGGATCGATGCGAGGGCCGGAACAGGACGGCCCTGTAGGGCGGGATTTCCACCCCTTCCCCTGTTCGAGGATTGCGGCGCTTGCCACCCCGCCTCTGGACGACGTGCAGCGTCCCGACGCCGCGCAGGAGGCACCGCTCGCCCTCGGCAAGTCCTTCCGTCAGGCTATCCAGCAATGCGCCGACAAGGTTGTGGGCATCAGACAAGAGAATCCCGCAACGCGCAGACACGGCACGGACGAACGCTTCCTTGTTCATACTCCCCCTCTTCGGCATCATATTCCCTCACCAGATTACGAATCTTTACGGCCAAAACGGGATCGGCGGCGATGCAGATGCAGCCCAGAGTTTTCTCCTCTTCATCAGAGAACGTCATCAGTGATGAACCGAAAGGCGATGTCCTCATAGTATCAATCAGCTCATCTACCGTCGCCTTGCCGCTTGTTCCAAAAGTAAGCTCAATCATGTTGATTGTGTGGTTCTTCAAGCTCATTGCCAATCTCCCTCAGTTACTTCTTTGTGAAGACCCAACACCGGATGATCCGGTCGTCATGCTTGCTCCTCACGCTCTGGTTGTTGATGAACTTGTGACGCTTGCCGTTGGGCAACAGTTTCTTGAGGCTCTGCATGTCAAGAAGCGGCTGGCCAGCGCTCCGCGACAGTTCCATAAAGTGATTCAGGTTGACGGCGACAAGCGCCTCATCAGACGAATGGTTCAGGCGGTCGGGCCTGCCTCTGTCCGGCCCGATCCCGTTGAGGTAATCGAACTGATCCCAGAACTGTTCGACCAGCGGGTGATCGGCGCGCAAGCGGCTTTCCCGCTCCACGGCCCGGCTCAGGATGTAGGCGTCCAGCCCTTCAACGAAACTCCGATCCCTTTCCGGGAAAAGGGTAGCCAGCGCATGGCCACACGCGGCCACCTGCGCATGGTTCTTGATGATACGCTCGTTTTGCAGCTCGGAACGGGAAAAGCGGGCTTCAAGCTCCGCAAAGGCCGCCCGGTAGGTATCCAGCAGCATACGCTCGTTTTTCAGAGCCACCCGGAGGAACCCCGCAACCGTGGCCGTCTTCTGTTGCTCGAACCAGCGGGCGATCTCCCGCGTGCCGGGGACGTGGTGTTTCTTGTCGGCGTGGCAGTGGACGATACGCTGCAGGAGGGCTTCCGAGCCGTCCACGCCCGCGTTCTGGGAAATGATCAAGGTTCCCTGAAAAAGATGTTCCTCCGTGCCCGTGCCGCGCATGGCCACGCCGAGCGTTCCCGTGCCGCGACCGTTAAAGAATGGCTTCATCTCGTCGAAACTGAACTGGCGCTGCTTGGCGTCCTTCTCGCCGTTATCGCGGTCCGATTCGATGAGGACCACAGGAAGGTTCGACACCTGCGAAAAGGCGCGACGCCGCCCGGCCTGCGTCGCCTTCAAGAGGTCAAACCCCTCGTACTCGTCACGTCCGAGCAGCCGCCAGCAAAATTCGAGCAAGGTGGACTTGCCCGCGCCCGGTTCCCCGGTGAGCTCAAGGAACGGGAAAGATTTCTGCTCATGCCGTATCTGCTGCACAAAGAGCGAACCGAGGAAGAACGCGAGGACGGTCATGCCCTGCCAGTGGAACGCCCTGAAAAAATCGTGCAGCCAGCCGGGGTTGAACTCCCCGGTCGTGTCTATCTTGAAATTGGAAAGCGTCGTTTTGATGCCTGCTTTCCCGATTTCAAAATATTCATACTCGTTGAGCTTGATCTCCTTGCCCGCGCTGTAGGCGTGCTCATTGAAGACATACGCCCCGAGGCTCGGGACATAGCCGATATACGGCACTGAGGCGATGGTGGGGATGCGCGTACCGAGCCAGCGGTCCACCAGATACTTGAGGTTTCCCGCCGATCCCGTGAACGTGCCGCCGCAGGTCTTGGAAATGATGGCCTTGAAAAAGGACTTCGGGTCTATCAGGGCTTGCCCGTCCAGCTTGACGATCTCTTTGGGCATCCCGGAAGCATAGGCGATCTCGAACACGTAGAACTTTTCCCCCGAGATTTCGTTGTTCTCAATGTAGAGGAACGTGGGGAGGATGTTGGATATTTCCTTGAGGTCGCAGCACAGGCGGAAAATATCCCTCCCGTGCTCCGTGCGCAGGATCTCCAGCTTCATCTCGGGATCGTCCTGCGCTTCCTTTTCAAGGGTCTTCTGCAAATCCTCTTTGACCTCGGCGGAATAGAGCCGATTTCTAAAGTCCATGGTGAACTTGGCCAGACGGTTTTTCCGATAGGCGTGGACGTATATGTGGTACGCCTTTTCGTCCGCCGTCTCGCACAGGTAGAGCGTGCCCCTGTAGAGCCCCGCGTCCATGAACTCTTTGGAGAGGCAGTCGGCGCGGTAGAGATCGTCCCAATCCCGGGCGTCCGGGGGGATACATACCTCGGCCTTTTCCTCCAGCTCCCGCAGCTTCTCAACGAAACGCCGGGGCTTGTCCTTTTTCAGGGTGTCCCGGTCAAGGGCAACCGTCCAGACGATGCCCTTTCCTTTGTGTTCCTCAAAGACGTGGACGGGGATGTTGCCGGAAGAAAGGCACGCGATCGCCTTGTAGCCTTTGAGGAACAGGGCGATCGCGTGAAAGATGCCCTCCACGATGTAAACACGGTCGCCCTTTTCCAGCGTCTGGCCCGAGGGCGTCCAGGCATCCCCGGCGTAGAGCGTGCCGTCCTGTTTCTTTCTGCCCCCAAAGTTCGCTTTCTGCTTGTCCGCCTTGGTCGCGCCGATGAGCCTTTCCCAATATCGGCTGTGTGCGGGATCAAGGTAAAAGCGCACCGTGGGGAACATCCTGCCCGAGCCGCGCATCTGGTACGTTTCCTGTTCATACCAGCCCCGGATGCGCCCGAGATCGAACCCGCGGTCAAGCCCGAGGTAGGCATCCGCCGTCGCCCGCGGGTTTTCCTCTGTCGGGGGGTACTTTTTGGCGAACTCGGAAAAGAGCTCCGGCAAGAGGTTCCTCGTGCTTTCAGTGTAGCCGCAGTTCACTTCCCGGCTGCACATGACCTGCCACGGTTCCGCCTTCCGGACGAACAGGCTTTTCTTTTGGCAGTTGGGGCAAACCCCTTCACGCAGGAACGCGCCCTTGTCGCGGAAGCCCAACACGCCGTCCCGCAGCAGGGCTTGGACAACCATGTCCGGGCTTATGTCCTGCCTCATGACTGCCCCGCAAGTTTGCGCTCCGTCAGGCGCAAGTCAGAAATCATTTCCAGCCCATGAGACACGCTTTTCATCAGCAGCAAGATCATAGCCCGGATCTCCGCTGGTTCGAGCTTCATATCCGCTATGTCGGCAAGCCCTTCCTTTGATGCCTCGCCGAGCAAAACAAAGAACTCATTCAGCCGGATCATAAGCTCATCACATCCGATTTCATGACCGCCCGCCGGAAGCGTGTTGACGCTTGCCACAAGCCAGTCCGAAAGAATGCCGTTTCCCAAAACGCGGCACAGGGCCGGAAAAGCCCGCGCCGAGGGGATGTAGTCGTTAAGGCCGAAAACCTGTTTTGCGTGGTGGGCCGACCACCCCATTTCCCGAGCGACTTCAAGCGGAGTCTTTCCGCTTTGCACCAATGCCAGCTTGAGCGCGTCTTTCAGATCCAAAAGCGCAAGTTCGGACACCATGACCATGTATAAACCTCCTTGACCTGATAGTCCGGTTACGCCTGATCCTGTTTGAGCCTATCTTTAATGCTCCGGTTTGCCTTGCTGAGTGCCCTGTCGGAAAGTGCTCCCATTTCGCGCAATTCACTAATGAGCAGCCGGAGGTATGTCGCTTTTGCGCCTAAAATGATGCGAATCCGTGCGGAACGTGAAGGACTTTCCTTATTGCGTAATTGTCTGAACCCCCTAATCTTTAATCCTAAATATTTTGACATGGTTGTGTAATTTTTGTGAACTTTGGACAGGAACCGGATACTATGGTCGTATGCATTCGTTTTCATACGCCACTTGTAGGCGTTTTTCGCCCACGAGGTCAAGGACAAAAGAGGCACTTTTACTAGGCGTTTTTTTCCTTATACTGATTCTATGAAAAAATCATTTGACGACTTCGAGCGTATGTTTGTTGATGAGGTCATTTTGGAACTACAAAAAAGAAACATGAACCACTTAACCTTTGGAAATAGCTTTTTTGGCGAAGATGGCGGCCGAATCTGGCGTAGGATTCGAGATCCTCTTAGCCAAGGGAAACCGAGACGCCTTACGATGGGAGAAGCATATGGAATATCAACATTTTTAGGTATTCCATATCCCGACCTCGTTTGGCGCGTATGCAAAAAGTATGAAGAAAAAGAGAATAAGGAATAGGCTAAATTCTCCCTACAAAAGACTTTACAGAGAGGCGAAAAACGCCTACTTTGCGCGGCGGAGGTTTCTCATGTCCGCAAAGAGCTTTTGTATCCCGTTGGCTATAGCATCACGCGAAATCGGCGTATCTGTCGTGACCATGCGTAGGTACTGCAAAGAGGGACGCATAGAGGCGAGAAAAACCCCTGGTGGACAGTGGCGTGTCTCTTTGCGCTCCCTTGATCTCTATCAGCCCGGGAAAAAGAGGGTTGATGAAATATGCAGGATATTTGAAAAATGAGTCTTCGCGATCCATTCAAGCGTGGCGAGAATTGGTACTGCGAGGTCAACAGAAAACGGGTCAGCCTCAAGACCAAAGATAAAACTGAGGCGATGGCGCGATTCAGGGAGATCCGCAAACGGTATTACGAACACCTTGCCGGAGCTCCGCTTGTCATTGAAATGACGTTCGGTGATTTTGCAGATGAATACGAACATTGGGCGGAGGATGCCGTGGAATCACGGAAAACGCTTTCAGCTAACCTGCTTGCCCTGCATAAGCTCTTGGCTGTCGTTCCCCGCGCCCTTCCTCTTTCTGCCCTCTCTAAAAAGCATCTAGATCTGCTGGTAGCAAAAAACAAAGGATGCAAGCCCGTTTCAATCAACAACTACATCCGGCACGCAAGCGCCGTCATGAACAAGGCCGTCGACTGGAACTATCTAAAAACAAACCCGTTTCATGGATATAAAAAATTAAAGGAACGGAAAGAGCTACCTTTGTTCATCCCCTCGGAAGAGATCGCCGCATTCTTAGAGCGGATTACTGATATTGACGAGCGGCGCTTGCTGACGGCTTACATATTCTCAGGTAGGCGCAGATCTGAACTTTGGGGGCTCCGGTGGGAAAATATCAATTTTGAAAAGGATATGTACTATATAAGCGCCAGCACTTCAAAATCGAACCTTTCCCGCTGGTATCCTCTGCACCCCACTTTCAAGGCGGTCCTTGTCGCACTCGGCATAAAGAAAAAGGGCCGTATTTTTGACAAGTGGCAACATCCGGACAGCATAACGCACATTGCAAAAGCGGCCCTTGTTGCTGGCGGATACCCTGAACTCTCCCTGCATAAGCTCCGGCATACGTTCGCAACGCTCCTGAAAGATCACGGGGTCGACCTTGATACCATCGGGGCACTGTTGGGACATACGGATCGGCAAGCGACAGAAATCTATGCCCACATCACAGTTCGCCGCCAGCGCTCCGCGTTGTCAGTGATTCCGTGCCAGAACATATCGCTGTAAAAATTGTCCACAATTTGCGGACAGCTTTTCAGAGGTTGATCAAGTATTGCTGCACGGATAAAAAATAAACATATTTTATTTCCATAAGATAGTGTTTTCAGGCTTCATATTTGGAGACAAAATACGAGACTTCGTAATCAGTAGGTCCACGGTTCAAATCCGCGTGCTGGCTCCAGAGATTATAAGGGGTTACATCAAAAGATGTAACCCCTTTTTCCGTACTGTCCGCAAACTGTCCGCACGGCCTTTTTACGGCTAGGAAATTTTGCTCCCCTTTTGGAAAAATACAGCAACATACGGACACACAAGGCTTTCCCTCGTTGCCGGTTTTTCTTCTTCCCTTCGTTGCTCCCGCAATACGCTACAATCCTCGGCATGTTCAGCCAGCGCCCCTTCTAAAAAATAAAGGCCAGCAGCAAGAAAGAAGGGCCGGATTGCACCCCTTCTGAGATGGCATAAAGCACACCCCCAAAAGGCCGCAGGTTTGGTGTGGGTGAGCGCGTTCTTTCCCGGCGCTGGTCTTCGGGCGAAAAGAAAGGGCATAGTATCGTCCCATGCCCTTCATCCCCTCCGGAGGCGTTACGCTGCCCGTTCTTCCGCTAGTCGTATAGTCGAGTGCTTAACGAAAGAGCTGGCCGCGTGCCCTACGCCATTACGACGCCCGAACACGGGACGGCCTTCGACATCGCCGGAAAGGGCATCGCTAAGACCAAGGCGACGGAGGAAGCCATCCGCATCGCCGCCCAGATGTCCGCGCCCAAAGCATGAACCTCTGATCCGGCATCAAACCGGACATTCATAATGCCTCTCCCTCATCCCCAATAAACAAGGAACTCACAGTCTGTCAGGCCGTGAGTTCCTTGTTTTTCAATCTGGAGGACCAGAAAAAATGACGAACAGCGATTCGATAAGGTCGAAACTCTTTGAAGAGGGTGGGGGGAGGTTTGGAGGGGGCGGGAGAAACTTTCTAGAGAAAGTTTCTCCCGCCCCCTCCAATATCCACAATCTTAATAACGATACAGATCCGACTTGAACGGGCCGTCGACGGAGACGCCGATGTACGCAGCCTGCTCATCGGTGAGCGTGGTGAGCTTCACACCGAGGCGGGCGAGGTGCAGACGGGCCACTTCCTCATCAAGCTTCTTGGGCAGCGTGTACACCTTCACTTCGTGATCCGTGGCGGCGAGATCCATCTGGGCCAGCACCTGATTGGTGAAGCTGTTGGACATGACGAAGCTGGCGTGGCCGGTGGCGCAGCCGAGGTTCACGAGGCGGCCTTCGGCGAGGATGATCAGAGAGCGGCCGTTGGGCAGTACCCACTTGTCCACCTGCGGCTTGATCTGGATGCGCTTGTTGGCCGGATTTTCCTCAAGCCACGTCATTTCGATTTCGTTGTCGAAATGGCCGATGTTGCAGACGATGGCTTCGTCCTTCATGTTGTTCATGTGCTCGCCGGTGATGACGTGGTAGTTGCCGGTGCAGGTGACGAAAATGTCGCCTTCCTTCACGGCGTCTTCCATCGTGGTCACTTCAAAGCCTTCCATCGCGGCCTGAAGAGCGCAGATGGGGTCGATTTCGGTCACGAGCACACGGGCGCCGAAGCCGCGCATGGAATGGGCGCAGCCCTTGCCCACGTCGCCGTACCCGGCAATGACCACAACCTTGCCCGCGATCATGATGTCGGTAGCACGCTTGATGCCGTCGGCGAGGGACTCGCGGCAACCATACAAGTTGTCGAACTTGGACTTGGTCACGGAGTCGTTCACGTTGATGGCCGGGAACAACAGCTTGCCCTGTTCCGAGAGCTGGTACAGGCGGTGGACGCCGGTGGTCGTCTCTTCGGACACGCCGCGCACCTTCGCCGCCACCTTGGTCCAGTGGCCGGGATTGGTCTTGTGGCCGAGTATGATGCGATCCATGAGAACGCGGGCTTCCTTGGAATCGCAAGGCTTGTCGAGCACGGAAGGATCGCGGTCCGCATCCACGCCGAGGTGGATCATCAGGGTAGCGTCGCCGCCGTCGTCCACGATGAGATCGGGGCCGGAACCGTCGGGCCACGTCAGGGCCATTTCCGTGCACCACCAATAATCCTCAAGCGTTTCGCCCTTCCACGCGAACACCTTGGCGTAGCCGAGTTCCGCGATGGCGGCCGCGGCGTGATCCTGCGTGGAGAAGATGTTGCAGGACGCCCAGCGGATATCCGCGCCGAGCTCGTACAGCGTCTTGATGAGCATGGCGGTCTGGATGGTCATGTGCAGCGAGCCCATGACTTTGAAACCCTTGAGGGGCTTCTTGTCACCGTAGCGGCGGATGAGTTCCATCAGGCCGGGCATTTCGCGCTCGGAAAGCTGCATTTCCTTCTTGCCGAAGTCGGCAAGGCTGATATCCGCCACCTGATAGGGCAGCGACAGATCGAGAGGCTTCGCGTTGGACATGGGTGTCTCCATAAAGTTGGTATGTTACAGGCGTCGGGCCAGCGTGAGATTGAGCGCCAGCCCCTGTTCCACGGGGTAACGGGCAGTGGAAACGACCTCGAAAGACGCCGCGTGCAGCAGCCTCGACATGGTCGCTTCATCGAATCCGAGCCACAGATCCCCGTAGTCCAGACGCATCCTTTCCTGAGTATGCCGATCAAAATCCGCCACCACGAGCAGCCCGCCGGAACGCAGCACGCGCCGGATTTCGGCAAGGGCATTCTCCGGGTTGGACAGGTGGTGCAACACCATATTGATGCTGGCGAAATCCGCCTCGCAGTCCCGCAGCGGAAGGTGGCTGAGTTCCCCTATGCGCAGCGAGACGCCTTCGGGTTCCCCTTCCACCCCGGCAAGGCGCCGCCGGGAAAGCTCCAGCATCCTCGGCGAACCGTCCACCCCGATGATCTGCCGGGCGCGCCCACGCATCCGTTCCAGCACGATCCCGGTCCCGCACCCCAGATCCACCGAGGTATCGCAGCCTTCGGGCATCGTGTCGCACACGGCCCCGGCGAGGTCGAACCCGCCGAGCACTTCGCGGCTCAGGGTATCCCAGTGTTCGGCGATGGTATTGAAGAACTGCCGCGTCTTGAGCGCCCGGTCCTCGATGATCCTGGCGGCCATTTCCACGTCCGCGCGCATTTCGGCGTCTTCGTCCAGAAAGGGCATGGCGGCTTTCAGAAAAGCGGCGCCCTCCCCTTCCTTCACAGAAGAGTAAAACACCCACAGCCCGTCCCGGCGCGAGGAAAGCAGCCCCGCTTCGGTCAGGATCTTGAGGTGGCGCGAAACCCGCGACTGGCCCATTTCGAGGATGCTCACCAGTTCATTGACGGAAAGTTCATACCGTTCAAGAACATAGGTAAGCCTCAACCGGGTTTCGTCGGACAGTGCCTTGAAATAGCGGATAGCGTTGGACATGCGGTTTCAAAGGGTTACAGATGTATCAAGATGAACGGATGGTTTTATATAAAGAAATCTTCATATAGTCAAGGAGAGGGGAAAAATTGGGGAGGGGGAGGAGAACCTTTCTGAAGAAAGGCTTCTCCTCCCCCTCCCCAAACCCCACCCTCTCCTCTCCCAAGACTTTCATCAAATGGGGAGGCCACGCCACAGGAGTTCGTTCCAGCGGAAGATTATGGGAACAGCGGGCAAGGTGACGGTACCACCGGAGAAAAGGGCACGGGCCGCATTGTGAGAGACAGGGTTTTCCTGCTATGACAGGGAAAAGCAAAGAGCCGATGGAGGCCGCATGAAAAAGAAATTCGCATTCCTGCTCATGGGAAAAGAGTTCGACACAGCCAAAGATACCGCCGTATTCGAGACGGAACATATGATCAGCTACATTTTTACGGTCACCAGCTTCGAGGAAGCCCTCAAGCGGGCCGTGGCCTGCGCAGAGGACGGCGTGGGTGCTATCGAGGTCTGCGGAGCGTTCGGAAAGGAATGGGCCGACAAGATCATTGCCGCTACGGGGAACAAGGTCGCCGTGGGCTATGTCGTCCACAACCCGGAGCAGGATGAGCTATTCAGGCAGTTCTTCGCCAAGGCATGATCGCAGCGCATGATAAAGCCCGTCTTCTCTCCGAAGACGGGCTTCCGTTTTATGGGAGGGACGGCGTCACGCCCTCCAGGCCCCCAATATATCGTTTTCGTTTTCGGCTTCCGGGATCTTGAGCTTGTCGTGCGCCCAGCGAGCCGAAATCTTCATCACCGAGGCCAGAGCCGGGAGCGCCTGCGCAAACGTGGCGATGTCCTCGGCCTCCCGCGTATCGAACCGGAACCACGGCAGCAGGCGCGGATCACTGACGCCGCAGTTCAGCACGGCCAACGGAGCGAGAAGCTGACGCGACAGCGTGGACGCTATCTGCATGGCGTCGGAAATCGTCAGGTCGCGGCGCACCCGATCGTGCACGCGCCCGAGGGCGTTGGTGCTGGCGGCCCCGTCGGACTGCGAGGTCAGCGTGCCGCCGAGGATGGCCTTGCTCATGCCGAGCTCGCAACGCGAAATCAATGCGCCCGCCAGATCCTGCGAAGAGGACGCGGGGGTTTCAAACAAGATATCCATACCTTGCGGGATGATGCCCGCCGCATCCTGCCCGAGCGTCCGCAGGGCGTTGTACAGCGCCCGCCGATCTTCCTCCCGGCTGCCGGGCGGGTACTTCCCGAGCCGGAACGGCAGGCCGTGGACCTGCACATAGCGGATATTCGCCTCCAGCGCATAACTGCGGATCAGATACGCCCACGCCACCGTGCGGAACAGCCCGCAGCGCGGCAGCCAACCGGATCGGGAGCGGTGCGTATGCACGATCCAGCCGAAAGGCCAGAGTTCTTCCCCGTCGGGCTTGCCGTTCCGCAGACGCAGCTGGTTCCTGTCTTCCCGCAAAACCTGAAACCAGCTTTGCGGGCGGAAATGGAAGGCGGCGGGAAGATGCAGCCCGTGCCGATAGTCCCACTCGATCTCACAGGCGGAAAACCCGTGCCCGATGCCGTCCGCCAGATCCATCAACAAGTCTTCAAAACCGTTGACGGCATCGAACTGCTCCCGGACCGCCGCCGCAATCTGGGCGGCCCGCGCATCGTTGGCGCGGCCCGGCAGAATTTCCCAATCCAGCGTCAGCAGCGCCCGCTTGCGCTTGCCCATTTCCGCCGCGAGATGCTCGCAACGGTCTTCCATGTCCGCGAACAACAAATGCTGTTCAAGGATGTCCCCCTGATCCGCAAGTTCCAGAATGTTCCGCAGCCGCTTCGGGGTCAGCCCGTGCGTCAGGTTCATCTGCGGCTCCAACGCCAACATGCGCGGGCCTTCCCCCTGCGTCTGCAATCGCCGTATCTTTTTCATGAATGCCTCCAACGGCCCCAAAGCCGCCGCGTTGACTCAGCCCGTAAAGCCCGCAATCCCGTTTGACGGTTCACAGCCTTTATGGAACAGCTTCTTTCACCGTAAAAACCTGCCGCACCTTGCCCCATCCCCATCCAACGGTACTCCCACCGGGCCGCCTCCCCACCAGCCGAAAGGCTTCGAGGGGATAGGGGACGCGAGCCGCGCCAGCAGGTTTGGGAGGGGAAGCCTTCTTCAGAAGGGGCCCCTCCCCCCTCCCCATCTTCCATCCTCCCCGTCATCGCCCCACTCCCTTTCCAGCGGCATCCGGATGTAGGCGTCGCCCATGCTGACGAATCCGGTGGATGCCAGACGCCAAAGCATTTCGAGCGCATCCGGCCCATCGTCATGAGCGGCCCGGGGAAAATGCCGCAACTGATCGATGAGCGCCTGCTGGGAGACATGAAGCCGGATCCGCCCCTGCGCCATGTGCGGCTGCAACGACTCGATGCGCAGCAGCTTGTCCGCGCTGTTGACGAGAGGCCGCACCGGCAGGGCAATCCCGCGCTCCGCCGCCCGCTGCACCAGGACATGGGCGAAAAACTCCTGAAACTGCACGGCTTCCACGCCCCAAAGCAACGGATGATGCACATCGTGCAGGGCAATCACATCCTCAATGATGCGATCGGGATGCCGCTTGCGGATGCTCGCCTCCACCACGTCGAGCGTCATGCTCCCGCGGAGGAAGCCGCCGACGAGGATCGCGGAAGGGTCACGCCCCGCGCCCTGTTTGCCGAGCGACGGGTCCACCGCTCCGAACAGGAGCCAATCCCGGCTCCGGTCCACCCAAAAGGTGATGCACCCGTTGAACGGCGCCTCGTTTGCAGACAAGGGATCGTTCTGCTGCTCGGAATCGAAAGCCTCCCGATCCTCGGCACGGAGGCACATGAGCCGATACAGCGGGCGCGACGCGGGCCAGCTCACTTCGGCCCCGGCCTCCATCTTCACCCTGTGCTGACGGTAAAAACGCCGGGCCTCCGCCTCGCCGCGCGACGACAAAAGGCTTTCCCACTCATCCCAAAGATCCATCCGATCCGGCCAGCGCAGGATGGAACGGAACGTCCGGGCCTTCCACAAAGGCTTGCGGAGCGTGCGGGCCAGCACGGAATCGTAATGCAGCAGCGTACCGACATAGACCACATCCATGCTCCCGTCCGCCGCGCCGAGATTGAGTACCGTCTTCTGAAGCCACGACTGGAGCTTGTCGCGCTGTTCCGGCTTGTCCACGTTCCCGTCGTTTTCAAGATCGTCAAGGACAATCAGATCCGGACGGTGCGGCCCGTGCCGCAACCCGCGCATACGCTTGCCCGCGCCGAGCGCCTGGATTTTGACGTTCCCCGGCGTGACCACCGTTCCCACGTTCCAAACGTGCCCCTTGCCAGCCCCGGGAAAATCCCGCTTCAACGCCTCGTTGAACTCCAGTTCGTCCTTGACCGCACCCAACAGCGACGCGGCCTGCTCCAGCGCGTCGGCTATGATCAAAATGTAGTGCTTGCGCCCGGTCAGCACGGCCCACAGCACGAAAAACAGCGAAACGAACGTGCTCTTGGCCTCCCCGCGCGGGGCCGCAATCGCCAGCCGCACGCCTTCGGGCGCATCCGCCATGCGGGGCAGTTCCGCATCCAGCCATTCGTGAAGCCGGGAATCCCCCCCGACGAGGCAATAATGCGGAAAATACGCCCGCCGGAAGAAGGTGAAGTCCTGCCGGGCCCGTTCCCGGCGTTCCTCCGGTGTCCCGGCAGAGGCGTCCGGAAGCTCGGGGGAGTTCCGGCGCTTTCCGCGCATGTCAGCGCCCCCCGGTACGGATCGCGTCCGCGATGCGATCCAGTTTTTCGTCCGCCCGCTCCAGCCCGCCGAGGATCTGCGCCGTGCGCTCCCGGCAGTCCTCGCGGGGCACGTAGCTCTTGTGCATCTCCTCGGCCAGCAGGCACTGGCGGGCCTTTAATTCGTCCACCCGCTGCTCCAGCCGGGTTCCCCAATAGGCGAGAAAGCCGCAAACCATCCCGAGCAGGCCAAGCAGCAGGGTGTGTGCATCGAATTGCAGCGCGGCCTGCGTCATGGCCTGACCTCCCGCCCTTTTTCCACGGCAAGCAGGGCTTCGGCCTGAGCGCGCAGGTTCCGGCAATAGCCGCCGTAATCCCGCGCGTGGGCCAAAAGATCCTCCGGGCTGACCATCACGGATGCTCCCGACCGTACCCCGGCGTCAGTGGCGGAGGCGCTTCCGGCAGGCGCGCCAATTCCGGCGGCAGGGGCAGAAGCTTCGGGGGCGGCGGGGGCAAGACCAAGGGCTTCGTTGTACAGGCGCACCCAGCCAGCAGACAGGCCAGCGCAATGGCGGGAAGCATCTTCGGCAACACGGGCCATCCTCCTCGTGAACGCCTGCCGTTCGGCGGCAAGGCGGTTGCGGGTTTCGGAAAGTTCCCCGGCAATGGCGGCGGCCCGCTCAGCTTCCGCTTCCAGCCTCTGACGGGCGAGGCGCTCCGCTTCCGCCATTGCGACAGCCAACGCCTCGCGTTCGCTGGCGGACGCTTCGGCCTGTTCCGCAAGCAGCGCGCGGCCCCGCGTTTCCGCAATGCCGAAGCCCCGGACGTACCCGGCTGCACAGCACGCCGCACACAACAGCACTACGGCGATCACGTTCCTAGTCATGGCCCCCTCCGCATCCGACGCCGGGCCCCCACCCCGCCTTGCGATACCAATACTGCCTCTCAAGCAGGATCAGCCGTACATAGCGGCGGTTTTCACGGAGGCTGGAAGCGCTCCGCCCGGCATTGACCTCTTCCACCTGTCCGAACCAGCGCGCCGGATCACGGCCCTGCCGCTCCGCTTCCTTCCGGTCCCTGCCGACCCAGCCGATCCCGCCGTTATACGCGGACAACGTAAACGCCATGCGTTGGCAGGCATCGGCTCCGTGCAGCCGATCCCACAGCCACTTGTCATAGGAAACCAGTGCCCGGAGCGCCCAGCCGGGATTGAACGGCGCGGGCGGGCCGGCCTCCCGTTCCAATTCCGGGACGGCACGCGGCAGCCACTCCGCCGTGGAAGGCAGGAACTGCGCCAAGCCCTGCGCCCCCGCCGAGGACACCGTACCGTTGCGCCACCAGCTTTCCGTGTGCACTTGCGCGGCGAACACCGCCACGGGAGCTTCCAACCCCCATACGGCGCGGGAAACCCGTATGAGTTCCGCCCGATGCCGTTCCGCGGCGCGCGGAATATCCGACGCCAGCCCCGGCTGCGGAAACGGCGCGGACAACAGCGCCATCATCAAAACCATGCGAATCGTCATGCGCAACCTCGCCATGCGGGAACCGCCCTTTCGCGGGCGCTTCCCCATCTCCCCCATGCTCACAGCCCCACGGATACGGCCACGACGAAAGCCGCGACCACGGCGGCGCGGCGCAGGCAGGCCATGACGAAAGGCCAGAGGCAGCCCTTGGCGATGGCGAAATCGGCGCACCGAAGCCGCACGGCTCCGGGGGCGCGCTTCCAGTCGTCGTCAAGATAGGAGTCGGGAGTGGCGAAGGGAAATACGGCCACATCGAAAAACATGCCCAAGATAGCGGCAAGCATGACGAGGGCCAGCTTGTAGAGGACAACGGGCACTTGCGCCGGGCTGATCAGCAACAATGCGATCTGAAGCCCCAGCGCAACCAGCCCGAAGAAAAACAGCCGCCAACGGGGACGGAGAAGAAGCCTGAAGAATCCCATAAGACCTCCTGTGGTATGGCGCGGGACCGTCGTCGGCCCGCAAAACGTACCATGCCCGAAAGAAGGCCTCAGGAAAGGTTGAAGGATGTCAGCACCTCGCGCTGGAGCGGGATACGCTGCGCGCGGCGGCGCAGGCCGCCATATCCGGCCTCACCGGGCCGGACTTCTTCAAAATGCGCCAGATCTGGCGATCGGAGAGCCCGTGCCGCACGGCGAGCACGGACACCAGCGCCCGTTCGGAAAGCCCTTCACGGGCCAATTCGTCGCGCTCAAGGTTGATGTTCCTGTCCCGCGTGTCCACGAAAGCCTGACGGCAGGTGGGGATATACAGCGTCGTGCCGCCGTAGCGCCCGATCAGCTTGGTCGCCTGTTCGCGGCCGATGATCTGCACCAATTTTTCACGCTGTTCCTGCCCACGCAACGTGATGCCGAGAGGAACGGAAAAACTTGTCCCGCCCTTGGCCCTGATAAGCTCGATCGCCGCCGGAAGGCCAATCAGTTCAACCAATTCATTCACGCCCTGCCCCCGTGTCCGGGCCTGCCCGGAAAACATCTCCGAAGACGCGCTGCGCCGCTCCCTATTCTTCGCCATGTGTTCCATATGAATCCCTATTAGGTAAAAGATGTACCTCTCCGCCTTGCGTGGAAAGGCATGGAAAACAACGCCCTGAGCGCGTATTGCCCGAAGGCTTGCGGCGCAGGGGCAGACCGAATTGTTGACCGGATAGCTTGGTGAAGGTAAAGGAAAGAGGTTGTACACGACCGTTCGCAATGAGATCTTTACGTCAAAATCAGTTCTTTTACAATCATTTTTTGACGCAAAAACTTATTTATTGACTTAACAGCCAAAAACATTACAACATTTCTTTACGATCTCCGTTCACTTCAACCCGGAGCGCCTCCACGGCGCAGAGACGCCATGAGCAGCATCGCCGATCGACTCGTTTTTTTGCGCGGAAGCGCCACACAGGCCGAATTTGCCGATCGTGTCGGCATCAATGTGAATACGTTGCGCGGTTACGAGAAAGGGCGCGCCCTGCCCGGATATGAAGTATTGGAATCCTTATGCTCAAAATTAAACGTTTCACCGAACTGGATTTTGACGGGGCAGGGCAATGTCCTCCAGGAGGCTCCCTTTTCCGGCCTCAATGAAACGCCTCGGCCCCTTCCGCAGCCTGAGCTTGCCGAACCAATGCCCTCGTGCGACGTGGATTTGATCATGATCCCGATGGTGGAGGCACGCCTGTCCGCCGGGCACGGCAGCCTCGAGGTCGGCGGCGATTCGGAGCGCAGCTATGCTTTCCGGAGCGATTTCCTGCACCGCAAGGGCAATCCTCGGGAGATGGTGCTCATGCGGGTTTCCGGCGACAGCATGGAACCGGAGATCATGGACAACGACATCGTGCTCATCGATCAGGGCAAGCGCGACGTCACCCCCGGTCGCCTTTACGCCATCGGCTTTGATGAAGCCATTTATCTCAAGCGCATCGACATCCTCCCCGGCAAGGTCATCCTCAAAAGCACCAATGCCGCCTACCCGCCCGTCGAACTCGACACACGGGGCGACTGCGAGGACGCTTTCCGCGTCATCGGCCGCGTCCTCTGGTGCGGCAGGGAGTACAAATAAGATTGGGGAGGGGGAGGGGAAACTTTCTGAAGAAGGGGGGAGTACCCCCACGTTTCTCCTCACCCTCCCCAACCCCACCCCCTCCTCTTCAAAGACTTTCGTGTTTATTAAATCCCTGTTGTCCGTTTTCCCTGTGGGCGAAGAATGGGGGAGAAACCTTTTTCCTGCGGACAAAAAGAAACCGCCTAAACATCTTGTGTTCAGGCGGTTCTCTCATTTCTCCGTCCACTGTCTGATACAATCTTTCTTTCAGCCCTGGCCGGAACGAACTCCCGCCGCGCTGCCTCCCCATCAGTCAAAAAGTTTGGGGGGATG
Source organism: Bilophila sp. 4_1_30 (assembly GCF_000224655.1). Classification (NCBI taxonomy): domain Bacteria; kingdom Pseudomonadati; phylum Thermodesulfobacteriota; class Desulfovibrionia; order Desulfovibrionales; family Desulfovibrionaceae; genus Bilophila; species Bilophila sp. 4_1_30. Next base: position 262,005 of record NZ_JH114232.1, read on the forward strand.
AGGGGAGGGGGTCCTGGGGGAGGGGAGAGGGACCTTCCAAAGGGTCCCTTCTCCCCTCCCCAGGTTTCTCCATCTTCTCCTCATTCTCCCAGCTTGCTTTCCTTGAACTCGTGCTGCGGCGCGCCGGGCGGCGGCGGGGTGTTCGGGGGAAGAGTGACGTCCTTCTGCCCGATCTTCACTTCAATGGTGGTCTCCTCAGGCGCATAGGGCGGCTTCTTCTGATCCACGTCCACGAACAGCTTGCAGCTCTGGCTCAAACAGTCATAGACGGCGAGGAGCTTGGGCACGAGGATGGACGCGCCGGGCTTCTCGATGAGCAGATAGTAATCGCGCATGTTGTTCTTGCCGATGATCGGCTTGACCCGGCAAAGCAGCAGCCACTCGTTGAGGCCGTCGTCGTTCCAGTCCGTCTGGGCAAGCAGCGTCACGGTCACGATGTCCGCCCCCTGCCCGAGCATGAAGCCGTAAGGCTGCATCTCCACCGTATCCCCCGCCGTGCGCGACAGGGCGAACGTCGGCGGCAGCAGCGCCGGATCGACCTTGAACCGGAACGCCGGAGAAAGACGCTGGAACAGATATTCCCCAAGCTGGGGAGGCAGTTCCGGGGTCGAAAACACGGGAGCGACATAGGCCCCGTGCTCGTCGATGACGCTGTGGGCCTTGAGCACCGGAGCCAGCCGTTTCGCCATCGTGTTGAACTCATTTTCGACCGTGACGTGCACCTGTTTGCCGGAGCACCCGGCGGCAAGGCAGACGCACAGGCACAAACAGGTTGTGAAAAAAAGACGCATGGATAAAGAGAATCGAGCCGACATGGGATCTCCCGGTTCGTGGCTGTAAAGGTGGATGGACGTCTGCGTGATAGCCCTGCGGAGTGGGATTGTAAAGAGCGCGGGAACATGCGAGAATCATATTCCAGCGTGTTTTCCTCAATCCGGAACTGTTTGTTTGAATAAACACAACAAAGAGGGCCGGATAATGGGAAAACGCTCACAAAAGGACAAGTCCGTTGTTTCTTGAGGTCCGCCGTTTGAGGGAAGGCGGCCTCTTTCCGGCGCGGACCCTGCCTTCGCGCCGGGGCAGTCCGGCACTGCGTCTGATTTCTATCCACTATGGACAAGCACAGCGCTTATTTTTTAAGGAGGGGAGCATGGACAGTAGCGTAACGCCGACTTCGCCATCAGAGATGGCTATTCTCGTCGCCGGCCTGCTGATAATGCTGTATGGGGTTTACAAAGTATACCGCGAGCGAGGCCGACCCGGTTTGCTTATTCTCTGGGGCGGCCTTGTGGATTTGGGGCTCGCGCTCATGGGGCTTGGCCTCGGACCGTCCGGCGACGTTGGCAGCATCATGATCGTCATCTATCATGCCATTGCGCGTCTCGCGGCATGGATAGGGCTGTCCGGGCTCGTCGCCAATCCGTATTCCTGCGTCGCCAACGACATCCGCGGCGCGCTGCACCGCAACCCCGTGGGGGCCGTGCTGCTGGCGTTCGCGCTTGAGGCTTCGCTCGGCATCTCTCCGGCCATGACGCCGGAAGGCCAGCACCTGGTCCTGCACGCCATGGCCATGCACAGCATCGACGTGCCGCTCGGCGGCCCGGTCCTCGCCGTCGTCATGGCGCTGGGCTACACCGTGTTGCTGTGGCTTTCCGCCGAAGTCGTCCTGCAGGTGTGCTTCACCCGGCCCGACGAACCCATATGCACCGAAGTCCCCATCGGAGGCGGCAACTTCGCCCGCGCCCTCTTCGACAGGGAAACCGAGCTGCTCGGCGTCCCCAGCGGGAGCTGGTGCCCCATCGTCCCCAACCGCTGGAGCAAGACCCCGGCGGCGATCAGCCTGTACGTCCTGCTCGGGCTGCTGGCATTTTTGGGGATCGGGCGCTTCCTCGTGCAGGATTTCGGCGCATGGATCGTCGGCATCGATCCCCATTCGCTGGTGGAACTCGAAGGCCCGTGGCATGTGACCCCGCTCCTGCTCTATGTGGGTTCCTTCCTCGTCCTCTGCCCCCGCATCATCAGGCCCGCCTACCGGGCCAAGTATACGTTCGCGCTGTTCCTCGCCGCGTTCATCCTCATTTATGCAAGCGATCTGCCGCCCCTGTCCCGCCTGTTCTCGCTGATCATCTCGGGCATCGGCACGCTCGTCGCCTGCTACTCCACCAACTACATTGAAGAGGACGGGCGCAAGCACTGGTACTGGTTCTTCCTGCTCCTCACCTTCGGTGCGCTGCTCAACATCGTGACCACCGACAACATCGGCACGCTGGCCTCCCAGTGGGAAGTCATGACGTGGGCGTCCTTCGCGCTGGTGGCGTGGGAACGCACTTCCAAGGCGCGCGATGCGGCCATCAAGTATGTGGTGTTGTGCTGCAGCGCGGCCTACCTCATGATCGTGGGCTTCTTCATGATCGGCGGGAACCATACGCAGTACGGCGAAATCGTCGCCAACCTCTCCGTCCATTCCGACGACGTGCTCAAGTTCGCCCTTGTGTTCACCCTGCTCGGCTTCGCGGCCAAGGCCGGTCTCGTGCCCCTGCACAGCTGGCTGCCAGACGCCCACCCCGCCGCGCCGTCCTCCGTGTCCGCGCCGCTCTCCGGCGTGCTCACCAAGATGGGCGTGTTCGGCGTGGTGACGGTCTACTTCGGGCTCATCGGCTACAAGGAGCTCGCCTCGACCGGGACCTACGGCGGCCTCACCGCCCCCGGCCTGATGGTCACGTTCATGGGCCTGTGCACGATGGCCTACGGCGAATGGATGGCCCTCAGGCAGGAAGACCTCAAGCGTATGCTCGCCTACTCCACCATGGGGCAGGTCGGCGAAATCTTCACCGTCCTCGGCCTCGGCACGTGGCTGGCGGCGGCGGGCGCGCTGTCCCATGTCCTGAACCATGCGATCATGAAGGACTTGCTCTTCCTCTGCGCGGGCGGCCTCATCTTCCGCGTCGGCAGCCGCAAGCTTTCCGATCTCGCGGGCCTCGTCCACGAAATGCCGTGGGCCGTGGGCTGTATGAGCATCGGCATCGTGTCCATCATGGGCCTGCCGCCGTTCAACGGCTTCGTGAGCAAATACCTCATGATCGTGGCCTGCATGGACGCCGGGCAGCCGCTCATCGCGGCGGCGCTCATCGCGGCGAGCCTCGTGGGGGCGATCTACTACATGCGCATCCTGCGCACGATTCTGCTTGACCCCGCCCCGGCGGGACGCCGCCGCGTGCAGGGCGTCACCACGACCATGCGCGTCCCCATGATCATCCTCGCGGGCCTGTGCGTGATCCTCGGCGTGGCCCCGCAGACGGGCCTGTCGCTCGTCACCCCGGTCATCAACGAGCTTATGCCGCACCTCGGCTCCGGCGCGGGGCACCTTTCGGCCGTCCTGCCGTCGCTCGACGTGGGCTGGCCCGTGTATGTGATCCTGCCCATGATCGGCGCCGTCGTGCCGATCTGGTTCCGCAAGGACCGCGTGAAGGCCGGATGGGGCGCCGCCGCCATCCTGTTCCTGACCACCCTGCACGTGCTCGCGTTCGGGCAGGATCTGGACACGCTGTCCTTCATCATGGCCCTGTTCATCCCCGCCATCGGCACGGTGAACCTCGTGTACGCCGTGGGCTACATGGAGCACAGCCATACGCAGTGGCGCTTCTACGCCTTCTTCCTGCTCATGACGGGCGGACTGCTCGGCGTGGCGGCGAGTTCGGATCTGTTCAGCTTCTTCACCTTCTGGGAAATCATGAGCTCGTGGGCCCTGTATTTCGCCATCGCGCATGAGGGCACGCCCGAAGCGCTGCGGGAAGGTTTCAAGTACTTCCTGTTCAACGTGGCGGGCGCGGGCTTCCTGTTCCTCGGCATCGGGCTCATCGTAGCCTACACCGGCACCGGCGAGTTCGCGGGCGTGGCCAAGGGCTTCGCCTCCCTTTCTCCCGCCGTGGGCACCTCCATCATGATCCTGATGGCCGTCGGCTTCTGTATGAAGGCCGCGCAGGTTTCCCTGCGCATCGACTGGCAGATGCACCCGGCGCTGGCCCCCACGCCCGTGTCCGGCTACATCTCCTCCGTGCTGCTGAAGATCGCTGTCTTCGGCCTCGTGAAGCTGTTCCTTGTCTTCGGGAGCGTGTACGCGCAGTCCCCGGACACGGCGGGGCTCTTCTCGCAGCAGGCCGTCATGTACGCCACGGCATGGATCGGCGCGTTCACGCTGCTGTACAGCGCCGTGCAGGCCATGCTCCAGAACAGCCTCAAGCTGGTGTTCATCTGGTCTACGGTGAGCCAGATCGGATACATGGTGCTCGGCGTCGCCGTGGGCACGAGCCTCGGCATGGCGGGCGGCCTCCTGCACATGGCGAACCACGTGTTCTTCAAGGATCTGCTCTTCCTCATGGTCGGCGCGGTCATGCTGCGCACCCATGCGGATACGATCTCCGAGCTGGGCGGCGTGGGCCGCAAGATGCCCGTGACCATGTTCTGCTTCTTCATCGGGTCACTGGCCGCCGTGGGCGTGCCGCCGACCAACGGCTTCACCTCCAAGTGGATCATCTATCAGGCGCTCATGGCGGAAGGCGAACCGCTCCTTGCGCTGATTTCGCTCATCGGCAGCGTGATCACGCTGGCGTACCTCGCCCGCTTCATGCACGCCGTCTTCCTCGGACAGCCGGGGCGCAACCTCGACCATATCGAAGAGGCCCCGTGGGTCATGCGCGCGCCCATGCTGCTCATGGCCTTCATGGTGATCCTGACCGGCGTGTTCCCCGGCCTGATGCTCGCGCCCCTCAATGCGGCGCTGGCGGAATACGGAATGCCGTCGCTTGACGTGGCCTTCTACGGCCTCGCCACCGGCCCCGGCGCGTGGGACGCCACGGCGGTCGCCGTGCTGATGCTCGTGGCCTTCGGCGGCTGCTGGCTGGCCCTGCGCTTCCTGCTCTCCCGCGTGAAGATCCGCGTCGCGCCCCCGCACGCCTGCGGGCACGACGCCTCTCAGGAGGCCTCGCGCATCCCGCCCGAAGCCATCTACCCGGCGCTGGTCAACCTGTGCACGGGCAACAAGCCCGGCAGCGCCACATGCCCCCTGCCGGAACTGGCCCTGTCTCTCTGCCGGGCCCTGCGGCAGTCCCTCGGCCGGAACGGCCGCATCAACAAGGAGCGTCCGTCATGCTAGACCTGCTTGTGGGCATTCTCCACCTTGTCGTCTTCCCCGGCGGCCTGTTCGCGCTGGCGCTGGGCCTGTTCCTCAAAGGGTGTGACCGCCGCGTCGAAGCCCGGCTCCAGCGCCGGGTGGGGCCGCCGCTGATCCAGCCCTTCCTCGATCTGATCAAGCTGAGCACCAAGGAGGTCATCATCCCGACCTCCGCCGTGCGCGGGGCGTTCCTCGCGGCCCCCGTGGTCGCGCTCGGCGGCATCGCCATGTGCGCGGCGCTGCTGCCCGTGCCCGGGGTGACAGACGGCCTGCCCAGGATGGGCGACCTGCTGGTCATCTTCTACCTGTTCCCCATCCCGGCGATGGCGATCATGCTGGCTGGCTCCTCGTCCGGCTCGCCCTACGGCGGCATCGGCTTCTCCCGCGAGATGATCATGATGCTTGCCTATGAGGTTCCGCTGCTTATGATCATGCTGACGGTCGCCATGAAAGTGGGCGGCGGCAGCGGGGCCGAATTCTCCCTGACCAGGATCATGGACTATCAGTCCGAACACGGCTCATTCGGGCTCACCCCGGTCATGTGGCCCGCATTCCTCGCGTGGCTCATGTTCCTGCCCGCCACGCTCGGCGTGCCGCCCTTCGACCAGCCGGAGGCGGAAACAGAAATCCTCGAAGGGCCGCTCCTCGAATATTCGGGCGTGCTGCTGGCCTTCTTCCACATGGCCTCGGCCCTCAAGATGGTCGTGGCGCTGGCGCTCGGGGTGGTGCTGTTCTTCCCCGGCACGATTTCGGACATCCCCGCGGTCAATCTGGTCTGGTTCGTCGTCAAGTGCGCGCTGTTCATGCTGTTCACCCTGACCGTGGTGAAGTCCGCCACGGGGCGTCTGCGCATCGAACAGGCTCTGTCCTTTTTCCTCAAGTATCCCGCCGGGCTGGCCCTTTTGAGCCTTATCCTGGTGTGGATTGGCTGCTGACGGGAGGCCGGTCATGAACCTCATCAAGAAACTTTCCACCCGCTCGCCGTGGCTGTTCCGCATCAACGCGGGCTCCTGCAACGGGTGCGACGTGGAACTGGCCACCACGGCCTGCATCTCCCGTTACGACGTGGAGCGCCTCGGCTGCAAATACTGCGGGAGCCCCCGCCACGCGGACATCGTGCTCATCACCGGGCCGCTCACGGCGCGGGTCAAGGACAAGGTCCTACGCGTCTGGAACGAAATCCCCGAGCCCAAGGTGACCGTGGCCGTGGGCATCTGCCCCATCAGCGGCGGCGTGTTCCGCGAAGGCTACTCCATCGAGGGCCCCGTGGACCGCTACCTGCCCATCGACGTCAACGTGCCCGGCTGTCCGCCGCGCCCGCAGGCGATCATGGAAGGCGTGCTCGAAGCCGTCGCCATCTGGCGGGAAAGGATGGAGGGCTGATATGGAATTCCTCAAAATCCTCTGGGACAACCTCAAGAAGGGCCCGGTGACCGACGCCTTCCCCTTTGGAGAGACGTACACCCCGGACCGCCTGCGCGGACGGGTCGAAATCGACCCGACGCTGTGCGTGGGCTGCGGCACGTGCGTCCACGTCTGCGCCGCCGGAGCCATCAACATCTCGAAATTCGAGGACGGCAGCGGCTTCGAGATCACGGTGTGGCGCAACTCCTGCTGCCTGTGCGCCCAGTGCCGCTACTACTGCCCGACCAAGGCCGTCACCCTCTCCAACGACTGGCACAGCGCCCACCGGGCCACGGAAAAATATACCCAGATCACCCGCGCCAAGGTCAAATACGACTACTGTGCCGTGTGCGGGGCCAAGATGCGCGTTCTGCCGCAGGAAGTGCTCAACCGCATCTACGCCAAGCATTCCGAAGTCGACGTGGACGTGATCTCGCACCTCTGCCCGAACTGCCGCCGCATCGACGTGGCGGTCGAGGAAGACCGCGCCTGTCATATCGACCAGCTCGAGAAGATGGCCGCCCGCGAGGAAGTCTGTCTCGTTCCGCCGAGAAAGGCCGAAAAGTCCCCGGCGGACAAGGAAAACGCAAAGGAAGCCCCCGCTCAGGCGGCCTCCGCCCCGAAAACCGCCGCACCCTCGCGGGAAGCTACGGTACAGCCCAAGTCCGACCCTGCGGCTTCCAAGGCGGCGCCGGGGCACCCAGACGCCTCCGGCTGAACAGGCCGCCGCTTCCGCAGCAGCCGAAACGCGGCCCGATACGCCTTCCGGCACGGAAAGCGCCGCTGAAAAACCGTCTCCGGCGGCGGGCAATACCGCCGACTGAGCCGACGTACCACTATGACGCAAGGAGAAACTTGCATGAATACGACATGGTCAAGCCGTTCCATCAATCCCGAGCTCGTCAAGGGGCTGGTGGAGCTGGCTTCCGAAGAACGGCATAACTGGGACAGCTGGGGCAACGGCTTCGAGTGGGTGACGCTCATGAACGCCGGCCAGCTCCCCGACGCCGCCGCCCTGCTCGCCAAACACGAGGCGCGCCTGTGCACGGTCACAGCGCTGAACAAGCAGCTCGCCGAGCCCGTCACCACGCTGGCCTACCACTTCGACGTGCACGGCTACACGGTGACGGTGACGGTCCCGCTGGACCCTGCCGAGAACAGCGTGCCCACCATCACCCCGTGGTTCCGCAACGCCGACTGGAACGAACGCGAATTCGCGGAGCTGTTCGACGTGCACGTCGACGGCAACACCAACCCCAAGCGCCTCTTCCTCGATCCGGAAATCGACGAGGGCATCCTCAACGAGGTCATCCCGCTGACCATCATGATGAACGGGGCCTGCACCAAGGATATGTGGGAGCGCATCATGGAAGTGAACGCCGAGCCCGGCGAGGAAGTGGAAAAGGGGGTGCACGAATGAGCCAGACCAGCAGTTTTTCCCTGCCCATCGGCCCGGTGCACGTCGCCCTTGAGGAGCCGGTCTACTTCCATCTCGACGTCGACGGCGAAACGGTACGCAAGGTGGAGATCACCTCCGGGCACGTCCATCGCGGCATGGAAGGCATGGCGACGCAGCGCAACTTCTTCAAGAACACGACGCTGACCGAGCGCGTCTGCTCGCTCTGCTCCAACAGCCACTCGCTGACCTACTGCATGGCGGTTGAAAACGTGCTCGGCATGACCCCGCCGCCCCGCGCCCAGTACCTGCGCGTGCTGGCGGAGGAAACCAAGCGCGTGGCCTCGCACCTGTTCAACATCGCCATTTTCGCGCACAACGTGGGCTTCAAGTCCCTGTTCCTGCACATCATGGAAGTGCGCGAGAACATGCAGGACGTGAAGGAGACCATCTACGGCAACCGCATGAACCTGTCCGCGAACTGTATCGGCGGCGTGAAGTTCGACATGGACGACAGCCTGACCGTGTACATGCTGGAACGGCTCGACACCGTCGAAGAAGCGGTCAAGCGCGTGGAAAAGGTGTTCCGTACCGATCCCCTGATCGCCAAGCGTTCGCGCGGCGTGGGCGTCCTGTCCCGCGAGGATGCGTGGGCGCTCGGCGTGGTCGGCCCCGTGGCGCGCGGCTCGGGCCTCGACATCGACGTGCGCAAGAACACGCCCTATCTCGTCTATCCCGATCTCTACTTTGACATTGTCAAAGAACAGGACGGCGACGTCTGGTCGCGCGCGATGGTGCGCGTGCGCGAGGTGTTCGAGTCCATCCGGCTTCTCCGCCAGTGCCTCGACAAGCTCCCCGAAGGCCCGCTGGCCGTGCACATGGAGCGCATCCCGGAAAGCGAATCCGTCGCCCGCTCGGAGGCCCCGCGCGGCGAGCTTATCTATTACCTTCAGACCAACGGTACCGACACCCCCGCCCGCCTCAAGTGGCGCGTGCCGTCCTACATGAACTGGGAGGCCCTCACCGTCATGATGAAGGACTGCCAGCTCGCCGACATCCCCGTCATCGTCAACAGCATCGACCCCTGCGTCAGCTGCACGGAGCGGTAGGGGGTTGAAATGAAGATTGGGGAGGGGGAGGAGAACCCCTTCTCCAGAAGGGCTTCTCCTCCCCCCTCCCCAAACCCCACCCCCTCCTCTCCTAAGACTTTTGTAAGGGTCGACGGAGGGCGGGGAGGTGCGAAAAAACTCCTTTTCGGCGCACGTCCCCCGGAGCGGCGTCGAAAGGGAAACGGTTTTGATGCGAAGGGGCTCCTGACGAGCCGCCTCCCCACCAGTCAACATTTTTGCGGGTGGGGCCGGGGAAAGGAGCGTGTGGGTGTCCCCCTCTTTTGAAAAAAGCTCCCTCCCCCGGTCTTCCCTCCCCAGCGAGAGAACCCGTGCACGAAGCATCCATCGTTGCAGGCATGATGCACATCCTCGAAGACGAGGCCAGACGCCACAACGTGAGCAGGATCACGCGGGTACGGCTTTCGGTGGGGCTGTTCACGGCGGTGGAGCCCAAAACGCTGGAAGCGTGCTTCGAGCTGTACGCGGAAGGCACGGCGGCGGAAGGGGCCGAACTGGACATCACGACCGTTCCCGCCGAAGGGCGCTGCCTTGATTGCGGGCACAAATTTCCCATGACCTCGCCGCGCTGCCGCTGCCCGGAATGCGGAAGCCTGCGGCTAGAAGGCAAGGGAGGCCGGGACTTCCTCATCACCGGCATCGACGCCTGCTGACAACCAAGACTGACTGCGAAAGTTCGCAAGGAATATGCCATGAGCCGTTACATGATCGAATCGGTCCCGGAAAAGTGCAAGGCGTGCCGCCGCTGCGAAATCGCCTGCATCGCCGCCCACCACGGCCTGACCTTTAAAGAGGCCCTGAAAAAGCGCGACGAACTCGTCGCCCGCGTCCATGTCGTCAAGAGTGGCTCGGTGAAGTCGCCCATCTCCTGCCGCCAGTGCGAAAACGCCCCCTGCGCCCGCATCTGCCCCACCGGGGCGCTCCAGCAGGACGACGGCATCGTGACCATGAACGCCCAGATCTGTTCGGGCTGCCAGCTCTGCATCATGGCCTGTCCCTACGGCGCGATCTCGCTGGAATCCATCGGCCTGCCCTCCGCCACGTCGGAAACGATGGCACAAAAGAGTATGCGCTCCGTGGCCGTGCGCTGCGACCTGTGCAAGGACTGGATGAAGCGCGAGGGCAAATCCGTGCCCGCCTGCGTCGAAGCCTGCCCCGTCCACGCCCGCAGCGTGGTGCAGATAGGCTGATCCCAGCGCAATCATTGATGGTGTAAGCGTGCCGGGGCGGGGCTCCGGCACGCTTTTATTCACCGGGCATTTATGGTACAGGGCACGGATTATGAGCGAATCCATCGGCATTATTGCAGGAAGCGGACAATTCCCGCGCCTCGTGGCGGAAGACGCCAAGGCGGCGGGTTATGGCGTTGTGGTCTGCGCCTTCCACGGCTTCACCGATCCCGGCCTTGAAGCGCTGGCCGACACGTACACGACCGTCTATCTGGGCCAGTTCGACAAGGTGATCGACTACTTCCGCAAGCACGGCGTCCGAAAGCTGTGCATGGCCGGAGCGATCAACAAGCCGCGCGCGCTGGACTTGCGCCCGGACTTCCGGGCGGCGCGCATCCTCTTCTCTCTCAGAGGCAAAGGCGACGACGCGCTGCTCCGGGCCATCATGGCGGATCTGGAAAAGGAGGGCTTCACGCTCATCCAGGCGGCGGAACTCTCCACCTCCCTGCTCTGTCCCGAAGGCGTCCTGACCCGGCGCGGCCCCTCAGCCGAGGAGATTGCGGAAATCGACTACGGCTGGCCCATCGCCGAAGCGCTCGGCCGGTTTGACATCGGCCAATGCATCGTGGTCAAACAGGGCATGGTGGTGGCCGTGGAATGCCTCGAAGGCACGGACGCCGCCCTGCGGCGCGGCGGTGAACTGCGCGGCGAAGGTTGCGTGGCGATCAAACGCTTCAAGCCCAAACAGGACGAACGCGTGGATCTGCCGTCTATCGGGCTGCAGACCGTCCGCCTCCTCATCGAACAACACTACCGCTGTCTCGCCGTGGACGCGGGCAAAACGCTCTTTTTCGACAGGGCCGAAGCGCTGGCCCTTGCCGACAAACATAACTTCTGCATCATCGCGCTGACCGAAGACTCGTTCGGGAAGCTGCGCCTTCAGGCGAAAGCCGACTAGACACACGAAACCCGAGAGGAAACCAAGTATGGGCAAGGCCGACCGTTATCAGAAACTGTACCCCGTCACATGGGATCAACTCCACCGCGACGCTAAAGCGCTGGCATGGCGCCTTCTGGAACAGGGACCGTTCAAGGGCATCATCGGGGTCGCGCGCGGCGGGCTTGTCCCGGCCGCCATCGTAGCCCGTGAGCTCAACATCCGTCTGGTCGACACCCTGTGCATCTGTACCTATCAGGGCCGCGAGCAGACCGGAGGCGAAGAAGTCCTCAAGGCCGTCGAAGGCGATGGCGACGGCTGGCTCGTCGTCGACGATCTCGTGGACACCGGCAACACCGCCACCATCATCCGCAACATGCTCCCCAAGGCCCATTTCGCCACCCTGTACTCCAAGCCCGCCGGAAAGCCCCTCGTGAACACCTTCATCACCGAAGTCAGCCAAGATACGTGGATTCTTTTCCCGTGGGACTCCGAAGTGCAGTATACCGCCCCGCTGGTGGAACAGAACTAGGCGTTAAGACGGGAAGCCCCCGGCAGACGGCATTATAAAAAAAGAAAACCGGGACAGCCTCGCGCAACAGGCTGCCCCGGTTTTCCGCATAGGAGAGAAGGAAGGATTGCCGTCGGCTTCGCTGCTGTCGGACACCGAAAGCCTTCAGGAAATGTCTCCGGATCGGCAGCCCGTGACTGCCGCCAATCCGGGGCTCCGCCCTTCCCGCCGGGTGGCCGGAAGGGCGAAGCGGTTTGGGAGGGAAGGATGCCAAAAGGCAATCCGTGCGGAGGAGCTTCAGCCGCGCGGCGCGAAACGCATCCTTGGTTTCCCCTCCCGGTTCAGCAAAGCCTGTTCTTAGAAAGCGTACCGCATGTTGACGGAGGCCTTGTAGGCGTTGCGGTTGGTGTTGTCGAGGACGTTGCCCCAAACGCCGTCGTTGAGGCTCAGGTGGATGTACCCGAGTTCCACGGCGAGGGTCAGATCCTTGTAGATCTGGTAGTCGGTGTCGAAGGTGGCTTCCCACGCGCCGTCCTTGGTGGTCAGGTAGGTGGAGCCCACCATGCTGCCGGTGGCATCAGGATAGCTGGCATGGAAGGTGGTCATACCGGCGTTCGCGGGCATGTTCTTGTTGTTGGTACCCCGATAGTAGCCGACCTGAATGGCGTGAGTCAGGTTTTCCATGAAGGAGATGTCCTTCATGCGGAGCGCGACGCCCCACGTGCCCACGGGGCTGGTGCCGAGGATGGTATCGCTGGAAATGCCGTAACCGCCGTCAAAGCCGAAGGAAGAACCGGACCAGCCGGCGTCCACGGTGGGCATACGTTCGGAGCCGTCATACGGATTGGAGTTGTCACCGGAGCCGTACCACAGGAGCAGGCCGGGAACGCCGAAATCAAGCTTGTATTCCGCGATGGCGGAAGCCAGCCAGCCGCTGCGCTTCAGGTCGATGGTCTTGCTGGTCGCGCCGTCGTATCCGCTGAGCGAGCGGACAGTGCCCATATCCACGGAGCCGTAGTTGAAGTCACCTGCGAGGCGGAAGGGGCTGAACGTGGTCATTTCACCCGTGATGCCAACCCACCATGCGTTGCCTTCGCTGCGGTTGCCTTCAAGCGTGGTCAGATCGCTGCCGCTGGGGAGCACGGGGAGCATCCCGGCGCGCATGTCATCGATATCTCCCTTGGCGTCGCCGCCAAGGCTGCGGCTGCCCACGAAACCATACATGCCCCAAGGCGTGATCTTCACACCGTCAAAGGTCAACGGCAAGGTCAGGCCAACGAAATCCATGGCGTTGTTCTGATCGTCATGCCACTTGCCATAACCATTGGTGTTGTCGTTTTCAGCGCGCAGCCAGAAGAGGTTCGCGCCGACGTTTTCGGTGAAGTTGCCGCCGATGGTGATGCCCGCGCCGTCGCCGTCGAGCACGGCGGAGCCGGCCACGAAGCCCGGCATCACGAAGGGCTGCAAGCCCATGCGGACCAGCACGTCGGTTTCGGGGATGGCCCAGTCGATGTAGGAGTAGCGCACTTCAACGGTCCTGCCGTCCGTGCCGAGGGACGCGCCGTCCTTGGCATGGCCCCAATGCGTGTCGCCGATTTCAAAATAGACGACGCCCTTCAGGCTTTCAGATGCGATCACGTCGATCTGGGTACGCAGACGCTGCGCCGCGCCGAAGCGGTCGCTGCTGTTGTGCTTGTCGAACGAATCGTTCGTATACTCAAAACTGAAGTCCCACATGCCCTTAGCCTTGATGTCGGCTGCATTGGCGGCGGAGAATGCGGAGCAGACAAGGCCGGCCGCAAGCAGAAGCGTGGTGAGTCTCTTCATGACGAAAATCTCCTTTCTTCATGGTGAAGGTTGGGGTATTTCCGACCTCTTCCTCTCAGAGCCGGAAACACCAAAAGCTTCAGGATCCGAGGTGAAGCTTTCAAGCGCATTTTCTCTCACCGAAATAAATATTCAATTATTTGTACGATCTTTATAACAAGCCTCTAACGAAGGTTCTCTCGGCCCGCTTGCAAAAAGAAAAAAGAGGGGCTCCGCGACACGGCCCCTTCCCGCTTTTCCTCCCCCCCAAGGCAAAATCGAAAGGCCCTTTCCACCGGGATCAGCCCCATCTCATATTAGACGTATCCCTTGCCTATATCTCACGGTTCCTCCGGCGGATGCAGAAGCGCATCCCTAAGCCCGCCTCCCCGCACGATGCCGGAACAGGGCCAGCCCGAGGAACAGGTTCAAAAGCAGGCTCACACCAAGCACCGCCCGGAACAGGACCGGCAGGGCCCACAGCGATTCGCTGAATCCGGACGGGGCGACCTCGCGTTCCACCGTACCTTCATCGGAAAACGTGATTGTCATGGGATGGGAAACCTTATGCCCCATATTGTCCGCAACCACGATGGTCCATGTGCCGGGCTTGTCCGGAAGGAACGCGAATCTTCCCTGAGCGTCCGTACGCCCGTTCTGAAATTCCACATCCGCGCTGTCCGGGCCGTATAGCTTCGCTTCGGCATATGCCGCCACGTCGCCCGTGGAATACGAGAACTCCACCACACGGGCATCTCCGGATGCCAGCTCTTTCGCCAGCAGCGCGTGAGCCTGCGCGTCCGCGGAAAACCAGCCCAGAACCAACAGGGCGGCCAACACTACACGTCTCAACATATCTTCTCCTTGGAAAGGGAATACCGGAACGGAGCCTCCGGGCACTCCACTTTCATCTCACACAATCCGCATCGGGCTTTCCCCATCCAGCCGGAACACCCGCGCATCCTTCCCACGAACAATGCCGCCGGGCCGGGACACAACAGAAACGCTCCTTCCTAACGCCCCGCCGGGAGACGTATTCCCAATGGAAACATTTCCATGCCGCCCCACCCTCCATCGACCCTTACGAAAGTCTTGGGAGGGAGAGAGGAGGGGGTTTTGGGGAGGGGAGAGGGAACC
>NZ_JH114232.1:277159-285735 GCF_000224655.1 Bilophila sp. 4_1_30
GGTTTGGGGAGGGGAGAGGGAACCCTTCTTCAGAAGGGTTCCCTCTCCCCTCCCCAATCTTCCTTTTCCCTTTTTCCTACTTCATCACAGGGAAAACATAGGTAGCGCGCATGTTGCGCTTGTCGGCGCTGCCGTCGGTGAGCTTTTCGGTAACTTCGGTACGCAGCATCCACAGGCCGGGCTTGGTCACCTTGAACGACGCCATGCCGTCCGCGCCGGTTTCAGCCTTGGCCATGTAGGCATCCTGCTCGGCGCTGTACCCGTCGTAGGTCAGGCCAAGCGGGGCCTTTACCGGCTTGCCGTTCAGCAGCACTTCCGCCTTGATGTCGTCACCGGCCTTGATGTCGGCGGGATTCGTCAACAGCACGATCTCAAGATCATGCCCCAAAACCTTCTTGTACAATCCGTCATTCGCGGCGGGATTGAGCATGGTCTTGGCGAACTTCTCATACTTGCCGACCTTGAGGACCTTCTTGCCCTTGGCTTCGAGATCCTTGCGGCCGCCCTCCAGCACGCCTTCGGTCGTGTCGCTCCAGATCTGCGGCAGACGATGCCCGACGATCATGGCGGGGCCGTCCGCAGGGAGGGCCGCCTTGCCCACAAGCGCCTTCACCTTGGCGTCTTCGGCAAGCTTCACGGGCTCCTTGGCGTTGCCCTGAATGAGTTCGACCACCACGGTCTCCACCGGCTCGGCCTCTTCGCTGATCATGAATACGTGCGCCGCCTGCGCCTGCACGCCCACGCTTTCGCCCTTGGCGGCCTGCGTTTTGTCGGGTTTGACGATGAATTCATGCGCGGAGGCAAGAGTGGCGGTCCCAACGAGGCAGAGCGAACACATCCCAGCAAGCAACACTTTGAAAAGCATGGCGAACTCCTTGTTTTGAATAACACGGCACAATATTGTGTTATCTTTTTCAAAAAGGTATTACCCGAAAAAATGATTTTCCGTCAATTCAATTTTTATTTTATTTCCGTATGTTATAATCATTTACCCAACAATTCCGACACTGTTTATACTTTTTTTAAAAAAATAACACGCATACTAGGCGAAACACACCCGTGCCCTGAAAAAGCAGGTTCCTCCTTCCAAAAGCCATCATCGGCGCGGGGTTGCAAAATGACAAAAAGGCAACTGCTTGCCTTTGTTCAGCTATCCGCGTAGATTATCTCCTTTCGCGCCAGCCGACCCGGTTGGGGTGCGCCCCTCGGCTTCAACGCAGTCCAGACAAAAGGGAAGCATATGAACCTCACACAAAAAATCATCGGCAGTCACCTTGTTTCCGGCACCATGACGCCCGGAAGCGAAATCGGTCTGCGCATCGACCAGACCCTGACCCAAGACGCCACCGGGACCATGGCGTGGCTCCAGTTCGAAGCCTTGGGCATCCCCCGGGTCAAGACCGATATTTCCCTGAGCTACGTGGACCACAACACGCTCCAGATGAACTTCCGCAACCCCGACGACCACCGTTTCCTGCGCACTGTGGCGGCCAAGTTCGGCGGCGTGTACTCCGGGCCCGGCACCGGCATCTGCCACCAGCTCCACCTCGAAAACTTCGCCAAGCCCGGCGCGACCCTCGTGGGCTCCGACAGCCACACCCCCACCGCGGGCGGCATCTGCTCGCTCGCCATGGGCGCGGGCGGGCTTTCCGTCGCGCTGGCGATGGCGGGCGAGCCCTACTACATCCCCATGCCCAAGGTCGTGCGCGTCTTCCTGACCGGGGCGCTCACCGGCTGGGCCTCGGCCAAGGACGTCATCCTCGAACTGCTCCGCCGCCGCACCGTCAAGGGCGGCGTGGGCCGCGTGTTCGAATACGCCGGGCCCGGCGTCGCCACCCTCTCCGTGCCGGAACGCGCCACCATCGCCAACATGGGCGCGGAACTCGGCGCCACGGGCACCCTCTTCCCCTCCGACGGCGTGACCCGCGCCTTCCTCAAGGCCATGGGCCGCGAAGCCGACTGGCGGGAACTCGGCCCCGACGCCGACGCCGCGTATGACGAAGAGGAAGCCATCGATCTTTCCACGCTGGTTCCGCTGGCCGCGCAGCCGCACATGCCCGACCGCGTTGTGCCCGTGTCCGAACTCGACGGCCTGCCCGTCGAGCAGGTCTGTATCGGTTCCTGTACGAACTCCTCCTACGCCGACCTCAAGCTGGTCGCCCAGATCCTCGGCGGGCACCGCATCAATCCCGGCACCGACGCCATGATTTCCCCCGGCTCCAAGCAGGTGCTCACCATGTTGGCGCAGGAAGGGCTCCTCGAGCCGCTCATCAGCTCCGGCGCGCGCCTGCTCGAATGCTCCTGCGGCCCGTGCATCGGCTCCGGCGGCGCGCCCGTCACCGCGGGCGTGAGCGCCCGTACCTTCAACCGCAACTTCGAGGGGCGCAGCGGCACCAAGGACGCCAAGGTCTATCTGGTCAGCCCCCTGACCGCCGCCCAAGCCGCCCTGAACGGCAAGTTCACCGATCCCGCCACATGGGGAACCCCGCCCGCCAAGCCGGAACTGCCCGCCGATCCGCCGTCCATCCGGCACCTGTTCGTGTTCCCGCCGGAAAACGGCGAGGGCGTCGAAGTCCTGCGCGGCCCGAACATCGTGGCGCTGGAGAAATTCCCCCGTCTCGACGCGTCCGGCGACGTGCTCGAAGCCAGCGTCGTGATCCGCCTCGGCGACAACATCACTACCGACCACATCATGCCCGCGGGCGCGGAAATCCTCGCCCTGCGCTCCAATATCCCGGCCATTTCCGAACACGTGTTCGTGCGCGTGGACCCCGACTTCGTGAAGCGCGCCCGTGCCGTCTCCGAAGCGGGCGGCAACGGCGTCATCGTGGCGGGTGAGAACTACGGGCAGGGCTCCAGCCGCGAACACGCGGCGCTGGCCCCGCGCCATCTCGGCATCAGGGCCGTCATCGCCCTGTCGATGGCCCGCATCCACCGCGCCAATCTCGTGAATTTCGGCATCCTGCCTCTGGTCTTCGTGAACAGGGAAGATTATGCTAAGGTCGCCCAGGGGGCGGATATCCGCATCCCGCTCGCGGAAATCACGCCCGGCGGCGTGACGAATATTGAGATTGCGGGCGTGGGCGTTCTTCCTGTAAGGAATGATCTCTCGGCGGCCGAACTGGACATCATCCGGTCCGGCGGCCTGTTGAACGCCGTAAAAGAAAAAATGTAAGCCGGAGCCCGGCGAGCCGTGCGGGACGCCGTACGGCCCGCCGGGGCCCGTAACCTTTGAACTGGAGCTGTCATGCTGGATCTCATTCGAGCCAACGCCCAATCGTGGGGCGTCAAAATCGCCTTTGGCATCATCATTCTGGTCTTCGTCTTCTGGGGCGTCGGCGGCCTGACGGGCGGCCCTTCCACGGTCATCCTCACCGTGAACGGGGAACCCATCACCATTCAGGAGTTCCAGCGGAAATACGAACAGCTTGAGCAGCAGGTGCGCGCCCAGTACCCCGATCTTGACGCGGCGGGCCTCAAGGCAATGCAGCTCAAGCAGCAGCTTATCCAGAACCTCATCCTTGAAAACCTCATTACGCAGGAAGCCGAGCGCGTCGGCATCGTCGTGACGCCCGTGGAACTGCGCAAGCTCATCGAGAGCTTCCCCGCCTTCCACAACGAAGAAGGCAAGTTCGATCCCGACGCCTACGTCCGCATGATCAAGGCCCAGCGCAACACCCCCGGCAACTTTGAGGCCGAACTCCGCAACAACATGCTGATGAACAAGCTCCGCGCCGACGTCACCGCCGGGGCATTCGTCCCTGAAGCCGAAGTGCGCGATCTCTTCCGCTATGAAGGCGAACGCCGCATTCTGGAGTATGTTTTCTACCCGCTGGAAGACTATACCTCCAAGGTCACCGTCGACGACGCACAGATCAAGGACTACTACGAAGCCAATCAGGCATCCTTCACCGTGCCCCCGCAGGCCGACGTGGAATACCTCCTCATCGGCGCGGAAGCGCTGGCCGCCGCCCAGAACATCAGCGACGCCGCCGTATCCGAATACTATGAAAAGAATGCCGCCCAGTTCGCCACCCCCGAAATGGTGCGCGCCCGCCACATCCTCATCCTGAGCGACGCCAAGGCTTCCGCCGAGGATCAGGCCAAGGCGAAGGCCAAGATCGAAGAAATCGCCCAGCGCATCAAGGCTGGCGAAGATTTCGGCACCGTGGCCAAGGAAGTTTCCGAAGATCCGGGCAGCGCCCCGCAGGGCGGCGAACTCGGCTGGTTCGCGCACGACCAGATGGTCCCCGAATTCGACAAGGCTTCTTTCGCCCTCAACCCCGGCGAGCTTTCCGAGCCCGTCAAGACGCAGTTCGGCTGGCATCTCATCCAGCTTGAAGAAAAGAAGGCCGCCGGGCAGAAGCCCCTAGATGAAGTGAAGGATCAGATCCGCACCCGTCTGGCGCAGGATGAAGCCTCCGGCAAGGTACAGGAAGCGCTGGAACAGGTTCAGCTCGCGGTCATCGGCGGCAAGTCGCTGAAGGAAGCCGGGGAACCGCTCAAGCTGGCCCCGCAGGAAACCGGCCTCGTCAACACGACCGAATTGACCGAAAAGATGGGCATCAAGCCTGAAAACCTGCCCGCGCTGCTGGCCGCCAAGCCCGGCACCGTGCTGGACACGCCTTTCGTGACCAAGACCGGCTATGTCATCGCCAAGGTGAACGAATCCAAGCCTCAGACCGTAAAGCCGCTTGACGCCGTGAAGGACGACATCAAGGCCCGCCTCCAGCAGGACAAGGCCCGCACGCTCGCCTTCGAGGCCGCCAATGCCGAACGCAAGACCTTTACCGCCGATCTGCCCAAGGAACTTCAGGGCAAGCTCAAGAAGACCGAACCGGTCGGCCGTCAGGGCTACATGGGCGAATTGGGCATGAACACCGAGCTGGCCAAGGCCGCCTTTACCGCCAAGGTGAACGACTGGCTTCCCGTGGCCTACACGCTCGACGGCGGCGCGGCCATCGCCCGCGTGGCCGAAGTCGTGACGCCGAGCGACGAAGACTGGAAGACCGCCGCTCCGCAGATCACCGACGCCGTGCTCAACGCCAAGCGTGAGCAGATGTTCCGCGGCTTCCTCAGCCTGCTCCGTTCCAATGCCAAGATCGAACTGAAGAACGAAACGATTCTGGCGGATTAGAGCCAAACACATTCCTATGTTATCAATAAAAAGAGGCCATCCTAGGATGGCCTCTTTTTATTGAAACCCTAAAAAAGTACTACCGCAAAAATCGTTTAATCTGATGCTTCACTACTAGAACAACATACCGGGCATAATAGAGTACTCTCATTTTTTTTATACATATAGAGCATTGTCCATGTATCGGCATATTTTTCCTGCTTCAATGGAGCAGAGACAAGCTGAAGATCCATAGTGAGGTTCTTCAAAACATCTTCCGGCAACGCAGCAAAAACACCACCTAAGGCAACCATATATTCAGAACATTCATCAGCTCTGCCATATCTGAGAAAGTCCCTATACGCACCCCGCAACATATCTCCGATATGAACCGCATAAATCCTCTGGACCACAGGTTCGGTGGCGCGCACGGCGGAAGCCATATTCTTCGCTGCGTGGCATTTCCAAAAGGCGTCCTCACGCCCTTTCATATACATCTTGGATTTGTCACTTCCTTTTCTCTGGCGGTATTTGTAGGTATTGACGGCAAGATACGAAATCGTCTTCGCATGTGCGGCCACACGGCACGAAAAATCATTGTCCTCAAACTTAAGCAGTGTCTCATCAAAAAATATAGCATGCTCCACAAGAAAAGAACGCCGTAAGAGCTTATTGCACGCAATGACATTATTTGAGAGAAAACCACATTTTGAGAGAGATTTCCCTCTAATATCCTGGTCAGGATATACCGCTGTATTGACTACGTACTCTTTTCCTGATTCGTCAGGAAACCAATTCACAGTCCTTCCCGAAACCAATTCAGCATCATCTTGTTCAGCAATAGTATAAAGTTCTTTCAAAACTTCCTTATCGTATAAAGCATCATCAGAGTCTAAAAAGAAAACATACTCTCCGCAGGATTCTTTTAATCCTCTATTACGGGTGAAGGATAAATCTCTATTTCTTTCATTGTAAAACAATCGGATTCGAATATCTGATTCAGCATATTTTTTCAACAGAAACGAGCTATTATCCGTAGAACAATCATCCACACAAACAATTTCTATATCTTTTAGAGTCTGCTGGAGGACAGAATCCAGACATTCGCCAAGATACGGAGCTACATTATACACGGGGATTATAACGGAAACTTGACCATAGCACTCATTCCGCGCTTAGCTTCCTCAGTTTCTTCTCAAACCGTTCGTACTCGCTAAAAATACAGGCGCAGTAGTTCTGGCGGTACAGGCCCATTTCCTTGGAGCGGTCGATTCCGGCCTGCCAGAAGGGGCGGAAGTCCCGGTACAGGAACTCAGAACCGAATCCGGCGTCGCTCTTGTAGTCACCGGATGCCGCGACGCGGGTTCCGATTCCCCGGATGGCGTCGTGCTGTTGATGCCGGGAATACAACAGGCTTGTGGTAAAGCAGTCGAAACCGTTCTCCGAGGCGATGGCGCAGGTCAGGGCAAGACGGCTCTCATAGCAATAGCCGCAGCGGGCATACCCTTGGTTGTCCGCGATACCCAGATCGTGCACCATCTTGAGCCAGCCGGGCAGATCATACACATCGTCCTGCCACAACATGGGCAGGTCCATCTGTTCCGCCACCTGTTCCATCGCCTCCCGCCGCCGAAAATATTCGGAAACGGGATGGATGTTCGGATTGGCGAAGTATCCCGTGACGTCATAGCCCTCGTCGCGCAACGACTGGATGCACATGATGCTGCACGGCCCGCAACAGGCGTGCAGGAGCACTTTCTTGCCGTTACCTGCCATTGTTCTGCCCGTTGTGCTGATGGCCCTGCTGCTGTGCTGGGGCTGCCGGCGCGGAAGAAATGCCCTCGATGCGGATATCCAGACGGATGTGGAATTCCTTTTCCATGAGCGAGAGCCGTTCGCGCTTGTGATTCAGAAGATACAGCCCGAGCTCGGCGTCCACGCTGTGGGCGTACTCGGTCTGCCCCGCCGCCGCAGCGCTGCGCATGGCGCGGTGCAGGTCGCGAAGCGTCTGTACGGACTGCCACTCCATGTTGCGGCGCTGCCCCGTCCCCTTGCAGTGCGGACAGGTTTCCATGCTGATGGAAATCGCCGAGGAGCCGGTCCGCTGGCGTACGATCTGGAGCAGGCCAAAGGAACTCATCTTGCCGATGTCGTGACGGGCGCGATCGCCCTTCATGGCGTTGCGGAGTTCTTTTTCAACCTCGCGGCAATGCTCGGGATCGCGCATTTCAATGAAATCGATGACGATCTGCCCGCCGATGTCGCGCAGGCGAAGCTGGCGGGCGATGGCCGTCGCCGCTTCCATGTTCGTACGGAAGGCCATAGCCTCAAAATTCGTCTTGCCGCCGATCTTGCCGGAGTTGATGTCGATGGCCATAAGCGCCTCGGTCTGGTCGAACACCAGACGCCCGCCGGACGGCATGAGCACTTCGCGGGAATGTACCTGCTCGATCTGGTTGAGAAGGCCGAAGTGTTCCCAAAGGGTTTTGTCATGCTTCTCATAAAGATGCACGAGGTCGCCCTTGCGCGGGAACAGCAGGGAAGCCATCTCCCGGATGGCTTCGGCGGTTTCCGCGTTGTCCACCCAGACTTCGGACACGTCGTCGGACAGATAGTCGCGAACGCTCCGGCTGGCAAGGCCCGGTTCCTGATAGATCAGGGAGGGAACCTTTTCCGTGGTGGCGCGTTTGCGGATATCCTTCCAGACGCGCTTGAGGAAAGAGAGGTCCTTCTGGAGCGTGGTCTTGCTCGTGCCCGCGCTCACGGTGCGGACGATGGCCCCAAGCCCTTCGCCGGGCTCAAGGCCCCGGATGAGCTCGCGCAAACGGTTGCGCTCCTCGCCGTCCTCCACCTTGCGGGAAATGCCGATCTGCTCCTGCCCCGGCGTCAGCACGAGGAAACGCCCGGCGAGCGACAGCCATGTGGTCAGGAAAGCGCCTTTGGAGCCGTTGGGCTCCTTCACGACCTGCACGAGGACTTCCTGCCCGGGCTTGAGCACTTTCTGGATGGGCGGGTATTTGCGGCCCTTGGTGGGTTCGTGGGGCTGGAGGTAATATTCGGGGTGCACTTCGTCGATCTGCAGGAAGCCGTTCTTCACGTTCCCGTAATTGACGAAGGCGGCTTGCAAATTGGTGTCGATATTGTTGATGACGCCTTTGTAGATGTTGCCCCGGATCTTGGCCTGATGGGTCATCTCCACGTAGTACTCGCGCACGGAGCCGTCTTCGGTGAGCACCACCTCGACCATATCGCCGGGAAGGACGCTGACCAGCATCTTGCGGTCCACGCCGGACGCGGCGGCCTTGGCAGGCTTGCGGCCTTTCTTGGCGTCCTGTTCCTCTTCGCCTTCCTCGGCGGAATCGTCCTCGGCTTCCTGCAGCGCGGCGGCAGCGGCGGCCTTCTTGTTCCGGCGGCGGCGCGGCTTGCGCGGCACGCGAGGCGTGCGCGCCTCCTCACCCTC
>NZ_JH114232.1:286127-301361 GCF_000224655.1 Bilophila sp. 4_1_30
GCGGGTTCGGACACGGCGGGAACGGCGGACGCAACCGCCTCGGCGGGCAGTACGGAAGCGGCGACGGCGGGAATCTGAACGGGATGTTCGGTCAACACGGGCTGCTCAGGCTGCTTCGGCTCCACAGGCGCCTCAACAGGCTGTTTCGGCTGCTCGGACTGTTTCCGGGCTGTTTTCGCCGCAGACTGCTTCGGCGCGGAGCGTTTCCGTGCGGGAGCCTCGGGCGCGGACGAGGCCGACACGGCCTGTTCCTCCGCGGGTTGCGCCGACACGGCGTTCTCCGGAGCGGAAAGTTCCAGCGTGGCCTGTTCCACGGCAGGCTTCTTGCGACGCGGACGGCGGGGCTTCTTTTCGGGAGCGGAGTCGGAAGGGGTTTCAACGGCATCCGCAACGGCGGACATGGGCTTTTCGGACGCAGCCGGCTGTTCCGCCGGGGCTGCGATCTTTTCAGAATCGGTCATATGTTTCCTCAAAAAAACAAAAAAGTATCGGGGTGCCGTCCGGCTGGCGCGGGCGGCCGCAAAAATCGCGGGCTCGGACGCGCCGTTCGCTCGGCGTCTCCGAAGGAGCCCCATGCATACGGGCCTCGCCGGGAGAAAGCCTTTCCGGAGAATACGGAGGGCGGGCGAGGCCGCAAGACGCGGGTTTCCAAAAAATTTTTCCGGCGGTGACAAATGCCCCTGCGCACGGACAGGCCAGCGGTCCGGGCGGGGAAGCGACGATCCGGGCGAACCGGTCAGTCCAGCATGTGAAGCGTCACCGACAGGTCGTCCCCCGCAAGCCGCAGGACGGCATAGCCGCCCGTCGCAAACGCGCCGGGATTGACCAGCACGGTGCGTCCGAGGCGATCCACGGCGCGGGATTCATGGATGTGTCCACACAGGCACACATCAGGCTGCGCGTCCAGAATGAAGTCGCGTACGGCGGAGGAACCAACGTGGATTCCGTCCCCGACGATGTCGCACAGCGTGTCATGCGGAGGCGTATGCACGGAAAGCACCACATGGCGATACGTCCGGGCCTCCCTCCACATGTGTTCGAGCCAGTCCGCAAAGCGGGACTCGGGAAATTCGCTCGGCGTACCGAACGGCGTGAACGTGGAGCCGCCAAGCCCCATGAGCGCGACGCCGGGAGCCAGCTCACGTACGCATAAATGGGTATTCCATCCCTGCTTGGCAAGCCAGTCCGTGACTTCGGCGCGATCCATGTTGCCGATCTGCGCGTAAATGACGGGATTGTAGCGGGTGAGCTTCTCAAGCACATTGCGGGCCTGCGCCGCGCCGCCGGTGACGGTCAGATCGCCGGTGACGATGATGCCGTCGGCCTCTTCCAGCCCCTGGATTTCGCCAAGCCGGGCGGCCTTGTCGTGAAGATCGCCCATGACGATCCATGTGCGGACCCCGGAGGACGGGGCCGCCGCACCGGAAGTTCCGGAAGCGGGGACCGCAAAGGACGAAAGAGGCTGGGCGCTTGGCATGTCGGCAACTTCCTTGTACTGTTGGGGTTGCAGGGTATACCGGCTTGCCTTTCCCTGCAAGGGATTCCACTTCACTGATCTTTCGTACCCTAACCTATTGTTTCAGGTTTGACAAAGGTGCGCCATGTCCCTTCCCCCGACCTCCCCTTCCGTGACGGGTACGCCCTCCGGCCACGCCGTCACGGACAGAAATGTCTTGCGTTCCGAGCTGATACGCGCCCGCAAAGCCCTTGCCCCCGCCGATTGGGAACGCCATTCCGCCGCCGTCCAGCGGCGTGTCCTCGCCCTCCCCGAGTGGCGCGACGCCCGTACGGTCGCCATGTATATCGCCGTGCGGAACGAAATCTCCACCGATGAAATTATCAGACGTGCGTGGGCCGAAGGCAAACAGGTGCTCCTGCCCCGCTGCCTCCCGCCGAGCGAGGGCGAAGGAATCATGGAATTCGTCCTGTGCCGGGGCTATGATGAACTGACGCCCGGCGCCTTCGGCCTCTCCGAGCCCGGCCCCGCGTGCGTACCCCTGCCCCGCACGGGATGGGAGCAGGACGCCGCCGGAACCTTCGTCCCGCCTTCCGGGACGGATGCGTCTCTTCGGCTGCCGGATCTGATTCTGGTCCCCGCCGTGGGCATCAGCCCCGCCGGGACGCGCCTCGGGTACGGCAAGGGCTTCTACGACCGCCTGCTCGCCCTGCCCGGCTGGGGCGGCGCGAAGCGGCTGGCGCTGGTCCACTCCTTCCAGCTCGCCGCATTTCCCGCCGGGCCTCTGGACATCCCCATGCACGGTTACGCTACCGAAAAGGAACTCATATGGCTCTGAGCTTCATCCCCTTCGCCTTTCCCGGCGTCCCGGGCGTCCGCTGCGCCTTCCAGACCCGCGACTGGGGCGTTTCGGAAGGGCCCTATGGGGGCGGGAACATCGCCTATACGGTAGGGGACGATCCCTTGCGCGTCTCGGCCAACCGGCTGGATCTCGCCGCATCTCTTGAGGTTGCCGAAATCGCCGAGCTCGATCAGATCCACGGCGATACGCTCGTTTTCGATCCCCCGCCCTCGCCGCTGGAGCGGTTCGTGGAGCCGCCCGCCTTTCCCAAAGGGGACGGCCTTGCCACGGACAAACCCGGCATCGGCCTGATCATCAAGACCGCCGACTGCCAGCCCGTCCTCGTCGCGCACAAGGAAGGGCGCCACATCGCGGCCTTCCACATCGGCTGGCGCGGCAACCGCCTGCGTTTCCTCCAATCCGGCATCGCGGCCTTCTGCGGGCGCTACGGCCTCGACGCCCGCGATCTGCTCGCCGTGCGCGGCCCGAGCCTCGGCCCGCAGCGCTCGGAATTCGTCAATTACGGCAAGGAATGGGGCCCCGATTTCGCCAACTGGTTCAACGCCCGCGACAAGACCATGAACCTCTGGCGGCTGACCCGCGATCAGCTGCTGGAGGCGGGCCTGCCGGACGAAGGCATCTTCGGCCTCGATCTGTGCACGGCGTCCATGCCGGACAGCTTCTTCTCCTACCGCCGGGACGGGATCTGCGGGCGTCAGGCCAACGTCATCTGGATAGCCTGAATGCCCATGCTGCTGGACATCCGGGATACGGTGGCCGACTATGCGGAACTCATCGCCCGCGTGGTCGGCGTGGACGTGGAAGTCGTGGACGCGGGCCTGAACCGCCTCGCCGGGACGGGCCTCTATGCCTCCGGGGTCGGGGAAAACATCCGCGCCGAGGGCGAAACCTACCGCCACGTCATGCGCATCCGGCGCTCGTTCGTCATGGAGGCGCCCCGCGAGCATTTCATCTGCACGCGCTGCCCGGGGCGCGACCTCTGCCGCGAAACCCTTTCCATCAGCACGCCCATCATCGACGGCAGCGACGTGCTCGGCGTCATCGGGCTCGTCTGCTCCACCGACGAGGACCGCGCCCGTGTCCTTGAGCACAAGGACGTGTACGTCCAGTTCATTGAGCGCTGCGCGGAATTCATCCTGCACAAGCTCCACGACCACGCCGACCTGCTCCGCGCCCGGTCATTCCTCGACATCATGCTGCGGATTCTCGAAATCAACAGCCGGGGCATCGTCATCTTCAACGCCAAGGGCGGCATTTCCTATCTGAACGACATCGCCCGCCGTGATCTCGGGCTCAAGGACGACGGCCTGCCCACGGACGTGCAGTTCAAACGGACCGGGGAATCCTTTTCGGATCTCGAGGAATTCGTGGTCACCGCCCGGAGCCGCAAGCACACGCTCATGGGCCAGATGACCCCGCTCGTGCCGTCGGACTACCATTTTGCCACGGTCTTCACCTTCGAGTCCCTGCCGCGCATGGCGGATCGCGTCTCTTCTCTCGGGGACGCCCTTTCCGGCGTCGAAAACCTCATCGGGCGCTCGCCCGCCATGCTCCAGCTGAAAGATCAAATCCGCCAGATCGCCGGCTCCACGTCCACGGTCCTCGTCACCGGCGAATCCGGCACCGGCAAGGAACTCGTCGCCCGGGCCATCCACGCCGCCAGCGGCCGCCGGGACAAGCCCTTCATCGGCATCAACTGCGGGGCCATCCCCGACGCCCTGCTCGAAAGCGAGCTGTTCGGCTACACGGGCGGCGCGTTCACCGGCGCGAGCGCCAAGGGGCGTATCGGCAAATTCGAGCTGGCCCACAAGGGCGTGCTGTTCCTCGACGAAATCAGCACCATGCCGCTCTACCTGCAAGTGAAGCTGCTCCGCGTCCTGCAGGAACGGGCCTTCACCCGCCTCGGCTCCAACCGGCTCATTGAGGTGGATATCCGTATTATCGCGGCGACGAACGAAGATCTTGCCGGAGCGGTGCGCCAAGGCCGTTTCCGCGAGGATCTCTTCTACCGCCTGAACGTGATCCCGCTGCAGGTGCCGCCCCTGCGCGAGCGCCACGGCGACATCGAGCTGTTGTCGTCCCACTTCCTCGCCCGCTACAGCGCCCGGTTCAACAAGCCGGTCCCGTCGCTCGGCCCGGACATGCCCGCGGCCCTCTCCGCCTACCCGTGGCCCGGCAACGTGCGCGAGTTCGAGAATGTGATGGAGTTTATGGTCAACATGGCCCCGTCCGGCGGGGTCCTGCATCCTGACATGCTCCCCGCCTCCGTGCGCGGGGCCTTGCCCTCTTCCGCGCCTTCACCCTCCGCCCCCCTCCCGCCCGGCGGGATCACCCCGCTCCGCGATCTGGAACGCAACGCCATTCTGGACGCCGTCCGCCGCTGCGGGGACGACACGCCCGGAAAGAAAGCCGCTGCCGCCGCCCTCGGCATCGGCGTCGCCACGCTCTACAGGAAACTGAAGGAGTATGAGGACGAAGCGGCGGCCCTCTCCCGTACCACCTAACCCCACCTGAACAGGATGGAACTTGCGATTTTTGGGATTTCGCAGTAGAGTCCCTCCTTTGTGTGCCGACTGGCGAGAGTGGCGGAATTGGTAGACGCACTGGACTTAGAATCCAGCGGATTTCCGTGGGGGTTCAACTCCCCCCTCTCGCACCAGAAAGCCTTCCGGTGCATTCATAACCCTCGTGTTTTGATTGATAAAAAGTTCGTCCGTCCGCCCTTGAGCAGGTCGGCTCCCCTAAGGAGGGAATCCCCATGGAATTTGTCGTTGAAAACCTTTCCCCTACCCGGAAAAAGATCGCCTTCACCCTGACCGCGGATGATGTGAACGCCGCTATCAACACCGCCGTCAAGGGCTTCCAGAAGGATCTGTCCCTGCCCGGCTTCCGTAAGGGTAAAGTCCCCGCGTCCGTAGTGGAAAAGCGCTTCGGCGAAGACGTGTACGCCCGCGCCACGCAGGACGAGATCAACGGCCTCCTCCAGAAGACCCTCAAGGAATCCGGCCTGACCCCCGTTTCCAGCATGGAAATGGACAACCATGACGCCTTCGCCCGCGATACCGAATTCAAGTGCAACGTCACCTTCGACGTGCTGCCCGAAATCGAGTTCCCCAACTACGAAGGCCTCGAAGTCGATCAGGCCAAGGCCGACGTGTCCGACGACGACGTGAACGAAATCATTGAAAACCTCCGCGGCCGCATGGCGGAACTTACCGAAGTAACCGAAGATCGCCTGCCACAGGACGGCGACACCGTGGATGTCGACTACTCCGGCACCGATGAGGAAGGCAACAAGATCGACGACGTGCAGGGCGAAAACTTCGGCGTGGCCCTCGGCCAGGGCCAGGCCCTCCCCGATTTCGAAGCCCTCGTGAAGACCGCCAAGGCCGGCGAAGAAAAGACCGGCCCCGTGAACTTCCCCGCCGACTACCCCCACAAGCCGCTGGCCGGCAAGACCGTCATCTTCACCATCAAGGTGAACAAGATCCAGACCAGCCAGAAGCCCGAAGTGAACGAGGAGTTCGCTCAGAAGGTCGGCCAGGAAAGCCTGGAAAAGATGAAGGCCTCCATCGTCGAGCACGTTTCCGCTACGAAGGCTCAGGCCGCCCGCAGCGAAGCCATGAAGAAGCTCATCGACGGCCTCCTTGAAAAGGTTTCTTTCGAAATCCCCGATTCCATGCTGAACGCCCGCGTCGAGCGCGTGGTGCAGGAACAGGCCATGAAGCTCCAGCGCATGGGCATTGACGACCTCCGCAAGGACCAGGCTCAGGAAGAAAAGCGCGAAGAAGCCAAGAAGGAAGCCCTCGAAACCCTGCGTCCCCAGGTGTTCCTGATGGCCCTCGCCCAGAAGGAAAACATCACCGTCAACGATCAGGAAGTGGAAATGGCCATCTACGGCATGGCCATGCGCGCCCAGCAGGACTACAAGAAGGTCAGCGAAGCCTATCACAAGAGCGGCCTGATCTATGAACTGCGCGACCGCATCCTCGCTGACAAGGCTCTGGAAATGGTCTACAGCAAGGCGAAGATCAACGAAGTCCCCGCCGTGAGCCTGAGCGAGACCAAGAACGCGGACTAGTCCGTTTTCCGCCCGCTTTTTTGGAAAAATGAGGAGAGGGGAGTGTCCGCACTCCCCTCTTTATTGTATGGTGGCCCTGTGCTATTTCCCGTTTTTATGGCTTCATCCCGAGACAACGGCGCAATCGTGCTTATCTGACGGGGAAAGCCCTGATGCCCAATTATCATATGGAGACAGTATGCAAGATATTCTTGATATGACGGTGCCCATCGTCGTCGAAACGTCGGGCCGCACCGAACGCGCTTATGATATTTTTTCCCGCCTGCTGAAAGACCGCATCGTGCTCCTCGGCTCCGAGGTCAACGACGCGGTGGCGTCCCTCATCTGCGCCCAGCTGCTTTTCCTCGAATCGCAGGACCCGGAAAAAGAGATTTATCTCTACATCAACAGCCCCGGCGGCTCCGTCACGGCGGGCATGGCCATCTACGATACCATGAACTACATCACCCCGCCCATCGCCACCGTGTGCATGGGCCGCGCCGCCAGCATGGGAGCCTTCCTCCTCAGCGCGGGGCAGAAGGGTATGCGCTACGCCCTGCCCAACAGCCAGGTGATGATCCACCAGCCCCTCGGCGGATTCCAGGGACAGGCCACCGACATCGACATCCATGCCCGCGAGATCCTGCGTATGCGCGAGACCCTCAACGGGCTGCTGGCGAAGCATACCGGCCAGCCCATCGAAAAGATCGCCCAGGATACCGAACGCGACAACTTCATGACCGCCGAAATGGCGCAGGCCTATGGTCTGGTGGACAAGGTTCTCGCCTCCCGCCGTGACCTCCTCGCCGAAAAGTCCGAATAGGAAGAGAGATGCCCAATACCACTCCCCCGAACGAACCCCGCTGCTCTTTCTGCGGCAAAACCGAAACGCAGGCGAACCAGCTCGTCTCCGGGCCGGACGGCGTGCACATCTGCGACGAGTGCATCGCCTCCTGCAACGAAATGATGGCTCAGAACGCCATCGAGCAGGTCCGCGAAGACGAACGCCTGCTCACCCCGCAGGAAATCAAGGCCCGCCTCGACGAATACGTCATCGGGCAGGATGAGGCCAAGAAGATCCTCGCCGTGGCGGTGCACAACCACTACAAGCGCGTCTTCTATGCCGACGCCCTCAGGGGCAGCGACGATGTGGAGCTCGAAAAGAGCAACATCCTGCTTGTCGGCCCCTCCGGAAGCGGCAAGACGCTCCTCGCCAAGACGCTGGCCCGCGTCCTGCGCGTGCCGTTCGCCATCGCGGACGCCACCACGCTGACCGAGGCCGGGTATGTGGGCGAAGACGTGGAAAACATTCTGGTCCAGTTGCTTCAGAATGCCGACTACGACCTTGAAGCGGCCCGCAAGGGGATCATCTACATCGACGAAATCGACAAGATCTCCCGTAAGGCAGACGGCCCGTCCATCACCCGCGACGTGTCCGGCGAAGGCGTCCAGCAGGCGCTGCTCAAGATCATCGAAGGCACGGAAGCCAACATTCCTCCCAAAGGCGGCCGCAAGCACCCGCAGCAGGAATTCATCCGCATGGACACCTCGAACATCCTGTTCATCGTGGGCGGGGCGTTCATCGGCCTGGACAAGATCGTCGAGCAGCGTATGCGCGGCGGCAGCATGGGCTTCGGGGCCAAGGTGGAGACCAAAAAGGAGCGCACCCTCGGCGAGCTCCTCGAACAGGTGCATCCCGCCGACCTCGTGCAGTTCGGGCTCATCCCCGAATTCGTGGGCCGTATCCCGGTCCTGACGCACGTGGACGATCTCGGCGAGGACGACCTCGTCCGTATCCTGACCGAGCCCAAGAACGCCCTCACCCGGCAGTACCAGAAGCTGTTCGAACTCGACAACGTGACCCTGCGCTTCACCTCCGACGCCCTGCGCGCCATCGCCCACAGGGCCATCGAGCGCAAGACCGGCGCGCGCGGCCTGCGCAACGTCATGGAAAGCGTCATGCTCGACATCATGTATCAGCTTCCTTCCATGCCCGGCGTGAAGGAGTGCGTGATCAACGACGCGGTCATCGAAAAGAAGGCCCCGCCGCTGTACATCTACGACACCGAAGCGCACATCGCTTCGTAAGGTTTGCAGAAAAGAATGTGGGGGGAAGGGAAACCCTTTTGGAAAAGGGTTCTCCCTTCCCCCCACGCCCCCCCCATCCCTTCCAAAAACTTTCGGCTGGCGGGGAGGGAGCGCGGCAGGCGTTTCCTGTTGCAATATAAAGAGTTCCATACGGCCCGTCGCGGCATACGAAGCCGGGCTAGGGGCCGTTAAAAGCCTTGGGAAGATGAGAGGAGGGGAGAAGGAATCCCTTCTTCAGAAGGATTCCTTCTCCCCTCCCCGGTTCCGTTACCTTCTAAAGGAGCAAGCATGAACGAAACGAACGACACCATCACCAGCAATGCAACACTGGAGGGATTCGAGCTTCCGCTCATGCCCTTGCGGGAGGTGGTCATGTCGCCGCACTCGATCATGCCCCTCCTCGTGGGCCGCGAAGCCTCGATCAAGGCCATCGAAAGCGCCGTGAACGACTACGGCAAGCGCATCTGCCTCGTGACGCAGCGCGAACCCGAACTGGAAAAGCCCGATCCGGCGGATCTCTATGCCGTTGGTGTGGTCGGGCGCGTGCTCCAGTACATGAGGCTGCCTGAAGGCCCGATCAAGGTGCTCTTCGAGGGCCTGTACCGCATCAGCTGGCGGCCTCTGACGCCCGAAGATCAGGAAAACCCGTTCGGGACGGATGCCTTCCCCAAGGTCGTGGTCACGCCGTTGCCCATCATGCGCAATGACGGCCCGGAAACCGAAGCGCTGGTACGGGCCACAAAGGAAATCCTCGCGGAATACGCCCATACCAACAAAAAACTCACTCCGGAGATCCTTTCCGCCGTCTCCGCCCTGCGCGATCCCGGACAGCTCGCCGACACCATCCTCCCCCTGCTCAAGATCGAATACCCCAAAAAGCAGGAAGCGCTGGAGCTGGCCGATCCCGGACAGCGCCTTGAAAAAGTTTACGAGTTCCTGAATACCGAGATGGAACGGGTCTCGATGGAACGGCGCATCAAGAGCCGCGTCAAAGACCAGATGGATAAAAACCAGCGGGAATACTATCTTTCTGAGCAGATCAAGGCCATCAACAAGGAAATGGGCCGCGAAGACGATCCGCAGGCCGAGATCGCGGAGCTTGAGCAGATGCTCAAGGCCAAGAACATGCCTGAGGAAGCCCGTGAAAAGGGCATGTCCGAGCTCAAGAAGCTGCGCATGATGGCCCCGGCCTCCGCCGAATACGCCATCGTCCGCAACTATGTGGACTGGATTCTGGAACTGCCGTGGAATGACATGCGGGAAACCAGCATCGACATTCCCGAGGCCCGCGCCATCCTCGACGCCGACCATTTCGGCCTTGAGAAGCCCAAGCAGCGCATCCTTGAGTTCCTCGCCGTCCAGAAGCTCACCAACGCGCTCAAAGGTCCCATCCTCTGCCTCGTCGGGCCTCCCGGCGTGGGCAAGACCTCGCTGGCCCGCTCCGTCGCCACGGCCACGGGGCGCGAATACGTGCGCCTGTCCCTCGGCGGCGTGCGCGACGAAGCCGAAATCCGCGGCCACCGGCGCACCTACGTGGGCGCCATGCCCGGCAAGATCATCATGGCCCTCAAGCGCGCCAAGTCCAGCAACCCGCTGTTCTGCCTCGATGAAATCGACAAGATGAGCTCCGATTACCGGGGCGATCCCGCGTCCGCCCTGCTGGAGGTGCTCGACCCCGAGCAGAACAAGACGTTCAACGACCACTACCTCGACATCGACTACGATCTGTCGAAGGTGTTCTTCATCACCACGGCGAACTCGCTGCACAATATCCCCGCCCCGCTTCAGGACCGTATGGAAATCATTGAGCTTTCCAGCTACCTCGAAGTAGAGAAAAAACACATCGCCCGTGACTTCCTCCTGCCGCGCCAGATCAAGGAGCATGGCCTCAAGCCCGGGAACATCTCCCTGCCCGAGGAGACGCTCACCGAGGTCATCCGTTCCTACACGCGCGAGGCCGGGGTCCGCAGCCTTGAACGCGAAATCGGCGCGCTGTGCCGCAAAACCGCGATCAAGCTGGTGGAAGAGGACAACCTCGACCAGTGCGTGACCATTACGCCGGAGGATCTGGAAACCTATCTCGGCGTGAAGAAGTACCGCATGGACGAGAACGAAAAGTCCCCCAAGGTCGGCGTGGTCAACGGTCTGGCCTATACGGGCGTGGGCGGCGTGCTGCTCAATGTAGAAACGGTGATCATGCCCGGCAAGGGGAATGTGGCCACCACCGGCAAGATCGGCGAAGTCATGAGCGAGTCCGCGAAGGCGGCGCTTTCTTATGTACGTTCCCGGGCCGCGGCGCTGGGGCTCAAGCCCGATTTCCACAGCGAGATCGACATCCACACGCACTTCCCCGAAGGCGCGACCCCCAAGGACGGCCCCTCGGCGGGCACCGCCATCACCACGAGCCTCGTTTCCGCCCTGCTCGGCATCCCCGTGCGGCATGACGTGGCCATGACCGGCGAAGTCACCCTGCGCGGACGTGTGCTGCCCATCGGCGGCCTGCGTGAAAAGCTTCTCGCCGCCAGCCGCGCCGAGATGGCGACCGTGATCATCCCGCGCGACAACGCCAAGGATCTCAAGGAAGTGCCTGACGAGATCCTCCAGACGCTGCGCATCGAGCTCGTGGACCATGTGGACGAGGTGCTCCCCATTGCCCTCGACGCGCCCGAGGACGCCATTTGGGACAAGAGCGACTGCCCCTCCCTTATCGAGTCCCTCCGCCGCCATCACGAGCCCGCGGTGACGACGGCGCAGTAGGCAGTGAGAGAATTGGGGAGGGGAGGAGGGACCTTTCTCCAGAAAGGTCCCTCCTCCCCCTCCCCAAACCCCACCCCTCCGCCTCCCAAGACTTTCGTAAGGGTCGATGAAGGGTGGAAGTGGTTTGAAGGGCAAGCTCTTGGCGCACGTCCCCCGGTTCCGCGCCCCCAGAATTTAGCTTTGCACGGCATTTGATTGGCGCAAGCTTACAGTAATTGATTTCGTTGAGTTTTTTGAAGGCATTTGTTGGCAAGCCCAACGACGAAAAGGTTTCCTCAGTATTTATCTTGGATTACATGAAATAGAATATCAATCGGTTACTGCGATACAGCCTTGTTTTTTGATGCGAAGGGACTCCCTCCGGGTTCCCTCCCCACCAGTCAAAATTGTTGCGGGAGGGGGTTCGGGGAGGGGGCTTTTTATAAAAAGCCCCCTCCCCCGTGCCTTTCTCCAATATTCCAAACCGCAGGGACGGCCCTGCGGCTGCTTACGAACCGGGGACGGCCTCGACAACATGGCGAGGTAATGTATGCACTGGTTTCTGCTTGTTTTGGCCGGATTGCTCGAGGTAGGCTGGGCCATCGGCTTAAAGAGTTCCCACGGGTTCACGCGGTTCTGGCCTTCGGTGGCGACGCTTGTCCTCATGGCCCTGAGCTTTTTCCTGCTGGCCTCGGCCCTGAAACACCTTCCCATCGGCACCGCCTACGCGGTCTGGACGGGCATCGGGGCTGTGGGCACGGCGCTGCTCGGCATCGTCCTTTTCGGCGAATCGGCATCCCCGGCGCGCCTTCTGTGCATCGGGCTGATCCTCGCGGGCATCGCCGGGCTGAAACTGCTTTCCGATGCATAACGGCATATTGTGAATGAACAAGGGTGAAACGGTATGGCACGCATTCTGATCATCGACGACGAGGAACCCATCCGGTTCTCGCTCCGGGGCATTTTGGAGGACGAAGGGTACGAAGTGCTTGAGGCCGCCACCGCCGAGGAAGGGCTTGAGGTCGCCGACGCGGAACGTCCGGATCTCGTTTTCCTCGACATCTGGCTGCCCGGCATGGACGGCCTCACCGCGCAGGCGCGCCTCAAGGGGAACCATCCCGATCTGCCCGTCGTGATGATCTCGGGGCACGGAACCATCGAGACCGCCGTCAGCGCCATCCAGCAAGGGGCCTACGATTTCATCGAAAAGCCCCTTTCTCTGGAAAAGGTCGTCATCGTCGCGGCCCGCGCCCTTGAAGCGGGTTCCCTGCGCCGGGAAAATCAGGTGCTCCGTACCGTTTTGCCCGAACAGGACGAACTCATCGGCCAGTCCCCGGTCATGCTCAAATTCCAGGAACTGCTGGCCCGCGTCGCCCCCACGGACGTGTGGGTACTGCTCACCGGAGAAAACGGCACGGGCAAGGAACTCGCCGCCCGCGCCCTGCACGCCGGGAGCCGGCGCGCCGATGCGCCCATGATTGCGGTGAACTGCGCCGCCATTCCCGAGGAGCTCATCGAAAGCGAGTTGTTCGGGCATGAAAAGGGCGCGTTCACCAGCGCGGATCAGGCCCGGGCCGGACGCTTCGAAATGGCGAACAACGGCACGCTGTTCCTCGACGAAATCGGGGACATGAGCCTGAAGACGCAGGCCAAGATCCTCCGCATCCTTCAAGAGCAGTCATTCGAGCGCGTGGGCGGCACGCGGACCATCAAGGTGGATGTGCGGGTCATCGCCGCAACGAACAAAAACCTTGAGGAGGCCATTGCCGCCGGGACGTTCCGCGAAGACCTGTACTACCGGCTCCGCGTGGTCCCGCTGCACCTGCCCCCCCTGCGCGAGCGCGGGGGAGACCTCGATCTGTTGCTGGCGGCCTTCACGGAACGCCTGTGCCGCGTGCACGCCTGCAAAGCGCCCGTCTACGCGCCGGAAACGATGGAACGCCTCCGCCGTTACCCGTGGCCCGGCAATGTGCGCGAACTGCGCAATTTCGCGGAGCGCATGGTGATCCTCTTTGGGGGCAAGACTGTCCTCCCCGTGGATCTCCCGCCGGAAATGACCCCGCAGGGCAAGCCGGAGCCGTCTGCCGAGGCAGCTTCCGCCGCCTGCGAACCCGCGTTCCTGCCACAATCCGCGGTGCTGGGCCCGGATCTTGATTTCAAGAAGGCCCGGGCCGTGTTCGAGGCCCGCTATCTTGAGGCGAAGCTCCACGAATGCGGCGGCAACATCACAAGGCTCGCCGAGACCATCGGCCTTGAGCGCAGCTACCTGCACCGCAAGTTGAAAGGATACGGGATTTCTTCGGAGTAGCGCCCCCGTTGCCCACGTTTCGGCAGCGAGGAAAAAAGGCTCCACCGGAGCCTACAAACACAAAAGCCTTAGGAAAGAACAGGACGGGGTTTAAGGCGGGGAGAGAAAAGCCCTTTCTCTGGGAGTTTTTCTCTCCCTTCCCCAATGCCTCTTCCCAAAGGAGCGTTTACAATGGAATTGCGTTTTCAGGCCGGAGGGCCGGAAAGTTGGTCAGCGGACGCGGTGATCGTGTTCCTGTCGGAAGACGAGAAACTGGAAAAAGCCTACCCCGAACTGCTGGACGCCGCGCCGTGGATGTCCATCGCGCCGGGAATGCGCGACTTCCACGGGAAAAAAGGCGAAATGGGCCTCCTCTACGGCCCTCCCGCGCACCCTCTGTCCCGCGCCGTCGTGGTCGGCCTCGGCAAGCTCGACGCACTGACGTATGCGGAAACGCTTGAGGAACTCCGCAAGGGCGCCGGAGCCGCAGCCCTCCGCTGCCGCGAACTTGGCGTGGACACGCTGGCCCTCCCCGTTTCCGGGCTGGCCCGCTTCAACGCCGATGTCGAGCGCACCATTGAAGAAATCGTCTGCGCCGCCATGCTCGGCCTGTGGCGCAACAAGGCGTTCAAGTCCAAAGAGCCCGAAGACGCCGATCCGCGCTGGCTGGCCCTCCTGTTCTGCGACGCCAACGTGCCGGACTTCCCCCGCCTTGCCGCCCGGCGCGGCGAAACCCATGCCGAAGCCGTCATCCTCGCCCGCAACCTCGCCAACACCCCGGCCAACAGCCTCACGCCGGAAGACATGGCTGAAGAAGCCCGCAAGCTCGCCCGCCGCCACGATATGAACTGCGAAGTGCTCGAACGCGAGGACATCGTTTCCCTCGGCATGGGCGCGTTCGCCGCCGTCGCCGCCGGTTCCGTCAACGATCCGCGCCTGATCATCCTTGAGCACGCCCCCGCCGGGCACGCCGACGAAGCTCCGCTCATCGTGGTGGGCAAGGGCATCACCTTCGACAGCGGCGGGATCTCCATCAAGCCCGCCGCCGGGATGTGGGAAATGAAGGGCGACATGGGCGGCGCGGCTGCGGTCATGGGCCTGTTCGAAGCCCTCGGCCAGCTCGAAACGCCCCGCCGCGTCATCGGCCTTATGGCTTGCGCCGAGAACATGCCCGACGCCCGCGCGACCCGGCCCGGCGACGTGGTGAAGACCCTCAGCGGCAAGACCGTGGAGATCGTCAACACCGACGCCGAGGGGCGCCTTGTGCTTTGCGACGCCCTGACCTACGCGCAGCAGCGCTGGAACCCTTCCATGATCGTGGACGTGGCGACCCTCACGGGCGCGTGCGTCGTGGCCCTCGGCGACGACGTGGCGGGCCTGTTCTGCCAGGACGCCACCCTTGCCCAGCGCATCAAGGATTTCGGCGACATCGTGGGCGAGCCCTACTGGCCCCTGCCCCTCTGGGACCGCTATTTTGAACTGCTCAAGAGCGAAACCGCCGACTTCGCCAACGCCGGAGCGCGGGCGGGCGGGGCGAGCAGCGCCGCCGTATTCCTCAAGCAGTTCATCACCTTCGACGGGAGCTGGGCGCATCTCGACATCGCCGGGCCCGGGTTCGTCACCCGCAGAATCCCCAACTGCCCCGCGGGCGGCACCGGTTTCGCCGTCCGCACGCTGATCGAGCTGGCGGAGAATAAATAGTAGTTGGGGAGGGGCGGGGAAACCTTTCTGGAGAAAGGTTTCCC
>NZ_JH114232.1:301554-309969 GCF_000224655.1 Bilophila sp. 4_1_30
AAACCCCTCCCCACCCCTTCCCAAGACTTTCACCAGTGGGGGTGAGGGCAAGGCAGCGCCTTTCCCGGCGCTGTTTTCTTTACAAGGAGCGAAGCAATGGGAATGAAAGACAGATTCCGCGCAGATCGGGACTTCATTGACGGCGTGCTGAACGACGCCGACGACATGGTGGTTGCCCTGAACGACGGCGACGGGGCCCCGTATGCCTTTCCGGTGAATTTTGTCCTGCTGGGCGACGCGCTGTACATCCATACCGCGTTCACCGGAAAAAAAATGGACTTGATCCGCAAGAACCCGCGCGTGGGGTTCTCCGCCTATGTGGATGTCCGCATCATCCGCGAGAAGGCCACAACCACGTTCCGCAGCGTTTGCGGGACCGGGACGGCGGCCATCGTCGAGGACAAGGAGGAAAAACGCACCGCGCTCGATGCCATCACCGTGCGCTACAAATCCTTGTGCCCGCGCCCCGCCCCCGATTCCATGATCAACCGGGTCGCCATCATCCGCATCGACATCGACTCGCTCATGGGGAAATACGCCCCCGGCAAAGAGGAAGCGCTCAAAGCATGAACCCTCCGCCAGCGCATCAGACCTTGCCCCTCGTCACGGAGCGCCTGTGGACCCGTCTCTGGACAGAGGCGGATCGCGCCGCTTTCCGCCGTATGAACGCCGATCCCCGCGTCATGAAGTTCTTTCCGTCCACACTCTCCGAAGCCGAAAGCGACGCACTTCTGGCCCGAATTCAGGCACATCAGGAGGAGCACGGCTTTACGTTCTGGGCTGTGGAGGACAAAAACACCGGAAATCTCGCCGGACTCACCGGGCTTGCACGGGTGGCCTTTGACGCGCCGTTCACGCCCTGCGTGGAAATCGGCTGGCGGTTCCTGCCCGAATACTGGGGCACGGGGTACGCCCTCGAAGCCGCCCGCAGCGTGATGGGCTACGCCTTCAAGGGTCTGAACCTTCCCGAAGTCGTCGCCTTCACCACGGAAACCAACCTGCCGTCACAGGGCCTCATGCGGCGGCTCGGGATGCTCCACAATCCCGCCGAGGATTTCGATCATCCCGCGCTGCCGCCGGATCACCCGCTCCATCGCCATGTGCTCTACAGGATGCTGAAAGACTTCTGGGAGTGACGCCCCCGAACCTGAGGTTTGCCTCAGCGTGCTCCCTTTTCCACAGCTCCCCATGCCACCCCCCACACAAAAACCCGCCCGAACGGACATCGCTCAGGCGGGTCTCCTTCCCTCTACCGGGAAAACCGGCAACAGGGATTCAATAAACACGAAAGTCTTTGGAGAGGAAAGGGAGGGGGGTTGGGGAGGGGAAGGAGAACCTTTCTCCAGAAAGGTTCTCCTTCCCCTCCCCAATCTTTCACAATCCCACTACTTCCCTTCAGCCTCGATCTCTTCGCGGACGTAGTTCACGAGTCCGCCCTTGTCGATGAGGTTCTGCATGACGGGGGACAGCGCGGGCACCTTGATGGTCTCGCCGGTAGTCAGGTTCTTGATCACGCCCTCTTCGGGGCTGACTTCGAGCTTGTCGCCGTCCTTGATCTTGTTCACGTCGTCGCCGATTTCCAGCAGCAACAGCCCCATGTTGAAGGCGTTGCGGTAGAAGATGCGGGCGAAGCTGTGCGCGATGACGGCCTTCATGCCCGCGCCGAGGATGGCGATGGGAGCGTGCTCGCGGGAAGAACCGCAACCGAAGTTGCGCTCGGCCACGAGGATGTCGCCCACCTGCACACGCTTGACCCAGCCGTGCTCAAGGCCTTCCATGCAGTTTTCGCCGAGCTTCTTGGGATCGGTCGTCACAAGGAAACGGGCCGGGATGATGGCGTCGGTATCGATATGTTCGCCGACTTTATGCGATACACCAGTGAAAGGCATATGTTTCTCCTGTAGTACTCTCGCTAGAAAAATCCACGGGGGTCCGCACGCTCCGAAGGGATGCGGCGGAACCGAGGCGGCCGGGCGGAACCGCTCCGGTACGCCTCGCACTCCGGGCAACCTTGAGAGGCAGCCCGACCGGACGGCATTACAACTTTTCGGGGCTGGTGATCACGCCGGTGACGGCGGAAGCCGCAGCCGTACAGGGGCTGGCAAGATACACTTCGGCTTCGAGGCTGCCCATGCGGCCGCGGAAGTTGCGGTTGGTGGTGGCGATGCAGCGTTCGCCGTCGCCAAGAATGCCCATGTGTCCGCCGAGGCAGGGGCCGCAGGTGGGCGGGCCGACGATGCAGCCGGCATCGCTAAAGATGTCGAAAAGCCCTTCCTTCATGGCCTGACGCCAGATGGTGGGCGTCGCGGGCAGGACGATGCAGCGCACACCCTTGGCGACCTTGCGGCCCTTGAGCACTTCGGCGGCGTCGCGCATGTCGGAAATGCGTCCGTTGGTGCAGGAGCCGATGACCACCTGATTGACGGTCACGTCCTTCACTTCGGAAACGGGCTTCGTGTTTTCGGGCAGGTGCGGGCAGGACACCTGCGGCTCCATGTTGCTCACATCGATGCGTACGATCCTTTCATACGTCGCACCGGCGTCCGCTGCAATGAGTTTCGCATCGGGGCTGTTGTGATCGCGGCAATAGGCGAGCGTTTTCTCGTCGGACGGGAACAGGCCGCACTTGCCGCCCGCTTCAATCGCCATATTGGAGATGCAGAGGCGCGCTTCGACGTCGAGCTCGGAGAGGGTTTCGCCGCCGAATTCCAGCGCCTTGTACAGGGCGCCGTCCACGCCGATGTCGCCGATGAGCCGCAGGATCAGGTCCTTGCCGCGCAGCCATTTGGGCATCTTGCCTTCAAATTCCACGCGGATGGTCGGGGGCACCTTGAACCACAGCCTGCCGAGCGCCATACCGGCGGCGACGTCCGTGGAGCCGAGGCCAGTCGCAAACGCGCCGAGGCCGCCGTAGGTGCAGGTGTGGCTGTCCGCGCCGATCACGAGATCGCCGGGCTTCA
This sequence comes from Bilophila sp. 4_1_30, assembly GCF_000224655.1. Classification (NCBI taxonomy): domain Bacteria; kingdom Pseudomonadati; phylum Thermodesulfobacteriota; class Desulfovibrionia; order Desulfovibrionales; family Desulfovibrionaceae; genus Bilophila; species Bilophila sp. 4_1_30. The sequence continues at coordinate 304,515 of NZ_JH114232.1, forward strand.
CAAGGCCCTGTTCGGGCAGGAGGGCGTGCTCGACGCCACAGTCACCGCCTTCATAATAGTGGGTAACGCCCATTTCCTGCGCGAACTTGCGGGTCACCATCACCTGATTGGCGGAATCGATGTCCTTCTGCGGGGTGAAGTGGTCCATCACCAGAAAGACGCGATCCTTGTCGAACACCTTGGCCGCGCCCATCGCCCGGAAGGACTTGATGGCGAGCGGTCCGGTGATGTCGTTGGCGAGCACGCCGGAAAGATGGCAGTTGACGATTTGCCCGGCTTCACGGACTTCTTCATCCGTGTGGGCCTGAAGGATTTTCTGGGCAAGAGTATGAGGCATGGGACGGCTCCAGAAGGTAAGAGGTTTCCCGACCGACGGGCGAAAACGCCATTCCGCGTTTCCTCATCAATCGGAATCGTTACAACATTTTTTCGACCGAAAGACCAGCGCCCGGCAGACCGCTTTTCCCCCGGAAACCGGGGCTGCGCAGGGAAAGCGCGGCGCTGCCCATCAGCCCGGCTAAGGGGCGGAAGCCGGAGGAACGGCCCGTTATGGCTTTCCCCCGGCTCCGCGCCTCAGTTGCACGTATTGATGGCCGGTTCGCCGGTGGCTTCCTGCGTGCGGAGGGCGTCGCGTTCCTTGTGATCGAGACGGTTCAGGGCATCGATGTAGGCCTTGGCGCTGGCGACAATGATGTCCGGGTCGGAACCGCGGCCCGTGGCGCTGTATTCACCCTCGCGCAGGCGCACGGTCACTTCGCCCTGCGCGTCCGTGCCGCCGGTGATGGCGTTGATGCTGAACTGCTCCAGATCAGGGGCGCGGCTTACAATCTGGGAAATGACGTTGAAGGTCGCGTCGATGGGACCGGCGCCGAACCCGGCGCGGCGCATTTCCTCTTCCCCGGCCTGGATGACCACGGCGGCGGTGGCGGGCATGGAGGAACCCATCGTCGTCTGCACGGACACGTTGCCCAAGCGGTAGCGATCCGGCAGGCGGTAGACTTCGGAGAAGACCAGCGCTTCGAGGTCTTCGTCATGCACGTTGGCCTTCTTGTCCGCGAGATCCTTGACGGCGGCGAACACCACGTTGACCTGCTCGTCGTCCAGACGGTAGCCCAGTTCCTCAAGGCGGGTGCGCACGGCGTTGCGGCCGGAATGCTTGCCGATGACGAGGTCCGTGGACTTGCGGCCGATGGACTGGGGCGTCATGATTTCGTAGGTTTCGCGGTTCTTCAACATGCCGTCCTGATGGATGCCGGACTCATGCGCAAAGGCGTTGCTGCCCACGATGGCCTTGTTGGCGGCGATGGGGCGGCCGATGATGAGCGACAGCAGGCGGCAGGCCGGATAGAGCTGCTCGTTCTGGATGCCGCAGTCCACGCCGTACACGTCGGGGCGGACCTTCATCGCCATGACGATTTCTTCCAGAGAGGCATTGCCCGCACGTTCGCCGATGCCGCAAAGGGTCACTTCGGCCTGACGGGCACCGTTCTGGATGGCGCTCAGACTGTTGGCGACGGCGAGCCCGAGGTCGTCGTGGCAGTGCACGCTGAACACTGCCTTGTGGGAATTCGGGGTATTTTCGATGACGTACTTGATCAGCTTGCCGTATTCGTCGGGCTGGGCATAGCCGACGGTATCGGGGACGTTGATGGTGGTGGCCCCGGCATTGATGACCTCGGTGAACACGCGGACGAGGAAATCAGGATTGGAGCGCGAGGCGTCTTCGGCGGAAAATTCCACGTTGTTGGTATACTTGGCGGCATGGCGCACGGCGGCGACAGCCATTTCCACGACCTGATCCGGGGTCTTGCGGAGCTTGTACTCCATGTGGATGGGCGACGTGGCGAGGAAGACGTGGATACGCGGGTTGCGCGCCCCGTTCAGCGCCTGCCATGCGCGGTCGATGTCGTTCTTGTTGCAGCGGGCGAGCGCGGCGACCTGCACGTCGGTGACGGCGTTGGCGATGGCATGAACGGCTTCAAAGTCGCCCACGCTGGAGGCCGGGAAACCGGCTTCGATGACGTCCACGCCAAGGCTTTCCAGCTGACGCGCCATACGGAGCTTTTCCTGGAGGTTCATGGTAGCGCCGGGGGACTGCTCGCCATCGCGGAGCGTCGTGTCGAAAATAATGACGCGATTGGACATGGGATTCTCCTTGGAGTCTTTCAGCCGGAAACAGTCCGTCTCAGTCCCGACGCCGCCCGATGCGACTTCTTATAACTATACGGTTTTATTGCTGTTTTCCGTTGAAAAAGATCTCATATACAGAAGGGAGGGACAGGGAACCGCTCTAATCAGGTTCCCTTCCCTCCCCTAGATCAAAGCGCCATCTACCGTTAATTCTGCGTAAGGCTCCCTAGGAGCTGCCGGTTACGGCGGGGCAGAATGATGTAGGTGTAGATGGGGCCGGACAGAAGGTAGATCGCGCCCAACAGGAACCCGAAGACAACGGGCTGAGACAAGATGAGCACGAACACAAGCAAAGCGGAGATCATGGAGCTGAAGGCATGTGTCTTCAAGAAGCCGTATTCCTTGAACGAGAAATAGCGCACGCGGCTGACCATGAGCAGGGCCATCACAAAGGTGACGACCAGCCCGAGGAACGGCGTGCGGGCTTCCAACCATGACGGGAGATAGGAGGAAAAGAGGATGAACATGGCGACGGCGCACCCGGCTGCCGGACAGGGGAGCCCGACGAAGAACTTCTTGCTCACCGTGGTGACGCAGACGTTGAAACGCGCCAGGCGCAGGGCTGTGCAGGCCACATAGAGGAAGGCCACGCCGATGCCGAGCTTGCCGTAGCCTTCGAGCACCCACATCCACGAGGTGAACGCGGGAGCGACGCCGAAAGCGACGAGGTCGGCCAACGAGTCATACTGGATGCCGAATTCGCTGGCCGTGTTGGTCAAACGGGCGACTTTCCCGTCCAGTCCGTCCATGAGGGCGCTGAACAGGATAGCGAGGGCACTGCCTTCGATATTGCCCTGCACCGCGAGGAGCATGGCAAGAAAGCCCGTAAACAGGCTGGCAGTGGTAAAAAGGTTCGGGAGGATATACACTCCCCGCCGAACGGGTTTTTCTTCTTGCATAATAAGGTACCTGTGGGAATCCTGCGAGCAGATTCCGGCCGCGTCGAAGAGGCGCTAGGCCTGAAATTTTCTGGCCAGGATGCTTTCTCCTGCCGCGACCACATCACCGTTGGCAACGACAGCACTATAGTCAGGAGGAAGATAGAGGTCAACCCGAGAGCCGAAACGGATCATGCCGTAGCGTTCGCCGCGGGCGAGGGTGTCGCCCTCTTCCACGCGGCAGACGATCCGCCGGGCGATGAGCCCCGCCACCTGCACCATAACCCATGACCGCCCGCCGTCGTCGCGCACAAGGTACGCGCAGCGTTCGTTGTCCGTGGACGCCTTGTCGAGCGCGGCGTTGAAGAACTTGCCGGGGAAATAGCGGATGGCCTCCACCCGTCCGGCGACGGGCGAACGGTTGACGTGCACATTGAACACATTCATGAAAATACTGATGCAGGGCCGGACCTCTCCCGTGATGGGATCGGCTTTCGGCTCCACGCGGATCACCCGGCCGTCGGCGGGGCTGACGGCGATGTCATCCTCCGAGGGCACCACACGCTCGGGGTCCCGGAAAAAATGCCCGGAAAACCAGGTGAGCACAAGAAAAACCAGCGCCAGCGGCCAAAAACGCAACGCCGCGAACGCCAGCGCCGTCAGCGCGAGCAGAAAGAGAAACGGCAGCCCTTCCGGCGCCACACCGATATTGCCTTTTCGCATCTGTCATCCTTCACTTTATGGCCGGGGAACGGCTGCCCTTCCCGGCCCAACAAGGTTAAACGTGATTTTCGGATCATGACCGAAAAAGGCCACGGATGCAACCCTGCATCGCCGTTCCGCATACGGCCCGGCTAGTCCCGCCAGAACTCGGGGATGAACAGCACGAGGATGGCGTAAATCTCCAAACGGCCCAGCAACATGCACAATGTCAGAACCCATTTGGACAGCGTCGGGACATGGCTGAAGTTGTCCACCGGCCCCACGCTGCCGAGCCCCGGCCCCACGTTGGAAATGCAGGTCAGCGTCGCCGTGAACGCGCTCACCAGATCCATGTCCTGCACGGTCAGGACAATCGTACCCACCGTAGTAACAATAAGATACAACAGGAAAAAACCAACCACCCCCGAGATGACTTCAACGGGCACGGACTTCCCGGCGATCTTGAGATGGCGCACGGAATGGGGGTGCAGCAGGCGGAAGATTTCCAGATACGCCAGCCGGAACAGCATCACGAGGCGCATGACCTTGACGCCGCCGCCCGTGGACCCCGCGCAGCCGCCCATCAGCATGAACATCAAAATGATGACCAAGGTGATGGAGGGCCAGAGGTTGAAATTTTCCGAAACAAACCCCGTGGTCGTACAAACGGAGACAAGCTGGAACACCGCCGCCCGCGTGACCGCCTCGAATTCCGGGAACGAACGCATCCCAAACAGGCCGTGCTCCACGAGCCCCGCCACGATGACCGCCGAGCCGAGGATGAGCAGCACGGTATAAAAACGGCATTCCCGATCGCGCAGGTAGACCTTGACCACGCCCCTCAGCGCCTGCGCGTGCAGAGAAAAATTGATGCCCGCGATGAACATGAAAAAAATCAATATCCACTGGATGGACGCCTGCGGATACGCCGCGATGGAGTTGTTCTTGGTCGAGAAGCCGCCCGTCGCCACGGTCGAAAAGCTGTGGTTGAGCGCGTCGAACCAATCCATGCCCGCGATGTACAGCAGCACGGTCAGCACGATCGTCATCAGGCAGTAGACCCGCCAAAGCGTGAGGGCGGTGTCCTGCATCCTCGGCGTGAGCTTGTCGGGGCTCGGCCCCGTCACCTCCGCCCGGTACAGCTGCATCCCGCCGACGCCGAGCAGCGGCAGCACGATCAGCGAGAGCAGGATGATCCCGAGGCCGCCGATCCAGTGGGTCAGGCTGCGCCACATGAGCAGGCCGTGCGGCAGGCCCTCGATATCTGCAAAAATCGTCGCGCCCGTGGTCGTGAAGCCCGACGCGGCCTCAAAAACCGCATCCGTCACCGAGGCCGTCGACGTCAGCACGAACGGCAGCCCGCCCGCGAAGCTCGCCACGATCCAGCAGATGCCCACCACGGCGAACCCATCGCGCAAGGTCAGGTTCAGGGGCGTCTGCGAACGGTTGGTATACGCCAGCGCGAGCCCGCCGCCCACCATGATCACCAGCGACGAGAGCAGGCCGAGGAAGGCCCCGTCCCCATACCACAGCGATACCCCGAGCGGCAGCACCAGCGACGCGCCCACGCACACCAGCAGCACTCCCACGATAAACAGAACCGAACGTATTTGCATGGCTGACCTTCTTGAGGAGGAAAGATTGGGGAGGGGAAGGGGCGCCTTTCTCGAGAAAGGCGCCCCTTC
>NZ_JH114232.1:310368-319869 GCF_000224655.1 Bilophila sp. 4_1_30
GAGAGCGCCCCCTTTCCCCCTCCCCAAACCCCTCCCTATCCCCTTCAAAGACTTTTGACCTTATCGAATCCCTGTTTCCAGCCTTCGCCGGAAATGGGGAAGCTTTTTTTGAAATGGATTCAAAACATTCAGGATATGCGGCGGACACCCGTAGAGCCGCAGTGACGAGCCCGGATGAAACGGGCATGGGCTGAAGACTGCCGGCCCTGATGCGCTGAAAAACCCTGCCCGCAATACGTGTTCCTTACGGCAGACGCAAGAGCGCGTCCCGAAGCTACCTTAAACGGACTGCAACCGCTGATAAAAAACAGGCATGGGGGGACGTGGAGCGGTGTGCCCTTCACCGGCAAGGCGTCATTCCTTCTTTTTCGAAACGATGCCCTCAAGCTTGCTCATCTTCTCGCGGAGGCTGAGCAGAACAATGCGATCCTGCGGCTGGATGACGGTCTGGCCGGAAGGGATGAACGCCTCGCCGCTCCGGATGACCCCGAGCAGAAGTATCCCCTTGGGCAGGCCAAGCTCATGCACACGCTTCCCGGCGACAAGGGATTCCTCATCCACCAGAGCCTCGAGCATTTCAGCGGCGTCGCCGCCCACGGAGACGCTGGAAAGCACCTTCCCTTGCCGGATATACTGCAAAATACTGTTCACGGCGGACAAGCGGGGGCTCACGCTGTGCGCGATGCCGATGGCTTCCACGAGGGGGAGGTAGGCGGCCTTGTTCACGCGGGCCACGGTTTCCTTCACGCCGAGGGATTTCGCCAGCAGGCAGGACAGGATGTTCGATTCCTCGTCGCCCGTCACCGCGATGAAGGCGTCCATCTGATCAATATGCTCTTCCTGCAGGAGGGACTTGTCCGTGCCGTCGCCGTGCAGGACCAGCGTACCCTGCAGCTGGTCCGCCAGCTGTTCGCAGCGCTCCTCGCTGATGTCGATGAGCTTGGTGTCCACGCCCTTGTTCTCAAGGAGCCGCGCCAGACGCAGGCCGATGTTCCCGCCGCCCACGATGCAGGCCGTGCCGAGGCTGCCCCGCGTCTTGTGCAGCGCCCGCAGCAGTGCCCGCTGGCTGGTGGGCTTGTAGGCGAAATAGACGGTGTCCCCCGCCTTGATGACGTCGGAGCCGGAAGGGACGATGAGCTTCTGGCCACGGGCGATGGCCCCGACCATGATGCCGTCGTCCTGCACGATCTCCCGGAAACGGGTCAGCGGCTGCTCAATGAGCGGGCCGCTCTCCACGCGCATCCCGACCATACGGATGAACCCGTCGGCGAGCTGGCCGTACTCCACGGCTCCGGGCAGCGTGAGAAGGCGCTCGATGGAGCGGACGATCTCCTGCTCCGGGTTGATGAGCATACTGATTTGCAGGGACCCGCTGCCGAGCAGCTGGGGATAGGCGGTGTACTCTTCCGTGCGTATCCGTGCCAGTTTCATGGCTTTCGGGGCGATGGTGTTGGCGAACAGGCAGGCGACGATATTGGTTTCGTCGCTGTCGGTCACGGCCAGAAAAATAGCGGCGTCGCCCGCCCCCGCATTCTTGAGAACCGATGGGATGGAGCCGGACCCGAGCACGGTCTGCACGTCCATGTTGTCTTCTATCCTGCGGAGCTTGTCCGGGTTCTGGTCAATAACCACAACCTGCTTCTGCTCTTCGGACAGGCGTTGCGCAATGTGGAACCCCACTTCCCCCGCTCCCACGATGACGATCTTGAGTTCTTCAACTTTCTGGGGAGCACGACGAAACAGCATAAAGCCTCCAACAACGCCTATAGGATGGATTTTGCTCTGAAACAACAGTTCATCGCAAGGATTCAGACTACCGCAGTGTAGCGTAAAACATCCGGGGGGAAAACTAGAAAAAGCGCCCGCAACCCGCATGAGCACTCGCCAACCCGACCTTTACGCTTGCCTTCTCAACGCAGCCATTTTAAAAGAATGTACTATTCATCCTTTCTGCTTTTATGGAGCCTCCACTGCTATGGACATCCCTCTTCTTCCGGACATCGTCGCCATTTTCTGCCTTTCCATCGGCGTCCTGCTCGTCTGCCACCAGGTCAAAATCCCGCCCATCGTGGGGTTCCTGCTGACCGGCGTCCTGTGCGGCCCCACGGCCCTGGGGCTCGTCCAGAACCCCCACGCGGTCGAACTGCTGGCGGAGATCGGCGTGGTCCTGCTGCTGTTCTCCATCGGCCTTGAAATGTCCGGCGAAGAACTCATGCGGCTGAAACGCCCCGTGTTCGTCGGCGGCACGGCGCAGGTGGTGCTGACCGTCGGCGCGTTCATGTGCCTCGGCGTGCTCACGGGCCAGACGTGGCAGCAAAGCATGATGTACGGCTTCCTCGCCTCCCTGTCCTCCACCGCCATCGTGCTCAGCCGCCTCCAGCAGAAGGCGCAGTCCGAATCCCCCCAGGGCAGGCTCGACTTTTCCGTGCTCATCTTTCAGGACATCGCCGTCGTCCCCATGATGCTCGCCATCCCGATCCTCGCCGGGCGGGGGGACACGGACCTCGGGGGGATGCTCGTCTCCGCCGGGCGGACGCTGGTGATCCTCGTAGGCGGCTGGGTCCTCGCCCGCCATGTGGTCCCCCGCATCATGCAGCTCGTGCTCCGTACCCGGAGCAAGGAGCTCATGCTCATGACCGTGCTCGGCCTGTGCTTCGCCATCGCCCTCGGCACGGCCTCGCTCGGCCTCTCCCTCGCCCTCGGCGCGTTCCTCGCCGGGCTCCTGCTCTCCGGATCGGAATACAGCCTCAACGTCCTCGAAGGCATCCTCCCCTTCAAGGACGTCTTCACCAGCCTGTTCTTCATCTCCGTGGGTATGCTGCTCGACGTGGGCTTCCTCGTGCACCATCTGGACAAGGTGTTCCTCTTCGCGGCCCTGCTCATCTTCCTGAAATCCATCCTGTCCCTGCCGCCCATGCTGCTGGTGGGGTACCCCCTGCGCGTCTCCATCCTCGCCGCCATGAGCCTCGCGCAGATCGGGGAATTCTCCTTCGTGCTGGCCCGTTCCGCCGTGAACAGCGGCCTCATGGACAACGACGGGTACCAGATGTTCCTCGCGGCGAGCATCGTGACCATGATGCTGACCCCCACGGTCATGGAAATCGCGCCCAAGGTCGCCTCCTTCGTGAGCCGCCACATGCACATGCCCGTCGATGAGGAAGCCGCCGCCCAAAAGGACGAATCCCTCAAGGATCATTTGATCATCGTAGGGTTCGGCGTGGGCGGCAAGCATCTGGCCCGCACGGCGCGCGAGGCGGGCATCCCCTACGTCATCCTTGAAATGAATCCCGATACCGTGTCGCGCTACGGCGGCAAGGAACCCATCCACGGCGGCGACGCCTCCAAGCCCCTCGTGCTGGAACACTTCGGCATCCAGAGCGCGCGCGTCATCGCCGTCGTGATTTCCGACCCCTCCGCCGTCCGGGCCATCACCGCCGTGGCCCGGAAGCTCAACCCCAAAGTGCACATCGTGGTACGTACCCGCTTCCTCGGCGAAGTGGACGCCCTCCGGCGGCTTGGTGCCAACGACGTCATCCCCGAGGATTTCGAAACGTCCATCGAAATCTTCTCCCGCGTGCTCGGGCACTATCTCGTCCCGCGCCAGACCATCGAACGGTTCGTGAACAGCATCCGGCACGAATACTACAACATGGCCCGACAGCTCCGCATGACCGGTATGGATCTGCCCTCCCTCGCTGATGAGGTCCTCACCGGCCTTGAAGTGGTGGCCTGCAAGGTCGAACCCGGCTGCGCCCTCGACGGCAAGCGCCTGATGGATACCTCGCTCCGCAAGAAATACGGCGTCACCGTCGTCGGCATCCGCCACGCCGGGCAGATCATCCCCTCGCCCGGCGGGGACGCCTTCCTCCACGGCGACGATACGGTGTTCCTCTTCGCCTCCCCCGCCTCCCTCACGACCGTCATGCCCTTCTTCCGCACCGATCCCGAACCCGAGAAGGCCGAAGATTTGTAGGGACGGCATACCTCCGCAACAACTAAAAAAATCCAGACATATTGCAGCAAAAAATACGGCATCCCCGAGAACGGTGACTCCGGGAAACTTCCAACAAGGCCCGGGCCGCCAAGCCGCCGCTACCGCGGCCCGCCCCATTTACGAAAGTCTTTGAAGGAAAAAGGGTGGGGTTTGGGGAGGGGGGAAGGGAAACGTGGGGGCGCTCCCCCCTTCTGAAGAAAGTTTCCCTTTCCCCTCCCCAATCTTCACCTCCCCCCACACCTCCAGAGCTTGCGTGCGGGAACGGGCGGGTTTATAGTTGCAGGCTGGCGGCGGCCTGCGGGCCGGAGCCGGGACGTTGTAAAGCATTCCACCGGCAAGGCCGGCTGTCGGGCATCTCCCCAGAGAGGCGAGCGGCCCCAAAACATAGAGGGATATTTGATGAAAACGGCACAGGAAATACGGGCTATGATGCGCGGGGGCAACGCCACGATCGGTACGTGGCTCCAGTTCCCTTCGGCGGACGTTGCGGAAGTGATGGGCGCATCCGGTTACGACTGGGTGGCGGTGGACATGGAACACGGCGCATTCACGCGGGCCATCCTGCCGGACGTGTTCCGCGCTATCGAGCGGGGCGGCTCCACGCCTTTCGCGCGCATCGCGCAGGCTGAACTGCGGCCCATCAAGGACGCGCTGGACTCCGGCGCGCAGGGGCTTGTCTTCCCCATGATCGAATCCCGCGAGCAGCTTGACCGGGCCATCAGCCTCTCGCTGTACCCCGACGCGGGCGGCAGCCGGGGCGTGGGCTATTCCCGCGCCAATATGTACGGCAGGGATTTCGATCCCTATCGCGTGGACGTGGCGAAGGACATCCTCCTTGTCGCGCAGATCGAACATATCCGCGCCGTGGAACAGCTCGACGCCATCCTGTCCCATCCCCGCCTCGACGCCATCATGGTCGGCCCGTATGACCTCTCCGGCTCGATGGGCCTCACCGGGCAGTTTGATCACCCCGATTTCGTCGCCGTGATGGACCGCATCAACGAAGCCTGCAAGCGCCACAACATGCCTATGGGCAACCACGTCGTGCAGCCCGAGCCCGAACGCCTCGCCAAGTGCATCGCCGACGGCTACCGATTCATTGCCTACGGCATCGACGCGGTGTTCCTTCTCCACGGCTGCGCCTGCCCGAAACGGTAAAACGATAATGACGGGGAGGGGAGGAGGAACCTTTCTGAAGAAAGGCTTCCTCCTCCCCCTCCCCCGAACCCCTCCCCTCCACCTCCAAAGACTTTCACCTTTGAAGAGAGGGAAATAAGGTAGGACAAACCTGTATGAAAATCGTTTTCTTCGGCGGTTCCGGCTTTTTGGGATCGCACGTATGCGACAAGCTTTCCGATGCGGGCCACGACGTCACCATCGTCGACCTGCGCCCCTCCCCATACCTGCGCCCCGACCAGAAGATGATCACGGGGAGCCTGCTGGACGAAGATCTGGTCAATACCGTCGTGAGCGGCGCGGACGCCGTGTTCGACTTCGCGGGCCTCGCCGACATCGGCGAATCCAACCAGAAGCCCGTGGAAACCGCGCGCATCAACGTCCTCGGCAACGTCATCCTGCTCGAAGCCTGCCGCAAGGCCGGGGTCAAGCGCTACGTCTTCGCCAGCACGCTCTACGTGTACGGCAAGTCCGGCGGCTTCTACCGGTGCAGCAAACAGGCGTGCGAACTGTATATCGAAAATTATCACGATATGTTCGGCCTCGAATACACGATCCTGCGCTACGGTTCGCTCTACGGCCCCCGCGCCGACCGCCGCAACGCGATCAACCGCTTCGTGGCCGAAGCGCTGGAAAAGGGCACGATCACCTATTACGGCGCGCCCACGGCCCTGCGCGAGTACATCCACGTCGAGGACGCCGCACTCAGCACGGTGGAAATCCTCGGCCCGGAATACGCCAACCAGAACATCGTGCTCACTGGAAACCAGCCCATGCAGGTGGGCGACCTGTTCCGCATGATCGAGGAAATGCTCGGCAAGCCCATTGAAATCAAGTACCAGCACGACCCCAACAGCGGGCACTACCAGATCACGCCGTACGCCTTCATGCCCAAGGTGGGCCGCAAGATGACCCCGCACCTGTCCACCGAACTCGGACAGGGCGTGCTCAAGGTCATGGAAGAAATCCATCAGGAACTGCACCCGGACCTCAAGGAGCTCGGCGGGTATCTGATGGTGGACAAAGCCGACTAACCGACACCGCTCAGGAGACGCCTCATGAATATCATCGCCATTATCCCCGCCCGCATGGGCTCCAGCCGCTTCCCCGGCAAGCCCCTTGCCGACATCCACGGCATCCCGATGGTCGGCCATGTGACCATCCGCACCGCCATGTGCAAAGAACTGTCCTCCACATGGATCGCCACCTGCGATCAGGTCGTGATGGACTACGCCGCCTCCGCCGGGCTCAAGGCCGTGATGACCGCCGACACGCATGTCCGCTGCACGACCCGTACCGCCGAAGCCATGCTCAAGATTGAGGAAATGACCGGGCAGCGCGCCGACATCGTGGTTATGGTGCAGGGCGACGAACCCATGATCACCCCCGATATGATCGACGCCGCCGTCGAGCCCATGCTCAAGGATCCGTCCATCAACGTCGTGAACCTCATGGCCGACCTCGCCACCGAGGAAGAATTTGAAGATCCCAACGAAGTGAAGGTCGTCACCGACCTGAACGGCGACGCCCTCTACTTCTCCCGCGAGCCCATCCCGTCCCGCCGCAAGGGGACCCCTCACGTGCCCATGCACAAACAGGTCTGCATCATCCCCTTCCGCCGCGACTACCTGCTCAAATTCAACGCGATGGACGAGTGCCCGCTGGAAATCATCGAATCCGTCGACATGATGCGCATTCTCGAACACGGCGAAAAGGTCCGCATGGTCCCCACCGACAAGCGGACCCTCAGCGTCGACACGCAGGAAGACCTCGAACGCGTCCGTGAAATGATGAAGGACGACGCCCTGCGTATCAGCTACACGAAGTAACGGGAAGTTGAGGAAGAAGGAACCGGGGGAAGAGAGAAGGGGCCCTTTGAAAGTGTCTCCTGTTCCCCTCCGCCGCCCTCCCCTCATCCTCCCAAACGTTTCAACTGGTGGGGAGGCCGCGCGGCGGCTTTCCCCCTTTTTATTCACATCAGCCTGCCTTTTCAGAATCCGCCGGGGGACGCACGCCAAGGACGAAACCGCGGCTTCCCCCCGCTCATCATCCAACCATAGCCGGGTCAAGGGGGCGCTGCCCCCTTGCGGGTGCAGGGCGGCGCCCTGCCCGCCGGAGGCATATTACCATGAAACACTTCCTCGAAGAGCTCATCATTGCGGCGCTGGCGTGGATCCCGACGGCCGCGGGCATGGGCGCGCGCCTGCTCCTGTGGCGCCCTCTGTTCAAACGCTGCGGCAGGGCCCGGTTCGGCACAGGCATCGCCATGCAGGGCTGCAAAAACATGAGCCTCGCGGACGGCGTGCGCATCGGCAGGGGCTGCCAGCTCTATGCCGAGGGCGGGACGCTGGACATGGGCGAGGACGCGGCCCTGAGCCCCGGCGTGACCGTGGACGCCTCGGGCGGGCTCATCCGCATCGGCAAACAGGTGGCCATCGGCCCCGGAACCGTTTTGCGCGCCGCCAACCATTGTTTTGATAGCCTTGAAAAGCCTATCATGCTACAGGGTCACCTGTACGGAGAAATCGTCATCGAGGATGACGTCTGGATCGCGGCGAACTGCACCATCACCCCCGGAACCCGCATCGGGCACGGGGCCGTGGTCGGGGCGGGCGCTGTGGTCACGCGCGACGTGGAGCCCTACGCCATCGTGGGCGGCGTTCCCGCGCGCGTCATCGGCAGCCGTCGCAAGGATTGATCGCCCAACGTCGCCCCGCACGCCGGAACGGCGTTTCCCATCCAGCCAAAAGGATGTTTCGCCATGAAAATCGCCATCACCACATCTTCTTTCGCCCGATACAGCGACGAGCCGCTGAAGCTGCTCGAACAGGCGGGCGTCGAATACGTCATGAACGATAAGGGCCGCGCCCTGACGGAAGAGGAAGCCATCCAGGTACTGGAAGGCTGCCACGGGGTCGCCGCCGGAACCGAACCGCTCACCAAAAAGGTCATGGACGCCCTGCCCGACCTCAAGGTCATATCGCGCTGCGGCACGGGCATGGACAACGTGGACCGCGCCTACGCCGCCGAAAAGGGCATTGAAGTCCGCAATACGCCGGACGGCCCCACGCTGGCTGTCGCGGAGTTGACATTGGGTCTCATCCTCACCCTGCTCCGCCAGGTGCCGCATCAGGACCGCGAACTGCGCTCCGGCGTCTGGAAGAAGCGCATGGGCAACCTCCTGCACGGCAAGAACGTGGGCATCGTGGGCTTCGGCAAGATCGGCCAGGCCGTGGCGCACCTCCTCGAACCGTTCGGCGTGAACGTCGGCTACCATGATCCCTTTGCCGACGTCCCCGGCTATACGCGCCTTGAGCTCGACGACCTGATGGGCTGGGCGGACGTCATTACCCTGCATTGCCCCAAGACGGAAAACGGCGCCCCGCTGCTCGATCTTGGCCGCCTCTCCCTGATGCGCCCCGGCAGCATCATCCTGAACATCGCCCGCGGCGGCCTCATCGACGAAAAAGCCCTCCTCGGCCTGCTCACCGCCGGGCATCTGGCGGGCGCGGCCCTCGACTGCTTCACCAAGGAGCCCTACGACGGCCCGCTCAAGGAGATGGACAACGTCATCCTGACCCCGCACATCGGCTCCTATGCCAAGGAAGCGCGGATCATCATGGAAACGGACACCATCAAGAACCTGCTCGACGTCCTGTTCCCCGGAGCCTAAGCGTATGGCCCTTTCGCTCATCGTTTTCGACTGCGACGGCGTCATCCTCGAATCCGTGGACGCCAAGACCAAAGCCTTCGCACAGGTGGCGGAGCCGCTCGGCGCGGAAGCCCGCGACCGCCTCGTCCTCTACCATACCCTGCACGGCGGGGTGAGCCGCCGCGAAAAATTCGCATGGCTCTACCGCGAGGTGTTCCACCGGGAAATCACACCCGAGGAAATGGAGAACTGCTGCGCCCGGTTCGTTTCCTGTGCGCTGGACAACGTCCTGAACGCGCCCCTCGTGCCCGGCGTCATGGATGTCCTTGAACGCTGGCACGGACGCGTGCCCATGTACGTCTGCTCCGGCACGCCGCAGGAAGAGCTCCTGTCCGTTCTGGAGCAACGCGGCCTTGCCCGCTACTTCACCGGCATCTGCGGGACGCCGCCCGCCAAGGCGGAACTGCTCAAGGGCATTGTCCGCAAGGAGCGCATCGATCCCGCCGACGCAGTCATGGTCGGTGACGCCACCACGGACAGCGACGCCGCCGAAGCCGCCGAGACGCTGTTTTACGGGCGCGGCCCCTTCTTTGAGAATACCGCCTACCCCCACGGTTCCGATCTGACCGGACTCAACCGCTGGCTGGAAGAACTCGCGGGGAAGGAGTAAAAGATTGGA
>NZ_JH114232.1:320125-336901 GCF_000224655.1 Bilophila sp. 4_1_30
GGAGGGGAAGGGAAACTTTCTAAAGAAAGTTTCCCCCTTCCCCCTCCACCCCCATCCCCTTCAAAGATTTTCGCCCTTATCGAATCCCTGTTGCCTTCCTTCCCTGTAGAGGTATGGCAGGCGTTCCCGCATCGGGTTTTGAAAACCCTAAAGGCAGGGCTGCGGCACCCAAAAGCGAAAATCCGTTTCCCGCCCCCAAAACTTTTGTGTTTTGGGGGCGTTTGTGTTTTTATGGGGAACACTTTTTCTCGAAACCAACCCGGCGAAGAGGATGCCTGACGTCCTCAGGGATGCCGCAATGGTATGGAAACGGTTTTCCGGTTCGGAACATTGCGGAGGCCCTGAGGAGATCGGGGGGAACTTGCCCCAAGGGACGGCGAAGCCGTGACCACTAGGTGGGCTTGCGAACCTTGCGGGCATCGCGCGCAAAGCGATTTCCCCGGCCCGCCGAAAGGCATGGGTTCGGGCGGCGGCCCGACAGCCGGAGGCATCCCCTTCCCACGGAGTTCCAGTGATAGACATCTCGACACTCAACCCGGCGCAGCTTGAAGCCGTGACCGCGCCGGACGGCCCGGTGCTGGTCATCGCGGGCGCGGGGAGCGGCAAGACCCGCACCATCGTCCACCGTCTGGCTTGGCTGGCGGAACAGGGCGTCCCGGCAAGCGACATGCTGCTGCTCACGTTTACCCGCAAGGCCAGCCGCGAAATGCTGCTCCGGGCCACGGATCTGCTCGGCTACAGCATCGGCGGCGTCCACGGCGGCACGTTCCACAGCTTCGCGTTCTCGGTGCTGCGCCAGTACAGGCCCGCATGGGCCGAAGGCCCGGTCACGGTCATGGACTCGGCGGACAGCGCCTCGGCCATCCAGCAGTGCAAGGAACGGCTCAAAGTCGGCAAGGGCGACCGCTCGTTCCCCAAGACGCAGACCATCATCGGCCTCCTCAGCAAGGCCCGGAACAAGGAAATTTCCATCGGCGACGTGCTCCAGCGCGACGCGCAGCACCTGTTGCCCCACGCCGATGCGCTGGAAAGCATCGGAGAGGCATACCGGGGTTACCGCCGCCAGCACGGGCTGCTCGACTACGACGACCTGCTGTTCGAGCTTGAGGATCTGCTCAAAGGCGATCCCGAAACGGGGCGCGAAGGGCTTGCCGGGCGGTTCCGGGAACGCTACCGCTACATCATGGTGGACGAGTATCAGGACACCAACCGCGTTCAGGCCCGGCTGGTGCGGCTCCTCGCCGGGGAAGCGGGCAACGTCATGGCCGTGGGCGACGACGCCCAGTCCATCTATGCCTTCCGGGGCGCGGACGTCCGCAACATCCTCGACTTCCCCAAGCTCTTCCCCGGAACGCGGGTTATCCGGCTTGAGGAGAACTACCGCTCCACACAGCCCGTGCTCGACGTCGCCAACGCGGTGCTGGCCCCGGCCTCCGAGGGTTTCCGCAAAAACCTGTTCACGACCAAGGAAAACACGCCCAAAACGCCCCGCGTGCGCCTCGTCCGCCCCATGAGCGACCTGACGCAGGCCAATGTGGTGGCGGCGCGCGTGGAAGAGCTTCTTGACCGCTATCAGGCGAAGGAAATCGCCGTGCTGTTCCGCGCGGGCTACCAGTCCTACCACCTTGAGGTCGCGCTCTCCAAGCGCGGCGTCAAATTCCGCAAATACGGCGGGCTGCGCTATGCGGAAGCCGTACACGTCAAGGACGTGGTGGCGTTCGTGCGGCTGGCGATCAACCCGCTGGACATGCCCTCCTTCGAGCGCGTGGCGGGGCTGTCCAAGGGCGTGGGGACCAAAACCGCCGAAAAAATCTATCATGTCGCCGCGCAGGGCGATTTCGACGCGCTGCGCAAAGCCTGCACCAAGTACCCGGATCTGTGGTCCGACATGCTGCTGCTCGACAAGCTGCGCGAGCACAACCTGACGCCCGCCGCGCTCATCGAAATGGTCATCGAGCACTACACGCCCCGCCTGCAGGCTATCTTCCCCGACGACTGGCCCCGCCGTCAGCAGGGACTTTCGGAACTCGCGCACATCGCCTCGGCCTACACCGATCTCGAACAATTCGTGGCGGATCTGTCGCTGGAAACGCCGGAGGACGACGCCGACGAGTTCGATGAGGCGGGCCGGGTGGTGCTCTCCACCATCCATTCATCAAAGGGGCTGGAGTGGGACGCCGTCATCCTGCTCGATCTGGTCGAGGACCGTTTCCCCTCGCGCCACGCGCTGGTGCGGCCCGAGGACTTCGAGGAGGAACGCCGCCTCATGTACGTGGCCTGCACCCGTGCCCGCGAGGATTTGGAACTGTTCGTGCCCGCCACGCTCTACAGCCGTCAGAACGGCGGCAATGAGCCCGCGACGCCGAGCCCCTTCGTGCGCGAACTGCCGTTCAGCGCCCTTGAGGAGTGGCAGGAGGGCTACACGGGTCGTATCTCCAAGCGCAGCACATCCTTTGCCGGAGATCCCGCCTTTTCGCGGCCTTCTCTGGATATTCCCCGCGAACTGGCCAACCCCAACGCCGGGCGCGTCAAAGGCGTGTTCCCGCCCCCGGTCATCCCAGAGGCCAAAAACGATAAGGCCGCATCCAAGGGCGGCGCGGGGTGCGGCTATTGCCGGCATAAGGTATTCGGACGCGGCAAGATCGTGGAGCAGCTTCCGCCCGACAAGTGCCGGGTCAACTTCCCCGGCTTCGGGCTCAAGGTCATTCTCAGCGCGTTTCTGACTCTGGAGGAATAAATGTCCGATCTCGTTTCCGAGGATCACATCCTCGCCCGCATCGCCTCGCATTTCCCCAACGAAGGGCCGGACGTGCTGCTCGGGCGCGGCGACGACTGCGCCGTGCTCGGCGTTTCCGGGCCGCTGTGCGTAAGCACGGATCTGTTCATGGAGGACGTGCATTTCCGGCGCTCCTATTTCACGCCGGAAGACATCGGCTGGAAGGCCCTTGCCGTCAACCTGAGCGATCTCGCCGCCGATGGGGCGCGTCCGATGGGGTTCACGGTGGGCCTGTCCCTGCCGCCCGATGCGGATATGGCCCTTGTGGACGGCCTGTGCGCGGGCATGGCCGAGCTGGCGGCCCAAGCTTCCGTGCCGCTTGTCGGCGGCGACCTCTCCCGCGCCGACAAGCTCCACCTCTGCCTGACTGTGTTCGGGCAGGCGGAAAAGACGCTCCTGCGCGGCGAGGCACAGCCCGGCGACGTTATTTTCCTCATCGGCAGGACGGGCCTTGCACGCGCCGGTCTGCTGCTGCTTGAGGAGCGGGGCCGCGCCGCCCTCAACGAGTGGCCCATCCCCTACGAAGCGCACCTGCGCCCCGCCCCGCGCCTCAAGGAAGGTATGCGCCTGTCGCGCCTTGCGGCGGACTGGGGCCGCGGGAAAGGCGATCCCACCTGCGGGCGGCTTGGGCTCATGGATCTTTCCGACGGCCTCGCCCGCGATCTGCCCCGGCTGGTCGGGCCGGGCATGGGCGCGGACATCGACATGCCCATGCCGCATACTGAAATCCTGCGCTTCATGCGCTCCCGCAACGAGGCCGAACCCGTCGCCGCGGCCAAGCGGCACGCCTTCCTCGGCGGCGAGGACTACGCGCTCATCGGGACATGTTCGCCCGAGCTTGCCGTACACGTCATGGTCGCCAACGCCGAGACCACCATGCTCGGCAAAGTCACCGAAGGCGGCGAGATCCGCGTCGACGGCGTCCCCGTATCCGGCGGGTTTGATCATTTCGCGGGCTAGAGCAAGTGACTTTGAGAGAGCTTGGGGAAGGGAAAGCTTTTCTTCAGAAAAGCTTTCCCTTCCCCAAACCCCATCCCTCCCTTTCCAAAGACTTTCGTGTTTATCGAATCCCTGTCCGCAGCATTCCCTGATGCATAGTTCCTCAACAGTATACATTTCAAAGGAAAATGAACTCACCGGAAAACGGAAAAAAGCCTCACGACGGCTCTCCCTCACGGGATGCCTCCGGTTGTTCCTGTGGACACAAGCCCCGCTTTGTACGAAACTGGAAGACAAGATTCTTTCATTGTTCACTGCCGTTCTTGAAACGGACCGCCGCGCCGCCTCCCCACCAGTGAAAAGCCTTGAGAGATGAGGGGGTGGGCGCGAGCCACACTGGCAGGTTTGGGGAAGGGGAGGAGCAGCCTTTCTCCAGAAAGACCTTCTTTCCCCAATCATGGCAACCATTCCTTTCAAAAGGGTTTTCTATGGCTACACTCATCCTGCTGAACAAAACGGAACTGCCGAAGGGCATGCCGTCCGAGGCACTGGTGGCGGTATGGGACAAAGGCAGCGTCCCCGACGGGCAGATTTCCATCCCCGTGGAGCTGAACGAGCGCCTGCTCCCCATCCGTGACGAGCTGGCGGCATGGACCTACGAAACGGGTTGCGCCCGGATCAACGGCAAACTGCTGGAAGAACACCTCCGCGCCGACGACAACCTGTCCATGTGGTGGTGTTCCACGCTGGTGGAAAAGCACCCCAAAGTGACGCACAACCTGTTCCCGGCGCTGAAGCTGCGTGCCCTTGAACTGCTGCTGGACGAAAAGGGCGTCACCCGGCTGGAACTGTGCGCCGCGGCGGGGGCCGACCCGTGGATGGAAGACGTCCTGGGGCGCTTCTGCAAGGCTACCGGGCGCGAGTTCGCCGTGCGCCGTATCGGCGGCGCGGAAGCGGCGCAGCCGGAAGGGCTGAAGGCCAAGCTCAAAGCCTGTTACTACCGCCTGCCCGCCCCGGTGAAGGCGCTGGTGCGCTTCCCGGCGTGGCTGTGGATCGTGCGCCGCCGCCTGCCGCGCACGCCGCTTTCCCGGCCCGCCCTGCCCGAAGGCGTGAAGCCCGCGAGCATCGTGACCTATTTCCCCAACATCGACATGGCCGCCGCCAAGAACGGGCGGTTCCGCTCCCGCTACTGGGAAAAGCTCCATGACGCCCTCCAGCCCGCCGACGGCAAGCCCAACCGCGTAAACTGGGTCTTCCTCTATTTCCCGGCCCCACAGTGCTCCTTCCCCGACGCGATCAAGCTGCGCGACCGCTTCCGCGCCAACGGGCAGGACGGCGCCTCGTTCCACTTCCTCGAAGAGTTCCTCACCAACGGCGACATCGCCAAGAGCCTTGTCCGGTTCGGCAAGCTCCTGCTCTCCAGCCGGGCCGTGGAACCGCAGGTCAGGGAACTGTTCCGTTTCCCCGGTTCCCAGATGGATCTCTGGCCCGTCCTGAAAGACAACTGGGGCGATTCCACCCGAGGCTGGCGGGCGCTGGAACGCTGCCTCATGCGCGAAGCCTTCCGCCGCTATGCGGAATGGGCCGGGCCGCAGGAGTGGACGACCTTCCCGCAGGAAAACTGCCCGTGGGAACGCATGCTCTGCCAGTCCATGCACGACGCGGACGCCGGGCCGGTCTACGGCGCGCAGCACTCCACGGTGCGCCCCACGGACTTCCGCTATTTCGACGATCCCCGCATGATCAACGATCCTGCCTGCCGCCGGGCCATGCCCGAACTGTGGCTGTGCAACGGGACCGGCGCGCAGGATGCCCTGCTTGCCGGGCACATGCCGGAGGACCGCACCGCGCTGGTGGAAGCCCTGCGGTATCTTTATCTCGCGCCCAAGCCCGATGCCGAAGCCGCTCCGGAGACGCCCGCCAAGCCCACGCGGCTGCTCATCGTCACCAGCTTCTTCGCCGACGAAACCGACGCCCACCTCGCCACGCTGGCGGCCTCCGCCAAGGCCGGGACGCTGGACGGCTGGGAAGTCGTCGTCAAGCCGCATCCCTACCTGCCCGTAGTCGAACGCCTCAAGAACCTGTACGGCGGCGCCGAGCCGCCCAGCGTCGTGGATGGCCCCATCGGGAACTTCCTCACGCCGGGCACCGTGGTCTGGGCTTCCAACTCCACCACCGTGGCGCTGGAGGCCGCTTTCCGCAAGCTGCCCGTGCTGGTGCAGGCCGCCGAGGACGACGTGGACCTCTGCCCCTTGCAGGGCCTCCCCGGCGTGGTCAACGTCCGCACGGTTTCCGACGTGGCCGCCGCCCTCGCCGCTCCCAAGGCCCCCGGCCTGCCGCCCGACTACCTCGCCCTCGATCCCGAACTTCCGAGATGGAAGGAACGGTTGGGCCTATAGCGTATGAAAAAGGGGGGCGTTCAGAGCCCCCTTCCTTTTTGCTCAAAACGGTTTGCCCCGGACAACCTACCCTTTCGGAACATTCCGGTTGTTTCGCAGATTTCTTTTAAATGCAGCAAGATGAAGCACACTGGATTCTTCCTTGATAAGGGGTGGGCCGTTATGTATGGTGAAGGCATCTCATACCCGCGTTCTCCAAGCGGGCACAAAGAGGGGGCTGTCTGGGATGAAAAAACTGTTGCGCGCGCTCAAACAATGGACACTCCTCATCGCCATCGTCGTGGGCGCCGTGGGGCACAGTTTTTTCTCACAGTTCACGTGGCTTGCGCCGTGGCTGCTCGCCTCCATGCTCCTGCTGACCTTCTGCAACATCTCGCCGCGCGATCTGCGGTTCCATCCTCTGCACCTCATCCTGATGAGCCTTCAAATCGTCATGAGCCTTGGCCTCTACGCGCTGACGCTCCCGTGGCATCCGGCCATCGCGCAGGGCGTATGCATGGCCGCCCTCACGCCCACGGCCACGGCGGCGGCCATCATCACCGGTATGCTCGGCGGCAGCGTGGCCTTCCTCGCGGCCTACGCCTTCCTGAGCAACCTCGCCATCGTCGTGCTCGCGCCGCTGGTCCTGCCGCTCATCGCCACGGGGCAGATCGACACGCCCTTCCTCGAAACCATGTCCAACGTGTTCATGCGCGTAGGGCCCACCATGCTTTTCCCCCTGCTGGCCGCTTGGCTCATCCAATACGCCGCCCCCAAGGTCAACGCCGTGCTGCTGCGCTGGGGCATTCTGGCCTACTACCTGTGGGCGGGGATGCTCATCATCCTCATGGCCGGCACCTTTGAACAGCTCCTGAAGCCCGGCGAAAAGGACTACCAGCTCGAAATCTTCCTTGCCCTCACCGGGATCGCCGTCTGCACCGCCAACTTCATCCTCGGCAAGTCCATCGGTTCCCGCTTCCACCGCCGCATCGCGGGCGGACAGGCGCTGGCGCAAAAAAATATCATCCTGCCCATGTGGCTGACGTTTCAGTATCTCGATCCCATCGCATCCGTGTCGCTGGCCGCCTACTCCATCTTCCAGAACATCGTCAACGCCGCCCAGATATGGCTCAAAGGACGCCGCGACGACCGCATCATCCAGCGCCTCCACGACTTCCACGAGAAAAAGCACGCCCGCATACAGGCCGCCCAACAGCTTGTCCCTCAGGAAGAACACGCCGAACTTCTCTCGGAGCTGCCTACCCGCGTCAAGGACAGGCTCAAGAAGTAACAGGGCGACCCGCGCTCAAACGGAGCGCGCCTCGGAGCACCCGGGGAAATCACAGGCCCCCATACGTGGATGGCCTTTATCACGGATGCCTTCCCACGGCGCAACAGGCCCCCGCGAAGCCCGCAGCCCCCAACGGAAAAGCCCTTCAAAAAAAGCTCTCCCGCCACAACGTGTTCCCTGTACGGGAAGCGCTCTTCTCTTTTCAGCCCGTCACGCCGCACCGAATAGGCCCCCCGTCGCGTCCTTCACCTCCCTTCTCCGAATCCCAAACAAAACGCCCGCCGCACGCAAGCGACAGGCGTTGTCCTCCCCCCGAAGGAGGGGGACATTCCCCTTGCGGCCTTTGCCGAAGGGGAATGTCTGAGGGGAGGGAAGATGCGGCATCCCGGTTGGGGACAGGACGCCGCGATTTGGGGCTAGAAGGGCCAGATCATCGGGATGACGAACACGCACAGCGCGAGGCTGATGATCTGAAGCGGCCAGCCCGCCTTCATGTAATCAAGGAAGGTGTAGCGGCCGGGGGTCAACACGATGGTATTCGGAGGCGTGGCGATCGGGGTCAGGAAGCAGGCGGAAGCGGACATACAGATGCCCATCATGAGCGGCAGGGGCGAAATGCCGCCGCCGACGGCGATGGGAAGGGCCAGCGGGGCCATCAGGGCCGCGGTCGCTGTGTTGGACATGAAGTTGGTGAGCAGCATGGTGAGCGCGCAGGACACGAACATCAGCATGGTCGGCCCGGACACGTTGGAAACCACGGCGTTCGCCACCAGCGCGGCGGCTCCGGACTTCTGCATCGCGGCGGACATGGACAGCATACCCGCGAACAGGAAGATGGTCACCCAGTCGATGCAGTGGAACGCTTCCTTCATGGTCATGCAGCGGGTCGCCACCACAAGGCACGCGCCGAGCACGGCGGCGGTCGTCAGAGGCAGCGCCCCCGTCACCATCATGATGACCACGAAAGCAAAAATCCCCATGGAGTAAGGCATCTTCGCGGTGCGGCGTTCCTTCAGTTCGGAACCGAAGGAATGGTCTTCGCCGCCCTTGTCCTCGGGAAGCAGGCGGTAGCCGAAAGCCCAGTAATACAACATGCCAACGGCAAACAGGATGAGGCCGAACTTGCCGAATTCAAAGAACCCGAACTGCGGAATGCCGACCTGATCAAGCATGGAGTTGATGATGCCGTTGGGGGGCGTGCCCACGAGGGTCACGGTGCCGCCGAGGGACGAAGCGAAGGCTACGGGCATCAAAATCTTGCTCGGCGCAACCTTGGCGGAGGCGCACATGCCCATGATCATGGGGACGGCCACGGCGGTGGTGCCGGTGTTGGAAAGCACGGTGGACAAGCCGCCGACAGCGATCATGGAGAAGAGCAACAGCTTCTTCATATCGCCTTTGGACAGCTTCAAAGCCATCTGACCGACCTTATCGGCAAAACCGGTGACGAACGTCGATTCGCCGATGATGAACATGGCCATGAACAGCACTACGGTGTTGTCGCCGAAGTAGCTGAACGCCACTTTGGAAGTCAGAACCCCCGTACTGGAAAGACCCACGGGCACGAGCATGGCCGTGATGGGCAGCGGAAGCGCTTCTGTGACGAACAGCAGCGCGGCTACGATGAGGATGCCAAGGGTAATATAGGCTTTGGTGCGATCGCCGGGAACGGCGGCGCCCGCGGTTCCGGGAGCGGCCGCAAAGCAGTCCAACCCCCCGGCCAGATACACGCCCACACACGCAACAATCAAAAGAGCCAAGAAACTCCATATAAACCGTTTCATACAAACCTTCTCCCCTGCTTGCCAAAAAAGCAAAAACAGTTAGTGTATGAAAGTCATCAAACTGGTGATGCCTTTGACGGAAACTCTCCCCAAGGACGGCCTTATTCCTCCCAAAACACAGCCGTCCTCCCCGATAAGGCGCCCGTCCGCTCCGCTGCAACGGCGCGGACGGGCATTTTTTTATTCGTAAGAAGCGACGAATGGCCGAATGCGATCGTGCGAGGCCTTCACGCGCCGTTCCAGTTCACGGGCGTATCCGTCGAGATCTTCAATACGCTTGCGGGCAACCCCCGTATCCATCGCCGCCTTGGCGACGGCGGGCGTGATGCACGTCAAAATGCGCGGATCAAGCGGCTTCGGGATAATGTAATCGAAGCCGTATTCAAGGCTGTCCACATTGTAGGCGGAACAGACTTCCGCCGGGACCGGTTCCTTCGCCAGCGCGGCGAGGGCCTCGGCGGCGGCGATCTTCATGGCCTCGTTGATTTCCGTGGCTTCCACGTCAAGCGCGCCGCGGAAGATGTAGGGGAAACCGGAGACGTTGTTGATCTGGTTCGGGTAGTCGGAGCGCCCGGTCCCCATGATGCAATCGGGGCGGGCCGCCTTGGCGTCTTCATACGAGATTTCCGGATCCGGATTCGCCATGGCGAACAACACCGGCTTGTCGGCCATGGAGCGCACCATATCCTGCGAAACCAGATTCTTGGTGGAAAGGCCGAGGAACAGGTCCGTGCCCTTCATGCAGTCCGCGAGGCTCCCCAGATCTTCCTCCTGCGCGAATTCCAGCTTGTATTCGGCCAGATTCGAGCGCTTCTTGTGAATGAGCCCCTTGGAATCGAACATGCGGATGTTCCCGCGCTTTACCCCCAGCGCGCAGTAGAACCGCGCACAGGCCATGCCCGCCGCGCCGGCCCCCACCACCACGACGGTCACGTCTTCAATCCTGCGGCCCGTGAGTTCACAGGCGTTGAGCAGGGCCGCACCGGAAATGATGGCGGTGCCGTGCTGATCGTCATGGAACACCGGGATGCCCATTTCCTTCTTCAGCGTCTCCTCGATGATGAAGCATTCCGGAGCTTTGATGTCCTCAAGGTTGATGCCGCCGAACGTGGGTTCCATCGTCCTTACGGCAGCGATGAACTCTTCGGTGCTGTCCGTCTTGAGGCACAGGTCGAACACGTCGACATCGGCGAAATTCTTGAACAGGACGCCCTTACCTTCCATAACCGGCTTGGCGGCATAAGGCCCGATGTTGCCGAGCCCGAGGACGGCTGTGCCGTCGGAGATCACGGCCACCAGGTTGGCGCGCCCGGTGTATTCGGACACCAGCGCCTGATCCTCCGCGATGGCCTTGCAGGCTTCCGCCACACCCGGCGAATAGGCGAGGGACAGATCCTTCTGGCTTTCGCAGCGCTTGGTCAGCACCACTTCGGTTTTCCCGTGACGGGGGGAACGGTGGTATTCAAGAGCTTCTTCCCGCGTAAACAAGGCCATGTACGTATTCCTTATTAATAATAAATAGAGGTGAAAGGCGACGCCTCCGGCGGTACGGCCACGGCTTCGCCGCCCCTTTGGGCCGAATTCCCCCGGCCCCTCGGTTATGCCCGAGCAAAGGACGAAGGCAAAAACGCGCCCATGCCGCCCCCCCCCACAAGCGCAAGAGAAACGGCGTGCCGTTTCTCTTGCCGATACAGAGGAAACGAACTTCAGCGATTCCGGTTGTGCCGGGGCCCGGGGGGCGGCTCGCCCCCAGGACGGGGTCAAGGGGCGGTAAGCCCCTTGCCGCCGGAGGCCTGTCTTTTTAGCTATGGCAGTGCGAACCGCAGCCCTTGAACTTTTCGTACAGGGCCTTGGGCAGGATGCCCTTGACGGACTTGAGGGCCAGCATACGGCGCATGATGCCGAGCTGGTCTTGAAGGGGAATCTTCTTGGGGCAGACGTCTTCGCAGCCGAGGAGGCCCATGCAGCCGAATACGCCCTGATCGTTGCCGATCACATCATAGTACTCGTCCTCGGAACGGTTGTCGCGGGGATCGATGTAGAAACGGGCGAGGCGGTTGATGGTCGCCGCGCCGAGGAAGTCCTTGCGCATCCGGGCCGTGCCGCAGGCCGCGATGCAGCAGCCGCATTCGATGCAGCGGTCAAGCTCGAAAATCTGCTCGGCAAGCTCGTTTTCCATGCGCTTTTCTTCGGCGCGGGGATCGAACGCCTTGTCCTGCGTGTGAACCCACGCTTCGATTTTGCGGCCCACTTCACGGAACCACACGCCCGTATCCACGGACAGGTCGCCAAGCAGCTTGAAGACCGGCAGGGGATGCAGGACGATGTGATCGGGCAGATCCCGGGTCTGGGTATGGCAGGCGAGGCCGGGACGCCCGTTGATGACCATGCCGCAGGAACCGCAGATGCCCGCGCGACAGCAGAAGTCGAACTGGAGGCTCGGGTCCTGCTGCTCACGGATGATGTTCAGCGCGATGAACAGGGTCATGGAGCTGTATTCTTCCACATAAAAAGACTGCATGTGCGGAACGGAGGCGGGATCAAGCGGATTGTACCGGAACACCTCGATATGCAATTTGCGACTCATTCTAACTCCCGAATCTGAAAAAAGATGTGTGCTTTTCAGAGCGCCTTTCGCGCTTCCTCTCACTCAAGACACAAAAGTCTTAGGAGGATGAGGGAAGGGGGCCGGGGGAAGGATGCCCTTCTTCAGAAGAGGCCCTTCCCCCGCGGCGTACCCGCATTTACTTGATGGCTTCTTCCGCCTGTTCCTTGGTCTTGATCTTGTCGGCGGGGATCTCGGCGGGGATGATCTTCCCGCCGCCGTAGCCGCGCTCGCCCGGAGGCAGCTCGAACCACGGAGAAGCGTCTTCGTATTTGAGAGTGGGCAGAGAGTCGCCTTCCTTCCAGTAGGCGAGCGTACGCGTCAGCCATTCGGCGTCGTTGCGCGCGGGGAAATCCTCGCGGGTATGCGCCCCGCGCGATTCCGTGCGCTGAAGCGCGCCGTAGGCGGTGCAGAGCGCCAGCTTGATCATGCCGGGCACGCGCAGGGCCATGGACAGCTCGGGCGTGAAGCCCTTCACGCTGCCGTGCAGACCGATGTGCTTAGCCCGCTCGGAAAGCTCGAGCAGCCTGTCGACGCCGTTCTGGAGATCCTTGGCATTCCGGAAAATGCCCACGTCGTCCATCATGATGTCCTGCATGGCGTTGCGGAGATCGAAACAGTTTTCCTTGCCGTTACGACAGGAAATGATGTCGTCGATGGTCTTGGCGACGAGCTTGCGGGCGTCGTTGACGGGTTCGGTCTTGAACACGCTTTCGGAACCCTTGAGGTACTCGACCATCTTGCTGCCGATGTAACGCCCGGAAACCACGGTTTCGGCGAGGGAGTTGCCGCCCAGACGGTTGAAGCCGTGCAGGTCCCAGCACGCCGCTTCACCGGCGGCGAACAGGCCCTTGAGCCCGTAGGCGTGGCCGTCCTTGTCCGTGCGGACGCCGCCCATCGAATAGTGCTGCGTCGGGCGCACGGGGATAAGCTGGTGAATGGGGTTCACGCCGAGGAAATGCGTACAGATGTCGTAGATTTCACGCAGCTTGGTCGTGATGTGGTGCTCGCCGAGGTGACGGATATCCAGCCACAGGTGGTCACCGTAGGGGCTCTTCACGCCGAAGCCCTTGCGCATGTGCTCGGTCATGCGCCGGGAAACCACGTCGCGGGAGGCAAGCTCGGCCTTCTCCGGCTCGTAGTCGGGCATGAAACGGTACTCGTTCACGTCGAGGAGCGTCCCGCCGTCGCCGCGGCAGCCTTCCGTCATCAGAATGTCGGTGGGCACGCTGCCGGTGGGATGGAACTGGATGGCCTCCATGTTCCCGAGGGGCACGACGCCGGTATTCAGGGCGCAGATCTGTCCGCCGCCGTCGCAGATGATGGCGTTGGTGGTGGCGCGGTAGATGCGCCCGTAGCCGCCGGTGGCGATGAGGGTCGCCTTGGCGATGTAGGCGACAAGCTCGCCGTCGCGCAGGGAGCGGACGATGGCGCCCATGCAGCGCTCGCCGTCATGGATAAGGGCTTCGGCCTGCATCCGATCGTGGATTTCCACGCCGTACTGGAGACATTTGCTGTCGAGGGTGTTCAGCACGGAACGTCCCGTGCCGTCAGCCGTGTAACAGGTACGCCATTTCGCGGTGCCGCCGAAGGCGCGGGCGTGGATGAGCCCGTGTTTGCTTTCCTCTTCTTCGGCCTCGAAGGGCTTGCCGCCCTTATAATAGGTGTGCTTGCCCGCGACGACGCGGTTCCATGGCACGCCCCAATGGGCCATTTCACGCATGACGATGGGCGCGCTGTCCGCGAAGATGCGGGCCACTTCCTGATCGCAGCCCCAGTCGGAACCCTTCACGGTGTCGGCGAAGTGGATGTCGGTGCTGTCGCCCTTGCCCATGACGGCGTTGCCGAGGGCCGCCTGCATACCACCCTGCGCCGCCGAGGAATGCGACCGGCGGGGAGGGACGACGGAAAGACAGATGGTGTGGAAACCTTCCATAGCCGCGGCGAGCGCCACGCGTTCGCCGGCAAGCCCGGCACCAATGCACAACACGTCGGAATAAATCGTTCTCATGACGCCCTCCCTTAGATGGCCATCGTGGCGAAGCTGTAGTGGGTTGCCAGACTCAGCAGTGCCAGACCGATAACGAGATAGAGGGCATACTTGCGCCACTTCAAACGGTTTTCACGGTTCAGGATGCCGAACTTCACGCCGACGCGGTACAAACCGATGGCGATATGCAGATCCAACGCGGCGAACAGCACCAGATAGAAGGGGACCATGCCGCCCTGAATGGCCGCCGCGCTCTTATCCGCGGAGATGGGCAAATTCGACAGGATGTTGATGACATGCGCGCTGGCCATGACAAGGATGACGATCGCGGTGGCGACCTGCACCAGCCACAGCCATGTGTCCATATGGTGCATCATCTTGGCCTGACGCCAGAACTCCCGCAGTTCCAGCGGGCTGAACGGCATTTTCCGTGCGGCGAGAATAAAGTGCAGGATCATGACAAGCAAAATGATCGGCCCGCCAATCTGCGCCAGATAAGACGTTTCAAGGAATACGGCCAACGAGTCCATTATCTTCGGACTCAAGATGACACTCGAAACAAGTACCATATGCATCAGCACAAAACAGCAGAGAAGGACACCGGTCAACATCTGGATGACATCGGTGTATCCTGAAATATGATTGCGCAATCTGACATGTGAAGTGATGTTCGCCTGAGCCATCTTTAGATTCCCTCCTCAAAGAATGAAAAAGACCTTATAAATCCTTCCGCCTCTCCTTATTCCCAACTCCTTTATCAATTCCGCCAAAAGCTGACGCCGCAAGCATCAACACTCTTTACTTCTTATTGAAGTATAATGGCATTCCTTCTTGGTTTAAAGGATACTTTCCTTTTTCTGTCAACCGAGTGTTATTTGTGCACTCGAACAATATAGCCACTTGACCTAGAAAGAACTTTTGTTATTCATAACAACTAGAGAATAATGCGGAAATAATTCTTATTACTGTTTTATATAACACTGGATTTTTACTTGTCTTTTTGCCCAGTATTTTCTTTGCCGCAAATGCCCGTGACGAATGGTACCCTTCTTCACAAGAAGAAGGGCGCTGCAATAAACCTGCTCTTTTTACACGACTATTCTCCATATTCCATGAAGAAAAGGAATAGCCCGGCAGAGGAGGACGATTTTACAATGTTGACAAGATCCCTCTCGAGAAGGCGCGACGCCTTGCCTCAAAAGAGTTCCCCCTGCCTTACCCTCCCATGCGGGCGTATCCCACAGCCATAGGCGCATGGAGGAGGCTCCCCCTGCGAAGCCATCACGAAGGGCGGCTTTTTTTCCTCATCCTTGCCCAATCCAGCGGTCATCTGCGCTGACGCCGTCCGCTGAAATGGAAAAGCCCCCCATTCCGTGGAATGAGGGGCTCAACAGATCACAGTACAGCAGGACTATTTCGCACGCCAAGCGCCGTGCTTGTTACAGTAGGCGCGGGCGAACACGACCTGATCAAAGGGAATGGGGAATTCAACGACCGGAGTCTCCCCGGCCTTGAAGTACTTGCGCAGCACGGTGTCGTCGGAGGTGCGGATTTCAGCCCATTCGATCAGGTGATCGGCGTCCATACCGTGCAGCTTGGAGCCCACGCTCACTTTGCAGCCCTTTTCCGTGGCTTCCACGACGGGCATGTGCGATTCCTTGGTCCCAACGGGTTCGCGGTCGTCAAGAACTTCCATCGTTTTGCCGCAGCAGATCATGGCGCTGACGCCGTCATGCACGATTTCGGTCACGGTTCCGCAAATGGGGCATTTATAAAGCTGATAACGGTAGGTCATGGGAGAAGCTCCTTTGCAGCGAGGCTGCGCATATTGTCCCCACGGGGACGTAGTAATGAATTAACGATAAAAAATACTATTCCTATTTTTATTTTTTGTCCAGAGGCCAACCCACCTCGGCGGCCTCCGCCCCGAACCGTACAGAGCCATAACAACGGGGCGTTCCTCTCATTCCTTATCCATCCAAAAGAAAAGCCCCGCTCATGGAACGGGGCCAATCTCTTCAGAGACAAGTGTTACTTCGCCAGCAGCATCCAGATTTCACCGGGGCCGTTGAGGTGCCCCGCGATATAGGCCGCCCTCGCGCCCTTGCCGCAGAACAGGTCGACGCGGCGTCCCTTGATGGCCTCTCCCGTATCCTGCGCCAACCCGATGCCGAAAAGCGGCGTGGTCGAGACGGGGCCTTCCTCCACGGGGGAGGAAGGATCAGGAATATTCACATCGAAGGCAAGCACCGAACCGAGCGGGAAAGTCGTGCGGTCCACGGCCAGCGAGACCATCGAACTGAGCGGCGACCCCATGCTGCCCACGGGGCCGGACGTGATGCTGCCGGAAGAGGTTTCCGGCCCTTTGCGGAAAAAGATGTAGCGCTGATTGCGCCGGAGCAGATCGTCGCGCAATTCCGGGTGATCGCGCAGCCACTGCCGGATGGACTGCATACTCACCTGCCCGGTGGGGATTTCCCCCTGATCGGCGAGATACCGCCCTATGCTCAGGTACGGCTTGCCGTTGGACCCGGCAAAGCGCACGGGCATCTCCTTGCCGTCCTCGAAGCGCAGCCGCCCCGAACCCTGCACCTGCAGGAAAAAAGCGTCCACGGGGTCGGACAGCCATGCCAGTTCCAGCCCCTTGCCGCGCAGGACGCCGGGCCTGCCGTCCAGCCCGTCGATTTCGGCCCTCGTATAATAAGGAACGGGCTTCCCCTTTTCCATGCGGTACACGACGCGCTGGCCGATGAGCTCACTCTTGAAGCTCCCCAGATTCAGCTCGCGCAGATCCGGCGGCACACGGTACAACGGGGCCGTGTAGCCGGGCTTGCGGGTACGGCTTGCCTTGACGACGGGCTCATAGTATCCCGAAAAGGCAGCGCCATCCTTGAGCTTCACCCAGCGGAACCGCTCCGCCAGCAGGCCGGGTTCGGCGTCGAGACGGGGCAGCAGGGCCTCAAGGCAATCCAGCGTCTTGGCCACATCGCCCCACGTCACCGCCACATCGCCG
>NZ_JH114232.1:337266-346625 GCF_000224655.1 Bilophila sp. 4_1_30
CAGGGCCGGGGCCAGCTCCTTCCACGAACGCAGGCGCTGCCCGGCGCGATCGAGCTTCCCCGCCAGCACGGCGGCCTGCTCGTCGTTCTCGGGGACAAGATCGCCCGCGACGTCCCGGACCGGAGCTGAGGGAGCGGGAAGGGGAGCCGCGCACCCCGCCAGCAGGCCGAGGGCAAGGACGGCCGCGGCCAGAGCCGCCGTTCCCGCACCGCGTTTTTGTGGAACCTTCAGCAAAGGATGCTGTTCATGCACGATTTTCCCACTCCCGATGTTTGGCTCGCCCACCGCGTCTCCTATGGAGAAACCGATACGATGGGGTATCTCTATTACGCGGAATACCTGCACCTCTTCGAACGTTCCCGCAGCGAGTACATCCGCCAGATGGGCATGAGTTACGCGGAGGTCGAACGCCTCGGCATCATGCTGCCCGTACGCGAAGCCCAGTGCCGCTACAGGCGGCCCGCCCGGTATGACGATCTGATCCATATCCGCGCGGGGATAGCCGAAGTCAGGCGCGCCTCTCTCGTCTTTGTGTACAATGTCATGGACGCCGAGCGCAAGACCCTGCTTGCCGAGGGCATGACTGAACACGCCTGTACCGGACGCGACGGGCGCCCCGTGCGCCCACCGGAATGGTTCGTCAAACTCATGCGCGGTGAACCGTTCCAAATCCCCGAATAAAGCCCTTACCCCAAGCAGAGGGAAGGAGCCGCCTTCAAGAAGCGCCCTTCCCTTTTCTTTCGCCCTTCTTCTCCCCCGTCCCCGCCGCCTTTTCCCAACTCCCCCTCAATGCAGGCATCTTCCCGGGCTCTCTTTGACCGTTTCTCGATATACATTGGCATTTTCTCATGAGACACGGTTATCCAATTCGTCTATCCCTATCTATAAACGCATTATCTCTTTTATCCGGACGGGCTTTTTCCTTTTTACCCTCCAAGAACAGCGGCTTTACCTTAAGCGGCGAACAATACCCTTTATCTTTTTGCGGAAAGAGGGGTCTCCCTTCTTTATGTTTTCACCGGAAACATGCTTTGGCTGTACGGACTGGAACCTCATACCTGAAGGAGTTTCTTATGAAACGGTGGTTCAAAATGCTTACGGGTTCCCTTGCGGTTGTCCTTTTCATCACATTTTCCTGTGCGGCATTCGCGGCGGCCCCGGTCAAACTCCGCACCGCATGGCTTGACGAGCACGAAGCCTTCCTCGTCTGGTATGCCAAAGAAAAAGGGTGGGACAAAGAGGAAGGGCTGGACATCGAAATGCTCCTCTTCTCATCCGGCATGGCCCAGCTCAACGCCCTTCCCGCAGGGGAGTGGGTACTCGCCGGAACCGGCGCCGTGCCCGGCATGATGGGCGCGCTCCGCTACGGGACGTACACCATCGCCGTCACCAACGACGAATCCTACACCAACGCCCTCCTGCTCCGCCCCGACAGCCCTATCCTCAAGACCAAGGGCTACAACAAAGACTACCCGGAAGTGTACGGACATCCGGATGACGTGCGCGGCAAGACGTTCCTCATCACCACCATGTCCTCCCCCCACTTCACCCTGAGCCACTGGCTCCGTGTGCTCGGCCTCAAGGAAAGCGACGTCACCATCAAGAACATCGATCAGGCGCAGGGCCTCGCGGCGTTCGACAGCGGCATCGGCGACGGCGTCTGCCTGTGGGCCCCGCACATGTTCTTCGGCATGGACAAGGGCTGGAAGGTCGCCGGAACCCCCAATACCTGCGGCGTGGGCCTGCCCACCGTGCTCATGGGCGACAAGAAGTTCTGCGACGCCAACCCCGAACTGGTCGCCAAGTTCCTGCGCGTGTTCCTGCGCTCCGCCAACATGCTCCAGAAGGAAACCCCGGAATCCCTCGCCCCGGAATACTGCCGCTTCTTCCAGGAATTCGTGGGCAAGAGCTTTACGCCGGAAATGGCCGCGCTCGACATCAAGACGCACCCCGTTTTCAACCTTGAAGAACAGCTCGCCCTGTTCGACGGCTCCAAGGGGCAGAGCAAGGCCGCCAAGTGGATGGCCGACATCGCCGAATTCTTCGCCAGCGTGGGCCGGATCACGCCTGACGAGCTGAAGGTCGTCAAGGACGGCTCCTACGCCACCGACAAGTTCCTCAAGCTCGTCAAGCAGCCCATCCCCGACTACAAGTAACATTCCCGGTTTCCCTTTACCCTGCCCTTGCCGGCCCTCCGTAACAGGGGGCCGGCTTGCTTTTTGGGGAATCGGTATGATTCTAACTCTCTGAGCAACCAAACAGCCCCTTTTTGTAAGAAGGGGTTCCATCTTAGCGGTTCGTCTGATAGCATGTGAAAGTTCACCTTTGCATTGCTCCGGGGGGAAGCTTTTTTCCTTGCATTGCATCGGGGCGGGCAAGGAGAAGACCTAGGGGTTCTCCTTTTTCTTTTCTCCAGCCCTGTTGCCCCGTTAGCGTGGATATGTTAGATTTTTTCTCGTGAAGAAGGTCTATTGGTCTTTGAACCACTCTACTGCCGGGAGAATCATGGAAACAATCAATCTTGAAACCACGCGCGACGAAGCGTTTCTTCGCGAGGTGGAAGCAGAAAGCGGTCAGAAGGTGACCAACTGCTACCAGTGTGGAAACTGTACGGCGGGGTGCCCCTGCGGTCCTGAATACGACCTGCAGGTCAGCCAAGTCATGCGGGCCGTCCAGCTCGGTAACAAGGAAATGGCGCTTTCAAGCCGTTCGCTGTGGCTCTGCGTGTCGTGCTCGACCTGTACGTCCCGCTGCCCCAACAACATCGACGTCGCCAAGGTCATGGACGTGCTGCGGCACATGGCCTGGAAGGAAGGCAAGACGAACTACGCCATGGCGTCGTTCTGGCAGTCCTTCCTGACCACCGTCCGCCACTTCGGGCGCACGTACGAGCTGGGCGTCATGGCCATGTTCATGGCCCGCACCGGCCGGGTTTTCACCGATGTGGATCTCGCGCCGCGCATCCTGCCCAAGCAGAAGCTGCCCTTCAAACCCCACACCATCGTCGGCAAGGACGCTGTGGCCCGTATTTTCAAGCGTTTCGACGAGCAGCGCAGCGCCGAGGGGGACAAGTAAATGAAACTCGCCTATTACCCCGGCTGTTCCGGTCAGGGGACGTCCGCCGAATACGAACGTTCCACCCGCGCCGTCTGCCGCGCGCTTGAAATCGGCCTCAAGGAAATTTCCGACTGGAGCTGCTGCGGCTCCACGCCGGCCCACGCCTGCGATCACGTGCTCTCCTCCGCGCTTTCCGCGCGCAACCTCGCGCTTGCCGCCGCCGAAGGCGCCGAACGCGTGGGCACGCCCTGCCCGAGCTGCCTCGCCAACCTGAAGACCGCCAAGTACCGCATGCAGGACGAGGCGTTCCGCGATAAGGTCAACGCCCTTCTCGACAATCCCTGTCCCGAAGAGCTGCCCGAAACCGTGTCCATCCTCCAGGTCCTGGTGGAGGACTACGGCACCGGCGCCATCGCCGAAAAGGTCAAGAAGCCCCTCGAAGGCATCAAGGTCGCCTGCTACTACGGCTGCCTGATGAGCCGCCC
This sequence comes from Bilophila sp. 4_1_30, assembly GCF_000224655.1. Lineage (NCBI taxonomy): Bacteria > Pseudomonadati > Thermodesulfobacteriota > Desulfovibrionia > Desulfovibrionales > Desulfovibrionaceae > Bilophila > Bilophila sp. 4_1_30. Next base: position 340,809 of record NZ_JH114232.1, read on the forward strand.
CGCGGACATCATGCAGTTTGACGACGCCGAGAACCCGATGGCCATGGACAACATCATGACCGCCCTCGGCGCCGAAGTCGTGCCTTTCCCCCTGAAGACGGAATGCTGCGGCGCAGCCATGGGCATTCCCCGCCGCGACATCACCGCCCGCCTTACCGGCCGCATCCTTGAACGGGCGCAGGCCTTCGGCGCGGACGCCGTGGTCGTCGCCTGTCCGCTCTGCCACATGAACCTTGACCTGCGCCAGCGTCAGGCCGTGGGCGGAAGCATGAAGATGCCGGTGCTGTATTTTACGCAGCTCATGGGGCTGGCCCTCGGCCTGCCGCATCAGGAACTCGGCTTCGAAAAGCTCTGCGTCAGCCCCGACGAACTTCTGCGGAAGATCGACGCCGCGCAGGCTGCCAAGGCCGCCGCGGCCAAGGCCGATGAAGCCACAGAGGAGGCCAAGGCATGAAAATAGGCGTTTTTATCTGCCACTGCGGATCGAACATCGCCGGGACCGTGGATTGCGGCAAGGTCGCTGAGATCGCCAAAACCTATCCCGATGTGGCCTTCTCCACCGACACCATGTACACCTGCTCGGAACCCGGACAGGAAGAAATCGTCGCCGCCATCAAGGAACACAAGCTTGACGGCGTGGTCGTCGCTTCCTGTACGCCGCGTATGCACGAGCCCACCTTCCGCCGCACCGTGGAACGCGCCGGGCTCAACAAGTACATGTTTGAAATGGCCAATATCCGCGAACACGTATCGTGGATCGGCAAGGACAAGGAAGCCAACACCAACAAGGCCGCGGAACTCGTCCGCATCGCCGTTGAAAAACTGCGCCGCGACAACCCGCTGTTCTCCAAGTCCTTCGAATCCACCAAGCGCGTGCTCGTCATCGGCGGCGGCGTGGCCGGCATCCAGGCCGCCCTCGACTGCGCCGACGCGGGCCTCGACGTGCTCCTCGTGGAACGCGAAAGCCACATCGGCGGCAAGATGGCGAAGCTCGACAAGACCTTCCCCACCGTCGACTGCTCCAGCTGCATCCTCGGCCCCAAGATGGTGGACGTGGCCCAGCATCCCAAAATCACGCTCATGGCCGCTTCCGAAGTGACCAACGTGTCCGGGTATGTGGGCAACTTCACCGTGACCGTGAAGAAGAAGGCCACCTACGTCGACTGGTCCAAGTGCACCGGCTGCGGCGCCTGCATGGACAAGTGCCCCGCCAAGAAGACCCCGGACAAGTTCAACGAGTTCGTCGGCCCCACCACCGCCATCAACATCCCCTTCCCGCAGGCGATCCCCAAGAAGGCGTCCATCAACCCCGAGCACTGCCGCAAGCTCACCTCGGGCAAATGCGGCGTGTGCGCCAAGGTGTGCCCCACCGGCGCCATCAACTACGAAATGAAGGATGAGGAAGTCACGGAAACCGTGGGCGCCATCGTGGCCGCCACCGGCTACGATCTCATGGACTGGACGGTCTACGGCGAATACGGCGCGGGCCAGTACCCCGACGTCATCACCTCGCTCCAGTACGAACGCATCATGTCCGCCTCCGGCCCGACCGGCGGCCACATCAAGCGCCCGTCCGACGGCAAGGAGCCCAAGAGCGTCGTGTTCATCCAGTGCGTGGGCTCCCGCGACAAGTCCATCGGCCGCCCCTACTGCTCCGGCTTCTGCTGCATGTACACCGCCAAGCAGGCCGTCCTGACCAAGGACCACATCCCCGACTCGCAGTCCTACGTGTTCTACATGGACATCCGCTCCAACGCGAAGCTCTATGACGAATTCACGCGCCGCGCCGTCGAGGAATACGGCACCCAGTACATCCGCGGCCGCGTGTCCGCCATCCAGCCCGACGGCCACGGGCAGTACATCGTCCGCGGCGCCGACACCCTGCTTGGCAAGCCCGTCGAGGTGAAGGCCGACATGGTCGTGCTCGCCGTGGGCATCGAAGGCTCCAAGGGCGCGAACAAACTCGCCGAAACCCTGCACATCTCCTACGACGGCTTCGGGTTCTTCATGGAATCCCACTGCAAGCTCCGTCCCGTGGAAACCAACACCGCCGGCGTGTTCCTCGCGGGTGTGGCCCAGGGCCCGAAGGACATCCCGTCCTCCGTCGCGCAGGGCAGCGGCGCCGCCGCCAAGGTGATAGGCCTCCTCTCCAAGCCGCTCCTCGAAAGCGACCCGCAGATCTCCGTCGTGGACATCAAGCGCTGCGTCGGCTGCGGCAAGTGCATCAAGGTGTGCCCGTTCCAGGCCATCGTCGAAAAGGAAATTCGCGGCGAAAAGAAGGCGCAGACCATCGAGGCCGTGTGTCAGGGCTGCGGCCTTTGCACGGCTACCTGCCCGCAGGGCGCCATCCAGCTCTCCCACTTCACTGACAACCAGATCCTTGCGGAGGTAGACGCTCTATGTCGGTGCTGACAGGCAAAGAACTCCGGATCGTAGGCTTCCTCTGCAACTGGTGCTCCTATGGCGGCGCCGATACTGCCGGGGTCGCTCGTTTCACCCAGCCTACGGACCTGCGTATCATCCGCGTCCCCTGTTCGGGCCGCGTCAATCCCCTGTTCCCGCTGAAAGCCCTGCTTTCCGGCGCCGACGGGGTGCTCGTGTCCGGCTGTCACCCGCGTGACTGCCACTATTCGGAAGGCAACTACTACGCCCGCCGCCGCCTCGAAACGCTGAAGGAATTCCTGCCCATCATCGGCATCGATCCCCGCCGCTTCGAGTATACCTGGGTATCCGCCTCCGAAGGCCAGCGCTGGCAGGCCGTGGTCACCGCGTTCACCGAACGCGTCCACAAGCTCGGACCCGCGCCCAAGTTCGAAGACGCGAAGCCGATGTACGTCATGCCCGACCTTGACCTGCCCGCGCCTCTGCGCCCGCTCGGCTGCGGCGTCAATCCCGCGGCCATGACCGAGCTCAAGGACCAGATCAAGGCCGCGCTCGAAGCCAAGGAAGTGGAATTCGTCATGGGCTGGCAGAAAGGCTTCGACGGCCTGCACGCCACGCCCCTGTACATGCGCAGGCCCGAAGACGTCGAAAAACTCATCTGGGGCCCGCTCAACGTCCACTCCCTCGCCACCTACCTGCCCCTCTTCAAGGGCAAGAAAGTCGGCATCGTGGTCAAGGGCTGCGACTCCCGCGGCGTCGTGGAACTCCTGCAGGAGAACCTCATCAACCGTGAGGACGTGGTCGTCTTCGGCATGGGCTGCAACGGAACCATCGACATCAACCGCGTGCTCGCCAAGATCGGCGACGTGACGGAAGTCGAATCCGTGACCGGCTCCGGCGCCACCCTCAAGGTCCGCGCCGACGGCAAGGACTACGAGTTCGCCATGCAGGACGTGGCGCAGGACAAATGCCGCGCCTGCACCGTGCCCAACGCCGTCATCCACGATCACTTCGCGGGCTCGCCCACGAACATCCCGGACGGCGCGCAGCCCGCCATGCCCGCGATCATGACCTTCCTCGACGGCCTGAGCCTCGAGGACCGCATGGGCTTCTGGCGCGGCCATATCGATCGTTGCATCCGCTGCTACGCCTGCCGCAACGCCTGCCCCATGTGCGTGTGCCGCGACAACTGCGTGGCGGACAGCCGCGAACCGCATTGGCTCACGCAGGAAGACAGCCCCACGCAGAAGATGTTCTTCCAGCTCATCCACGCGATGCACCTCGCCGGACGCTGCACCGGCTGCGGCGAATGCAACCGCGCCTGCCCGATGGGCATCCCGGTCGGAGCTCTCAAGCTCCAGATGGGCCGCGTCGTGAAGAAGCTGTTCGAATACGCGCCCGGCATGGACGTTGACGCCGTGCCGCCGCTGCTCGGCTTCCAGCTGGAAGAAAAGAACATTCACGAACATCACATCGAGGGAGCATAAACGCAATGAGCGCCATACGATTCCTCGCTGCCGACAAGCTGGCCTCGTGGCTGGCCGAAGTGGCGGCATCCCGTCAGGTGCTGGCCCCTCGTCAGGAGGGCAAAGCGGTTGTGTTCCGGCCTCTCGTCGCCGGAGAAACGCCGTCGCTGGCCCGTGCCACCGTATCCCCCAAGGCCGCCGTTTTCCCCGCCTGTGAAACGCTCGTCCGCTTCACCGGCACCAAGGACCCGGAAAATCCGGCCAAACTGAACATGAAACTTGACGACACCCCCGACGCTCCGGCCCGGATGGTGTTCGGCTGCCGTTCCTGCGACGCCCGCGGCTTCGCCGTGCTCGACAAGCCCTTCCTCGAAGGCAAGTTCCAGGATGCCTACTACAAGGCCCGCCGCGACAACCTGCTGGTCGTCACCCGGACCTGCGACAGCCCGTGCAGCACCTGCTTCTGCCACTGGACCGGCGGCGGCCCCGCCGATCCCACCGGCTCCGACGTGCTGCTCACGGCCGTGAACGGCGGCTTCGTGCTTGAGGCCGTGTCCGAGAAGGGCGAAGCCTTCCTCGCCGGGACCAAGCTCGCCGACGGCTCCGACAAGATGGACGAAGCCAAGGCTGCCCGCGAAAAGGCCGCCGCCAGCCAGCAGCCCGCCCCGGATCTGTCCAAGGCGGCCCGCCGTCTCGAACAGCGTTTCACCGACGTGGACTTCTGGGCGGAACAGACCGCGAAGTGCCTCTCCTGCGGCGCGTGCACCTACATGTGCCCGACCTGCCAGTGCTTCAACATCTCCGACGAGGGCAATACTCTCGAAGGCCGCCGTCTGCGCAGCTGGGACAACTGCATGTCCCCGCTGTTCACCCGCGAGGCCAGCGGGCACAACCCCCGCACGGCCAAGGCCCTGCGTATGCGCAACCGCGTTTCGCACAAGTACTGGTACGCTCCCGACTACAGCGACGGGCGTTTCGCCTGCACGGGCTGCGGTCGGTGCATCAAGCAGTGCCCGGTGTCGCTGGACATCCGTGAAATTGTCCTCAACGCCATCGCGGATGACGCGGAAGCCAAATAAGGAGTCTGAACATGGCAGGGACGCACAATCCCCTTCTGCCTGAAATGGCGACCGTCATCGAAACCGTGCAGGAAACGCACAACATCAAAACGTTCCGCGTGCGTTTCGATGATGAAGAAAAAATGAAAAACTTCACCTTCCAGCCCGGACAGGTGGGGCAGCTCTCCGTTTTCGGCGTGGGCGAGTCGACCTTCGTGATCAACTCTTCCCCCACCCGGATGGATTACCTCCAGTTCTCCGTGATGAAGGCCGGCGAAAACACCGCCGCCCTCCACAAGCTCAATGCCGGCGACAAGATCGGCGTGCGCGCCCCGCTCGGCAACTGGTTCCCCTACGAGCAGTGGAAGGGCAAGAACGTCTTCTTCATCGGCGGCGGCATCGGTATGGCCCCCATCCGCACCATCATGGTGTACCTGCTGGACAACCGCAAGGATTACGGCGACATCAGCCTGCTGTACGGCGCCAAGACCCCCGCGGACCTGTCCTTCCAGTCCGACATGCCCGAGTGGCTGGAGCGCAAGGACCTGAACGTCACCCTGACCATCGACAACCCTGCCGATGGCTGGGAGCACAAGGTCGGGCTCATCCCCAACGTGCTCAAGGAAATCGGCCCCAAGCCCAAGGACACCATCGCCGTCCTCTGCGGCCCGCCGATCATGATCAAATTCACCCTCGCGGCCCTCGTCGAACTGGGCTTCCCGGATGACCAGATCTACACCACGCTGGAAAAGCGCATGAAGTGCGGCATCGGCATCTGCGGGCGCTGCAACATCGGCGGCAAGCTCGTCTGCGTCGACGGCCCCGTCTTCTCCAATAAGCAGCTCAAGGAACTCCCGCCCGAGCTGTAGGATGATTAAATGAATCGGGGAGGGGGAAGGGACCCTTTTGAA
>NZ_JH114232.1:347129-354641 GCF_000224655.1 Bilophila sp. 4_1_30
CCTTCCCCCTAAAACTTTTGTAATGGGGGCGAGGGTAAAGCGGCAGACACGGCATCGCTCCCAACCGGGAATGATGCCGTGTCTGTCGTTATAAGGGACTAATATATAAAGGAGCCCTCTTTCAATCACCCTTCCCCTTCATTCCAAAAGCTCTTTTCCATTCTTCAAAAAATATTCTATTTCACCTCATTACACAGATGAGGGAAATACCTTTCAAGTATCCATACAAAGGAGAAACGGCGGGGGCTTTGCGCTGCGCGAAGGGAGATCCACCCGGTCGAAGACCGGGTTAGCTCCCGGAGCATCGGCAGCGCACCGGCGATGGATAGCGGATAAAGAAAGGCCCGAAAGGAAGGGGGCCGTTGCGCGGCAGGCCAGCAACCCACTTGAGGCAGCGGAAAAACGGGGTGTTCCGGGGGGATTGCAAAGGGGGCCTCGGAGGGGCGGAGCCCCTAACAGGCCCCCTTTGCCCCCGCGGGAGGCGGCCACCCTGCGCGGCAGGGAAAGCGCCCGCCGGCGCAGCCGGGAACCATCCCCTACGCATTACATAATAATCCTAAACCATTGATAAACAGTCTGCTTCCAATCCAATCCCCTCCACCGTCAAAACGGCAAGGTGCGGATACACCTCCACGCCGTGCGCCACGGCATCCCGCAGCCCCACGGCATACGCCGGATCGATCATGTCCGCAGGCCCGAAGCAACAGACATCGGGCCGCTGTATGCAGTAAAACATGGCTGCCCGCTCCCCGGCGGCAACGATGCCTTTCAGCGTCCCCAAATGCTTGAGCCCCCGCTCGGAAACGGCATCCGGGAACAGCGCGACGTTATCCTCCGACATGGTGACATTCTTGCATTCGACCCAGAGCCGGGGCATCCCCGGCCCTTCGAGCAAACCGTCCAACCGGCTCTCGCCACGCACCTTTTCCCGCGCGAATGAGGTATAGCCTTCCGCCCACGGCAGCCTGCCCGCCCTGAACGCGGCCTCAAGCATCCGGTTGGGCGTGCTCGTATTCACCCCGGCCCAAAAGCCGCCGCGCGGATACGCCGCAGGATCGCCGCACCACACCAGCTCCAGCGTCCACCTGAGCTTCCGCTCGGGGTTCTGCGCGGGAGACAACAACACGGGCGCGCCGGGCCGCAACAGCCCGATCATGGACCCTGTATTATTGGTGTGCGCCACATCCGGCTTGCCGTCGATCAACACGTGCACGAAAAAACGCTTCTCGCGGCGTACCAGACGCCCGACCACACAACCGGAAGGAAATGGCAACAATATGGACATGCACCCCACCCCATTCTCCCGGGGACCGTGCCCCGAGGAGTTCTTTCCTTAAAAAAGCGAATGCCGGTACCCGGCTAGAGAAAAAAAGCCCTTTCCACTTCCTGCATATCCACCAATTTACAGACGGGGCCTAACCTGCTACTGCATGACGACAAAGTCATGTAGCCACCGAGGTATAGTCCCATGCAATTCTCCGAAAGAATGGCCCACATAAAGCCTTCCGCCACCCTGACCATCAACGCCAAGGCCCTCGAGCTCAAATCGCAGGGCGTCGACGTGACCAGCCTGGCAATCGGCGAACCGAATTTCCCCACCCCCGCCCATGTCTGCGATGCCGCGAAACAGGCTATCGACGAGGGATTTACCCGCTACACCGCCGTGCCCGGCATCCCGCCCCTGCGGGAAGCCATCGCCGGTTACTTTAAGCGCGCGTACGGCGTCGACGTCGCGCCGGACTGTACCATCGCCAGCAATGGCGGCAAGCAGTCCCTGTACAACCTGTTCGCCGCCCTGCTCAATGACGGCGACGAAGTGCTCATCCCCTCGCCGTACTGGGTGAGCTATCCCGACATGGTCTACCTGAACGGCGGCGTGCCGGTCGCGGTCAAGGCCCCGGCCTCGCAGGGCTTCAAGGTGACGGTGGAACAGCTCGAAGCCGCGCTGACCCCGAAGACCAAAATACTCGTCTTCAACTCGCCTTCCAACCCCACGGGCGCCTGTTATTCCGTGTCCGAACGCGACGCCATCGTGAAATGGGCGCTGGATCGCGGCCTGTTCATCATCGCCGATGAAATCTACGACCAGCTCGTCTACGAGCCCAACAAGCCGTCGAGCATCATCGTCTGGTGGAAGCAGTACCCGGACCGCATCGCCGTCGTCAACGGCCTTGCCAAGAGCTTCGCCATGACCGGCTGGCGCGTGGGCTATACCGTGACCCACCCCGACCTCGTCAAGAAACTCAGCCAAATCACCGGACAGGCCACCGGCAACATCTGCTCCGTGTCCCAGAAGGCCGCCGTAGCCGCCCTCACCGGCCCCTACGACTGTGTGGAGTCCATGCGCCAGGCCTTCCAGAAGCGCCGCGATATGGCATGGAAGGAAATCGCCTCGTGGTCAAACGTGGTGTGCCCGAAACCCGAGGGCGCGTTCTACCTGTTCGCGGATATTTCCGCCCTGTATGACGAAAAAATGCCCGACGCCACCGCCGCCTGTACCCGCCTGCTCAGTGAAGCGGGCGTGGCGCTGGTTCCCGGCGACGCCTTCGGAGCGCCGGACTGCATCCGGTTCTCCTACGCCGTGGCCGACGACGTGCTCATGGACGCCCTCGCCCGCGTCCGCAAGGTCCTCATCGGACAATAATGCTGACCTCCGGTTCCGGGGCTTCCCGGAACCGGAAAACGCCGCCCGTAGACGGCACTTTTCAGGAGACGGTATGCATACTCTGGATTGGAAGCACGCATGGACCGGACGGTTGCTGACGACGGCCCCGACGCGCCCGCAGGCACTCAAGCTCCTTGAGCCGCAGCTCGACAGCTGCAATGCCCGCCTCATCGGTGAAGTGGCCTCGGGCAAACTTCCGTTCCTCAACCTGCCCTTCCGCAGCAGCCTGACGGCCCGCCTCAAGGCGCTCACCCCGCAGCTCCGGCGCTTCAAGCATATGGTCGTGCTGGGCATCGGCGGCTCGGCCCTCGGCACCCGCGCACTCCAAAAGGCCTTTTTCCCTCAGCAGGATCTCCCGAACCACCAGGGGCCGTGGCTGTGGATTCTGGACAACGTGGACGCCGACGTGCTCGAAGCGCAGATGGCCACCCTCAATCCCGAAGAAACCATCGTCGTCCCCGTCAGCAAATCCGGCGGGACCATCGAAACGCTGGCCCAGTACTTTTTCATGAAGGCGTGGCTGCAAAAAGCGCTCCCCGACACGTGGCACGAGCATATGCTGCTCGTCACCGACGAAAAGAAGGGCTACCTGCGCGAAGAGGCCGACCGCCACAACATCGTGTCCCTGCCGGTGCCGGACCATCTGGGCGGGCGTTATTCCGTCCTTTCCGCGGTGGGGCTCGTACCCGCGGCCTTCATGGGCCTGCCGTGGGAAGACTTCCTCGAAGGCGCGGCCAGCGTGAACGCGCCGCTCGTCAACGACGAACTCGGCAAGCCGGAAAACCTCCGCAACCATCCCGCATGGGCGCTCGCGAACTGGTGCTTCGAGCTGTCGCGGCACGACTACAGCCAGTTGATTTTCTTTACGTATATTCCCTCATGGGCCTCTTTCGGCCAGTGGTTCGGCCAGCTCTGGGCGGAAAGCCTCGGCAAAAACGGCAAGGGGACCATGCCGCTGCCCGCCGTGGGCGTTACCGATCAGCACTCGCTCCAGCAGATGTTCCTCGACGGCCCCGCCGACAAGGGCTGCATCCAGCTGCACTGCCCGAACCTGAGCAAGGGCCCGCAGTTCCCGGACGACGTGCCGGACAGCTGGGAATGGCTGCGGGGCAAGACCTTCGGGGATCTGCTCAATGCCGAAACCCTCGGCTCTGCTGCGGCCCTCGTGCATAACGGCGTGCCGCTCACCCGCCTGGAAGCGGCGGAATCCTCCATGCGCGCCGCAGGCGAAGTCATGGGGCTGCTCATGGCCACGACCGTGCTTACCGGCTGGCTTATGAACATCAACCCGCTTGATCAGCCCGCCGTGGAGCTCGGCAAGCGCCTCGCCTATTCCCGCCTTGGTTCCTCCAGTTATCCGGAAGAAGCCGCCATTTTGAAGGCATTTCTGGATTAGGGGATAGGCATAGGCTATAGAGACTTGGGGAAGGGGAAAACGTTTCTGAAAGAAAGCTTCTCCCCTTCCCCTGATTTGCAGCTTCCACTCCTTTCCAAAGACGTTTGTGCTTCGAATCTCTGTGCCCTTTCCGGTACAGGCATAAAAGAAATCCGTAGAAACACGCTATCACGATCGGCGGCAATCAGGGCTTTTTTCTTCGAACAAGGCCAACGGCTCTGTTCAAACAAAAAAGTCGTGGCTATGTTTCAAGAGCATCCCTATTGCGTAACCGCCCTCCCCACCAAACATTTCACGGGAAGGGAGCCGGGGGAAGGCATGACGGGTGCGCTTTTCATAAAGTGCCCTCCCCGACATATACTACTCAGAGGCTCGTTTTGTTCGGCAAAAAAGACTCCGTGGACAAGGGCCTGCCGTTCGGGCTGACCCGGTTCCTCTCGTGGATATCGCTTATCCTGATCCTTGCTTCCAGCGTGATGCTGGCCTTTTTCATCGGCAATTCCGCACGCAACACGCTGCTGCTCCGCCAGCAGCAATACGCCATGCTCATGGCCAGCAACCTGAACCAGCAGATCTACCGCCGGTTCACGCTGCCTACCTTCCTCGCGTTCGGGCGCATCGCCCTGCGCCAAAGTATGCAGTACCAGCAGCTCGACGATGTGGTGCAATCCACCATCCTCGGCCTGCATTTGGAATCCCTGCGCATCTATGGGGCCGACAGGGTCGTCAACTACTCCATCAATCAGATGGAACTGGGCCGGACCGACATCACGCCCGCGTCGATGGAACGCGTCATGAGTTCGGGCATCCCCTTCTTTGAGACGCTCTCCAGCGTCAACATGCTTTCCGCCATGTTCATGCTCAAGATCCCGGACGGCAGCTACTCGCTGCGGACCATGTTCCCCCTGACCGTGGATCTCGGCATCAGCGAGAGCACCGGCAAACCGGAATCCCTTGTGACCGGCGTGTTGGAAATCACGCAGGACATCACCGACGATTACGACAGCGTCGTGCGCTTCCAGTGGCTCATCCTCGCCACATGCCTTGGTTCGTCCACCATCCTGTTCGCCATCCTCCAGTTCTTCATCATCAAGGCGGAACGGACCCTTGCCGAGCGCATGAGCCGCAACCGCAAGCTTGAGGCCGAACTCCATCAGAACGAAAAGCTCGCCAGCATGGGCCGCGTCATCGCCAGCATCGCCCACGAGATCCGCAATCCGCTCGGCATCATCCGGTCAAGCTCCGAGTTTCTCATCCGGCGCACGCCGGAACAGGAGAAAGGCAGCCCCGCCCAGCGTATCCTCACGGCCATTTTCGACGAGTCCTGCCGTTTGAGTCAGATCGTCAACGACTTCCTCGACTATGCCCGCCCCCGCGTACCCCGTCAGGATCGCGTGGATCTCAACGCGCTGCTGAATCAGGCCACCGGCTTCCTCGACGGCGAAATGAAGCGCCTCGGCGTGGAATGCGTCCGCGACACGGAAGGTTCCCTGTTCGTCCTCGGGGACAAGGATCTGCTGTACCGGGCCGTCTACAACATTCTGGTCAACGCCTATCAGGCCATCGGGACCAACGGGACCATCCATATCCGCGGCGAACGACGGGACGACGGCATGATCGCGCTTTCGTTCCACGACAGCGGCCCCGGTTTCCCGCCCGCCCTGCTGCACAAGCTTCTTGATCCCTTCTTTACCACCAAGGATCACGGCACGGGCCTCGGTCTGCCCATCGTGAACACCATCATCACGTCCCACAACGGGAAACTGCTCCTGACCAACCCCGAAGAGGGCGGAGCCATGATCACCATCCTGCTCCCGGTTGCCAGCGAGCCGGATATAGGCGACACTCCCGAAAAAGACGAACGGCCGGCCGCAAGCGCGGATGACGAGCCCGTGACGCTGACCGATCCGCTCCCCTCGGAGAAACACGATTTGCGGGAAGGCGACGCCCCTCCGCAGACACGCTAGACAGACAAGGATATTCTCATGAACGACAAGGTGCATCTGCTGCTGATTGACGACGAGAAAAACTACCTGCTCGTTCTGGAAACGCTGCTGACCGAAGCGGGATACGCCGTGACCGCACTGAATGACCCGGAAACGGCGCTGGCGTTTCTCGAAGAGTCCGAAGTCGACATCGTCATCACCGACATGAAGATGCCCCGCATCTCCGGGCGTGAGGTGCTGGAACGGGTCAAAAAGAACTGGCCCCACATCCCGGTGCTCATCATGACGGCCTTCGGCTCCATCGAAAGCGCTGTGGAGGCCATGCGTTACGGGGCGTTCAACTACATCACCAAGCCGTTTTCCAACGACGAGCTGCTGCTTTCCATCCAGAACGCCGCCGAGCTGGCCCGCGCCCACCGCCAATACCAGCTGCTGCGGGAAAGCCTTGAAGAGCGCTACGGCAAGCACCAGATCATCGGGCGCAGCCGGGCCATCCGTGACATGCTCGCTCTTGTGGACCGCGCCGGGCCGAGCCGCGCCACGGTGCTCATCACCGGCGAATCCGGCACCGGCAAGGAACTCGTCGCGCGCGCCATCCACTTTTCCTCGCCGCGCAGCCAGGAACCTTTTGTTTCCGTGAACTGCATGGCCCTGAACCCCGGCGTGCTTGAAAGCGAACTCTTCGGACACGAAAAAGGTTCCTTCACCGGCGCGGTCGCCATGCGCCGGGGCCGTTTTGAGCAGGCCAGCGGGGGCACGCTGTTCCTCGACGAAGTGGGCGAGCTGACCCCCGAATTGCAGGTCAAACTGCTCCGCGTGCTTCAGGAGCGCCGTTTCGAGCGCGTGGGCGGCAGCGAGGAAATCGAAGTCGACATCCGCATCGTCGCGGCAACGAACAAGGACCTCATGCCGCTGGTGCAGGCGGGGACGTTCCGCGAAGACCTCTACTACCGCCTCAACGTGGTGCACATCCCGATCCCGCCCCTGCGCGAACGCCGCGAGGATATCCCGCTGCTGGTGGCCCACTTCGCGGAAAAGGCCGCCAAGGAAAACGGCATCCCGCCCAAGACGTTTTCCACCGAAGCGCTGAACCATCTTTCCGGCTACGAGTGGCCCGGCAACATCCGGCAATTGCAGAACGTGGTCGAACGCTGCCTTGTGCTCGTGCCCGGAGACGTGATCACCCTTGAGGATCTGCCCGCCGAGATCCGCGACGAGGAAGCGCAGTTCAAGAGCGCCGTGGATCTGCTTCCGGTGCAGCTTGATCTTGCCGATACCCTTGAGCGCATCGAAGCCGCGCTTATCCGCCGCGCGCTCGTCCGCGCCGACTTCGTACAGGCCAAAGCCGCGGAATTGCTCGGCATATCCAAGAGCTTGATGCAGTATAAGCTGAAAAAATATAGTATTACCGGGCATTAATGGAATTGGGGAAGGGAGGGGGAACTTTTCTGAAGAAAAGCTTCCCCCTCCCTTCCCCAAGCCCCATCCCTCCCTCTCCAAAGACT
>NZ_JH114232.1:354963-363540 GCF_000224655.1 Bilophila sp. 4_1_30
TTGAATCCCTATTGCCATAGCTGCCTGTGGACAAAAAACAATCGGACGGATTCCGTTCAGAGGCCCGCAACGCCGGGAAACTGCCGCCGGGGTTACCCCCTCGCACAGCCCCGCCCGCCATCCGCCCCGTTTACAAAAATCTCTGAAGAGAAAAGGGGGGAGGTTTGGAGGGGGAAGGATAAACGTGGGGTGCCCCTTCTCTAGAAAATTTCTCCTTCCCCCCAAGACTTCCCCGCACCTCTACACCTTATCACCGAGCCCCGCATGAAAAAGAAAAAACAAAACGACGAAGCGCCCCTTCCGGCGCGTGAAGCGGCCCTCCGGATTCTGGAACGCACGGGCATCAGCGCCCCCGTACAATCCCTGTTGGACACGAAATTGACAGGTGGCCTTTTTTCGCGCCAGGAAGCCGCTCTGACGACGGAACTCGTTTACGGGTATCTGAGGTCGGAAATCCGGATTTCGTGGCTTCTGAGCCAATTTATGAAGGCTCCGGAAAAGCTGCCCGCGTCCATGAAGCTCATGATCGGCATAGCCGCCTACGAGCTGCTGTACCTTGACCGCATCCCCGCCCATGCCAGCGTCAGCGCCGCCGTGGACGCCGTGCGAGCCCGGTTCGGGCAAGGGCTGTCCCGCGTCGCCAACGGCGTACTCCGGTCCCTTATCCGCCTCTCCGAATCCGAAGATTTGAAAGCCTTCACGTTCTATGAATCCCGCATCAACGATCCGATGGAACGCCTTTCCGTCTTCCACAGCGTGCCGCGCTGGATGATCGAACTGTGGACCAAAGGCTACGGGCCGGAAAAGGCCGAAACGTTTGCGCGGGCCGTCTCCGTCGTGCCGTCCCCTTGCGTCCGGGTGAACGCCGCCCGGGACGAATGGGAAGCTCTGCGCGACTTCCTGTGCAAGGAAGGAGAACCTGTGGGAATTTCGGGAGTCCGCTTCGCGCCCGGCACCCAGCCGGAGTATATGCGGGACTACCTGCGGCAGGGCAGGCTGTCGATACAGGGCGCGGGAAGCCAGCTCGTTCTGGAAGCGCTGGACGCGCCGCGCTGGGAAGGACCCGTGTGGGACGCCTGCGCCGGACGCGGCGGCAAGACGCTCGCGCTCGTTGAACTGGGCGTGCCCGTCCTCGCCGCCAGCGATACGTACCAGCCCCGGCTGCGGGGCATGAGGGACGACGCCAAGCGCCTTGTGCTCAAGGCTCCGCCGCTGTTCTGCGCCTCGGCGGCCGAACCGGCTCTGCGGGGCACGCCCAGGACCATCCTGCTTGATGTCCCGTGCAGCGGCCTCGGCACGCTTGCCCGGCACCCTGACCTGCGCACGCTCCGCACCCCCGGGCAGGTAGCCGGGCTGGTCGACCTCCAACGCCGCATCCTCGATGCCGTGTGGTCGTACCTGCCTTCCGGCGGGCACCTCGCCTACATCACCTGCACCATGAATCCCGCCGAAAACGAAGGGCAGATCGACGCGTTCCTCGCCCGTACACCCGGCGCGTCGCTCGAAAAGCAGTGGCAGAGCACGCCCGATGCCTTCGGCAGCGATTTGATGTATGGAGCGATGCTCAAAAAAGCATAAAAAGAGATAAGAGAGCGGTTCCCCGTTCTTTTGGAAAAGTTTGGAAAAGCTTCCTGACTCCAGATTGCCGTATGAAAAATGCAGGGAGTGCCTCAAACGCTCGAGGCATTCCCTGCATCTGCAAAGAAACGAGCGCCCTCATCGCAGCAGCGGCATACTTCCGGTCAGTTTGCTGACCAGCTTCTTCGGACCGCAAAGGCCGATGCCGAAATACCGCCATTCGTTTTCGTCCGCCTGCGCAGCCTTGCCGATGTATTCGCCGTAGTTTTTGCAGCACTGGGCCACATCGGAAAAATCCACAACAATCACATCCTGATAATCGACCCCATACAGTGTCTCTCTGATGGCTCGGATCTGTTCCGCATCGCCCCGTAAAATCGGCACCGGAAACGTAATGATGCCCAGATGGGCCTTGCCGGAACCATCGAGCACGTCCGCGCCGACCGCTTCGGGCATATGCTTGCCCAACGTGATGCCCAAGATGGCGGCGGTATTGGCGAGAAGCCCCAAAGGCAGGTTTTCGTCCAGAACCATTACGCATTTTGAAGTCGTACTTTCCACAGCGCTCTCCTTTTCAGGAAAAGGCTAGCACGGGGCCTAAGCAAACGCTTGCACGATATTGCTCGCCGTTTCCACCGCTCCATACCGAACACGGCCTTGCCCCGAAAAACATCTTTCCACATCTTCGCCACAAAAAAACGCCGATTTCCCTTTCGGGAAACCGACGTTGGAGGCGTATCCCGCCTCCATCAGGCTCCGTGAAAAATTCTATTATATTTTTACCATTTCGTAATGGTTACGGGCAATTCACGGATAGCCTCGCGCAACGCATCGGGTGAAGCGACGGCGGCCCCGACCTGTGCGACGACGAGCCCGGCGGCGTAGTTCGCCAGCACACAAGAAGCCAGAAGGGGCAGTCCGGCGGCAAGCCCGAGCCCGAGAGTGGCGATGACCGTATCGCCCGCGCCGGTCACGTCAAAAACGTCCTGCGCCATTGTGGGAACGTGCCAAACCTCGGAAGGCCCGGAGAACAGCGCCATACCGTCCGAACCAAGGGTTGTGAGCAGATGCGGGCACCCGACCTTTTCCAGAATGGCGCGCCCGGCGGCGAGGATTTCCTCACGGTCCCGCACGGGCATCCCCGCGCACTCGCCCGTTTCCTTCGTATTCGGCGTGAGCAGGAACGAGCCGCCGTACAGGCTTACGTTACTCGGCTTGGGATCGATCAAAACCATAACCTGATGTGGGCAGACGGCGAGCAGTTCTCGCAGGCGGTCCATAAACGACAGAGACACTATTCCCTTGCTGTAATCCGACAGGATGACCACGTCGTGCGCAGGAAGCTGTTCCGCAATCACGGAGAGCAGGGATTCCTGATCGGCGGAGGAAAGCTGGCTGGCGTCCTCGCTGTCCAAGCGCAGCATCTGCTGGCGCCGGGCCATGACGCGGGTTTTCACCGTGGTCGGGCGCTGCGGCAGTGTCACGAACGCGCCGCAAATGCCTTCATCACGGACGAGCCCCCGGATACGATCGGCGGAGGCATCCTTGCCCATCACGCCCGCGAGCGTCGCTACGCCGCCAAGCGCCACGATATTGCGGGCCACATTGCCCGCACCGCCGAGCAGATAGCGCTCCTTTTCGATCCGGACGACCGGGACGGGCGCTTCCGGAGAAATGCGATCCGCATCGCCTATAAGATAGGCATCCAACATGATGTCGCCGACGACCAGCACGCGCTTGCCCGCCAGCCCGCCCACGACATGGGGCGTCAAGAGAACCGGAGACGCGTCAGACATGGAAATCCTTTGGTTGAAGATCATTCCGGCTTGGCTTCGGAAAGCTCCACCGAGAGCCCCAGACGGCTCAGGAGCTCCGCAAGCTGTTCTTCGGATTCGTAGGGAAGTGTGATCCGTCCCGCGCGGTCGGTCCCGGAAATGGACGCCTTGGGCGCGACATTCTCCCGAAGCTGCCGGATGGCCAGTTTGATACATGCGGGCTTGGGCGCGCGGGCACTGCGGGCCACGGGAGCGGAGGCCCCCATCAGCGAAGACGGCAACAAGCCGTGCCGTTTCCAGTGGATGACGGCTTCTTCGGCGTCACGTACGGACAGGCGGCGCATCATGACCGCATTGAACAGGATGTCCTGCAGAGCGCGCTCGGGAAGCGCCAGTACGGCGCGGGCATGGCCGGGCGTGAACACGCCGTCCTTGAGCGCATCCTGCATAGGGCGGGGAAGCTGAAGCAGGCGCAGGGAGTTGGCGACGGCGGAACGGCTCTTGCCAAGCCGCTGGGCCAGCTCCTCCTGACTGTACGGCAAACGCTCGCGCAGGGACTGGATGGCTTGGGCCTCTTCAAGCGGGTTCAGATCCTCGCGCTGGAGGTTTTCGATAAGCGCGGCGGTCAGGGCGTCCTCATCAGACAGTTCCCGCAGATAAACCGGCACTTCGGTAAGCCCGGCGCGCTGCGCGGCCCGCCAGCGGCGCTCGCCCGCCACGATTTCATAGATGGTCGCCGTTTCCGTCCGGCGCGGACGCACCAGCAGCGGCTGGATGACGCCCTGGCTCCGGATGGAGGCCGCCAGTTCGTCAAGCGCGGCCTCGTCGAAATGTTTACGGGGCTGCCCCTTGCAGGGCGTCAGCGCGGCGATGGGCAGCGTCGTTGTACTCTTGGGCACCGAGGGCGCGGGCACCTCCGCGCTGTCCGCCTTGGCCGAAGACGGGCGCTCCGCAGGCGTTACGTTGCGGAACAGCGCATCCAGACCACGCCCCAAACCACGTTCATTCGCAGACATGGGAAAACCTCACAGTCGTTCAAGGCAGGGACGCCCTGCCGATGTTTTCACGTGAAACACTACTCCGCCTTCGCGGTACGCGAGCCGGGCTTGCGCATGACGATTTCCTTGGCAAGGCTCAGATAGGCCTCGGAGCCTTTGGACTTGATGTCGTAATGAAGGATGGACTTGCCGAAGCTGGGGGCCTCGGAAAGCCGCACGGTGCGGGGGATGACCGTTTTAAAGATCTGATCGGGGAAGCAACGGTTCACTTCGTCCTGCACTTGCCGCGTCAGGCGGTTGCGCCCGTCGAACATGGTCAGCACCACGCCGAGAAGCCCCAACTGAGGATTGAGCCGCTTCTTGACCTGTTCATAGGTTTGCAGCAGCTTGACGATGCCTTCCAAGGCAAAGAACTCGCACTGGAGCGGTACAAGGATCTCCTTGGCGGCGCACAGGGCGTTGAGCGTGAGCAGGCCGAGCGACGGAGGGCAATCCAGTATAATGAAATCAAAACGCTTTTCCAGCGGCTCCAGCAGTTCGGAAAGATAGAATTCCCGCCCCATCTTATCCACAAGCTCCAATTCAGCCGCCGCCAGATCCGTACCGGAGGGCAAGAGGAACAGATACGGCGAAACCGTGGATAAAATGGCCTCGTTAACCTTTTCGGGCTGGAAGAACGACGTGTACAGATTGGCCGGCAACACATCCTGACCGAAGCCGAGTCCGCTGGTGGTGTTTGCCTGCGGGTCGCAATCCACGAGCAAGACGCGTTTTTCCATGATCGCCAATGAAGCGGCGAGATTAATAGCGGTAGTGGTTTTGCCCACACCGCCTTTTTGATTGGCAATGGCGATGATTCGAGCCATGAACGTCCCTCTTTGGCAATAGGAGAAGCGCGAGGACATAAAGGGTGAAACAAGGCCGAAGCAGCATGAGCCTCATTTCTTCCCAAACAATTCCGCATGGCTGCCTTGCAAGCGGCAGGCAGACCTCTGTGCCGCGTTTTTCGCGCATACGGCACGCCGCAGGGCCATACAGAAGCGTTCCCGGGCGGTTGCGCCGGAAAATCCCTTCATAAGGAATGGCATTGTTTCACGGGAAACAGACACGCTTCCCTTACCGTTCTCTAGAAGATGTCACACCTCACGTCAAGGGAAGACGAAAAGAGAATAAGAAGAAACAAAATGTTACCATCAAGAAACATAACATTTTACATTCGGAGACGCCCCGTCATAACGACGCAGGAAAACATTGCCCTCGTTCAGCACGGCCCCGAGAAAAACGGAATGCGCCCACTCCCTACATATGGGATTTGCCCTCCCGATGAAGCCGCTCAAATTTTCCCTCTGTAAAAACGGCTATGCAAACCTATCCATCTCCGGGCAAGGCTCATTCACCAGATGTTCCCACTGCCCAAGGAATATGGCGCGGCTTTCCGCCTCCCAATGGTCCATCTCCCGGACAAAAGCCCTTGCCTTGTCGCGCAACTCCGCTTCCGTCCCGGAATTGGCGATGACCTGATCGCATCCCGCCATCTTGCGTTCCTGAGTCCACTGAAGGCCGTCCATCCGGGCCATGAGCGTATCCGACCAGCCCCGCACTTCCAGCAGGCGGCGACAGCGTTCGCCCTGCTCACAGGAAATCCCCACAACGTAGGGCCGCCGTTCTCCGCACAGCCTGCGGCTCCAGCCGGACTCGAACCACAGAGGCACCTCGGCGACGGCGTAGCCCTGCCCCGCTTCTTCCTGCTCACTCCAGAAACGCTCAAGATCATCCAAGACCAGTGGGTGCAGCAGGTTTTCCAACTCGTGCACGTCCACGCCTGACTCCGCCGACGGCAGCAGCGCCGCAGCCAGAGCCTTCCGGTCAACGGGCGAATGATCATCGGGGACAAAGCGATCGCCATACCGCAGGCGCAGCGCCTGCCACGCTTCCTGACCCGGCTCATACAGCCGGATTACCGCCGCGTCCGCGCTCCACGTCGGGACGCCCTCCTCCGCCAGCATCCGCATAAACAGCGACTTGCCCGATCCCGCCACGCCGGTCACGACGACGCGCCGCATGTGGCGTTCCAACGTCAGCGCCGTCTGGATGAAATCATCCGGCGGCGGGCAGGTGAAGGCCATCTTCTCGCCCGTAAAAGGATGGATGAACGACAAATGCCATGCGTGCAGCATCTGACGCGGAGCCGGATCGTGTTTGAGCAGCACGCCGGGGACGGGCGGCGTCAGAGCCTGTCCGCCCCTTCCATACAATTTGTCGCCCCAGAGGGGATGCCCGACATGCGCCATATGCACACGGATCTGGTGCGTGCGGCCCGTGAAAATCCGTACCCCAAGCAGGCTGTAGCCCTGCCCCTTGTACAGCACGCGCCACTCGCTGCGGGCTTCCTTCCCGTTTTTCACCACCGCAACCTTGACCTTCACCGTGGGATGCCTGCCGAGCGGCGCATCCACCGTGCCCGCCAGCGCGGGGCCCCCCTGCACCAGCGCAAGGTATTCCTTCCGTATTTCCCGTGCCGCGAACGCCTCGGAAAGCCGCATCCTCGCCTCTTCCGTGAGCGCCACGCAGATAAGCCCGGAGGTATCCTTATCCAGACGGTGCACGATACCGGGCCGGAAGCCTTCCTGCGCCCGCAGGGACGGGAAACGCGCCACCAGCCGATGGACGAGCGTCCCCTCGGGACAGCTCGGCGCGGGATGCACGGTCATACCCGCCGGTTTGTTGAGCACGGCAAGCCACGCATCCTGATAGAGGATCTCCAGTTCGCCCTCTTCCGGCTGCACGGATGTCAGCTCCGCTTCCATCCTGAGTTCTACGGACTGCCCGGCCCCTACCTTGGCGGAGACATCCGTACACACGGCCCCGTCAACAAGACAGCCGCCATCCCGGATAGCCCGTTTCACTTTTTCACGTGAAACATCCTGTTCCCGCAGGGCCTCGCCAAGGAAACGGTCAAGCCGCACCCGCCCGCCATCAACTGTGAAAGCATATATTCGTGTCATAAGGAATATCGGTAGAGGTGGGGTGTGACGAGAAGGAAAAAATTCTCTTGAAGAGGATTTCTTCCTCCTTCCTAAACGCATCTCCTTCCCGGCTCAAGCAGGGCGAGGAGGCCGCTCAACAAGAATTCATTCCGGCGTTTTTCTTGAAGAGAAAGACATACAATCAAAGCGGGAGAAAACGCAACAACCTGTCTTCATGCGTTTCTTATTTGCGAAGAAAACCGGGGAGCTTGAAATACAGCTGCGAAAGCGGATCAAAGAGGCTTCCGGGCAGCCACGATACCAGCCAGAACAGACGGAGCTTGGGCGAGGACACATAGGGGGCCACCAGCCTGCGGGCCTCCGCCCCATTGCCCTCGCGCCACAGGGTCACGGCCTTCTGGAACGCGGCCCGGCGGGTCAGGATCTCGACCAGATCGGGATAATCCCGGTCATAGCCGGGGTACAGCTTCCGGTGCTTGTCGAGGATACGGAGCGTCTCATCCGCGAACTGGCCGAACTTGCGGAACGTCGTATTTACGCCGTGGACGCGCCAACGGGTCAGCGGCTCGTCCACATGATCCAGTTCCCACGTTTTGGCGATGCGATAAAACACATCCGCCTCTTCGCATACGTTCAGGGATTCGTCGAACCACTCGCCCAGGCTGTCCAGCGCCGATTTGCGGATCATGGCCGAGGACATGGAAATCCACTGCCGGGTCATGAGTTCGCGGAACACCATGCCCCGCGCCGGATGCGTCGACTCGAACATCCGCGAAAGCGTGCCCTTCTCGCTGAACATCTCGGTATCCGTGCTCACCAGGCCGAGCCTCGGATTGGCATTGAACAGCATCACCTGCTTTTCCAGCTTGGTGGAAAGCCATTCGTCATCACAGTCCAGAAACGCCAGCAAGGCCCCCTCAGCCTTGGCAATGGCAAGGTTCCGCGCGGCCCCAAGCGGAACCGTCTTCTCAGCGAGGAAATACCGCACCTTCTCGCCGTAGCTCTGCGCGATGGCGGCGCTGTCGTCCGTGGAACAGTTGTCCCAGAACACGATTTCCCAATCGGGCCACGACTGCCGGAAAACCGAATCCATCGCCTCGCGAAGGTGTTCCGCGCTGTTGTAGCAATTCATGATCACCGTAACTTTCGGCATAGAAACCTCTTGTTGGAAGGGGAAAGGAAAACGTGTGGGGAGGGGAAGGAGGCCCTTTCTCCAGAAAGGGCCTCCTTCCCCTCCCC
>NZ_JH114232.1:363948-367207 GCF_000224655.1 Bilophila sp. 4_1_30
TTTCTCCAGAAGGCCTCCTTCCCCCTCCCCCTTCCTCCCCAAAGACTTTCGTAAGTGGGGCGAACGGAGTGTGGGGCGGCCCAGCGGCTTACCCCGGAAAACAGTTTCCCGGCAGCGCCGTCCACAAAAACTCGAAGGGCGTCAAAAAAACGACGCGCACAATCGCCTTTTCAGCCCTTTAAAAAATTTTTCCGACCCGTTTTCCCGTCCGTATCCCGTTTTTACAGCAGAGAGCCTATTGACGCGCAATATCGGCCCCTGCTCCTGAACACACAAGCGCAGCACCGGGCGTTCAGGAGCAGGGGCCGCACTGAGGGGGTCCGGGGGGAATCATTCCCCCCGGCGGGGTCAAGGGGCGGGACCCCTTGCCGCCGGAGGCATCCCACGGCGGCATCCCCGCTACTTCACCGCTTCGATGATCCCAGCGCAAACAGCCTCGACATCCTCCCGGCTCAGGCCGGGATGCAGGGGCAACGTCAACAGCTCGCCGTGCAATTGCTCGGTCACGGGCAGAGACGGCTTGCCCCCGCCGTACAGCGACAACAAATGGTTCGGCTTGTAATGCTGGCCCGTGGGAATACCCTTGGCGTCCAGCGCGCCGATGACATCATGCTGGCGTCCGTTCAGGATGCGTACCGGGAAAATGTGCGGCACGATCCACGCTTCGGGCTCCGCCGTGAGCAACGCCACGCCGGGCACGCCGGAGAGCCGTTCGCGGTACAGATCGGCAAGCTCGCGGCGCTTGGGGGCGAATTCGCCGTCCAGCCGGGTCAGCTGCACCCGCCCGATGGCCGCCATGATGTTGCTCATGTGGTAACGCCAGCCCTGCCGCTCCACGTCGAACTCCCAGCTGCGCTGTCCGGAGAAACGCTTTTCGGTGTCCTTTTCCACGGAAAGCAGACGCCCGTCGCGCGCGGCTTCGGCCACGGCCTCATCCGAGGTCACGATGCAGCCGCCTTCGCCGCAGGTGATGTTCTTGATGCCGTCAAAGCTGAAACAGGCCACATCCCCGAAGCTGCCGATCTTGCGGCCCTTGTACAGGCATCCGAACGCATGGGCGGCATCTTCGATGACCCGCAGGCCGTGCTTTTCCGCAAACGCATACACGCCGTCCAGATCGACCGGGTTGCTCGCGTAGTGCACCGGCATGATGGCCTTGGTGCGGGGGGTAAGGCGCCTTTCCGCATCGGCGAGATCGATGGTCGCCGTATCAAGGCGCGCATCACAGGCCACAGGGACGGCCCCGGCCCCGCTGATAGCCTGAAAGGACGCCACGAACGTCAGCGAAGGCACCAGCACTTCCGCGCCGCTCCCGTGCCCGAGCACGGCCTCGACAGCCAGGTGCAGGGCGGCTGTCCCGGTATTGGCGGAAATGACCCAGCTCGCGGGCACGCCCAGACAAGCCGCCACATCAGCCTCAAATTGCTGCACTTCCTTGCCGATACCCAGGTAGCCGTCTTCACAGATGACTCGGCGCACGGCCTCGGCTTCGGCCTCGCCAACGATGGAACGGGAAAGTCTCATGCTCATGTCAGTCTCCGGGGGTTCCCCCCCTGCCCCGCCGTGCGGCGGGCGCATAGGTCGGCGCCGTGTGGCGGACGCCAGAAAAAGGGGCAGGAAAACCCTGCCCTGACGTGTTACCAATGATAGGGGATATCCCGCGAATCGACGTCCTTACGGAGCCCTTCCGCCGGATCGTGCGGGATGTCCGGGCAGTTGCAGATAACCGCAGGAACGCTCCCCGCCGCCGTAAAGCCGTACCAGACACGCGGCGGGATTTGCAGCAGCGCGTAGTTGTCCGGCCTGCCGAGCAGCACTTCCATGATCCGCCCGCGCGTCGGGGACTCGGGGCGGTCGTCATACAGGACAATCTTCAGTTGCCCCACAGGCACGGCAAAACGCTGCGTCTGGCGCGTATGGCATTTCCATGCCTTCACGCATCCCGGCTCCACTTCGGAAAAGTACACTTCCCCGATCTCTCCGAACAGCGGGGAGGCCGGGCGCATCATGTGCATGACCGGGCCGCCGTCTGTGGGGATGACGGCCAGATCCTGCAATTCGACGTCGTTAATAACGGATTCCATCGGAACTCCACGGCAGCCCCAACGCGGCGGCCTTGCGGCAGTAATCCTGAATCTGCGATTGCGTGAACGCGTAAATGTCCGCGCCCTGTTCCCTGTAAAACACTTCGTACCACTTGGCGGTGAACTGCATGGTCGTGTCGAAATCCAGCGTGGCGCGCCAATTGAGGCAGGCCAGCGCCTTGTCGCAGCACAGCTTGAGCAGGGTGCATTCCTTCATCCCGGCCTGCCCCGCCAGATCCATCTTGCTGCCGAACCCGGACCACTGGCTTTCCAGCGACTGGACCACGTCGGCTACGGTGTGGCTGGCGTCGGAAGAAGGCCCGAAGTTGAACGCTTCGCCGTCGAGCCTGAAACCTTCATGGCAGCCGTCGCCCTTGCCCGACTTCACGGCGTCGCGGTGCGCGGCGAACAGCTTCGCGCCGAGCCACAGATAGCCGGAAAGCGGCTCCAGCACATGCTGCCACGGGCGGGTGGCGTGCGGGCTGCGGATTTCCACTTCCCTGCCCTCGCTCCACGCGCGGGCGCAGTCGGGCACGATGCGGTCCGCCGCCCAGTCGCCGCCGCCGATGACGTTTCCGGCGCGGGTCGTGGCGCAATATGGCGTATTCACCGGATCGCCGAAAAACGATTTGAAATAGGAATGCGCGATGATCTCGGCGCAGCCCTTGGAAGCGCTGTAGGGATCGTAGCCGCCCAGATGGTCGGTTTCACGATAGCCCCACACCCATTCGTCGTTGCGGTACGCCTTGTCACTGGTGATGCTGACCACGGCCTCAACCGAAGGCGTCACGCGCACGGCTTCCAGCACGTTGAGCGTGCCCATCGCGTTGACTTCGATGGTGTCGGCGGGGTTGTCGTAAGAAGCGCGCACAAGTGCCTGCGCAGCCAAGTGGAACACGATTTCAGGTTTGAACTCCCGCATGGCTTCGATGAGCGCCTTGCGGTCACGCACGTCGCCCCGGTAGTCGCGGATACGCCCGCCAAGGCCGATCACGTCGAAATGCGACGGGGCGGTCGGCACGGCGTCCGAAAAACCGGCGACTTCCGCGCCCATCTGGAGCAGCCACGCCGTCAGCCACGAACCCTTGAATCCGGTGTGCCCGGTGACGAACACCCGGCGGCCTTCATAGATATGACCAAACATAGATTGTCCTTGGGGGAGAATGCNCGCGCGC
>NZ_JH114232.1:367439-369175 GCF_000224655.1 Bilophila sp. 4_1_30
AGAATGCCTCCGGCGGCCAGAGGGCTACCGCCCTCTGGACTCCTGTCCCGGGGGGGAATAATTCCCCCGGGCCCCCTCAGCGCCTCCGTATCCTGCACAGGCTTGCGCCTGCACGGGATACGGCAGTTCTGTGGGCGTCGGACATCCTTTTCAGGATGCCGCAACGGAGCCGCCGGGAAACTGTTTTTCAAAGAAAGGCGTATCGGAATGCCCTTCCCTCGGCCCGCCCCGCTTACAAAAGTCTTGGGAGGGAGAGGGATGGGGGTGAGGGGGAAGGGGGAGGGAAGCCCTTCTCCAGAAGGGTTCCCTCCCCCTTCCCCCGCATATCAAAATGTTATTTGCACCACGGGGCGTTGCCCTTGTCCCAGAGAGAGTTGAGCGCCTGCGCGTCACGCAAGGTATCCATGCACTGCCAGAAACCGGTGTGGCGGTACATGGAAAGCTGGCCTTCGGCGGCAAGGCGTTCGAGCGGCTCCTTCTCGAGATCACAGGACTCGTCTTCGGAGAGATAGTCAAGAAATTCGCGCTTGAACACGAAAAACCCGCAGTTGATGTATTCATCCAGAACGGGTTTTTCCTGCCAAGACAGGATGTTGCCGTTCTCGTCGGTCTTGACGGAACCGAAGCGGGAAGGCATCCGGACGCCGGTGAAGGTCGCCATCTTGCCGGATTTGATATGGAAATCGACCAGTTCGCTAATATTGATGTCGGAAACGCCGTCCCCGTAGGTGACCATGAAGCGATCCGTGTCGATGTGCTGTGCGATGCGCTTGATGCGCGCCCCTTTCAGGGTTTCCGGCCCGGTGTCGGACATGGTGACGCGCCAGTCGGTCACCTGCGCGGTCGGGTGGTAGGTCGTCGAGCCTGTGGCGAGATCCACGGTGAAGTCCGCATTACGCATACGGTAATCGTGGAAATACTGCTTGATGACCTCCCCCTTGTAGCCGAGGGGCAGCACAAAATCCTTGTGACCGTACCGGGCGTACATGGACATGATATGCCACAACACCGGACGCCCGCCGATTTCGACCATCGGCTTGGGTTTGAACTCGGTTTCTTCGCGGAGCCGGGTTCCCTTACCGCCACACAGAATAATAACTTTCATGGACTTGCCTCATGTTTCCAGATATAGGAAGCTCCGTATCCTGACCGGATCATCGGAGTCCGGTCACACTAGCAAAACACGCGGCAAAGGTGAATACCCCCGTCCTTCCGGGCAAAAATACCCCACCCCGCAATCCCTTTTCGGCCCCTTTTCGGCCCCTTTTCGACGCCATCCGCATCAGGAGAAATCTCATGTCCCCATCCGTTCAGGCCATCAGGCGGTTCCTCGAAGCCCACGACCGTTTCGCCGCACACAACGGTATCACCGTTGAAGATGCCGACTACGATTACGGCAAGGTCAGCCTCGCGTTCGAAGATCACGTCAAAAATTCTCTCGACATGCTGCACGGCGGCGCGCTGTTCACTCTCGCGGACATGGCCTTCGGCCTCGCTTCCAATTTCGGGCAGGAAGACGGCAAAAGCGCCAAGACCGGCCCTATCGTCGCTGAAGCCCGGCTCGCCAACGGCGGCAGGCATCTCGCCACCTATGAAGTCAAAATCTACGACGGGCAGGGAACCTATATCGCCTGCGCCATGATCTCCGGCTACCGCCTCGACACGAAGCTGGCAATTGAAGAGGAATAGAAAAGGTGGGGGAAGGGAGGGGGAACCTTTCTTTAGAAAGGTTCCCC
>NZ_JH114232.1:369578-379657 GCF_000224655.1 Bilophila sp. 4_1_30
TTCCCCCACACCCCCCATCCCTCCCTCTCCCAAGATTTTCGACTGATGGGGAGGCTCCCCGACAGGAGTCCGTTCCGGCAACAGACTAAAAAAACTCCTTTCCCTCTCCATATCAAACAATTTCCGAGCCGCCGTGCCCTTAAAAAAGACGGCCCCTGACGGCCTTGGAGCGAATGAAAAGGGTTCCGTGTCCGGCGCAAGCCGGATGCGGAACCCTTTTCATTCGCCCTGAGGGGGTCTGCCCCCCAGCCGCCGGAGGCACTGCCTTTTATCTCCCTACGCGGCGGGCGTGGCGGGCGATGATCTCGTTGTAACGGGCCTTGAACGCCCCGGGCTCGGCAAGCTCAAAACCGGACTGCACCGGACGGAACACAAAGAGTGCCTGAGCCGCCTTGCCGTTGGACCAGCTCATGGGAGCCATGCTCCACTCCATGTTCTGGGCGGAAGCCAAACGCTGGTTCACCTGCGCGGGCGTCCACGGGGTTTGAAGATTCATGACCGAGGCCATGCGGACAAAGTCATACCCGATGCCTTCCCAGAAATCCGGGATGCCCTTGCCGGACTCGGCCATCGCACGCACGAGGGCGCCCGCCGCCGGGGACGGGGACGCCGGATTCCACGCGCCGGGGAAAATCGCCAGATCAAGATTCGCCACATTGACGCTCGAACGGTTGGAAAGCCCCTGCTCCCAAAGGGACGTACCCATCAGCACGAGGCGATCCTCGCCCTGATAGAACAGGAACGGCACGAGCAGCTCCAGATTCTTCCAGCTGTCCGGAATAAAAGCCGCCTGGAAGGTCGACGTCGGGACGGGGGTTTTGCCGCGCATGGTTCCGCCCACGAAACCGCGCATCACCTCGCCCCAGCTGGAGGTGTCGCCGGAAGGGTAGGTCGCTATCTTGGCCGTGGAACCGTTGGTGCGCACGGCCTTAAGGAACAGATCCGTCATGCGCTGCCCGTAAGTATCCGTCGGCGCAAGGACGCCGTAGCTGGAAATGCCGAGATTGCGCGTAAAAGTGAGGACCGCGTCGATTTGATCCTGCGGGCTGGCGAAGAAACGCCACGCGACCGTCCCTTCGTCGCTTCCTTCAAGGCTCGGGAGAAAGGCGAAGACGGCGCGCGATTGCTGGATGCTGCGGGACTTCATCGCGGTATAGCGATCCGCGCGCAAGGGGCCGCCCACCATCACGCACTGCGGGGGCAGCTGAGACAGCTTATCCAGCCAGTCGGAAGACTCCGTATCGATCATGCGGACATCCATCATCATGCCGGACTTGGACAATTCACCCTGCGCGGCCGTGGCACCCGCAGCGATCTTGTTGCCGAACGGCCCGTACGCTCCGCTCAGAGGCAAGGCCAAGGCCACACACCCGGAACTGAACGACGGCTGCCCTGCGCCGCCCGCACCGGAAAGCTTGCTCTGCACATCGAGCCACGCGGAGCTGTTTTCCGCTCCGGGGACCAGATCCTTCCAGAATTTCAGGGCATTCTGGGCGCCCTGCATGTTGCCGCTGGAAAGGGCCGCCCGAGCCACACGCTCCCACGCCAGCGCGCGCTGATCCGTGGGAAGGGCCGCATCGCGGGCCACCACATTGTACAGGCGCTCGGCTTCGGCATAATTGCCCGCCTTCCACGCCGCATCGGCCTGTTCGGAAAGAGGCTGGCCGCTGACGGCATGGCCGGGCTGGGACGAAGGCGCATACCCGCCGCCGGAGACAAATACGGTACGGCCGCACCCGGCGAGCAGCAGAAGGCACGCCAAAACCATCAAAGCGCCTGCCCGTGCAGGCCGTTTCAGACAACCGTTCATGATTCCCCCAAAAATATGGTTCCATCCGTATGCGATACGCCGCACAGGGAACAAAAAACCCGCAAAAAAGCAGGGGTCGCAACCTAAAAAAGACAGACGACAAGGCGTATCCGTTCCTCATAGGCGTTTCAAGGCTACAGCATGGCGGAAAGCGAGGCAAGCCCGGTTCGCCTAACCACAGGGCTTTGATGCCGGTTTACGCCATTTGACCGGCGTTCGCGGCAAGGGTACAAGGCAAGGGTACCCTCTGTTTTCCCGTAACCACCGCACCTTCTCACGGAGCGTTTTATGAACCTCATCGACCTCATCAGCAAGCACCCCGTCCCGGTCACCCGCTTCCAGCGTCCCTACGTCATCGCCGAAGCCGGTGTGAACCATGAAGGCAGCATGGACATCGCCCGCCGCCTCATCGACGAAGCCGCCCTCGGCGGCGCGGACGCCATCAAGTTCCAGACCTACAAGGCGGGGACCCTCGCCTCCAAGCATTCCCCGGCCTACTGGGACACCAGCAAAGAGCCGACCCCGAGCCAGTACGAGCTGTTCAAAAAGCACGACTCGTTCTGGAAAGGCGAATTCGAAAACCTGAAAAAGCACTGCGATCAGGCCGGTATTGCCTTCATGTCCACCCCGTTCGACGTGGAGTCCGCCAAATTCCTCAACGACATGATGGACGTATTCAAAATATCCTCTTCGGACCTCACGAACCGCCCCTTCATCGAGTTCATGTGCGACTTCAAGAAACCCATCATCATGTCCACCGGGGCGGCCAGCCTTGCTGAAATCGCCGAGGCCGTGAGCTGGATTGAAGCCAAGGGCAATCCGCTGGCCCTGCTCCATTGCGTGCTGAATTATCCCACTATGGACGAAAACGCCGCGCTCGGCATGATCCCGGCCCTCGTCCGCCATTTCCCGCAGCACGTCATCGGCTACTCCGACCACACCCTGCCCAACGACATGAAGGTGCTGGAAGTCGCCACCCTGCTCGGCGCACAAATCCTTGAAAAACATTTCAGCCACGACAAGACGCTGCCCGGCAACGACCATTACCACGCTATGGACTACAAGGATCTCCAGCTTTTCCGCCAGAATTTCGAGCGGACGCTGTCCATGATCGGGGAAATGCGCATCGAAGCGCTGGCCTCCGAGGAGCCCGCCCGCCAGAACGCCCGCCGCTCCCTCGTCGCCAACCGCAACATCCCCGCCGGGAAGATCATCGACAAGGACGACCTCACGTGGAAGCGTCCCGCTGGCGGCATCAGCCCCCGTCACTACTATGAAGTGCTCGGCATGGCCGCCCGCGCCGACATCGAGGAAGATACCGTCCTCCAGTGGGCGCATCTGGAATAAGAAACGCATGTGCGGGAAGGGGCTGGAGAAGGTCCCCTTTCCTCCGCCCTATCCGTTGCGGGCCGCCTCTTTCCCCAGAATTCCGCACGGAAGAAGGGAATGGAGAGCGCCCGCCACAGTGAACGGCAAGACAATCATTGAGCATTCGGTTCGTTGTGTTTCAATCTTCCTCAAGTCCGGCGCGATCCGGTGTTTCCCAAGAAGGGAAACGGAGAAACGCGCACATCTTGCAGGAAGACAGGTGTGGGGCCCGAGGGAGGGGAGAAGCAAAGCCAAGGGAGCCTTCTTTCGGGAAAAACATGTCTCCCCTCCCCCGGGATTCCACAACACACATCCAAAAGGGAAACGCCATGAAAAAAATGCTCATTGCCGCCGTATGCCTGATGCTGCTGAACCCGGCTTATGCGGGCGCATCGCTGTTCGGTTCGGACGGCCCGAAGGACACCGACGAGATCACGCCTCTGCAATACGCCTCCCTGCTCGGCCTGCGGGACATCGATCCCGTGATGTTCCGTACGAAGCTGATGCCGCTCATTGACGAAGCCATGAAAGACGGCAAGATCACCGTCGGCGAATGCAAAGAGATCGAAAAGGCAGCCGGGAACGTGGCCCCGGCCTTCTACGCGGCCGCGAAAGCCCCGCGCCTTCAGGACAGCATCTCGGAAACGATGGACAAGGCGAAGAAGGACGGCAAGGAACTGGGGTCGAAACTTGAGGACACCCTCAACAACCAGCTTCCGCAGTTGTTCGACGACGCCATGAACCTGTTCCGGGATCAGATGCGGCAGTACAACAAGGAAAAACCAGAAGCGCCCACAAACCTCTGATTGCCTGCGGCGCGGAAAGAGGCATCTCCTGTGACCACTCAATCCATCACGACGCTGATTCTTGGTACGGCCCCGGAAAACGCGACCCCGGCCACCCACATCCTGGCCGGGCCGTGGTGTACGGCCCCGGCGTCAGCCGAAGAAACCGGTTTCGACATGCCGCCGGAACCGCTGGCCGATCCCGAACGGCTGGAAACGGCCGCCAGGCAGGCGCGCCAGCTCGTCACGCAGCTTGCCCCCCGGCTCCGGGATTACCTGAATGAGCTTTACGGCACGCAGCACGACGACCGCTATTGGGACTTCGTACTGGCCCCGTGGCTTGTCCGCGCCGTGGAAACGCTGATCGACCGCCTGTACCGTGCCGCCGGGATTCTGGAAACGTTCGGCGGCCGCCCTCTTTCCGTGCCCGTGCTGGACGCTTCGGAATTCGCCTTCGCGGACACGCAGGACTTCATCATGGGCGGCATCCTCAATCCTCAGTGGAACCACTGGCTGTTTTCCCGCCTGCTGAAACGGGACTGGCCCGCCGCATGGACAGCCGAGGAACTGCCGCCCGTCCGGCGCGAGGCCGCCCCG
Organism: Bilophila sp. 4_1_30; assembly: GCF_000224655.1. Lineage (NCBI taxonomy): Bacteria > Pseudomonadati > Thermodesulfobacteriota > Desulfovibrionia > Desulfovibrionales > Desulfovibrionaceae > Bilophila > Bilophila sp. 4_1_30. The sequence continues at coordinate 374,139 of NZ_JH114232.1, forward strand.
ACCAGACGGGAAAACCTCTTGAAGCATGTCGCGCGGAACATCCTGTTCAGCCTGCCCTTTCCCCGCGTCAAGGGGTTCAGCCTCAGGCAGTCGTTCGATCTGTCCGTCGTGCTCACGCTCAACCGGGACCGCCGGGACGACACCATCCCGCTCCGGCTGCTCGGCGATCCGTCCGCGCCGCCCCTGCCTCTCGGGTTCACGGAGGACGAGGCCTTTGCTCTCGCCGTCGCCCTGCTCCCCGAATCCCTGCGGAAAGCGTCCATCCCGCAGACGCTCGGCCACGAACAGGCCCGCATCCGCTCGCGCGTGGTCAGCGTGGCGGCCTGCGAGGACGACGCCTACCGCATCAAGATGGCCCTGCACCGGGGGCGCGGCTGCCGGATGATCTTCATCCAGCACGGCGGCGAGTACGGCTATATCAGGACTTCCGTGGCCTATCCGCTCGTCGAGTATTGCCAGCACCGCTTCATCACATGGGGATGGAAGCGCCACGGCCTTATGCCCGGCAACTTCCTGCCCCTGCCGCATCCCCAGCTTGCGGCCCTGCGCGACGCGCACCGTGAGAAGTCGCCCACGCTGCTGCTCGTCGGCACTGAGATGGCCTTATTGCCCTATACGCTCAAGTCCATGCTCCGGGGGCGGCAGCAATTCGCCTACCGGGAGGACAAGGCCCGCTTCATGGCCGCCCTGCCCGAAGCACTCCGCAAGCAGTCCCAGTACCGGCCCTATTTCGACGTCCCTTCCTCGCTTGAGGACGCCCCGTGGCTGCTCCGGCGGTTCCCCGAGGTAACGCGCTGCACTGGCCCCCTCGAGCCGCGTCTGCTCGGCTGCCGCCTGCTTGTGCTCGATCACGCAGGGACGACGCTGGCGCAGGCGCTTGCCGCGAACATCCCGTTCCTGCTCTACTGGAACCCCGAGACCGCCAGCTTCACCCCCGAAGCCCTGCCGCTGCTCGGCAAGCTCCGGGAAGCGGGCATCCTGCACGACACGCCGGAATCCGCCGCAGCCAAGGCCGCCGAAGTCTGGGGCGACGTGCCCGGCTGGTGGGCCTCCGTCCGCGCCGCGTGCAAGCCGTGGGCGTCGCAGCACGCCCTCACGAACAAGGACGACGTCCCGCATGTGTGGAAGCTCGTGTTGAAGGATGTATAGAAGAGAAGATTGGAGGGGGAAGGGGAAACTTTCTGGAGAAAGTTTCCCCTTCCCCCCCCTCCCAAAACCTCCCCCCTTCCTCTTCAAAGACTTTCGACTGGTGGGGAGGCCGCGCGGCAGGAGTTCGTTCCAATCCGGGGTAGAAAAAATCAAGGCACCCTTTTTCACCTGTTCAAAATATATCCCTTTCAACAACAAAGAGCCTGAACACATTGTTCAGGCTCTTCTTTTTGCCCACAGGGAAAGCGGGGAAAAGGGATTCGATAAAGTCGAAAGTCTTTGGAAAGGGAGGGATGGGGTTTGGGGAAGGGAGGGAAAAGCTTTTCTTCAGAAAAGTTTTCCCTCCCTTCCCCAATCTTTCCCTTACTCGACGGCTTTCCCAATCCTGTTCAAACGGATGTTGCTGAGGCCGTCGGCAGACCAGTAGATGCGCCACGCCTTGCCGCGGATATCGTTGCGGTCAAGGAAGCCCCAGAAACGGGAATCGGCGGAATCGTCGCGGTTGTCGCCGAGCGCGAAAAACTTGTCGGCGGGCACGGTGATCGGCCCCCAGTTGTCGCGGCCCGGAATCATGATGAGCGGCTGCGAATGCTGCGTGTACGGCTCCTGCACTTCAACGCCGTTGCGGTACAATACCTTGTTCCGCATCTCCAGCGTGTCGCCGGGAACGCCCACAATGCGCTTGATGTAGTCGAGGCTCCGATCCTTGGGGTAACGGAACACGATGATGTCCCCGACCTTGGGCTCGACGCCGCGGATCAGGTAGTCGTCATTAAAAGGATTCCGAAGGCCGTAGAGGAATTTGTTGACCAGCAGGTGATCGCCGATCTGGAGCGTTTCCAGCATGGAGCCGGACGGAATCTTGAACGCCTGCACGACGAACGTGGTCAGGACCAGAGCCAGAGCTACCGCCCAGATGAGCGCCTCGGCGTATTCCCCTATCACGGTCTTGCGAAACCTCTGGATGAGAGAAAGTTGTTCATTCATAAAGAAGGGGGTCCATTAGGAAAAGTGCCCTTCAATCCCTTTGGGAACGGCGGATGCCTTTTCCCGGGCTTGCGGCACGAGCGTTTGAGGAGAGGAGTACGGGGAGGGGGGCTCCTTACAATGAGCCCCCTTCCCCATAGGATTTTTTACAGAACTTAACAGTATTTGGCTTCGATCTCAGCCCCGGCGACGGCAACGTCGGACTTGAACCGCTCGCGGGAAATACGGATCTGATGGGCAAGCTCAGGATCGTGAAGCGCGAGGATCTGGGCGGCCAGCCAAGCGGCGTTCCGGGCCCCGGCCTTGTCAAGGGCGACGGTGGCGACGGGGAATCCGGGAGGCATCTGCACGGTGGCGAGCAGCGCATCCATGCCGCCGAGCGGAGACGCGGCGACAGGGATGCCGATAACGGGTTTCATGGTGCGGGCGGCAACCGCGCCGGCGAGATGGGCGGCCATGCCGGCGGCGCAGATGAACACCTCACAGCCCGCGGCTTCCAGCGAATCCACGAGTTCGGCGGTACGTTCGGGGGTACGGTGGGCGGAAGTCACCGTGAAGCGGAACGGAATGCCGAGCTTTTTCAGGATGTCGGCGCAGGGGGCGACGGTGGCTTCGTCGGATGCGGAGCCGATAAAGACAGCTACCTTGGCTTTTTCCATACTACAGTCTCCTCAGGCCCTTCGCACCGATGTCTGAACGATGCTGGCTCTTTTCCATGTCGATCTTGGCGACAGCTTCATAAGCGCGCTTCTGAGCTTCGGCAAGCCCCTTCCCAAGCGCGGTCACGCACAGCACGCGGCCACCGCTAGACAGGGTGCGGGAACCTTCGCGCTTCGTGCCCGCCTGAAACACCTTGGTGTCCGGCAGGGCGTCCACGGCGTCGATACCCTTGATTTCCATTCCTTTCGGATAACTGCCGGGATAGCCTTCGGCGGCGATGACCACGCCGAGCGCGGATTCGGGCCGGATGGACAGCTTGACCTCATCAAGCCGCCCGTCAATGCAGGCGTCCATGATCTCCAGCAAATCGCTTTCAAGACGCATCAGCAGGGGCTCACATTCCGGGTCTCCGAAACGGACGTTGTATTCCAAAACTTTCGGGCCGTCTTTGGTCATCATCAGGCCGGCATAAAGGATACCGGTGAAAGGATGCCCCTGCCGGGCCATTTCGGCGAGGATCGGGCGGATGGCGATGTCGGCCATCTTTTCCAGTTCCGCATCGGGCACGATCGGGGCCGGGCTGTAGGCGCCCATACCCCCGGTATTGGGGCCGGTGTCGCCGTCGAAAACGGCCTTGTGATCCTGCGCGGAAGGCAGCGGGAGGGCCGTTTTCCCGTCGCAGAACGCCAGCAGCGACACTTCCTCGCCCACCAGAAATTCTTCGATGACCACACGGCTTCCGGCCGCGCCGAACACGCCGCCCATGATCTGGTTGAGCGCTTCGAGCGCCTCTTCCTTGGTCTGGGCCACGACGACGCCTTTGCCCGCCGCAAGGCCGTCCGCCTTGATGACGATGGGCGCGCCCTTTTCTTCCACAAAGGCCTTGGCGGCTTCCAGTTCGGTGAATACGCCGCAGGCGGCGGTAGGAACACCCGCTTTCTGCATGATGTCCTTGGCGAAAGCTTTGCTGCCCTCAAGCTGCGCGCACCACTGGCTCGGGCCGAAGCAGCGGATGCCCGCCTGAGTCATGGCGTCCACGACGCCGAGGGTGAGGGGAAGCTCCGGTCCGGGAATCACGAAATCAATGACGTTTCCCTTGGCAAAAGACACCAGACCGGCGACGTCGCTATCCTTCAGGGGGATATTTTCCCCTTCCTGCGCGGTCCCGCCGTTGCCGGGAGCACAGTAGATTTTCTCGGCTTTTCCGCTTCGGGCGACCTTCCACGACAAAGCGTGTTCGCGTCCGCCGGACCCGATGATGAGCACGCGCATGTACTTTCCCTCCAAAATATTTTCTGCTAAATAGCAAACTTTCGTTTGTTTGAATCGACCGACACTAGCCGTTTACCGTCGAAAAGACAACCGGCAACCCTGTTGCCGCCCCCCTGCCGGAGAGACGCCATGTCACCTGCCAAGCCCCGCTTCCTTCCCCATCTTCCCGCCGATTTCCTTGCCGAACACCAGCTCGCGGGCGTCCGATGGTCGGTGCAGCAGGCCATGAAGAGCCCCCAGTACCGCGCCAAGCTCGCCGCCGCGGGCATTGCCTGCGGCGAGGACATCAAGACCCTTGATGATGTCCGCCGTCTGCCCTTTTCGGACGTGACCGACCTGCGCGATGGCTACCCCCTGCCCCTGCTTTGCGTGGAGCCCTCCGAAGTCGTGCGCGTGCACGCCTCGTCCGGTACGACCGGCAAACGCAAAATCCTCGCCTACACCCAGAAGGACGTGGACACGTTCGCGCTCCAGATGGCCCGCTGCTACGAGCTTGCCGGGCTGACCACGGAAGACCGTATGCAGATTGCCGTGGGGTATGGCCTGTGGACCGCCGGAGCGGGCTTCCAGCTCGGCAGCGAGCGCTTCGGGGCGCTCACCATCCCCGTGGGCCCCGGCAACATCGACATGCAGCTCCAGCTTCTTGTGGACCTGCAGACCACCTGTATCGGCTGCACCTCCTCAATGGCCCTTCTCCTTGCCGAGGAAGTGGAACGCCACAATCTGCGCGACAAGATCGCACTCAAGAAGATCATTTTCGGTTCCGAGCCGCACAGCCTCAAAATGCGCCAGAGTTTCACCGAAAAACTCGGCCTTGAGGCCAGCTACGACATCGCGGGCATGACCGAGATGTACGGCCCCGGAACGGGCTTGAACTGCGAGGTCGGGGAAGGCATCCATTACTGGGCGGACCTTTTCTATATCGAGATCATCGATCCCCACACGCTCCAGCCCGTTCCCGAAGGCGAAGTCGGCGAAATGGTCGTGACCTCTCTGTCCAAAGAAGCCGTGCCGCTCATCCGTTACCGTACGCACGACCTCAGCCGACTCATTCCCGAACCCTGCCCCTGCGGGCGCGCCATCCCGCGCCACGGACACATCCGCGGGCGTTCGGACGACATGATCATTTTCCGTGGCGTGAACATTTATCCCGGCCAGATTGCCGACGTGCTGAATCTCTATCCCGATGTGGGCGGCGAGTATCACATTGAACTTACCCGCTCGGAAGGGCTCGACTACATGCGTCTGCGCGTGGAGCGTCAGTCGGGCGTCGGTTCCGGCAACGACGCGGGGATCGCCCGCGCCATCGGCGACGAGATGCACAAGCGCATCATGGCCCGCATCAGCGTCGAGATCGTCGATCCCGGCGCGCTGCCGCGTACCTTCTCCAAGGCCAAGCGCATCACCGATTTGAGGCTGAGTGATTGAGAGTGAGGGGTGGTTTTGAGATT
>NZ_JH114232.1:379709-402653 GCF_000224655.1 Bilophila sp. 4_1_30
CATCCGTGAGGTATTCGCCGGGCGCAAGGAGGATCTCCATTCGCTCTGGGCCACAATGGCCTGCAAGGCCGCAATCAAGGCCGGGGACGCCCTCGCCCCGGATGAAGCGGTCAACCTCATCGCCCAGTGGCTCATGACCGAGAACCGCCAGTTCTGCCCGCACGGGCGGCCCTGCGTCCTGCAATGGGGCACCAGCGATCTGGACAAGATGTTCAAAAGGATGGGGTAAGGGAATTGGAGGGGAGGGGGAGGAACTTTCTGGAGAAAGTCCCTCCCCCCTTCCCCAAAACCCCCATCCCCCTCCTTCAAAGACTTTCGTGTTTATCGAATCCCTTTTTCCCCGCTTTCCCTGTGGGCAACAGAAAAGCCCGAATGAAATCATTCGGGCTTATTATTGAGAAAGACGTTAAGCAAACAACAAAATTACTCCATGCTCTTTTATCAAACTTCGACGAAATGAACTCCTGCCGCCTAGCCTCCCCACCAGTCAAAAGTCTTTGAAGAGGCTAGGGAAGGAGCGAGCCGCTCTGACAGTTTGGAGGGGAAAGGGGAAACGTGGGGGTGCTCCCCCCCCTTCTACAGAAAGTTTCCCCTTTCCCCTCCAATTCTTTCATGCCCCATATTTCTACTGCCCAATCGTCGGCAGCGGAGGGATGGACGCGGCGGTGTCTTCGGGATGAACGCGGACAAGTACGGAGGCCGTCGTGCCCGCACGGAGCTCGATTCCCTTTGGAAGCGCGTCGAAATGAAGCCTGACGGGAATGCGCTGCGCCAGCCGTATCCACTCGAACGTGGGGCTGACCGAAGGCAAAAGCTGCTCGCCGGTGCTCCCGTTCTCGCGGGCAATCCCCCAGCCGATGCTCTCCACCGTAGCCTCAAGCGGCGTATCGGAATAGGTCATGAGCGTGATCAGCGCCCTGTCGCCGGGGCGGAAATCCCGGATCTGCGTCTCGCGGAAAAAGGCGTCCACGCGGAAACTGTCCGCATTGATCAGAGCAACCAAAGGGCGATAGGCCGTCGACATGGTCCCCGGCTGCACCGTCAGATTGGTGATGTACCCGTTCACTGGAGCCGTAACGTGCGTGAAGTCCAGATTCAAGCGAGTCTGATCCAATTGGGCTTGCGCAACCGCCACGTCGGCCTCGGCAGATAGCAGCTGATCTTCGGCCTGCTGAAAGGCTTCGGGAGAAATCGCACCCGGCGCGTTCTGCTGAAGCCTTGCATCGCGCCCCGCCCTGTCACGGGCGGCCTTCGCAACAGCCTGCTTCTGGCGCACGTTGGCTTCGGCCTGCGAAAGCGCCACGCGGGATGGCCTGTCGTCCAAATCAAAAAGCGGATCGCCCACTTTCACAAATTGATTGTCGCGGACATGCACGGTCTTGACCTCCCCGGACACGCGGGCGGCGACCTGAATGACTTCCGCCTGCACCATCCCGTCACGCGTCCACGGATTCCTGAAATAGGCGTTGTAACGGATGTAGCAGAAAACGCAGGCAATCACGATGATCAGCAGCGTCAGGAACCAGCGAAGCAAACTGTTGATGCTCATAGAACCATCCCGAACGGTAGGAGGAGACACACATAAATGACGATCAACGCCATAAACACCCACGGCGGATTGGCGAACCAGCCGGAAAGCCCGGTACGGTTCAACACAAACGCCGTCGCCAGCGCGCCCAGAATGCCAAACAGCACTATGGGGAGAAGCGGCGAAAAATAGATGCCCACCAGGGCAAGTTCATGCGGCATACCCACCTTCCTTCAACATACGGAGAAATATTTGCAATAGAATAAATTCATTGTATTTTTATGAAATCCCAAAAAGACAAATCATACATACGGCGCATCCTCTCCCCGAGCACGTTAAAAGGTACGGGCTGTGGCGCCGCCTCCCCACCACTCGGAAGCCTTGGGAGGGATGGACAGGGGAGGGGTTCCCTTCCCCAATCCCACGTTCCCTCTCAAAACTTGTTCCGGGAATCGACCTCCACCGGAAGGGAACGCATCAAATCGAGCGTATTGGACAACGATTTCATGATGCCCGCACAGGAAACGAGCAAGTCCTGCACAACCTGGCCACCCGCGGGCGCATCCGGCCCTTTCTCGGCGCGGGCGCTTTCGCGCAAGCCGTCAATCATGGAACGGACCACCGCTTCCATGGATTCAAGCCGGTCTTTCAAAGGTGCTTCCACAAGCGACACACGCGCCGTACCCGGCTGGGAAGGGCACAGCAGATCGCTATCCACGGAGCGGAGCCGGGCATAGAGCCCCTGCATTGAGGACACCATGTCCTGAACCTCCGTGGAAAAAACGCGGACCAGTTCGGGTTTCACAAAGGTCACGGGGAGTTTTTTTGCCAGGATGCCGATCTCTTCAGCCAAAAAACGCGTCCTGTGCAGACGGAAAAGCATCCTCAGACGGAACAGGGAGCCGCGCCGCTGCTCGCGGCAAGCCCGCAAATGGAGCAGCAACGCTTCCGACGAGCGGAAAAAGGCCTTTTGCCTCTGGAGAAACAGGGCTTCCGTATTGGGCATGAACAGCGCGTAATGGACCAGGGAAACGATGGAAATGCCGAACAGCAGCGTAAAGGAGCCAACCAGCAGCTGCCCGAAATCGTATGTCGGGAGGTTCGTAAAATTGCCTATGGACAGCCACGGCAGCATGAAGGCCTGTTTGGTGAAATTCTGTTCCTTGCGCGGAAACGCGAATGTGATGAAAAATCCCGATACCCCCATCATGACGATGAACTCGCCAAGGTTGGAAACCAGAGGATAGATGAAGGTATAGGCCAGCCCCGTACAGCCGATGCCGAGCGCAAAGATCAGCACCTGGCGCAGCGGTTTGTCTTCGCCGGTCATGATGCCGATCAGGCCGAGCACGATGGTCAATTCCAGAAAAGCGATGGATTCCAGCCCCGGAGGGTTGAGGAGTATCCAGCACAGCGTCGCCACCCAGAAAATGACGAACATCTGGGACATGTAGGCGTATTGCTCGGGCTTGATGACGGAAAGGGCCTTTTTTGATGCCGACGGCTTCAGTTCGGGCATGGGCCCGCCATGCAGCAGAAAACCGGCCAGCATCAGCAGCTCGCGGCAGTGCGCCGTCTGTTCCTCAAACAGCTTCACCGCAGAAAACGCCAATCCCTTCCGTGTAGAGCCGAGTTTCTCGAATACGCTTTCATCGAACGCGAGCGGCTGTACGTCTTCGGGCTTCGAGGAACCACCGGGAGAGCCTTCCTTCCCCTGGGCATCCAGGCGATCGAAAAGTTTCCCCAGTTCGGCGACCCGCGACTCAAAATGAGGAAAAAGGGATGCCATATCCAAATCTTTCATGGCCACGAGGGTCCCCATCCAGCGCCGCTGGAGCTCCAGCAGTTCGGCGCTGCACCGGACGGCGCGCTCCCAGTGTTCCCGGTAACGGTAAACCTGATACGTCTCCAGTTGCACGGCCGGGACAAGCTGCCCAACTTTATCGAGGATTTCCCTCATGCCGACATACTGCGTATACATGCGGCTCATCTGCCCTTCCGCTCCGGCCCCCTCGTTCATGACGAAAAGGGCCTTGTGCCCCGCCATGAGATCCTGCACGCCGCGATACAGGGACTTGATGGATGTCCTTGGAGAAAAAACAAGTGTTACAACGGTATACACGCCGATACCGAGCAGTGTTTCCTCAACCCGGTATACGGAGAGATGAAAGGCATCCTGGGGTTCGTGAACCGCCATGAGGCAGATGATCAGCGTGACGATGCAGGAAATGAAGAACGCGTAGCCATAGTAAACGCTTGTCAGCATAAGATAGAGCATCAGGCACAGATAGAGGGACAGCACGGACAGAAGGAGCATACGCTCTTGCGCGAAAAGCCCGAGCAGGACAAGGGCGGCGACAGCCCCGGCGATCGTGCCGAACATCCGCAGCACGCCCTTTTGCAGGGTCTGGCCGATGCTCGGCAGGCTGATCACGAACACGGTGAACCCCGCCCAAAATGGCCTGTCCAGATTCCAATAGAATGCCAGCACATACGTACAGACGAAGGCCAGCGCGGTTACGGCGGCGGTATGGATGCGGGAGGACAGTTCGGCGGTCATGGCAAAGGAGGGTGGAGGTTAAGGATGCCGCCATAGTACCGTGCCTCAGATGTCCGTCAATCCGCTGAGAGCTTTGAGAATACTCCGTGCCCCTTTACTTCGGGCCTGTTTTCCCCTATAAGAGGCGCTGCATACGAACGGGCGGTTAGCTCAGTTGGTAGAGCGCCGCCCTTACAAGGCGGATGCCACAGGTTCAAGTCCTGTACCGCCCACCAGCGAATTCAACCCCTTACGGACTCATCTCCGTAAGGGGTTTCTTGTTTTCCGTTCCCGGCCGGAACGACTCCTTTCCTGAACCCCGGCCAGCCTCCAGCCCGCCTTTCTTCATCCGAAAAGCCGCCCGCCCCACCGCTCCATGTCCATACCTTCACCGTTTCCGCTGTTACAAGCGAACGAGAGGGGCATCCACTTGCGGGGGCCTGTTGATGCCCCTCCCATGCCTCATGCCTCCTCTGCCTGTTTTTTTCGTTTCTTATCAACGGGTTCAGGAGATGTGAAAAAAAGGGCTTCAAGAAGCAGATATGTTTCTCCTGACCCAATTTTTTTTGTACCGGACAGGCATCATAGATCTCTTTATGCAGTCCATACGTTCGTATCGTGACATAAAAAATAAATTATAATAGTATATTAAATAATAAAAGACGACTTGAGTATCGAGGTTGAAATTTTTTTCACTTTTTTCGTGAAATGCTGCGCTCGTAACATTTCCGGTTTCGCGTTTCTCGTATTCTGCATACACAGCCAATCCGGAAAAGGCCTGTACCGAACATGTAAAAAAAGGATAATGGCCAGAAACGTTCCATTGTTTTTACTGTATAAGACATTCTTCCTTTTCTCTCAGCATCGTAACAGGCAGTTGTTCAACCTCGTATCTTTTGAGGCTAAAACAGCGATGATTGCCGAATGCCGTATTCTTTCCTGCAATGTAATCGGGATAAAGAAAACGGAAAACGGCATCGAAGACTCTCGCACATAATCGACTTTTGGAGAAGCGACTATGAGCCAATCTACAGTCAAGAAGATCCCCAACAACTATTTTGATGGAATGCCCGTAACCGGCTTCCACAAAATCGTCTTCTTCATCATCATGATGGCCTACTTCTGCGAGCAGATGGACAACTGGAACTTCGGCTTCATCGCCCCCGCGCTCATGCACACATGGGGCCTGCAGATGTCCGACATCGGCGTGGTCACGCTCTGGTACTTCATCGGCATGACCGCGGGCGGCTTCTTCGGAGGCGTCATCTCCGACTTCATCGGGCGCCGGAAGACCTTTCTCATCTCCATCGCCACATTCTCGTTTTTCTCGGTGCTGAACGGCTTTACGGACAACTTCCACGTCTTCGTCATCGCCCGCTCCATGACCGGCTTCGGCGTTTTCTGCCTCATGGTCTGCTCACAGGCCTACATCGCCGAAATGGCCCCCGCCGAATCACGCGGCAAGTGGCAGAACCTCGTGGCCGCCGTGGGTTTCTCCGCCGTGCCGGTCATCGGCGTCATGTGCCGCGCAATCATCCCCCTCGCCGAGGAAGCGTGGCGCTTCATCTTCTACTTCGGCGGCGTCGGCCTCATCGCCTTCTTCGTCGGCCTGCGCTACCTCAAGGAATCCCCCCGCTGGCTCGTGGCCCGCGGCAGGCTGGAAGAAGCGGAACAGGTCGTCTTTGAAATCACCGGCAAGCATGTGGACCTTTCCGAGGCCGCCAAGAACGTGCAGACCAAGGTCCCCGTCATGGAAGTGCTGACCGGCATGTTCCGCCGCCAGTACATCAAGCGCACCCTCGTCCTGCTCGCCATCGTGGTCTTCACCAACCCCGCCACCTTCACCGTGACCAACTGGACCGCGACCCTGCTCAAGGCGCACGGGTTCTCGCTTGAAGACAGCCTCATGGCCACGACGATCATTTCCGTCGGCGTACCCGCCGGGCTGTTCTTCTCATCCTTCGTCACCGACCTTGGCGGGCGCAAGATCCCGATCATGTGTATGTTGATCATCCTCGCCGTACTTGGCCCCATCTTCGGCAATATGACCGGTTACTGGCCCGTCGTCCTCACCGGCGTCGTCCTCACCGCGGTCGTCATGGCTATGGGCTTCACGGTCTTCTCGTACACCGCCGAATCCTACCCCACCCGTATGCGCAACACCGCCACCGGCTTCCACAGCTCCACCGGCCGCCTCGCCGTGGCCGCGGCCCAGCCGCTCATCCCGATGGCCTACGCTGCGTACAGCTTCGACGGCGTGTTCTGGATCTTCAGCTTCCTCTGCTTTGTCCCCGCCGTGGTCATCGCCATCTGGGGCCAGCGCACCGGCGGCAAGTCGCTTGAAGAAATCGCCTAGCTGGATACAGGGGGGTGGGCGTTTCTCAGAAGGAGCATTCCCATTCCCCCGAAGCCCCTCCTCTCTCCTCCAATGTCGTACTATGGGGAGTCCCCCCACGGGAACGGATCGGCGTGAGAAACGATTCAGGGGCAACATCCGCCAAACCTTCTTTCATGTATGGAAAGAGAGAAACCAATCAGGAGGGCATCATGGGTCACCCGACTATCTATCCTACCGGCGTCACCGTATATAATCCCGAAAAGTGCTGGAACGGCTTCACGATCTTTCAGGCTCTGGAAGTGGGCGCCGTGCTCATGAACATGAACGGCCGCGAAAACAAGGTTTGGAAAGGCGTGCACGGCTTCCCGAACAAGATTTTCCCCGGCGGCTACCTCATGACCTCGCGCGGCTCCCGTGACGGGCGCTACGGCGTGCAGGACGGCCTCGATCTCGTGCAGATTGACTGGGACGGAAACGTGGTCTGGAAGTTCGACCGCAACGAATACATCGAAGATCCCGGCATCCCCGGCCGCTGGATGGCCCGCAGCCACCACGACTACCAGCGCGAAGGCAGCACCACCGGCTACTACGCGCCCGGCATGGAGCCCAAGACCGACTCCGGCAACACCCTCGTCCTCGCGCACCGCAACGCCCGCAATCCCAAGATTTCCGACAAGCAGCTCCTCGACGACGTGATCCTCGAAGTGGACTGGGACGGCGACATCGTATGGGAATGGCACTGCAACGAGCATTTCGACGAAATGGGCTTCCGCGAAGGCCCCAAGAACACCCTCGCCCGCGACCCCAACTACCGCCAGACGCAGCCCGAAGGCATGGGCGACTGGATGCACATCAACTCCATGTCCGTGCTCGGCCCGAACAAATGGCATGACGCGGGCGACGAGCGCTTCCATCCCGACAACATCATCGTGGACGGCCGCGAAGCCAACATCATTTTCATCATCTCCAAGGCTACCGGGAAAATCGTCTGGAAACTCGGCCCCGACTACGACAACAGCCCCGAAGCCAAGGCCATCGGCTGGATCATCGGCCAGCACCACTGCCATATGGTCCCGCGCGGACTGCCCGGAGAGGGCAATATCCTGATTTTCGACAACGGCGGCTGGGGCGGCTACGACGTGCCCAACCCCGGTTCCCCCACCGGCGTGAAGGCCGCCCTGCGCGACCACTCCCGCGTGCTGGAAATCGATCCCGTGGCCATGAAAATCGTATGGCAGTACACCCCCACCGAAGCGGGCTTCCTCGCCCCGATGGACTGCAACCGTTTCTACAGCCCCTTCATCAGCGGTATGCAGCGCCTGCCCAACGGCAACACCCTGATCACCGAGGGCTCCGACGGGCGCGTCTTTGAAGTCACCAAGGATCACGAGCTGGTTTGGGAATTCATCTCGCCCTACTGGGGCCAGAAGCTGCCCATGAACATGGTCTACCGCGCCTACCGCGTGCCCTACGAGTGGGTCCCGCAGCTCGGCAAGCAGGAAGAAACGCCCATTGAACGCATTGATGTGAATGCCTTCCGGATGCCCGGTGCCGCCGCGCTCGGCGACCGCGATTCCGAAATCGCCATCGAAGGCTGCGCACCCTACGAAGGGGACAATGCCCTCTGCGTCGCCTCCGTGGACGATCCTGAAGATCAATAAAGAAGCACGGGAAGGAAACAGGGGCCTCCCCTGTTCCCCTCCCGGACAACGGCCTCCTTCACGCTCTGCGCTTCTCCACTATCTCCTCTCGGTTGCCTCCTCCACGCGAAGAGCCTGGGCCCTGCCCGGGCTCTTTACGTTTTCAGCCCTCCCGTACGGCGCCGCGTTGTCCCTTTCGCAAAAGAGCGGAGGACCGGCGACTTCCCGTTCGGGGTTCCGCCCGTCACGCCGTAAACGAAAATACGGGAAGCGGCCATGCATACGCGGCACCTCCCCGACCGCCCCGGCGTCCCCCCTTACGGCATCACATTGCTGATTTTGGCGAAACGGCATACCATTCCCCAAAAAATACGACAGATGCCGGGCCTGCCCCGGAAAGGATTCCCCGTGCACGATTTCCAATCCGCCGAATCTTGGCTCAGAAAGGCGCTCAGAAACGCCCCGAAGCCGCTTCCGTCCGGAGTCTTCCCCAAATTGCTGGACGAAGCGGAACAGGCGGGGTTCTCTCATTCCACGCTCAACGACGTCGTGGACGAATGGCTGAACTTCGGCTATTGCCGCGTCACCGACCACGTCTCCAACGACATCGCACTGACGCCGGAAGGGGACGAGTACTTCGGGCACCGAACCATTGATGAATAAAGATTTTTCTTTGTACATAACCCGCAACGCATGGAGACAGGCATGAAGGGAAGCTTCACCACCCGGAAAGGAGCGCTTTACTGCATCGTCATGACGTGCCTTTGCAGCCTGCTGGCTACGGGCTGCGCCAGCAAATACGGCGCGCAGACGACGGACGTGCATTACTATCCCGACTGCTACCAGCCCATCGCCGATCTGCGCAGCGCCGAAAAGAGCTTCAACACCACAATGGTCATGGGCACTACGATGGGTGCCCTGCTCGGCGCGGTCATCGGCGCGAGCCAGACCGGGAAGGCGGAAGGCGCTCTGGCCGGGGCCGCCATCGGCGCGGGAGCCGGGGCCGGGGCGAGCTATCTCGTCGCCAAGTACAACAACGAGAGGGACGACCGCGTCCGCCTCGCCAGCTATGCCCGCGACCTGAATGCCGACGTCAATTCCCTGAACCGCGTAACCGCCGCCGGGCAGGTGGCCTACAACTGCTACAGCGCGAAGTTCAGGGCCGCCCTTGAGGACTACAAGGCCAAGCGCATCACCCGCGCCGAACTCGATCAGCGTTATGCCGAAATCAAGAGCGGGCTTGCCGAGGCGTCCGCCATTCTGGGCAGCACGCTCAGCGAGGCCGACAAGCGCGAAGCCGAATACCGGCAGGTGCTGACCGTCGAGGCAAAGAAGGCCAGCCGCCCGATCCCCCCGGTACAGACCGTGGCCACGACATCCAAGAAGACCAGCAAGACCACGAAAACCGTCACGCGCAAGCAGACGGGCGACCAGTTGCAGAACCTTTCCAACGGCGTGGGCTCATACAAGGAATCCACGGCGCAGCTCACCGCGGTGAAGTCGGATCTCGACGAGATCCAGCTGCAGATGGACAAGGTGATGCTCGCTCAGGGTTAGTGGGGAACGGATCGGGGGAAGGGGGAAGGCTGCTCGGCGGGAGTTTCCGGAACATTGCGTTTTAAAGTATCCATCATTCCCAAGATCCCTTGCTTTATGGAATGTTAGGGGCAGGGATTCGATAACATAAAAGTTTTCCTTCCCTTCCCCAACGCCTCCGTGCCATTTCACCGAAGGTACAACTATGGGTAATCCTCTTCATTTCATACAGGCTTCGGATACGTCGGCTTTCGCCGCCCTGCATACGGAACAGGGCGCGCTCCCTTCGCAGTACGAAGCGTTGCAGGCCTATCTGAAAAAAATCGGCCTTGGGCGGTTCGGCACCCTGTGGGCCGAACCCGTTACCGGGCAGGCCACACCGGCGGGCTACGCCTCCATTTCCTGGTATACGCCGCTGGAAGGCGTCGGCACCCCCCTCTCCCGCCTCGACGCGGGAGAAGCCGAACAGGCGCGGGCTGCCCTGCGCCGGGCGCGGGAAGCCGTCACCCCCCATCTCGACGACACGCCCGGCGGCGTCCTGCTCCGCAAGGCGCTGTTCATCCCTTCGGCGGACAATGTCTTCGTCGTCAACGGCCATCCCGTGCTCGTCAACTGGGGCCTGCTCCCGCAAGGCACGGACGAAGCCACGGCCCCGATACTCTGGGGCGAGCCGGAAAACGGGGAAACGCCCTCCGGTGTGACTGGAGCGGCAACGGCTGCAACGGGAGCTTCCGCCGCAGCGGTTGCCGGGACGGCGGCACGCAATGCCGTTCCCGGTGCGGGCCGTGCGGCTGGCCCTTCCGCCGGAACAAGAACAGCGGGCGCGACCGGAACGGCGGCCGGAACCGCCGCAGGTATTGCCGGGGCAACGGCGGGAAACGCCATCATCCGGCGTAGCAAGGCGGGCCTCTTCGGAGCCCTGCTCCTCGGCATCCTGCTGGGCGTACTCCTGCTTTTCCTGCTGCGTTCCTGCGTAAAAACGGCCCAGGAACAGCCCGTTGCCCCGGAAACGCCCCCGGTTGCGGCTGAGTCCCCCGAAGAGGCGGCACGCAAGGCGGAATGGGCCAACCTGCTCCGCGAAAAAGCGTTCTGGCAGGGTTTGCTGGAACTGGCGCCGTGCGAGCTGAAAGCCTTCTTTGACGGCAATGCCGGAAAGACGGATGCGAAACCCGACGCCAGAGAAACCACCCCCGGCAAGGACGTTCCGGAAAACCTGCCCGGGGAAGCGGTCCCCGGCATCTCCCTCCCGCCCCTGCCTTCCGCCAACGCCACGGTCCCGGCAAAGGCCATGGATCTGTCCACGCTCACCATCCCGCAGCGCCTCGAACAAGGTACGGTACTCATTCTCGCGCCCGTCCCCGGCGGCGCGCAGCAGGGAACCGGCTTTTTCATCAATCCCGATCACGTGCTGACCAACCGCCACGTCGTGGCCAACGCCATCGACGATATGGTGATGGTGACCAACGCCAACCTGCGCGGAGCGCGCCGGGGCATGGTCGTCGCGCGCAGTGATACGCCGGGATACGATTTCGCGGTCATCAAGGTGATGCTTGTCGAAGGTGATCAGGTTCCCGCCCTTCCCTTATCCCCGACCGTCAACCGGACCGACAAGGTAAGCGCATGGGGCTTCCCCGCCCTCGTTTCCGAGCAGGATCCCGCCTACCTGCGGCTCCTCAGGGGCGACTTCAACGCCGTCCCCGAGGTCGTGTTCACCGACGGCGTGGTCAACGCCATCCTCCAGACCACGCCCCGCAACATCGTGCATTCCGCCGTGGTTTCGCAGGGCAACAGCGGTGGCCCGCTGGTCAACGAGAAGGGCGACGTCATCGGCATCAACACCTTCATCAGGCTGGATGCGGACTCGAACCGCCAGACTCAGACCGCGCTCGGCAGCGACGCCATCATGGGCTTCCTGCGCGAGAAAGGCATCCCCTTCACCGAACACCAATGAACCGTTCCTGAACAAGGATAGTCAGATATGGCCGGATATTTCATTCTCTCCACCCGGAAGGGGGATTACCGCGCACTGGCGTTTCAGGGTTCGCAGGTCTATACCTGCCATGCCCAATTAAGCGGGCTGCTGCGGACCCATCTCGGGGAAGCCCACGCCCGTCTGCTGGCCGAGCCGCTCATGGACCCGCAGGGAACGGCGGTGGACTGGTACACGCCGGGCCCCGTGCAGCCCCTTGCCGAGCTTCCCGCAGAAACGCAGGAAGCCGTAAAAACACGGTTGCAGGGCCTCCTTTCGGATATCGAAGAGCTGGCCGCCAGCCTTCAGACGGACAGCGATCCCTATAAAAGCCTGTGCGGCACCATGCTGCATCTGGCTACCCGTTTCCCCACGCAGGAATGCCTGTACGCCTCTCTCCCCTCGGGCGAGCCCGCAAGCCCGCCGCAGCCAGTGCTGGTCTGCTGGGGCATGACCCTTTCTTCCTCCACGGCGCAGGAAGGCATCTATGCAATGGGAGCCACGCCGTTCTCCCCCACGCAGCAAACGCCTCTCGCCAGCGGCGCATCCGGCGATCCGGATCGCATCGTCCGCGAAGGTGAAGTGACGGAACGCCCCATCGCCGCCCCGATCCCGCCTACGGTTGTGGTGGAAGGCGAGCCGTGGTGGAAAAAGCTCCTCATGCTCCTGCTCGGTCTGCTCCTCGCGCTGCTGCTGTTCTGGGGCCTGCACTTCCTCTTCCCGTGGGTTCCTCCCCTCCCCTTGCCCGCAGGATGCGCGAGGACTCCCGCCATTGAAGCCCAGGCCCCTCAGCCTGCCGTGCAGCCAGCGGACCCCGGCCCATCCGAAGCGGATTTGACGGCTTTGCGCGCCGAACTCGAAGTCTTGCGCCAAGCGGCCCGGAAGCGTGCCGAAGCCTGCCAGCCTCCCGCGCCGCCCGCCGTCGAGGAACCCAAAGTGGAAACGCCCGCCGAACCGCCCAAGGATTTGGGCGACCTGCTCGGCGATCTGACCGCCATTCCCAAAGAGGAACCGAAGCCCGAGCCCAAACCGGAACCCAAGAAAGAACAGCCCGCGCCGAAGAAGGAAGAGCCCAAGCCGGAACCGCCCAAGGAAACCCCGAAGAAGGGCGATCCCATGAAGCTGCCGGACAAGGACGACAAGTCGATGGACTTCCTCGACGGCTGCTGGAACTGCCGCACCGGGCTTTCGGACACGCGGGGCAACCCGATCAAGGTCCGCTTCTGCTTC
Source organism: Bilophila sp. 4_1_30 (assembly GCF_000224655.1). Lineage (NCBI taxonomy): Bacteria > Pseudomonadati > Thermodesulfobacteriota > Desulfovibrionia > Desulfovibrionales > Desulfovibrionaceae > Bilophila > Bilophila sp. 4_1_30. The sequence goes on from NZ_JH114232.1 coordinate 392,490, forward strand.
GGCAAGAACGGCAAGGGGCAGATCACCATCATCGACCGCCAGGGCAAGACCTACACGGGCCGGGCCGACGCGCAGATGCAGAACGGCAGGCTGCACATCGACACCGGAGACGCCACCAGCCGCAATTCACGGGGCAGCTTCAACGGCCTCCGTATTGATTGCAGCCCCGGCGCGGGCAACGACGCCATGTGCTACGGACGCAACAAGGGCGACAATTCCCCGTGGAGCGCGAAGTTTTTCAGGGATTAGACGGCACAAAGGCATTGGGGAAGGGAGGGAAAACTTTTCTGAAGAAAAGCTTTTCCCTCCCTTCCCCAAACCCCATCCCTCCTTTTCCAAAGACTTTTGTGTTTATTGAATCCATATTCCCAGCGTTCCCTGAGAAAAATTTCATTGAAAGGCTGGGTACAAAGAATGAAGGGCCGCCCATTTCTCAGCGCAACAGGTTGCCATTCCGGGACGCATAGGAGAAACTTTTACGGCGCGGCTCCGGGATACGGACGCCACGCGGACATTTTTTCATACCGCCCTGCCCGCCGCCGGCTTCCGAAAGCCTCTGAAAGGAACGCGGTGAAGTTTCGAGAGGACGGTAAGGGGAAAGGCGGGGGATGTTCCGCTTTCCCCGGAAAGATTCCCCTCCTCGCCCCCATTTGTAAGGACTCCCTATGAACTACACGTCAGCAGTGAGCATCATACCGGGCGGCTGCCCGCAGTTTCTGGATTGCCGCCTCGACGCGAAGAGCCTCGGCAGGTTCTGGGCGTATTTCCGTGAAATCCCGCAAACCGGGGAATCGGCCATAGCCTCGGCGCGCAGACAAGTGGAACTCGTCCCCGTGCCGCTGGACGACACAGGACAGCCCGGAGACTACGACTACAAGATCGACGCGAACCGGGCGCTTGAAGCGTTCACGGGGCGCTGGGTTCCCGTGCCCTTCCTGCGGCTCTCCAACGAGCAGTGGAAGGACGGCGCGTTCAAATGTGAAAAGGGGCCGAGCAACTGGGCCCGCCTGCACGTCAGCCGCGAGGATTCCGATGGCGCCTACCGCCTGACCTTCCTGTTCGATACCACTATTGAGGAACGCGAACAGCCCACGGGCCAGTATTTCGCCCTGTGCGACGACGACGTGGCGGAGAACGCCCGCTTCGCCCTCTCGCCCAAAAGCCGCGACAACGCGTGGTTCCTCAATACGCTGTGGGTCGACGAATGGATCGCCGAAATCTACGATGCCCACCAGACCGCGCGCCACAACGGGCGGACCACATGGCGCGAGAATACGCCGTTCATCATGGAGCACCTCGCCACCTACCTGACGCTCCTTGAGACGCTCGCCGCAAGCGGAACCGTCCCCACCGTGCGCGTGGTGGACCCCGCCCACCTGACGCCCGTGGATGTGGATCTCGTGCTCGATCTCGGCAACTCCCGCTCCACCGGGATGCTCGTGGAAACCCTCCCCCAGCGCCAGACCAACCTGAACGACAGCTACCTGCTCCAGATCCGGGATCTGAGCCAGCCGGATCGCACCTATACCGGCCCCTTCGCCACGCGCATCGAGTTCGCGGAAGCCACCTTCGGCAACCCGCGCCTGAGCGCCCGCTCGGGCCGCAGCACCCCGGCCTTTGTCTGGCCCTCGGTGGTGCGCGTCGGCCCCGAGGCCGCCCGCCTCGCCCAGCATTCCGTGGGCGCGGAAGGCAATACCGGCATGTCCAGCCCCAAACGCTACCTGTGGGACGAGTCCCCCCGCGCCCAGCAATGGCGCTTCAACGCGTGGGGCACGGGCTCCGAGCTGGAACCGCCCGTCACCCGGGGCGTGTTCATCCAGCAGATCAACCGCGAAGGCACGCCGCTGTGCTGCTTCGACGACGCTGGCGTGTCCCCGCGCCCCAAAATCCTGCGCACCCAGCAGCCCGAAGTGGCGTTCGAGGCCCATTTCACCCGCAGTTCGACCATGATGTTCCTCCTCAGCGAGATCATCATGCACGCGCTCGCCACCATCAATTCCCCGGCCCAGCGCGGCGAGCGCGAACAGCCCGACGTGCCCCGCCGCCTCAAGCGGATCATCTTCACCGTGCCGAGTGCCATGCCCATCGCCGAACAGCGGATCTACCGCCGCTGGGTGACGTGGGCCGTGCGCATGATCTGGGAAACCCTCGGCTGGGGGCAGTGGTACACGACCAAACAGGGGATGCGGGACACCCGCCCGGACTACCGGGTCAGCCCCGAAGTCCGTTGCAGCTGGGATGAGGCCACCTGCACCCAGCTCGTCTACCTCTACAACGAGATCACCGAAAAGTTCCAGGGAGACGCCCGCCACTTCTTCGCGCTCATGGGCCGTAAGCGTAACGCGGACGGGCCGTCCCTGCGCATCGCCAACGTGGACATCGGCGGCGGGACCATCGATCTGAGCATCACCACCTTCGCCGTCACCGGGGATGAGGCCACCGCCGCCCGCATCAAGCCGCACATGGCATTCCGCGACGGTTTCAACATCGCGGGCGACGACGTGATCCGCGAAATCGTCGAACAGCACGTCCTGCCCTGCATCGGCCAGGCCACGGGACTTTCCGATCCCCGCAACCTCCTTGGCCAGCTTTTCGGGCGGGATACCGTGGGCGGCTCGCAGCGCAACCGCGCCCTGCGCACCCAGTTCGCCCGCCAGATCGCCGGCCCGGTCGTCACCCGGATGCTTGAAGGCTACGAACAGGCGGATCTGCTCGTGGGCGGCGTGCAGGAACGCAAGCTGTCCGCGTTCTTCCGGCCTGAGCACGCCCCGCAGGAATCCGATCCCGCGTCTCCCGAAACGGAAGGCCTGCCGGAACCCCCTTCCGCCGCGCTCATCCGGTACGTCAACGAGGCCGTGGAGCGCCAGACCGGAAAGCCGTTCAGCCTCATGGATGTAACCCTGCGCATCGATCCCCGGGCCATCGACAGGACCATCCGCAACACGCTCGGCCAGATCCTCGCCAACCTGTGCGAGGTCATCCACGCCTACAACTGCGACCTGCTCCTGCTCACCGGGCGGCCTTCCAAATGGCACGCGATCATTTCCAGTTTCTTCGCCAAGCTCCCCGTCCCGGCGGATCGCATCATCCCCATGCGCGATTTCCGGGTGGGAAGCTGGTACCCCTTTGCCGACAACCGGGGCGAGATCACCGACCCCAAGACGACCGTGGTGGTCGGTGCCATCCTCTGCGCCCTGTCCGAAGGCCATCTTGAAGGCTTTTCCTTTGATACGGGCTCGCTGTTCCTCAAGTCCACGGCCCGGTTCATCGGCGCGATGGACGCGGGCGGCCAGATCCGGCAGGCGCAGGTCTGGTTTGAGGCGGATACGGACAACCCCTCCGGCGGCGAGCTGCACAAGTCCATCCAGTTCTCCGGCCCGATCCCCATCGGCTTCCGGCAGATTGAGGCCGAACGCTGGACGACCACCCGCTTCTACATGATGGATTTCGCCTCGCCCGCCGCGCGGAACAACGCCCGGAACCGTCTGCCCTACACGGTGAAGCTCGCCTTCACGGTGGCGGATCTTGCGGACGCGCCCGACGCGGCGTCACGGGACGAGGGGGAACTCGCCGTCAGTGAAATCGAAGCCGTGGACGGCACTCCGGTCAATCCCCGCGACCTCGAAATCCGTCTTCAGACCCTCCCCGCCGACGAGGGCTACTGGCTTGATACGGGCGTTTTTAATATTTTGTGAACTTGGGGAGGGGAGAGGGAACCTTTCTGAAGAAAGGCTTCCCTCTCCCCCCCCCCCAAACCCCACCCCTCTCCCTCCCAAGACTTTTGTAAACGGGTCGGGAAACGGTTGCGGAGCCGCGGCGGACTGTCCCTTGGTAAAAGTTTCCCGGTTTCGCATGAAAAACAACTGGAGCCGTAGCGGATTGTTTCCTGACGGAAGTTTCCCGGTTCCGCGTGAAGAAAAAACAAGGGGCGGCCTCTTGCCGTTCCACGACATGAAAAAGGGGCACAACTGACCCGCTCGGAACGGCGGCACAGTGTTTTGCGCTGAAAAAGCGAAGCGTTTCGGCACGGAACACTGTGCCGCCGCTCTGAGGGGGTCTGAGGGAAATTCGACCCAAAGGGCGGCGAAGCCGTGACCGTTAGGCGAGTCTTCGAGTCTTACGGGCATCGCACACAGAGCGATTTCCCCCAGCCCTCCGGGAGGCATTCCTCTAATGACCATAGACGATCAAAAGCTTGTCGAACAGTGCGAAGCGGGCATCAAAACGCTCGCCGGCGTTGACGAATGGGTCCGGGCAAATCCGCAGGCCGCAGGCTCCTCCGGCGAGGCGCTCCTGCGCGAGAGCAACCGGCTCGCCCGCGCCCTGCGCAAGGAAGCTGCCACCGCCGCGCGGAAAATGTGCGTGGGCGTGTTCGGCCCGAGCCAGTCCGGAAAGTCCTACCTCATCTCGGCGCTGGCGCAGGATGCCGACGGCTCGCTGCTCGCGGCGCTCGGGGACGAATCCGCCGATTTCATTCAGGACATCAACCCGGCGGGCGGCAAGGAGTCCACGGGCCTCGTTACGCGCTTCACCCTGACGCCGAGCGGCGCCCCGACCATGTTTCCCGTGAAACTGCGCCTGCTGTCCGAACTGGATATCGTCAAAATCCTGACGAATACCTACTACGCCGACTGCCGCCACCTCACCCCGCCCGACGAGGACGCCCTCGCCGCCCGCGTGGACGAACTGGCGAAAAAGGCCAAAGGCGAACCGTGGCGGGCCTCCTTCAGCGAAGACGACATGATCGACCTGAAGGAATACGTCACCCGGAATTTCCGGGCCACCGCCGTGGTCCAGAAGCTTGAGCACCTGTACTGGCCCAAGGCCATCCACGCCGCCGGACGCCTCGCGCCCGAAGATCGTGCCGCGCTGTTTGAAATCCTGTGGGACGAGGCCAAACCGTTCACGGGGCTCTACCTGCGCCTGCGCGGGGTACTCGACGCGCTCGGCTATCCCGATGAGGCTTTTTGCGGCAAGGAAGCCCTGCTCCCCCGCGAAACCAGCATCATCGACGTGGAAACGCTGCGCGGCCTCAGAGAGGCGGAGGGCGCGGACAGCCTCGAGCTGGTCACGAAGGACGGACGCCGGGTCACGGCGGGCCGGTCTGAAATCGCCGCGCTCACGGCGGAACTGGCCATCACCATGCGCCACAAGCCGGACGATTTCTTCGAACACACCGACCTGCTCGACTTCCCCGGCTACCGCTCGCGCCTCAAGACCGACGACGTGGCCCGCGAACTCGCCAAGCCCGATCAAATCCGCCAGTTCTTCCTGCGCGGCAAGGTGGCCTACCTCTTCGAGCGCTACAAGACAGATCTCGAACTGACCAGTATGCTCCTGTGCATCGGCCCGAGCAATCAGGAAGTGCAGGATCTGCCCGCCGTCATCAACGACTGGGTGTCCGATGCCGCAGGAAAGACGCCCGAACTCAGGCAGGGCCGACACACCACGCTGTTCCTCGTGCTCACCAAGTTCGACATGGAATTCGAGAAGAAAAAAGGCGCGCTGGACGACGAAACCCGCTGGTCCAACCGCCTGCACGCCTCGCTCCTCGACTTTTTTGGCAAACAGCATGACTGGCCCGAACAGTGGACGCCCGGCCAGCCGTTCAACAATACCTACTGGCTCCGCAATCCCAAATTCCGCTGGGAAGCGGTCATTGCGTTCGACGGCGACCGCGAAACCGGCATCCGTCCCGAACAGGAAGCCTATGTGTCGGACATGAAGGCCAAGTTCCTGAATACGCCCGAAGTGCGCCGCCATTTTGCCGATCCCGAAGCCGCATGGAACGCCGCGTTCACTCTCAACGACGGCGGCGTGGCCTTCCTGCGCCGCCGGCTGCGCCCGGTATGCGACCCGGCGATCAAACGGCGTCAGGTCGCGGACCGCGTGGCCGACAACCTGCGCCCCTTCGTCGAGCACCTGCGCCGCTTCCACCGCATCGACGACAAGGCCGCCCTGCGCGAGCAGCAGCGCCAGCTCGGTATGCGTCTGGCCCGCAGCCTCGCCCTTACCGCCCAGAACCAGCGGTTCGGGGAGCTGCTCCGGGCCATGCTCATGCGGGATCACGAACTGTACGCCCTCTATTATCAGGTCGAAAACCGGCTCATGCGCGAGAACGAACAGGCTCCCGTGCCGCAGCCGAGCATGGGCAGCGCCGCCAGCGCGCAGGACATCATGGACGACCTGTTCGGCGACATGGCCCCTCCGGTGCCCGCCTCCGTCGAGACGACCGAAGCCGCCCCTCATCCGCTGGACGAGGCGGGCGCGTTCGCGGAACTCGTCGTCGGCGCGTGGATCGAACAGCTCAACGCCCTCGCCGCCGATCCCGTCCGCCAACGGTATTTCGGCCTTGAAGCCGAAGATTTCGGGCAGTTTGTCCACGAACTCATTCAGGGCATGTCCCGCCTCGGCCTCGAAAAAGACATGGCACAGGCCGTGCGCGACGTGTCAGGCTACCGCAATATCCGGCGCGACAAGCTCATCTGGCGGCAGGCAAGCATGGCCGCCTATTGCATCAGCGCTTTCGTGGACTGGCTCGGCTTCAACCCCGCGTCCGTCCCCGAGGCCAGGCGCACCATCCAGCTTGCCGGGCGCACCCGTACCCTCTTCGGGCAACAGCCCGATCCGGAAGGGTATCCCGACCTTGCCGCCGAACCCCTTGCATTTGACAGGCAATACTATACCGATTGGCTGGCGGCGCTCATGCACCTCATCGAAGGCAACGCAGACTACGAAGGCGGGCAGACCTTCGATCCGGAGCAGAACGCCCGCCTCGGACAACTCATCAACAACCTGAACCCTTCCGTTTTCACGCAGGACAACTGACATGACGTTTCGCTGTGCACTCCGTTTCGAACCCGACAAGGCCAAAGGGCCGGGCTACGGCCTCATTCTGGCCTCCTGCCCCGGTTTTTCCGCGGCTCCCAACACGCTTCTCTACATGATCAAGGATCCGTCCAACGGCATGAGCCTCGGTCCCAACGGCTGGCAGCCCGGCGACGCCCATCTCGTGCCCGACGCCGTCGCCCCCTCGGGCGAAATCCTGAGCCTGTCGGTAGGCCCCACCGTTGTGGACAGCCTCGAATTGCAGGCCATTTATCAGGTGGTGCTGTTCACGGACGCCGAGCATGTGTGGCAGGGCGGCCTCAGCATCAACCGGATCGTCTATTCGCGCGATCCGAGCCTCCTGCCCGATCTGGAGCTTGCCCCAAAAGCCGCGCCTTCCGCAGGACGCGAGCCCCTGCCCATGCCGGAAATGGAAACCGGCCCCGCGCCGACGTCGCTCTCCTTCGATGGGAAACCCTGCTCGGCGGTCCCGGCCAGCGAACTGCTGAATCTGAAGGAACGCCCCAAAAGCTACAAGAGCCTTATTCTCAACATTATCTTTGCTATCCTCACGGTCATTCTGCTTGCCGGGGCCGGATACTTCATCTATACGCGGGTCCTGCCCAAAACCGACACGACGCTGGAGGAAAAGCCCGCCGAAGTCCTGAAGCATGAGGCGGCGGATCTGCCTCCGGGTCAGGAAGCGCCCGTGAAATACGCCCCCGATGACATCAAGGGCCCCAAGGGGTTGCAGGTCGCCCGCGACGCGCTCAAGCGCAAGGTGGAGCCGGACACAGCTATGGCCCTCGCGCAGCAGCTCTTCGCCGCTGCGGACGACGTCAAGGCGCAGGACGGCGCATTCCTGATCGCCGACGAGCTCGCCAAGAAGGGCAATGCGCAGGCCCTGCTCATGCTCGGTGACTTCTATTCCCCAAAGCAGCCCCAGCGCGGGACCATCCAAAAGGACACCGACATGGCCGGCGACTGCTACAAGAAAGCCCTCGCAGCCGGAGCCGCCGAAGCCCAGCAGCGGCTGGATGCGTTGAAGTAGAGAGAATATTGGGGAGGGGAAGGAGACCCTTTAAAAAAAGGGGGCCTTTCCCTCTCCAAACCTGCCAGCGCGGAGCCCACCCCATTCTTTCCAAAGACGTTTCGCGATCACGTGAGTACGGCAGCCTTCACCTTGGCGGCACTTTTCTGAAGACGCCTCCTTTCCTTCAATGCCAGACGCCTTTTACTGCAAAAAAAGTCTTCTCGTTAGCTGAGGCGTCATGCCTCAGCCTCCGAACGCATTATTCCGACAGGAGAATCCCATGAAACGAATCCTCATCGCCATACTGACGGCGCTTACGCTCCTCGCGGGGTGGACGCCGACGCCACACGCGGCGGATCGCACGCCGTTGCTGATGGAAGGCAAGAAAACCCTGTACCAGCGGGTGATTACCCATCCAGGCACGAGCCTGTACGCCGGACAAGGGGAAGGCTCCACGGTCATCCAAAAGGCCGTGCGCCCGTTCAGCGTGTTTTATGTATACACCCGCGACGGGAACTGGCTTGAGGTCGGCGCGTCCACCACAAAGCCCGACGGCTGGATAAAAGCCACGGACACCACCGCATGGAACCAGGCCCTTACCCTGCTTTTCACCGACCGCTCACAGCGCCAGCCTGTCCTGTTCTTTAAGGATCACAAGGCCATCATGGATGTCTGCCAGGCGGAAGACCTGCCGGGCAGCCTTTCGAAACTCCGCGCCGAAGCCAAGGCCGCACAACAGGGCGATGCCCCGGCGGATCTGCCCATCCTCGCCGTGGAACCCGACGACGCGCAGGGTGCCGTCTCGCGCAACCGCTTCTACCTGATGCCCATCCTGAAAGTGGACACGCCGTTCGAGGGGACCAAGCTCCTTGAAGTCGCCTCCATCGATCCCGGCAGCGCCGGGGACAAGCCAGACGCCAACACCCCAAAAGACGCCAAGGACGACGGCGTCCCGCGCACGGGCATCGCAATGGTCATCGACACGACCATCTCCATGAAACCCTACATCGATCAAAGCCTCAATGTGGTGCGGGCCATTTTCGACTCCGTCGCCAAGGACAAGCTGGACGACAAGGTTTCCTTCGGCATCGTGGCCTTCCGCAACAGCACGAAGGCGTCGCCAAAGCTCGAATACGTTACCAAGGTCGTCAGCGATTTCCGCGACGCCACCAAACGCGACGAACTGGAAAAGGCCCTCAGCGGGCTTGAGGAAGCCAAGGCATCCAGCCACTCCTTCAACGAGGATTCCCTCGCCGGGGTCAAGGCCGCGCTCGATCAGCTGAACTGGCAGCCTTACGCCAACCGGGTGCTGCTCCTGATCACGGACGCCGGGCCGCTGCCTCTGAGCGACGCCAACGCCTCCACAAGCCTCGACGTGCAGGAACTGGCCGACCTTGCGGCCTCCCGCAACATCCGGCTGGTGGTGGCACACGTCCGCACGCCCCCCGGAAAGGGCAACATCGACTACGCCGCCAAAGCCTACACCACGCTGTCCGCCGTGCCCGGAGGGAAAAGCGCGTACATCCCGATTCAGGCCACGGACGCCGCCAAGGGCAGCGCCTCTTTCGCCAAGGCCGCCACGGGCCTGTCCTCCGCGCTGGTTTCGAGCGTAAAGCAGGCCCTTGCCGGAAAGGTTCCGGTGAAGCCGCAGGAAGCGCCCGCCCAATCGCCGGAAGAGCGCGCCAAGCAGATCGGCGAGGAACTTGGCTACGCCATGCAGCTTGAGTATCTCGGCAAAAAGCAGGGGACCCGCGCGCCGGAAGTCGTGACCTCATGGATTGCCGACGCGGATCTCGACGCCCTCAGCGCCGGAAAGCCCGTCAGCGCCGTTTCGGTCGCCGTTCTGCTGACCAAGAACCAGCTCAGCGATTTGCAGCGCCAGCTCAAGATCATCATCGACAACGCCGAGCGGACCCGCAAGACCGACTCGCGGGACTTCTTCCAGGGCATCCTGTCCGCCTCGGCGCAGCTTGCCCGCGATCCCGCCGCCTTCTCCCAGAAGCCCGGCGCGAACCTCCGCGATATGGGCGTACTCGGCGAATTCCTCGACGATCTGCCCTACAAGAGCGACATCATGCTGCTTTCCGAGGACGACTGGTACCGCATGAGCGTCGGGGAGCAGACAGCTTTCATCAACCGCCTCAAGTCCCGCGTCGCCCGTTACGAAGAATACGACCGCGACGTCAGCAACTGGGAGAGCTTCGGCTCCAAGGATCCCGGCGACTGGGTTTACCGCGTCCCGCTGGCAATGCTGCCGTAGGGGGAGAATATTGGGGAGGGGGAGGAAGAACCCTTCTGAAGAA
>NZ_JH114232.1:402979-409309 GCF_000224655.1 Bilophila sp. 4_1_30
CCCACCCCCTCCATCTCCCAAGACTTTTATGTTTATCGAATCCCTGTTCGCGGCTTTCCTTTTTGTCGAATTCCTGCTCACGGCTTTCCTTGAAACGGTTTTTGATTCGGAAAAAAGAGCTTTTCCAAACTCGCATTTCCTTGCAAGGCCAGCAGATATACAAATGTATTTTGTTTTTTCAGGAAACGGCAGACGCCCACAGGACCGCTGCAAGGCGTTTCGGGCGAAGCGCAGCTTCGTCTGAAACGCCTTGCGGCGGCACTGAGGGGGTCCGGGGGGCATCATGCCCCCCGGGCGGGGTCAAGGGGCGGCAACCCCTCCAAAACGGCCCGCACCTTGCCTCAGGAGGCATTTCCCTATGAATCTCTGCGAATTGCGAAACGTCTCGCTCGAACGAAAAGCGCGGGACTACACGTATCGGCTCCGCATCGACTCCCTGACCATCCGGGCCGGTGAAAAAATCGCGCTGATCGGCCCTTCGGGGTGCGGGAAAAGCACCGCGCTGGACTTGCTCGCCATGATATTGCCCCCAAGCGGGGCGGAAACGTTCCTGTTCAACGCACCGGGCGATACGCCGGAAGATGTGGCGGAGCTCTGGCGGCGCGGAGGGCGGGAACGTATGGCCCGCCTGCGGCTGCGGCATATCGGCTACGTGCTGCAAACCGGCGGCCTCCTGCCTTTCCTGAGCGCCGGAGACAACATTGCAACGCCAGGAAGGGCCAAGGGCATGGACGCGAAGGCCGTGGACGCCGCATTGAAGGAACTGGCCGGACGCCTCGGCATCGGGCACCTGCTCGGCGCCCTGCCGGGCAAGCTGTCCATCGGGGAACGGCAGCGGGCCGCCATCGCGCGGGCGCTGCTGCCGAAACCTGAGCTCGTGCTCGCCGACGAGCCCACCGCCGCGCTGGACCCCGTGACCGCGAAGAACGTCATGCGCCTGTTTACGGAACTGGCCGGAGAATGCGCGCTGGTCGTCGTGTCGCACGACCACAGGCTGGTCGAAGAAAACGGCTTCCGCTGCCTGCGTCTGGATGTGGACGGCGGGGACGGCTCCATCAACACCACGCTGCGGGGGTGAACATGCGTCTTTCCATCATCTGCGGCATGGCCCTGAGGGACTACTGGCACGAGCGCGCCCTGTCGCTGTGCGCGGTGCTTGCGCTGGCGACCGTGCTGGCTCCCCTGCTCATCCTGTTCGGCGTGCGCAACGGCGTCATCAGCAACCTTCAGGAGCGGCTGCTCCAAGATCCCCGCAACCTTGAAATCGTTCCCGTGGGCAGCGGCAAATACGGCAAAGACTTCTTCGAGGAGCTGCGGAAACGCCCGGACGTGGGCTATGTGGTCCCCCAGACGCGGGCCATAGCCGCGACCATCGGCCTGCTCCCCGCCTCCGAAAAAAAAGGCGGGCTGCCCCCCAACCCGGTCAACGTCAGCCTCATCCCTTCCGGTGCAGGCGATCCCTTGACCCGGCGTTTCGCCGGAAACGCGGCCCTGAAGGATGACGAAATCATCCTGACCGCGCCCGCCGCCGACAAGCTCGGAGCGCGCGCCGGGACCATACTGACCGGGCGGGTCACGCGGGCGCGGGGCATAACGCGGGAACAGGCGGAAACGCCCCTGCGCGTCAAGGCCGTACTCCCGCTGTCCGCGCTCCAGAAGGAGGCCGCCTTTGTGCCGCCGTCGCTTGCCGAGGACGCCGAAACCTACCGCGACGGCATGGGCGTGCCCGAACGCGGCTGGGACGGGTCGGCGCGCGGAGACGGCGAACGGCTCTACCCTTCGTTCCGGCTCTATGCCGCGGATCTTGACGGCGTGGCCTCGCTGCGGGACTTTCTGGGCGCCCGGAACATCGACGTCTATACCCGCGCCGAAGAAATCGAAAACGTCAAAATGCTGGACCGCTCCACAACGCTGGTGTTCGGCCTGATCTGCCTCGCGGCGGGCGTGGGCTTCCTCGCGTCCACGGCGAGCAACCTCGTCGCCGCCATCCGGCGCAAGCGCCGCGTGCTCGGCATTATCCGGCTCATGGGCTTTTCCGGGGCGGACATCGTATGCTTCCCGCTGGTGCAGGCGCTGTCCACATCCGCGCTCGGCATGGGGCTGGCCTTCGCGCTCTACGCCGCCGTCGCGGGCGTCATCAACGCCCTCTTCCCCCTCGGCACGGAACTCGGCGCCGTCTGCCGCCTGTCGTGGGCGCATGTCGGGGGGGCTGCCGGCGTCGTGCTTGTGTTGTCCCTGCTGGCCGCCCTGCCGCCGAGCCTTTCGTGCAGCCGCCTTTCACCTTCCGAGGTTATCCGCGATGAGTAAATGGTGTTTCCTTTTGATTGCCGCCTGCCTGTTCGCTCCCGATACGGGGCACGCCGCGCTCAAGGCGCGGGGCGACGTGAAGGCCGAAGACGCCTTCAACCCCAACCCCGCCCCCGATGATCTGATCCTGCCCATGCCCTGCGGGCAAAGCATGGTGCTCAAGGCTGTGGGGGTGCGCGGCAAGGGCCTGCTCTGGGATCTCGAAACCCGTTTCGGACGCCGAGGCGGAGGTTCCGACGATCGCGGCTATTATGACAGCCCGTATGCGTCCGCCATCTCGGGCCCGTTCGTGCTCAAGGATCTCCCTCCCGACTGGCAGCGGAAAATCAAGGCCGCCAACACGGACGCCGACGCCATGCAATTCTACTTTGAAGGCAAATACGAGGTGAGCAAACGCCAGTGGGATGCCGTCATGGGCGGGCAGTGCATGGATGGGGACGCCCTCCCCGCCCTCAGCCCCGAGGACGCGCGCCCCGTCGTCGAGGTCTCGTGGCATGAGGCGCAGGAATTTACCAAAAAGTATACGGAGTGGCTGCTTGCCAACGCTCTGCAGTCCCTGCCAGGCTTTCAGGGAGACGACAGAAACACCGCCTTTGTCCGCCTGCCCACGGAAGCGGAATGGGAATACGCGGCGCGCGGCGCCCAGAAGGTTTCGCCGCTGTCCCTGAGCCAAGAGGATTTCTTTGAAATGCCGACGGGCGACGCCATCAAGAACTACGCCGTGTTCCGCGACAGTGAGGGGACTTCGGAAGAAACGCTCCAGCGCATCGGCTCGCGCAAGCCCAATCCGGCGGGATTCTACGACATGGCGGGCAACGCCGCCGAAATGGTGCAGGACGGCTTCCAGTTCTCCCTCGGCGGACGGCTGCACGGCTCCACGGGGGGCTTTATCCGCAAGGGCGGCGGATTCCTGTCCACACAGGATGAGGTCATGCCCGGACGGCGGGAAGAAGTGGCTCCGTTCCTCAAGGACGGGCCCAACAAAGCCCGGGATCTCGGATTCCGCATTGCGCTTTCCGGCATCAACACCCCCGGCGGCGCAAGGCCCGCGGAACTGGCCTCGGAATGGAAAAAGGCCGGGATCGAGCTGTCAGCAGAGCTGAACCCCTCCGGCGATCCGCTGGAACTGGTGGCCCAGCTTGAAGCGCGGGCCGGAAGCGACGCGGAAAAGGCCAGCCTCAAAGGGCTTCAAAACCTGATCCGTGAAAACAATATTTCACTCGAACGCCAGAAGCGCTCCACGGTATCCAATGAAATCCGTTCGGCCGTCTACCTTGTGACCATGCTCAAGGACTGCCTGATCAAGCGGGAAATCATCGGCAAGGAGCTGCAGAACTTCGAGGACAAGAAAAAGCAGATCACGGCGGCCCTGCCCAAAATGAAAGCCGCCGAAGCCAACCAGTACAAGCAGGTCCTTGCCAGCCTCGACAAGGGCATATCCCTTTCCAAAACAGGCATCGACAATCAGGAAGCCGAATTCCGTTCCATGCTCCTGTTCTACAAACAGACGGTGGAAAATACCCAGAAGGTGCCGCAATCCCTCTTTGACGAAGAGTTGAAGGGCATCGGGCAGGAAATGTCCGGCAAGGCCCCACACCTCGTCAAGCAAAACGCCTCACTCCAGATCTACAGGAAGCACGTCGCCGCACTGCGCGGCGGCAAGCTGGCCCTGCTCTCGTCGGATGCGCTCAGAAAGGACATCCTGTCATTGATTCCCAAGGGGAAATGATTCATAAGAGGAGGGAGAAAACCTCTCCCTCCCCCTCTATTCTCCTGCGGACATATCTATTTCACTCTCCGTTTCCGGCTTTTTTTGTATTCCTCGGACGACCTTAAGATCATCCATCCCTTTCCCTCTCTGGTGCTCTCCACACCCCGATCCTTTTCCGCTTGCTTTCCTTCCATACCTTACCTGTGACACCGCTTTTCTTTTCCCCCATTTGCGGGAAGCCTGACGTCCTAGGAAAATCATAGCCTTTTCTTTCTTTTTTTCTAAAGTAACAAACTGATAATAAAGGATAATAAGGATTTCTTATTATCAATATTGATTATTGTTATTGACTTATCTGTGGGAAGCGCGCATGATTTCTTCACACAGGGCATCTCTGTTTCCTTGTAACGTCTCAACCCCACCCGGCCAGCCGGAAAAACCAAAAGGAGGCAACCATGTCCAACGATCTGCTCACAAACAACGCCGGTGCTCCGGTAGTCGATAACGAAAACGCCCTCACCGCCGGGCCTCGCGGCCCCATGTTGCTTCAGGATACGTGGTTTCTCGAAAAGCTGGCCCATTTCGACCGTGAAGTCATCCCCGAACGCCGTATGCACGCCAAAGGATCCGGCGCATACGGCACGTTTACGGTTACCCACGACATCACCCGCTATACCAAAGCCTCCCTGTTTTCCCAGATCGGCAAAAAAACCGATCTGTTCATGCGTTTCTCCACGGTTGCGGGCGAACGCGGCGCCGCTGACGCCGAACGCGACATCCGCGGCTTCGCCATCAAATTCTATACGGATCAGGGCAACTGGGATCTCGTGGGCAACAACACGCCAGTCTTCTTCCTCCGCGACCCGCTGAAATTCCCCGACCTGAACCACGTGGTCAAACGCGATCCCCGTACCAACATGCACAGCGCCAAAAACAACTGGGACTTCTGGACCCTCCTGCCCGAAGCGCTGCACCAGGTAACGGTCGTCATGAGCGATCGCGGCATTCCGGCGAGCTATCGCCACATGCACGGATTCGGCAGCCACACATTCAGCTTCATCAACGCGAACAACGAACGCTTCTGGGTGAAATTCCATTTCCGGACGCAGCAGGGCATCAAAAACCTGACCGACGCCGAAGCCGAAGCCATCATCGCCAAGGATCGTGAAAGCCATCAGCGCGACCTCTATGAGCACATCGAAAAGGGCGATTTCCCCCGCTGGACCCTGTTCATTCAGATCATGCCCGAAGCCGACGCCGAGAAACTGCCCTACCATCCCTTTGATCTGACCAAAGTCTGGTATCACAAAGACTATCCGCTCATCGAAGTGGGCGAACTCGAACTGAACCGCAATCCCGAAAACTATTTCGCGGAAGTGGAACAGGCCGCGTTCAATCCCGCGAACGTGGTTCCCGGCATCAGTTTTTCGCCGGACAAGATGCTGCAGGGGCGTCTCTTCTCCTACGGCGACGCGCAGCGCTACCGCCTTGGCGTGAACCATCACCTCATCCCGGTGAACAAATCCCGCTGTCCGTTCCACAGCTACCACCGCGACGGCCAGATGCGCGTTGACGGCAACTACGGCAGCTACACCAACTACGAGCCCAACAGCAACGGCGCGTGGAAGGACCAGCCCGATTTCTCCGAGCCGCCGCTAAAGCTTTCCGGCGACGCCGATCACTGGAAGTACCCTTGCGACGACGCCGACTATTACGAACAGCCCGGCAAGCTTTTCCGGGTTATGACGCCCGAGCAGCAGGAAGCCCTTTTCGGCAACACCGCCCGCGCCATGGCCGGTGTGCCCCGTGAGATCCAGATCCGCCACATTTACAATTGCTCCAAGGCTGATCCCGCTTACGGCAAGGGTGTTGCCGACGCCCTCGGCATCCCCATGAGCGAAGTGAAGTTGTAAGATACTAAGGTATAGAAGCATTGGGGAAGGGAGGGAAAACTTTTCTGGAGAAAAGCTTTTCCCTCCCTTCCCCAAACCCCCATCCCTCCCTTTCCAAAGACTTTTGACCTTATCGAATCCCTGTTCACAGTTTTTCTTACGCAATTCTCTTTAGGATAAGGGAAGTTCAACTTTGGTGGAGGGCCGTGCGGCAGGAATTTCGTTGGATGACGGGCAACTCAAAACAGCACGTTCTTTTTTTGGATTTACTCAAAAGAAAAACTCCCGAAGCAGAGTTGCTTCGGGAGTTCTTTTCAAAGCCGTTTTTACAAGGAACAATGTCGATCTTTTCCCCTCACCATAAACAGGGATTCGATAACGTCGAAAGTCTTGGGAAGGTGAGAGGAGGGGGTCCGGGGG
>NZ_JH114232.1:409397-440144 GCF_000224655.1 Bilophila sp. 4_1_30
GGTTCATCCCCTAATCCCCACAAACCTTGTCGGAAACAAGGGCCATAAAACCAAGGGTCTTCCTGAGGCTGTCGAGCTGCGGATCAATGCCGTAGCGATGGGCAAGCCAAAGGATGTCGGGCATGAAAAGCATCGTCCCTTCGCCGGGGACTTCGGAAATCACGATGCGCAGAGGCAGCTCGAGGGCAACCTCGGGGCGCTCCAGCATCAGATGCGTCCCGACCGCGGGCTTACCGAAAAAGGCGACGCGGGTTTCGGGCATGAACAACCCGGCGGCACGCGCGTTGGCGGCGTGGTCCACCGTAGCGAACAACGGAACGTTCAAGGTCTTGAGCGTTTCAAGCAAACGATTCCAGACTGTTTCCACACTACCCGCACAGGGCTTGGACACGAGTCCTTCCGTGGTATGCATGACCATTCCTTTTTTTGAAGGTTCGTTGGAGAAGTCCCTTCTCCGAAGGCGGCTTTCCATGAAAACGTTCCGAATGAAACAGGGCGGAACATCAACGATGCTCCGCCGCCTTCCTTTTCCTTTGGGAGGTATTCGGCGACGGTCAGGAAGCCCTCGCCGGATGCCGGTTATTCGACAGTCACGCTCTTGGCGAGGTTTCTGGGCTGATCCACGTCTTTGCCGAGATAGTCGGCCATTTCATAGCTGAACAACTGCATGGCCGGAAGCGCCAAAAAGGCGTTGAACGGGCCCCACGCGGAGGGAATCGTCCATAGATGCTCCACATGCAGATCCGCTCCGGGGTTGGCCAGCGCGATGACCGGACCGCGGCGGGCCTGCACTTCCACGATATTCGATTTGACCTTCGGAAACAACGCATCATTGAAGGCAAGCGCAAAGGTCGGGAATTCCGGTTCAATCAGGGCGATGGGCCCGTGCTTCATCTCTCCGGAGGCATACCCCTCCGCGTGGATGTAGGAAATTTCCTTCAACTTGAGAGCGCCTTCCAGCGCGAGGGGGAAGGCATGGCCGCGCCCCAGATAGAAGAAGCTGTGCGCGGACGCATACAGCGGGGACAGCATCTGTGCCGTTTCCCGCATGGCGGGCAGGGCATCCTCGATCTGCTTCGGCAAGCCGTGCAGGGCGGCGAGCGCTTCATGGCGGGTCTTGGCGTCAAGCAACCCCTTACGCTGTCCGTAATAGAGCGCGATGAGCGCCATGATGACCATCTGGCTGCACATGGCCTTGGTGGATGCCACGCTGATTTCCGGTCCGGCCTGCGTATAGATCACCGCATCGGCCTCACGCGGGATGGACGATCCCACGACGTTGCACAGCGCGATGGCGATACAGCCCTTTTCCTTGGCGAGCCGGAGCGCCGCAAGCGTATCCGCCGTTTCCCCGGACTGGCTGATCACAAGGACCATGTCGTCAGGCTCAAGGATAACGTTGCGGTACCGGAACTCGGACGCGATTTCCGGGACGACCGGCATACGCGCCCAGTTCTCAAGCAGGTGCTGCCCCCACATGCCCGCATGGTACGAGGTCCCGCAGGCAATGATCCGCAGACGCGAGGGGACGGGAAGACCGTCGAGCTCCGGCAGCACGACCATACCCTTCTCTTCGTCCACCCGCCCGGCAAGGCAATCCGAGATAACCTTGGGCTGTTCAAATATTTCCTTGAGCATGAAGTGCTTGAACCCGCCTTTCCGTGCGGCCTGCATGTCCCACTGGACGGTCTGCACTTCCTTCTGGACGGGCTCGAGCGTATCGAGAGACAGCACCTGCCACGTGGCGTCCGTGATACGGACGATTTCGCCGTCCTCCAGAAAAACGACGTCACGCGTATAGGGCAGGAACGCAGGGATATCCGAAGCAATGAAATGCTCGCCCACACCCACGCCGAGGATCAGGGGAGCGGACATGCGCGCGGAAAGGATGGTCCCCGGCTCATCGGGGCAGATCACCGCCACGGCATACGCGCCGTGGGCCTGACGCAGAGCCCAGGCAAAGGCTTCAAGCAGCGTGGGGTTGTGCTTGCGGCCTTCCGCGATGAGATGGGCCAGGACTTCCGTATCGGTTTCGGATTTAAAGACATAGCCCTTGGCGAGCAGGCCTTCCTTCAGCTCCTGAAAATTTTCAATAATGCCGTTGTGGATGATGGCGAGTTCGTTGTCGCCGCCGATATGAGGATGGGCATTGCGTTCGGCGGGCACGCCGTGCGTGGCCCAGCGCGTATGCCCGATACCGTTCATGGCGACCGTATTGGGGTAATGGGCGAGCTTTTCTTCCAGAGCCGCCAATTTGCCCTCAGCCTTGATGACCTTGAGCTCCCTCCCCTGAATAAAACCGACTCCAGCGGAGTCGTACCCGCGGTATTCAAGGCGCCGCAAGCCTTCGATGATGACCGGAACTGCCGGACGATGACCGGCATAACCAATAATTCCGCACATGCAGTATTGCTCCTTCCGTTCACGGGAGTGCCGTCGGGGCCCCATGCGCCGCCGAGAGCAGTGGTTTCTTTTTACAGCCTGTTTTCAGGCAGGGTTCCAGTGTGATAGAAAAAGGGCACGTTGTAAATACGTCCCGATACGCTTCTGAAATCACCCAACTAGGTTATTATCAAGATGATTTTCATTGATGTCCCGTAGATTCACCGTATATTCCACTACACGGAGAGAAAAAGCCATTGTCAGCCTGCTGTTTCAGAGTTTTTATTTATTTCAGGAGGATACTATGAATACCATGTTGAAGACCGCCATTTTTGTCACTGCCCTCCTCATGCTCGGCGGCTGCGCCACCAAGTCCCTTACCCCTGAAGAACAAGCCTTTCAGGATGCGCAGCGTTCCTGCACCGAGCAGACCAACTCCATGATCGGCGGGAGCCGCTATTCATGGAGCGATCAGCTCCCGTGGAGTAACTATTTCGAATGGTGCATGGAAGGCAAGGGCTATACCAAGGATCAGCTAAAGAGCATTTGGTATTAAATTCCCATATAGTTATAAGTAGATACGACAGCCGCGGCGGATGGCTTCGCCGCGGCTGTCGTCGTCCTGCACCTTATCTTTTGGAGCCCTCCTCAAACCTCCCCGCGCAAGCTCCCCTTCAGCACTTTTTTCGGGAAAAATCACGTAATGCTACGGCATGTTACGTATAAAAAAAATCTATTGACTTATCAAAGGAAGGGTGACAAAAGTCGCGCCCAAGGAGTACCTTTTATGAAAAAAATGATTGCACTTTTGGCTCTCGCGTTCTTTGGTATGACTGCAACTTGTGGAACGACCTTCGCTGCTGAAGCCAATAACGGCATGGCAACTGCCAATGAACAGGCAGTACAGGACCCTGCCACACATCAGCAAAAGAAAGCTCCTCACGCCGTAAAGAAGCAGGAAAAGAAAAACGCTCAACATGCGAACACAAAGCAGCAGAAAAAAGCCACTAAAAAGCACGATAATGCTGCATCTCAACAGAAAAAAACGTCTGAATCCCAAGAATAACATGTAACCCGTCCCCATAGAACAGATTCAGAACAGTCCATCTGTTGTGCTTACAAAAATCCTGATGCGATTCTCTCGCATCAGGATTTTTTACGTCTCCCAATTGAAAAAAGAGAAAACTGGAGAAGGCAAACATCTGCTGGAGAAATGTGTTCCCTTCCCCTGCCCTGCCAGCACGGCTCACACCATCCCTTCCCCTCCAAAAACGCCAACGTCATCGAATATCTGCTGACGGTTTCAGGGAAAATGAAAAATCCCAGAAAAGCCATTGCCCTTGAGCCCCTCTCGCAACTGCATAAAAAAAGTTCCCGGAATATTCCGGGAACCTTTTTTCATAACAGGAACTCCTGCCGCATGACCTCCCCACCAGTCAACATTTTTGCGTGGGGGGGGCCGGGGGAGGGAGCTTTTTGTAAAAAACTCCCTCCCCCGGTTCTTACCCCCCCCCGCCTTACTTGTTGCGATGGGCGGCGATTTCTTCAAGATATTCGGGGCGCACATCAAAGCCGAATTCGATGGCCTTGTCGGCATATTCGGCGGCCTTGTCGTAATCGCCCTTTTCAAACCACGCGAGGGACAGATTGTTCCACGCGGGCGCGAATCCGGGCTGCTTTTCAATGGCCTTTTCGCTGATTTTGATGCTCTCGTCGTACTGGCCGTTCATGTAATAGGCAGCGCCGAGAGTCGCCATCGCCTGAATGAATTCGGCATCCCATTTCAAAGCCTTTTGCAGGGCGCTGATGGCCTTTTCGGGCTCGCCGCGCTGCAAATGCACAAAGCCGATGTTGCTCCACGGCACGGGGAACTTGGCGCGGCAATTGGCCGCTTCCTCATTGTAGCGCAGGCAGCCTTCGAGATCGCCGCGCTGCAGACAGATGCCGCCAAGCTGCACGTAGGCTTCGGCAAGATGGGACGAATTGCGGACCGCGGCGAGAAACGATTCTTCCGCCGCCACAAAGTCGCCCTTGCTGAGCAAGGCTACGCCAAGATTGTAATGGTGATTGGCGCAACCGTCGTTCTGGCTGAGCGCGGCCCGCAGGTCGGCGATGTACTCGTCAAGATTCTCGTACCGGTCCTTCATCGATCAGTCCCTCTTTCTTCAGGAGTTTATAATACCATACGCAAAACTCGTAGATGCCGAGGTAGCGTTCGTCTCTGTTCACAATCCCGAGCGCGCAGTCGAGAGCGCCTTTGTTGAAGTCATTGCCCTCGGTGCGTTCGCCGAGCGAATGCATGAACCCGCGGAACAGCTGCTGCGTGGTGCGCTTGCTCGGATCGACGCGGATATCCATCGGGTCGTTGGGCTTCTGGAAGGGATCCCATTCATCGTAGCCGATACGGTCGATGAACTTCCTCCGGCGGGGATTCATGCGCTCGTAAATTTCGCGCTTGAGCTGTTCCTGCTCCTCGGTCAGCTCCTGCTTGGTGCTGTCTCGAAACATGGTGGCGGAAATCATCAAGACTCCTTGGGCGCCGGGCCTATACCCAAATAAGCGTCGTCGTAGTTGGTGAGAAGCGCCATGGACACGGGCACGAAGACCTCATGCAGCTCCTTGAACCGGGACTGCACGCGATCCCGGATTTCCACGCTGAGGCGGTCCAGCCGTTCCTGAATCTTGTCCAGATGGACGGTCGGATAGCTGGCTCCGGCAGCGAAATTCGACTGGCCGCACACGTGCCCCTTGCCGCCTATCGCCGTAGGGATGCCGTAGAGGCGGCAGGTGATGGGGCGGTAGTCATAAAGCACGCACTGATCGTTCGAATCGAGGAGCGGACAGCGGATGCGGGCCTTGGCGGCCTCTTCCATGATGTGCTCCATGGCGTCTTCAGAACCTTTGGCATCGCGCAGCTCGCGGAAATAGTCGCGCTTCATACGAGTCAGCTTGCGATCCACACTCCCGGCGTTCTCAAGGATACGGGAACGCTCGGGGCCGAAGTCGTACTTTTCGATGAACCGCGCGTTCAGGTACATGGCTTCGACAAGCGAAAGGTCAAACATGGCGTGGCAGCAATCACTGCAACCGGGCTTGCAGGTCACGCAGTCCGGGTGCATCTCGCCAACGCGGGCAAACACCGCGTCGGCTTCAGCAACAAGTGCCTCGTACGCAGTGAACACAGGGGTAAGCTCGGGCATGATGTTGATCATAGGATCTATAATAGGTAAGAGTGTAAAAAAAGGAAGGGGCCTCTTGAAAAAAAGCTCCTTCCTCTCGCACAAACCGCCGCCCGCAATCGCGGACGGCGGCATTTCAATGCTTAGTTTTCTTCAACATTGATGGCGTCGTGTTCGCACACTTCGACACAGGACTCACAGCCGAGGCATTCTTCGGCATGGGCCGGGCTGGATTTGCCGTCGGTCATTTCGTACACTTCAACAGGACAGACGTCCACGCATTCGCCACAACCCACGCACTTGTCAGCGTCAACAGTAACATTCCAAGACATTGTCATTTCCTCCAAGTTTTGGATCAAACGATCCTGAGTTTCTCGACCACAGGCACTGTCGTGCCGTCATCCTTGCCTTAGCGTCCGAACAGGAGGGTGTCAAGTGTTTTGAGAAACGACGGGAAAGCCTTGCGGCCCTTGTTTCCGCGCGCTGCCAAGGCTCTCCCGGCAACGGCTTTTCTCCCGTTTCGACACCGCCCTGTCCAGACAATAATCATTTTCCGGCAAGTTCCAAGCGCTCGGCGACAGCCTTCGCGGCGGCCCTGGTAAACTCCTCAGCGGAGAGCCGCGCCTTCTCGGCGGCATCGACCACCAGCGAAGGCCGGTTGGCGAGGCTCGCGTCAGGCGCGACGCCGTATTCCGGCGGGAACGTGCCGGTAAAATACATATTCTGGAATCCCGCAAATTTGAGCGCGTGCGCCGTCGAATCGAGCACCGCCTTTTCTCCGGCGGCCACCCTGCCCTCTTCGCGGGCCTTGAGCAGACCGGCAAGGCATTCGCCTCCCTGCGTGCACACGATATGCCCATGCCGGTTGGCGAGGATGGTCGCATCCATGATGGCCTGCTCGGTCACCTGAACCACGCCGAATTCGCCGCCCGCAGCCTCGTAGGCGTCGACGAGCGCCTTCACGCGGGGGAAGGACACCGGGTTGCCGATCATGGCTGCCTGCGCCACGCTCGGGCGGACGGTCACGGGATTGTACACACGTTCGGCCTTGGGCTTGCTGTAATAACGCCACACCGGGTCGGCGTGTTCGGACTGCACCCCGAACAGGCGCGGCAAATCGGAAATGATGCCAAGACGGCGCATCTTGAGCAGGCCGGACATGACCGCCGTGATGTTCCCGGCGTTGCCCACCGGAACAAACAGGACCTTGCCCGCCAGATCCCAGTTGAACCACTGGGCGACTTCATAGGCATAGGATTCCTGCCCAAGGATGCGCCAGCTGTTCTTCGAATTGAGCAGGGCCACGCGGTAGTGCTCGGCCAGATGCTCGACGACCTTCATGCAGTCGTCGAATACGCCGGGCACCTCAAGCACGGTCGCACCGGAGCCGAGGGGCTGGGAAAGCTGCTGAGGCGTCACCTTGCCCTGCGGCAGCAACACGGCGGTCTTGATGGGATGCCCCACATACGCGCCGTACAAAGCCGCGGCAGCCGACGTATCCCCGGTAGAGGCGCAGATGGTCAGCACCTCATCCCATCCGTGCTTGCGTACAAGCGCACGCAAATAGCTGTACGCGCAGGCCATGCCGCGATCCTTAAAGGAAGCGCTCGGGTTCTGGCCGTCGTTCTTGAACGCGAACGAGGCGTTCAGCTTCTTCTGGAGTTCGGGAGCGCCGTCCACGACCGGGGTGTTCCCTTCGCCGAGATACAGGATGTCTTCCTGCTCCAGCACGGGGGCCATCAGCTCATAAAACCGGAACACGCCGCGCAGGGCCGTGTTCCGGGTGGCGGCCCGGCTGTCGAACAGGTTGCGCCAATATGCGCCGCCGTGTTCCTTCAGTTTGTCGAAGGTCGTGTCTTCAAGCAGGAATACGCCACCGCAGCTCGGGCACGTATACAGCAATTCATCAATGGGGTGACGGGCCCCACAGCCGAGGCACACGTATTCCATCTGCGCCCGGTAGGTCGGAAACTGATCGGACATGGTCGCTCCGTATTGAGGTACGCCTCCGGCGGCAAGGGACACCCCTTACCCTGTTTTAGAGAAATCGCTTGCACTCCCCGTAAAGGCCCGCAAGTCCGCCCAACGGCCACGGCGTCGCCGCCCTTTGGGTCGAATTCCCCCAAAACGCCCTCAGTACCGCCGGAAGCGTGAAGGGCTTTACCCTTCCTCCGGAGGTTCTGCGGGATTCGGAGATTATGTTCTTTTTCTGAGGTCCTAAGGAAAAAAGCAACGGGAGGCAAGCCTTTGTTGTTTTACCTTCCCTCTTCTCCCTTTGCCATCTAAAAAAAATGCGATTCTCTTTCCACCAAAAGAGAACCACACCCTGCCTTTTCCCAAAACGCCCCCCCCTCTTTCGGCCCACACGAAAATCCCTGCGAACAGGGATTCGATAACGTCGAAAGTCTTTGAAGAGGATGGGGTGGGGTTTGGGGAGGGGAAGGGGAAACTTTCTGAAGAAAGTTTCCCCTTCCCCTCCCCAATGCCTTTCTCCTCTCCAAAACCGGCCTGTACTAAAACACTATCGCCAGCTTCGCTTCAAGCTTCCAACGCTCGCCGAGGGAGGCGGCGGTGGGGTAATCGACGTTCCCGATGCGGGCCACGGCATCATAATTCTGATAAAGGCTGAACTGGGCGCTCACGCCGAGCGAGGCATTGTACTCGGGCAGCTTCAAGGTCACGGACGGCCCGGCGAACCATGTCGTGCTGGCGTCGTCTTTGGAATGCCCGTAACGGCGGGAATCCGTATTATACTCGAACTGCGTCTCGACGCCCATGTCCCAGTTTTGGGAGAGCGCATAGACGTAACGCCCGTTCAGACGGAATACGTCGCTGACGTCGACGCGGGAGGTATGCCCTACCCCACGATACAAATACATAATCTCGCCTTCGACGAATTGCCGCCCTCCGTCAAAGGCGTGCCCCACGCCGAGGCCCGCCATCGCGCCCCAAGCGCCTGTGCCCACGCCGTCGTCGGACGTGCTGCCCGTGGGCGTCCAGACGCCGAGATCCCACGCCACGTCGACGGGGGAACCTTCCCGCTGGCTCAAAAACTGCTTGTGCAGGACAAACGTGGTGTCGCCGATGCCGCTCTTGCTGCTGACACTGTTGGGCGTGAGGGTGCTGTGGGCACGGAAATTGTTCATCACAATGGGCGTGGCGAAACGCACGTCGTAGCCGTCGCCAAGCCCATAACGCATCTTGAGGACAAACCGGTCATGCAGATTCCGCTGCGTCCCCTTATTAAAGGGATACTTGGCCGTGTGCC
Organism: Bilophila sp. 4_1_30; assembly: GCF_000224655.1. NCBI lineage: Bacteria > Pseudomonadati > Thermodesulfobacteriota > Desulfovibrionia > Desulfovibrionales > Desulfovibrionaceae > Bilophila > Bilophila sp. 4_1_30. The sequence continues at coordinate 418,227 of NZ_JH114232.1, forward strand.
GGGAACCCTTTTTATACCATGTGTGCTTGTCGGCGTGGATGTAGTTGACGATGGTCGCCAGCTTGCCCTTGGGGATTGTGCCGGACGCGGGCCCCATGCTCTCAATAACGACCTGCCCGACGCGCGGGACCGGCTGTTTCGCTTCGTCAGCCAGCGCGGGGACGCCCAGCAACGACAGGCCGAGCAATACCCCGGCGACGCCCAAATACTTCATGCGCCAATCTCCTCTTGTTTTGCAATGAACACACAACGGCGGACAGAGGCCATGCAAAGCGTACTCCGTATGGCCGCAGCATCCTCCAACTTCACAGCAAGAGAGCCCCTTTTTTCGGAACAACCGAAGCAAGGGGCCCTCTTTTCAGGATGTTTCTATACCGTCAGGCATTTTTTTACAAGGCTTCTTCGCCTTCCGCATCCGCGTCGGAGTTGACCGTATCAAAGCCGACCACGCGGGCGCCGTCGTCCAGCTTCACCAGACGCACGCCGATGGTGGCGCGGCCCACAGAACGGATTTCATCCACGCCCATACGGATGATCTTGTTGGTGGAGGTCAGCAGCACGAGCGCCTCGTCATCAAGAACCGACTTGGCACCGATGACCGGGCCCGTCTTCGGCGTGACCTTGAAGTTGATGATCCCCTTTCCGCCCCGGCTCTGCACGCGGTAGAGATCCACGTTGGTACGTTTGCCGAAGCCGAGCGCGGAGATGGTCATGATCGCCGGGCTGTCTTCCTTGAGCACGAGGCAAGCCACCACCGTATCGCCGTGGCGCAGGGCAATGCCCTTCACACCGGTGGCCCCGCGTCCCATGTTGCGGACGTCGCGGCAGCTGAACCGGATGGCGATGCCGTCAGCGGTCGCCAGCACCACGAAATCGTCGTCCGTGATCTCGCGCACCATGATGAGCTCGTCGTCCTCACGCAGGCCCACGGCAATAAGGCCGCCCTTGCGGCTCCGGGCATAGAGCGCGGCGCTGGAGCGCTTCACCATGCCCCGGCGGGTGGCGAAGAGGAACGACTTGTCCTCGGCGAATTCACGCACGGTCAGGATGGTGTTGACCCACTCGTCCTTTTCCATGGGCACGAGGTTGGCGATATGCACGCCCTTGGCCGTCCGGCTGCCTTCCGGCACCTGATGGACCTTGAGCTGGTGCATACGGCCCTTGTTGGTGAACATCAACAAGAACTGGTGGTTCGTCGTGGTGATGAATTCCTGCACGAAATCGTCTTCGCCGGTATGCACTCCGGCCACGCCCTTGCCGCCACGGCGCTGCTGCTGGTAGATGCCGAGGCTCGTGCGCTTGATGTAGCCACGGCGCGACAGGGTGATGACCACGTCATCGTCGGGCAGCAGATCTTCGATGTCGATGTTCGAAAGCGCCTCGCGGATGACTTCCGTACGGCGGGGCGTCGAATAGGTCTGCTTGATGTATTCCACTTCATCACGGATGACGCCCCAGAGCACGGAGGCGTCGCCGAGGATGGACTGGTACCACGCGATCTTTGACAGCAGATCCCGCAGTTCTTCTTCGATCTTGCCGCGCTCAAGCCCGGTCAGGCGCTGCAACCGCATGTCGAGAATGGCCTGCGCCTGCACTTCGGACAGTTCGAAGCGCTGCATGAGACGTTCCTTGGCCTCCGGCGGCGTCGCCGAGGAGCGGATCAGGGAAACAACCTCATCAATATGATCGAGCGCCTTGAGGAGGCCTTCCAAGATATGGGCACGGGCCTCGGCCTTGCGCAGTTCGAACTTGGTACGCCGGACCACCACTTCGCGGCGATGGTCGAGGAAATAGGTCAACGCGGTCTTGAGGTTCAGCAGCACGGGGCGGTTGTCCACCACGGCCAGCATATTGATGCCAAACGAAGTTTCCAGCGGCGTGTACTTGTACAACGAGTTGATGACGATCTCGGGCATGGTGCCGCGCTTCAGCTCGATGACCACGCGGATGCCCCGGCGGTCGGACTCGTCGCGCAGGTCGGACACGCCGTCGATCTTGCGGTCGTTGATCAGCGCCGCGATCTTTTCCACAAGGCTCGACTTGTTCAGGCCGAACGGGATCTCCCGGATGATCAGCGACTGAAAGCCCTTCTTGCGGTCCTCGATCTCGACCTTGCCGCGTACCTTTACGGTACCGCGCCCGGTGGTGTAGGCGTCGTACAGCCCCTGCCCCGCGTAGACGTAGCCGCCCGTGGGGAAGTCCGGCCCCTGCACGACGTCCATCAGGTCCTCGACGGAGCTTTCCGGATCGTCGATGAGCATGAGCAGGGCGTCCGACAGCTCGCTCAGATTGTGCGGCGGGATGTTCGTCGCCATGCCGACGGCGATGCCGGACGAACCGTTCAGCAACAAGTTGGGAACCTTCGTGGGCAGGACCACGGGCTCGGCCAGCGTGTTGTCGTAGTTGGGCCGGAAATCGACGGTTTCCTTGTCGATGTCGTTGAGGAATTCGCTCGCCAGACGGGACATGCGGACTTCGGTGTAACGCATGGCCGCCGCGGCGTCGCCGTCGATGGAGCCGAAGTTGCCCTGCCCGTCTTCCAGCGGATCGCGCATGGAGAAGTCCTGTGCCAGGCGGACGAGGGCGTCGTACACGGCGGAATCACCGTGCGGGTGGTACTTACCGATGACGTCGCCTACGATGCGCGCGCACTTCTTCGGAGGGCGGTTGTAGCTGTTCGCCAGTTCCTGCTGCGCGAACAGGATGCGCCGGTGTACCGGTTTCAGGCCGTCGCGGACGTCCGGGATGGCTCGCCCGATGATGACGCTGAGCGAGTACTCCAGGTACGATTTGCGCATTTCGTGTTCGATATTCACATTCTGAGACATAGTATCCTCGAAGGCAGCGCCTCCGGCGGCCGGGGGGAATCATTCCCCCCGGACCCCCTCGGAGCGGTGGGCGCAACGGCTACGCCATTCCGTCCACCGCCACGAGGGGGTCGGAACAGGCCGTTTCCGGCATTGTTCCGCCACCCAAGTACCTGCTTGTCAAATATGCACGAAGGATGAAACCATCCCCTATCGCGGCCCTTCCCTCGCCCTGAACGTAAAAGTCTTAGGAGGGAGAGGGGGGCCGGGGGAGGAGAGAGGGAGCCCTTCTCCGAAGGGTTCCCTCTCTCCTCCCCCGGTTTCACTAAATATCCAAATCCCGCACGGTGAGGGCGTTGCGCTCGATGAACTCGCGGCGCGGCTCGACGCGGTCGCCCATGAGCTGCTCGAACGTATCGCTGGCGGCTTCGGCGTCCTCGACGGTCACGCGCAGCAGGGTACGGTTCTCGGGGTTCATGGTCGTTACCCAGAGCTGTTCGGGATTCATTTCACCGAGGCCCTTGTAACGCTGGATATTGAGCCCCTTCCGTGCTTCCTCAAGCGTCAGGGCGTGCAGGTCGAAAATGTCCGACGCCGCATATTCCTGCTCCTTGTTGCGAAGCATGAAGCTGAGGCCGCCGCACTTCTGCCGGATGGCGTCGAGGGCTTCCCATGAGTTGAGGTACATCTTGGAGATGAAGAACTCGACGGATACCCGCGTGCGGTGGCCGTTGGCGTTCTCGATGAGCGCAAAGACGCGATCGCCGTCTTCGTGCGCTTCCGTCTCCGTTGTCAGTTCGTAACCACGCTCCTTGAGGAAGTCGTAGCAACGCGTTCCGGAAGTGAGGCAATCCGGTGTGACGCGGTCCTCCACGTCGACAAGGGCGAGGAAAAGATCCCGGTTGATGCCCGCCAGCTCGGCATCGCGCACTCGGTGGGAAATGTTTTCGATCTGCCCCATGAGGGCCTTGATCTCCTCACCCCGGAAGAGCGTGCCGTTAGGGGCCTCCACTTCCATGTCGTCACTCACGCGCTGCATCAGGAAGGCGTTCAGCTCGTAATCGTCCTTGATGAACTTCTCCATCCTGCTGTTGTGCGCCCGGTACAGCGGCGGCTGCGCGATGTACAGGTAGCCGCGGTCGATGAGCCCCGCGTAGTTGCGGAAGAAGAAGGTCAGGAGGAGCGTACGGATGTGCGCGCCGTCCACGTCGGCGTCGGTCATGATGACAATCTTGTGGTACCGCAGCTTGTCGTAATCGGTGTCCTCCTCGCCGATGCCCGCGCCCATCGCGGTGATGAGCGCCTTGACTTCCTTGTTGGCGAGCATCTTGTCGAAGCGGGTGCGTTCCGTGTTCAGGATCTTGCCTCGCAGGGGCAGAATGGCCTGCGTGTTCGGGTTGCGCCCCTGCTTGGCCGAACCGCCTGCGGAGTCACCTTCCACGATGAACAGTTCGGAATCCGCCGGGTCCTTGCTCTGGCAGTCGGCCAGCTTGCCGGGCAGCGCGTTGTCCGAAAGGGCGCCCTTGCGGCGGACAAGCTCCTTGGCACGGCGGGCCGCATCGCGGGCGCGGGAGGCGTCCACGGCCTTGTCGATGATCAGGCGGGCGTCTTTGGGGTTCTCCTGAAAATAGGTGTCGAGCTTGCCGTACACCACGCCGCCCACGATGCCCGCGACCTCGCTGTTGCCGAGCTTGGTCTTGGTCTGCCCTTCGAACTGCGGCTGGGGGAGCTTCACGCTGAGCACAGCGGTCAGCCCTTCGCGGACGTCGTCGCCGGAAAGGGCCTGCCCCTTCATCTTCTTGGTCAGATCGGGCTGGCTCTTGATGTAGTTGTTGATGGCGCGGGTCAGCGCGGTCTTGAACCCGGCAAGGTGCGTACCGCCTTCCTTCGTGCGAATGTTGTTCGCGAAGGTATACATGTTTTCCTTGTAGCCCGCGTTGTACTGGATGGCGAACTCTACGGAAACGCCGTCGGCCACGCCTTCCCCGTCGACGATGGAGTGGATGCCCACTTCGCCGGAGTTCAGATCCTTCACGAACTGGTGGATGCCGCCCTCGGCATGGAACAGATGGACTTCGCTGGTGCGCTCGTCGCGGCACTCGATCTGGAGGCCCTTGTTCAGATACGCCAGCTCCTCAAAACGCTTCTTGAGGGTGTCGTAGGAGAATTCCGTGGTCTCGAAAATGGTTTCGTCGGGCTTGAAGCGGACGGTCGTGCCGTGGCTGTCGGACTCGCCGATGTACTGGAGCTCCTCTTGCGGCACGCCCCGGCTGTACACCTGCTTCCAGCGCTTCCCGTCCCGGCGGACGGTCACCTCAAGGCGCTCGGAAAGCGCGTTGACGCAGGAGACGCCCACGCCGTGCAGGCCGCCCGACACCTTGTAGGCGGAGTTGTCGAACTTGCCGCCCGCGTGGAGCTTGGTCATGACCACCTGAACGGCGGGGACCTTTTCCTTGGGGTGGATGTCCACGGGGATGCCGCGCCCGTTGTCGCGGACCGTGACGCTGTTGTCCATGTGGAGCACGACTTCGATGCGCGTGCAGTAGCCCGCCATCGCTTCGTCGATGGAGTTGTCCACCACTTCGTACACGAGGTGATGCAAACCACGGTAATCCGTGCTGCCGATGTACATGGCCGGGCGTTTCCGCACGGCCTGGAGACCTTCAAGAATAGTGATTGAATCAGCTGTATAAGCGTTCGCGTTGGCTGTCATAGGCTCGTGAATCCATATGTTGGTTGTGGCGCCTCCGGCGGCAAAGGGCTGCCGCAGACGGTCCGCAAACGCGGCCTCCGCGAGGCCACGCCCCTTCGGCCTTTACCCGGGAAAAGCCCCCGGGCCCCTCAGAGGCCGCCTCATGCCGCGTGCCCGGGAAGGTATGCGGCATGAGGCGGCTCCTGAAGATGTCCCTCTTCAAAGCTGAACGTTCCAAAGCGGGGATAAAGGTTGTGACTAGAAAGAAACAATACCATAGACGGAATGAGAGGACCATCCCCCTATTCCAAGCATTCAGGAAAAGGGGAATTGAGGAGCGCTTCCATCCCGAAGCGCTCCTCCAGTATAGCACGCTCTAGTTTTCTTCGTAATAGCTTTCTTCGGCGATTTTCATGGGCATGATCAGCACGGTGTAATCGGGATCTTCCGTGCCGTTGATGCCGCAGGGCCCCTCGGCCCCGGTGAGGGTGAGGGTAAGTTCGCCGGACTGGTAATGCGTGAGAATTTCCATCAGGTTCTTGGTCGGGAACGCGATGCGCCCGATGGAGCCGTTGTAGGAGACTTCAAGGGACTCGTTGGCCGACCCGGTGTCCTGCCCCTGCGCGGAAAGCATGGCCTCGGCGCTGGACAGTTCGAAATACGTACACCGATCGCTCTCCGTGTTGAAGATGCTGATACGATCGAGCGCGTCGAGGCAGTCCTTCCGGCTCAGCTTGAGCAGGGACACGTCGGGGCTCGCCAGACGGGTCATGAACGGCGAGTAATCGGGGTAGGCGTATCCGGCGCGGGGAAGGCTGAGGGTTTCATGCCCGTCGCCCGAACGCACGAAAAGGCGCTTGTCCGTCAGGTTGACTTCGATCTCATCGCCGCCGAGCCACTTCCGGAGTTCGCCGACGTACTTACGCTGGATCAGCACACCGTCTTCGGGAAGGCGGGCGGACAGATCGTCGTGCGTGAAGCGGGTCAGGGCGAACTGATGGCCGTTCAGGCCGCACACCTCGATATGGCCTTCGCCAACGGGCTTGAAGTAGAGGCACGCTATGGCGTCGGAAGATTCGTCGTCGCTCACGCAGAAAAACACGCGGTCGATGATTTCCTGGAAGAAATCACCGGACCACACCACGGCGCCTTCGCTGGAGAACGGCGCGAGGCTCTGGAACCACGTGGGGTCGTTGGCGGGGAGCTTGTAGGTACGGCGGCCCTGTTCGAGGATCACCGTGCCCGTAGCGTCGTCAAGCCGGATACGCAATTCACCGGCGGGAAGACGGCGGACGAGATCCACAAAGTTCCGGCCGTTCACGCCGACGAGACCGGGTTCCTTCACCTCGGCGGGATACGTACCGGTGAACTCGATGTTCGCATCGGTCGCCATGATGGTCAGGACTTCCCCCTCGGCCTTGATCCAGAGCGAACGCAGATAAGCCGCACCCGCTCTCGTGGGGATGATGCCCGCCGCTTTCTGAAGGCCTTCGATGATGTTCTCTTTCTTTACGGTAAAAAGCATGTAGAAGATCCTTGTTGTAGATTATTAAGAGACGCGCAATGTGCGTATCCTGATTAACTTCGTGGAATCGCTCTGGTTTTTAGTTACAGTTCGTTCGGCTGGTTAGGAACGGCGGGAACAGCTTCCGTGTTCGTAACCTCAGCCGCGGTGTTCGAGGCACGCTTTTGTCAGCTCTGTCACCATGCTGTGCGCAAGTCGATCACTTTCCTGTAATAATTTTATTTTTTTCACCCCGTGCATCACCGTGCTGTGATCCTTTCCGCCGAACATGCGCCCGATGACGGGATAGGAATGGCCAAGCAGTTCGCGGCACAAGTACATGGCGAGCTGGCGGGCCTGCACGAGATCCGGGCGGCGCTTCTCACCGAGGATTTCCTTGGCCGGGACGCCGCAGTGCTCACCGACGATGCTGACGATGAGCTGAGGGGTCAGCGCGGAGCTCTCGCCGCCCTGCCGCACGATGTTGAGCATATCCTGTTCGGAAAGATCGCGGCCGAGCAGGGAGCGGTGGGACGCCACCCGGAGGATGACGCCGGAAAGCCGCCGGACATCCGGACAGTGCTGCGCGATGAGCAGCAGCTGCTCTCTGGACAGGGGCAGGCGGCGGAATTTGGCCTGTTGCTGGGCGTAGCGCAGGCGCACGTCGAGATCCGGCTCGGGGAGTTCCGCCCAGAGGCCGGTTTCGAGGCGCGAAAGCAGTGCCTTGCCGAGGCTCCATTCCTTGGGGCGCCCCACGCCCGCCACGATGACGGGTTTGCCCTGATCCATGAAGCGATCCAGCAGGAGGCAGAGCTCCTCGCGCACGGACGGCCCGGCGGGCTGCTCCGGCTCGGCGACAATCTGGGCGCGGAACCGGGACGCCGTGGTGGGCGTCTTGTCGGGAATACGGCTCAGGTGCTGGAAATCATCGATAAGAATGGCTTCTTTGGAGAGCAGTTCCTGACGGGCGGCGAGGACCGAACGCCCGGCGAACAGCAATTCCAAATCGCTCAGGGAAGCGTAGTAGAGATCGCTCCCGAGCGTGCGGAAGAGTTCATTGCCAATGGCCCGGAGCAGATGGGTCTTGCCGGTCCCGTGAGGGCCGCAGAGCACCAGCAGGCCCGGGGCTTCGCCTATGTCGTCGAGCGAAGGCGCACGACCATGCGTGGCCCGGTAGACGGCGCGCCGGGTGATGTCGCGGGCAAGGCTCAAGGCCCATTTGTGCTTCCCGTTGCCGATGAACGTGTCGAAGGTCCATTCTTCCCCGAAAGGCATCGGGTTGGCCACGGCGGGATGGAGGGCGTCCTGCCGGCTTTCGGGAGCGGGCTGGACGAAGGGCACGGGGGGCGCCGGAGTGAACTTTCCCGCGCCGTACGTGATGGAAAGCCCTTTTCCCCAAAGTTCACGGGCCTTTTTTTCGAACAGTTTCTGGAACAGGCTGGAGAAGCGTATGGCGAAGAAGGCGTGGGGGAAACGGACAGCCAGCGTTCCCGCTTCTTGATCCAACAGGATTTCAAGAGGATCAAACCAGCTCTGCAACGCGGTTTCCGAGCACGACTCCAACGCTTCGCCAGCGGCGGAAAGACGCTCCTGAAGCTGGGGTTTGGGGTTCTCGGCGTTGGTGAAGCAGGAGAGCAGGGACGAGCGCGCTTGAGGGATCGCTTCGGCTGAAGACGTGAGGAGGTATTTGCGTAACGTTTCTTTGGACACGGCGTTGCGAAGCTCCACAGGGGCCAGAGCCTGAGTCAGGCTGAAAAAGATGGTGAAAAACGGAGGCGAAAACGCTTTGTTTCCAACGGAGAAAACATATCAGAAAAAAGTACGTTACACAAGCAAAGAGCCCCTGTGGATAAGTTGTTGAACCTCCCCTGAGAAAATGTGGAATTCTTACAGGAAACGGGCCTGGCGTTTCCGGAGCGGGATGCCTTCATCCATGCTCCCGGGGGAGGGGGGAACCGGCCCCACCGGAAAACGTTTCAGCGCAGAAGAGAGCGGAGACAGCCCGGAAGCTCCCCGTATTGCAGGGCATGTCTCCTGCGGACCCCGGATCTGGACAATAGCGTAACAGGTTGATACAATACAAGATAAGACTTTTTCTCATACAAAAAATTGAACTGTGTCGTACCCGGCGTATGCCTATCCACTTCTGACAGCGTGGTTCTTCCCTTGCGAAATACCTTTTCCGCAGGCACCATACTCATCAGTTTTATCTGCCTCTTCCTCGTTGTGGGAGCGATGTATCTTGTCAACAGTCGGCGGGAAGCCTCTCTGCTGATCCCCGAGAGCCAGCCCGTCGCGGTGTCTTCTGTGGCGCAACGCCTTCAAGATCAGGTGACTCCTTCCCTTTTTGCCTTATGGGAAAGGGCAAAGAGCGCTGTTGCGGTGCTTCCCGAGGAGCCTCTCGCTCAGGAGATGCCGGAAGGTGAAGCCGCCGTCGTTTCCGAGATGCAGCAGGTTCCGCTGGAGCAGGAACCGCCGTCCGATCCTTCCGTCATCAACGGCGTCATCGCCAAGGGCGACAGTGCCTCAGAACTGCTTTCACCATATATGTCAGCAAGTTCAGTGCAACAGCTTCTGAGTGTGACGCAAAAGCTTCACCCGCTCAACAACCTCCGCACAGGGCAACCCTACACGCTGGTCTGCTCCCCGGACGGCAAGGACATGGAGCGCTTCGAATACGAGATCAACGATCGCAAGAAGCTCATTGTCACGAAAACGGATGAGGGGCTTGTCGCTCACGTCGAGCCGATAGTCTATGATTTCAGCCTGGTGCGCGTGAGCGGAACCATCCGCTCCAGCTTGTTCGAGACACTGGCCTCAACCGGTGAATCGCCCATTCTGGCCGTGCGCATTGCGGATATTTTCGGCTCTGAGATCAACTTTATTAAAGACTTGCGCGAAGGTGACAGTTTTTCCCTGTTGATTGAAAAGCGGTTCCGGGAAAATGATTTTAAGGGCTACGGCAAAGTGCTCGGGGCGACGTTCACCAATCAGGGGAAAACGTACGAAGCCTATAACTTCGCCACGGAAGACGGCGAAGCCTTCTTCAACGCCAAGGGCGAAAGCCTCAAAAAGACCCTCCTGAAGGCTCCGCTGGCGTTCACGCGGATTTCCTCGGGATATTCCATGAACCGCAAACATCCGATTTTTAAAACCCATAAGCCGCATCAGGGCGTCGATTACGCGGCTCCCACCGGAACCCCGGTCAAGGCCGTCGGCGACGGCACGATCGAAAAGGCCGGGTGGGGGAACGGTTTTGGGAACATGGTCATCCTCAAGCATTCCGGCGGGCTGGAGTCCATGTATTCGCATCTTTCCGGGTTTGCGTCCGGAGCCAAGCGCGGGGCGCGGGTCAAGCAGGGGCAGGTCATCGGCTATGTGGGCGCAACCGGGTATGCCACCGGCCCGCATCTGGATTTCCGCCTCAAGCAGAACGGTAAATACGTGAATCCCGCCAAGGTTGTGGCGCCGCGCGGCGGCAGTATCCCCCGCAACCGGATGAATGATTTTAAGAACAGGAAAGCTTTGATCGGAGAATACTTGAGCGGCAAGCGCAGCCTGTCCGACTATAAGCGGTGATGCGGCAAGGGCTTCCCGGCATGTTGAAGGCGAATCAAGGTTCGGCGGAAGTCCACCAATGCACAGATTTCTTCTTGGGGATGAGGCTGAAATAGAATTGTTACCATACAGTATAATATTCAGCGAGTCATATTTAGTTCGTAAAAGAGAAAATATTTAAAGTAGATAAAAAAGAACTTTTCTGGAAGATGATACAAAAGGGAACCGAGAGGTTCCTTTTTTTAGGTCTTCCGCAAGTACGGCTTGGGTGATAAAATGCATCTTTCACTACGCCATGAAAGCCTTTTTGAAGAGTGCCCCGCATCAGGATGCCGCTCTAGGAGCGCGCCCACCACACCTGCCGGCTACCGTTTTTCAAAGATAAAATATAAGGATTTCAATGTATTCCATCCAACAGTCCGAAGCCGATTTTCTCCTTTCTTCTTATCGTTATGAATTGCCTCCCGAGCGTATAGCCCAGCATCCCGGTGAACGTGGAGCGTCGCGGCTTCTCGTGCTGGACCGCGAGACCGGGAAGCGCATACATTCCCATTTTTCCCATCTGCTCGAATACTTGCCGAAGGGAACGCTGCTCATAGCCAACAATTCCCGGGTGGTCCCCGCGAGGATGATCGGCCAGCGCCCCTCGGGCGGCAAGATGGAATTTCTGTTGCTTACGCCCATGCCTCTGCTGGAACAGCATGGAGAAGGGGACGGCTGGCATTGCGCGGAGGCCGACGGGCTGATCAAGCCCGCCAAGAATGCCAGGATAGGGGATCATCTTGTTTTTGGCGATGATCTGCGCGTGGAAGTCCTTGCCAAGGGGGAATTCGGGCGGCATCGGGTACGGCTGCACTGGACGGGCGATATCCGCGCGCTTTTCGAATCCCGGGGGCATTTGCCGCTGCCGCCGTATATCAAGCGCGAGGATACGAAGGATGACCGGGGAACGTACCAGACCGTTTATGCCCGGGACGACAAGGCCGGTTCCGTGGCCGCGCCTACGGCGGGCCTGCATTTCACCCCGGAATTACGCGCGCAAATGGCCTCTGCGGGCGTCGAATGGGCAGAAGTGACCCTTCATGTCGGATACGGCACGTTCAGCCCCGTACGCTGCGAGGATATCCGCGAGCACGTCATGCATGAGGAGTTCGTGGAAGTGCCGCAAGCCACGGTGGACGCCATTGGAAAGGCAAAGGCCGAAGGAAGGCCCGTCATAGCCGTAGGCACCACTTCCGCCCGGACACTCGAAGGCGTGGCTGGCGCGCATGGAGGTGAGCTAACGGCGCATCAAGGTTGGATCAACTGTTTTATCTGGCCTGGATACAGGTTTCATGTCCTTGATGGCCTGATCACCAACTTCCACCTGCCCGAATCCACGTTGCTGATGTTCGTCTCGGCGCTGACGGGCCGGGAACGGATGCTTGAGACGTATACCGAGGCCGTGAAAATGGAGTATCGCTTTTTCTCCTACGGCGACGCCATGCTCATCCGCTGAATTTGCCAAAATGTTTCCCTGAGTTATCTTTTGGAAGACCAGCAACCTGTCACAAGGGAGGCCCGTATGTGGGAAGCGCTTTTTTTGATACTGGCTATCGCCGCGGCGCTGGTGGTGCTGCGGCTGGCAAAGAAGGCGGGGTTGGATATCATGCCCTGCGGCTGAGGCGTCCGGGCGGTTCCCCGTGCGGAAACCGAGAAGAAGGATGACAAGCATCTTATCGTCAAGTAGGCGTCATGGTAGAGAATATAATTCTTGTTATTGTGTTGGCCGTTACTGTGGGGATTTTGTGGCTTGCCAAGCGGCACGGCATTGTAATGCGTCCTGAGGCAGACGGACTTGAAGCCCTTCCCAAGGAGCTTCACGAAGCAGAACTACGCAATAAAAATGATGATAAAATACTATAATTTTTAAATAGTTATTTAAATTAAGAACAGAATATAAACAATATTATGCACAGAGCTAAAAGCCCTCCCTTTTTCTACAAAGGGAGGGCTTTTTTTGAGGTTGTATGGTCTCAATGGGTAGTTTTTTATAAGACTGTAAAAAAAATATTATTTATTCTGCATAAATGTTGCAGTTACGAACAGAATATGCTCAGGATTATGAACAAAAAATGAGCAGATCCTTTCCTCAAAATACTGGATGCTTCATGAAATTGTAAAATTTATTATTTTATTTCAGTATGATTGATATGTTATGCACAGAAAAGGAACAGGGTTACAAACAGAAGGCGGAGTGGCATTTTTTTCTGGGAGTGGTGTTTTTCTGAAATGCCGGAAGAATGCAACAACATAATATATGATTATATCATTTTATTTTAATGTGTTACATGTTTTACGAACAGTATATGAACAGCATTATGCACATTAGTGGAGAGTAAGGAACAATATGGCGTATCCCACCGTAATAAAAAAGCCTCCATACGGAGGCCTTTTTATTTCATGAAAGAGAGTGGAAAATCGGGATGGTCAGCTCTTCCTTTCCCACCAGCTGCGATCGGGGCTGAGATACCACCAATCGGTATGATCGGTTTTGAGGATCGTCTGAGCCAGTTCTTTGGCGATATCCGTGCGCAACCGCTCTACGGCGCTTTCGAGCCATTTGTCGGCGTAACGGTTCCCGAGATCGCTTTCGCGTTTCAGATTGAGGATCAGATCAAGCTGGTCAGCATCATGGGCAAGCAGCGATTCGGGCGTGGTCCGGCACGCATGTTCGTCCCATATGGACATGATGTCTTTTTCCAGCCCTGTGCCTTCCACCGCGTCTTCCAGCGCGTCGCGCTCGCGTGAGGTATCGTAGAGGCGGTTTACGTAATTGAAATCGCCCGTACGGGCTTCCGGCAGGTCATGGAAGAGGCAAAGCATGACCGTGCGGGCCGCGTCCGCTCCCGTCTTTTTTGCCAATACGTAGCCGATGACGGTCGTCCGGTGCGAATGTTCGGCCACGGTTTCTTGGCCGGACCCAAGAAACTTGTAACCACTCCGAGGCGTATGGCGGAGCATCCCTACCTCATTGAGAAAATCCGTGAGCCGCTGCATGGCGTCCCGTTGTTTGAGCTGTTCTGCTGACATGGACACACCCAATGTTATCTGTTATTTTTTTCTTTATAACGAGTCTGGAGGAAAGCACAATTGAGTGGTATTGAAAGATATTTTAGAGATTATGGTTATCTTCACGAGCGGCTGGGAAATGCCCTGAGCTATTTGAAAGACCCAAGAGAGTTTTTCTGGAAGCAAAAGGCAAAGAAGGAAGCCGCCGTCCTCATACAAGATCCTGAGCTGGCCGCTTTGCAGCGCGAGGCGAAAGAGTTTTTCCCGGAAAGTCAACTATATGCAAAGTATACGGATTTTGAGAGATACTTTGCCATCAATTTGCGCCGTATCTATAGATTGGGACTTCCTTCCTTCCTTCCTTCCTTCCTTCCGGAAAAAAGAGTCTGCTGGATATAGGCTGCGGAGCCGGTTTTTTCTGCCTGCTTTGTAAACGGTTGGGATATGATGTGACGGGAATGGATCTTTCGGGTGTTGATATATTTGATTACTTGATCCCCCGTTTTCATATCCCCCGTATGGTGCATAGAATTGAGCCTCAGCAGCCATTGCCGCCCATAGAAAGGCGTTTTGATTATATCACCGCTTTTGCCATTTGTTTTCATGAGCTGGAAAAAAATGGCGAATGGACAGGGCGTTGGGATCGGGAGGATTGGCTTTTCTTCCTTGACGACATCGCGAAAAACTATATTGCGCCTGGTGGCAGAATGTATCTTTTTTTCAATGACTGGCCGCATGGCGATTTCAAGGAAGTGAAATCCCGTATTTTCCCCTGCCGCTACAACGTGCGCGTGGGGCATAAAGTGCTTGATTTTCGTTTCGATTAACTGAGGCTATTTCTTCCAGCTTTCTCCTACGGCCTTACCGGACGCCCATGCCCAGTGCAGATTGTAACCACCTAGTAACCCTGTGATGTCGAGTACCTCTCCGGCGAAGTATAGGCCGGGCTGTTTGCGGCTTTCAAGCGTGCGTGGGTTTACGTCACTCGTATCCACACCCCCGGCTGCGGCTTCGGCGTGTCCCATTCCCTCTGAACGTGTTGGTGTTACCGTGTGGTCATGTATTGCTAGTGCGAGGTATTCCCTGTCTTTTTTGGCAAGCTGTGCGACTTTTTTTGAAGCCAGCGATTCCGGTATGAGCCGTTCGGCCAGACGGGTAGGGAGCACCTTTTTGAACAGCCCCAAAACCGTACTTTTGCCGTGCTCGGGTTGGTGCATAAGCTCTAGGGCGGGATGGTCGGGCAGAAAGTCGATATGCAGCGCTTCGCCCTGCCGCCAGAAGCAGGATGCCTGAAGGATGGCGGGGCCGCTGAGCCCTTTGTGGGTGAACAGGAGCGGGTAGCGGAAAGTGCGCCCGCCCACGGATACTGCGGCGGGCAGGCTGACGCCTGCGAGGCCGTGCAGAGACCAGGACTTGGGGAGCAACAGAGGAGCCAGTACCGGGCGTACGGGAACGACCTTATGGCCCCATTGACGGGCCAAGCGCATCCCCCCATCCGTTGCCCCGCAAGCGGGCCATGCGGGGCTCCCTGTTGCGATGACAAGGCGCGGGGCCTGTAGGGTGCCTTCGGACGTTTCCACAGAGAACAGGCCGCCCTCGTGCCGGATTTCGCCGAACGTACGGTTGAACAGCAATTCCGCCCCCGCATTGCGGCAGGCGGCTGCCATCGACTCCACGAGCCGGGCCGCCTGTACCGTGCAGAAAATCTGACCGTACTCTCGCTCTTCCCATTCGATGCCGAATGACGCCAACATGCTCAGGACAAAGTCCGTCGAACAGCGTTTAAGCAGGGTGTCAGGGAAGCCTTTCTGCGTGCCTACATACCACTCCGGAGATATATACCGATTAGTAACATTTCCTTTGCCTCCTCCGGCAAGGCGCACTTTGCGCCCCGCAACCGGGCTATGGTCGATGACGGCGCAAGAAAAGCCCCGACGCCCGGCGGTCATGGCGCACATGAGCCCAGCGGCCCCGGCTCCGAGAATGATGGCGTCACGGATCATTGTTCGGCAGGGAGGCTTTTGAGCTTGCGGAACAATGCCCGATAGGCGTGCGGAGGACGGCTGTGTTCGCGTTCGTTGCGGGCCTTTGCCGTGAGATCGCGGATCTCGGCGGCGTCTTCGGCTGGGAAGGCGGCAAGCAGTGTATCCATTTCGGCATCGGTGGCGCTCATGAGAGCATCCCGCAGTTTCTCGGAACGCTTGAAGCTGGCGGTTTCCCCCGTGTGTCCAAGTTTGATGGCGTCCAGCGCGTCACGCACGGCCTGCGGATCCGCCTCTTCGCGCATCAGGCGTCCGATGTACTGCATTTGTCTGCGGCGGCCTTCATGTGAGCTGAGGCGCTGCCATTCGAGGATGGCTTCGCGGATATTGGGAGTGAGCGGCATCTTGGCGAGCACGGATGAGCCGAGGGTGGTGAGTTCTTCACCCATACGCTGGAGTGCTGTGCTGTCGCGCTTCTTCTGTGAGCGGCTGGGGCGGTCATCTTCAAATTCGGAATCTTTTGTGTCCCACTGGTAACGTTTTTTCGGCGGCATAGTGTGTCGGTGAGGTTGGAAGTTGCGGAGGGGTACGCTTTTTGGAAAAAGCGGTTCCTCCCTGGTCCCCACACTCAAAAACGTTGACAGGTGGGGAGGATACGCAAAGAAATTTTTGTTAGGCACATAATGTGACTATATAGTCACGTTTGACGGGAAAAACCTCTGATAGAAAAAGGGGCTGCCCCAAAAGGCGAAAGCTTTTGAATGGGGGAGAGGGTATGGGAGGGGCGGGAAAAGCCTTTCTTCAGAAAGGTTCCCCCGCCCCTCCCAACTTAACCAGTCAATGAATTACAGTTGCAGGGTGCCGCGGAACTCGGCGAGGTTTTTGATACCAAGTTGCTGGCACAGATGGGGAAGTTCTTCAGCTATCCGGAAGGCGGCGTCGGGGCGGACGAAGTTCATGGTCCCAATTTCCACCGCGTGCGCACCGACGAGGATAAATTCCAGAACGTCCTGCGCACAGGTGATGCCGCCGATGCCGATGACCGGGATCTTGACCGCATTGCAGACCTGCCAGACGCAGCGCAGGGCCACGGGCTTCACGGCGGGGCCGGAGAGGCCGCCCACCACATTGGCGAGCAGCGGCTTGCGGGTCTTCACATCGACGCCCATGCCGGTGATGGTGTTGATGCAGGAGATCGCATCGGCTCCGGCTTGCTCGGCGGCCTTGGCGATGGCGGTGATGTCCGTCACGTTGGGCGACAGCTTCACGATGACGGGCAGGTTCCCCGCGTGCTTCTTGACCGCTTCGGTCACTTCGGCGGCGAGGGCCGGATCCTGTCCGAACAGCACGCCCCCATTCTTCACGTTGGGGCAGGAGATGTTCACTTCCAGACCGGCGATGCCTTCCTCGGCGGCGAGGATGCCCGCCAGTTCCGCGAATTCAGCGGGAGAGGTGGCGTACAGGTTGGCGATGACCGGCGTTTCATGCCACGGCAGGCGGGGCAGTTTGTTCTTGAGGAAGGATTCCACGCCGTCATTCTGCAAACCCACGGCATTGAGCATACCGCAGGGGGTTTCCGCCACGCGGGGCAGCGGATTGCCGGGACGCGGCTTGAGGGAAAGCCCTTTCACCACGATGCCGCCGAGATGCGTGAGATCGCCGTAATTGGCGAACTCGACGCCGTATCCGAACGTGCCCGAGGCCGTCAGGATGGGGTTCTTGAAGACGAGCGGTTTCGTGTTCCCGGAAGGCTTATGGGCGGAAGAAAGTCGTACGGTGAAGCGATCCATGACTAAGCCTCCAGGGTGATCTGATCGGCCCAGAACACGGGACCATGGGTGCATGTCTGCACGGGCGTTCCGGCCTTTTCTTCGACGGGCCACTTTTCCGTCGTCTTGGTGACGCAGCCGAGGCAAGCGCCTACGCCGCAAGCCATGCGGCTTTCCAGAGAAAGCTGGCAGCGTGCCTTGGCCGCCAGCGCGAATCCCTGCACCGCCTTGAGGAACGGGGCCGGGCCGCAGGCGAGCACGAGGCCGTTGCGTTCGGCATAGGCTTCGATGCGCGAGCGGACATGGTTGAGGAACCATTCAAGGTCTTCGCTGGTATTCTCGTGGAAGGATTCCACGTCGATGCGCTCCCCGAGGCTTTCCACGGGATAGCAGTCTTCGGGCAAGCGGTGGCCGAAGACCATTGAAAGGACGCCCGGCGTGGGGTGGCGTTCCGCATACCCGACGAAAGGCGCAATGCCGATGCCGCCCGCGAGGAGCAGCGTCGGGGTCCCGCCTTCCACGGCGAAGCGATTGCCGAGGGGCCCCCAGAGGTGCACCTTGTCGCCGCGCCGGAGTTTGGCCATTTTTTCGGTGCCTCTGCCGGCCACCTGGAAAAAGATGACGAGCTCGTTGGTGCTCACCCGGCAGATGGAGAACGGACGGGCCCAGGGCATATCGAGCGCCCAGCCCTGAGGACGGAGCATGACGAATTGTCCCGGCGCCCAACTCTTCCAATCGGGCCGTTCGAGGCGCAGGGCAAAAAAACGTCCCTGCGATCCGGTGAGCCCGAAGGGAACATTATCAATAACCGCCAGGTCGTAAAACGCGGACTGACTCATGTGCGAACTTCCTGTCTGATACAAGTGCTTTGGAGTTTTGTAGTGTGTATGCCCCCCCACGGTCAAGGGGCTAGAGAAGTCTTTTGTAATTCCCTTGAATTTCGCCGGGATGGGTGCTCCGGTTTTGTTTGATTGTGGGATGCAAGCGTGGCATACTTTTGTTTTATACCTATCTGTTTGTGAGGATTGCAACATGTCCACCGCTCCCAAAGGCTTTCGTTTCGCTACCGCGTGTGCCGGATTCCGTAAGGAAGGCCGCGCGGATCTTGCCCTTCTCGTCAGCGATGTCCCCGCCGTCGCCGCAGGGACGTTTACGCAGAACCGTTTTCCGGCGGCACCCGTTCTCGTCGCCAAGGCCATGCTCGCCGAGCGTCCCGCCGCTCGTGCCGTCGTGATCAATTCCGGCCAGGCCAACGCCTGCACCGGTGATGAAGGTATGCGAAACTGCCGCACGACCCAAGAGCTGGTGGCTGGCGCCCTCGGCCTTGAGGCGTCGGATATCCTGCCCGCGTCCACGGGCGTTATCGGCGCGCAGCTCAAGATGGATCTTTGGGAGAAGGCCGCCCCCGCCCTCGCCGCCAACCTCGGCAAGGCGACCCCGGAGGATTTTGCCAGGGCAATCATGACCACGGATGCTTTCCACAAGATTTCGCACCGCGAAGTCTCCCTTCCCGGCGGCGTGGTGAAGCTTGCGGGCATGGCCAAGGGCGCTGGCATGATCTGCCCCAACATGGCGACCATGCTGTCCGTCGTGCTGTGTGACGCGCAGGTGGAAGCCTCCGTCTGGCAAACAATGTTGCGCGACGCCGTGGATCTGACCTTCAACCGCGTGACCGTGGACGGCGACACCTCCACGAACGACACGCTGTATGGCCTTGCCAACGGCGCATCCGGCGTGTCCGCGTCCGACGAGGAATCGATCAAGGCTCTGTCCGCCGCCCTGACTTCCGTGCTCGGGGATCTGGCCTATATGCTGGTAAAGGACGGCGAGGGCGCGTCCAAGGTCGCCCGTATCCATGTGACCGGGGCGGCATCCGATGCCGACGCCGAGCGCGTGGCCCGGACGGTGGGGCACTCGCAGCTGGTAAAGACGGCCTTGTACGGGCGCGACGCAAACTGGGGGCGCATCGTCGCCGCCGTGGGCCGCAGCGGGGCGGACTTCAACCCCGACGATGTGGTGGTGACCCTGTGTGGCGTGGAGTTGTTCCGTAAGGGGCAGCCCACGGATCTGGATTTCGACGCCCTGCTCCAAGAGCCCCTCAAGCAGCGCGATCTGTCCATCGACATCGTGCTGGGTTCCGGTTCCGGCAGCTATACGCTGCTCGCTTCCGACCTCGGGCATGAGTATGTGAACGTCAACGCCGATTACCGCAGTTAGAGCGGATGCTCTTTCAGATGATGTGAAGCTGTTTTTTGGAGGGAAAATTTTTTCAGAAAAGTTTTCCCTTCCAAAAATCCCGCCAGAGCGGAGCCCCCCTTTCCAAAGATTTTTGTGGTTATCCGGTCCCTGCTTGCAATCTTTTTCGGCACAGATTGCCTTTGGAATAAAACGCGCTTCAAAATGGAAATGGACAAGAGAGGGAACAGGGGGAATACTCCTTTTCGCGGAAGGGCTTCCTCCTCGTAAGGGAGGCCCTCATCCTCCAAAGCGTTTGTAAGCGGGCATCGGATCGGTTTCGATTGTGAGCCCGAGCCGATCGGATGTCTTGCCCAATCTCCCGCCCGTCAGAAGTGTTATTGGCGGGCGGGAGATTCCGGTTTACGCGTCGCACGAAACCCCGTCCTCAGCCTTTTCTGAACGGGCACGGCGGCACGAGGGACGCGAAGATGAAAATCCCCTCCGCAGGGGAGAGGTCGTATTTTTTAAAGGAATGTCATGCCTGAACCATTGCAAGTGACGGCGGCAGAAGCCGGGCAAAAGCTGTTGCAGTTCCTGTCCCGGCGTTTCGAAGAGCCGCAGAGCGTCCTGCACCGCTGGATCCGTACCGGGCAGGTCCGGATCAATGGCGGGCGGGCCAAACCGTTCGACCGGGTGGAACTGAACGATGAAATCCGGGTTCCGCCCTTTGCCGGGGCCGGAACGAAAGCGGAACGCGCCCCCGCGTCGTCGGGCGGCAAGGAATTGCCCCCCATCGTTGCGGAGACGGATGATGTCATCGTGTTCTGCAAGCCGTCCGGCCTGCCCGTACATCCGGGCACGGGACATACGGACAGCCTGACGACACGGCTTGAAGCGGCGTTTGCCGGATTGCCTTTTATCCCCGCTCCGGTACACCGTCTGGATAGGGATACCTCCGGCCTGTTGCTCGTCGGCAAGACGTATGCCGCCGTACGCCGCCTTTCGGATGCACTGGCGGCTCATGGCGTCGCCAAGGACTACCTTGCGTGGGTGCAGGGCGAATGCCTGTGGAGCCGCCCGAAACGCCTTGAGGATCATCTGGCAAAACGCACAGTCGGCGCACAGGGCCGCGAAAAGGTCGTTGCCGGGAAATCCCGCACGGGTGGGCCCGACGAGAAGCCCGCGAGCCTGACGGTCCGCTGCCTGACCGTGCGCGAAGGCCGGAGCCTTGTCCTGATCCGCCTGCACACGGGGCGGACGCATCAGATCCGCGTACAGCTTTCGGAGCGGGGTTTTCCGCTCGTGGGGGATGTGAAGTATGGGGGGCCGCGCTGCGAAGGCGGGCTCAAGCTTCACGCTGTGCGGCTGCGGGTGGGAGAGGAAACCTATACGGCCTTGCCGCCGTGGGCCGGTCCGTGGCGCGTTGCGCACCTGCCGCCCGAATGGGAGGATGTCTGAGATGTATTTCCCCACTGCGGAAATCGAAGTTTCACCGTTCGTACCGCCGCTGGTCGCGTTTGTAGTCTCCTTCTTCACGTCGATGGGTGGGATTTCCGGCGCGTTCCTGCTTCTGCCTTTTCAGATGACTTTCCTCGGCTACACCAATACCTCGGTCAGCGCGACGAACCAGCTCTACAACGTGTTCTCCAATCCGGGCGGTGTGTTCCGCTATTACCGCGAAAAACGGATGCTCTGGCCTCTGTCGTGGATCGTCATGGCCGGGGCCGTGCCGGGGGTCGTCATCGGCGGTCTTGTCCGCATCAACTGGCTGGCGGATGTCCGGCCTTTCAAGCTGTTCGTGGCGCTCGTGCTGCTCGGCATCGGCCTGGAGATGATCCGCGACCTGTTCGGCTGGATGCGTTTCAAGCCCGCCCCCAAATACGAACAATCTCCTCCCAAGCCCTATGTCGAGGTCGTGGAGCAGAATCTGTCCCGCGTATCCTACACATTTGACGGGTATCTCTATTCCTTTTCCGTGCCGATCCTCTTATTTTATTCCATTGCTGTCGGTCTTGTCGGCGGCATCTACGGCATCGGCGGCGGGGCGATCATCGCGCCGTTCCTCGTTTCCGTCTTCCATCTGCCCATCTACACGGTGGCGGGGGCGACGCTGGCGGCGACCTTCGTCAACGCGCTGGCCGGCGTTCTCTTCTACATAGCCATTTCGCCCCTCTATCCCGACCTGAGCATCGCCCCCGACTGGGGCATGGCCCTGCTTCTCAGCCTCGGAGGGTTGCTCGGCATGTATTTCGGCGCGAAATTCCAGAAGTGCATCTCGCCCGTGCTTCTCAAGTGGATGCTCGTTGTGATCCTTTTTGGGACCGTCATTGCGTATTTTGTGGAATTTGTGAGGGGGTAGGGAAGAGAATATTGGGGA
>NZ_JH114232.1:440441-442376 GCF_000224655.1 Bilophila sp. 4_1_30
AATCTTCTGCTCTCTACACTATCCCCCAAATCTTCATGCACCAGAAGGCGATGGCGGCGATGAAGGCGGAGGCGGGGATGGTGAGAATCCATGCAATGACGAGGTTCCCGGCCACGCCCCAGCGGACGGCGGAGAGCCGCTTGGTCGAGCCGACGCCGAAGATGCAGGCGGTGATGGTGTGGGTGGTGCTGACGGGCGCACCGAAAAGCGACGCTCCACAGATGACGGCTGCCGCGGAGGTCTCGGTGGCGAAACCGTGCACGGGCTCCAGCTTGAAGATCTTGTGCCCCATCGTCTTGATGATCTTCCAGCCGCCGAGCGCCGTGCCCATCGCCATGGCGAGCGCGCAGACGCACTTGACCCAGAAGGGAACCGCAATAGTGTCGATCTTGTTAAAGATGAAGAGGGCGAGCGTGATCACGCCCATGGTCTTCTGGGCATCGTTGAGGCCGTGGCTCGTCGCCATGAAGGCGGCGGAAACGATTTGCAGCTTGGTGAAGGCGCGGGTGAGCTTGTTGCGGTTGGCCCGGGCGCACAGGAGCATGATCAGAAACATGGTCAGGAAGCCCATGCCGAAACCGGCGAGGGGCGACAGGATCAGCGGGAGCAGGATTTTTTCGGCAATGGAAGCGCCGTTGAGCGTGCTGAAACCGGCGTAGGCTACGGCGGCTCCCATCAGGCCGCCGATGAGCGCGTGGGATGATGAGGAAGGGATGCCGAAATACCATGTGATGAGGTTCCATGCGATGGCCCCGAGCAGCGCGGCGAGCACCAGCGGCTGACAGTTCGCCACCATGTCCGTGTTGACGATCCCCGCGCCAAGGGTTGTGGCGACCTTGGTTCCGAGGAATGCGCCGATAAAGTTGAGCGATGCCGCCATGACGACCGCAACGCGGGGGCTGAGCACCTTGGTGGAGACCACCGTGGCGATGGCGTTGGCGCAGTCGTGGGCTCCGTTGGTGAAGTCGAAGATCAGCGCCACCACGACAATGAGCACAAGCAGCACGGGGACCTCAAACATACTTGAGCACCACCTCTTCCAGCGTGTCGCCGAGATCGGAAACCATATCCACGGCACGTTCGATGCGCTCGTAAACCTGGCTCCAGAGGATCAGTTCGCGCACTTTCTCAAAGTTGGGGATTTCGCTGTCCATCATTTCCGAAATCCCTGCGGCCTGCAGCATTTCACAATCCGATTTGCGGGATTTCAAGGAATGCAGATGCCCCGATACGTCCTTTTTCTTTTCAAGCTGCCCGAGCATGAGCTCCGTTTCCTCAATCATGCCCTTGATGTTCCGGGTCATCATATGGGCCGGGAAACGCTGGTACATGAAGCCGCACATAAAAAAACGGCTGGCGAGGTTTTGTATACCGTCCGCCACCCGTTCCTGTGCGAGGTTGATCGCGTGGATGTCTTCACGATCAATGGGGGTAATAAAAGTCTGCGAAAGATGCCATGTTATTTTCCGGTTGAGCTTGTCGGCCTCTTCTTCCAATATATTGATTTGTTTGAGATGGCCTTCCGATTCATACGTGTTTTCCATGACGACGATGAGGCTTTGAGCCATCCGTTGCAGAACGGCGTTCTGTTCCATCAGCAATTTGAAAAACGGAACCGTCTGGGGCAAGAAACGCGTTAGCATAGAACCTCCTAAAAGGTCTGATTCATAAATGCCGCCGTTGTACTGGAAAGAAATGGATCGAGCAAGCAAACAGGAAAAGTCGACAGGAGAATCAAAGCGTTCGTTATGGAAAATTTTTTCGGAAGGGATGAGCAACAGAGAAAACCAGTGCCTCCCGGAACCCGTCGAGGTCATGGTGAACTGGACATATTCAAGCTGGTCGGAGCAAACGCACCCCCATATACCGGGAAACTTGACGGCAGGGATTCGATAAAAACGAAAATATTTGAAGAGGAGGGGGAGAGGTTTGGAG
>NZ_JH114232.1:442825-446319 GCF_000224655.1 Bilophila sp. 4_1_30
AGGTTTGGAGAGGGGCGGGGAAACTTCTTAGAAGGTTTCCCCGCCCCTCTCCAATTGTCATTCTCCTTCCATTCCTAAAAATGCCGTGGCTTTCTCCTGCGCCTCCCGAGGAAGCAGCGGAAGCCACGCGGGAAGGCGGAAGGCTTGGAAATCGGGAAGCGAGACCCGCCCGTGATGCAAAAGAAAACCGGAAGGGCAGGACAATTCCGCGCCGTAGAGGGAATCTCCGGCCAGCGGGTGCCCCGCGGCGGCGAGATGCGCCCGGATCTGGTGGCGTGCGCCCTTGCGGATGCGGCAGCCGACGAGCATGAGCGGGGCATCGGGATCATCGGATTCGACGAGACAGGGGACGTCCCCGGCGGTCAGGGGAGCCAGCAGGGTAACATCGGTATGCCGCACCGGATCGGGATCGTCGGTATGGCGCACCCGCGTCTTGTTCCGCGTGTCCGTGTCCAGACGGCGGGCCACGGTGAAATCGTAGAGCGGCTGGCCTTCTATCAGCGCCAGATACAGCTTGTCCGTGTTGCCGATGCGCTCGGCCCGGTACCAGCGGCGTTCGCCGTCGTCGGTGCAAGACGCGAGCACGAGGCCGGAGGTCGGCGCGTCCAGGCGGTTGAGCAGGCGTGATGCGTAGCCTTCCTCTTCCGAAGGCAGCAGATCACCGAGCAGGGTTTCGAGGCTTGGGGAAAGGCTTCCCGCCAGAGCGGCGGTGTGCATACCCGCGGGCTTGTAGAGCGCCGCAATCCCGCCGTCCTTGTAAACAAGGGACGGAGCGTCTTCAGGGAGGGCCGCGCCTTCCGGGTCGGGCAGGATGATGATTTCCTGCCCCGCGCGCAGTTTGAGGCCGGGGATGCCGGGTTTGCCGTTCACCAGCACAAGGGAACGGTCGCAAAGGCGGCGGCGTGCCCGAAGGCCGAGATCGGCCAGCGCGAACAGGTCGGGCCGGGCGGCTTCCTGTTCGGGGGAAGGGGAGGCCAGCAAGAGGCCGAGGGCCTTGTCCAGACGCCAGCCTTGCGCTTCTTCAGGCACACGAAACGAGATGCCGCCGTTTTCGGGGCGGTTCGCGGAAGAGGGCATGAGGCGGGCTTAGTGGGTGTTTGAGGAAGATTTTTTGATATACGTCAGGCCAGCGGCTACGGCGGCGATGCCGAGGAAGAACCAGATGAAATCCATGTGGGGCTCCAGCGTTGAAATGGTTGCGGATGCCTTGAAGTGTAGCGTAAAGGAGAGGACGGAGCAAGGGAACGCTCCCGGCTCTTGCGGCGGTTTCCCGCCGGCCTTTCCCGTTGCGCCCGGATCGGGGCGCGTGAACTTTTTTCCCCAGAGTATCCATGACCACACAGCGAATAGCTCTTGTCGGTGCGGGGCTTGCCGGTTGCGAATGCGCGTTGCAGCTGGCCCGGCGCGGTTTCGCCGTCACCCTTTTCGAGCAGAAGCCGGAAGCCTATTCCCCGGCGCACTCCATGCCGCAGCTTGCGGAACTGGTCTGCTCCAATTCCTTGCGATCCGACGAGCTGGCATCCGGTGTCGGCCTGATCAAGCAGGAACTGCGCGAACTCGGCAGCGCGCTCATGGCCGTGGCCGACGCTACCCGCGTCCCGGCGGGCAAGGCGCTGGCCGTGGATCGCGAGCTGTTTGCCGGAAAGGTAACGGCGCTTGTGGAAGCCGAGCCGAATATCACGCTTGTCCGCAAGGCCATCGCCGATCTTGATGATCCCGCTTTGGAGGGATTCGAGCGGGTGGTCATCTCCGCCGGGCCGCTGGCGAGCGAAAGCCTGTCGGCGTCCATCGCACGGGCCGTCGGTGCGGAGCACCTCTATTTTTATGATGCCATCGCGCCCATCGTGGCGGCGGATTCCATTGATATGAGCATCGCTTTCTGGGGTTCCCGCTACGGCGAGCCGGGCGAGGGCGATTATCTGAACTGCCCCATGAACGAGGAAGAGTACAAGGCGTTTTATCAGGGCCTGCTCGACGGCGAGAAGGTCGCCAGCCGCGAATTTGAGCAGGAGAAGCATTTTGAGGGCTGTATGCCCGTGGAGGCGCTTGCCGCGCGCGGCGAGAAGACGCTGGCCTTCGGGCCGCTCAAGCCGGTGGGCTTCACAGACCCGCGTACCGGGTGGCGTCCTTTCGCGTTGCTTCAGCTTCGCCCCGAGAACGGGAACAAGACGATGTTCAATCTGGTGGGCTGCCAGACCAAGTTGACCTATCCCGCGCAGGCAGTCTGCTTCCGCAAGGTGCCGGGCCTTGAGCACGCGGAATTCGTGCGTTTCGGCAGTATGCACCGCAATACCTATGTGAATGCGCCCGTGTCCCTGAATGAGGAGCTCGCCCTCAAGTCCCGCCCGAACGTGCATCTTGCCGGGCAGATCACCGGAGTGGAAGGCTATGTCGAGTCCATCGCCTGCGGCTTGTGGGTGGGGCAGATGCTGGCGGCGAAGCTGGCTGGGCGCTCCCTGCCGAAGCCCCCGGCAACGACGGCCCTCGGTGCTCTGCTCAACCATCTGTCCACGCCCGCCAAGCATTTTCAGCCGTCCAATGTGCATTTTGGGCTCATGCCGGAGCCCGAAGTCCGCGTGAAAAAGAAGGAACGCAAGCAGTGGTATGCCGATCGCGCCCGTGCCGCGTTTGGCGAGTGGTTGAAGGGGTTGGAGAAGGAAGGGGATTGAAGATTGGGGAGGGGAGAGGCCCCTTTGAAAAGGGGCCTCTCCCCTCCCCAAAACCCCACCCCTCTCCACCTAAAACTTTCGTGTTTATCGAATCCCTGTTGAGAGGATGGGGGAATGGGTGAAGTATAGAGGGGGCGCAGCGGGTGATAATGAAGCTTTGAATGGTTTTGATTTATATTCTGTGTACATGGCATGTACTTTTGAGAAAACATTCTAAAGCTATCCTCTCCCTTTTTTTAAGAGCGGACGTTCCCCAGAGCTTTCCGGATTGCGGAAGAGGTGCTTTTCGGGCAAAGGACAACCTAAAAAGGAGCATCGTATGGACACGTGTTTTGTGACCGCCAAGTTGACGGCGAAGAAAGGTATGGAAGCGCAGCTTGAAGCGGAAGTCGTGAAGAACATTCCGAACGTGCGGGCTGAAAAAGGCTGTATCCGGTACGATTTCCACAAGAACCGCTCCGAAGACGGCACGTTCCTTTTCTATGAGATCTGGGAAAGCCCGGAAGCCCTCGACGCCCACGGCAAGACTCCGCACATGCTGGCCTACAAGGAACGCACCAAGGATCTGCTGGCCTGCCCGACCGTCGTAACCGTCTGGTCGCAGGTTGATTGCCGATAGGAAAAGCGCCGCCCGTTGCCGCGAATCAAACAAAAAGCCGCCTGAACCAACAGGCGGTTTTTTATTATGGGGAGCAGCTTCCATTCTTTTTGGCTTTCCGCGTTTCCGGGGGACGGACGCCAAGGGCCATCCTTGAGTCCACCCGTCCCGTCATCTACCCTTACAAAAATCTTTGAAGAGGATGGGGGAGGTTTGGAGGGGGAGGA
>NZ_JH114232.1:446713-455248 GCF_000224655.1 Bilophila sp. 4_1_30
CTCCAATTTTTCCCTACCCCCGCCCTCTGAACTGCCGCTTGTCGCCCACCCTGATGGTGACGCGCTCACGGTCGAAATATTCGAGAAGCGGGATGACGTACTTGCGGGAAAGGCCGCCGGAAAGCTCCTTGAACCCGGCGGGATCGAGATCGTCATGGGAGGTGAACCACGCCTGCATCCGGGCCTTGAGCTCCTGAATGACGGGGCCGTGGAAATACAGGCCGTCCTTGACCTTCACGAGGCTGCCGTCCTCGCAGAGCAGCTTGAGCACCGGGGCCGCGGCCTTGGCGTCGACGCTGATCTCCTCGAGGACATCTTTGAGGTTCGGCGGCGTGAATGCGCCGTCCACATGCGCCTTGAGCAGCGCGTCGCGAAGCCCGGCCTGATCGGACTTGAGGGAGACGGTGTGCGAGGCCATGCGGATGACGTCGCCTTCGGAAACCAGCTCGCCCGAACGCAGCAGGCGCTCTACGACGAAAAAAGCCAGCTTCGGCGGGATGCCCTTGCTCCACGCTTCGCGGCCCGTGCCGCCGGAGAGGAGCGTGCCGCGCGCCATGCCCTGCTTGAGCGGTTCCTTTTTATGGAAGGCTTCAGCCACGGCAAGGCAACGCTTGGCGAGTTCGGCGGAAGCGTCGGCAGAGACATAGCCTTTTTCCTCTCGGTCGAAACAGAAAATTTTGCCTTTACCGGAAAGCGCCTGCAATACTTTGTCGAGCCGCTTGGAATCGAGGTTGGTCAGCACGGAAAGCTGCGCGAGCTTCGCGCCGCGATTCCCGGCCAGCTCGATCTGCATACGGACGCGATCCTCGTCGGAAGCGTCCTCAAGGCCGAGCAGGGAGGCGACGCGATCGGGCGTGGCATCCCGGCGGCGCAATCCGGCGCTGATCGGGTCGAGCACGACGCCGCCCGCTACGGTACGTAGCGGCGAGAAGGCCCGTACGACGCAGTGGTCGCCGAATACGCCCACCAGCGGCTCGTCAAGCCGGACTTCGCACAGCGTAGTTTCGCCGGGGCCGAGCTTGTCGCGGTCGAGGAAATAGAGCCGGGCGGCGACTTCGCGGGCTTCGTGGTGGAAATGGATTTCGGCGCGGTGGCGCAGGGCGCGGGGCGAGGAACCAAGGCAGGTCAGCCGCACCAGCCAGCGATCGGAAGGGAACAGCGTTCCCGGCAGGGCCAGCACATCGCCGCGCTCCACATCCGCCACATCCAGCCCTTGCAGGTTGACGGCGGTACGGTGGCCGGATTCCGCCACTTCTACGGATTCCCCGTGGCTTTGCAGGCTGCGGGCTCGGGTAGCGAGTTTTTTCGGGAGCAGTTCCAACGCGTCGCCCACTTTGACCGAGCCTGAAATCATGGTTCCGGTAACGATAGTCCCGTGACCCTTCAAAGTGAATACGCGGTCTACGGGCAGGCGGAAGAGATCCGTCCGGCGGCGGGGTGCGAGTTCCTTTTCCTGTTTGACGATATAGTCGCGGAGTTTGTCCACGCCTTCGCCGGTCTGGGACGACACCGGGAACAGCGGCGCGCCTTCGAGGAAAGTCCCTTTGAGGAATTGGGAAATGTCCTCGACGGCGAGTTCGAGCAGTTCGGGATCGACCATGTCGGTTTTGGTCACGGCGACGAGGCCGTGCTTGATTCCAAGCAGGGAGCAGATTTCGAGGTGTTCGCGCGTCTGCGGCATGACGCCTTCGTCCGCGGCGACGACCAGCATCACGAAGTCGATGCCCGACGCTCCCGCGACCATATTCTTGACGAATTTTTCATGGCCGGGCACGTCCACGATGCCGAGCCGTCCGCCGCCGGGCAGGTCGCAGAACGCAAAGCCGAGCTCGATGGTGATGCCGCGGCGTTTTTCCTCTTCGAGGCGGTCGCAGTCGATCCCGGTCAGCTTGCGCACGAGCGAGGTTTTACCGTG
Organism: Bilophila sp. 4_1_30; assembly: GCF_000224655.1. Taxonomy (NCBI): domain Bacteria; kingdom Pseudomonadati; phylum Thermodesulfobacteriota; class Desulfovibrionia; order Desulfovibrionales; family Desulfovibrionaceae; genus Bilophila; species Bilophila sp. 4_1_30. The sequence goes on from NZ_JH114232.1 coordinate 448,629, forward strand.
GTCGATGTGACCCGCCGTTCCCATTACGATAGCCATAGCAATGCCTCCGGCGGCAAGGGGCTGCCGCCCCCTTGACCCCTGCCCGGGGGAAATGATTTTCCCCGGCCCCTCGGTGCCGCCGCGCGCTTTTCAGCCGAAGCGCCGCTTCGTCCGAAAACCGCGCGGCGGGCCTGTGGACGTCAGGAGTTTCCGCTTTTGAAAGTGAAAGAACGAAAAGGCCGCTCCGGGGAACTGCCGCCTGAAAGAAAGGAGCCACGCCGCCCGAAACGCCGCTTGCCCCGTTTAGGAAAGTCTTTGGAAGGAGGGGGGATGGGGGTTTTGGGGAAGGGGGGAGGGAAGCTTTTCTTCAGAAAAGTTCCCTCCCCCTTCCCCAAGTTCCCGTTACTTGCTCAACACGTTGCCGATGCCGAGGATGCCCGCCTCGTCGAAATCCCTGCCGATGAGCTGCATGCCGACGGGGAGGCCGTCCGCTTCGCCCACGGGGAACGAGAGGCCGGGGAGCCCGGCGAGGTTCAGGGACACGGTGTAGATGTCCATGAGGTACATCTTGAGCGGATCATCAATGATGGAGCCGAGTTTCCACGCCGTGACCGGAGAGACCGGGCCGAACAGGGCGTCGCAGGAGCCGAGCGCGTTCAGGTAGTCCTGACGGATGAGGCGGCGGACCTGTGCGGCCTTCTTGTAGTAGGCGTCGTAGTACCCGGCGGAAAGGACGTAGGTGCCGAGCAGGATGCGGCGCTGGACTTCCTGCCCGAAGCCCTCGCTGCGGGAGCGGCAGTAGAGGTCGTCGAGATTCTTGGGATCGGCGGCGCGGTAGCCGTAGCGCACGCCGTCGAACCGGGAGAGGTTCGAGCTGGCTTCGGCCATCGCTACAATATAATAGGCGGCGATGGCGTGGCGGGTCGCGTGGGGCAGGGATACGTCCACGAGTTCCGCGCCGAGGTCGCGGGCACGGTCAAGGGCGTCTTGGCACGCCTTGGCGACCGGGCCGTCCAGCCCTTCGGCCATGAATTCGCGGGGCACGCCGAGGCGCACGCCTTTGAGGTCGGCACGGGAGAAGTCGGCGTAGTTGTCTACGGGGCGCGGCGATGAGGTGGAATCGCGTTTGTCGTGCCCGGCGATGACGGAAAGCACAAGGGCGGCGTCTTCCACGGTGCGGGTCAGCGGGCCGACCTGATCGAGCGAGGAACCGTAGGCGATGACGCCGTAGCGGGATACGCGCCCGTAGGTGGGTTTGAGGCCCACGCAGCCGCACAGGGCTGCGGGCTGGCGGATGGAGCCGCCGGTGTCCGTGCCGAGGGAGGCGTAGCACTGGTTCGCGGCGACGCTGGCGGCCGAGCCGCCGCTGGAGCCGCCGGGGATGCGTTCGGGATCGCGGGGGTTGCGGGTCGGGCCGAAGGCGGAGTTTTCCGTGGAGGAGCCCATAGCGAACTCGTCCATGTTGTTCTTGCCGACGATGACCGCCCCGGCTTCCTTCAGGCGTTCGACCACAAAGGCGTCATAAAACGGATTGAAGCCGCCGAGGATTTTGGAGCCGGCTGTGGTGCGCGTGCCCTTGGTGACGATGGCGTCCTTGACCGTGACGGGCACGCCCCAGAGGGGCTTGGAGGCGTCCGGGCCCTGCGCGTCGAGGGCGCGGGCCTCTTCAAGGGCCTGCTCGCGTACGGTGATCAGGGCATGGATGGACGGTTCCGTCTCGGCGATGCGGTCGAGGCAGGCTTTGGTCACGGCTTCGGCGGTGACGTCGCCCCCGGCGAGGCGCGCCCGGATTTCAGCAAGGGAGGTTTGGATCAGATCGGACATGGGACGCTCCTAGACGATGCGGGGCACGACGAAGAACTGCCCGTCGGTTTCCGGGGCGTTGGCGAGAACGTCCGCATGCAGGTTTTTCTGGATGGGCTCGTCGGCACGGTAGGGCGTGGAATGCTCCACAGGGCTGTACAGCGGTTCGACGGCGCTGGTGTCCACTTCGGCGAGAATATCCATATAGGCAATGATGTCGGCGCATTGTTCTCCGAATTTGGCGAGCGTGCCTTCTTCGGGGGCGAGGCGGGCAAGTCTCGCAAGGTGCGCCATGCGATCCGTGGTGAGCATGAGGAGAACCTTTCGGCTAGAGGTTGGCAAAAAGAAAAAATTACCATCGGCGGTCACAGGTGGTCAAGGCTCACCCCATATGATGAAATGACGCTGAGTTACGTTGTTTTATGGTTGAGGTGGAGGCGTTTTTTCTCTAGACTCGCCTTCGCACCCTTTTATGAGGAGAATCCGCATGGCGGCATCGAAGCGCAGATCGGGCTTTACTCTTATTGAAATCATTTCAGTTTTGGTCATCCTCGGCATCCTTGCCGCGGTGGCCGTGCCGAAATATTATGATTTGCAGGAGGAATCCGAAAGAAAGGCCGCCCTCGCAAGCGTGGCTGAAGCACAGGCCCGCGTACAGCTCCGTTTCGGGCAATTGGTACTCCAGGGGAGTTCGTGCGACGAGGCGGCGAGGGCGGTTTCGGCCCTTTCCGAAACCGCGGACGCGGCCGAAGGCAAGAACGGCGGCTACCGGTTTGGCGATTTCCTGCTCGCCGTGGATGGCGGCGCGCTCACTTCCGCCGGAAGCGCGGCTTCCGCGAAACGCGTTGATTCGACGGGGAATTTTGAAGATACCGGTGCCAAGCTGTATCTCCCGCAGTGCGGAGAGAGTACAAACCATAGCTTCGGCAGTTCTACTGATATGGATGCGATTATAAAGGCAATGCGGGAAGCGGGCGTTAGCAGGCTTGATTCCGGCGCGCTATCCAACGCTACCTCGCATTCTTCGGATGTCATGACCGCTCTCAAGGCCGCAGGCATAGACTTGAATGCGATGGGGGCGACATCATGGAGCTTCAACAGCAACATGCTTTACTGGACGACAGCCGATATCGCTAATATCCCTTCGGGGACGAAGGTTCCTGTAATGAGATATAACCCCAGTTCGGGAACGTATACGGTCTGGTCAGCCACCGTTACGCAGCATACGGAACCGGGAATAGGAACCTATAATATGATTGAAAAAGAAAACAGCCAGTATGCGGCTTCTGCTCAGGCGGGAAAGGAAAACCAGACGTATGAGAATGCGTTGAAATGGTTTGACGCTGCAAGTAAGGATGCCAGCTGGATTGAATGACAGGGAGGTACTCCTGACTTTCCAGCGGGCAACGCCTACCCTTTAAGGGCCCGAGGGCTTTCCATCAGGGATTCGATAAGGTCAAAAGTCTTTGAAGGGGAGGGATGGGGTTTGGGGAAGGGAGGGGGAACTTTCTGCAGAAAGTTCCCCCTCCCTTCCCAAATTTTTTAGCTCCTTCCCGTTCTGCGGGATGCCTGCGCGGTGGCCTTGTTGCGGCGGATCTTGTGCTTTTTGACGGACGACGCGGTGGCCTTGTTGGAATAGCTGTATTTGGTAAGCGCGGAGGCTACGGTGATGCCGCTGGTGCGGGATTTGAATCCAGCCTCGACGAGCCTGCGGACTTCATGGCTGCGGAGCCCGGCGGAGTCCGCTCCGAGGATGACCGCGATGAGGCGCGTATTGCCGCGCCGCACGGTGGAAATGATATTGTAGCCGGAAGCCGTGACCCAGCCGGTTTTCAGGCCGTCGGCACCGGGGCAGGCCCCGAGCAGCGGGTTTTTGTTCGTTGTGACCATCCCCCGGTGCTTGAGCACGCGGACGCGGTGGTATTGGAGCGCAGAGGGATTGTTCTTGAGGTACACGTATCCAAGCCGCGCCATATCTCTGGCTGTGGTGTACTGCCCGGCGGCGGGCAGGCCGTTGGGCGTTTTGAACGTGCTGGAGGACATGCCGATCTGGCGGGCCTTGTTGTTCATCATCCTGACGAAGGCGCGGCCCGAACCGCCGACGCGTTCGGCAACAGCCATCGAGGCGTCGTTGCCGGAAGAGACGGCCATCCCCATGAGGAGGCGGTTCAGGGAAACGCGTTCCCCTGCGCGCAGGCCCATGCGGGAACCGCCCTGGCGCGCGGCGTGGCGGCTGACGCGGACCTGATCGGCGAGGCTGACCTTGCCGGAACGGATGGCATCGAACGTCACCATCATGGACATGATTTTCGTGAGGGAGGCGGGGGGAATCCGCACGTCGGGATTTTGGGAGTAGAGGATCCGGCCCGTCCGGGCATCCATGAGGACGGCGGAGCGGACATTCAGGATTTGTCCGGAAGTGCCGCTTTGGGCGGCGTGGGCTTTCCGGGCGTTCCGGGCTTCTGCGGCTGGGGCAAGGATGAGGGAGGCGGCTATAAGAAGGAATCCGGCCACAAGCGGGATTCTCAGGAAGTGGCATTTGGATCGCAGAGTGGTGAACATGCTGGATACGCTCCGGAAACCGTGTCTAGAGAAATGGGGAAACCAGATAAGAACCTTATTCCAGCAGGATTGCGATGACAAGGGAAAACAGGCCGGTTTTCCGGTGAAAGGCGTCAGCGGGGCATATTTTCTCATCAGAAGTGTAATTCTCTGATATTCCATATCGTTATGCCGATAAGCCAACCCGGTCAGCATGAGAGTGTAAAAAAAATATGCTCCCCCCCTCTGGACGACATCGAGGGATGCTTTATTTCTTTCGCATAAAACATGACATCATCACCTCTTTATAGGGTGTGAGTCCTCGAGGAGGAACGTATTATGGGCAAAATCATTGGCATTGACCTCGGCACGACGAACAGTTGTGTCTATGTGATGGAAGGCAAGGACCCCAAATGCATCACCAACCCGAACGGCGGCCGTACGACCCCGTCCGTGGTAGCCTTCACTGATAAGGAGCGCCTGGTCGGTGACGCCGCCAAGCGTCAGGCCGTGACGAACTCCAGCCGTACCGTTTTTGCGGTCAAGCGTCTGATGGGGCGCGTGGCCAATTCTCCCGAAGTCGAACATTGGAAGCAGCACGCTCCCTACAAAATCGTGGCTGGCGCCAACGGTGCCGCCGTGGTTGAAATCGACGGGCACCAGTACACCCCGCAGGAAGTCTCCGCGACTATCCTGAGCAAGCTGAAAGCCGACGCTGAAGCCTATCTCGGCGAACCCGTGACCGAAGCGGTCATCACCGTCCCGGCCTACTTCAACGACGCCCAGCGTCAGGCCACCAAGGACGCCGGACAGATCGCCGGACTCGACGTCAAGCGTATCATCAACGAACCCACCGCGGCTTCCCTTGCCTACGGTTTTGACAAGAAGGCCAACGAAAAGATCGTCGTGTTCGACCTCGGCGGCGGCACGTTCGACGTGTCCATCCTCGAAGTGGGCGACAACGTGGTTGAAGTGCGCGCCACGAACGGCGACACCTTCCTCGGCGGCGAAGACTTCGACCAGCGCGTCATCAACTATCTGGTGGAAGAATTCAAGAAGGAACAGGGCATCGACCTTGCCAAGGACAGCATGGCTCTTCAGCGCCTGAAAGACGCCGCAGAAGCCGCCAAGAAGGAACTGTCCACGTCGATGGAATCCGAAATCAACCTGCCCTTCATCACGGCTGACCAGACCGGGCCCAAGCACATGCTCATCAAGCTGTCCCGCGCCAAGCTGGAACAGCTGGTGTCCGACCTCGTGCAGAAGACGCTGGAACCCTGCCGCAAGGCGCTGGCCGACGCCGGGTTGAAACCTTCCGACATTGATGAAGTGCTGCTGGTCGGCGGCATGACCCGTATGCCTCTGGTCCAGAAGACCGTGGCCGACTTCTTCGGCAAGGAACCCAACCGTTCCGTGAACCCCGATGAAGTGGTCGCCATGGGTGCCGCCATTCAGGGTGGTATCCTCGCCGGCGACGTGAAGGACGTACTGCTTCTCGACGTGACCCCGCTTTCCCTCGGCATCGAAACCATGGGCGGCGTGTTCACCAAGCTGATCGATCGCAATACGACCATCCCGACCCGCAAGAGCCAGACCTTTACGACCGCCGCGGACAACCAGCCCTCCGTGTCCATCCACGTGCTGCAGGGCGAACGTCCGATGGCCGCCGACAACATGACGCTGGCCCGTTTCGACCTGACCGGCATTCCTCCGGCACCGCGCGGCGTGCCGCAGATTGAAGTGGCCTTCAACATCGACGCCAACGGCATCGTGAACGTGTCCGCCAAGGATCTCGGCACGGGCAAGGAGCAGTCTATCCAGATCACCGCTTCGTCCGGCCTCTCCGACGCCGACATCGAAAAGCTGGTGAAGGAAGCCGAAGCCCATGCGGCCGACGACAAGAAGAAGCAGGATCTCATCAGCGCCCGCAACCAGGCCGACGGTCTGATCTACGGCACTGAAAAGTCCATCAAGGATCTCGGAGACAAGCTTGACGCGGCCCTCAAGAGCGATATCGAAGGCAAGATTGCCTCCCTCAAGACGCTCATGGAAGGCGAAGACGTCGAAGCCATCAAGAAGGCGACCGAAGAACTGGCTCAGGCTTCGCACAAGCTGGCCGAACAGCTCTACTCGCAGGCTCAGGGCCAGCAGCCCGGAGCTGACGCCGCCGGTGCCGCGGGCGCCCAGCCCGGAGCTGGCGCGGCTGGCGGCAAGAAAGCCGACGACGATGTGATCGACGCCGACTTCACCGAATCGAAGTAATTAAAGAAAAAGGCAGTGCCTCCGGCGGCTGGGGC
>NZ_JH114232.1:456110-472244 GCF_000224655.1 Bilophila sp. 4_1_30
TCCCCAATTTCGTTTCTTACTCGGCTTCCTCAATCCACTTTTTCAGCGGGGTTTCCATCTCTTCGCGGATGGCGGCGAGGGCCTCGGCACTGTCCGCTTCGAAGCGGGTGACGAGGACGGGCTGGGTGTTGGACGCGCGGACAAGCCCCCAGCCGTGGGGGAAATTCACGCGGGCGCCGTCCAGCTCGATGGTGTCGTAAAGGGCGCGGAAATGGGCCTTGACCTTCTCGACAACGGCAAATTTGGCATTGTCCGGGCAGGGAATGTTGATTTCGCGGGTGGCGAAGGACGCGGGCCAGCCGGGGAGTTCGGTCATGGGCTTGTCCTGCGCCGAAAAGAGGGCCACAAACCGGGCCGAACCATAGATTGCGTCGTCGAAGCCGTACCAGTTGTCGGCAAAGAACATGTGGCCGGACATTTCACCGGCGAGCGGTGCGCCGACTTCCTGCATCTTGGCCTTGATGATGGAGTGCCCGGTGGTCCACATCATGGGGGTGCCGCCGTGCGCCTTGATGTCGTTGAAAAGGCGGCTGGAGCACTTCACGTCCGCGATGACCGTGGAGCCGGGCTTGCGGGTCAGCAGCTCACGGGCGTAGAGGGACAGGACTTCATCGCCGAAAAGCAGGCGCCCGTCGGGATCGACGATACCGAGGCGGTCGGCGTCACCATCCAGCCCGATGCCGAGATCGGCCTTTTCTTCCTTCACGCGGGCCATGAGAGCCTGCATATTGGCTTCTACGACGGGATCGGGGTGGTGGTTGGGGAAATCGCCGTCCGGCTCGCAGAACATGGGGATGACCGTTGCGCCGAGTTTGGTGAGGATGTCCGCGCAGATTTCGCCGCCCGCGCCGTTGCCGCCGTCGAGCACCACTTTGACCGGGCGGGCCAGCTTGAAGCGGCTGAGGATATCTTGTTTGTACGTGGGGATGATATCGATGCGCGAAGCCGTTCCCGTGCCCTCGGCGAAGGCGCCCTCCTCAAATATGGCCTTGATCTTTTGGATTTCTTCGCCGTGAATGGTGGACTGTCCGGCCCATACCTTGAATCCATTGTATTCCGGCGGGTTGTGGCTGGCGGTGATCATGACGCCGCCCTGCCGGTTGAGGTGCTTGACCGCAAAATAGAGCGCGGGAGTGGGGACCATGCCGATGCTGATCACATCGGTCCCGGTGGACAGGATGCCCTCCACAAGTGCGTCGTGATACGCGGGCGAGGAGTGGCGGCAGTCATAGCCGATGACCGCGCTGCTGATGCCCCTGCCGGCCAGATAGGTGCCGCAGGCTTTCCCGAGATGGGTTACCCATTCGGCGTTGAAATCCTTGTCCACGACGCCGCGAATATCATAAGCGCGAAATACGTTGCCTGCGTTCATTTTTTTCCTCCGGGTGTGCCCGTTGTAAGGCGTGCAAAGTGTGTACGAGATGTTAGAAAAAGAGAGGCGTTGAGTGCATAAAGAACCGTATCGGCCGGTTTTCATATGATGCGGCCTTGATGCGTTTGAGATTGGAGTGGCCGCAGCCCTTTTTATAGCAGACACCCCCTCCGCCCGCAAATGAGAAGGAAAAAGGCTTGGCGGACGGCAACGGGATAGTGCGTGTCTTCTGGTCGTTAGAACGGCGAAAGTCGCGTTCTTGGAAGAAAAAAACTAAATGAACTTGACCGTCTGTGCAGGATGACCTATATTTTGTAAACTCTGAATCCATTTGGCAGGCAATCCCGGAACGGACGGATCCCGCCTGCGCCCGGATGGATTTGCCCCCCTCCGAAGGGGACGTGCGATGCCCGGCCTGTGCCGGTGCGACCCGCATGTTCCGGCACGGAGGAGTTTTTCTGGCCATATAAGGAATCTTGATGAACTGGGACTGGGACAAGCTCCAAGAGAAACGGCAGAGGCAGAACTGGGGTAACAGCAGTAACAACAGTAGTAACAACAATAATAACAATAAGAACGACGAAGAGCCGCCTTTCGGCAGTGGGAGCGGCAACGGCGGCGGCAAGGGGCCGGACTACGAGAAGTTCTCCGACGCCTTCAAGCGCCTGCCCCATCTCTCCGCGCCCGCCGGCGGCAAGGTCAAATGGATCCTTGTCGCGCTCGTCGCCGTATGGCTGCTTTCCGGCATCTATATCGTCAATCCCGATGAAGAGGGCGTAGTCCTGCGCTTCGGCAAATACGACCGCACGGTCGGAGCCGGCCCGCATTATGCGCTGCCCTTTCCCATAGAAACCGTCTACAAGCCCAAAGTCACGCAAGTCCAGCGTGTGGAAGTGGGCTTCCGCTCCGTAGGACAGGGCCGCACCTTCCAGCAGGGTGCGAACCGTTCCCTGCCCGAAGAGTCCGGTATGCTCACGGGCGACGAAAACATCGTCAACGTACAGTTCAGCGTCCAGTACCAGATCAAGAATCCGGTGGAATATCTGTTCAATGTGACGGATCAGGCCGCCGTGGTCAAAAACGCCGCGGAAGCCGCCATGCGCGAAGTCATCGGCAACAGCCTCATCGACTCCGCGCTGACGGACGGCAAGCTCCAGATCCAGACGGAAGCCACGCAGCTTCTGCAGGAAATCCTAGACCGTTACAAGGTCGGCGTGCGCGTCATAGCTGTCCAGCTTCAGGACGTCCACCCGCCCAAGGAAGTCAGCGACGCCTTCAAGGACGTCGCCAGCGCCCGCGAGGACAAGAGCCGCATCATCAACGAAGCCGAAGCCTACCGCAACGAGCTCATCCCCAAGGCGCGCGGCCTCGCCGCCGAGGTGGAGAACCAGGCGCAGGCCTACAAGGAAACCCGTATCCGCAACGCCGAGGGCGAAGCCGACCGCTTCCTCGCGCTCCTCAAGGAGTACGAGCAGGCCAAGGACGTCACGAAGCAGCGCATGTATCTTGAAGCTATGGAAGAAATTCTCAGCCGTCCCGGCATGGAAAAGCTCGTTCTCCCGAAGGACGCCGCCGATCGCGTGCTGCCGCTGTTGCCGCTCATGCAATCCGCCCCGTCCGCCGGGAAGATTGCGCCCCAAGAACAACCTTCCGGGACCCAGCTTCCGGAAGCAACCCTGAGCAGACCGAGGGGGAATAACTGATGGAAAAGCGTTTTCCCTTTCTGATCGGCCTGATCATCATTCTGGTTCTGATCGGCTCCCAGAGCATCTTTATCGTCAACCAGACGGAAAAGGCGCTGGTGATCCAGCTCGGCGATCCCGTGGACAAGGTGTTCGGGCCGGGCCTGCATTTCAAGATTCCGCTCATCCAAACCGTCGTGCGTTTCGACGCGCGCGTATTAGATTATGAGGCAAGGGCCGCAGAGGCCTTGACCAGCGACAAAAAAGCTATAGTTCTCGATAACTACGCTCGTTGGCGGATCATCGATCCCTTGCAGTTCTACAGATCGGTGCGCACGATACCGGGAGCCCAGGCCCGCCTTGATGACGTCGTGTACTCCCAGTTGCGCGCCCAGGTTGGTCGGCACAGCCTGACCGAGGTCGTCTCGAGCAAACGCAGCGGTATCATGGCCGACGTGACCCGCCGCGCTTCGGACATCATGAAAGAGTATGGTATTGAAGTTGTTGACGTGCGCATCAAGCGCACCGACCTGCCCGCCGAAAACCAGCGGGCCATTTTCGGAAGGATGCGGGCCGAACGCGAGCGCCAGGCCAAGCAGTACCGCTCCGAAGGTGTCGAAGAAGCGACAAAACTCCGTTCCGAAGCAGACAGGGAACGGGCAGTGATACTGGCAGAGGCCAACCGCCGTTCATCCGTCATCCGTGGTGAGGGCGATGCGACGGCGGCACGGGTTTTTGCGGAAGCTTTTTCCCGCGCCCCGGACTTCTATAAGTTTCAGCGCGGGCTTGAAGCGCTCAAGAAGAGCTTCGAGCAAAATTCCCGCATTGTGATTACGAACGATGACCCTTTCCTCGCCCCCATCAGATAACCCCGGGGGTATGGAGTTTTTCAATGACGTTTTTTCAGGAAGTTTATGACCGCATCCGTTGTGCGACGAATGCCAGAACCCAAACGGAACTGGCCGCCGTGCTTGAAATACGGCAGTCAAGCATTTCGGATGCGAAGCGTCGGAATTCGATCCCTTCCGACTGGTACATGAAACTGTTCGAAAAGTTCGGGCTCAACCCCGATTGGATCAAGAGCGGCACCGGCCCGATGTTCCTGAAGATCGATCAGGTATACACGCCGGTCGAAGGCCCGCCGGAAGGGTTCCACGAGGAACCGGCCCACTATGCGGACCCCAACGCCATCAGCACGCTGACTAAGGTCTATTCGACGCAATGCGCGTATGAAGAGGGGCATCCCGCCCCGGATTTGCAGACTTCGGGCAAGATTGCCCTGCCGCAGTCCTATGTCAATGCGCAGACGCTCGTGTTTCATATCGAATCGGATTCGTTTTCCCCGCTGGTCCGCCGCGGGGCTTATGTCGGGGTGGATACCTCGCGTACGCACCCCATTTCCGGCGAAGTGTACGCCGTATACATGCCGCATGAGGGCGTGGCGCTTAAGCGCCTGTTCCTCGACGGCGATCATGACCGTTTCATCCTGAGGACGGAACAGCCCGCCCACCCCGGCGTGGCGTTGCTCCCTCAGGACTGCCCGGGGCGTATCCTCGGCAGGGTGTCCTGGGTGTTGCAGAATGTGTAAAGCATAACCGGGGGAGGGCGCTTTTTGAAAGAAGCGTCCTCCCCCGGACCCCCGCCCGCAAAACTTCACGTTTATCGAATCCCTGTTCGCGGCTTTCCCTGTTGGTCTTTTGGGCCTGCGGAGAGGCCGGGAGCAGGGATTTTATGGACTGGGAGGATTGGAAGGGGGGCGGATAACGTTTAGAAGGACGTGGTGAGCCGTCTTTTTTGAAGAGGGTCGTTTCCCTATTCAATGCAAAAACAGGAGAGTGTTTTGGAGAGTTCCGTGATGCGGCGTACTTTGAGCGCCGTTTTGCTTTTGCTGGCGTTGGCTGGATCGGGGTGCGCGCAGAACCGGATCGTGTACGCGCAATCTGGTGTGCAAGTGCAGCCGCCTCAATATCCGTCCTATCAGGGGTCGTACACGAACGGCGCGATCCCCTCGGCATGGCTGCCCCTGTACCAGCGCTTGCGTGCCGACGGTCTGGACGGCCCGGATTTGCCGGCGCTCTTCGCCTCAATGGGCACGCCGTCGCAGGACCCCATGGGCCGCAAGATCAAGGAGCTGTATACCAAGGCCTTCGCCCCCAAGCCGAAACCCACGCCGCCGTCCTCAAAGCCCACAACGCCCGCCCGGCCCAAGCCGCTGGTCTATCCCGGCGTGATCACCGCCGAGAACGTGGAGAAATGCCGGGCCTTCCTTGAGGCCAACAAGCCCGCCTTCGATTATGCCGAACGGACGTTCGGCGTGCCGCGCCAGATTTCCGTGTCGCTCCTGTTCGTGGAAACCCGCCTCGGCACGTTCTTGGGCAAGGAGAAGGCGTTCTACACGCTGGCGAGCATGGCCTCATCCCGGCGGCCCGAGGCCATTTCCACGTATGTGGCGCAGCTTCCCGGCTCCACAGCGGCCGATCGCCAAAGCTGGATTCAGCAGCGCATGGAGCAGCGTTCGGACTGGGCCTACAAGGAACTGGTCGCTCTGCTCAAGAATATCCGCTCGTCCGGCGAGGACGCGCTGGCCATGCCGGGTTCCATTTACGGGGCTATCGGGCTGTGCCAGTTCATGCCCACGAATATCAGCCACTACGGAGCCGACGGCAACGGGGACGGCGTGGTGAACCTGTTTACCGTGCCCGACGCCGTGGCGAGCCTCTCCAACTACCTCGCGCAGCACGGCTGGAACAAGGCGGCGACCCGCGCCCAGAAGCAGAAGGTCATCAAAACCTATAACCGTATAGATATCTACGCCAATACGATTCTCGGCCTTGCGGAGGCCCAGGGATACGTGGCGGAGTAAGTTTCCCTCCTCCGTCCAAACGGGGGAGGGTCTTTATTTCGTCCTTCATGGAATTGTATCCGTCCATTCGCCAAGGCGTCACGGAAGCGGCGTATCAGTTGGGCCTGTCTCTAGACGGGCCAAACTTTTATTCGGAGAATGAAAATGACGTATCGACTTTCCGGCAGGCTGTTGAACAAGGGCCTCATGGGTGCCGTGGTCGCACTGCTTCTGCTGATGAGCCTGCTGGCTCCGGCACGGGCCGAGCTGGTTCAGTTTGTCTATACCTCTGACCAGCATTACGGGATCACCCGTAAGACATTCCGTGGGCTGGACAAAGTTTCCTCCCGCGAAGTCAACGCAGCGATGGTGCAGGCCATCAATACGCTTCCCGGGATCACGCTTCCCGAGGACGGCGGCGTCCGGGCCGGACAGCCCGTGCAGTGGGCCGATGCGGTGATTTCCACCGGTGACATCGCCAACCGCATGGAAGGGACCGACGAGCGCCTGATCCCCTCCGCCACGGAGTGCTGGACCCTGTTCGAGAAGCAGTATATCAACGGCGTTTCGCTCAAGGACCGTGCGGGGAAGGCGGCTGAAGTGCTGGCCATTCCCGGCAACCACGACGTGACCAACGCTGTGGGGTTCTACAAGGCGATGGCCCCGGCGAAGGACAACGGCTCTTTACTCGCCATGTACAATCGCGCGAACAACACTTCGCTGGCGCCCGAAGCCTTTGACGCCAAGCGGGACAAGGTGTTCCTGAACCGGGAATACGGCGGCGTGCGTCTGCTTTTCGTGCAGATGTGGCCCGACAGCGCGGCTCGGGCATGGCTCGACGCGCAATTGGTCAACGTCCCTTCCGGAAAGCCGGTGCTGTTGTTCACCCATGATCAGCCGGATATTGAAGCCAAGCACCTCATCAATCCCAACGGTTCCGGGGACATCAACGCCAAGGACAAGTTCGAGAATCTGGTTTCCGACGTATCCAGCGTTCAAAAGGCCAAGGAAGTCCCGGTCAAGGAACACCGGGAGCTTGCGGCGTTCCTCAAGAAGCATCCCTCCATCGTTGCGTATTTCCACGGCAACGAGAATTACAACGAGTTCTACACGTGGGGCGGCCCGGACAACGACATCGCCATGCCCGTGTTCCGCGTGGATTCTCCCATGAAGGGCAATGCGTCCAGCAAGGACGAGAAGCTCCTTTCCTTTCAGGTGGTGAGCATTGATACCGACGCCCGGAAGATGACCGTGCGGGAAGCCCTCTGGAACGCCGATCCCAAGCATCCGGCGATTACGTGGGGGGAAAGCAAGACCATCGGGTTTTAAGTAAAAGGTGGAGGAACATTGGGGAGGGGGAGGTTTGGAGGGGGGAGGGGAACCCTTCTCCAGAAGGGTTCCCCTCCCCCCTCCAATCTTCAATCCCTACCTTCTCCTTCTTAAGGACAGCGCCTCAGGCATGAACAGCTTGGCGAGCAGAAGATAAGGAATGGCGAAGATGACCCCGGCAATGCCGCATATGACGGCGTGGCGCATGGCTGCGGGCAGATAGGCGTACAGGGAGGGGAACCAGAGGGGCAGACGGCCGGGAAGCCCGTAGACCGCGAAAAAGGCCAGCAGCGTGCCGGGCAGGACCAGCAGGAATCCTTTGAGGAGCAGATGCCCCATGCCGTCGAACGCCCCCGTGCCGTGCTTGCGGATCCAGAACCACGATAGGGCAAGGGTGTAAACGAAGAGGCAGAGCGTCGTCAGCATGGCAACGCCGAACGCGCCCCAGAGCTTTACCGCGAGCGGATAGACGGGGAGGGCGGCGAGGGTCGCCACAGTGCCTACAATGGCCGGGGTGAGGGTGTTCTGACGGGCGTAGAAAGCTCTCCCGATAACCTGCTGTACGACCCAGAAGGGGACTGAAAGGAGCAGTATCTGGAGCAGCGGCGCGGCGAGGATGGTTTCCTCGGCGGAGAAGCGCCCGCCTTCAAAGATGAATCCGAGCGTGGGCAGGGCAACGGCCATCATATAGGCCGTGAGCGGGATGACCACGAGCATACTCCCGCGCAGGGCCGTGCCAAGGGTCTTGTCGAATCCGGCGTCGTCGCCCCGGGCCGCCAGCGCGGCGAGGAACGGGAAGGACGCCACTCCCGCGGCCTGCGCCACCACGCCCACGGGGACAAGCATGATGCGCCGGGCATAGCTCAGGAGGCTTACCGCCCCCTCGCCCGCCATAGAGCCGAAAATACGCACGAACTGCTCATCCATGGCCACAATGGACACGCCGAGCATGAGCGGCAGGGCCAGCAGGAGAAGCCGTTTGAGGAGCGGGTGGCGCAGGGTGAAGCAAAGCCGCAGCCCGGCGGGTATGCCTTCGGGCAGAGGGGAGCCGGAGGAGCGGGCCGCCACGACAGGCAGCAGGAACGATCCGAGGGCCGCGCCGAACAGGACGCCCCAGCAGAAGCCTTCCATGCCCCGCCCGGTCACGAGGAGGCCTCCCGCGATGATGCAGCCGTTGTAGATGAGCGGTGTGAGCGCGGGGGCCAGGAATTGCTTGCGGATATAGAGCAGGGCGGACACGCACGCGCCGGGCAGGAAGAAGACCTGTGCGGGCAGGATGATGCGCAGGAAGTGGGCCAGCCGGGCCTGTTTTTCCGGGGAAAATCCCGGCCCGACGATCCGGGCGAGTTCCGGAGCGAAGATCCATGCCACGGCGGTCAGGGCGGCTATGCCGAGGGCCGCCCACCAGAACACCGCCGAGAAGAACCGCCAGCCGTCTGCCTCGTCCTCCTCGAACCGCTTGGAAAGCAAAGGGATCAGCGTGATCGAGATATAACCGCCCGCGAGCAGGTAATTGAGGAAGTCGGGGACCACAAAGGCCGCGAAATAGACGTCCGATTCCGCACCCGCCCCGAATTGCCACGAAACCACCTTATCCCGTACCAGCCCCATGAGCCGGGACAGGAACACGCTGCCCGCCATGATCAGGGCCGCTATGCCCATTTTATGCGTTGCCGTCAGTCGCACTGCTTATCCTTATGATTGGAGGCTCAAATCGGGAAGGGGCTTTCTGGAGAATGCTTTTCTGCCTGCCTCGTACCCGTTCCCCGCCTCCAACGGTCTTTTGGGGGTAATGGGATGATGCCGTTTCATTCCGTGTTTCCGGCGGGAGAGCCTTCGAGTGCCCTCCCCATCGGTTGGGCATATTGGGAGAGATGAGGGCGCGGAGGAGGAAAGCCTTCTTGAAGAATGTTTTTCTTCCCCGCATTCTTTTTCAGATCCCAATGGACGGCAATTTCGCCTTCATCACCGGTGATGTGAAGCGGAATATTCCGCCATTCCAATGCATCGCGGACTTTCCGGGAGGGAAGCCGGTACGGGTTGTACGCTCCGGCGCTGGCGATGGCCAGCTTTGGAGACACCGCGTCGTACAGAGCCGGGACAAGGCTGCCTGCGGAACCGTGGTGAGGCAGGACGAGCACGTCCGCCGAGAGGTCCGCGCCACTCCGCAACAACGCCCGCAGGTATGGGGCTTCGGCATCTCCGGGCAGCAAGGCGAGGCCGTGCCCGTTGAGGACAAGCCGGAACACCAGCCCGTCATTGCCGGAAGGCGTCACGCCGGGGGCCGGGGCCAGCACCTCAAGCGCCAGTCCGTCCGCAAGGGGGAGCACGTTTCCCGCGCCCAAAGTATGACGGGGAATACCGCGCGAAGCAAGGATGGCGGTGAACGCTTCGGAGAGAGGCCGGGGCGATCCCTGCCGCGGCGTGTCGATGCCTTCAAGCGGAGCGGTATAGGCCTTTTTTATCGCATAATTGTCCGCGATGAACAGCAAGCCTTTGAGGTGATCCCGGTCGGGATGCGTTACGGCGATGAAGTCCAGCCGGGGCAGGTTGTTGGCGGTAAGCACCGGGGAAACGAGATCACGGCCCACGTCGAAACGGTCGGAAAACAGCCCGCCGCCGTCCACCATCGCCCTCCCTCCGTGGGGCCATTCCAGAAGCACGGCTTGCCCCTGTCCGACATCCAGCACCCTGAGGGAAATTTTGGGCTCAAAGAAGGCGTGGACCCAGAGCAACGGCCCGACGGAAAGCAGGAGCGCACCGGAGATCAGAAGGCGTTTCGCCGCGTGTGGGAAATGATCCCGATGTATGCGTATGGCCAGTGCCACGGCGATCGCGCCGAAGCCAAGGATGGCGGTCCAGTGCGGGCGAGGGGATACGAACAGATCCAGCCCCGCGTGCGCTTGCAGCCAGCGCAGGCTATGCAGAAGGGCCTCGCAAGGAATGTTCGCCAGATGGAGCAGGAAACCGGCTGCCTGTTCCAATCCGGCTGCCGCGGCGATAAGCCCGAGGAACGACAGCGGCAGGACGATGAAACCGAGCGCCGGAAGCCAGAGCAGGTTGATCGGGAACCAGAGGGTCGAGCGCCCGAAGGCATCCAGCACGAGGGGGAGGGTGGCGAGCTGCGCGGCGACGGAACAGCCGAGGGTCAGCCAGAGAAGCCGGATGAAACGGCTCCCGGCGGCACGCATGGGCGAGAGCCCGTCTTGCAGGACTTTGAGCGGCGAGAAGGATAACGGGCCGTCGTTCCAGAGTTTGCTGAGCCACGGGGAACAAAGCGCGATTCCCGCCACCGCCGAAAAAGAGAGCTGCACGCCCAGATCGTACAGGCACAGGGGATCGGCCAGAACCATGCAGAGCAGGGCAAGCAGGAGCACATCGGCAAATGTGAAGGCCGGGCGCAGGTTCCGGCGGAAACGCTCGGGAAGCAGATCGGGCACGCAGCGCAGCAGGCAAACAATGGCGAGCATCAGGGCGGCCCGAACCAACGAAGGCGGCGCATCGCCGAGCCATAAATAGGCGGAGGCCAGCGGCAGGCTCAGGAGCCCGATGAGGCTGTAGGCCGGAAAACGCAGGAACAGCCCCGGCGCGAGGAGCCCCACCATCCCGGTGAGCGCCAACGCGCCCAGGCCGACGACGGCAAGGTGCTGTCCGGACAGGGCGAGGCTGTGTGTCAGCCCCGCCGCGTTGATGCGTTCCATGTCCGGCGTGTTGAGCCCATAGCGATCCCCGAACAGCAAGGCCGGGATGATGGAAGAGCCGCCGTCCCGCGCTCTTGAAAAGCGCCTCGTATCCGCCGGTACTGTGGAGTACGCAGGTGAACCGGAATGTTCCCGAACATCTCCAATCTGTACCTCCTCAATCTGCTCAGGAGCGGGCGGGAGGTTCTCCCTCCGTGGGGTTGAAGGCGGTTCGCTCCAAGCGTTTTGGGATGGCAGGGCCGTCTGCCGGGAAGTGTTTCTGTCCGTACTGGAAGGGAACAGTGTACGGAGGCCGTTTTCTTCCGGCGGATCCAGCGCGGCGGCGACACGCTGGCGCAGGAGCTCCCGTAGTTCGGCTCCGGCGGAAGGCGTGCCGGATGTACGGATGGCGGCGTCATCCTGTTTGGCCCACGCCTGAAAGAAAACGCCTTGGCGATGCCAGTAGTCTTCACTGTTCCACGCGCCTTGGTTGCGGAAACCGTGAACCGGGCGGATTTTCAGGTTTGCGGTTATCCGTTGCCCCGGTAAGGGACGAGGTGCGTCGGGCATGTCCTGCCATGTCAGTGCCAGCCTGCCGGGAAGCGGTTCCTTTTCGGCGGGGCCCACATCGTCCAGAATGATTTGCAGACGCTGATCCGGCAAGCCGCGGGAACCGACGATCACGCCTTTCACGGTGACGGCCCGCCGTGAGGACAGGCTCTTTTCCAGCCATGCCGGGTACTCTTGGGGGACGCGGGGAACGGACCTTTCGCCGATCCACCAGCCTGTGATGACGCACGCAGCCGCCAGCAGGCAGCAGAGAGGGCGGCGCGTCCGGCTGTCCGTCCATGCGAACAAGGCGCAGGCCGTCAGAGCCGGAACCGGAAAACGTGCCGTGACGATTCCCGCGACGAACAGCAAGACGCTGGTTTCCCAGAACAGGAGCGGCTGAAGCGGGGGGACGGGCGGCATCGGCTGTTTCGTCGGCATGGCGCAAGTTGTTTTGGAAATGAGAGGGAAGATTGGGGAAGGGAGGAAAGACTTTTCTGAAGAAAGGGGGCCCCACTTTTTCCCCTTCCCCGGACCTGCCGGTGCGAATCTTTCCCTCTCCAAAGCTTTTCACGCTAACGAATCCTTTGAAAGGGCTTCGTTGGGGAAAGAGGTTTCATACCGACATGTTCCGTTGCGGAGCGTACCCCGAAATGCGTGTGGGATATCGGAAGGACGGAGAAAAAGGGGGAGGGCTGGGCCCTCCCCCAATGGGTTTTGTCTCGACCGGCTATTTTTTCAGCGTGGCGGCGATGGCGTCGAGGGCCTGTTCCATGAGGTACGGCTGGGCCTGCGTGCCCATGTGTCCGAGGCGGAAGACCTTGCCGTCCATCGGGCCGAAACTGCCGGTACAGATCAGCCCGTGGCGGCGGAGGGCTTCTTTCCATTCCGGCCACGTAAAGCCGTCGGGGATCATGGCCGCCGTGACGGTCGGCGCGTTGACGGCGTCGGGAGCCGTCCAGAGCTTGATGCCGAGTTCGGCGAGCCCAGCCCGGCACTGGGCCGCTACCGCTTCGTGGCGGGCAAACGCGGCGTCCATGCCTTCCTTGAAGATGGCCTGCGTCCCCGCGTACAGCGCGGCTACGCCGTGCCAGTTCGGGGTGTAGGGGCAGCGCCCGTCCGTGCGCACGGTGCGGAAGGGCAGGATGGCGTCGTAGCCCTGATAGTTTACTTCCTTCATGCGTTCCCATGCGGCGTCGCTGACGCCCACCATGCTCATGCTTGGGGGGCAGCTCAGGCACTTCTGGGAGCCGCCGAGCATCAGGTCTACGTTCCATTCGTCCATGTGCACGGGCGCCCCGCCGAGCCCCGCCACCGTGTCCACATAGAACAGCGGCACCCCGAGATCCTTCTTGAGCTTGCCGAGCAGCCCGATGGGGTTCAGGGTGCCGGACGGCGTCTCGCAATGTACGGCGGTCAGCATGACCGGCTTGACGCGGCGGATGGCTTCCTCCACGGCGGCGAGGTCGCTTTCACGGATGCTGCAATCATAAGGGAGGGATACTTTTTCCACGATGCAGCCGAAGGATTCGGCCATTTCGCCGATGCCGTCCCCGAAGACGCCGGTACCGACGCTGACCACATGATCGCCGGGTTTCAGGCAGCTTTTCAGCGCGCCCCAGAGGGCGAGCATACCTTCACCGGTCATCAGGACGACATCGTCCTTTGTGCCCATGAGCTTGCCGATGCCGCGGCTGGCGGCGTCGTAAAGGCACAGGAAATCGGATTCGACCTGCCCCGATCCGTAATCCCTGCCGAGAACGGCAATGACGTCTTCGTGCAGGGCGACCGGGCCGGGGACCATGGGAATGGGGGCGTAACTCATGATGGTTTCCTTTGTGTTGGCGTTTCGGCGGCGTCGGGGAGGGGCACGTTTTCAAGATCCACAAGCCGGACGTCGCTGTCCGTGATGGTCATGTTGAGGAACAGGCTGCCCGTGCGGGTGAACCGCTGTGGGTCGTCGGTGATGAAAAAACGGATGCGCCCCGTGCGCCCGGCCTGCGGGTGGGCCAGCCCTTTGTCGGCGAGGCGGCGCTTGACCACCTCGGCCGTGGTCGCCGCGGAATCCACGATATGGACTTCCGGTCCGACGACCTTGCGGATGGCGGCGGCGAGCATGGGATAGTGCGTGCAGCCGAGCACAAGGCAGTCTGGCGCTGGAGACTTCTCAAACAGCGGCTCAAGGTAGCGTGAAACCACGCCTTCGGCGATGGGGCCGTCGAACCAGCCTTCTTCGGCCAGCGGCACGAACAGCGGGCAGGCGAGGCTGCGGACCTGCGCTTCGGGGCGGCGGCGGAGGATGGCTTCGGCATAGGCCCCGCTGCGGATGGTGGATTCGGTGGCGATGACCGCGATGTCGCCGGAGGGCGAGGCTTCGCAGGCGGCGCGGGAACCGGGCTCGATCACGCCGATGATGGGCATGTCGGGCCATGTTTCGCGCAGGGCGGGAAGCGCGGCGGCGGTGGCCGTGTTGCAGGCGATGACCAACAGCTTGATGCGCTGGCCGATGAGCTTGGCGGCGGCCTGAAGGGAGTAGCGGACAATCGTTTTCTGGCTTTTGGCCCCGTAGGGCACGCGGGCGGTGTCTCCGAGGAACAGGTAATCCTCGCCGGGCATGAGGCGGCGCATGGCGTCAAGGACGGTCAGGCCGCCCACGCCGGAATCGAAAAGGCCAATGGGCAGTTGGTCCAGGCCGCATTGTTCCGTAGTCATCAGCATATCCTTTGTCCCATGCCGTTGTATCGGATGGAGCGTTCGCGTCCGGGGCGTCCCGCCGTCCGCGATTTTGATCTTGCGCCTTTGGGGCGGGAGGCGGAGCCCATGTCAGTCTTCGAAGGGGAGCACCGGGTTACAGCAGCCGTCCCCGTCCATGATCCGGCATTTGCAGGCCGAGACGGGCGCGAACAGGCTGCCGAGGATGCGCTCCAGCAGGATGCCTTCGCGCGAGGGCAGCCCTTGCCCGAACGTGGCCCGGATACCGAGGGTGACGAACTGGACGGCGCGATCCAGCGCGATGGACAGGCTGTCGCCCTGGATGAGGCTGCCCGTGAGCACGCTGGAGAACGTGTCCCCCGTGCCGGGGTAGTGGGCGGGGATGTAGGCGCAGTCGATGCGCCAAAAGCGGTCCTCGTCGCGTTCGTAGGCAATGACCGAGGCATTGTGTCCGGGGTCCCTGCCGTCTTCCAGCAAGGGGACGCTTGTGGCGACCACGGTTTGAGGCCCCATTGCGGACAGGCGGCGCAGCCGGCCCTTGATTTCCTCAGGCGAGATCCGGGGCGTGAACGGCTCGTCGAGGAGCAGGGCGACTTCGGTGATGTTCGGGGTGATGATGTCGGCGCAGGAGATGAGCCAGCGCATTTTTTCCACCATTTCCGGGGTCATGGTGGGATCAAGGATGCCGTTGTCCCCGAGCACCGGATCCACGACCGCCAGCCCGCCGGGGGCGAGGCAGTTGCGGATGCACCGGGCCACCGAATCCATCTGTTCCGGGGAGGCCATGAAGCCGGAGTATACGCCGTCGAAATGGAGGCCGAGCCTTTCCCAGTGGTCGAGGATGCCGCCCAGTTCCGGGGTGAGATCGCACAGTGTATAGTCCGTGAATTCCACCGTGTGCGTGGAGAGCACCGCCGTGGGCATCGGGCAGACCTGTATGCCCATGCAGGAGAGGATCGGGATCGCCACCGTCAGCGACGTGCGCCCGAAACCCGACATATCGTGGATCGCGGCGATTCTGGGGACTGGATTGCGCATAGCGAGACTCCGGGGAAAGGCTTGGACGGGGGGAAAACTTCTGAGGAAGGGTTCTCCTTCCCCCGCCCCCTCTCCCTTCCCAAGACTTTTGACCTTTTTAAAGGGGGGAAGCCCCATTGTTTTTCAGGAGGCAGAAGTCTCCCATACCGCGAGCTGCAAATCAAGATCCTGAAAACAGGTCAAAAACAATCTTCATCAAAAGAACAAGTATGTTATGACGTTTTTCAGGCAAGATCCGCAAACTTTCCCCTCCCCCCTCCAATTTTCTCTTACATCTCCACAGCTTTTTTTAGAGCCGCCACTTCGGCGGGGGTCAGCTCGCGGGCTTCGCCGGGCTTCATGACGCCGAGGCGCAAGGGGCCTTGCGCGACGCGGACGAGCCGGAGGATGGTCAGATGCAGATCGCGGCACATACGGCGGATCTGGCGGTTCAGGCCCTGATGCAGGGTCATCTCGAGCAGGGTGCCGCGCTGCCCCGCAGGGGCTTCGGCATTGCGGGAAACACCGGACAGATCATGGACCTGCCCCGGCAGGACGCGGATTTCCACGGGCGCGAGCTTCTCGCCCTCGGCAAGCGTCATTCCCTTGCGCATGACGTCAAGGGCGCGGTCGGACACCCCGCCCCGAATAAGCACATGATACACGCGCGGCATGTGATGCCGGGGATGCACCACCCGGTTGGTCAGTTCACCGTCGTCGGTGAGCAGGACAAGCCCTTCCGAGAAAAAGTCGAGGCGCCCGGCGGGATAAAGGCGGCGGGCCTTCCACTTCGCGGGGACGAGATCGAGCACCGTGGTCCGGCCTTCGGGATCGTAGGCCGTGGACACCACGCGAACGGGTTTGTTCAGCAGCAGGTAGCAGGGGGCCTGTGCGATGGGCTGGACGGGCTTGCCGTCCACTTCCAGCTTGTCGGTGCCGGGCGTGACTTGG
>NZ_JH114232.1:472434-490029 GCF_000224655.1 Bilophila sp. 4_1_30
GCCCGGCGGCGATGAGCTCGTCGGCCCGGCGGCGGGAACAGACGCCGGCGTCCGCCAGCGCTTTGTTGATTCGTACGGTCTTTTCCATGATACTCCTGAGCGCGCGTGCGCGGGGCCGTTTCCGGCCGGGATTCTCCGCTGGCGCTTGCCGATAATGTGGGCTAGGATGCCCTTTCGTCAAGGAATATGCGAATGAGTAAAAAGAAAGAGACCAAGGAGCAACGCTCCGAGCGCCGCAGGAAAGAACTCCGGCTGGCTCTGCGGGTGTTCCGGTATTTCCTCCCCTACAAATGGGCCATGGTCGTCGCGCTGTTGGCTTCCGCCGTCGTTTCCGGGACTACGGCCGGCACGGCATGGCTGATCAAACCCGCGCTCGACGATATCTTCATCCGGCAGGACGGCACGGCCCTTCTGTATGTGCCGCTGGCCTTCATCGTACTGACGGCCCTGAAAGGTGCCGGGCGCTACCTGCAAAACTGGTGTATGCATTACAGCGCGCTGCACGTGCTGGAAACCATGCGGCAGGAATTATTTCAGAAAATCATCACCCTGCCCCTGCATTTCTATGAGGAATCGCAGGTCGGGGCGCTCATGTCGCGCGTCATCAACGACGTGGGCATGATCCGGCAGAGCCTGCCCGCGTTCATACAGATCATCCGGCAGGTGATCACCATGATCAGCCTGCTGTACGTGGTGTTCCAACAGAATTTCGAACTGGCGTGCTGGGCCATCATCGTCCTGCCCGTCGCCGGGTTCCCGCTGTCGCTGTTCAGCCGGGCCCTGCGGCGGTACGGGCGCAAGAATGCCGAGGTGAACGCCAGTATCTCCAGCATGTTGCAGGAACTGCTCAGCGGTATCCGGGTCATCAAGGCCTTCGCGACCGAAAAGCAGGAAACGGGGCGCTTCAACAAGGAAAACGCCCGGATCATCAACATCAACTTCCGCCAGTCCTGCGTGTCCGAGCTGTCGTCCCCGGTGATGGAACTCATCGGTGCGATCGGCATCGGGCTGGTGATCTGGTACGGCGGCCGCGAGGTCATCCAGGGCGATATGACGCCGGGCACGTTCTTCGCCTTCATGGGCGCGCTTGCCATGCTGTATACGCCCTTCAAGAGTCTGAACGGCGCGAACATGAACGTGCAGAACGCCCTTGCCGGGGCCGAGCGCGTGTTCGCCATCCTCGACGATCCTGCCCTCAAGACCGAACGCGGAGGCACGCTGCCGCTGGACGAGCCTTTCCGCGAGCTGACCTTCCGTGACGTGAGCCTGCACTACGGCGATGAGAGCACGCCCGCGCTCCGGGGCGTTTCGCTTACGGTAAAGGCCGGGGAGCGCATCGCCTTCGTGGGGCCTTCCGGCGCGGGCAAGACTACGCTCGTCAACCTGATCCCCCGCTTCTATGATCCGCAGCGCGGCGAGATCCTTCTGAACGGCAAGCCGCTCAAGGAGTACTCGCTGGCGTCCCTGCGGCGTTCCGTATCAATGGTGTCGCAGGATGCCTTCCTGTTCGACATGACCATTGCCGAAAACATCGCTTACGGGCGTGACCTGTCCTCGGAGCTGGACATGGATCGCGTGCGTTCCGCAGCCGTGGCCGCCTATGCCGACGGCTTCATCCGCGAGCTGCCCGAGGGGTACGAAACGCCCATCGGAGAACGCGGCGTGCGTCTTTCCGGCGGCCAGAAACAGCGCCTGACCATTGCCCGCGCCCTGCTCAAGGATGCGCCTCTGCTCATTCTGGACGAGGCCACCAGCGCCCTTGATTCCGAATCCGAACACATGGTTCAGAAGGCCCTCGACAATCTCATGCTCAACCGCACCAGCCTTATCATCGCGCACCGGCTTTCCACCATTCTGGAAGCGGATCGCATCGTGGTCATGGAATGCGGGCGCATCGTCGACATCGGGCGGCACGAGGCATTGCTTGGGCGTTGCGAACTGTATACCCGCCTGTACAACATGCAGTTCCGCGCGCACGAAAATATCTGTGGCTGTGAAACCGATCTTGTGGAGTCCTGATGCCTCATTCTGGAAAATCGTTGCTCGGAGCCTTTTCCGCGCCCGTCTATTGGCTGTACCGCCTGTGGTGCCGCTCGCTGCGCTATACCGAAATCAACCGCGCCGCCATCGAAAACACGACCGATCAGGGCCGTCCCGTGGTCCTGTCGCTGTGGCATGACGAACTCTTTCCCCTGATTTACCTGAAACGCCGGCTCAACATCATTGCGTTGGTCAGCCAGAGCGACGACGGCGACCTCCTCGCCGGGGTGCTGGAACGCATGGGCCTTGAAACGGCCCGGGGGTCCAGCTCCCGGGGCGGGGTGAAGGCCCTTCTTGCCGCCGCCCGCCGGATGCGCGAGTCCGGGATCTGCGGCTGCGTGACCGTGGACGGCCCGCGCGGCCCGCGCCATGAAGTCAAGGAAGGCGCGATATTCCTCGCCGCCCGTGCGGACGCGCCCATCGTGCCCATCCGTCTGTTCATGGAACGGCGCAAGGTCTTCAAAAGCTGGGATCGTTTCCAGCTTCCTTTGCCGTTCAGCCGGGTTTCGATGGTGTGCGCCGACGCCTACCGCGTCGAATGCGATATCCGCGATCCCGAAGCCGTAGCGCGCGAGTGCCGCCGCCTTGAGGAAAAGCTTGGTGCCCTGAAAGCGCCCGAACTGCCGCCTTCCCCTTCATTGCTCCTCCAGCTTTCCCAGATGTTTTCCTGGGCCATGTGCCGGGTGGGTTATGGCTTCGCCCTTCTGCTCGGCAAACTCGGCTTTTCCCGTATCCGTTCGCTTGCCAGGGGGCTTGGCTCCCTGCTCTGGACATGCCTGCCCAAGCGCCGCCGTCTCGCCACGGAGAGCATAGCACGGCACCTTGAACTTTCGCAGGCAACGGCGGAGTCGCTGGCACGGGCCAGCTTCACGCACAACGCCCGTTCGTTCCTTGAGTCGGTCCTTGTTCCCGAATTCGGCTTGTCCCATCCCTTGCTCGACGTGGAACGCCCGGATCTGCTGGAGCGTCTCAAACGAGGAGAGCGCCCCAGCGTGATAACAACGGCACATCTCGGGGCTTGGGAGCTGTTGGCCAGCCTGCTTGGGGATGTATCCGACCATCCGCGCCTGACGGTCGTGCGGACGTATAAAAACAAGCTGATGGATTACATCACCACGCGGCTGCGCTCTTCTCATGGGGCGGACGTCATCGGGCACCGGGAAGCGGCTTTTCCCGTATTGCGGGCACTCCGGAAGAACGGGTACGCGGCGTTTCTCGCGGATCACAATACCAGCCGAAGCGAAGCGTTTTTCCTGCCGTTCCTTGGCGAGGAGGCCGCCGTCAACAAAGGGCCCGCCGTCCTTGCCGTCCGGGCCAAGGCCTTGGTCTGGCCCATCGCGTTGATCCGCGACGGGGATCGGTATCGTATTATTATAGAGGAGCCGCTGGACACGGCCCTCCTTGAAGGTGATGCTGAGGAAAAAGCGCTTACGGTCGCCACATTTTATACGGAGGCCAATGAGCGCATGGTCCGCCGCGCGCCCGATCAATGGTTCTGGATGCACAACCGCTGGAAGACGAAGCGGGTTATGGACGATTGATTGAACTGGAGGGGCGGGGGACTTTTCCTCAGAAAAGTCCCCCGCCCCTCCAAAATACTTTTGGGCTTGCCGAATCCCTGTCCACGTTTTTTCCTGTGTTGTGCGGATGGGGAGAAAAGGCGGGCGGCGGAAAAGCAGATCCATGAAGGCGGAAAAGCCGGAAAGCGTCCGGCGTTGACCGGCCGTTCCGTTTTCTGTAGGCAGAAAGGACCGGCTTTTTTTGTATGGACATTCCGTTCTTAGAGCACGTGTGCAACGCCCCAACGCCGGACGCACGTTCAGTGCGCGCCAATGCGGCACAGGTTCCGCCGAAAACAACGATTCTTGGCGGAATGGACCTCTGAAACGCGATGTTTTCAAAGGTAATCCGCTCTGGAACATCACCTTGTCATCAAAGGAGTTTTCCATGCCAGTCGCGTATATCACCGGAGCTACGTCGGGAATCGGCCGGGCCACCGCCGAACGTTTTATTGAGGAAGGCTGGACCGTCGTTGCGATGGCCCGCCGCGAGGAACGCTTGCAGGAGTTGCAAGACGCGCATCCCGGCAGCGTGCACTGCTTCAAGCTGGATGTGCGGGACAAGGCGGCTGTCGAACACGTTTTCTCCGAGGCAAAGGAGCGTTTCGGCGCGCCTGACGTCCTCGTGAACAATGCGGGGCTGGCCCTTGGCTTGGAGCCGGCTCAGGCGTGTTCGCTCGACGATTGGGATACGATGGTGGATACGAACATCAAGGGTCTGCTGTACTGCACGCGCGCGGCGCTGCCCGGTATGGTGGAGCGCCATTCCGGGCATGTGGTGAACCTCGGTTCCATCGCCGGGACCTATGCCTACCCCGGCAGCAACGTGTACGGCGCGAGCAAGGGCTTCGTGCTCCAGTTCTCACGGGGCTTGCGCTGCGACCTGCACGGGACCGGCGTTCGCGTGACCGACGTCGAGCCCGGTTTGCTCGAATCTGAATTCTCCAATGTCCGTTTCAAGGGCGACGAATCGCGCTTCGATACGCTCTACGAGAACGCGTACCCGCTCCGGCCCGAGGACATCGCCGACACCATCTGGTGGGTCGTTTCCCGCCCCGCGCATGTGAACGTCTCACAGGTCGAAGTCATGCCCACCACGCAATCGCTCGCCTCCGCCCGGGTATTCAAGGGGTAACAGCCCTCCAAGGGGGGTAAACTTTGAATACTCTTGCCATCTCATGAAAATTACATGTAACTTTTGAGAAAAACATTCGGAAGCCAGCAACCTCCATCCTCCAATGCCTCAACATTCGGTTTTCCCAAGCCCGTCGGCAGGGATTCGATAAGCGTAAAAGTGCTTGAAGGGAAAGGGGAGGCGCGGGCCGCGCTGGCGGGTTTGGGGAGGGGAACGGGAAACTTTCTACAAGAAGTTTCCCGTTCCCCTCCCCAATTTTTTTTTTACTTCCAGCCTTCGGCGCGTTCCCGCAGGACTTTTTCACCGTAGCGCTCGAACATCCCCCATGCCCACGCATGGGTCATGTCTGGGGGGCAGGAGACGTTCACGTCGGCGTTTTTCGCGGCTTCCCACGGGCCGCCGATGCGGGCCACGAGATTGGGGATGTCGAGCCAGGTGCTCTGGCTGTAATCGATGTGGATGTTCAGCCAGTGGCGGACGTTGGGGATTTTCCGGCGGGGCGCTCCCTTGCGCGATACGGGGTCGAGGCTGATCAGCAGATCGATGGGCGCGTCGAGCTTGCGGGCGACGAGGTTGACCGCCGCGTCCCCGCCCCAGCTGTGCCCGACAAGAGCCACGGAATGGCCTTTGGAGGCGTAGAGGTTCACGATGTCGCGCATCTTGCGGCTTTCGTAGTGCTCGCGGAACCAGACGTCGTGTCTGGCGCGCAGATCGGCGGGATAGCGGGCGCTGACGGCATAGCTGTTCCCGAGGACCTGATCGAGGAAGCCGCCGATGACCAGAACCAGAGGCCGCAGATCCTGCGCGTCGAGGGCCGCCGCTTTTTCCATGAAAAGTTTTTCCTGCCGTCTGTCCCGGATGGAGGGCATGCCGCACAGATCCAGAAGCCGTTCGGGATTGCGCTGAAACGTGAAATTCATCGGCTTTTCCTTTTCGATTGAAATCAGGCGGGGGCGCCGCCGGGCGTTTCCCGCGCGAAAAACCGGGGAGGAAACGTTTTTGCCCAACAACGCACTCTAGAATGTCAAAGCCCCGCATCCTTGGCAAGCGGGTGAGAACCCTCTTTTTCCAAATGAAAAGCCCCTGCGCGATTTCCGCACAGGGGCTTTGGAACATCCACCTTCACCCAAACTTGGGAGAGGGAGGCTTGGGGATGGAGGGAAAGTCCTTCTTCAGAAGGTTTCCCCTCCCCTCTTCAAGGCTTAATTGCCCTTCAACGCGAACGTTCCGTTTTCTTTCTTCACGTCGATGGCGATCTTCCAGAACAGGGAGACGACGAGAGCTCCGATGGCGTAGACGCCGATCGTGATGACGATTTCAGGAATCGTCGGGGTGTACTCGGTGACGGTTTCAAACATGTTGGGCACGAAACCGCCGATGAGCAGGCCGAGGCTCTTGTCGATCCACGAGGCAATCACGAGCAGGACAAGGGCCCAGGGCAGGATCTTGTCGTTGTAGCGCAGTGCCGGGGGGATCAGCATGAGCAGGGACAGCGCGGCGAAGACCACCGCCGTCCACATCCAGCTGTTGATCCACGCCATGTGGCCATCATGCCCCACGAAGAGGTACAGGATGGAATGCTGGTGTCCGGGGATGCCGCTGTAGAACGCGGTGAAGAGTTCCAGCAGGTAGAAGAACACGTTCACGCACATCGCATAGGTGATGATGGTGGACAGGGTCTTGGTGGCTTCGCGGCCGGGCTCGAAACCGGTCACGCGGCGCACGATCATCATGAGCAGCAGCAGGATGGCCGGTCCGGAGCAGAACGCGGAGGCGAGGAAGCGGGCGGCCATGATGGCGGTGAGCCAGTAGTGGCGGCCCGGGACGCCGGCGTACAGGAAACCTGTGACGGTGTGGATGGAGAAGGCCCAGATGATGGAGATGTAGATGAGGACCTTGATCCACTTCGGAGGCATCACATCGTTGCGGGCGGCTTCAAGGGTGACCCAGCCGATGATCAGGTTCAGGACGAGATAGACGCAAAGGACCAGCATGTCCCAGAACAGGATCGAATTCGGCGTGGGATGCAGCATCACGTTGAGCATACGCTGAGGCTGCCCAAGGTCGACCACGACGAACAACATGCACATGAGCACGGCGCCCACGGCCATGAATTCGCCGAAGATGATGATCCGCTTGAACTTCTCATAATGATGGAAGTAGGCAGGCAGAACGAGCATCACCGC
Organism: Bilophila sp. 4_1_30; assembly: GCF_000224655.1. Classification (NCBI taxonomy): domain Bacteria; kingdom Pseudomonadati; phylum Thermodesulfobacteriota; class Desulfovibrionia; order Desulfovibrionales; family Desulfovibrionaceae; genus Bilophila; species Bilophila sp. 4_1_30. The sequence continues at coordinate 479,355 of NZ_JH114232.1, forward strand.
GCCGGCGGCCACGCCGACGAAGTAGGTGAGCTGGGCGATGTACAGCCCCCAGGACACGTCGCGGCTCAGGCCCGTGAGGGTCAGGCCCATGTTCAGCTGGAAGAGATACACGACGAAGGCCAGGCCGATGATGGCTCCAAGGAAGCAGAGCCACAAGTAGAAACGCGGCCGGCCTTTGAGAATCAGTTCGAGCATGGCGGCCTCCTAGATGATGTAGTACACGCCGGGCTGGGTGCCCAGAGTGGGTTTGCGGCGGATGGTGAAGTTCTTCGACAGAGCCTGACGCACGGGCGAATCCGGATCGTTCAGGTCGCCGAAGATCATCGCGCCTTCGGAGGCTTCCACACAGGCGGGGAGCTTGCCCTGCGCCAGACGTTCGGTGCAGAACGTGCACTTTTCAACCACGCCGCGGGTACGCATGGGGAACTCGGGGTTCACGTCCTTCACGTAGGGCTGCGGATCGCGGAAGTTGAAGCTGCGGGCTCCGAACGGGCAGCCGGCCATGCAATAGCGGCAGCCGATGCAGCGGTGCGGGTCCATGACCACGATGCCGTCTTCACGCTTGAAGGTGGCCTTCGTCGGGCACACGCGCACGCAAGGCGGGTTTTCGCAGTGGTTGCACAGCAGGAGAAAATCGCCGTGCAGGAACTTTTCGGGCATGTAGGCGTTCACGTCGTCAGGGAAAACGTGGGCGTACTTGTCCGTCCAGAGCCATTTGATGTCCTGATTGCCGGGGATGGTGGGCACGTTGTGGGCATGGTGGCACGCGTCGATCACGCGCTGGAAGTGTTCCGGCGAGGTGAACTTGCGGGTGTCGATGACCATGGCCCAGCGTTTGGCGTGCAGGGCATCAGGTTCGTTGGTGTAGCTGCCCTTGGCGGGCGCGGTGCCCGCCGGGAGGGCGCTGGCCTTGCTCCCGGTTGCGAGGGTCAGGGCGGAAGCCGTGCCCAGCGCAAAGGCGGAGAGACCGGCTATCTTCAGAAAGTCTCTTCTGCTTTTCATTAGTTGTTCCCCCTCGGCGCGATGTGGCAGGTCCAGCAATACGGATCAACGTTGTTGCTGTTGTGGCACTTGTCGCAGAAGTCGGCCTTGTTCGTATGGCAGGCCATGCACGTATCCTGAAGGCTGATGACCCACTTGCGGCCATCGGTGGCGACGTATTCGCGCTTGCCTTCGCGGATGGCTTCATCGCGCCAGGTGTTCAGCAGGGCCATGTGTTCGGCACGCATCCATTCCTTGGACTCGATGCACTTGTCCTTGCCTTCGCCCGTGGGCAGGGCGACTTCGGGGTAGACGTAGGTCTTGCCGCCGAGGTTCAGCCAGAAGGGCGAGGTGAACGCCACTACGGCGATCAGGACGCCGGGGATGATGTATTTGGCATTATACATGGTTTAATTGTCCTCCTCGGCAGAAGCGGCGAGCTCTTCAACGGCCTCTTCCTCCGGCTCGGGGTCGGGGCATTCGAGGTCTTCCTGACGCAGGTTCATGGTACGGGGCTGTTCGCCCTTCATGACCAGCGCGTTGGCGACCAGCTCGTGCAGGCCGCTGACGGTGACGCCAGGCGCCCAGTAGTTGGCGAGAGGCGGCAGCGTGGCGCGGTCGATGGCGCAGACGCAGGACATCCAGTTGACGCCGTTCTTTTCCTGCACGTAGCGGAGGGCGTTCCCGCGGGGGAAACCGGCGCGCAGGCGCAGTTCCATGATTTCCTCGGTGTTGAGGCCGGAACCGGAACCGCAGCAGAAGGTTTCTTCCCGGATGGTGTGCGGGGGCATTTCCACGAATTCGGGGCAGACGGCGCGCAGGACGGCGCGGGGCTCTTCGAGCATACCCATGGCGCGGGCCGGGTTGCAGGAGTCGTGGAAGGTGGTGATGATGCCGGTGTTGCGTTCGGGGCGGAGATTCAGCTTGTTGTGGTGAATCAGGTCGGCCGTGAACTCGGCGATGTGCACCATCTTGGTGGCGCGGGCGTTTTCAAAGCGCGTGCCGGTGATGGGGGACGTGGGAACGTCCATCATGCCTTCGGGCGCGGGGCCGTTGTAGGTCGCCATGTACTGGTTGATGACGCGCCACATGTGGCCGCATTCGCCGCCGAGGATCCATTTGGAGCCGAGGCGCTTGGCTTCCGCGTACATCTTGGCGTTCAGCTTCTTCGCCATGTCGAAGGACACGAAGGAGCCGAAGTTGCCGCCTTCGGAAGCGTAGGTGGACAGGGTGTAGTCCAGCCCAAGCTCGTGGAACAGCATCAGGTATCCCATGAAGGTGTAGATGCCGGGTTCCGCGAACACGTCGCCGGAAGGCGTGATGAAGAGGATCTCGTGCCCCTTCTCGTTGAAAGGCGGATCGATATGGATACCGGTGATGGTTTCGATATCTTCGCAGAGGAATTCAACGATTTCCTTGAAGGCGTGGGGCTGGATGCCGAGGTGGTTGCCGGTGCGGTTACAGTTGGACACCGGTTCCATGATCCAGTTGATGCCGAGGCCGAGCTCATGCAGCAGTTCGCGGACGATAGCCGTGATTTCGGCGGTATCGATGCCGTAGGGGCAGAACAGCGAGCAGCGGCGGCATTCGGTGCACTGGTAGAAGTAGGTGAACCACTCTTTGATGACGTCCGTGGTCAGCTTGCGGGCGCCCGCAACCTTGCCGAGGAGACGCCCGGCGGTGGTGAAGTCGCGGCGGTACACGGAACGGAGCAATTCCGCGCGCAGCACGGGCATATTCTTCGGATCGTTGGTGCCGAGGAAGAAGTGGCATTTGTCGGCGCAGGCGCCGCAACGCACGCAGGTATCCATGAAGATCTTGAGGGAACGGTGCTTGGCAAGACGTTCCTTCAAGGCCTTATAGATGATTTCTTCCCAGTTTTCGGGCAGGTGCCAATCCTCTTCCTCAGGCTGCCACGCATGGGGATGAGGCATGTGCAGCCCTTCCATGATATCCACTTTGGCGGGATAGGCGTACATGCCGGCCTTGATCTCGGTCTTGACGTCCATCCAGCTCTTTTCGGGGAAACTCGCACGGGAGGCGATCATTTCTTCCGGTTTTGGCATTTTGGCCATTAGGGAAACTCCTTACTTGGACGGGGCCGGGGCCGCGGGTTCAACGTCTTCGGGCTGCTTTTCCAGGGGCAGGCCAGCCTCAGCCATCAGATCACGGAAGTCGTCCTCATATTCCGCATAGGTGCGGTAAGGGGCGTTCGGGTTGTTCCAAGGATTGACGTGGCGGACTTCACGCGTGTTGCAGCGCATGTTGCGGGTGGGGGACATGAAAATGCCGCCCATGTGCATCAGCTTGCTGAAGGGGAAGTAGATGAGCAGCACGCTGACGAGCGCGACGTGGGTGAAGAACAGTGGGTTCAGGCCCACGGCGGACTGCGGCGTGAAGTGCAGGACACCCATGATGAACACCTTGGCCTGTGCAACGTCGACCTTGTCGAAGTAGCGCATACAGATGCCGGTGCCGACGATGCCCATGATGAGGAACAGCGGGAAATAGTCGTTGGCGAGGGAGATATAGCGCACTTTCGGGTTCGCCAGGCGACGGCCGAAGAGGAACAGGACGGCCACCACGATGAGCATGTCGGTCATGAACAGGCGCGGCACGCCCATCTGCATGATGCCGTCGACGAATTCGAGCCAGGTGAGGCAGACCGGGATGGGTTCGATGAAGAACCGGAAGTGCCTGATGAAGATGACCAGGAAACAGTAGTGGAAGGTCAGCGCGAAGACCCACAGCCATTTGGAGGAGAAATAGGTGACGCGCGGCCCCACGGAGCTGACTTCCGCAGAGGTGTTGCGGAACAGCGAACGGAACAACAGCACTTCGAGGATCATACGGCCTACGACAGCGGCGTTGCTCATGGGCGTGTCGAGGCGGTTCGGCTTGATCCAGTCCAAGGAACGCTCTTGACCACCCGTAGTGGGGATGGCGAAGGGCACGGGCGATTTCGCCCACCAGCAGGTGATGCGCCAGATGATCCCGCAGACGAAGACAACCGCGGCCAACAGAGGCAGCGCCACACCCAGCAGAGACTGGAATCCGGCGACCGCCCCCGACCAGGCGATGGCTCCGATGAGCAGGACTGCCACGAGTGAAACTATCATTCCCTACCTCACTCCAGGCTTAAAGTTTGACATATCCAAATCCGTAACCACAATAAAAAGGATTCCGAAAGGGAAACAGGAAACAGGGCCTATTCCCCGTCCTGATTTTCCACCAGGCCATGTCTGGCCGCCCAGCGCCTGATCTGAGACGCCTCCCTGCGCTGTTGGGCCACACGCTCGGCGTAGACCTGCTCCCGATCCGCAAGGTACAGGTTGAAGGCCATGAGGCAGAGCGTGTCCAAACGATCCCCCATGTCCAGGAACCCCTGGACATCCCCGGCGGCCAGCATGTCCGCAAGGAGCAGTTCACGAAGCACGGGCTTGTACAGGTACAGCACGCCGACAGCCTGTTCGGGCTTGAGGTCCTGCACCGCGCGGATACGGATCAGTGCCGCCACAGAGGCGTGCACTTTCTCCATGTCGACATCCCGGCCCGTTACGGCGTCGTAGATCTGTTCCCCGGCGGCGCGGGTGGCGTGGCCGACGGGATTGGCGAACTGATCGCGTTGCGTCCGAATGAAACCGGTGGTTTCAAAAGGATACATGGCGAACACGGCTTCGGTCCATTTTTGGATAGCCGCGTCGCGCCGAGCCGAGATGATGTCTTCAGTGCTCATGCTTGCTCACATCAAGGTTAAGAAGGGGATTTGGTTCTCCTGCGCTGCATAATCAAAAACAAGCGTCCGCCCCGAAAGGTTGCGGCCCGCCTGTTTCGTCGAGTGCCTCCGAACCTGAAAATCATACGCCGTCTGCACCCTTACGCGATTTTGGCGGATTTCACAAGACCGGCTTGAGAGGGGAGTGTTTGGCTGTTCAGACAAACAGTATATAATCTTCCGGAACTAAATAAAATAATATTTTTAGAGCGATTATTTGCCGCGTCCGGCTTCGCCCATATCCGATGGGGCATCCGACCCCGCCGGCAAACCTGTTTGCCAGAGGGAGCCGGACGGACTAGACGGCCCGCACCCGGCCATTTCAGGACAACAAAAGGGGCACATCCGGTTACGGCATTGTACTGCCGCAACCGGGCGTGTCCCTTTATAATGTGGTCTTGGGACTACAGGCATGGGCGGCAGGTTTGTGGAAGGGAGGAGCTTTCTTCAGAAAGGTTCCTCTCCCTTCCACAATGCTTCCTGCTTTCCCGCTCACGCCAGGTTCGTCACTTCGTCACCGCTGTTGCCACTTCCACTGATGGTGTTTTCGAGCTTGCCCTTGAGGTTGTCGCGGAGACGCCCGGCGAGCTGGGCGACGGATTCGTTGAGGCTGGCGGGCGCGTGATCGCCCTGCGCCTCCTGCGGGATGCGGCTGTGGGCCACGGTCATGAACAGCTTGATCCGGTTGAGCTGGTTCGCCTCGCTGCTGCCGGGATCGTAGTCCACCGCCATGAGGTTGGCGTGGGGCCGGATGCGCTTCAATTCCTTGAGCACGCCCTTGCCCGTAATGTGGTTGGGCAGGCAGCCGAACGGCTGGAGGCACAGGACGTTGCCCACCCCGTGGTCGATGAGTTCCAGCATTTCCGCCGTGAGCAGCCAGCCTTCCCCGGCCTGATTGCCCGTGGAGACGATGCCGTGCACGCTGCGGGCCAGATCCGCAATGCGGGAAACGGGGAGGAACCGGCTGCCTTCGAGCACCCGGCGCATGGCGTCGCGCAGGGATTCGATGCGCTTGATGAGCAGCCAGTTGCTGAAGGCAGGGAATGCCTTTCCGCCCATGTGCCGCCACAGATAGACGGGATCGAGCAGGCAATAGAGGAAAAAGTCCATGAGATCGGTCAGGACGGGCTCACCGCCTTCTTCCGTAATGTGGCGGATGACCTGATTGTTGGCGTCCGGATGGTACTTGAGCAGGATTTCCCCCACGATGCCCACGCGGGGCAAGGGCGCGTGGTTCTGGCGGATGGCCGAGAAGTCCCGCACGATGCTCCGCATGTGCGACTTGAACAGGGAGCTGTCGCCCCGCGCAGCGCTGAACTTTACGCGGTTCATCCAGTGGGCCAGCAGATCGTCCGTATCCCCGGCGTTGCGCTCATGGGCGCGGGTGGACAGCGAGACGCGCTGGAGCATGTCCCCGTAGAGGCAGCTCAGGATGAGCCGGTGCAGCAGGCGCACGGAGATGGCGAATCCGGGCTGGTTGTTCAGGGAACCCCCGCTCAGGGTCAGGACGGGCACATCCCCGAACCCGGCCTCGCACAGGGCTTTGCGGAGCAGCGCCGGATAGTTGGTCGCCCGGCAGGGGCCGCAGGTCTGCGCCAGCATAAGGGCCGTACGCTTGGGATCGCACCGTCCGCTTTGCAGGGCGTCGATAAGTTGCCCGATGACCACGATGGCGGGGTAGCAGGCGTCGTTGTGCACGTAGTTGAGCCCGGTTTCGATGGCCTCGCGGCTGACCGTGGGCAGGATTTCCAGATTGTAGCCCGCGCTGGAAATGGCCTTGCCGATGATGTCGAAGTGCAGGGGGGACATCTGTGGGGCAAGGATGGTGTGCGTCTGGCGCATCGGCCTGGTGAACACCGGGCGGAAGGCGGAAGCGGCGGGCCGGGGAGTGGGCGGCGTACCGCGCCGCTCCTCCACGGCGGCGAGCAGGGAGCGGATACGGATGCGGGCCGCGCCGAGGGACGCGCCCTCATCGATCTTGATGAGCGTATGCAGCTTTCCGGCGCTGGTAAGGAGTTCCGACACCTGATCGGCGGTAATGGCGTCGAGGCCGCAGCCGAACGAGGTCAGCTGCACCAGCTCAAGGTTGGGGCGCGTGCATACCAGCGCGGTGGCCCGGTACAGACGGGAATGATAGGTCCACTGGTCCACGACCCGGAGCGGTTCGGCGGGATGCCCGAGGTGCGCCACACTGTCCTCGCTGAGCACGGCGGCGCCGAGGGAGGCGACGAGTTCGGGCAGACCGTGATGGACCGCCGGATCGGCATGGTAAGGCCGCCCGGACAGCACGATGCCGAGCCTGCCGGTGCGTTCGAGCTCGGCAAGCACCCGTTCGCCTTCGGCCCGGAGCTCGGTGCGGTAGGCTTCCTGTTCGAGGGCGGCGACGCGTACGGCTGCGCGGAGTTCCTTTTTCGGAATGCCGAACAGGCCATGCAGCACGGCAACGAGCGTGTCGGGATGTTCCAGCGACACGAACGGCGTGTACAGGGTGCAGTCCTGTTCCAGCAGTTCGTCCGTATTCAGGCGGATGACTTCCGGGTACCCGGCCACCACCGGACAGTTGTAGCCGTCCGCGGCGTCTTTGCTCTCCCGGCGCTCGCGCGGCAGGCAGGGGAAAAAGATGCGCTTGAGCCCCTTGCGCAGGAGCGAGGCGATGTGCCCGTGCGCGAGCTTGGCGGGGTAGCAGACCGTTTGCGAGGGCATGGACGACAGGCCGAGATCGAAAAGCTCCTTGCCCGACGGCGGGGACAGCTCCACGCGGTAGCCCAATTCCGTGAACAGCGTGAACCAGAACGGGTAATGCTCGTACATATTGAGCACGCGGGGGATGCCGATGCGCCCGCGCGGGGCGCCATCCTGCGGGAGCGGTTCGTATCCGAACAGGCGGCGTTCCTTCCACGCGTACAGGTTGGGCATGGACGGGCGGGCCGCTTCGCCGCCGGAAGCGCCGCGTTCGCAGCGGTTGCCGGACACGAGTTTCCGGCCGTTGGAAAAGCGGTTGACCGTGAGCAGGCAGTGGTTGCCGCATCCCTTGCAGCGCAGGGTTTTGGCGGAAATATTGAGGGAGCGCAGGGACGCCGACGTCAGGGGTGTGGGGGGCGCGCCGTCCGGCGTGCGGCTGCGGGCGAGCAGGGCCGCGCCGTAGGCCCCCATGAGCCCGGCGATGTCGGGGCGGCAGACATGATGGTCAAGGAGCCGCTCCATGACCCGCAGCAGGGCATCGTTCAAAAACGAGCCCCCCTGCACCAGCACGCGGTCCCCGAGTTCGGCGGGCGTGCGCAGGCGCAGGACTTTGTACAGCGCGTTGCGGGCCACGGCGTAGCACAGCCCGGCGGCGATGTCGCCGATGTCCGCGCCTTCCTTCTGCGCCTGTTTCACCTTGGAGTTCATGAACACGGTACAGCGCGATCCCAGATCCACGGGATGCCGGGCGAACAGGGCGGCGCGCACGAACGCCTCCATGCTCAGGTTGAGGCTGCGGGCGAACGTTTCGAGGAAGGCCCCGCATCCGGCGGAGCAGGCTTCATTGAGGGTCACGCCCGCGATGAGGCCGTCCCGCGCCTTGAGGCATTTCATGTCCTGACCGCCGATGTCTATGACGTACGTCGCATCGGGCACAAGGCGGCAGGCGGCTTTCAGGTGGGCCACCGTTTCCACGTCGGCGGACAGCGAGCCGAGGGCGGCCTGCGCGAGCTGCGCGCCGTAGCCCGTGGCTACGCTGGACTGGATCCACGCGCCTTCGGGCAGGCTGTCGATGAGATCGGCAAGGTAAGGCAGGAGCCCCGCCAGCGGATCGCCCTGATTGCGTTCATACCATGAAGTCAGGACAGCGCCGTCGGCATCGGCAAGCACGGCCTTGACCGTCGTTGAGCCGAGGTCCACGCCGAGGAAAAGCGGGCCGGACGCGGATTCCAGCGGCTTGCGCGGGGCGGCGTCCCGGCTGTGGCGTTCGCGGAACAGATCGTAGTCGGCTTCGTTGTCGAACAGCGGAGGGAGGGAGGCCGTCCGATCCCCGGCATCGCCCCGCACGCGGGCGCGTTCGGCCAGCGTGTCCAGCGTGACGGGCTCCATGTCGGCCATGCGGGCCGCGCCGGGCAGATCCACAAGGCTCAGGGCCGTGCCGAGCGCGACCATATATTGGGCGTTCGGGAACGGCACCACCTCTTCGGGCGCGAGCTTGAGCGTGGCGATGAAGCGTTTGCGGAGTTCGGGCAGAAAGTGCAGCGGCCCGCCGAGGAAGGCGACCTTGCCCCGGATGGGATTCCCGCAGGCCAGCCCGCCGATGGTCTGTTCGACCACGGCCTGAAAGATGGAGGCGGCGAGGTCTTCCCGTGCGGCCCCCTCGTTGAGCAGAGGGACCACGTCGGTCTTGGCGAATACCCCGCAGCGGGAAGCGATGGGGTACAGGGTCGTGTAGTTCGCGGCAAGCTCGTTCAGCCCGGAGGCGTCGGTGTGGAGCAGCGCCGCCATCTGATCGATGAACGCCCCGGTGCCGCCCGCGCAGGCTTCGTTCATGCGCAGATCCATGCCCTGGCTGAGGTAGAGGATCTTGGCGTCTTCGCCGCCGAGTTCCACGGCCACGTCGGTTTGCGGGGCAAGCACGGCGATGGCCCGGGAGGCGGCCACGACTTCCTGCACGAACGGCAGCCCGAGGGTTTCCGAGAGCCCAAGGGACGCGGAACCGGTGATCGCCGCCGAAACCGCCATGCCGGGATACCTGAGGGCCAGCTGGTCGAGCATGGTGGAAAGCGTCTGCCGGACGGCCGCTCCATGACGCAGGTATTGCGCCTCGAGCAGTTTGCCGTCCGCGGCGACGAGCGCGAGTTTGGCCGTGGTTGAACCAATGTCCAGCCCCAGAAATACGCTTCTTTCCATCATGGATCTCCTTGCCTTGCGGGGGAGCCGGCCGCCGACAGCGGAAACCTCCATAAGCGACTGCATCGCTTCTTTACTGCCATCGGAAAACGGCTCAGAAAAAGGAACGGCGCCTTTATCTCTGTGTATAACATCGTGTCTTTTTTTAACCAGATACCCAATGATAATAAAAAAGTATAGAGTATCAACGTATTGTATTCTAATGTCGACAATACGCAACGAGCGTGTTCTGCTCAGATATCTGATGCCGCCATTTCACATGGTTTTGGTTCCGATGGCAAGCGGGAAACGGGTGAATAACCGAACAACAAGAACGCAATAGATCGGCAGTACAGAAAGCGAACGTGTAAAAACTCTTCGCAACAGCTTCTGAGGCGGCACGAGAGGCGGTGCGGGCGCGGCTTTGCCGCTTTATGCGGAATGCCCGAGCCATTCTTGGCAGGCTCGCCCTTGATGACAGGCTTTCCAGAACCGGGGGAATGCCGATGCCGTGATCATGCAAACGCATCCTTGCCGTGAGCCTCAAGAGGGCCTTTTCGCCTTGATCCGCAAGGACGAAAGCCGGACCGTATCCTATGAACAGCCGCAGGAGGAGTATTTTTCACGGTAAAGGCTAGCGCGCTCCCGCTTCGCCGCACAACCGGAAGCACTTTCACTCATTGTCCAACCAGTCGTATCTCTTTCTTTAGAAGAAGTTAGACATTAATTCAAATTAAAATTTCAATTTTAAATTAATATTCTCCGATGGACTGAAGGCCGACAGCAATCGCCCTCCTGCCACAACTCATTGCACTTTCTTGCAAAGCGGATCAGAGAGGCGCGCTCATGAGGCTTGCCGCAGGAATGGGGGATGAAACGTGTTGAGGTAAGGCAGAGGGCTGAGCTTTTTTCTATGGATTGGCCGTTTTCATGGCAACCGGAAAGGGGACCTGTTTCGCTCTCCCCTTAAAAAACTTCAGATTGGAACGAACTCCCGTTGCGTGGCCTCCCCACCCGTCAAAAGTCTTTGGGAGAGGAGGGATGGGGGTGTGGGGGAAGGGAGGA
>NZ_JH114232.1:490367-494312 GCF_000224655.1 Bilophila sp. 4_1_30
GGAGGAGAGGGCTTTCTCCAGAAAGCCCTCTCCTCCCTTCCCCCACATTTCACATCTTTCCCGTATAGATCAGAATACCGTTGGCAATGCCGCGCGCAATGGAGGCGCGGTATGCGTCGACGGCCAGACGTTCGGCTTCGGTCTTGTTGGTGCAGTAGCCCACTTCGATCAGCACGCCGGGCACCCCGGAACGGCGCAGGACATGGAAGGGGGCGGTCTTGATGCCGCCGTCGTGGGTCCGGTAATTCTTTTTCCTGAGATATTTGAGCGTCGTCTCGTGGATGTTCCGCGCAAGACGGCGGGATTCCTGTTTCTGGATGGTGAAAAGGCGATGGGGCGGCAGCTTTTCCCGCGTGGCGCGGCTGCGGTCGCGGAGGGCGTTTTCGACGGCGGCGAGGCGGGTTGAGGCCGAGGTGCGGGAAACGTCGAGATAGTACGTCTCAAACCCCTGCACGCCTTCGGAAGGGTTGGCGTTGACGTGGATGGAAATGAACAGGTCGGCCTTGTTGGTGCGGACTTTGTCGGCCCTCTGCTCCAGCGTGATCCATGTGTCGGAGCGGCGCGTGTACCGGACGTTGAGGCCGCGCGAGGACAGGATCGCCCCCACGCGCTTGGAGATGTCCAGTGTAAGATCCTTTTCCCTGATGCCGTTGTGGTGCGTGCCGGGGTCTTTGCCGCCGTGACCCGGATCGATGAGCACCGTTTTTACACCGAGACGGAACGGTTTGCCTTTAGGCTGTTTTTGCTTGCTTGCCTTGCTGGCGGCGGGAGGCGATTGCCGTTTTTCTTTGGGCGAGAGCGTCGCAAGATAACTGGAGGCGTCTTTGGCCGTATTGGAAGAAGGGTATTTTTTGAGGAGCTGTTGGAGCAGTTCTTGCGCTCCGGCCTTGTCGCGGAGGATTTGGCCCCGCAGCCGTGCCGTCCGGTACAGGCTGTCGTCGGCCAGCGAGCTTTTGGGATAGAGGCGGACGAGCTGGAGATACCGGTCCACCGAGCGCCGGGCGTCCTTGGCATTGGAGGCGCAGCGGGCCAAATGATCCAGCGCTTCAGCGGAGCGGAACAAGGCCGCTGAGCGCTCTTTCCATTTTTTTTCGACCCGGTAGACGGTCAGGAAGGTTTCGGCAAGCTTTTCCCACGGCTCACGCTGGAGTCGTTTTTTGGATTTTTGAAGCTGCCCCATATCCCGGATGGCTTTATCGTATTTTGCCGGGTTGGGGCCGGCAGCGGCGGGGACGGCGGATACGAACGCGAAACACAACGCCAGCAGAATGCACCATGAAAGGAACAGGCTGTTTTTATAAGTAATTTTGTTGTCGTCTCTTGGCTGTTGTGAGGTATCCATGCCGTAGTGGGGGAAGGTTTTTTGAGCGGTTGCGTGGTTTTCATCAAGAGTACCAACGGGAAAAAGAAAAAACAAGGAAGGATACCCGTAAAAGGGTGAGAAAGGCGGCATGGACATTCCGGGATATCCAAGGCACGGTGAGGGCGCCGTTTTTCCCATTGCATACCGGCGGCGCACGGTATATAGCTTGCGGCTTCTGATTGATTGAACAAACAGTATTCTTCCGAGGCTCCCATGCTGTCTATCCTTTCCACGCTGGTTCCCGTATTTGGCATCATCCTGTTTGGCATCGTCGTTGAACGGATGGGTTTTTTGCCCATAGAAACATCGGGCTGCCTCAACCAATTCGTCTACTGGATCGGCCTGCCCATGATGCTGTTCAACCAGCTTGCCCGTATGGAAGCGGGGCAGATGTCGGGAGCCATGGTTGGGGGCATCCTGCTCGGCTACGGGATCACCTACCTGTTCGCATACGTGGTCTTCTCGAGCCTGCTGCGGAGGCGTTGGGAGGAAAGCTCGGTGTTCGCCCTGCTGTCGAGTTTCCCGAACGCGGCGTTCATGGGCTTGCCGATCGTGGTGCTCCTGCTGCCGGACAGCTCCGAGGCCGCCATCGTCGCCAGCCTTTGCGCTGTGATGACCTCCGCGAACCTGCTTTTCACGGACGGCAGGCTGGAAGCCGGGAAACATAAGGGCGAGGGCCGCAAGCAAGTATTCCTGTCCCTGCTCCGTTCGCTGTTCCACAATCCCCTGCTCATCTATTCGGCGCTCGGCGCAGCAGTGAGCCTGCTCCATATCGCCGTCCCGAAGCCGATCCTGTCGATGTCGGCCATGCTCGGCTCCACGTCCGCCCCCTGCGCGCTGTTCTGCATGGGCATGATCCTCTCCAAGCAGATGACTTCCTCGCAGGGCTTCGTAAAGGGATGGGCCAGGCGCCAGTTTCCTTTGCACGTGCTGAAACTGGTGGTGGAGCCGCTTTTCATTTTCGGCGTCCTCTACCTGCTCGGTGTGCGCGGCATCGCGCTTGCCTCGGCGACCATCGTGGCGGCCATGCCCACGGCTGTGGCGGCTTATATCATTGCTGAAAAATATCAGGTGGCTACAGAAGACTCTTCGCTCGGCATCGTGGTAGATACAGCCTTATCGGCGGTGAGCATCCCTCTGCTCATCGTGGCGTTCCAATACTACGGTCTGCTGTAGGGGGGAGAGGCGTTGCCGCAGGAGCAGCAAAACATCCGCCGCTGGCTGGTGCGGCTTACGGGCCCCATCTTCATCGAGATGGTGCTGATCATCCTGCTCGGCATTGTGGATACGGTCATGCTCAGCCAGTGCTCGGACAACACCGTGGCCGCCGTGGGCGTGGTCGTGCAGCTTCTGAACATGATCTTCCTCGTCTTCGAGGCCACGACAGCCGGGACGTCCGTGCTCTGTTCGCAGTTCCTCGGGGCGCGCCAGATGGACAACGTATTCCGCGCCATCGGCGTATCGCTGGCCTTCAATATGATGATGGGCGTCATCGTCAGCGCCGCCCTCTTTTTCGGGGCCGAACGCATCCTGCGCCTTATGGAACTGCGGCCCGAACTCATGGGCGACGGCGTGACGTATATGCGCATCGTGGGCGGGTTCGCGTTCTTTCAGGCCATCTCGCTGACCCTTTCGTCCATCCTGCGGAGCGCTGGCATGGCCTATTATCCCATGCAGGTGACCTTTCTCATCAACATCATCAACATCATCGGGAATTATACGCTCATTTTCGGGCATTTCGGCTTCCCCGCCCTTGGGGTCGAAGGCGCGGCCATCTCCACGTCGTTCAGCCGCGGCGTAGCCATGTGCCTGCTGCTCTTCATCCTGTTCCGCAAAAAACTGACGTTTCCCCCCTCCTTTCTCTGGCCCTTCCCTTTCGGGGTGCTCCGCAAGATGCTGTCCATCGGCCTGCCTTCCGGGGGCGAACAGCTTTCCTACAGCCTTTCGCAGGTGGTGATCACCTATTTCGTCAACATGCTCGGCAATGAGGCTCTCGCCGCACGTACCTACGCCGTGAACATCGTGACCTTTTCCTACGTATTCGCCATGTCCGTGGGGCAAGGCGGCGGCATCTGCATAGGGCACCTCATCGGCAAGGGGCACAAGAACGCCGCATTGCTCCTCGGGCGGTACTGTATCCGCATCACGCTGATGATTTCCTTTTCGGTGGCCCTGCTTTCCGCGCTCCTCGGAAAGAGCGTCATGGGGCTGCTCAGCGACAACCCCGAAGTCGTATCCCTGACCGCCCTGATCCTCTGCATCGACGTCGTCCTCGAACTTGGGCGCGCCGTCAACATCCTGTGCGTGAACTTCCTCCGCGCTACCGGCGACGCCGTGTACCCGTTCATCATCGGGCTTATCTTCATGTGGGGCGTGGCGACCGTCGGCGGTTACGTGCTCGGCGTTACGCTCGGCTTCGGGCTCGTCGGGATGTGGATCGCCTTCACGATGGATGAAAGCATCCGCGCCGTCCTCTTCTGGCGCCGCTGGCAGAGCCGGCGCTGGATGGGCAAGAGCATCGTCGCCCGGTAGATGAGCCTTGAAAGGGCATAAAGGCGCTACAGAAACTCTCTCTCTCTCTC
>NZ_JH114232.1:494967-498024 GCF_000224655.1 Bilophila sp. 4_1_30
GGGGGAAGGGAGGAGGGACCTTTCTCAGAAAGGTCCCTCCTCCCTTCCCCCACATTATTCTCCCCCTACAACGCCTTCACAAGCCCGACGACGGAAATGATCATGAGCAGGGCAAGGACAACCTTGCGGAAGCGGGCCTCGTCGACGGTGGAGAACCAGCGGTTGCCGAACCACATGCCGCCGAACATGGGAACCATGAAGACGAGGGTAAAGATGATGGTATCAAGGCTGATGAGCCCCTGCTGCCAGTAAAAGAGCGAGGCCCAGACGTCCGTGAACAGGAAAAAGGCGATGAGCGAAGCGCGCCCAACGGCGGCCCCGAGCGGGCTGGACAGGAAAAAGAGGATGATCGGCGGGCCGCCGTTGGCGGAAGCGCCGTTGATGACCCCGGCGAGGAGTCCGACGCCCGTGGTCTGGGGCGGCGTGGGCGCGTTCTTCGGCCGCAATCCGCAGTAGAGCATGGAAGTGAGGATAAGGACCACGGCATTGATGATCAGGCGCATGGCGTCCACGGGTATGGATATCAGGCAATAGACTCCGAAGGGAGTGCCGAGGGCCACGCCGAGCGCAAGCCAGCGGAGGGATTTCCAGTGGACCTGCTTGTAGACGAAGGGCAGGTGCCCGATGCTGGCCAGCACTTCCCAGAACAGGATGACCGGAGCCACCTGTGCCGGGGGGAAGAACAGCGTCAGGAGCACGATCATGATCATGGAAAAGCCGAATCCCGTTGCGCCGCGGACGATACCCGCCAGAAAAACGGCGGTGAAGACATAGGCGAACAGAAGCGGGGTGAAGCCGGACATAAGGCCTCCTCGGATGGTGCGGGGACGGATGCCCGTCCCCGAAAACGCCCTGCGGGAGCGGGGCGTCAGGGATCGGCCTAACGTGGGCTAAGCCCCCTGTCAAGTGAGCCGCAGGGCGGAAAGGACAATGGGTTGCGCTTGCGGGTGAAGGCTTTTCGGGGTATCATCACTTCTTTATATGACAGTTCGTTCCGAAAGCTGCGCCTTGCCTATGGAACCTTCATATCCCGTCTTGAACTCAGACCTCTTACGAGTACCCCTCCATGACCATCAAAAGCAATTCTCCCCGAGATTCCCGCAACCCCCGAGATTTCAACGACCCGCGGAACAAGCCGCAAGAACGTCCCGAACGGGCGGAGCGCCCCGAACGCTCCGAATGGGCCTCCCGTCGCCCCGAGCGTCCCGAATGGTCGAACCGCGACCGTTCCGAGCGGGCTCCGCGCCCTGATTGGGCCGCCCGCGGCGAACAGCGCCGCCCCCCCCGCGATCGTTTTGAAAACGGCGACCGCCCCCGTCCGCAGAGAGGCTCCGGGCTCATCGCCGAGCTGCGCGAACTCGACCGCGATCTTATCAAAATGATCGCCCGCCGCAGCCGTATGCTGACCCGCCTGCCCAATGCCGGAACGTCGGATCACGAACGCGAGCTGCGTACTTCGTGGGAAGAAAACGCTTCCGCGGTCAGCCGCGATCCCAAGCTTATCCGCCAGATTTTCGCACTGCTTCAGGAAGTGGAAGTCGCTCCCGCCGATATGGAGCAGCCTTCCGCCTTCAACCTTGCTCCGGCCCGCAAGGCGCTTGCCGTGGAACTGCCCGCTCCCGCTTCCGATCGCCTGCCCCGCGTCCGCATGGTGCTCGCGGCCAGCGGCGCCACCGAATGTACCCTTCACGGCGTGCCGCTCAACGGCCCGGTCATGGAGTGCCTGAAAGGGCTCAATCAGGTCGGTGCCCGCCTGCGCTGGGAAGAGGACGGGCGTATCCTCTGCCAGGGCGGCGAACCGGTTTCCGGCTACAACAAGTCCATCCTCGACAAGGTGGTGCACGTCGGCGACGATCCGTTCAACCTGTACCTGATGCTGTTCCAGATGGTGACGCGGCCCGCGCGCCTCAAAATTATCGGCGAGAGCGGCCTCAAGTTTGTGGACTTGGCTCCGATCCGTCATTTCCTGCCGCTGCTCGGCGCGCGCCTGACCAGCGTGGTTCCCGGACAGGAGGGCTTGCCCGCCCGTCTGGAGTCGTCGGCCATGTTGCCGTCCGACGTGGCCGTGCCCGCCGAACTGCCCGCCGACGCGCTGGAAGCCCTGCTCGTGGCCACGGCAGGATGGGAACGTGACGTGACGGTCGACTTGAGCGGACACGCCGAAGGCCGCAACATCGTCTCCAAGGTCCTGCCCATCCTCCAGAGCGCGGGCATCAAGGCCAGCCTCACGGATACCGAAGATACCCTTTCCCTGCATGTGGTTCCCGGCAAAGCCCAGTTCTCCGACGAACTGCTCCCCGGCATCAATGTCGTCGCCGCGGCGACGCTGCTCGCCATGCCCGCTTTTGTCGGCGGCAGCGTGAAGCTTTCCGGCCGTTGGGAAGCCACCGGCGACGCCAGAAGCGGCGACGCCGTCAAAGGCCTGTTCTCCAAACTGGGCGTGAACCTCTCCGTCGCCGATGGCGAACTGTCCGCCTCCTTTGGCGAAGGCATTGCCGAGGGTGAGCCCCTTCCGTCGCCCAACCCGGTTGATGACCTCACGGGTTTGCCTTCAGCGCTCCTGCCGCTTGGCTTGGCGCTGTC
Organism: Bilophila sp. 4_1_30; assembly: GCF_000224655.1. Classification (NCBI taxonomy): domain Bacteria; kingdom Pseudomonadati; phylum Thermodesulfobacteriota; class Desulfovibrionia; order Desulfovibrionales; family Desulfovibrionaceae; genus Bilophila; species Bilophila sp. 4_1_30. The sequence goes on from NZ_JH114232.1 coordinate 497,551, forward strand.
CCTTATCCCCGCCGTGCGCTCGAAGGGCGGGGTCATGCCCAAACTGCCTGAGAGCGTGGATAAGGTCCTTGTGGAAAGCTTCCTGAATCAGCTTGGCTTGTCTTGCGAAGACGGGCGGCTCGTTTCCATCGAGCCCTCCACCACGCCGTGGGCCAGCCCGACCGTGCAGTGGGCTCTGGCGCTCTCTCTGGCGGCCTTCCTCCGTCCGAATATCAAATTGAGCAATCCCGGCATCGTCACGAACTATCTGCCCGTTTACTGGAACATTTATAACACGTTGCCGACCCCTTCGATGACCCGCAAGGCGCAGGAGGAAGAGACGGCGCCCGCAGCCAACAGCCGTCCGGCCCGCCGCCGGGTGCTGGCCAGCCATACCCCCGAATCCGAAATGCCCGACGAAATCGTCTATCCTGACGAAGACTAGGGCTGGGTCTGGGCGTTTTGAAAAGAATGTGGAGAGATTGGGGAGGGGGA
>NZ_JH114232.1:498243-501925 GCF_000224655.1 Bilophila sp. 4_1_30
CCCTCCCCAAACCCCACCCCCTTCTCTTCAAAGATTTTTACGTTTATCGAATCCCTGTTCGCGGCGTTCCCTGAAACGGGTTTTGGGGAGAGGCCACGGAATTCAAAGGTTGTTTCTTTCCAACCGTGGAATGGAATCACCGAGCCAAACGGAAACGGTTCCGCATCCGGTACAAACCGGGCGCGGAACCGTTTCCGTTTGGCTTTTAAGGGGAAATAATCGCTTTTCTATACGTGGGGAGAGATAGCTTTCTTGAAATGTCCCTTCGGGCATCAGGGGCAGGGTACGGCGTTGGGGCCGCCACAACTGCCGGAGTTCCCCATATCGAAGGGGAGGCCGTGATCCTGCGGCGCGGTTTGCCCGGGCAAGACCGACTGGCCGCCGAACATGGGCTCGGAAGGCGCGGACGGGGCTGTGGGGCGTGCCGCGGGGGAGGCCGGTGACTTCGCTTTGACGAGTGCCGAAGGGATGCCCATGAATTCCACCAGCGGCAAACGGCCCTCGCTGGAGCTGATGACCCGCGCATCGTTGCACCAGAGCCGGAACTGGGTCGTCAACACTTCGAGGCTGAACAGATCCCAGAACGTCATGGGTTCCGTCTCCAAAGACGGCAGGAAGGAGCGGGTCAGCGGCGTACCCATCTCAATGCGTTTTTTGAGGTTCAGGATGATGGCGAGATCCTTTTCCTCTTCCGCAACCGGGCACCAGATGATCTTGCGGGCGTCGGCTTCGGACATGCCCATCACCAGCTGGCGGCAGGCGCTGCACGAGGGGGAGAAGAAAACACGGGCGGTGGTTTCGTCTTCCATTTCGGGGGCCTGAATCGCCCACGGGCCGACTTCGCTCCGGGCGAGCCCCCCAAGGGTCAGGAGGAAGAGGGCACCCCAGAGGACAAGCAGGGGGGAAGCGTGGTGCAGGGCGCTGCGGTGGGTATCCGCAAGCGTGGCGGCGCGGAATGTGATGTACGAGAGCGCGAGGAGCAGCGCGGCCACCATGCAGGCGACGCAGGGAAGCGTCAGGATCATGATCCCGAGCAGCACGCAGTCCAGCAGGACGGCGAGCCCGGCCAGCCAGCGCCCGAGCACGGCGCGGCCGGTAAGGGCCAGTAGCCCCAGAAGGGAGAAGATCCCCACACCGCCCCACCACAGGGAATAGCCGTTGATGGAAAAGTTCTGATAGAGCGTGCACCCGGCCGAAACACAGGGCACGGACGCCGCATCCAATGCGTTCCAGACGGAAAAGAGAATCCCGCAAACGGCAATCAGCAGGGGAAGATACAGCGGGCTGTGGGAACGGTTCGTCAACATGCCAGTACCTCGGTGATGCGGCCCGTGGGGCGGAGTACCCCTTCGGCGGCTGCGTTTTCCCGTTTTCTCTACCGACTTTGACAGCGGAGGTAAAGCCGCTCCGTTTACGCAAGGAAAACAGCGGAAAAACACGGCCGTGCCGGGAGTCGGCGGCTATTTGCAGATTTTTTCGCGGCGGGCGGCTTCAATGCCCGCGCAATCGCCGGAGGAGCAGGCCTTTTCGAAGGCCTCGCAGGCCTCTTGCTCCTTGCCCTCTTTGAGGGAAACCGCTCCGAGGATGTTCCACACGCGATACGATCTGTCGTCGCGGCGCAAGGCTTCTTCCAGATCCTTGCGGGCCCCGGCGGTGTTCCCCTGCTGGAGCAGGCAGATCCCCCGCGAGAGATACGCCTCCGCGGAAGGTTCGATCCGGATGGCTTTCGTCAGATCATCGAAGGCGTCGTCGGCGTACCCGAGCTGGCTCAGGGCCAGCCCGCGGCGGATCAGCGCCTGTGGGTAATCGGGCTCGATTTTCAGTGCTTCGTCAAGGTATTCCAGCGCTTTTTCCGGGTCGGTACACGTCTCGCCTTTCCAAAGGACATGTGCTTTTGCGAAAAGCTGCTCGGCCTGCGGGTCATGCTTGCCCGACACCCCCGTGGGGTTGGCGGGCTTGGGGGGCATCTTTTCCGGCTCCAGCAGCGAACAGCCGGGCAGCGCGAGGATGGACAACAGGGCCAGCCCTCCCGCAATCGCCCGGAATCGGGCAGGATTGATTTTATTTATAAGCTTATATAGAACATTTTTACTAATGTTAAAACTTTCTATATTCATTATCATATAGTAACTCCGGAGGTAATGATGTTTCGACACAAGGTACCGGCCATCAAGGCTGCTCGTGACCGGCTTTTGGACTTGCCTGTGGAACAGGCCCGAACGGGAGCTTTGGTTCTCGGAGGGTTGCGCCGTGTTTGCGAATTGGCCGACACGCTCGATTCCTGCATAACCGAGGACATGACGTTTGCTAAGCATTTTTTCAACGAATTGGCAACCCTTCCGCATGATGACGAGAGCCACTGGATGAATCTGCTGGAGGATTTGGCTTTGATTTTCCGTGCGAAACGGTTGGCTTTTCCCGAGCTGCCCGAGGAGGGGGAAGAACGACGCCTCTTGGAGTTTTTTGAGACGTCGGAAGAGTGGGATGATCCCCAAACGGAAGTGGGCTCGTGGTACTGGAAGCTTCTCCCCGAGCGTTTGTCACGTTGAATCTTTCCGTGTTCGGCTCCGGGGGCGCACCGGTCAGGAACAATTGCGGGCTGTTGCGCTTTCTCGTATGATCTCCTTCCTGCCGTCGAGCAGGAGCGCCCGCCGGAAACGCGCCGTTTCCGGAACGGGTCAGGGAGGCGAACATGAAGCGTTCAGGGATTCTTGCCCTATGGCTTATTTTGAGCCTTGTTTCCGTGGTGACTTCCGGTTGCGGATACAGGGTCGCGGCTACGATTCAGGCCAATGCGGAAGCGACCCCGGTGCCTACGAAGCTCTCGTGGGCGGCTGTGCCGGGGCCTGCGCTTTCCGCTTCCGCTCCGGAAACGCTTTCCGGGCTCCAGACTGTGTCGGTGCCGCTTGCCACGGCGCTTTCGCTGTATAATTGGAAGTGGCTTTCCAATCCCGATCAAGCCGCCGAAGCCGACGTGCTGGTGCGGATCTGGTGGATAACCGACGGGCCGCAGTACATCACGGAACGGGTCGATCCTTTTTATCGGCCGGGCCTGAGTTTCGGTACAGGGATCGGTTTTGGTTCTTCCCCGTGGCACAGGGGGCCGTTCGGGTATGCACGGCAGGCATTCTATGTACCCGAGCCAAGCATTCAGGCCATTTATTCCCGCGTATTGGTCGTGGAAGCCTTGCGTGCCGACGCTTTGCCCAAGGCCACGCTGGAGGCATTGCTTCCCGCCGCGAAGCCTTCGGGCATCGCCTCCAAGCCCGCGCCTGCGGCGAAGCCGGACGGCGATCCTTCCAAGGGGCCGTATGCGCCGCCGATTGCGCTTGAAGGGGAAGCCCTCGGCAAGCCCCCCTATGCCGCCCCGTTGAAGGCGACGGGAGCGGATCCCGATCAGGAGCCGCCCTATGCGCCTCCGCTGTTGGCCTCCGCGTCGCAGGGCGTCCCGAGCGGGGCCGTGCTTTGGCGCGTTGTGGTGACGAGCGGCGGGTCAAAGGGCAATACCTACGAAATCCTCCCTCAGCTTGCCACCGCCGCGGCGCAGGCCGTCGGCAAGAACATGCAGGCGGACGTGTTCGTCGACAGCGACATGCGCGTGACGTTCGGGAAGTAAGTTGTTGTGGAAAATTGGAGGGGGGAGGGGACCCCTTCTCTAGAAGGGGTCCCCTCCCCCCCTCCA
>NZ_JH114232.1:502365-504386 GCF_000224655.1 Bilophila sp. 4_1_30
CCTCCCCCTTCCCCTCCCAAGATTTTTGACCTTATAGAATCCCTGTTCACGGTTTTCCCTGTTTGTCAAAGAAAGGCAGGGAAGGGGGAATGCTCGTGGCGTGCGGAGAAACGCATTGAAGGCCGGCAGGCGATGTTGGAAAGCATTGTCTCGCGGGCTTTTTTTGTGATGAGGGAAGTATTTTTTGAAGGGTGGATGTTGTTCCGTATGGGGCGGCGGAACCGGGGAGTGATGGAATCCGGCGGGCGTTTGACAGGTGTTCCGAAACCGTGCATGGTTATCCTACGATCCCGCGCCTGCGGGCTTTTTCTTGTCTTCCCCGCTTATTCCATCCTTTTTGGGAGGATTTTTATGTCGAACACGTTTGATGTCATCATCGTGGGCGGCGGCCCTGCCGGGCTGTTCGCGGCTTGGTGGCTGGCCGACCATTCGGATTTGTCGGTGTGCATTGTGGAGCGCGGCAACATGGTCAAGAAGCGCGGCTGTCCGCTCGGCAAGGCCAAGAAATGCATGAAGTGCGACCCTTGCCACATCCTTTCGGGGATGGGCGGAGGCGGGCTGTTTTCGGACGGTAAGCTGAACTTCATCCACAAGCTCGGCAAGACCGATCTCACCCAGTTCATGCCCCGTTCCGAAGCGGAAAGCCTTATCGAAGAGACGGAGGCCATTTTTGACCGCTTCGGCATGACGGCCCCGGTATTCCCCTCGGACATGGAGAGCGCCAAATCCATCCGCAAGGAAGCGAAAAAGCACGGCATTGATCTGCTGCTCATCCGTCAGAAGCATCTGGGGAGCGATTGCCTGCCGAATCATATCGATGGCATGTGCGAAGCGCTCCATGAGCGCGGCGTGTCCATCCGCACGGGAGAGGATGTCAGGCACGTCATCGTTGAGGGCGGCGAAGTACGCGGCCTGATCACCGACAAGGGAGAATTGCGCTGCCGGGCCGCGATCCTTGCGCCGGGCCGCGTGGGGGCGGACTGGATGGGCGACATGGCCAAGAAGTACGGCATGGAGCTCCAGCAGCGCGGCATCGAAGTGGGCGTGCGTGTGGAAACGCACAACGACGTGATGTCGGATCTCACCAACGTTATTTACGATCCTACTTTTTTTGTGCAGACGCAGCGTTACGACGATCAGACGCGCACGTTCTGCACCAACCCCGCCGGGTTCATCACGCTTGAGAATTATCAGGATTTCGTGTGCGTGAACGGGCACGCCTACCGCAACCGGAAGTCGGACAATACGAACTTCGCGTTCCTGTCCAAGGTGATCCTGACCGATCCCGTGTCCGACAGCCACGGGTACGGCGTCGCCATCGGCAGGCTCGCCTCGCTCATCGGCGGCGGCAAGCCCATCCTCCAGCGCCTCGGGGATCTGCGGCGCGGGCGGCGTTCAACATGGCAGCGCATCCATAACGGCTACGTCGAGCCCACCTTGACCGAAGTTACGCCCGGCGACATCGCTATGGCGCTGCCGGGCCGTATCGTGACCAACCTTGTGGAAGGGCTGGAGCAGCTCAATCTGGTCGTGCCGGGCATCGCCGACGATTCGACCTTGCTCTACGCGCCGGAGATCAAGTTCTTCTCCACGCAGGTCGCCACATCCAGCGATCTTGAAACATCCGTTTCCAACCTTTTCGTGGCGGGCGACGGCCCCGGCGTGTCCGGTAACATCGTGTCCGCAGCCGCCACCGGCATCATCCCGGCCAAGGCCATCGTGAAGAAGTTCGGGAAGGGCGAAGGGAGGGAATAGAAGATTAGGGAAGGGAGGGGAAGCCCTTCTTCAGAAGGCTTCCCCTCCCTTCCCCAAACCCCCATCCCTCCCCTCCCAAGACTTTCACAAACGGGGCGGGCAGCGGGCGGGACGGCGCGAAAGCCCGGCCTTGATGCAAGTTCCCCGGAGCCGCAATGCAAAGCCTGAACGGGTTTCGTTCGGGCTTTGTTTTTACAGGGAAAACCGGCAGTGGGGATTCGATAAGGTCGAAAGTCTTTGGAGAGGGGGGGGGAGAGGTTTGGAGA
>NZ_JH114232.1:504752-507574 GCF_000224655.1 Bilophila sp. 4_1_30
TTTCTTTAGAAAGGTTCCCCTCCCCCTCTCCAATTCTTTCCTCTCTCATTCACCAACAGGTTCCTTTGGGCCGTCGAGAATCTTCTGATAGAAAACGAGATCGAGCCAGCGGCCGAACTTGTAGCCCGCTTTGACGATCTTCCCGGCAAGCGTGAATCCGAATCGCTCGTGCATACGGATGCTGGCGGCATTGTCGGCATCGATGCCCGCGATCATGGTCGCATAGCCTGCCCCGTTCGCCGTTTCCAACAGCTTTTCCATCAGCCGGGTGGCGATGTGGAGCCGCCGGAAGTCCTTATGAACGTAAATGGAATGTTCGATGCTGTACTTGTAGGCGGGCCACGGACGGAAGTTTCCATAGGTGGCGAATCCGGCTACCACGCCGTCCTCTTCCAGCACGAAAACGGGAAGCCCGGCCTCACGGTGCTCGTTGAACCATTGCCTGCGCATGTCCAGCGTATGCGGCGTATAGGTGTAGACGGCCGTGGTGTTGATGACGGCATCGTTATAAATATCCAAAATCGCTTGCAGGTCTGCTTCTGTGGCAGGGCGGATCATGAGGCTTTCCTTGGCTGTGCTGATCGGTTTCCCCGACAAGGAAACGGGTTAGGGGGGAAGCTTGGTGGGGGGGAAGGTTCCCCTACGGACGGCCCCGCAAGGGCCTTGACCGTCAGGCGGGGCCTAGCCCTTACGGACATCGGCGGCAACGCAGCCCCTATCCCAAAGGTTCCCCTCCCCTTTTCCTACATTCGTTTTTCGCCTTCCACCATGATCTGCCCGGTGAGGGGCGTGTCGTAGCCGCCTTGGGCTTCGATGCGCGCCTTGAATTCCGGCGAATCGAGCAGGGCGCGGACGGCCTGAACGCGGGGATCATCGAGAAAGCGCGTGGGGATGACGAGATCATAGCGTTCAAGGGCGAGCGGCACGAAATCAAGGCCAAGCGCCTTGGCAGCGGCGTAGATGCCCATGCCGCAGTCGGCCGCCCCGGTGAGCACGTTTACCGCCACAGCCATGTGCGTAAACTCTTCCTTGTCGTATCCTTTGACGTCGGAAGGCTTGAGCCCGGCCTGCTTCAGCTTCCAGTCGAGGAGGATGCGTGTCCCGGCCCCGCGCTGGCGGTTGATGAAGCGGACGCGGGTGAAATCGTCGATGCCTTGAATATCCATCGGGTTGCCGTGCGGGACGATGATGCCCTGATGCCGGATGGCGAGGTTGATGACCGTTACGTCCACATCGGGCAGGAATTTCTTGATGAACGGGAAATTGAAGTCGTCGGATTCGGGATCGAAAAGATGCATCCCGGAGAGGTGGCAGGAGCCGTTTTTCAGGGCCGTAATGCCACCCATGCTGCCGACGTGCGTGGAGGCGAACCGGAAGGGCTCGGGCAGGCCCATGAGTTCGTCTGCGAGCAGATCAAGGGTGTTGTCGTGGCTGCCCACACAGACAAGGATGCGGTCGAGTTCCGCTTCCGAAACGGACAGCTCGGCGGGAACCACGGCGTGCTCGTTCAGGCCCTCAGCCTGTTCGGGGATGCGCACGTCGCCCTGTGCGCGGGTGACGGTGGTGATGTTCCCGGCCCCGCGTCCGAGCGGCGTGGCGACCAGCTTGTCGCCGACCCGCCCGATGGACACGCGCACGTGCTCCTCGACGCCCGGTCGGGAAGGCACGGTACGGGTCAGCTCGACGGGGACGACGGTTTTTGCGGGCGGCTCGCGGTGCGAAAGCCACGAGATGAGCGGTTCGAGCAGTTCCTTAAAGCAGACCAGCGCGCTTACCGGATACCCCGGCGCCCCTGCCACGAGGCGGCCCCGGCAGTTGGCGAGCAGGGAGGGCTTCCCCGGCATGGCGGCGATGCCGTGCGTGAGGATTTCGCCTTCCTTTTCCAGCGTGGCGCGGGTGAAGTCCTTGGAGCCCGCGGACGAGCCGGCGCAGAAGATGGTCAGGTGCCTGCCCGCGTCAAGGCTGTCCTTCAGGGCCTGATGCAGGGCTTCCGGGCTGTCCGGGACGGGAGCGGCTCGTTCCACGACGCAGCCCAATTCACGGGCCAGCGCCGCCAGCATCTGGGAATTGGATTCCACGACCTGCCCCTTGCCGGGATCGGGGTGCGTGGTGAAGTCGAGCACTTCATCCCCTGTCGGGATGATGCGGACAGTGACGCGTTCCCAGACGGGCACGTCCCAGATGCCGCCGGAAAGCAGCGCGCCCACATCCCACGGCCTCAACTGGTGGTTACGCGGAAAGAGCAGCTCCGTCGCCACGATGTCCTCCCCGATGCGGCGGACGTGCTGCCACGGGAAGGCGGGGGCTTCAATGGTGACGCCGTCGCCGTTCAGCACGACCTGTTCGATCATGATCACGGCGTCGCAGCCTTCGGGCATGGGGTGGCCGGTATTGACAGCAAAGCAGGTTTCCCCGGCCTTGAGCGTCAACGGGTGCCCTTCCCGTGCCGCGAAGGTCGAACGGGCGTTGACCGCGTAACCGTCCATCGCCGCCGAGTGGAAGGTGGGCGAGGAATAGCGGGCGTGCACCGCGTGCGCCAGTACCCGGCCCGAAGCTTCATGCGAAGGGATCGTTTCCTCGCGGATCAGCGCTTCGCGGTCTATGGAAGCCTTCACCCGTGCGATGGCTTCCGCGGGAGGGATTGTCTTGAGATAGATATTGCGTTTCATGATAATTCCTTATGTGAATAAAACACATTTTGCAGCCTTACCGGGAGACGTGCGCCAGGGTTTGGCTTCCCGTGCCGCCCGTTCCGCCATAGACCTTTGCAAAAGTCTTTGGGGGAGGAGGGGTGGGGTTTGGGGAGGGGAGGAGGGCTTCTC
>NZ_JH114232.1:507674-511615 GCF_000224655.1 Bilophila sp. 4_1_30
GGGCCTTTCTCCAGAAAGGCCCCTCCTCCCCTCCCCAATTCATTCCTTCAGCCTCTTCAAACTGTCCGCCAGCGCTTCGGCCTTGCGGGGGCCGATGCCGGGGATCGCGGCAAGCTGGGCGGGCGTGGCGGCAATGATGGCATCAAGGGCCTTGAAATGCTCCCAGAGCAGCCGGGCCGTGGCCTTGCCTACGCCGGGGATGCGGAGCAGTTCGGCGGAGAGCGCCGCGCCCGCCCGCGCCCGGCGGTGCCGCCCGATGACGAAATGGTGCGCCGTATCGCGGACATGCTGGAGAAACAATAGCTCGGCGGAACCGTCGCGCAGCGGCAGGGGGTTGCTCCTGCCGGGCAGGAAAATCCGGTCGCCCACATTCCCGGCCCGGCGGTCGGCGCGCCCCATGTCGTCGCGGGCCTTGGCGATGCCCGCCAGCAGGAACAGCCCTTCGGCGCTGGACTCCCTGACGATGCGCTGCACGGCGGAAACCTGCCCGCGCCCGCCGTCGATGAGCACTAGATCCGCCCACGGCGGCCCGGATTCGAGGCGGCGGCGCATCCACTCGGCAAGGGCGGCGTAGTCGTCGCCGTTGCAGGCCGCTTCGCCTTCAAGGGCATAGGTACGGTAATCGGATTTTTGGGGCTGCCCATCTTCAAAGACGACCATGCCCACGCGGGTGGACGTGCCGCCCGTGTGGGAAACGTCCACACATTCGATGCGCCGGATGGGGCGGGATGCCATCGGGACGGCCCCGGGCAGGGCGGATTGCACCTTGTCCAGCGCGAAGGCGGCGGCAAGGCGGTCGGACATGGGGACTTCCGATTTGGTGACGGCGGCTTCGCGGGCGTTGGAGACGGCCATGTCCACGAGCCGGGCTTCGGCGGCATTGCGGGGTTTGGCGATGCGGACGATGCCCCCGCGCGCGTCGGCAAGGGCCGCTTCCAGTGCTTCGAGGGACTCCACCTCGTCTGGGGCGTGCCCGTTGGAATCCGTTCCGGCGGCGTGAGGCGGTTCCGCTTCGCCTTCGAGTGTTGCAATGTGATCTTTTGCCGGAGAGGCGGAGTCCGGAGCGTCCTGCTCGCCGGACATTCCGGGCAGAACCGTGTCTTCGGGCAGCCACGGCACGACAATGCGCGGCGGGATGGATGTCTGCGGGCCGTAGAACTGCCCGAGGAAGCTCCAGAGCAATTCCGGGCCTTCCGCCAGTTCCAGATCCGGCCAGAAGAAGGTGCGCCCGTCCACAAGCCGCCCTTCGCGCACGAAGAGGAGCCCGAGGGCAAGTCCGCCTTTGGCCGGGACCACGCCCGCCACATCCATGTTGCCGCCTTCCGGCAGGACCACGCTCTGGCGTTCCACCGTGCGCTCGATGGCCTTGATCTGATCCCGGAACACGGCGGCCTGTTCGTAATTCATGGCCTCGGACGCGTCCTCCATGGCGTGGCGCAGCATATCGAGCAATTCACGGGAGCGCCCGGAGAGGAGCAGTTCCACGCGGTGTATGAGGGAGGCGTATTCTTCAACGGGGACGTTTTCCGTGCACGGCGCGAGACATTGCCCTATATGGTGGTAGAGGCAGGGCCGGACGCGGTTTTTAAAGGCCCGGTCCACGCAGCGCCGCAAGGGGAAGACCCGGTGGATACTCTTCCATGTCTCGCGGGCCGCCTGCCCCGAGGTGAAGGGGCCGAAATAGCGGGCGTTGTCGCGCCGGGCCTGACGCACGACCTCAAGGCGCGGATAGGGGGCGTCCTTGGCGATGCGGAACAGGACATACTGCTTGTCGTCGCGCAGGACGATATTGTAGTGCGGGCGGTGTTTCTTGATGAGGCTGGCTTCGAGGAGCAGCGCTTCCTTTTCCGTGGTGGTGGAAAGCGTCTCCAGCGAGGCGGCGTGCCCGATCATGGCGACCGTTTTCGGGGTCAGGGCCGAAGCGTCCCGGAAATAGGAAAGGATGCGCTTGCGGAGGTTTCGGGCCTTGCCCACATAGATGATCCGTCCCTGCGCGTCCTTATAGATATAGATGCCGGGCGTGGTCGGAAGAGTTGAGGATGCTGGGCGCTCCATGCGATCTCCAAAAAAAGTCTGAAAAAGAGGCAGGATGAAAGGCCGCATCCAGTCTACAGGGTGGTGGGCGGCCTGTAAACCGTCCTCCGGTTGGCGCTTGCCAGATCGCGCCGGATGCGTGTACTCTACTCGTATCCATTTATATTTTTTGCCGACGAGAGGCCAGTATGGCGCGGAAAGATCCCTACGACCCGGAAGAAGGCATCATAGACCTTTTTGATATCGTCGATGACCCCGAGGCGTCTCCTGAACCGGAGCCCCGCGGGGCTCTTCATGATGATGGCGGGCAAGCCCTGCCGGGGCAGCCCGAAGCGGCCGAGCCGGAAACCCCGCCCGGGGAAGAGTCCGAACGGGTGGTGTCGCGGTATCCTTTTGAGAACAGCGATGATTTTCTTGAAGAGATCGAAAAGACGCCCCTCATGACGCTGCTGCCTCCGAAGGACGAGGCTTCCGCGTTGCCGGAGGAGCCTGTTTCGGATGGCGCGGAAGGAGAGGCTCCCGCCGAGATCCTTGGCGAACCCGTCCGCGAAGAGCCGGACGAGGCGCTGATCCGCGCCTTTGAAGCGGAAATGACGAAGGCCGGGGCGGTTGTGCACGAGTATGGTGTGGAAACGGCTCCCGGCATGGCCGATGCCTCCGGGGTTCCGGACGAGACGGAAGCTCCGGCCCCATCCACCGACGCCGTGGATCAGGAGTTTGCCGAGATGCACCCCGAAGCTCAGGAATCCTCCGTCCCGGAACCCGCTGAAAGAACGTATGCCGAGGATCTGGAATTGCTGTTCGGCGACGCTCCGGTTGCGGATGCCCCACAGGTTGAGCCCTCGCCGGTTGCGCCGGAGCCCGCTATGGAGGCTCCCATGCTGGTTTCTCCAGAAGGGGAGGAGGGCTCGAAAGCTGACCCCGGCCCTTCTCAACAGGCTGAGGCCGCGCCGGAAGGGGCTGCTGAGGAACCTTCAGAATCGCTGCCCTCTTCCGTATCGGCGGATGATGTTGCCGAGCCCTTGCCGGAACCTTCCGAGGACGGCACGGATCGGGCGCTTGCGTTCGTGCCCGTGGCTGTGCCGGACATTCCCGTCAGCGCCGCCGAGCCGCAAGCGGAGCCTTCCTGCGGCCATGAAATGGAAGAACGTATTATCCGGCTGGAGGAAGCCTTGAGCCGTCTCAATGAACGGGTGGTCGCCTTGGAACAGCGCGCGGATGACGCCGCTGAGCAGGATCTCAACGTCTCCGCGATCTCCGGCGACATCCAGTCTCTGCTTACGGAAGGCAATGCTTTGTGCGGTCAGTTGAAATCGCTTGCGGCGGAGCTTGGTTCCACGCTTTCGGGTGTTCCCGCTGAGGCCCTCGAAGCCGCACCGCTTCCCGGCACATCCGCCGAGGTGGCCGAAGAGCCCGCGTTCCCTCCCGTCCCCTCCCGTTCCGCAGAGATCCCTTGGGAATCCTCCTCTCCTGAAGCCGACCCCGATGACGGCCCGGATGTGCTTGGCCTTGCGCTGGAATCGCTGGAGCGGCGGCTCGCGCTGTTGGAGAGCCGGCCCGTGCAGGCTCCCGACGCCGCCGGCATCGTGCAGGATGTCCTTGCCCTCGTCCGTGTGGACATGGAAAAAGCCTCCGAGGAGCAGGACGCTTCGGCCCGCGCCCTGGAGCAATTGGAGCGGCGCGTGCAGGAGTTGGAGAACCGCCCGCTTCCGCAGCTTATCCTGCCGGATCTCCCCGACACCGAAGCCATCACCGCCGACGTCATGAGCCGCATTCAGAACGAGCTTGACCGCATCGCCGCCGAGGCCGCCGCCCGCGTCCTGCGGGAGGAGATCGCGGGGTTGATGGGGAAGTAGAAGTGGAAGATTGGGGAAGGGAGGGAAAACTTTTCTGAAGAAAAGCTTTTC
>NZ_JH114232.1:512040-521644 GCF_000224655.1 Bilophila sp. 4_1_30
TTATTGAATCCCTGTTCCCGGGTTTCCCTATGGGCGGAAGGTTGAGCGGGTGTATGGCTCCTTGGTTTCCGGCATAGACGGAAAAGAAAAAAGAGCTATGTAGATTGGCCTGTTGGAATGGAATGGCTCAAATAAGGAAAGGACAGATTCCAAGAATCTGTCCTTTCCTTTTGCTATGGAATCGGGAGAGGTATGCCCCCTCCATTGCTTTCTACTCGTCCCCGACCTGCAAGGCGGCGAGGAAGGCTTCCTGAGGCAGCTCGACGTTGCCCATGCGCTTCATGCGCTTTTTGCCTTCCTTCTGCTTTTCGAGGAGCTTGCGCTTACGGGTAATGTCGCCGCCGTAGCACTTGGCGGTTACGTTCTTGCGGAGCGCGGAAATGGTTTCGCGGGCGATGACCTTCTGGCCGATGGCGGCCTGAATCGCCACTTCGAACATCTGGCGCGGGATGGTGCGCTTGAGCTTGAGGGCAAGCGCACGCCCGTAGGCGTAGGATTTGTCCTTGTGCACGATGACCGCGAGGGCGTCCACGGCTTCGCCATTCAGAAGGATGTCCAGACGCACGAGGTTCGAGGCCCGGTAGTCGATCACTTCGTAGTCCATCGAGGCGTAACCGCGCGTGGCGGACTTCAGGCGGTCGAAGAAGTCGAACACGATTTCCGCAAAAGGCAGCTCGTAGGTGATGACGACGCGGTTCTGGGCCAGATACCCCATGTTCTTCTGGATGCCGCGCTTTTCCTCGCAGAGCTTCATCACGTTGCCGACATAGTCGCTCGGGACGTGGATGTCGATGCGGACGTAGGGCTCATAGAGGTTGGTGATGCGGGCGGGATCGGGGAGCTTCGACGGGTTGTCGATTTCCGTGGTCTTGCCGTCCGTCGTCTCCACCCGGTAGATGACCGAGGGGGCCGTGGCGATGAGGTCCACCTGAAATTCGCGTTCGAGGCGTTCCTGAATGATCTCCATGTGCAGGAGGCCGAGGAAGCCGCAGCGGAAGCCGAAGCCGAGGGCCTGCGAGGTTTCCGGTTCCCACGAGAAGGCCGCGTCGTTGAGCTGGAGCTTTTCCAGCGCGAACTTGAGCTGTTCGTAATCGCTCGGATCGGACGGGTAAAGGCCGCAGAAGACCACCGCCTTCACTTCCTTGAAGCCGGGCACGGCCTCGGCGCAGGGGCGTTCCGCCAGCGTAATGGTGTCGCCGACCTTGGCGTCGCCCAGTTCCTTGATGTTGCCGCAGAGGAAGCCCACCTCGCCCGCGGAAAGCTGATCCATGTCGCGGGACTCGGGCGAGAACACGCCGAGCCGGATGACTTCGTAGGTCTTCTTCGTGGCGAACAGCTCGATCTTGTCGCCTTTGCGGAGCGTCCCGTCCATGATGCGGAACATGACCACGACGCCCTGATAGGAGTCATACCACGAGTCGAAAATGAGTGCCTTGAGCGGCGCGTTGGGGTTGCCCTCGGGCGCGGGCAGGCGCTCCACAATGGCTTCGAGCACGTCTGGCACGCCGTCGCCGGTCTTGGCGCTGACGGGCAGGGCCTTGGAGCAGTCCAGCCCGATGTCTTCTTCAATTTCGGACTTCACCCGCTCCACGTCGGAACTCGGGAGGTCGATTTTGTTGAGGACCGGGATGATCTCGTGGTTGTGGTCAAGAGCGAGGTAGACGTTGGCGAGCGTCTGCGCCTCCACGCCCTGCGTGGCGTCCACCACCAGCAGCGCGCCTTCACAGGCCGCCAGTGAACGGGAGACTTCATAGTTGAAGTCCACATGGCCGGGCGTGTCAATGAGGTTCAGCAGGTACTGCTTGCCGTTTTTTGACTTGTAGGGGATGCGGACGCTCTGCGCCTTGATGGTGATGCCGCGCTCGCGTTCGATGTCCATGCGGTCAAGGTACTGGTCGCGTTTTTCGCGTTCCGACACCAGCCCCGTGATCTCAAGGATGCGGTCGGCGAGCGTCGACTTGCCGTGGTCGATATGGGCTATAATGCTGAAATTGCGGATATGTTCCTGTACGGGCATTGAAGCATGTCCTTTTTTCGAGAATGGGTGGTGCCTCCGGCGGCAAGGGGCTGCCGCCCCTTGACCCTGCTTGGGGGGAATGATTCCCCCCAAACCCCCTCGGTTATGGAAACGCGAGAGGTTGTGGCTTTATGTCGGTTGTGTCGTTTTCTTAAAAAATGGAATAAACGGCGTTGCCGTTTATTCTGTGGGTAATGGAACCTCATTGTGTCGTTTCCGTTTACGCCGGGGTCCGGGGGGAGGCTCTCCCCCCGGCGGAGTCTGAGGCGGAGCCTCAGCGGGTGCAGGGCGGCGCCCTGCGCTTACTTCTTCCCGAAGCCGGGAATGGCGAACTTGCGTTCGAGCTTCTGGAGGAACCACGTGGCGAAGGAGACAAGGACAAGATAGTAGATGCCCGCCACAATGTAGACTTCCGTGGGCCGGAACGAACGCGAAACAAGTACCTTGGCCTCGCCGGTAAGCTCGATGCAGGTGATGATGTAGGCGAGGGAGGAATATTTGATCAGATAAATGATTTCGTTGCCGCAGCCGGGCAGGGCGCGCCGGGCTGCCTGCGGGATGACTACCCAGAGGATGGTCTGCAGCTTGGTGAACCCGAGGGCATAGGCCGCCTTGATCTGCCCCTGCCGGATGGAGAGCAGCGCGCCGCGGACGTATTCCGACTGGTACGCGCCCGTGCAGAGGATGAAGCCGAGCACGGAGGCGGGATAGGGCTCGAGGTAAATGCCGAGGTTGGGCAGGCCGAAATAGAGGATCATGAGCTGCACCACGAGCGGCACGCCGCGGAAGATGGTGGTGAAGCCGTTCC
Organism: Bilophila sp. 4_1_30; assembly: GCF_000224655.1. Lineage (NCBI taxonomy): Bacteria > Pseudomonadati > Thermodesulfobacteriota > Desulfovibrionia > Desulfovibrionales > Desulfovibrionaceae > Bilophila > Bilophila sp. 4_1_30. The sequence goes on from NZ_JH114232.1 coordinate 514,866, forward strand.
CGAGGCTGCGGAGCCACTTGGGGCCGAAGACGCGGGCCACGCCGGTGAGGACGCCGAGCACGAACCCGATGGTCGCGGAGGGCACGATCAGGGCGATGGACATGACGAGCCCCCGGTTGAGCGCGGGGAGGACCGTCTGGAAGATGAAGTCGGGATCAAGCCACTGCATCGTCTAGTCCTTTTTCGGGGCGTCGGGGATCATGGACGATTCGCTGCCGTCGTCGGTGATGTCGTGGGACAGGTCGCCGGTGAGGAGTTCGCTGACCGTGGGCTCGTCGGATTTTTCGGTGCCGCGCAGGTCGAACAGCTTGCCGCAGAAGTCGCTGGTACGCGTGCCGGAGCCGGGGGCCAGCAGCACGTCGGGCGCACCCTGCTCGATGATCTTGCCCTGTTCCATGAACAGGATGTCGGTGGCGAGGGCGCGGGCGAAATCCATCTGGTGCGTGGCCATGATCATGGTCATGCCGCCGTCCGCGAGGTCACGGATAACCGAGAGCACTTCGCCGACAAGCTCGGGGTCGAGGGCGGAGGTAGGCTCGTCGAGGAGCATGACCTTGGGGTCCATGGCGAGGGCGCGGGCGATGGCGACGCGCTGCTTCTGCCCGCCGGAGAGCTGGGCGGGGTAGAGCGCGGCGCGCTTGGCGAGCCCCACGCGGCTGAGTTCGGTCAGGGCGCGGTTGCGGGCTTCGGCCTTGTTGCAGCCCATGACCTTGCGCAGGGCGATGGAGACGTTCTCCTCGGCGGTGAGGTGATCGAACAGGTTGAAGTCCTGAAAGATCATGCCGACCTGCTGCCGCAGGGCGCACAGTTCCCTTGTGTCGCGGGCGTTGACCTTCTTCCCCTCAAGCCAGATGTCGCCGGAGTCCGGGGGCAGGAGGTAGTTGAGGCACTGGAGAAACGTGCTTTTGCCGGCACCGGAAGGGCCGATGACCACTTTTACGTCGCCTTTGTGCACATCGAGGGACACGTCGTTGAGGATCGTTTTGCCGCCGAGTTTTTTGACGATGTTGGTGGCGCGCAGGATAGGGGTGGTGTTCATGGTGACGTGCCTCACATGGAGCCGCTGACGGCGTAACCGGGAATATGGACCTTGCGTTCCAGCACGCGGAGGATGTGCACGCCCACAAGGGTGATGCCGAAGTACAACAGGCCTGCCGTGATGTAGAGCGGCAGGTGCTCGTAGGTCCGCGAGGCCACGAAGTGGGTGCGGGCCATGATTTCCGGGGTCCCGAGGACGAAGCACAGGGCCGAGTCCTTGAGCAGGATGGAAAATTCGTTGGACCAGCCGGGGATGGACAGGCGCAGGGCCTGCGGAAGGACGATATGCCGGATGGCCTGCCCGTCGTTCATGCCGAGGGCGCGGGCCGCGCGGAACTGGCCCACCGGGAGCGTCTCGATGGAGCCGCGGAAAATCTGGGACTGGTAGGCCGCGCTCGCCATGCCGAGGACGAGGCAGGACGCAGTGATGGTGGACAGGTTCAGGCCGATGACCTCGAACAGCCCGAAATAGAAGAGGAACAGCAGGAGCAGGATGGGCATTCCCCGGAAAAACCACACATAGACGCCGATGAGGCGGCGGATGAACGAAGGGCCGTACACTTGCAGCACGGCGAGGGGAAGGCCGATGCAGAACCCAAGCGCCAGAGATCCGATGACGGTGATGAGGGTTACGACGCCGCCCTGAAGGATGTAGGGCAAGGCGTTGAGAATAACCGGGATTTTGTCCACTATTTCCAGCATCTCGACTCACGGAATGGGGGTTGAGGGTCAAAGCGTTCCCAAATGGGGAATGCCCGAACGCCGAACGCATGTCCGGCGCGCCGCAACACGGCGTGGATTCCGCCGAAAACGGTGTTTTCCGGCTGAATGGATTTTGAAGCGTAGCGCCTTTCAAAGGAAACACGCTCTGCGCAGGGCCCGTAGAAGGGCTTGCGCGCCCGGAACCGGAGGGTCTGGGCGGATGCCGAAGACCGCGCCCGCTCCGCGAAAAGCGTTCTAGCATACGCCAGTCTTCCCGAAGAGGGAAGCCCTGACAACAAGGCGGCGACGGCGGAGAGAGGCCGCGTCGCCGGTCTTGCGTAAGCGCGTCGAAAACGCCGGGGGCCGTGCGGCCCCCGGCGTGAGCGTCATTACTTGTTGCCGAGGTACTTGGCCTGGAGTTCCTTCCAGTAGGGATCGGCCTTGAGGAGCTTGTAGCCTTCGTTGACGAGCTTCATGGTTTCGGCGTCGTCCTTGCGGATGGCCACGCCGAACTCGTCGGAACCGAACACGCCCACTTCCTGCACGGGCTTGCCCTTGCGCATGGCGTCTTCGGCGGGGGCGGCGTCAAGGCCGATGGCGTCGATGCGGCCGTTCAGAAGGTCTTCGATGGCCATGGGGCCGGAGTCATAGAAGCGCAGCTGATAGTTGTACTTCTTTTCGGCCTGCGCCTTCTGGAGCATTTCGTGTTCGTTGGTGCCGCGCTGGACGCCGAGTTTGATCTTGCCGTTGTAGATCTGGTCTTCGGTGACCTTGGAGCCCTTCTTGGTGATGAAAATCTTGCGGATGGTCCAGTAGGGATCGGAGAAGTTCGCCTGCGCCTTGCGTTCGGGGCTGATGCTCATGCCGGAGCAGACCATGTCGATCTTCTTGGCGAGCAGGGCGGGGATGATGCCGTCCCAGTCCATCGGCTTGTGCTCCACGGTAAAGCCCATCTTCTTGGCGATCCAGTTCATGGAGTCGACGTCGAACCCGGCGGGCTTGCCGGTTTCGTCCACGTAGGCGAACGGAGGATAGTTGGCGTCGATGCCGTTGATGAGGTGCTTGCCGGCGGCCAGGGCGGGGGCGGCAAGAGTGATGGAGAGCAGCAGAGCTCCGAGCCAACGAAGAGCAATCCGTTTCATTTTTTCCTCACTGAGGGTTGGGCGTGGTCAAACCTGCACCTAAAACCGGACAGGAAAACACAAGACGATTCCGGAAGCGGCCGAAGCGGAAGTCCGGCTGATTCCAAACCTTTCTCCTAGCACAGATATTTTTGCCGCGCAATCATGCCGCGCCCGGAAGGCCCCGCTCCGCCGGGGTGCGGAATCCTTTGCGAAAACGCGCCGCTCCGCACGGAGGGCTGGGCTCTGGCTTGTTGACAATATTGTCTTTTTGACGGTATATTCTAAACCGTATTTGACTGTTTTTCGTACGCGCAGGCCGCCCCGGTTCCCCCGGATTTTCTCCCGAGGAACGGGGCGTTTTCCTTCCGGAGCGTATCGTTCGTCAAACGGCGCGGAAATGTCACCCCGCAGCCGCATGGGCGGCGTAGGCTTGGAACGCGTTGCGATGGCTGTGTCACGGGGCAGGGGTCCCGCGCCTGTTCAACCGATTACCTTGAGAGGTTCCGTTACGTGGCGATAAAACGCACTCTCCAGCAATGGAGTGTGGAAGATTCCACCGAACTGTACGGCATCCGTAACTGGGGAGCCGGCTACTTCGGCGTTTCGCCCGAGGGCGATGTCGTGATTTATCCTTCCGGCGAAAACAAGGGCGTAGCCGTCAGCGTCCCCGAGGTCATTCGGGGTATGCGCGAGCGCGGCTACGACATGCCGGTCCTGTTGCGCATTGAAAACATTCTTGATTCGCAGATCACCCTGCTGCACGAGTCGTTTCGCAAGGCCATCACCTCGCTCGGCTACAAGGGCGAATACCGCGGCGTCTTCCCCATTAAGGTGAACCAGCAGCAGCATACGGTCGAGAAAATCGCCCAGTTCGGCTCGCGCTTTCACCACGGCCTCGAAGTCGGTTCCAAAGCCGAACTCATTTCCGCCATTTCCCAGCTCAAAGACCCGGAAGCCTGCCTCATCTGCAACGGCTACAAGGACGAGGAGTTCATCGACCTCGGCCTCTCCGCCGTACGTATGGGGTTCAAGTGCATTTTCGTCATGGAAATGCCCGGCGAGCTGGAGCTGATCCTCGAACGCTCCGCCGCGCTCGGCGTGCGCCCGCTCCTCGGCGTGCGCGTCAAGCTCATCACCAAGGGCAGCGGCCACTGGGCCGGTTCCTGCGGCGAACGCTCCGCCTTCGGCCTGACCACGGCGCAGGTGGTGGATATCGTGGACACCCTGAAGCAGCACGACATGCTCGACTGCCTCCAGCTCCTGCACTACCACCTTGGTTCGCAGGTCCCCAACATCCGCGACATCCGTACCGCCGTCATGGAGAGCACCCGCGTCTATGCGGGCCTCGTGCAGGAAGGCGCGAAGATGGGGTATCTCGACCTCGGCGGCGGCCTCGCCGTGGACTACGACGGCTCGCACACCAACTATGTGAGCAGCCGCAACTATTCGATGGACGAATACTGTACCGACGTCGTGGAAGCGGTCATGACCATCCTCGACCAGCAGGGCATCGAACACCCGCACATCGTTACGGAATCGGGCCGCGCCACCGTGGCCTACTATTCCATCCTTCTGTTCAACATCCTCGACGTGAGCATCGCCGAAACGGGCGAGAGCATCCCCGATGTCCTGCCCGAAGACGTGCCGGAACCGGTGGTCAACCTCCGTGAAGTCTTGCAGGGCCTGTCCGTCCGCAACCTTCAGGAGTGCTACAACGACGCCGTCTACTACCGGGACGAAATGCGCCAGCTGTTCATAACCGGACGCGTTACGCTCCGGCAGCGGACGCTCGCGGACAAGTACTTCTGGGCGATCATCAACCGCATCGCCGAGGAAAAGGAAAAGCTCAAGCACACGCCCAAGGAACTCGCGGACATCGACAGCACGCTTGCCGACATCTACTACGGCAATTTCAGCGTGTTCCAGTCACTCCCCGACGCGTGGGCCATCGATCAGCTGTTCCCGGTCATGCCGGTGCACCGCCTGACGGAATTCCCGTCCCGCAAGGCGGTCATTTCGGATATCACCTGTGACAGCGACGGGCGCATCGACAAGTTCATCGACCCGCAGGGTATGCGCACTTCCCTCGATCTGCATCCCCTTGTGGACGGCGATGAATATTATCTCGGCGTGTTCCTTGTGGGCGCGTATCAGGAAACCCTCGGCGACCTGCACAACCTGCTCGGGGACACCAACGTCGTGTCCATCCGCATCAGCGAGGACGGCTCCTACCAGTTCGTCCGCGAGATCAGGGGCGATTCCGTGGCCGACATCCTCGACTATGTGGAATACGATCCCCGGCGCATCCTTGAGGATCTCCGTGAAGCCGCCGAACGGGCCGTACGTGAAAAGCGAATCACGCCCTCGGAGCGTTACAAGATCCTGCAAACCTTTGAAGACGGTTTGCGCGGCTATACCTACTTCGAGCGGTAGAATGCCTCCGGCGGCAAGGGGGCTACCGCCCCCCTTGACCCCCTATCCGGGGGGAATGATTCCCCCCGGACCCCCTCGGTCATGGATGGGCGGCGGTAATGCCGCCGTATGCCGTGCCGGGGTGTTCGGAGCATATGATTGATACCGTTTCCCGAAAACGGAAGACGGTGATTGACCATCAAGCCGGGCCAAGGGATTGAGTCCCTTGCAGGGGCCGGGGCAGAGCCCCGGAAAAAGGAGAAAAGAATGGCACGAGTTCTTATTATCGGCGCGGGCGGCGTCGGCAGCGTTGTGGCGCACAAGTGCGCGCAGAATCCCGAAGTTTTCACCGAGATCATGCTGGCGAGCCGTACGGTTTCCAAGTGCGACGCCATTGCTGCGAGCATCAAGGAGCGCACGGGCCGCATCATCGAGACGGCGCGCGTGAACGCCGACGATGTGCCCGAACTGGTGGCGCTGATCAAGCGCTACAAGCCCGTCATGGTGATCAACGTGGCCCTGCCGTATCAGGATCTCACCATCATGGACGCCTGCCTTGAAGCGGGCGTGCACTACATGGACACCGCCAACTACGAGCCGCTGGATGTGGCGAAGTTTGAATACAAGTGGCAGTGGGCCTATCAGCAGAAGTTCAAGGACGCCGGCCTGATGGCCCTGCTCGGCAGCGGCTTCGACCCCGGCGTGACCAACGTGTTTGCGGCCTATGCCCAGAAGCATCTGTTCGACGAGATCCACGTTCTTGACATCATTGACTGCAACGCGGGCGACCACGGGCAGCCTTTCGCCACGAACTTCAACCCGGAAATCAACATCCGCGAAGTGACCGCCAAGGGCCGTTACTGGGAACGCGGCGAGTGGGTGGAAACCGATCCGCTTTCGTGGTCCATGACCTACGATTTCCCGGACGGCATCGGGCCCAAGAAGTGTTTCCTCATGTATCACGAGGAGCTTGAATCCCTTGTTCAGAACCTCAAGGGCATCCGCCGCGCCCGTTTCTGGATGACCTTCTCCGAGAACTACCTGAACCATCTCAAGGTGCTCGGCAACGTCGGCATGACCGGCATCGAGCCCGTGGAGTTCCAGGGCCAGCAGATCGTGCCCATCCAGTTCCTCGGCAAGCTCCTGCCCGATCCGGCCTCCCTCGGCCCGCTGACCAAGGGCAAAACCTGCATCGGCTGCGTGATGAAGGGCGTGAAGGACGGCAAGGAAAAGTCCGCCTACATTTACAACATCTGCGATCACGAAGCCTGCTACGCCGAAGTCGGCAGCCAGGCCATTTCCTACACCACCGGCGTGCCCGCCATGATCGGCGCCATGATGATGGTGACCGGCAAGTGGATGCAGCCCGGCGTCTGGAACATGGAGCAGCTCGATCCCGATCCGTTTATGGAGCAGCTCAACCTCCGCGGCCTCCCCTGGGTCGTGCAGGAGTAGTTTGGAAGGCTGATTGAGAAAGATTGGAGGGGGCGGGGGAACTTTTCT
>NZ_JH114232.1:522041-525112 GCF_000224655.1 Bilophila sp. 4_1_30
GATACCTTTTTCCCTTACTTCCTATGACTAAAACCTATCTTGAACAGTTGAAGCCGGAGCGGTTCCCGTCGCCGAGCTTTGTTGTGGATGAGGCGAAACTGCGCTCGAACGTGGCGATTCTGGACGAAGTGCAGCGGCGCACGGGCGCGAAGATCCTGATGGCCCTGAAATGCTTCGCCATGTGGGACGTTTTCCCGATCATCTCCCGCAGCGGGGAAGGCGCGCTGTACGGCTGCTGCGCCAGCTCGCCCGACGAAGCCCGGCTTGCCCGGGAACGCTTCGGCGGCGAAGTCCATGCGTTCGCGGCGGGTTACTCGGAAGCTGACATGGCAGAACTGCTTGAAACAGTTGATCATGTTCTGTTCAATTCCTTCGCGCAGTGGGAACGCTTCAAGGGCATGGTCGAAGCCAAGAACGCCGGACGCGCGACGCCCATCGAATGCGGCATCCGGGTCAACCCTGAGCACTCCGAGGGCGCGGTGCCCATGTACGACCCCTGCGCTCCGGGCTCCCGGCTCGGCGTGCGGCTGCGGGAGTTCGAGCGTTTCGCGTCCGCCGGGGGCTGCCCCGCCCAGACGCCGCCTTCCGGCCTCAAGGGGCTTTCGGGGCTGCATTTCCATACCCTGTGCGAACAGGGCGCGGACGCGCTGGATAGGACGCTCAAGGCGTTTGAAATGAAGTTCGGACGGTATTTGAAGGGCCTCAAGTGGATGAATTTCGGCGGCGGCCACCATATCACCAAAGAAGGCTACGACATCGACCTGCTCTGCAAATGCATCGAGCGGGTGCGCGACCGCTACGGAGTGCAGGTCTACCTTGAGCCCGGCGAGGCCGTGGCCCTGAACGCGGGCGTGCTGGTGTCCACTGTGCTCGACGTGGTGCGGGCGGATATGCCCGTGGCGATTCTGGACACTTCGGCGGCGACGCACATGCCGGACGTTCTGGAAATGCCGTACCGCCCGATGGTCATCGGTTCCGGCGAGCCCGGCGAGAAGCGTTGGAGTTGCCGTCTTGCGGGCAAGTCCTGCCTCGCGGGGGACGTGATCGGCGAATACAGTTTCGACGAGCCGCTCAAGGCCGGGGACAGGCTGGTCTTTACGGACATGGCGATTTACAGCATGGTGAAGACCACGACCTTTAACGGCCTGCGCCTGCCCTCCATCGTGCGCTGGAACCCGGAAACCGACGGGACGCGCCTTGTCCGGGAATTCGGCTACGAAGACTTCAAGATGCGGTTGTCCTGATGTCGAAAGAAAAGCTCTCCTATGCGCAGCAGGTCTGCGTCAAAAGCGCGGGAAAGGCCATGCAGCGCACCGGGATGGTCGGCCCCGGCGCGAAGGTCGGGGTCGCCGTTTCGGGCGGCGTGGACAGCTGGGTGCTGCTGGAAGTGCTCCGGCGGCGCCAGCGCATCGTGCCGTTCCGGTTCGACATCATGGCGATCCATCTGAATCCCGGCTTTGATGCGGAAAACCACGCGCCGCTCGTCGAGTATCTGGCGAAACACGGCGTTGCGGGCCACATCGAAGTCACGGATCACGGCCCGCGCGGTCACTCGCCGGAAAACCGCCGCAATTCCGCCTGTTTCTACTGTGCCATGCTGCGCCGCACACGGCTGTTCGAGGTATGCCAGCAGTACGGGCTGACCCATCTCGCCTTCGGGCACAACGCCGACGATCTGGTTACGACGTTCTTTATGAATCTTGTCCAGAACGGGCGCGTTGAGGGCATGGGCATGTGCGATGACTTTTTCAAGGGTGCGCTCAAAGTCATCCGGCCTCTGCTTCTGGTGGAAAAACCGGATATCATCAAGGCGGCGCGGCGCTGGGAGCTGCCCGTCTGGTCGAATCCCTGCCCTTCCGCCGGGAAGACCAACCGGGCGAATTTCCAAGCCAAGATCGACGCGCTGCACGGCGGCGACAAAATGCTCAAGACAAACCTTTTCAACGGGTTGTGCCGCTGGCAGCTGGCGCAGTCCGAAAGCGGGAACAAGGCATGATCGGCAAACTCCGCAAGGCTATCGAGCGCAGGCTTTCGGCTCAGGACATCCTTTCCTATGCCGCGATCACGTTGCAGCGCCACTGGTCGAAGGATTGGGGCACGCTGGCTTTGCGGCTCAAGGCGTTACTGTTCGGCGTTGAGGTCGGGCCCGGCGTTACGGCGTGCGGATCGGTGATCCTTGGGCGTTGGCCCGGCAGCCATATCCGCCTCGGCGCGGGGTGCAGCCTGATTTCCTCCTCGCGGCGCGCCACGGCCTCCACGCTGTACGCGCCCGTCCGTCTCCGCACCTATGCCCCTACAGCCCGCATCGAACTGGAGGAAGGCGTCCAGCTCAGCGGCACGGCGATCACGGCGCGCTCATGCACCATTTCCATCGGCAAGGATACGATGGTGGGCCCGAACTGCGTGATCACGGATTCCGATTTCCACGCGCACTGGCCTGCCGAGACGCGGCACATCGAACCGGCCTTTGAGCTGGATCGCGGCGTATCCATCGGCGCGAACGTCTGGATCGGCATGAATTCCCTTATCCTTAAGGGTGTGACCATCGGGGACGGGGCCATAGTCGCCGCCGGGTCCGTCGTCGTCCGCGATGTGCCTGCAAAGGCCGTCGTCGCCGGGGTGCCCGCCAAGGTCGTGAAGGTTGGGGAGTGATGGGAAGCATTGGGGAGGGGAAGGGGAAACTTTCTCTAGAAAGTTTCCCCTTCCCCTCCCCAAACCCCACCCCATCCTCTTCAAAGATTTTCGTAAGGATCAACGGCGTGGCGGGCGGCTTGTACGGCTGGCCCTTGGCATTCGTCTCCCGGTGACTACTGTAGAAAGGCAACTCCTTTTTTGGCAGAATGCTCTTTGAGAGTATACACTTTTGAAAATAGCCCTCTTTGATTCATTTATGTATAGTTCAAAACTATTCGGTACAACTTCCGAACAGGGATTCGATAAGCACAAAAGTCTTGGGAAAGAGAGGGGAGGGGGTCCGGGGGAGGGGAGAGAAAGCCCTTCTTCAGAAGGGTTTTCTCTCCCCTCCCCCGGTATCCAATCTGTTATGCAACACAACGTGGCTGATTACATAC
>NZ_JH114232.1:525571-529576 GCF_000224655.1 Bilophila sp. 4_1_30
CGCCGCCCGTGGCCCCGCGCCATTGCGGGGGTGCTGCGCGAGCGGGGGATCGCGTCGCTCTACAGCCATCAGGCGCTGACGGCGGATACTGTCCGCGCCGGGCGCGACGTGGTGGTCGCCACGCCCACCGCCAGCGGCAAAACGCTGTGCTACAGCCTGCCGATACTGGAAAAATGCTTGCAGGACCCGGACAGCCGGGCGCTGATGCTGTTCCCGTTGAAGGCTCTGGCGCAGGATCAGCTTGCCGCATTTGGGGAGCTGACCGGGCATTGGCCCGAAGCGGCGAGGCCGTCCATCGCCATCTATGACGGCGATACGACCGATCATTTCCGGCGCAAGATCCGCAAGAACCCGCCCAATGTCCTGATTACCAACCCCGAAATGCTGCATCTGGCGATTTTGCCCTTCCATGAGCAATGGACGACGTTCCTTGCGTCGCTCTCGCTGGTGGTTGTGGATGAGGCGCATACCTATCGCGGCGTGCTCGGATCGCATATCAGCCAGCTTTTCCGCCGCCTGAACCGGATCTGCGCCCGCTACGCCGCCCGCCCCAATTTTGTTTTCTGCACGGCGACGGTCGGCAACCCAGAGGAACTGGCGGGCAATCTGCTGGGCAGGGAACTGGTGCAGGAAAAGGGGCTTCCCTCGGAGAATGCTTCCCCTTTTTCCCCTCTGCTTTCCCCTTCCTCTTCTTCTGAGCCTGTTGCACTGGGGACGGAAAGGTCCCTTAATGTGCCCCAAAAGTTGACGGACATCCCTGTCATCCGCGAATCGGGCGCACCGACGGGCAAGCGGCATATGGTGTTCATCGATCCGGAAGACAGCCCCTCCACAACCGCCATCGCGCTTCTGAAGGCGGCTCTGGCGCGGGGGCTGCGGACTATCGTGTACTGCCGTTCAAGGCGCATGACGGAACTCATCGCGCTGTGGGCCGCTGACAAGGCCGGAAGCTACGCGGGGCGCATCAGCGCGTATAGGGCGGGCTTTTTGCCCGAGGAGCGGCGCGAGATCGAAGCCCGCATGAGTGATGGGCAATTGCTTGCCGTGGTTACGACCAGCGCGCTGGAACTGGGGATCGATATCGGCAGCCTCGACGTGTGCATCCTTGTGGGGTATCCGGGCACGGTCATTTCGACCATGCAGCGGGGCGGCCGCGTGGGGCGGGCCGGGCAGGAATCCGCGGTGCTGCTCGTCGCGGGCGAGGACGCGCTGGATCAGTATTTCATCCATCAGCCCGAGGCGTTTTTCGGGCGTGAGCCGGAACGGGCGGTCATCAATCCCGACAACGACGTCATCGTCAAGCGGCATCTCGAATGCGCGGCGGCGGAACTGCCTTTGGCTTGCGACGATCCGTGGCTGAGGGGCCCGGGCGCGCGGGCGGCGCTGGGTGAACTGGAAAAAGAAGGCCTGCTTCTTAAATCGGCGGACGGCAGGGAATGGGTGGCGGCCCGCAAGCGCCCGCAGCGGCATGTGGATCTGCGGGGCTGCGGCGCGTCGTGTACCATTGTGGACGCCGAGGGCAAGCCCATCGGCAGCGTGGACGGGCATCAGGCGTACAAGGAGACGCACCCCGGCGCGGTCTATCTGCATCGGGGGAAGACGTATGTGGTCAAAAGCCTTGATATGGCGGAGCGGGTTGTCCGCTGCGAAGTGCCGCAACAGCGGGTAAACTGGCATACTCGGGTCAGGAGCCACAAGGAAACCGCCATCATCGAAGTGAAGGCTTCGGGCTCGGCGTTTGGTGCGCCTGTCGCGTTCGGGCGGCTTCGGGTCACGGAGACCATCACCGGCTATGAGCAGCGCTCCGTTGCCGACAACCGGCTGATCTGCGTCGTGCCGTTGGATCTGCCTCCGTTGGTTTTCGAGACGGAGGGCTTGTGGTTTTGCGTGCCGGATGGCCCGCGCCGGGCTACCGAGGACAGCCTCATGCATTTCATGGGCTCCATCCACGCGCTGGAACATGCGAGTATCGGGCTCATGCCGCTGATGGTCATGGCGGACCGTAACGATTTCGGCGGTATTTCCACGCCCATGCACGCGCAGCTCGGGATGCCCGCCGTTTTCGTTTATGATGGGTTGCCCGGCGGCGCGGGGTTGTGCCGTTCGGCTTTCCCGCGCCTTGCGGAATTGTTCGCGGCGGTGCGGGATCTGTTGTTGCGCTGCCCCTGCGAACTCGGTTGCCCGTCTTGCGTACACTCGCCCAAGTGCGGTTCGGGAAACCGACCCATCGACAAGGCGGGGGCATTGTTTTTGTTGGAGCGGATCATGGTGGCTCCTGCTCCGGGCGGAGATATGGCTGTGAGCGGGCTGGAATCGGAACAGCCGAAGGAGAAGACCGTTATGGCGGCTGATATTGAATTGGGAGGCCCGGCGGCGGGAAGCATCGAGCGTATCGTTGCGCCGCTTCCGGAGCGGTTTATGGTGCTCGACGTGGAAACCCGGCGTTCGGCGGCCGAGGTGGGCGGCTGGCATCGGGCGGATCTCATGGGCGTCAGCGTGGCGGTCCTGTACGATTCCAAGGGCGATTGTTTCACCGAATACGAGCAGGAAGATCTCCCGGCCATGTTCGAGCGCCTGAGAGAGGCTGGCTTGGTCATCGGGTTCAACTCGTCGCGTTTCGACTACGCGGTGCTGCAGCCGTTCGCCGGATACGATCTGCGTTCCCTGCCCACGCTGGACATGCTCGTGGAGGTCAAAAAACGGCTTTCTTACCGTGTTTCGCTGGATAACCTGGCCCGTGCCACCCTGAACGCCCCCAAAAGCGCGGACGGGATGCAGGCGCTGCAATGGTGGAAGGAAGGCAACCTTGCCTCCATCGCCGAATATTGCCGCAAGGACGTGGAGATCACCCGCGACGTGTATCTGTTCGGGCACCGGGAAGGCTATCTGCTGTTCACCAACAAGGCCGGGCAGCAGGTAAGGATTGTGGTGGAGTGGTAGGGAAGGAACCGTTGGAGAGGCTCTCTCCGAAAAAAGTTCCCCCATCTCCCGAGGCTTACGGCGTTATCGAATTCCTTTCTGGGGTTCAGGCCGTGAGTCTCGGGAAATGGGGGAATGCGGGATAGGGAGGCGTCCGTCAGCGTGAAGGCTGATCGGGCGTCTTTTCTTTTTCCTTTGTGTCCTGTTGCGCCCCCTGACCGAGGGCGTGGGCGTCGGGGCATCAGCTCGGTACGGAGCGTCGGTTTTTGCCGATCATCCATCTGAAGCCCCAGATGACCCAGCCGACCAGCAGGATGATGAACAGGATGCTTTTCATTGGAACAGCTCCACGATTTCCCGGGGTGTGATGTCCGGGCTGATATCGCGCAGGGCGAGGTTGATGAAGTCGTCGGCGGTGTCCATGTCGAGTTTCATTTCCGGATGGTGCAGGGCCGGATCGAGCGGATCGAAGGTGCGGATGGCGAACAGCTCCGGGTTATCCACGATATACGAGAGGCAGTGCTCACGGTGGGCGGGCAGGGTGGCCTCGTTCATAGCCCTGGTGAACAGCTCGAAGGAGACGATTTCCGCGCCGAGGCCGTCTGGGTAGAGGTTGTTGCGCGGGATGTGGTTGTAGGCGTAGTCGCAGTTTCCGGCGGCGTGTTCGCGCTGGTAGAAGCGGATCAGATTGTCGATTTCCCCGCCCCAGATCAGCGGGTTGTCGGCGCACACGCGGACCACGAGATCCGCACCGTGCGCGGCGGCGGCCCCATGCATCCGCGAGAGTACGTCTTGTTCCGAGCCCCGGAAGGTGTTGACGCCCTGCGCCCGCAAGTGGCGGGCAAGCACTTCGTCGCGCCGGGTATCGGGCAGGGCAACGACCAGATCGTCGGCCAGTTCCGAGCGTGCGCAACGCCCCACCACCCAGTCGATGACGGGCAGGCCGTGCAGGTTCAGCAAGGTTTTGCAGGGCAGGCGGCTTGATCCCAGCCGTGCCTGAATAACGATGACGGTTTTCATGGCTGTGTCCTTTGGGGGAGAAGTGGGAGAGAAGAGGAATCGGGGGAGGGGAGAAGGAACCCTTCT
>NZ_JH114232.1:530071-531999 GCF_000224655.1 Bilophila sp. 4_1_30
AGAAGGGCTTCCTTCTCCCCTCCCCCGGACCCCCTCCCCTCATCCTCCTAAGACTTTCGACTTTATCGAATCCCTGTTCGGGAGTGGTTCCATTTTCTCTGTCTGCCGGGAATCGGGCGCGATCCATTATTTTTTATTGGTGGCGCAATCAGCTTTCTTTTTCTTTCTTCAAGAGTTTTAAAATGCCGCTGACGACCTTAGCCTTGTTTTTCTCGAAATGGATACGGGATTGGCGCTGATACAGGACGTTGCGGCGTTCGGGTTCGTCGATGAGTTCCACAAAAAGTTTGTGGAGGCGTTCGGCGTTGAATTTCCGCATGATGCCCATGTAGGCGAATCCGTGATCCGCGCGGGCGAAGGTGTGCCGTGCCTCGCGTTCGTGCTGCGCCAGAACGATGCTCGGGATGTGCATGTGGGCGAGTTCGTAAACGGTGCGCCCGGCGGAGCAGATAGCGAGATCCACGCCTTCCATCATACGGGACATGATGTTGGTCGCATACTCGAAACGGAGCAGCGGATTGCCGAGGGCCTTGATGTGCCTGACCAGCTCGTCGCGGTGCGCGTAGCCCGGCCCGGTTACAACCCGGATGGCGATGCCCCGCTCACGGCAGAGCGGCTCGACGGTATCCAGCGTCTGCCGGGTATAGTCGGGCATATCCGTACCGCCGAAGGTGATGAGGATGCACTTCGGGGCCGGGCGGAATACATTCTGCTCGGCCTGCAAGAATTCGTCGCGCAGGCAGAAGTACTTGTGCCCATACAGAAAACGCTCGGGCTGCTTGCCGTTTGTTTCGTTTTGAGGCTCCTCGTACAGGGCATTGACCACCTGATCGGCCAGCACCGAACCGGGCCCCTCGTCCTCGAAGTTGACCACGGGAATGTTCGCGGCCTTGAGGTGTTCCATATATTCGCGGGGCGTATCCAGCATGTCGTTGATCACAAGATCGGGATCGAGCGCCAGCACGTCTTCCCAAAGTTCGCCCTGTTGGATGACGGTCTTGTAATCGCGTGCGGCGATGTTGGAGGCGGCGAGTTCGCTTTCTTTGGTGCAGACGAAAAAGACTTTATGGTTGGCGATTTCGTGGGCCAGCATGAGCGAACGGAAAACGTGCCCCATGCCGATGGCGGGATAGCCCGCGACCACGAACACCACACGGCGTTGCGTCAGAAGGCGTTCGCACAGCCACCAGTCCTGATAGCTGTTGATCTCCATCGCCCGATCATTGAGGAAATACGGTACGGTATGCCGGATGGTCCCGCCGTCCAGCGCGTCGCTTTTGACGATGATGAGGGCCTTGCTCTCGACCACCAGCTCTGATTCGTCTTCGGACATGAAGGATTCCAGCCGCCCCTGATGGACTTCCCAGATGCGGTGCCGGACGCTTTTGACGGTGACGAGGCAGTCGGCCTCGTCTTCAAGGAACGTCTTGTAGGCGTCGTCGATGTCCACCCACGTCAGCAGGGGGCAGCTTGCCCGGTACACGATGATGTGCCCGTAATCGTTGCCCAGTTCACGGAGGATGGATTTCATCTCCGTGATGATGTCCAGCGAGGTGAAGCGCAGCCCGGCGTTGTAGTGCACGCGCACGCCGTTGCGTTCGCAGATC
This sequence comes from Bilophila sp. 4_1_30, assembly GCF_000224655.1. Taxonomy (NCBI): domain Bacteria; kingdom Pseudomonadati; phylum Thermodesulfobacteriota; class Desulfovibrionia; order Desulfovibrionales; family Desulfovibrionaceae; genus Bilophila; species Bilophila sp. 4_1_30. The sequence continues at coordinate 531,679 of NZ_JH114232.1, forward strand.
AGGCTGATTTCCTGGCTGTCCGTGACGACCACGACGTCGTGCGCCGGAACGACACTGCGCGCCGTGTCGATGGCGCGCTGGATCAGCGTGACCCCCGCGAGGCGTTTGACGAGCTGGTCCGGGATGACCGCGTTTTTCTTGATGGCCGGGATGACGATGCAGCGTCGCGTTTCTGTCATGGGAAAATGCCTCCGGCGGCGGGTATTCCCCCTGTGAAGGCTGGCAAAAAGGAAAAGGGTACAGCCGGGGAACTTGCGTTAAAGACCAGTCTGTTGCGAAGACGCAACTCTGTATCGACCTATTTATGTAAAGTCGTTTGGG
>NZ_JH114232.1:532484-568074 GCF_000224655.1 Bilophila sp. 4_1_30
AGGTTTGAGGGGGCGGAGGGCTTTCTTCAGAAAGGCCCTCCCGCCCCCTCCAATCTTCTCACAATTCCTCTTCCTGCCTCAAGCTTTCCAACACTTCGCGGGTGGACTTCAGCATGTAGCCGAAGTCCTCTTCGCTGAGCCAGTGCTGGAAGGGGAAGGAGATCTGGCCGTCGAAGAAGGCGTCGGCGTTGGGGCAGTTGGCTTCCCCGAGTCCGAGCTTCTTGTAGAAATCGTAGCGGTCGAGCGGGATATACTGCACCACGCACTTGATGCCCTTTTCTTCGGAAATGGCGTGCATGAAGGCGTCGCGCTTGCCGTTTTTCATGCAGCCCGCGAGCAGGTGGTAGTTGTGGCGGGTGGTGTCCTCGCGGAGGAACTCCAGCTCGGGGTAATCCTTGAGCGCGTCGATGAAACGGATGGCCCGGGCGCGCTTTTCGGCGTTGATCCGGTCGATGCGCTCAAGCATCTTGACGCCGAGGGCGCACTCGATTTCGCCGAGGCAGTAGTTGTTCGGCCAGAGCATGTCGCCGTCGAGCATGGGCATGTCCACATTGCCCATCGCGGGGGTCCAGTAGTTGGGCCGGGGCTCGGGATAGCCGCAGTGCCCGTTGTGGCGCAGGGCGGGAACCAGCGCGGCGAGCTTCGGGTCTTTGACGACCAGCATGCCGCCCTCACCGAGCGTGGTAAGGTTCTTGTGGGAATGGAACGAAAAGATTGCCATGTCGCCCCACGCGCCGGACTTGATGCCGTCGATGTCCGCGCCGATGGACTGGGCCGCGTCTTCGATGACGAGCACGTTGTGCCGCTTCGCCACTTCCATGATCGCGGGCATGTCCGCCACGTAGCCGTACAGGTGCACGACGACGATAGCTTTCGTTTTGGGCGTGATGCACTTTTCGATGGTTTCGGCGTTGACCACATGCGTGACGGGATCGACGTCCGCCCAGACGAGCTTCGCGCCCTTCTTGGCGTAGGGGTAGGCCGAGGCGGTGAAGGTGTGCGAGGGGATGACGACTTCATCGCCGGGCTTGAAGTTGCAGAGCTGCGCGGAAAGTTCAAGCGCGGACACGCCGTTCATCACCGCAAAGCAATGCTCGGCCCCGATGTACTCGCCGAACGCCTTCTGAAAGGCTTGCAGATGCTTGCCCTGCGTCAGCGGTTCCGCGTTCCGCATGGCTTCCACGACCACAGCGATCTCGTCTTCGGTGTACTTGATCGCACGTCCGCTGAAATTGACTTTGATGTCCATAAGATGTCCTGTCTCTGATTGCCCAGTGCGGAACCCAAAACGGTATAGCCGCTTCGGGTTCCCTTATGTTTTTCGGGACAATTGACGCGGCGGTGGGGGCCTCCGTCTCCCCGCTTAGCGGGTCAAGGGGCCGCATGGTCCCTCGCGGGCACAAGTCCGCCGGAGGCGCTCCCGCTAGATGCTCTTGTAACGTTCGATGAGGTTTTCTCTGGTGAGGATCTGCTTGAAGTCGGGGCCGAGGGCATTGGTGAGGGGCTTTTCGTGGACGATGCAGCCGCGATAGAGGCCTTCGTACTGCTCTTCGGTGAGATCCTTGCAGATGCCGGTGGGCAGGTTGACGCCCTGCCGTTCGATCATGGTGCGGAACTGCGTGTATTCTTTGGGGTAGATGTCCCCAAGGACGTTCAGGGCGAGGCAGTTGCCGAGGCCGTGGGCCACATGCAGGACGACGCCGAGCCCGGCGGAGAAGGGATGGATGACGCCCACGTTCCCGGCGGCCATGCCGCCGATGTAGGAGGCGATCATCATCTTTTCGCGGTTATCCTCGCTCATCATGTCGTCGGAGAGGAAAATTTCCTCGCAGAGCTGCACGGCGCGTACGGAGAAGGCGTCGATGATGGCGTTGCGGTAGCTGCCCTGAAGCGATTCGACGCAGTGCATGAAGGTATCGATGCCGGTGTAGAAATACTGGTCGCGGGGAACGGTGGCGAGCAGGTCGGGATCGAGCAGGAGCTGATCATAGACCGTGTAGTCGCTGTTCATGCCCAGTTTGAGATTTTTGGGGATGTTGGTAAGGACACAGGTGCGGGAGCACTCGGAGCCCGTGCCGGAAAGGGTCGGGATGCCGATTTTGTAGACGGCGGGATTCTTGACGAGTTCCCAGCCCTGATAGTCTTCGGCCTTGCCGGGGTTGGTGAGCAGGTTGGCGACGGCCTTGGCGGTGTCGAGGGCGTTCCCTCCGCCGATGCCCACGACGCAGCAGGGGGTGCGGCTGTCGGCGGATACGGCTTCCTTGAAGGCGTCGATGCGGGTGACTTCCGGCTCGGAACTGGAGTCGACGAAATGGAGCTGGTCGCCCTTTTCCATGGGCAGACGGCCGATCAGTTCATGATCGCGGAAGAAGTGGTCGACGAAATAGACGACCGGACCGTCCACGGCTTCGCGGCGGGGTTTCAGCAAGTCGCCGAGCTGAGCCAGAGATCCCCGCCCGAACACATAGTAAGGAACGTTTTTTGTATTGCGATACATGGTAAAAGCCTCATAGGATGATTTTAGGAAACGATAACGGGCATTGTATGTTGAATCCGCCCGGGCCGCAAGCCGGAGCAAGCGGCCCGTTCCGGCGGTTTTCCACCGATTTTTCCACGGGAGAGTGTATGTCAGGCAAAACTTCGATAGCGGTTCTCGGGGGCGGAAGCTGGGGGACGGCGCTGGCCCATCTGTTGGCCCATGCCGGGCATTCGGTGGCACTGCTGTTACGGGATGCGGAGCAGGCCGCGCACATCAACGCGCACCATGAGAACCCGCGTTACCTGCGGGGCGTACCGCTGCATCCGGGTATCCGGGCTGTTGCCGGGGATACGGGCGGTCCGGAACAGGCGGAAGTGCTGGCGGGCGTCTCCATTCTGGTCCTGTCGGTCCCTTGCCAAGCCATGCGGGGGACGCTTCGCCGGTTGGCGGGCGTTGTGCCCCCGGACTGCGTTCTTGTCAATACGGCAAAAGGAATCGAAGTTTCCGAGCTGGTTACGGTGGAGCGCATGGTCCGGGAAGAGCTGCCCGGATTCGTGGACCGCTACGCCGTCCTTTCCGGGCCGTCGTTCGCCCTTGAGGTGGCGACCTGCAAGCCCACGGCGGTGGTGCTCGGCTGCCGCGACGAGCGGCTTGGGGCGCGGCTGCGGGAAGTGTTCGCCACGCCGTGGTTCCGATCCTATTCCAGTACGGACGTGCCGGGCGTGGAGCTTGGCGGCGCGATCAAGAACGTCATCGCCATCGCCGCGGGCCTCAGCGACGGCCTCGGCTTCGGGCTGAACGCTAGGGCGGCGCTGGTCACGCGCGGCCTTGCGGAAACCAGCCGTCTCGGTGTGGCGCTTGGGGCGCGGGCGTCGACGTTCATGGGGCTTTCCGGGCTCGGGGACCTCATGCTTACCTGTTCGGGCGACCTGTCCCGTAATCGTCAGGTCGGGCTGCGCCTCGGGGCTGGAGAGTCTCTGGAAGACATCGCCTCATCCATGTGCATGGTGGCCGAGGGGGTCAAGACCACGCAGGCCGTGCACAGTCTGGCGCAGCGCCTCGGCGTGGACATGCCCGTGACCGGCACCATGTACAGCGTCTTGTATGAGGGGTTCGCGCCCCGCGAAGCTGTACAGGCCCTCATGGGAAGGCAGCTGAAGGAAGAATAACCGGGATAGCTGATGAAGGGCTGTTGTTTCTTAGCAGATCGGCGGGTGGAAGCGTTACTCCATCCGCTGTATTTTTAGGAATGAGGCGGTTCCACATAAAAAAGAGCTTGGACGGTGTCCAATCTTTCAAACGCATAATACACACTCTCCCTTTTTGTTGGTATATATACTGGTATATTACATTTTGTTTTTGTTGCATAAAGTAGATTTTTATGTATCAATTTTTCTGGTTGTATATTTTTTATAAATAAAAGATAATTTTATTATATTATGTGTTGAAAGTATTGATTTAACATATATTAGTATTGTTATTCATACTGAAAATGATTGTAGTTGATGTTTTTATGTATGTATTATATATTAATAAAATTATATATTATATCATAATTAAATGATTTAAAAATTATTAATGATAATATAATTGTCATTAAGCTCGCAATATAAACCCTATTGACAGATTTTTTGAGATGGGCATATCTAGTAATAAGCATAATACACCTTTTCATACGGTTATCACTCTTTAGTACATGTATTTTTACAGTTCTACATTTTCTCATCAGAGTAGGGTTCAGCCTTATCTTTCGAAAGCTTCTCTCTCTCTCTCTCTATATATATATATATATAATATTGCCTTCTCGTTACGGTTCTGACGCGTCGTGCGGCTTTAAAAATCCGTATTGCGTTTTAATGCCGTGTAGTTTGCCTTGTGGCCGCCTCCCGGTGGTCCGTCGATTGTCCTTGGGCAACCAGGGGGCTCTTTTGCCGTGGCGTTAGGGCGGCGGCCTCTTGAAAGAAGCGATTTTTTAACCACATTCTGGGCAGGTACAATGGAAGGGACGAATTATTTGGAAATTGCCAACAGCTTGGCGATGTGGAGCGCGGCGGGTCTGGCTGTGGCGGTGGTCTTGGTTCAGGCTTTAATTTTCAGCAAGAAATCCTACTCCACGGGGCTCGAAATGGGCCTGCCCCGCGCAGATGAAGGAGCCATCAAAAGCAGCGTCATCACCGCGTTCGGCCCCTTCAGCGCTGGATATCTCATCTCTCTGGACAAGAATACAGTCTCCTGCATTTCCGGCGGCGTGATCATGCTGGTGCTCAACATGATTGCGGACAAAAGAGCTCTCAAGTGGGTGCGGGAGTGGTCCCTCTTCTTCGCCCTGTTCGGCGGCATGATGGCCCTAAGGTGTTCCGCAGTTCCGTCCTTGCAGCACTCGACAAGAAGGATGCATCATGAGCGACAATCATGCCATATACGAAAAAGAGTACCTGCCCTTCATCATCAAGTGGGGGCGCATCACCAACGGGGCGGGGCTGCTCCTCTGTTTCTCTCCCGCGCTGGTACCCGCCTCGTCTTCGGACTCATGCCTCCGGCTTCGGCCATTCTCAGCGGCTTTTTGGCCATCACGAGTGCCGTTGGAGTGGTTTGATTTGTGGAGCCCATTTCCTATTTCCTGATCGTCGGCTTCGCCGGGACATACATGGCCTTCGTTTCCTGCAATATCAACAATCTCCGCATCCCCTGCGCCATGATTACACAAAAGGCTGCCGGAGTGTAGTCGGGGACGGATAAGGGAAGCATTGTCGCCACGCTGGGCATGGCCGTCTCCATCATCCTTGCTGCGGGGATCTTTGCGGGCGGGCAGGTGCTCCAGCAGCAGCCCGAGTTTGTCGTTAAGGCGCTTCAACTCTTGCTGCCCGCCCTGTTTAGTGCGATCTTCGTGCAGTTCGCCACGTCCAAGTTCAAGCTGGCCCCCATCATCCTCGCCCTTTGCCTGTTCCTTGCCATTGGCGTGCGTAAAGGCTTCATTCCCGGTTTTGCCTCGACGCTTATCGCGGTCTTCGTGAGTATTGCTATTGCAATCTTTTTCTACAAAAAGAATATTATCAAGTAACGTGTCTGAATATAAGAAAAAACATGATACTCGAGTGGGTAGACGCTAACCATAAGCCTTTCGACGAATTGGCGCTTGCCCATTGGAATAACCCGGAGCTCGCCTATAAAGAATATGAGGCCGTTCGCCTTCAGATGGATTTTCTGAAGAGGCGGGGGTTCTCCGTCACTCAAAAGGAGGGTATGTCCACCGCCTTTATGGCCGAGTGGGGCTCCGGGGGGCCTGTAATAGGCATTCTCGCGAGTACGACGCGTTGGGGGGGGCTCTCCCAGAATATTTCAGCCGCCAAGGAGTCTGTTTGCGAGGGTGCGCCCGGGCACGGCGGCGGGCATAACCTCTTGGGCGTCTACAGCATGTTGGCGGCTTGCGCCGTCAAAGAAGCCTTGTCTGCCGAAGGCAAAAGCGGCAGGGTGCGCTACTACGGCTGCCCTACGGAAGAGCAGCTCACGGGTAAGGCCGAAATGGCCAAGCTCGGCTATTTTGACGGGAAGGATATATCCATTACTTGGCATCTTTGGGATGTCAGTACCGTCACCGGCAGCACCATGACGGCGCTGTTTTCCGCGAAATTCCATTTCGCCGGAGGCTGGACGCAGCGCCCTCGACGTGGTGGAGCTGATGAACGTCGGGGCCAACTACCTCCGGGAACACATGGTGGATCAGAACAGGCTGCACTTTGTCATCACCAACGGCGGCTAGGCGCCTAACATTGTTCCCGCCGAGGCTGAGGTTTGGTACTTCGGGTGTTCGCCGAGTAGTGAGGAATTACAGTCTTTTTGAAAGCACCTCAATAAGATAGCCCAAGGCGCGCCCCTGATGACGGAAACAGAAGTCAGCGGGCAGCTGCTCGGCGGCTGTTACAACACGTTCCCCAACAAGGTACTGAATCGGGTACTCGACGCCAATTTGAGAACATTTGCCGGAAGCATTTCTTTCGATGCAAGCGAATTGGCTTTTGCCGCCGCGCTCCAGCAGACCTTGCCCGAAGCCCAGGTGGCGGCCTTGGCGAAACCCGTAGAGATTATGGAGTCGGATCGGATACTCGCCTAACCCCACTGTCCTATTATGATTCCGGGACCTTCATCATGGGATCGAGCGACGTCGGCGACGTGGCGAACATCATGCCCACTTTCATGCTGTGGGGCTGCGCATGGCCGGTAGGCGTCGCAGCCGGCAGGCCGTGGCCAGCACGGGAAGTTCCATCGGGCTCAAGAGCTCGGTTCAGGTGGCCCGTATACGTTCTGGCGAACGATGCATCCTTGATCGCTGAAACGAAGAAGGCGTTTATGGTAAGGCACGACGGCAAGGCGTATTGTTCCATTGAGAAGTTGCTTGGTTAGAAAATGTCTGGGGTATTTTTTGAGATAACGGGAAACAATTTTTATATCTATATGGATGGACAAGAGGGGGATAGTATTTCGTAGTGATGATGGAGGCCAATATTCATGCAGCCATCTGATATCGTCGACGATTGAATTGGATATTGCACTTGGAGCTCACAGCGTTGCGCGCGTAACTTTTACTTCGGTAAGGGCTACAATTGTGAACTTATTTATAATCTGTCCGGCACATATCTTTGCGAATTTTACTGAAGACAGGTACAGTTTTTTAGTGGATGATCGGGTTCAATTAAGAAGGTACTCGTTAATTCTTAATCTATTGTTTTTTCAGAGTATTTGGACGCAACAATTTCAACAGGTGGTTTAATTTTGAGAGTACACTATGCTGAAAAATTACCCGATCCAGAAGGGGCAAAGCTAAAATATTTATGTCCAAAAAAGTTTACCAGAAAACCGCAAATGATGCCGAAACCGTGACAGCTACCATCCATGAAGCGTGCAATCCATGCAGCGCTAGTGCCGGAAAAGCCCCATTCCGACACCAGTGTATGCAAGTCATTATGGAAGGTAAAGCTAACCACCCCATATACCACCCAATGTGCCGCTGTCGCCGCAAGCCACACAACAAGTAGACCAATGTGTGCCACTATGGCAAATTTGAGAATCATACGCCACTGAATAGCTTGGACTCCAAAAGCGTGTTTGTATGACAACAAGAAGACAAACACCATTCCGACATAATTGGCAAGAATGATACTCCAACCAAAACTGACTAGCTCAGCAAAGAGGAAGCGCGAAAAAAAATTTGCAAGAGTACCTATTACTGAAGCTTGAAGATAAAGGAAAGCCTGTCTTGAAGTGTTCATATTCTATATGAGGTTACTTTCAATTTTTAAATGAAATGCTTTTTAAAGCAATAGCTAGACTTCTATTATCTTCAGACTCACCTCTCGCTTTTGGCGATATGGCATCAGGCAAAAGAATACGAAGATGTAAATACCCCTTTTCATCTGTTGTTACTGGAATATCAATGTTTTTTGTTTTGTTGTCTATTATGTTTTTGTAAATAGAACGATTATTGCACAATATTGTTATGGTTTGCTTATCAGTATATATATCAAACAATGAAATCCTCATTTTATACTCTATTGACTTCTGTTCTTTGCCAATTTTAATTTTTTTGAATACAATTTCATTGCCAATACTCCATGTGAAATCTTTTTCACTACTGAAAATGCCATTTTTAATATACTCATCAGCATTCCATAGTGATCCAGAAAAAAATATTTTCTGATCTTTATCAAGATATGATTCAGAGATAAATATAGGTTTGTTGCTGTCTAAAATTTTATATATATTATATCGTGATATATTGATATTGTTTACTAAAATACAGTTGCTAGACGTTATCGCAAAGGCTGGTGTTTTTAATATAATATAGTCTATTTTTTGTTTTTTGTATGTTTGTTTCTGTTTATCACTCCAAATAACTGGTATATTAATACCTTCAAGACTAATGCCGTCAGCGACATTTATTTTTTCAAGTGATGATGTCAATACGTTTTTATTGGTAAGATATGTATCAAGAATTTTTGAATCCTTTGATAGAAAATTTTCAAATAATAAAAAATTACAATTATTATTATATTCTATAAAATTTTTGATGGCTATAGCCTCATTGTAATCTTCAATTGTAGTCTTATAAGTATTTTTTTGGAGTTCTATTCCATGGTAGTTGTCATATGTTTGAATGAATATTAATATAATTATAAAAGCTGTACAGATTATTTTTCCTTTTGATTCGATAAAATACATACTAATAGAAGAAGAAACGACAATTAAACACATTGTAGAGAATATTTCATTTAAGGACATGTTTGAAAAAATAAAAATAGTGTTATCAATAGTTGATCCTTTACCTATCCCACGATATAACAACGGTAAAAATAGTATTGTCAAAATAGAAATAAATAATATAGAATAATTATGATTAATTCTAATAAGGTTCTGTTCTATCAAATGTACAAATATTATAAAAAATAGAATGGTTATCCATGCAATATATCTTGTATGTACACGTGGAACTAAAGAAGGATAATCTTCTCTGATTGTAATTGTGTATGATATAATTGCAGCTGTTATTAAAATTAAAATCCATATAAAAATATAAAATTTTTTAGTAGAATAGCTCAATCTACTAAAACAAAATATAGGGGCAATCGCTGGAAGTATGTATGACATTAATAGTATATTGATAAGAAAATATACAGTTCCATATGATAGATAGTATATCTTGTCTTCACCCGCAAGAGCATCTAAGCTTTGCTGATGATATGAATTACCTAATCCCGTAAATAATGTTAATTTTAATAGTATAAAAGGGATTGTAAACCCAGTAGAAAATACTAAAATTTGATTTATATAATTACTATATTGGGGTTTACCGTGATGCTTTTTTATTATAACCCATACCAAGAGAAGAATGATATATGCTAATGGAAAGATTAATGCTATTTCTTTGCACAGATATGCAATGTATGACGAAATACCAGCGGTCAGGTTGAATATTAATATATATTTTTTATCGTTTAGCTCTTGAAATTGAAATAATTTATAAAATATACATATGACACATAAGGATAACGGAATCCATAGATTTTCACTTATGAAAGTCATTGTATATGTCATATATCCAAATAATAGATATATGAAGCAGATAGCGATTTTATATATATTATCGCGTATAAAATGTTTAGATAAATAATAAACAAAGAATACGCCTGAGCTCATTAATATCGAGTTTGTTAAAAAAATGAGAGATATTTTTGTGCTAATATTGCTAGTTGTGCAAGCTGGGACCAGAAATAGTGAATATAATATTTTTTGAAAATCAGTTGCTGCATTGTATATTGATATTCCTGTTCCATTAGCTATGCTAGAAGCAATATGGTAGTATCTAAGTTCATCTGGGTAGCACTGTATATTTAAAGGGAATCTATCTGCTATGAAAAATCGTACAAGAACGCTAATTATAAATAATAAAAAGACCACAAGTATTTCATGGGTTGCTAGTTTTTTACGTAATATATTATACTTCATAAAGGTAGGTCTGTTATATTTAGGATTTATCGTTTATAATTTATATGAATAATTAAATTTTAAATATTATATTTTTTTGAATAAATAGTTATTATATTTATAGGCAAAGTATACAGGGATAACGATTATAAAAATATTTATTTTATTGCTAGTTATTAAATATTTATATTTTTTTCATTGGTTAGTGGGGTTTGAATTAGATAAAACATTCTTTTTATCTCTCTTCTTGTCTGTGCAATTCTATCGTATAAATAACCAAAAAATAAACATAGTATGGAAAACAAACCAATAAATCCAGCAACAAATAATGTTGGAAAGCGAGGTACAAGTCCCGTTGTAATATAATTCCACACAATAGGGGTGAACAATATAAAGGATAATAATCCAGAAAAAAGAAATAGAGTGCCAAAAATAAGTAAAGGACGCTCGCTGATTATCAAATCAATGATGACTTTGAGAATTCGCCATCCATCGCGGTATGTATTTAGCTTGCTACTAGAACCTTCAGGACGGGCGGAATAGGGTGTGTCTACTTCTCCGGTACGTAGCCGCATTTGTAGGCTGTGGACAGTAAGCTCTGTCTCTGTTTCAAACCCGCTTGCCGTCGCAGCGAAACTTTTGACAAAGCGGCGGGAGAATGCACGATAGCCGGAGAGGATGTCAGTGAATGCCTGACCAAACAAAAATTCCACAGCCTTGGTAAAGAACAGATTCCCAAGGCGATGACCTGCTCGATAGGCCTCTTGGCACTGGTCCTTGCGACATCCGACCACCATATCCATTTGCTCTGACAATAGTTTTTCAACCATGGCCGGTGCGGAAGGGGCATCATAGGTTGCGTCGCCATCTACCATGACATACACATCTGCATCAATATCGGCAAACATGCGGCGAATTACGTTACCCTTACCTTGCAACATCTCTCTACGGACGACGGCTCCGCACTGTCTAGCGACTTCAAATGTGTTGTCTGTGGAGTTGTTGTCGTACACGTAAATGGTAGCCGTCGGCAGGGCAGCCTTAAAATCCGCTACGACCTTTTCAATGGCTATAGCTTCATTGTAGCAGGGGACGAGCACTGCTATACTTTTTTCCATCAGGGCTACTTCCAAATGTTAAAGGTCATTTGAGGGTGAATATGCCGCAATTAAACTGAATAAAACCAAGATGCACCGTGCAGAATCGTTCGAAGTGAGTTTGTAAACGGTGAAATTTCCTTGACCAAGCAGAGAAAGATTTCGTCTATTCATGGATAGCTCTGTGGAAAGGTGACGGAAGATCACGGTTTCTATTTCAAGAATTCAAGAAGGATAGGGCGTTCGAACACGTATGGAGTCTTAGTTGCTTAGGGCTTGCCCTCTCGTTCTCAACAGGTGTAAAACTGATACGTTACACGCTGCATCGGCGTTGCTGGCACAAAGAAATATACAGGCTTGTCTTGATGGTAAACTCTCATTGCTCAAGCTCTTCCATCCTAGTTATGAGCGACGCATAAAGCAGTTCTTTCTATATGTACTGATGATTTTTTTAATATTGGATGGAACTAGCTTTTTCAAACGTGATATTATGTTATTTTTTATTAGATATAGTGAACTTTTTGTACTCTTTGTCTGATATAATTGGGGATAAGTTTCTTCATCGGCAAATGCAGACTGCGGTACAACATTACATGACAGTGCTATATCCAGATTTTCAGTATATTTTTTTCCCAGAGATGACCAGCTGAAAAATGTACGAGCATATCGTTCAGCGAATGTAGTATCCATTTTTTGAGCATCATGTATCGCGGTGAGGAATTCCTCAATTTCACGGCAAAGGTATATATTGTCATCAATAATATGCCCGCGAGCGCCGATAGGTGTGCTAACTACGGGAATACCGCTACCCATAAAGTCCAACATCTTGAGATTTGTTCCTGAACCGCTGAACATGGGGTTCACAGCAACAGTGGCGATAGACAAATAGTGCATCTTCGTTTTGTCATCGATGGAACCGGTCAACATAACATTATAAGGCAACTGGCAATCTTTGAAATAGTCGCCAACGCTTCCGACAACAATAAATTGCCATTCCGGCAATTGGGGCGCAAGCCCGAGTATATACTCTACACTTTCAATATTGGGTTTGTGCCAGCTTCCCATAAACAGGACAATGGGTTTGTCGTAGCCAGCAGTCAGCCGTAGCTGCACACGTTCGCTCTGGGGAACAAAGCGGATGCTTTGTGTGTCGTAGCCGTTATTCACTACAAAATGCTGTGCATTGCCAAAATCCGTCTGGAAAGTATTAGCATCTGTCTCGCAGCAGAAAACCGTTACCAAGGCGTTGTGGTAAGCCTCTTTTTCTGTATCGCGTAAGAGTGTGATAAGGCGTGCTGTTTCAGCATTTTCCGTGTACATGGCCTTTTTGAGAAGCCATTCCACATTATGGGATGAAAGAATGAAAGGTTTATTTAAAAGTTTCATGAGTGGATAACAGTAGGGATGTTCCATAAGCACTGCGTCAGCGTCCTTGCTCAGTTTTTGGGCAAGTTCCACAAAGGCCGGAACAGTTTCCATATGTTCAAGGAACACGATGTCACCGGATGCTGTACCGACAGTCTTGTTGAGCTGCTCCTCAATCCTACGCCATTCTGGCGTCCTCGCTACACATGTTTCCCATACATGGGGATAGATTTCACGCCGTGGAATATCCAAATAGCTCAATGCGAGCATTTCAATGTCAAATTTTTTGGAAAGCTCCTGATACAGGTAGTATATTCTGTTTTGTCCACCTCCCTGCGGGGGAAATATCCCGTAAGTGGAGAGAGCAAGAAGCTTCTTGCGGGGGGGGGATGTGTTTTCAGGTGCGTACATGACACTACTAATGTGTTGCACCGTTTTTTCCCATGTGATGTCGGCGACTTTTTGTCTTGCTCGCAAGCCCCGCATTTTGGTCTCTTCCGGGTGTGCAGCCGCATCCCTAAAACCTTTCGCTAGGGATTCAAGGGTCGGGTCGCACAGGTAGCCTGTCTCGGGGGTGACAAATTCCGTACTTCCACCGGAATCTGTGCAGGTAATAACGGCTTTTGAACAGTGCATGGCCTCAATGGTGATCAATCCGTAATCCTCCTGCATGGGAACAAAAGGAACAGCATAGGCCCGGCTGTACAGTTCTTCTAGCTGTACATCGCTGACAAAGCCAACGAATTCAATGCGCGGATCATTATGGGCGATTTCCTGTAGATTTTTGAGGTGTGGTCCTGTTCCGGCGATTTTGAGCGGGATTGACACCTCCGCCATCAGATAAGCGCGAATGAGCATATCAAGCCGCTTAGCATAATCTAGGCGGCTTGCAGTAAAGAAATATTCCCGTGCGCTGTCGGTCAAATTCTGCAGTATCGTTGGAGGATATAGCACTTCCACCGCAGCATTTACGGGGAAATAGCTTTGGCGCCGCGCCACAGTATTGGCGATTGCCATGATCCTTCTTGCTTTACGCATAGCTCGGATATCCAGAGCGTGCAACACGCGGCGAATCAACGGACCGGGGAAGGAAAATAGGGGGGCATCCGGCCGCTCGGTCATGCGCAGATAGTCAAGCGCATCAAAGATATCCTCGATAGTTGTGGAAGAATCACCCAGAAGGTTCCAAATGTATTTGACGGAAGGTGAATATTGGACTTGGTTGGACTGCTGAGACGTGATGCCCCATAAACTAGTCGGTTGGCTGCCGTACTGGTCATAGAGTCCCCGTAGGGGGTGCAGCATATAGACAAGGTGGTTAGGATGCTGGCACATCCATGCAGGGTATTTACCAGAAATGACCATATCAAATCCGGAGAGATCAAGCTCATAAAAATATTTATAGGCGTCGACCAGATTCCAGAAGGAAAATTCATCCACGGGGAATTTAAAAAGTTCGCATGGATTCGGCGTGAATCGGTTAAATCCCGTCAACAGCCCCATCCAAAGCTTTTCTGCTCCGCCCATCATAAAAGGCTTGTGACTCGGGGCGATGATTGCGATTTTCATAGTGTTTTCCAATCACTAAAGTTATTGAAGGAGCCTGTTGAGAACGACTTTATGCTGAGGATGACACGCCATCCATGATGGTCAATCTGCGTTTAGCGTTAAAGGTAACCGAGTGAGCAACATAACCGCACTTTCCTTCCAGGTTAGGCAACGAATTCCAGCCGAAACCGGAACAGTTCCAGCTCGATAAAGCTTCAGCCAGTTTTCGAGGGCCATAGCGAGCTCTTCACTCTGTAGTCCTTTGAAATAGAAAGCATTATCTCCTGCGATTTCACGAAACACGGGAATATCCCGCAGGATGAGTGGTTTGCCATGGCGTGCGCCCTCCACAATAGCAAGCCCAAAGCCTTCATCTTCCGAAGCCATCAGCACGGCTGCTGATGCGTTATAAACTTTTTCCAGATATTCATCGCTAATCCCCTGTAACCAGAACAGGCGACGCCCCAGTTCAGGGTGGATTTTTAGGCGTTTTTCAAATTCTTCCATTTTCCATCCAGATTTGCCCACGAGAACAAGGTTGACGTCAACTCCTTTTGCCCAAAGAAGTTCAACGGCGTCCAGCGACTGTTTTTGTTGTTTGCGTGGCTCTATAGTACTTACCATGAGAATGGATGGGGTGCTAGATAAGGACTCTAGCACAGCCGAAGCATCTGCAGGCATGCCTGAAGTAGGTTGGGAACTTTCAATGTCTGCCCCCAGATAAAAAAAGGAAAGCGACATTGGGTGCAGACGGGGTACGCCTTTATTTTTCAGCCACTTTTCTACGTCACTAACAACGGCTTGTGAGATACCTATCAATCCGTCGAATTCACTGATGGCTTTAAGCCAGGAGGAAAAGGAAAAAACGGTGTTATCATTACAATATTGTGGAAAACGAATTGGTATAAGATCGTAAACGATAAAAAACAGCCGCACGCCATCTCTATGCATTCTACGTAGGTATGGTAACTGATTGGGTATAATATGGGGCTGCAGATCGAGGCCTATAAAAATGTCATCATTGGACCAGTCGATGGGAATATCAGCATCAAGGCCGTCATCAATGCCAAAGGAGTGCAGAAGGTAATCATGTGCGTATAGATAGCCAGGCGAGTTGAGCTGCGCATATACAAGCCGGACCTCATATCCTGTAGGAGGGGAGGCAAGAAGCTGCGCCGCAATGCTTCGCGTTACTCGTTGGATACCAGTTCGCGCATCAAAAATTACTAAATTTCCAATATCAACCAGTAATTGTTTTTTCTTCAATATCGGAAATGTCCTAGCCAAGCTGTCTGCAATGGCTGTAATATTCTCGAGGCGTTGCGATATTCCGGATATAGACCCGCAGACTGCGTGCAGTCTTTGTTCATCGGTCATGGGTACCCACAAGACTTTACCTTTTTTCCTAGAAGCTTCTTCTAAAGCTTTCAAGGCGCGCCGTGCTGAAATATCCCACGAAAACAGCGCTTGTCTGGATGCACCGTTTTCCAGAAGCTGTTGCCGAAATCCTTTGTCCATCAGCGCCTGAATCATTTTTGCGGCAATGGACTGCGGTTCCTGTGGATCAAACATAGCCTCAGGGAGGCCTATGACTTCCGGCAGGGATGTCGTATTGGAACAGATGACAGCAGCGCCGCAGCGCATGGCTTCAAGCACCGGCAGACCAAAACCTTCCTCAAGGGAAGGAAAGACAAAGAGCTCGCAGAGATTGTATAACGCACACAGATCTTTGTCACTGACCCGACCAAGCAGGAGGAGCTCAGATTCTTTCAGCCCATATTCTTGAGCTTTTTGAAGCAAGGCCTCTCTGAGGTGTAATGAGCCTCCACAGGGAATCACCAACTGGTAGTCGTTTCGTAGTGACTGAGGAAATAGGGAATATGCTAAAAACAGTGCTTGGACATTTTTCCGTTCATCTAGCCCGCCTGCGTACAAAATAAATTGGCGGGAAAGCCCAAGCCGTTCTCGTATACCATCCTCTTCAACGGAAGAGAGAGCTAGGTGGCTGAAAACATCGTTACATGCGCTGGAGATGGATACGCACTGAACGTCCGGGATGTATGCTTGGGCTTCCTCGTTGGTGTAGTCGGAAATGCTCAACAACAGATCCATGTTTGATAATTTTTTGAATTGCCCGAAGTACCAAGGTGTGTTGATGGCCGCAAGGTGCTTTTGAGGCTGCTTGTATGGCATGAAATCATAAGCCACTCCAGCGACAAGGAGATTGCTGTCACCAAGGGTGAAATCACAACAGAAGTCCTCCTTCCAACCTTCCATCATACTACAAATCAGAAGCGCATCTGGCTCCAACGAGGCGATGAACTGACTGTAGATTGCTGAGGCTATTTCACGATTACTCGCGGAATCTGGCGTAGCATGCGCTACAGGACAGATTGAGTGCCAGACATGGATATTTTCATGCGGTAGGATGTCCGCAAATTCAGCGCGGATTAATTCTATACCTTCGGGCAACATACCGTTGAGGGCCAGATGAATGTCATGGTCTTTCCTATTACGGGCAATTCCCTTGGCCAGCCCCATTGTGTATCGGCCAATGCCGCGGAAGCGCGATTGCGTCAGGGCTCCCTGCATGTCAATGACGATGCGCATTATTTTTTTCTCCCTGTGCAAGGCTATCAACCAGCATTTGATAAATATACCTACCTCGGGGGCTGAGAGCCCTATAATCTTGAACGGTAAGTTCTGGAACCTGTTCTTGATGCAGAAGGTACAAAAGTCGCTGCTGAAACATGGGGGTATGTTTGAGAAGTTGTTTGCAGTGAGATTTGAGGCGAGGATGAGTCATAACATAAGCGCCAATGCGAATAACAATAGCTTTTACAGCGCGTTTCACATCATCTTTTCCTGCGACGTACAGGCTGCCTGCCTCTTCTGGTTTGGCATCAGATGAAAGAAGTTTTTTCTCTGCACAGCGCCGCAGGGCATTACTTACGATGGGGTAGCTGTTGAGCTTACAGATAAGCCAGCACCGAGTGGAGGGGCAAAGGCGCAACAAAAGCCAGTTTGCTCCTTTGCCTATCGGCTGGATAACCGGCCTGAGTATACGCCTGATGCATTTGACAGGATCCATACGATTATTCCTCAAGCATCCATTGCAATGTATTCTTCAGGTTGTGGATGCGCAAAGGGCCTATACAGGCTTTTAGCCGTTCAGGGGAACCAATGAGAGTGTGAACTTCATTAGGGCGGACAAAAGCCTGATTAATTCGAATTTTCGGATGGATCCCGGTCATGGTTTGGAGCATTTCAAGCACATCATTTAGTGAATAGCCTATACCGGAACAAATGTTGAATGGCCCCCAGGGAGCCTTCACCTCAGCAAGTCGAACGTAAAAGGCAGCCACATCCCGAACATCACCAAATTCGCGCACAACATCAACGTTGCCCAGCTCAATGAGGGGAAGTTTTTCACGGAAGTGCTGAACAAGTTTGGGAATGAGGAAAGATGTCGCCTGTCCGCGCCCCGTGTAATTGAATGGCCTGACAATCGTAATAGGAAGGCGATCGCGCCAGATATTGGCCATATACTCCATGGCCAACTTGCTGACGGCATAATCATTATGGGGATCTGGAACCGCCGTTTCTTTGAGGACTCCACCGGAGTTACCATATAGATTTGCCGTACTGGCGAGCAGCGTGAACCCTGGCGGCGTTTCCAGAGCAGCCAACGCAGCCAGCAGGTTTCGGGTTGCGGCCACATTGATGCGGTAAATAGCATCAGGAGAACTCTGGACATGGCTGATACCCGCAAGATGAAAGACCAGATCTGGACGCATAGCGGCTATAGCCACAGCTGTAGCGCTGGGATCGCTTAGATCCACCTGTTTATATTGTTGTAGCTGCAAATCTACTGGGCAGGGATTGAGCCCTATGCCCGCGACAGAATGCCCACACAGGCTAAGCTCCCTGGCCAGATACCTGCCTGTGAAGCCTTCGACGCCTGTGATAAGTGCACAACTCATACCCCCTCCTGTATTGCTTCTTCCCCATGGTAATTCTTATGCACACCTTCAGGTAGAGAAAAAAGACAGCTGTAATAAGGCATTAAGCCTTCAAGTATTTCCTGTTTATAGGATACGAGATGCATACCCGCACGGGAAGCAAGCACTTCCCGGGATCTGCCAAGGAAAAAGAAAAGATGAAAACGGGTATACTCGTACATGTACTCCCAACACCCGGTGACATGGTTCATCACGCCCCCCGGATTTAGCAGGGAGCTCATGAAACGGAGCTCATCAATAGGATTGCGGAGATGTTCCATCAGATCCTGCGAAAAAATCCCATCAAATTTCATTTTTGCAAGTTTCTGTCTATCCCGAATAACCGCTTCCCCAGTTTCGGCAGCATATGGTTCGTAATCAAAAACATTCCATCCTTCGTTTCGAAGAATTTCAGTTGTATGCGACCAGCGACCAGCACCATAGTTTAAATAACAGCCATCGCGGCGGGGCTTGAGTTCATGGAAGGCGCGAAGTTCCTTTTCTAGAGAGGCTCCCTCGTTACAGAAGGAATAATGCCATTTATATTCTTCACCCAGAGCATAAGGGCTCAGGTTAAGCATCTTTTCCGGCCCAAAGATGACATCACAGTACGGGCACTGATAGCGCACAAGTCTGCCGCCATGAAAAATACATTCTGTACGATATTCCTTCAAATTATTAGGGAGGGCCTCTCCGCACAGAGGGCAGACCTCCCTCGCAGGGTAGGGAGCCACTTCCTCCAGCCGATCCATCAGCTGCCAGCGTGAGAACATAGCGAATTCAAGCTCGTGCAGATTCTTCTGCTCTTGGTCTCTGACGAGGTTTCCTAATATCGCTCGGGTCTCATTTAGGTTTTCTGAATTTATACGGATTACATCTTCAACGCGTTGGGTGAGGGCAGTATTCCGCTGCTGACATTGCTCGTTCAGCTGAACCTGCTCTTCCATTTGCCGTACTAGGGTAGTATTCTGCTGCTGTGCATCCCACAGAATAGCTTGCAACGCATCTAAAGAAGACTTTTTTTTAAGTGTAACTCCCAGAGGGGAAAGAAGACGATTGATCCAATGTGTCATGACTGTTCTCCCAGTACAATCGAGGCTGTGCAGCCCAGATAGCTGACACCTGTAAAGAGAGGATATGTCGTATTTACGACAGAAAAAGTTACCGCTAAATCAATCCAGTGAAAGTTATTCTGTAAATGAGTATCATTTTGATGCGTTGCCACAGTGATAGAATAGAGACCCGGACCAAGCTTCGCAGCAAAGGAAAAGGTCACTCTCCCTTTTTCTCCCGCGTGTACATCAATGGCTTCTTTCAAATGGAATGTATTTGTACCAAAGATTTCCATTCCGGTACGTTCCTTCAACAACATTCCGAAGACAAGATTCTGTACATCATCGTGAGTAGAAAAATCAATTTTTAAATATACTTGCTGACCTGTAGCGACACATTCGAGATTTTTCCCGTCTGCATCAACAAGTTGGACATAGGTTATTTCCACCTTACGGTTTCCGGATATGACTCGTGCCCGTTCTGACGTCGTGCTTTTTTCCCTGATGATAGTCGACCCAGAACCCTGCTTTTCCGCGATCATGGCATTATACATGTCCATTACGTCGGCAGGTCCACCATCAAAGACCACACGTCCCTTGTCCAGTAAAATGGCTCGATCGCACAGCTGAAGGACTGCTGACTTGTCATGGGAAACAAACAGCAGGGTTGTCCCCTCTTCACGGAACTCACGTATCTTCTGAAAACTTTTTTGCTGGAAATAGCTGTCTCCAACAGAAAGCGCTTCGTCCACAATTAACACATCCGGACGCACCGCCGTAGCGAGAGCAAAGGCCAAACGCATTTGCATCCCGCTCGAATATGTTCTTACAGGCTCATCAATGGCTGCGCCGATTTCGGCAAAAGCCTCAATATCTGGCGTAGTCCGAACAATTTCATCGTTGGTGAGGCCGATAAGCTGACCGGCAAGCGTAATATTCTGTCGCCCAGTAAAGTCAGGATGAAATCCCATTCCCAACTCAAGTAGTGCCGCTACGCGACCCTGAAAGGTAACCTTACCAGTCGTGGGAGCTGTCGTTCCCGTAATGATCTTGAGCAACGTACTCTTACCAGCACCGTTCATGCCCACAATGCCAATGGCTTCCCCTTGTCTGACGACAAAAGAAATGTCCTGCAACACCCATGTTGGCTGTATTTTCGGTTTATAAAAGGGGATGAACCACTCCTTAAAACGTTCTTTTCTTCCCTGTCCGACACGATAGGTCTTGCCTACATTTTCAACAACAATACTACAGTTCATCGACAATCTCACAGGAGTGGCAGCGGAAGAAAAGTAGGGCTACTATTGCTAGAACTAAAATAAGCAGGGTTATCGGCAGGAGAGATACATAGTCTGGCCATTGGTGTTCTAAAAAAATAGTATGAAATCCCCCCATAATCTGGACCATCGGGTTTAACTCCAGAAGGTTTTGAAAGCGTTCCGGGACAATGCTGGCTGGGTAAACCAAAGGGGTAAACCAAAACCAGAATTGGCACAGAATACCGTAACCCTGCCCAACATCCCGAAAAAAAACATTCACGGTTCCAAGAAAAATCCCGAGACTTGCTGCGAAGAGAATCAGAATGGCAAGAAGAGGAATTGTCCCCAGTAAAACAATCCCGGGAAATTGGCCAATGCACAGTAGGAAAAAAAGAAAAAGCCCACTGATAATAGAAAAATTGATGAGGGCGCTTCCCGTGACAATCGCTGGCAGACAAATTTTGGGAAAGGCTACTTTTTTGAGCAAGTTTCCATTTTCAATAAATGTATTTACACAGCGTGTACTGATTTCTGTGAACAAACCCCAGGGAAGAATCCCCGCACATAAATAGATACTATAGGCAAAGCCAGATTCAATCCCGGGAAGTTTAGCCCGCATTACTTGTGAAAAAACGAGCATGTAGACAATAATCATACTTAATGGATTAAGAACTGCCCAAGTCGCCCCTAACAAAGAATGAGTGTAGCGCGAGAAAAATTCTCTTTTGACAGATTCTACAATAAAATAGCGCTTCTCGTAGCAGGCGCGTAACATAATGCCTTCCCGGGATTCTAAATTATCGATTGTTCCGACGCAAATCCGCTTCCACCATCATCTGGCAGAGTTGTTCGAGCGAGGTCCTCGGTTCCCATCCGAATACAGCTTTTGCCTTGGCCGGATCACCAATCAACAGTTCTACTTCAGCCGGACGGAAGAACGTGGGATTGACGCGGACGCGTAACTTGCCAGTTTTCGGTTCAATGGCGTATTCTTCCGTCCCCGTCCCGTGCCATTCCAAATCCATATTTACGGCCTTTGCGGTCATTTCGACGAAGTCGCGGATGCTCTGGGTGCGCCCGGTAGCGAGAACGTAGGTACCAGGTGTGTCTTGCTGAAGCATGCGCCACATACCTTCGACGTATTCTGCGGCATAGCCCCAGTCTCGCTTGGCATCAAGATTGCCGAGTTCCACGAATTCCTGTTTACCAAGCGACATCTTTGCAAAGGCGTCGGTGATTTTTCTCGTAACGAATTCGATACCGCGTAGCGGGGACTCATGGTTGAACAGAATGCCGCTGCATCCGAAGATATCGTAGCTCTCGCGATAGTTCATCGTGAGCCAGTGTGCGTAGAGTTTGGCCACGCCGTAGGGACTGCGGGGGTAGAAGGGCGTGGTTTCCTTCTGGGGAATTTCCTGTACCTTGCCGAACATTTCGGAGGTACTGGCCTGATAGTAACGGATGCGAGGGTTAACCATACGGACGGCTTCAAGCAGACGCAATGCGCCGAGACCGGTGATCTGGGCTGTGGTTTCCGGCTGATCGAAAGAGACTCCCACAAAGCTTTGTGCCGCAAGATTGTATATTTCATCGGGCTTGACACGTTCAAGCAGGCGCAGGCTACTGCCCGTATCGGTTAAATCATATTCAACTAGGTGAAAATCAGGGTGCTTGTCCACGTCGAGTTCGCTGATACGCCAGAAATTGAGGGCGCTGGTGCGGCGATAGGTACCGTAAACACAATAGCCTTTATTCAAAAGAAGTTCGGCGAGGTAGGCCCCGTCCTGCCCGGTAATGCCAGTGATAAGCGCTGTTTTCATGGTTACCTTCTTTCAAGCGTGGTTAGAGTTATGCGGTAAAAATAAATACTAGGCCGACTTCAGCCCTGTTTTCTTTCGGTGTTGCGTCCATAGGCGTCCTCGAAACGGACGATATCATCCTCACCAAGGTAGGCTCCGGACTGAATTTCGATGATAACAAGGGGAATACTACCGGGATTCTTCAGCCTATGCACTGTGCCGAGCGGAATGTAGGTAGATTGGTTTTCTGTATACAGGCGCACATCGTCCCCGTTGGTAATCTCAGCCGTACCGCTAACGACGACCCAGTGTTCAGCGCGGTGGTAGTGCATCTGAAGGGAAAGTTGCGCGCCGGGATTGACCGTGATGCGCTTTACCTGAAAACGAGGCCCCGTGGCAAGCGATTCATAACTCCCCCACGGGCGATAAACAAAGGGGTGGAGCTTGTGTTCAGGCCGTCCTGCTTCCTTGAGGCGTGCGACGATGTGTTTTACACTTTGTACGGAAGCACGTGGGGCTACCAAAATGGAATCTTGTGTCTCTATAATGGCGAGATCATGAACATCGATTGCGGCAATGAGCCGATGGGTACCGTGCAGATAGCAGTTGTGTGCGTTTTCCTGCACAATATCGCCTGTACAGACATTCCCATCATCGTCTTTTCTCCCAACCTGATAGAACGCTTCCCATGAACCGAGATCGTTCCAGTTTGTTGCGAGAGGACATACCGCCGCCAGTCTTGTGTGCTCCATAACGGCATAGTCGATGGAGTCTGCGGGAGAATTAATAAATGCGTCTTTCCCAGGAGAAATGAAAGCGCCTTCTTTTTGGTGCTGTTCCCATGCCTTGTGACATTGCGTGTACATTTCGGGGGCAAAGTTTTGCAGCTCACGTAGATACACAGAGGCTCTGAAGAGAAACATACCGCTGTTCCACGAGTAACCACCGTCCATGAGCATGGCTGAAGCCGTGGCTTCATCGGGCTTTTCCACGAAACGAGCTACTTTAAAGCCTTCTATCCCTAATACGTCACCCTGTTTGATGTATCCAAATCCTGTCTTTGGGCTATTGGGGGTAATACCGAAGGTGACAATAAAGCCTTCCCGGGCAAGAGCGACAGCCTTAGTGACTCCATCAGAAAAGGCTTTTGCATCCTGAAGTAGATGATCTGATGGCAGAACCAGCAGTAGAGGATCTTCTCCATCCGTCAGTGCCTGCGCTGCAAAAGCCGCCAGAGCAATGGCCGGAGCGGTATTGCGAGGTGCGGGTTCCAGAAGAATATGTCCTTGAATGGAGCAAGCCAAAAGTTCCGCACTCACGTAGAAGCGGTGGTTTTCATTACAGACAACCAACGGTTCTCCTAATTCAGGCAATGATGACGCTCGGCGGATTGTATCCCCGAACAAGGTACGGCCGTTGCCGAGATCGACAAACTGTTTGGGATACATATCACGGGAAAGAGGCCAGAGTCGTGTTCCACTCCCGCCGCAGAGAATAACCGGATACAGCATGTGTCTTGTCCTTGATTTCATAGTAATTACGTAGATAACTACCCATTTAATTGAAAAATTACCCCGAAAGGCAGTATGGTGTCAAATATATAATATCATGTTTTTTTTGTAGAAATGCTTATAGTACCATCTTAATGGTGCTTTACCCTGTTTTCTTCCTGGTGAATTGTTTAGCTTGTTTGCGTATCATTTTTTTTCTATCCATTGCAATGGCGTTATAAACAGCCTGCAAGGGCATCACATATACTTTCTTAAGAATACGGATTAACAGTCGACAATATCTTTGTAGGTTTCCAGAGCGGGAGAATATAGGAGACGAGATAGGGGGATTGCGCTGTTCGTGATGTCGCGCAGCCTGTATCCGGTTATGGTAATCTTCGTATCAAACATCCTTTAGAAGGATAAGCTTAAATACTATCAGGTCTCTTACTTGCAGCAAGTAAGTTGAATATAGGGTTGGATATGTTTTCTTACATGAAAAAAGGACTCAGATTTTTACATCCAAGTCCTTGATTCCATTCTGGTGCGCCCGGCGCGATTCGAACGCACGGCCTTTAGCTCCGGAGGCTAACGCTCTATCCGACTGAGCTACGGGCGCGGAGTTTCCCCGGAAGGGGACACTACAGAGTTGGGAAGCTAGCTCTTGTGCCGCGTCCTGTCAAGCTGTATGCTCCGGTACCGGGAGCGTGCTGCGGCTCGTTTGGTGTCGGAGCCGTGTTTTTGTGTCCATCCGTTTGTTACGCTTCCCCTTCTTTTTCTTTATCTTAAGGAGTATTCCATGAGCGTTTCCGTTACTTGGTACGGTCATTCCAATTTTAAGGTTTCTTGCGGCGACGTGACTGTTTTCATAGATCCCTTCTTCACGCATAACCCTTCCTGCCCCGTGACGTGGAATGAGGCCGGGAAGCCGGATTTGGTGCTCGTCACCCATGATCACGGCGATCATACGGGTGACGCCGTGGCGATCTGCAAAAGCAGCGGCGCAACCTGCGGCTGCATCGTCGGTACGGCCGAACGCCTGATCGACGCCGGGATGCCGCAAGCCAGCATTCCCGCCGGGATCGGCTTCAATATCGGGGGCACCATCGAAGTGAAGGGTGTCCGGGTCACCATGACGCAGGCGTTCCATACTTCGGAATCCGGGGCCCCCGCAGGGTACGTCGTGACCATGCCGGACGGCTTTACCTTCTATCACGCGGGCGATACCGGCCTCTTCTCTTCGATGGAGCTGATAGGCTCGCTGTATCCGCTGGATCTGGCGCTGCTGCCCGTGGGCGGCTTCTTCACGATGGACGGGTTGCAGGCCGCCCATGCCGCGCGTCTGCTCAAGCCCAAGGCCGTGATCCCCATGCACTGGGGGACATTCCCGGTCCTTGCGAAGGACACCTCGGCCTTTGCGTCGCATCTCGCTTCCGTGGCTCCAGATGTCCGCCTGGTCTCCATGAAGCCCGGTGATAGCGCCGCGTTCTAATCACGGAGGTGTCACATGACGCTCATCGAACACGGCGAACTGGTCCGCCGCGCTTTGGAATACGTGCAGGAAGAACGCTGCCGCCGCCCGGATGCGCCGCTTTCCTCCCTGCTTGACGAAGCGGGTATGCGCTTCAATCTGACGCCGCTGGACGCGGCTCAGCTTGCCCGCCTTTTTTCCGAAAAAGGACAGGAGCCTTCCGCCCCGTGCAAACGCTAACTTCGCATCCTTACAGGACGTTGCCCGATGCCTTCGCTTCTTCAGAGACAGATATTTAAAGAAATCGCCAACCTGTTCGTTCTCGCCGTGGGGGTGCTGCTGACGCTCATCCTCATCAGCCGGGCGGTGCAGATGCGGGAACTGTTTCTGGGGCTGGATCTCGGCATCTTGGATACCGTTCTGCTGTTCGGCTATATGACCCCGCTGTTCCTCATGCTGGTGATTCCCATCGCCTGTATGCTCAGCGTCTTCCTGACCTTCCTGCGCATGAGCACGGACCGCGAGCTGGTCGCCCTGCGTGCGGGGGGAATCAACATCTATCAGATGCTTCCCGCGCCGCTCCTGTTCAGTGTGATCTGCATGTTGCTGACGCTCTGGGTATCCCTGCATTGGCTGGCGTGGGGCATGGGGCATTTCCGGGAAACGATCCTTGAAATCGCCAATACCCGCGCCCGTGTCGTGGTGCAGCCCGGCGTCTTCAATACGGACTTCCCCAATCTGGTGCTTTTCGCCCGGCAGGTGAACCCCGGTGACGGGGATATGTCGCAGGTTCTGGTGGACGACCGTTCGCACCCCGAGCGCCACATGACCATCCTCGCCCCGGAAGGGCGCTTCGATACCGATACCGAACGCGGCGAGCTGGTATTCCTGCTTGAGGACGGCAAGATCTACACCACGGATAAGAAGGGTTCCTCGGTGCTGGCCTTCGACGAATACAAAGTGCGGCTGCCGCTGGATTCCCTCTTCAAGAGTCTTGATCTCGGAGATGTGCGGCCCCGCGAGATGTCATGGAGCAAGCTCTCCAGCATCACGCGGGAGGAAGCGCTTAAAGTGGACGCCAACTACGCCAACAAGCTGGAGGTGGAGCGCCACAAGCGCTGGGCCTATCCGGTGGCGTGCATCGCCCTGACCCTCTTCGTGTTGCCGCTGGCTTCGGCCTTTGAGGGGCTGCACAGGCAGACGGGGCTCATGTTGGCCCTTGCCATGTTCTTCGTGTATTACAGCCTGATGTCGCTTGGGTTCAGTACGGGCGAGTCCGGGGCCATCCCCCCCTCCATAGGGTTATGGGTCCCGAACATCCTGTTCCTATGCCTCGGCATCTACGGGCTATGGCTGACGGCGCATGAGCGAACGCCGCATGTGGCGACCTTCTTCCGCAACCTGCGGACACGGAGGACGTCATGAGCTTGCTTTTCCGCTATCTGACCAAAAACAACGCGATGATCCTGCTGCCGACCCTTGCCGTCGGCATCGGCCTGTATGTGCTCACGGACCTGTTCGAGCGTCTCGACAACTTCATCGAGGCCGGGCTGTCCGTGGGCATGGTGCTCACCTACTTCGTCGTGAAGATGCCGCTCGTGATTTCGCAGATCCTGCCGGTGATCTTCCTGCTGTCCACGGTCATCCAACTGTGCATCATGGCTCGCAGCCGCGAGCTGACGGCGTTGCAGGCCGGGGGCATCTCCCTCGGCGTGGTGGCGAACTCCATGATCCTTTGCGGCATTTTCTGGGGAGGCGTCCAGCTTGGTTTCTCCGAGTATCTGGGCGTTGCCGGGGAACGCGAGTCCGCCCGCATCTGGCAGGAAGAGGTCCGCAAGAAGAACCTCGCGGCAACGGTGCTTGAGGATGTCTGGTTTACGGACGGGGACTGGATCGTCTCGCTCGGCACGCTTGATCCCCAGGCGCATGGCACAGGCTTTTCCGGGTATGAACTGTCCGACGACGGCCTGAGCATCAAGCGCATCGTGCAGGCGTCCACGTTCACCGCCGAGCCCAGCCACTGGGCCTTGCAGGATGTGCACGTCTACACGCCCGACACCTTCACGCAGGAGCAAGAGCCGGATTTCGTCCTCCCGCTCAGGCAGGATCCCGAAACCTTCCGGCTCGTCAGTACGGGCACGAAGCCCCAGCAGTTGCCGCTCTGGCAGCTTGGGGACGCCATCAGCCAGTTGAAATCTTCCGGTTCCAACGTGGAGGCGCTCCGCACGGCGTGGCACGCCAAGCTGGCCTATGCGGCGTCGATTCTGGTCATGGCTTTCGTGGCGACGGCCATCGTCTCGTGGAAGGACAACATCTATATCGCCGTAACCGTCGCGCTGCTGTGCACGTTCCTGTACTTCGCGGTGTATACCCTCGGCACGACGCTTGGGCAGCGCGGCATCCTGCACCCGTTCCTCGCCGCGTGGACCGCGAACCTCATCGCGCTGTTCTTTGCGTTTTGGCGGCTTATCCCCTTGCTGCTGCGAAGGGAATAATCCACCGGAATTTCTAAAGATTTGAGGGGGCGAGGGAAATGTTCTGAAGAAGGGGGGAGCACCCCCACGTTTCCCTCGCCCCCTCCAACCTTCCCCTACTTTCTTCCAAGATTTTCCCTTTATCGAATCCCACTCGACCGTTTTTCCTGTGGCGGAAAAATGTGTTCTTTGGGTTTGACGAGGGGGGTCTGTTTTTTGAACGGGGCCAGCGGAAAAAGGCGTCTTTTCCCGGGTGCAGTCTCAATGCCGATGCAGCCCGAAGCCTTTCAACATTGAAATACGCATTCCTTCTGAAGGAATGCGGCTCCAAGAAAGATTACGAACAGGGATTCGATAAAGTCGAAAGTCTTTGAAGAGGAGAGGGTGGGGTTTGGGGAGGGGGAGGAGAAACTTTCCCCAGAAAGTTTCTCCTCCCCCTCCCCAATTCCTCAAGAGCGTCCCTACCCGCCGATGGCGGTCATGCGCCGCTGAGCCACGGCGTTGTGGCGGCGCTCAAGGAGCCGCGCCCCAATGGGCTTGTCTCGGGTGGCGAGGGTGACGATGCGGCGGACGGCTTCGATGCCGAGCTTGGGATGCCGCAGGGCATTGCGGAGCCGGTATTCCCGGTCGTCGAACAGGCATGTCCTCAGCGCTCCGTCGGACGTGATCCGAAGCCGGTTACAGGACGTGCAGAAATGGCTGGAAAGCGGAGAGATCAGGCCGAGGCGCCCGAGGCCGGGGCCGTCCGGGCCTGAAAGCGTATAGAGCCGGGCGGGGCCTCCATTGCGCTGCTCCTGCTCCACGGGGACGACGGCGACGAGCCCCTTGACGGCGTCAAGGATATCCGGGGCCGACCAGAAACAGCTGTCCGACCAGCGCGTGCCTTCGCCCATCGGCATGAATTCGATGAACCGCACGTCGATGGGGTGGTGCATGGCGTAGTCGACAAAGGCGGGCAGCTCGTCGTCGTTGAAGCCGCGCATGGCGACCGCGTTGAGCTTGAAGGGGATGCCCGCGTCGAGAAGGGCGTCCATGTTTTCCCGGACCTTGCCGAACAGATCGCGGCCCGTGATCTGTTCGAACTTGTCCCTGTCGAACGTGTCGAGGGACAGGTTCACCGCGTTCAGGCCTATGGCTTTCAATGTTTGGATATGGGGGCCGATCAGCGTCCCGTTGGTGGTCACGCGGATGTCGAGGGCGGGGTGCGCGGCCCGCAGGCGTTCGAGGAAATCGGCGAATCCTTTGCGCGCGAAGGGCTCGCCGCCCGTCAGCCGGACTTTTTCCACGCCCATGTCCATCGCCATGTCCACAAGCTGTTCCATCTCCTCATAGCGCAAGACGGATTCGTGGGGAATGAACGTCTCCATGCCGCTGCGGCAGTAGGTGCAGCGCAGGTTGCAGCGGTCGGTAACAGAGAGGCGGATGTAGCGGACGGTCCTGCCGTGGCCGTCTTCCAGCGAAGCGGCGGGTTCGCACAGATGGGCGAAGGGTGGGATTGCGTTCATGGAACTGTCCGGTGGTTGTGCGCCGCAAGGGGCGGCGCGGTGGGGAGAAGCCTTCACCGTATCCCCTCCTCGCTGGCGTGGCAAGCCGTGCTGTGCCTTTGTTCACGTGCGGCCTCGGCCATGCGTCTGGCCTGCTCAAGTTCGCCCGGGAAATTGATGTTGAAGAAGGGCAGGGCCTCGGCCCGGGTATAGACGACGCGTGAGTGCAGCTTTTCGGGGATCACGAGGTTGAGCTGCCGGAGGTTGCGGGCGCGGGCCACTTCGAAAAGGGGCAGGCAGGCCGGTTCATAGATGGAGACGAGCGCTTCGATGAATCCCGTTTCCGCTTGCTGGAACGTCGTCATGAGCGCTTCGGGGGGGCGGGCGCCGCGGGCGTCGATGAGGCGGCGCAGCGTGGGCACGTCCATGAACGGCAGATCGCACGAGAGCACGAGGATCGGTTGCCGGAGTTCCCGGAGTGCGGACCATACCCCGCCGAGCGGCCCGAGGCCGGGTTCCGCGTCGGGGATGGAACGGATGCCCGGCAGGGCTAGGGTTTCTTCGCCCGCATCGGGAGCCCGGCACGAGATGACCACGCCGTCCGTGCACGCGGCGAGGAGATCGGCGGTGCGGGCCAGCATGTCCCGCCCGTCGCCGGGCAAGCGCAGGCGTACCTTGTCCTGCCCGAGCCGGGTGGAGCGCCCTCCGGCCAGCACTACGCCGATCATGCGATCCTGCCTTCTCCGGCAAAGACCGTGAGCCGTTCCTCGCGGGGACGGCAGAAGCCGACGACGGTCACGGGATGGGCGGGATGGAGCCTGTTTTGCTGCCGGGCCATTTCCACGGGCGTGGAGGTAACGGCGCTGCGGCTGATGAGGAACGAGAAACCCGCCCGGCGTGCCTTGGCGTAGAGGCTGGATGTGATGCGGGCCGAGACGAACAGCACGGTTTCCGCCGGATCAATGCCGTTGAGGCAGGCCCAGCCCGCGAGCCGGTCGAGGCAGTTGTGCCGCCCGATGTCCTCGGCGAGGCGGAGGAAGGCTCCGGTATTGGGATCGAACATGCCCGCGCGGTGGAAACAGCCCGTGGATTCCCAGAGCAGGGGGCAGGAGCCTTCCAATGTCAGGAAGGCGTCCATGTGTTTGACGATGGCGTCGGGCGTCATGACGATGGAGGGCGTTTCATCGTGCCCCTTTTTCTCCATGCGCTTGAGTTCCACGGCAAAGGCGTGTTTCGCGTCGATGCCGGGCGGGACGGATACGGCGCGCACGCTTCCGGACATGCGGAACGGCGAAGGGCCGGCTTCAGGGCCGAGATGCCGGCGATCGAGCAGGACGTGCCCGATACACAGCGGTTCGAGGTCGTCGGGCCACGCCCACAGGCGGCAGCTGCTTCCGGACCACGAAACGTATACGGGTTCTTCTGGGCTGACCGCGTCGTCGATGTGCTGCCACCCGCCGTCTTTCCAGCGGGTGACGGAGTAGGACAAAGGGGTATTCATGAGTTGGCCGCCTCCGCGGCGGGGACGAAGGCGAGCCTGTCGCCGTCGTTCAGGATGCGATCCGGCCCGGCATGGACCCCGTTGACGAGGATCAGGGTTTCCGCGGATCGGATGTTGAGGATGTGCATGGCTTCGCCCGCCGTGGTTCCTTCGGCCACGTCCAGCCTGTCGTTTTCGGGCGTGTGTGGGGGCAGCGTTGCGAAGCGGCGTATTTCTATCAGCATGGGGCACTCCTTGAGGCCCCATACTAGCGGACCCCGCAGGTTTTTTGCAAGGCCGGGAAACACGAGAAGCCGCGATGCGGGGAGGGGCATTGAAAACGGAATGCCGCGAACAGGGATTCAATAAACACGAACGTCTTTGAAGAGAAGGGTTTGGGAAGGGGGAGGAGAAACTTTCTCCAGAAAGTTTCTCCTCCCCCTTCCCAACACACTACTATTCCTGAAATATGCTTTTACCGGTCGCTCCACACGGCGCGCCCGGCCTTGAGTCGGAGACGCCCGAGGGGAAGCCCGCGCCAGAACAGGGACGCCTCTTTGCCGGGCAACCCCGTATCAAGGCTTCCGCCTTGCAGCAGGCGTTCGAGGACGGGCACGTCGTCGACGTCGAGGCGGGGAATGCGCTGAGGTTCGGGATCAAGCAAAGCCCGGAGCCGCGCCGATGGGATGAGGCCCTGTGCCGACGCCTTGCCGAGAGCCATGCCCTGCCAGCGCACGGCGGCGGGCAGATGCGCCAGCGCCGGGGCGGGCAGGAAGTGGAGGGAATCCTCGAACACCGCCAGATCGCCGGGAGGGAGCAGGGCGGGCGACAGCCCGAACTCCGCAAGGAAGGCCGGAGGGATTGCGCGGTAGGCCGCCGTTCCCCGGGCGAGGCCGGGCAAGGCGGCGGAATCGCCGGGTTTGCGCAGCAAGGCGATATAAAAGCCCTGCGCGTTGGAGGCGTCCTCGTCCACCCGGAGCGTGCCTTCGCAGCCGGAGAGCTCCGGCGCGGCGAAAACGAAGCCGGGGAATGGCTCCAGCGGGATAGGCTCAAGGCCGAGCTCTTCAACGGCAAAACGGACTTGCCCCTCGTTCTCGTCCACATTGGTTGTGCAGGTTGAATAGACGAGCTTTCCGCCGGGGCGCAGCAGGCGGCTCGCTTCCGTCAGGAGCTTGCGCTGCAGATCCAGCATGGGTTTGAGGCGGTCGCCCTGCCAGCGCTTGATCGCCTGCGGGTTCTTGTCCGTGGTCCCCCACCCGGAGCAGGGCGGATCGAGGAGGACGGCGTCCCACGAGGCGTCGGGCAGGGGCAGGGATTCGCCGGGCCATGAGCAGGTCACGGCTTGGAGGAGGTTGAGCGCGGCGAGGTTACGGCGCAGGTTCGCGAGGCGCGGGCGGGCCGGTTCGTTGCCGAGCACCAGCCCCTCGCGGCCCACAAGCTGCGCGAGCAGGCCCGTCTTGCTGCCGGGGCTGGCGCACATATCGAGCACGCGGGCCCCTTCGCCGGGCGCGAGGGCCAGCGGCGGGAGCATGGATGAACGGTCCTGAATGTAGATGTACCCCCAGAAGGCGGCGAGGCTCCGGCCGAGCGGGAACGGCTCCTGGAGCAGCCGCCTTGCCAGCGGAGAAAACGGTTCCGGCTCGAAAACGAAGCCTTGTGCGCTAAGCAGCGCCTCGACGGACGGGATCTGTCCCGGGTTGCAGACGAGGCGAAAAGAACGGCGGAGGGCGGGGGTGTCGGTCATACTATCCTGTTTAGAAAAAACGCGATAAAGAGTTTCTGGCGCTTTCCGTTTCCGGCGTTGCGCTTGCGGAGACGGGGAAGTCTATAGTATGGTAAAAAAAGTCGACCGGGCTGAACCGGCGAATCCTTCCAAGGAGTTTACGAATGCATCTGATATTCCGTACGGCTCTGATGCTGTGTACAATGCTGGTTTTTGTGGCGCAAGCCCTTGCCGCCGATGTGCGCAGCTACGCGGTGCTGCCTTTTAAAGTGAACGGTTCCAGCGGGTTCACCTATCTGGAAAAGGCCATCCCGTCCATGCTGAACTCCCGCCTGTACTGGCAGGGACATTTCCAGCCCGTTGCCGACGCCGCGCTCGCCAAGGCCGGGGCCGTGAGCGACGCGGGAAGCGCCGCCAAGGCCCTTTCCGCCACCGGTGCCGACTATGTCATCTGGGGCGACGTGACGGTCATGGGCGACAACGCCAGCCTTGACGTCCGTGTCCGTGACAAGGCGGGCAAGGAATGGCGCAAGGGCGCGAAAACCCGTGTCAATGACCTCATCGCCAGCCTTCAGGGCGTTTCCGACAGCATCAACGCCGAAGTCTTCGGACGCGGCGGTTCCGGCGTCGTTGCGGCGGCTCCGGCTGCAAGTGCCGGGCAGGCGAACCCCAACTTTGTCCAGAAGGACGCCACGCAGAGTCAGGTCTACCTGAACCCGCAGTTCCGCTATCAGGGCAGCGACGGCACGCGTTACCGCAGCCAGACGCTTCCTTATGCGTCCGTGGGCATGATCGTTGCCGACGTGAATGGCGACGGCAAGAACGAAGTGGTCGTGCTCGGCGAAAAGCGCCTTTACGTGTACCAGTGGCAGAACGAGCGCCTCGTGCAGCTTGGGGAATACAAGATTCCCACCCGCATGATGCCGCTTGCGCTCCGCAGCATCGATTTGAACCGCGACAGGGCTGAGGAGATCATCCTGACGGCCTACGAAGAAGAATACACGCAGCCGTATTCTATGGTCTTGAGCTTCAAGGGGAATACCTTCACCGAAGTGGCGGAACGCCTCCCCTACTATCTGAATGTGGTTCGCATTCCTCCGGATTACATGCCCACGCTGATCGGCCAGAAGGGCGACCCGTCCCGTATTTTCTCGCGTGGCGGCGTGTATGAGATGATGAAGCAGGGCAACAGCCTCGTGCAGAGCAAGAAGCTGGATCTGCCGAGCGGCGTGAACGCCCTGAACTTCGCATGGCTGCCCGGAACGCCGGGCAAGGAAACCGAAAAGCTTGTGGTGCTGACCGATGAAGAACGCCTCCGCGTGTTCTCGGACAAAGGTTCGCAGCTGAACCAGACGGACGAGAAGTTCTCCGGATCGGCCATCGGCATCGCCGAACAGACGCAGATGCCCGGCATGGGCAAAGACAACATCCTGATCCCGTCCAAGTATTTCGTGCCGTTGCGCATGATCCCTTCGGATCTGGAGCAGGATGGCTCTTGGGAGCTGCTGGTCAACAAGCCCATTTCGGTGTCCGCGCAGTTCTTTGAGAACTACCGCTTCTTCCCCGAGGGTGAAATCGAATCCCTGTACTGGGACGGCGTGGGCCTCGGCCTCCAGTGGAAGACCCGCCGCATCAAGGGCTCTGTTGTGGACTTCGCGCTGGCTGACCCGAACAACGACGGCACCAAGGACCTCGTGGTCTGCCTGAACACGCACCCCGGCGCGCTCGGCCTCCAGAACCGCAAGACCGTGGTGGTCTTCTACCCGCTGGATCTCAGCATGATGGACCCGAAGACGGCCCCGGCGCTCGACTAGCGGCGGATAGGGGGGGACGTTTCCCTCCCGCATAAGGCCCGGTAGCCTGAAAAGGCTTCATATGGCGCAGGCTTCGTTCGCGGAGCCTGCGTTTTTTTGCGCCCATGCGGAACGGCAGGGTATGTTGTTCTCGTAATGAGAAAAAAGCGTTCGCAATCCGGGATAATTCTCATTTCGGGAATGGCGCTGCCTGAGAATGCTGAAAGATCCGCTTGAAAATGGGTGTGATAGCAAAAGGCCAAGTTGGCCCCATCCTTGCTTTGGGTTAAGGATCATCCCGGGATGTGCCCGGATTTTTCCCGCTCACTCTGCCGCCGCATCAGGAGGTTCGCAATGGACAACATGCTTTACCACATCAATGCACAGCGTCTGCGTCCCGGCTCAGGCGCTTCCCTGGATATACTGAATGCCGCCGAGGCCCGGCGCGCCCGGCGTTTCCATGCCGGTTTCGCGCAGTACGCGCCCACGCCTCTCGTCCCTCTGCCGTATCTGGCCTCCACGCTCGGCCTCGGGAACATCCGGGCCAAGGACGAATCGAAACGTTTCGGGCTCAATGCCTTCAAGGTGCTTGGCGCTTCCTATGCGATGGGCCGTTACCTTGCGGAACGGCTCGGAAAATCCATTGACGATCTGACGCCCGCCGATCTCTGTTCCCCCGCCGTGAGCGAGCGGCTCGGGCCCATTACCTTCGTATCCGCCACGGACGGCAACCACGGCAGGGCGGTAGCGTGGACGGCGCAGCAGCTCGGCAAGAAGGCCGTCATCTACATGCCCAAGGGGTCCGATCCGACGCGGCTGGAGAATATCCGCAGCCACGGCGCGGAAGCCGGCATCACGGATCTCAATTACGACGACGCGGTGCGCCTCGCGTGGAAGATGGCTTGCGAAAACGGCTGGATCATGGTGCAGGACACGGCGTGGGACGGCTATGAGGACATCCCTACATGGATCATCCAAGGCTATGCCGCGCTTGCCGTGGAGGCGCTGGCCCAGTGGCGCGCCGAAGAGCTTGAGCCTCCGACGCATCTTTTCCTTCAGGCGGGAGTCGGCTCCTTCGCGTCCGGCGTGCTCGGCTACATGGCGTCGGAACTTGGCGATGCCCTCCCCACGACGATCATTGTGGAGCCGCACGCTGCCGACTGCATTTACCGTTCCGCCCTTGCCGGGGATGGTCAGCCGCATAATGTCACGGGCGATCTTTCCACGCTGATGGCGGGGCTGGCCTGCGGCGAGCCCTGCACCGTGGGGTGGCCCATCCTGCGCGACTATGCCTCGGCCTATGTTTCCTGCCCCGATTATGTAGCCGCCAATGGGATGCGCCTCTACGCCGCCGCACGTGGCGGCGACACCCCCCTCGTCTCCGGCGAGTCCGGCGCGGCACCGCTCGGCGCGCTCGATCACATCATGCGCAATCCCGCCCTCGCGCCGCTCCGTGAATCCCTCGGGCTCGGCCCAGATTCCCGCGTCATGCTCATCAGCACCGAAGGCGACACCTCGCCCCGCGTCTGGCGTGACGTCTGCTGGTACGGCAGGCACGGTGACGAGTTGCGTGTGGACGAGTAGGGGGATAAGATT
>NZ_JH114232.1:568843-572134 GCF_000224655.1 Bilophila sp. 4_1_30
CCCCCTCCACTCCCAAGACTTTTGACCTTATCGAATCCCTCTTGTCGGTTTTCTCTGTGGATTGAAGGGGGATTGGTTGAGGTTAGGATAAAAGAGGACGGTTCCATCCGAGGTGAGGATGGGCCGTTTTCTTTTGGGAGGGGAATAGAGTGCTGTTGCTTTGAAATATATCCCTCCTCCAACGCCGCTGTACCGCCTCAAAAGGAACTTGCGCTTGCCGCCGGGGGCGGAGTCCCGTACCATCGGGGGAGATGTTCAACAAGGAAGGATTCTGATGTCATCCTGTAAACGCTGCGGCCAATGTTGCCGCCTCGGGGGGCCGGTGCTGCATAGGGACGACTTGTCCCTGCTCGATCGCCTTGATGCTCCGGCTAAGGGAACCGTTCCGTTCGGCATGGCCGATCTGGTTACGTTGCGTACTGGCGAACTGGTCCGCGACGATGTGATCGGCACCCTGACGCCTCTTGAGGGCGAATGTGTGAAGCTTGCCCCGGGCAAGGGCCGGACGGATTGGGAATGCCGTTTTCTCGTTCGGATGCCGGATGCCCTGCCGGGCCGGGACGCCGGATGCGCGATTTATGACCGCCGCCCTTCCCAGTGCCGTGCGCTGGACTGTTCCGACACGCGGGGCATCGCCGATCTGTACGCCCATGACCGCGCCTCCCGCGCGGACGTGATGCGGGCCGTGGGCGCGCCGGAGGAATGGCTCGGCCTGTTCCCCGCCTATGAGGAAATGTGCGCCTATTCGCGTATCGCGCCGCTGGCGAAGCTGGTCATGCCGCCGATCAACCCCGGCACGCCCGCCGAAAAGGAAGCTACCGAAGCCCTGCTGGAAACGGTGCGCTACGATATTTCGTTCCGCCAACTGTGCGTGGAGCGCGGCAACATCCCGGAAGGCTGCCTTCCCTTCCTGATCGGGCGTCCGCTTTCCGAAACGCTCGTCATGTTCGGCTTGGCCCTGACCCGGAACAATAACCGGATGGGGCTTGTTCGCCGGGGTGAGGGAAGGTATGGTGGCCCCGTGTTTCCCGACGGGAAGGATCTCTACAGATAATCGCACCATCAAAGGAGCGTTTGCCATGCCTACTCCTCCATGTATCCTCACCATCGCCGGTTCCGACTCCGGCGGCGGCGCGGGCATTCAGGCCGACCTCAAAACCATCACTGTTATCGGCGGGTTCGGGATGAGCGTCATTACCGCCCTGACCGCGCAGAACGGCGTGGGCGTCGCGGGTATCCATGCCCCGGAACCGGGCTTTGTGGGGCTTCAGCTCAAAACGGTCCGGGAAGGCTTCCCCATCGCCGCGGCCAAGACCGGTATGCTGTTCTCCGCTGAAATCATTGAGGCGGTCGAAGCCGGATTGCAGGGGCGCGAGTTCCCGCTTGTGGTTGATCCCGTCTGCGTAAGCCAGAGCGGGCAGCGGCTCCTCCGCGAGGATGCGGTCAATGCCTTGCGCTGGCATATTCTGCCCAAGGCCGATCTCCTGACGCCCAACCGTCCCGAAGCGGAACTGCTCGCGGACATGAAGATCGACTCCGAAAAGGACATAGACGTCGCCGCGCGCAAGCTCCTCGATATGGGCCCCAAGGCCGTCCTCATCAAGGGGGGGCATTTCGGCTCGGCCTCCGACGCCGAATTCACGGATTGGCTGGCTCTGCCGGACGAACCGCTCATCGCGTTGAAGCAGCCCGGAGTGAAGACCTCGAACAACCACGGCACGGGTTGCACGTTGTCCGCCGCCATTGCGACCTATCTGGGGCTTGGTCTCGGGATTCGGGAGGCCATCGTGCACGCCCAGAAGTTTCTGAACCATTGCCTGCGCCACGGGTACGCGCCGGGGCTCGGGGCGGGCCCGCCGAACCACGCTTCATGGATCGCCAAGCGGGTTGGCGAATAGCTTTTCCGGCGGAAAAAAGAGGACGTCCGCACGCCGTTGCGCTCGAAATGTCGGTTCTCGTTTTCTCTTTTTTCCGCCGTGTCGCTTGTCCCGCTTTCTCGGGAGATTCGGTTTCCGGCACACGGGCGTTTTATCGTCCGTGGGAACGCCGCCTTGCCTTCCATGCCAATATGTTTTATCTTTTTTTATTATGATGACATCCGCTCTCTATCCCCGCTGGCTGCAATGCGGCCTCTCCTCAGCCGAACGGACTTGGATCAGCCTGCTCTAAGTCTCCCTCCGCACGTCTTCGTTTTTTCCCTTTTTGTTATCCGGGCGTCGCCGCGCTCTGTTTGCGCGTGTGCGCCTCAAGACGACGGAGTTTTCTATGTCTTCTGTATCGCATGTGAAGCATTGGTTTTTCTTGTTCTGTGCCATCGTTTTCGAAGTGGGCGGAACCTCGGTGATGAAGATGTCCCAACACGAAGGCTGGTTGCTCGGCCCCAACGCGGGGCTCATGACCATGTTCGCGCTGATCGGGCTTTCATACTACTGCCTTGCCCTCGCCGCGACCGGGCTCCCCATCGGCGTCGCCTATGCGTTCTGGGAAGGCCTCGGGCTTACGATGATCACCCTCGTGAGCGTGTTCCTGCTCGGTGAGGCTATGAACCTGCAACGCTTCTTCGCACTGCTGGCGGTTCTCGGTGGGGCGCTGCTGATCCATCACGGCACATCCGAAGGCGGGCCCGCCCAGCGTCCCGCCAAGGCGGGGGTGGCGTCATGAGTTCGTTCTTTTCGCTTTCGTTGTTGGCGGTGATCGTTGCCGCGCTGCTGGATATCGTGGCCAACCTGCTGCTTGCCAAATCGCAGGGGTTCCGGCGCAAGTTCATGGGGTTCGCTTCGCTCGGCATGGTCGGGCTGGCCTTTTACTCGCTTTCGCTCGCCGTGCGGGACATGGATCTCGCGGTGGCCTACGCCATGTGGGGCGGTTTCGGTATCCTCGGAACGTCCATTGGCGGCTGGCTTCTGCTCGGCCAGAGGCTCAAGCCCTGCGCATGGCTCGGCATGGTGTTGCTCATCGGCGGCATGACGGTGTTGAAGTTGAGTTAGCGCAAAGAGCATAGAGGCATTGGGGAAGGGAGGGAAAACTTTTCTGGAGAAAAGCTTTTCCCTCCCTTCCCCAAACCCCATCCCTCCCTTTCCAAAGACTTTTGACTTTATCGAATCCCTCTTGTCGGTTTTCCCTGTGGATATGAAAAGAGCCTGAACACATACCTGTTCAGGCCCTTGTTTTTGGGAGGGAAGAGAAAAGGATTACAAACTGTGAGCGGAACGGATTCCTTTCGCGTTTCCTCCCCATCCGTCGAAGTTTTTGCGGGAGGGGGCCGGGGGGAGGGAGCTTTTTGCAAAAGCT
>NZ_JH114232.1:572360-576294 GCF_000224655.1 Bilophila sp. 4_1_30
CGTTCTTTCACCTCATTTCATCCAATAATCTCTGCGCGCAGCGGGCCGAGCCGCCGAGACGGGGTGCGAGCCAGTGCTGGAAGCGTTCCCGCACGGCGTCATGCGGTGTTGGAGTGGCGAGTTGCTGTTGCAGCAGTGCTGCGACGGCCTTGGCGTTTTCGCCGGTTTGGAGAAGGCCGAGGGCTTCGAGGGAGTCCTGTTTGGCTTCGCCGGAAGGTTCCAGCGCCCATGCGAAGTTGTCCAGATGAGGGCCGCAGCAGGGAATCCTGCCGAGTGCCAAGGGTTCGAGGAAATTCTGGCCGCCGAGGGGTGCGAGGCTGCCGCCGACGAAAACGGCGTCCGCAAGCTGGTAAAGCTGGCCGAGTTCCCCGAACGTGTCCCATATGACGATGGACCCGGCAGGGATGGTTTCTGTTTGCTTCGAGCGCATGACGGCAGGGAGTTTCGCGCCGCTCAGGAGCGCCTGCCACGGTTTGACGCGGTACATGTGCCGGGGGGCGAGGACGATGGTGGGGGCGTCGTGCGCGCGCAATGTCTGGATGACGGAAAGGAGCGCGGGTTCTTCCTGTTCGCGGACGGAGGCCAGCAGGACGGTCTGCCGGGCGTGGAGTTCCGGAGGCAGGAGTTTGAGCAAAGGGTCGGACACGGCGGGTATGGCTGTGGCGGTGGCCCGGTCGAATTTGATGTTCGGCACGGCCTCCACTCTGTCGCCGCCGAAGATCCGGGCGAAACGTCCGGCGTCCGCTTTTGAGATGGCGCAAACATGCTTGGGCGCAATGGATTCCCAAAAGCCGGGGATGACGGCCTCAAGCTTGAGGTAACCGCGCAGGCTCTTGTCCGTCATGCGCCCGTTGAGGATCAGCATGGGGACATGACGTTTTTCGCAAGCCAGCATGAGGCCGGGCCAGAGTTCGGTTTCCAGCAGGCCAACTACACGAGGGCGGACCTGATCGAGCGCCTTCTCCATGAGTTTTGGCGCGTCCAGCGGGAAAAACGCCGAACGGACGGACAGCCACGGGTGCTTCTCATGAAGTTTTCCCGACATATCCTGCAAAATGTCGAGCCCTTGCCGTGTCCACGTGGTGGCGAGCACATACAGAGGTTCAGGAGTGCCCCGCTTTTCGCACAATACGGCAAGATGGGTGAGGAGTTCCCAGACGAGATAGGCTTCGCCGCCGGATGCCGCTTGAAGCCAGATGTCCACTTTTGTACGGGGGCTTGCGCCTTCGTCGCCCGTTTCCATGCCCAGCGCCGGGCCGGGCCATCCGTCAGGAACCAGACGCTGCGGGAAGCTTTCTTGAAGGCGCTTATGGCGGCACAGGACTGGACGGGCCGCCAGCCATGCCAAACCGTATGCGCCGCTCAACAGGGCGCGGAGCACGCTGCGTTTCACTGTGAGGTATCCTTGGTTTGAAAGACGGCGAGGGAAGGGGAGCCCTTTTCTGGAAAGGTTCCTTCTTCCCTCGCAGAAGTCCTTTTCCGCCCTATCGTTCCAGAGCGAGTTCGAGCAGGCGTTCGACGAGATCCGCGAAGGACATGCCTTTGACGGCGGCTTCACGGGGAACGAGGCTGGTGGAGGTCATGCCCGGCGTGGTGTTGACTTCAAGGATATACAGGGTGCCGTCATCCTGAAGGATGAAGTCGGCGCGGCTGTAGCCCTTGAGCCCGAGCGCGTGGTGGGCGCGGAGGGCTGCATCCTGCACTTTGGCGGTTTCCTCGGGGGCAATGGGCGCGGGACAGATTTCCTGTGCGCCGTCGGGCGCGTACTTGTTGTGGTAATCGAAGTAGTTGCCCTTGGAAACGACGAGGATGGGCGCGAGCGCCTCTTCGCCGAGCACGCCGCAGGTCACTTCACGGCCGATGACGGCGGTTTCCACAATGGCTTCCTCTCCCATTGAGAACAGGGAGTTCAGGGCCGTGTAGAGTTCCTCTTCGTTGGTGACGCGGGAAAGGTGCAGGCTCGAGCCGCCGGTGTTCGACTTGACGAACATCGGGTATTGCAGATCGGGCTTCCAGTTCGGTCCGGGATGGCGGGGCAGGAACACCCCGTCGGGGATCTTCAGGCCCGCGTCGCGGAAGATCTGCCGTGCCGCCGCCTTGTGCAGGGCGAGGAAGGAACCGGCGGGGCCGGCCCCCTGATACGGGCAGTTCACGCGATCGAGGATGGCCTGTACGAGGCCGTCTTCGCCGGGTGCGCCGTGCAGGTTGATGAAGGCCGCGTCATGTTCGCGGGCCATGTCCATAAGCCGTTCGAAATCCTTGGCCGGATCGCAGAGCGTTACGCTGTGCCCGCGTTCCTTGAGGGCGGCGGCGATCTGTTCGCCGCCCTTCAGGGAAACTTCACGCTCGGGAGACCAGCCGCCCGCCAACAACAGTACTTTCATGGAGAGGAAACTCCAGTTGCGCCGAAAGGACGCGCTCAATGGTTTTGGAATGTTCCCAGCCGCGATGGATGGCGGCGCGGGAGTGTTCGCTTTTTCCATAGCGGACAAGCAGATCTTCATAGCGCTCGTCGAGCGATACCATTTCGTCGTGGCGGGCCCGCTTGTCCGCATAAATGACGAAAAAAATCGGATGTACGAGATCTTCCGGCAACGGCCAGGGCCATTCGACATGGTGGTAGACGGCTTGGGCCACCTTGTGGTTGCCTGTGGAATCGACCACCCATGACGCGCCGATCTGGGCATGGCTGCCGCCGAACTGCACGGTATAGGACTTGGCGATGTCGTGCAGCAACCCCGCCGCGAGGGACAGGGCCACAAGCTCTGGGTGTCTGGTCGCGCCCGTTTCCACGGCCCTCCGGGCCAGCGCTTCGGCCATGCCGGCCACGCATTCGCTGTGCCGTTCGATATGGGAAAACATGGCGTAGCGCGTCCATAGGGCACGGCAGGCCGCCTCGTCGGGAATCGGGGCGGTATCCGGATGATCGAGGCTCCACAGGTTGGGAAGCTCGGGAAGGGCCGGATTTTCGTAGGGTCTGCCGCTCCGGAGGGGAGGCGTGACGAAATGGACTGCGTGTTCGCTTGCTGACTGGGACATGGAGGCTTCCTTACAAAGGCTTTGCACGGGACAGGCTTTCGTAAGCCTCCCACGTATCAACATCTGTTATTGCTGCCGTATCATTGGTAGGCATGAGGCGCAAGCCGAATGCGGCGAGAATGCCCCGAGCGCCCTTGTCGCCGCTCAGGAGGAGCGTTTCGCGGAATGCCCCGGAGGGCAGGATCACCGGGTTGCCCCGGACGCCGTCGCACGCCGGAGCCGCCGCGCATTCCGGTTTTTGCAGGTAAAACGCCGCCAGTTCCCGTACCAGTTCCGCCCCGACCAGCGGCTGATCCCCAAGGAGGACGACGACGCCCGGAGGAGGGCAGGCAAAGCGTGCAACAAGCCGCCGGATACCGGCCTTGAGGGATTCGGCCTGTCCGAGGTGAGCGTCGGGAGCGGGGACGATCTCCATGCGGGCATCGAAGCCGGAGACGGCCTTGAGCAATTCCGGGGAGGCGTCGGGCCGCACGGTGACGAGCACGGGGGCTAGCCCGGCGTCCAGCGCAGCGCGGACGGCCCGGCGGACAAGCGGTTCCCCGTCGAGCGTCAGGGTCAGCTTGCAGCGGCCCATGCGCCGGGAGAACCCAGCGGCCAGCACAATGGCGGGGAGCGGAGAGCGTGTTGTGGTCATGGTTGTGCGGGGGACTTGGGGAAGGGAGGGGGAAGCTTTTAAAAAAGTTTCCCCCTCCCTTCCCCAAACCCCCATCCCTCCCTCTTCAAAAACTTTTCGGCTTTATCGAATCCCTCATGTCGGCTTTTCCGAGCAAAAAAGATTCGTTTATGGCAATATTGCTTCGTCAGCAATGGAATGGAAGATATTGGAACCTCTAAAAAGAGCAACAGGGAACGCTGAGAACAGGGATTCGATAAGGTCAAAAGTCTTGGGAGAGAA
>NZ_JH114232.1:576433-585119 GCF_000224655.1 Bilophila sp. 4_1_30
GGGGGAGGAGAAACCTTTCTCCAGAAAGGTTCTCCTCCCCCTCCCCAATCTTACTTCTCCATCTTCCTCCTGCCCCTCTCCACAA
This sequence comes from Bilophila sp. 4_1_30, assembly GCF_000224655.1. NCBI lineage: Bacteria > Pseudomonadati > Thermodesulfobacteriota > Desulfovibrionia > Desulfovibrionales > Desulfovibrionaceae > Bilophila > Bilophila sp. 4_1_30. Next base: position 576,519 of record NZ_JH114232.1, read on the forward strand.
AAGCTTTCCTGTTGCCCTGTCCCTGCCCCTGCGTGCGGGGGCGCTGGCCGGAGGGCCTGCCGAGCAGGATCTCATGCTGGCGGCGGCGCTCCTCATCCGTCCGGGCCACATAAATGGGCGCACCGTCCGGGGTGCAGCGGGCGTAATACATGGCCGTCGCCACCGTGCCCGGCGTGGGGATGAAGCACTGTACCTGACGGGGCGACCAGTTGCGGGCCGCGAGCCAGTCCCCGAGCTGGCGCATGTGCGCGTCGGTACAGCCGGGAAAGGCGCTCATGAGGTAGGGGATGACGTACTGTTCCTTGCCGTGGGCTTCGGAGTAACGGACAAAGGCTTCGAGGAAGGCTTCAAAGGGCTTCATGCCGGGCTTGCGCATGAGGTCGAGGACATCGGGCACGCAATGCTCGGGCGCGATTTTGAGCTGCCCGCCGGTGAACTCGCCGGTATAGGCCGCAAGCGCGGTGGCATCCTTGAGCGCGAGATCGAAGCGCACGCCGCTGGCAACCCGGACATGCTTCACGCCGGGCGTGGCCTGCACGTCGCGGAGGAGATCGATGCAGGCGCGCTGATCCACGGAAAAGCCTTTGCAGATGGACGGATACATGCAGCTGTCGCGTCGGCACTTGGAAGGATCGAGGCGGCAGGCCGCGCCCCACATATTCGCGCTCGGGCCGCCCACGTCGGAAATGGAACCGCCGCGCGGCATGGCGGCAATGCGTTTTGCCTCGTCGAGGATGGACGCTTCGGAACGGGAGGCGATGCGGCGGCCCTGATGGAGGGCCAGCGAGCAGAACGAGCACCCGCCCCCGCAGCCGCGATGGGTGGTGATGCTCGTGGCGATCATTTCCACCGCCGGGATCGGTTCCTTGTAGGAAGGATGCGGACGCCGCGAGAACGGCAGGGCGTACAGGCCGTCCAGTTCTTCGGTGGTCAGGGGCGCGGCGGGAGGCATGAGGAGGACCGTGCGGTCGCCGTTGGGCTGCGCGAGGATGCGGCGGGACTGGTGGGTCTCGCGCTCAAGCCGGACGGTCCCGTCCAGATAGGCGCGGGGCACGGCAAGCATCTCGTCGTGCGAGGGCAGGCGGACAAGCTCAAGGCCGTCCAGCTCCTCGGCACCGGAGGGGATGGAGGCTGTTTTGACGAGCCGCGCCGTACCGGGAATCCCGGCCCAGAGGTCCGGCCACAGCTCCCCATCCACGGGCTCCAGCACGGACAGATCGCCCACGAGTTCGGCCACGGCGTCGAGCCGCCGGGCGACGTCGAGGAGGGCGCGCTCGCCCATGCCGCAGGAAAGGATGTCCAGCCGGGCGTCGAACAAGATGGAACGGCGCAGGCTGTCGGCCCAAAAATCGTAATGGGTGATGCGGCGGAGCGAGGCTTCGATGCCTCCGGCGAGCAGGGGCAGGCCGGGGAATGCCTTGCGGATCAGCCCCGCGTAGACGATGACGGCGCGGTTGGGGCGCGATCCGGCTTCGCCGCCGGGCGTGTAGGCGTCATCGTGGCGTTTTTTGCGGAACGCCGTGTAGTGCGCCAGCATGGAATCCAGCGCCCCGGCGCTCACCCCGGTGAACAGGCGGGGGCGGCCCATGCGGGCGAGGTCGGCGATGCCCTGCCCCTCGTCCTTCCAGCGCGGCTGGGCCACGATGCCCACGCGGTAGCCGTGTCCGACCAGCCAGCGGCCGAGCAGGGGCACGCCGAAGGAAGGATGATCCACGTAGGCGTCGCCCGTGACAAGAAGTATATCAAGGGAATCCCACCCGATGGCGTCCATTTCGGCGCGGGTGGTGGGCAAGAACGGCGGTTGCGGCAGCGGCGTGCGCGCGGGGAGTGTAAGATCGAACATGCCCGGTAGTATAAGGCAGGGAAAACCGGAAGGAAAGGCTGATTCTCGGCCCCAGCGGGGGCGGCATGAAAACCTTGTGCGCTCCCTTTGCTTTTCCCGGCTTGAAGGGTACAACGGGACGGTCCCGCCAACCCTTTTTCCCGCGCCCTCGCGCTCAGAACATCATGGCACGAATCGCCCTCATCCTGCCCCGTCTCAGCCGTTACGGAGGCGTCGAACAGTTTGCCTTCCGCCTTGCCGAAGCGCTGGCGGAAACCCGCAACAGCGAACACGAGGTGGAATTCATCTGCGCCCGTTCCGAGTGTCTGCCGCCGGTCGGCGTGCGGACGCATATCGTCGGACGCCCCGGCGGATTGAAGTTCATCAAGATGCTCTGGTTTCTTATCCGGGCCGAGCAGGTGCGCAAGCGCGGCAACTACGATCTGGTTATCAGCCTCGGCAAGACGTGGAATCAGGACATGATGCGCGTGGGCGGCGGCCCGCAGAAAACCTTCTGGGAGCTTTCCGAGAAGGCATGGCCCGCCGGTTTTTCCCGTTGGTTCAAGCACCTGCGCCGTCGCCTGCTGCCCTCCAACTGGCTGACCCGGATCATCGACAACCACCAGTACCGCAGCGGCTGCCGGATCATCTGCGTGTCCGACGCGGTGCGCCACTGGACGCAAAAGGCGTATCCCGGCATCCCCGTGCCGGAGGTCATCTACAATCTGCCGGATCTTTCCCGCTTCACGCCGCCGACGCCCGAGCAGAAGCTGTTTTCGCGCATCGCCCTGAACATCGACAACAATCATGTCGCCATCGCCACCGCGACCAGCAATTTCGCCCTCAAGGGCACGGGGATCCTTATCCGTTCCGTGGCGATGCTTCCCGAGACTGTGCATCTGTTCATCGCCGGGGGGCGGGATTCCGAGCCCTACCAGCGGCTTGCGAAAAAGCTCGGCGTGGCCGGGCGTATCCATTTTCTCGGCAAGGTGGAGGACATGCCCGCGTTGTACCGGGCAATGGATCTGTTCGTCCTGCCTTCGTTTTATGACGCCTGTTCCAACGCGGTGCTTGAGGCGTTGGCCTGCGGGCTCAAGGTGTTGTCCACAACCGCCAACGGTTCCAGCGTGTTTCTGCCGCAGGAGCACGTCACCCCCGATCCCGGCGACGCCGAGGATCTCGCCGCGCGTATCAAGGTGCTGATCGACGAGCCCGCGCCCGGGCCGTTCCGTATTCCCGATCATATTCAGGCCGGGCTCGACACATGGGTACAGGTCGTCAACGAGGAGTGCGATCAGCGTACGGGAAAGAGCGGCGAGGTGAGAGAAAGGAAGGCGGACGGGACAGAGGAAAATGAGGGAAACGGGAAGAAACCCCATCCTTCACCTTCCCAAGATTTCTGATTGGCGGGGAGGCCGCGCGGAGGGAGCCCCTTCCGGGGGGAAGCGGGGGATCTTGAAAAAAGAGCCTGAACGGTGTTTCGTTCAGGCTCTTTTCTTTGCCGTTCATTATGGGATGTTTTTTTCTATTCGCCCCATCCGATGCTTTGGGAAATCAGGATATGCTTGGATTTGGGGAGGCCGAGGGCGGAAGCGAGGCCTTCGGCGTCGTAGGAAGCGCGGACGACGTTGTGCAACCCCACGGAGGCGCAGAACAAGCCCACGTTCTGGTAGGCGGAACCCGTATGCATGGCCGCGAAAAGCTCTTTGCTGTTTTTCTGGGTGTCGGTGACGTAAACCAGCCCTACCGGGGCTTCGCGGACAAAGCCCTGCCCGGCGAGGAAGTTGCGCAGGTCGGAGGAGCTGACCTGTTCGAGGCTGTGTTTCGGGGCGTCGTAGAGCCATGCTCCGTCGCTGCGGAGGACGTAGATTTCAAGATCCTGCCGATTCTGGGCTGTGGGGATGGTCCGTTTTCCGTTGGGGCGGTTCACGCCGTACGCGGCCCAGAGCAAATCGCCGAGCAGTTTGTCGGAAAGCGGCTTGGCGGTGAACGAGCGGTTTGTCGCCCGTCCGCTGAGCGTTTGCATGAGCGGCTTTCCCCCCTTGGTATCGGGAGGGGGGAATGCAAGGGAGGTGGCGGCCTGCGCCGTGCCCACCATGAGGAAGAGACAGGCGGCCAATACCGGAATGAACCGTTTCGTCATAGCGTGGACTCCTTGGAAAAGAGGCGGGCCTCGGAGGGATGGCCTCCGTTCGGCGGAAGGATGCGGGTTATCATGGGGTGGTTACAGACTGGAAATACGCGTAGCCTGCCCTGAAAAAGGAGGATAACCATGAAATGGGGACTGTCCATATTGGCGCTGTGCGCGTTGCTTGCCGCAACCGCGCCGGAGGGCGGAGCGGCGGAGCAGGGTGGCGGTGATGCAAAACTTTTGAAGATGGTGGTGTTGTCGCGGCATGGGGTCCGCTCGCCCACGCAATCTTCCGAAACGCTTGGGAGCTGGAGCCGCAAGGACTGGCCCGAGTGGCCCGTGAAGCGCGGCGAGCTGACCCCGCGCGGGGCCAAGCTGGTCACCGCGATGTGGGAACAGGAGGCGGCATTTTTACGCGAGGCCGGTTTACTGCCCTCAAAAGGTTGCCCGGAGGCCGGGACGATAGCCGTCCGTGCCGATCGGGATCAGCGTACGCGGGTCACGGGAGAGGCCGTGCTCGAGGGGCTGGCTCCGGGGTGCGGGTTCAAGCCTATCGTGAACGAGACGGACCATCCCGATCCGCTGTTCCATCCGTTGGAGGCCGGATATTGCGCGCTCGATCCCTCCGTTGTTCGCAAGGAAATTCCCGTCGGCGCGATTGAGGGGCTTGAGCAGTCGCTCTCGGGCCCCATAGGTGAATTGGCGGCCATCCTTGGCCCCGCGTCTCCCGAATTTTGCCGCAAGCATCAACTGCCCGAAGGGTGTACGGTAGCGGACGTGCCCACGCGCCTGACGCTTGCCAAGGACAACCGCACGGTCCACCTCGACGGCAAGCTGGGGACGGCTTCAAGCGCGGCGGAAATCATGCTGCTGGAGTATGGCCAGTGGGATCATCCCGCCGGATGGGGAGCCGTGGACAAGGGGGCGCTGCAACGCCTGCTCCCGGTGCACAGCACGGTCTTCGACGCCGTGAACCGCGCGCCTTCCGTTGCCGCCGGGCGCGGCAGCGAATTGCTGCTGGATATGGCGAACGCGCTTACGGGCCGGTATGCCGATCCCGCCGTCAACAAGGCGAAGGTTGTGGTGTTCGTTGGGCACGATACGAATATTGCGAACATCGGCGGTATGCTCGGCCTGCATTGGCAGCTCCCCGGCTATGCGCCCGATGAAATTCCCCCGGCAAGCGCGCTGGTGCTGACGCTGTGGCTGCAAAACGACGTCTATCAGCTCCGGGCCCGGATGATCGGGCAGTCGCTGGATACGCTGCACGATCCCGCCATGAAGGGCGAGGTCTTGAGGCAGGATATTGAGGTGCCGTGGTGCGGCCCGTATGAGGACGGCAAGAACTGTACGCTGACCGATTTCGAATTGCGCGTCCGCGATGTGCTCCGTCCCGAGTGCGTCCGGGAACGTTAGAAGAAGGCGTCAAAGAGACCGCCCGCCTCGTTTCGCCGTCTGACGGCATGAAGCTCTCGGTTCCCTTCAAAACATGATGAAGCGGCCCCATGTCCGGTACAAGCCGGATATGGAGCCGCTTTTTTGTACCTGAAGGCAGCCGTCCTTCTCCTGTTTTCCCGACAAAAAAATGGCGATTGATTCTCGCCATGTCTCTTGAAGGGAGCGCACCAGATACTGATGCAATTTACAGGTTCAGCCTGTACCCGCACGGGAAAGCCGACAGAAGGGATTCGATAAGGCCGAAAGTCTTGGGTGGGAGAGGGGTGGGGTTTGGGGAGGGGGGAGGGAACCTTTCTTCAGAAAGGTTCCCTCCCCCCTCCCCAATTATTCTATCCCAACCCCGTTAACGGGCTTCATACTTCCCGTCGGGGAGCAGGGTGATCTGGCCGGCCTTGTTCAGAGGCACGCCGATCCACGTCATGGTTTCGCCGGCCTTGTTGGTGACTTTGACGTCCCAGGCTTCGGCCTTTTCGGTACGGCTGACTTCAACGTCCACCTTGTCGCCGTTGGGGAGGGTTTCCTGCTTCAGCAGGTTTTCTTCCCAGTCGTTGGCATTGGTGGGAGAGAGGTACAGCGTATAAATATCATACTGAGCACCGTTGAAAATGTTGATCTTCTTGTCCATGGCAAGAGCATGCCCGGCCATGCCGAGCGAAGCGACGAGCGCAAGAGCGACGATGAGACGTTTCATGGCGTTTCTCCTCTTCCTCCGGGCAGGTTGTACCGACCGCTTCCTGAAAAGGCCCGCAGTCCCGGACTCTGCTGCGGCCCTCGGACACAGGAACGTAATCTATACGTTCAGGGTACGATGAGGAGAAAATGATGCCATGATAATCAATAGGTTGCCGGAATGATTCTACTCCACGCCTACTTTGGGGCAAAACGGAGCCATCTCGCATTCGTCGCACAGGGGCTTCCGCGCATCACAGACATGGCGGCCGAACCAGACCATCCGGTGGTTGACCTTGCCCCATTCGGATTGCGGGAACAGTTTGACCAGATCCTTTTCGATGTCCACGGGATCGGTATGCTTGGTGAGCCCGAGGCGCCCGGAGATGCGCTTGACGTGCGTGTCCACGGCAAGGCCCTCGTTGATGCCGAATCCGCCCCACAGGACCACGTTGGCCGTCTTGCGGGCCACGCCGGGCAGTTTGATGAGGTCCTTCATGGTGTTGGGCGTTTCGCCGTTGAATTCCTTCACGACGAGCTGCGCGGCGGCGATGAGGTGTTTTGCCTTGCTGTGATAGAACCCGACGGAGTGGATGACTTCCTCGAGCTCGGGGATGGTGGCTTGGGCGAGGGCCGCCGGATCGGGCCAGCGGCGGAAGAGTTCGGGCGTGACCTGGTTCACGCGCTTGTCCGTGCATTGGGCGGCGAGCACCGTGGCGACGAGCAGTTCCCACGGGCTTTCGGCTATGAGATGGGTTTCGAGATCGGGATAGCGTTCGGCGAGCAGCTCAAGGACTTTTGCAGCCCGTTGTTTGTCTGTCATGGTCGTTTCCTTCATTCGGGGTGGCGCGCCGTGGAGCGCGGCAACGCGTCCCGGACGGATATTCCGCCCGGAACGCCGGAAACAAACCATAAGATCGGGAGGCCGAAAAGCCAAGCAGTGGGGCCGATGCCGGGGCCGGTGAGTGAAGAGATCTCCCGCCCATGCGGAAGCGCTGTTCACTCACCGGATGCTTACATAAGCGTTTCGATTTCGTCGAATTCGGGAGAAACGAAAATGACCGGCTCCGGGCCCTGTTCCATAGGGGCCTGCATGGTGGGCTCTTCGGTTTCACAAAGGGGTTCGCACACTTCAACGAGGGTTTCCAGTTCGTCGAATTCGGGCGAAGTGTAGGTAACGGTATCCAGCCTGCACCGCGTGCCGCCCTTGACCATGACATCGGAAACAATGCTTCCATAGGCAGACATGGCTCTCCTCCAGAGAAAAGGGTTATAAAACAGTTACCTCTATATTTTTGATAGTCCCCCGCACCGGGGGCGTCAACCTGTTCTGTTCAACCAAACAACAAAAAAAGCCCTTTTTCTCAAAAAGGCCCGTGCTTGGGGCTGGGCGGCTCGATTGCCAGAACGGTACGAAACGGCTATCGTTTCGACCCAACGCACTGTGAAGGGAGGGAATATGGCGCTTCTCGTCTACATGACGGCGGCTTCGGCGGACGAGGCGGAAAGCATCGCCGGGGATCTGGTGGAAAACCGCCTTGCGGCCTGCGTGAACATCATGGCCCCGATCCGCTCGGTATACTCGTGGAAGGGAGAGCTTTGCCGTTCCGAAGAGATCCCCTTCATCGCCAAGACGGACGACGATCGTTTTGAAGCGCTGGCCGCCCGGGTGCGTGCCTTGCACAGTTATGAAACCCCCTGCATCGTAGCCCTGCCCGTGGCCCGGGGGGATGCGGATTTTCTCGCTTGGATCACCGAATCAACACATCCGGAGGAATGATGTCCATTTATGTCGCCGGTTCGCTGGCTTTCGACCGTATCATGTCCTTTAACGGCGCATTCGCCGACCACATCCTAGCCGACAAGCTGCATATTTTGAATGTAAGCTTCCTCATCGACGGGCTGGTGGAAAAGCGCGGCGGCTGCGCGGGGAACATCGCCTATACGCTGGCGCTGATGGGCGAAAAGCCGCTTATCCTCGCCACGGCGGGCAAGAATTTTTCCGAATACGGCACGTTCCTCGAATCGAAGGGGATTTCGCTCGAAGGCGTCCGCGTCATGAAGGACGAATTCACCGCGAGCTGCACGCTGATCACCGACAAGAACAACAACCAGATCAATGGATTCCACCCCGCCGCGATGGGATTCCCGTGCGAGTACGCGTTCCCGCATCCCGACGCTTCCGCCGACTGGGGCATCGTATCCCCCGGCAACCTCGACGACATGAAGGCGCTTCCCCGCTTGTTCCGCGAAAAGGGCATCCGGTACATCTACGATCCCGGCCAGCAGATCCCGGCGCTTTCCGGGGACGATCTGCTCGACGCCATCACGGGTTCGGCCCTGCTCGTGACCAACGACTATGAGCTGGAGATGATCAGCAAGGCCACGCAGCGCACCCGCGCCGAACTGCGCGCCCTGACCGGCGGCGTGATCACCACGCTCGGCGAGCAGGGCTCGGTCATCGACAACGGCGAGCGGGGGAGCGTGGGCATCGCCGCGCCCAAAACCGTGGCCGACCCCA
>NZ_JH114232.1:585744-594835 GCF_000224655.1 Bilophila sp. 4_1_30
CGCGGGCGATTCGTTCCGCTCCGGCCTGCTCAAGGGCCTCCTGCACGGCCTTGACGTGCCCGCTTCCGCCCGGCTCGGCGCGACGTGCGCCAGCTACTGCATCGAGCATCAGGGCACGCAGGAGCATGTGTTTACCTATGAGGATTTCGCCGCCCGCCATCGCGCCGCGTTCCACGAGGAACCGGGCGTGAAGTGGTAAGGCAGCAGAGGGAAGAGCCTTTCCGAACGGCGGAGAGGCTTGCTCCCGTGTGTCCCGCGACGCCTTCCCCTGACGCTTTTGGGGCGTGAGTGGCAATACCGCACCGGCGGGGCCCTATGCGGCGTTTGGAAACAGGCGGCTTGCCTGACGGCGAAGCGGCGTGATCCGCTTCGGCATTTCTGAGTGGAGACAGCAGATGTTCAAAATCATCATTCCCATTTTGGTCATCGCGTTGGCGGCCTTTGTCGGCATGAACGCCAAAAGCGGGCTTATCCGGGGCGTGGCCGACGGTATGCTGGTATCGCCCGCCCGTCCCGCCGTGGCCGTGAAGCCCGCCGCCGATTTTGCCTCCGTCGACGCCCGGCGCGTGGATCTTTCGCCTTCGGTGCAGAACAGTATGCTCCAGGCGACATCGGTACAGGCCGTGTATGCCCTGTACAACCATGAGGGCCCGCAGGCTGCTCCGGCGCATTTTGTAGCGCTTCTGGCGGTTTCCCAGAACGACGAGACGTGGCCTGTGGAACCGGATCTCGGTTTCCCCGCGATCAGGCACAAGAAGCAGGATATCGACGGTTTTTCCGGATTCGCGGACACCTATGTTTTGGACGCGAAGGATGACCCGTGGGCTTCCGACGAACCGGCACTGTGGGAGAACGGCAGCCTTGTTCGCCGCTTTACCTTTATACTCTGGTTCTACAAGGCCAAGCTCATCGTCGAGTACCGCGAGCCCCTTCCCGCGCCCTCCGATATGCCGCTTGAGGACAATATCCCCCTGCTGACGGCCTTTGAGGCCCGGGCGCTGGAATCCTTCCGCCTGTTGAACGGCGATCCCAAAAACGGCGGCGTGGAGCTCCCACGGCCCAAGGAAAAGCTCCCTTATCCGCCCGCGGGCATCAACCGGCAGGCGCTCACCGATTTTATCGGCACGCTCTGGGATATGAAGAAATAGGAGGCCGCCTCATGCCTTACGTCAATATCAGGGTGACGAGGGAAAACGGCACGCCGACCGCCGAGCAGAAAGCGGAACTCATCAAGGGGGCGACGGAACTGCTCGTGCGCGTCTTGGGGAAAAATCCGGCCACCACGGTCGTCGTCATCGACGAGGTGGATACGGACAACTGGGGCGTGGGCGGCGAAACGGTTACCCGGAGGCGTCGGCAAGGGAAGTAGCCTCCCGCCTCCCACAGGGGCTGGATCTGGATGATTCCTGACAAGTAACCCAAGCATAGTGGGCGACGGGCAGGGCGCAGAAAAGCGGTAGCGCTCGATCTGGAAGATCTGGAATGACCGAGATACAAAAAAAGACTATTATTGGATGCGTATGTGCTGTGTCATGCGAAATCCTTTTTGGCCTTAGTTATTTATTTACAAAGAAAATAACATCAGACGTCGATGCCGTAACATTATTGGGGTGGCGCTTTTTATTGGCGTTCATCATGATGAATATTTTGTTGATTACAGGATATATAAATATAAACATAAAGAAAAAACACTTCTCATCTTTGCTAAAGATAGCCGCTCTTCAACCGATAGCCTATTTTACATGCGAGACGTTTGGGATACAGATGACGACGGCTTCAGAGAGTGGATCTATAATTGCTTGTATTCCAATAGCTTCGCTCGTCGCATCAATTCTTTTTTTACAGAAAAAACCAACAAGGTTTCAAACTTCCGGTATTTGCTTAACAGTAGTTGGAGTGATTGTTTGTGTAACTGCAAAAGGATTCGAGTCTTCTTTCAGCGGGATTGGCTATATAATGCTATGTATGGCCGTATTATCTTATAGTCTATACTGCGTTTCTGCTGAAAAAGCGGATAAAACAACAAGTATTGAAAAGACATACGTCATGATTGCGTGTGGAGCCTGCTTTTTTGCTACTATGGCGATAGCAAAAAGTATAGCTGCAGGTACTGTCGTTGATTTGTTAATGTTGCCGTTTCAAAATACGGTTTTCCTATTTTCTATTGTATATCTTGGGATCGTATCTTCTGTTATATCTTTTGTATTGTTTAATATATCGATATCATCTATTGGAACGAACAAAGCCTCATCGTTTGTAGGCATATCAACAGCGGTATCCGTATTGGCTGGAGTTTTTATACTCGATGAAAAATTTTCAGCTATGCAATGTTATGGAACGCTCATAATACTGCTCGGCGTCTATATAGCAAATATGAAAAGCAGATTTTTTTGGCGTTAGCGTTTTTTACCTTTGTGGAGGCATATACGCGAGAAAACGGTTTCGCATCGGGCACGTCCGATGCGAAACCGTTTTTTACAAGGAACAGCGTTTCTTGTGAAACGCTCCTACCAGCGGCGGAACCGGCGCGGTTCGGGCGGGAACGCACGGGAGCCGCAGCCTTGGCGAAGCGTTTTTTCGGCGATGGCGGGGGCGCTGCGGACAGGCCCGCTGTCGAACCCGTGGGTCCGGGCCGCGGTAAAAAGCCCTTCAAGCAGCAGGCAATAGGTATCGGCAAGCTGGTCGGGGTCGGAAGCTTCCGCCTTGACGAGCTGATTCCGCACGTCCGCCCGCAAGGAAGCCCGCTGTTCGCGCACGCGCACGCAGATGTGATGCTCCGGGTCGGTATAATCGGTCATCAGGTGCATGAACACGTTGCCGCTGTATCCGGGCTGGGAAACCAGTTCGTAAATGGACTGGAAAAACGCCAGAAGCTGCCGGGCGGATTCATTGGGATATTGATCCTGCGCCTGTTCCCAAATCCTCCGGAATGCGGCTTCCCACTGGTCCATGCAGGCCATGACCAGCTCTTCCTTGGAAGGGAAGCAGCGGTAAAGTGTCATTTTTTTGATGCCTGCGGCCTGTGCGATGGCGTCGACGCTTACGGCCTGAACACCGCTTTGGCGGAACATCTGTTCCGCGATGCCGAGAACCCGTTCGCGGGTAATGGCGAGAGGCGTGCGCTGGCGGCGTTCTGTGGCGGGAGTGGCGGGGGCAATCCCTTTTGTTTCCATGACTTCTCCTATACGACGACTCCGGCGGAAGGCTTGCCGGTGTTGCAGAGGACGTCGCCGGACGCGGCCCGGAAACATTGTTTTCCGGGCCGCGTCATGGGCGGTTACAGGACTTTTTTCTTCGTCCAGCCATGTTCCGTGGCCGCGTTTTCGGCTGCGGAGCCGCCGAGGACGCATACCGTCCCGGCTTTGGCCGCTTCAGCCATGACGTCGGCGAATTCCGTGAAGTGGCGGCGGGTCGTGCCGAGTATCTCCTCGCGCATCTGCTGGCGCAGATCGTCGCGGTCGTCCGTCAGGTGGCGGGACAGCGACGCGGCTCCCCGTGCGTCGGGCAGGAGATAGGTGTCGAGATCTCCGATGGCCCCCACGATGGCAAGCGTCAGGTCGCGGTCGGAAAGATCCAGCTTCCGCAGGTAATCGGCGGTCGCGTCGTAGGTGGCGAGGGTCTTTTCGACATTGGGGTCGCGGTAGGAAACCAGCGCCAATGAGCCGCTCATGCGATCGAGCGCGCAGAACGCGCCGTACGCGCCGCCCTGCACGCGGACCTGATCCCACAGCCAGCCCATGCGCAGATGCCGGGTGATGACGTGCGCGGAACCGTGCCACGTATAGCCGAGATCATAGATGTTGCAACCCTTCCCGACGTAGTTGACCTGCGCGGGCACGATGAGGGTTTCGTTCGTCGCGGCCTTGAGCGGTTCGCGTTCCAGCGGCACGGAGAAAGCCGTGGGCAGGGCGCGGCCGAGCGCGGCGGCGTAAGGCTGCACGGCGGCGAGGGTGTCCGCGTCGGCGGTGAGGTTGAGGATGGCGTCCTGACGGTTGAGGATGAGGCCGCGCAGGATTTCGAGATCCGCGCGCACGCTGTCCCAGTCGCTGACCACGCGCTCGGACAGGGCCCGGATGGCTTCAAGGTAGGTGATGCCGCCGATGGCTTCGCTGATCTGCCCGGCAAGGCTGTAGGCCGCGCGCAGGCGGGCGATGACCGTGCCGTGCCCGGCGGGGATGAGCGACTGCTCGAGGCGGGCGCGTTCCTCCAGCACCATCTGGGTGAAACGCTGCGGGTTGTCGAAGTTGGTGTCGGTGAGGACTTCGGCCATGAGCGAGAACAGGTCGTCGGCCTTGTCCGCCGTTGCCTTGCCGCCGAGGCAGAGCTTGGCGACGGGCATCCGGGTGCCGCGCATGGTGGCGACGAGGGGCGCGGCGTCCATGCCGCCGGTCTTGGAGGCCAGCAGGGTGCCGAGCTCCACGAAATCGCGCCTGGACGTGCCCATTTCCGTGAGGCTGCGGCCCATGAGCGGGACGAGGGGCAGGAGTTCGGTGGGCACGGCGTCCAGCGGGAAGAGGATTTCCGCATACAGGATGCCGGACGTGTCGATGTCATGGGCGAGGATGGCCAGATCGCCCGCCTTGCCTTCTTCCTTGGGCAGGATCACGTTCTCGCGGGGCAGATCCGCGAGGGTCAGGCTCGGGATGGCGGCGAGGGCTTCGGGGCTGTCCGGAGCCTGCTGGCTGGCGCGCAGGGCTTCGGTGCAGGCCACGATTTCCTTGTGGTCTTCGTCGGAAAGGGCGTCGTAGATGCGCTGGAGCTTGGCGGCTTCGGCGGCTTCGCGCTCGGCGGTGAGGCCGGAGTCCGGGGTCAGGATGACCGTGGAGCGGTGCTCGTTGTCGAGGAACCAGCGCCTGATGGCGCCTTCAAAGACCTTTTCGCCGGAAGCGAGGCGGGCCTTGAGGGCGGCGAGGGGCTTTTCCCACGCCAGCGGGGCGATGGGGTCGCCGTCGTACAGCCATGTGGCGAGGCTGCGGATCATGGCGGCGAGGCCGCGCGGGAACCGGCCCGAATTGTTTTCGCGCAGGTCGAATTCCACGCTGTTCACGGCGGCTTCCACGGCTGCGGCGGGGATGCCGTTCTCCGCGAGCTCGGCCAGCGTTTCCATGATCAGCATTTCCACGTCCTCGGCGGTGCCGGGCGTGATGGAGCGCAGGCCCACGGAGAAGAAGGTCTGGCGCAGATCCGTTTCAAGGCCGCCGCCGGTGAGGTCTTCGCCGAGGCCGGATTCGATCAGCGCTTTGCGCAGGGGCGAACCGGGCAGGCCGAGGAGGATGTGCTCCAGCATTTCCAGCACGAGGAGTTCGCCCGTGTCGGCGGTTTCGCACGTCAGCCAGTTGAGGGTCACATGCCCCTTGTCGCCGTCTTCGCCGGAGGCATAGGGGAATTCAAGCTGGCGGGGCACGTCGAGGCGCGGCTGGAGCGGCACGGCGCTGTCGGTCTCGCGGGCCGTGAAGCGCGACAGGTACGGCTCAAGCAGCGCGAAACGCCGTTCTTCGGGGTCGTCGCCCCAGAAGAAGAAGCGGGTGTTGGACGGGTGGTAGTGCGACTCGTGGAACGACTTGAAGGCCTTGTAGGTAAGCTGGGGGATGACTTCGGGGTTGCCGCCGGAGTCGAGGCCGTAGGTCATGTCCGGGAACAGGGACTGCTGCGAGTGCTCCGCCAGCACGGAATCCGGCGAGGAGTACACACCCTTCATTTCGTTGAAGACCACGCCTTTGTAGCGGAGCGGGCCCGCCGGGCTGTCGGCTTCGATGTGCCAGCCTTCCTGCTGGAAGCAGTTCTCGTCGATGCGGGGAAAGAACACGGCGTCGAGGTAGACGTCGACGAGGTTGTAGAAATCCTGAAGGTTGGCGCTGGCGACCGGGTAGCAGGTCTTGTCCGGAAAGGTGAAGGCGTTGAGGAAGGTCTGGAGCGACCCCTTGAGCAGTTCGACGAAGGGTTCCTTCACCGGGTATTTTTCCGAGCCGCAGAGGACGGAGTGTTCAAGGATATGGGCTACGCCGGTGGAGTCTTTCGGGGGGGTGCGGAACGTCGCGCCGAAGCACTTGTTCTCGTCGTTGTTGACTATGGAGAGCAGCTCCGCTCCGGTGGCGTCGTGCCGCCACAGTTTGACGGTGCCGGAAACTTCGGAAAGCCTTTCCTCGCGCACGAGGCTAAAGCCGCGGGTATTCATTGGGGTCTCCTTATATTGCATGAAAGGCTCGGGGAAAGGGCTCGCCGCGCGGCGCGCATTTTCCTTCCGGGCCTCCCTTCTCCGGCGGGTTTACCCCGGAGCGTTACAGTCCGTTCACATGGGCGGCCATAGCCGCCCGCCGCCATTACGAGAAAGAATAACGCAATGGTATTTCCCTGAATGACATCGACCCGTGGACTGGTCAAGAGGGGATTATCAATGTTCTCACTCAAAGAACCTTTATTCTTTTTAGCACAAGTCGGAGAAAATGTTACCGGATGGCAGGGGGCTCCCAAGAACGGGCACCCCTTGGAACTATAAGGTATGTCCTTTTTTCTTGCTATCACTTCTTAATCTCCAACGGCTCCTGATCGAATGGAAAGATGGTCGGCCAGCCCTGCGGGGATACGAGAAACGGGCCGGAAATGCTTTCCCGGCCCGCTACGGAGAGGTTGTCATCAATATGAATTGAAAAAGTAAGGATGGCTTGCCCTTTTGCCCGCCGTCCCTTCGATTGCCGCTCTATTCCTTTCCCATGAGCTTTTGGGCCAGACGTTCGGCGAGTTCGGCGTCTTCCTGCGGTTTTCTGCCGCTGATGCCGACGCCGCCGATGCAGCACCCGGTTTCGTCGAATACGGGCACGCCTCCGGGCAGCGTGGAAAAATCCGGATCGCAGAAGTCCGCGATGGAGAGGTTTTCCCGGATGAGGCGGTCGTGGAATGCCTGCGTGGTCGATTCCATGCGCATGGCGGTATATGCCTTGCTCCGGGCGATGGCTTCGGCGCGTTCGGGGGTGCCGTCCAGACTGAGGAAGGCGGCGAGCTTGCCCGTGCGGTTGACGATGGCGACGCAGACGGGGGCGCCTCCGGCGGCTTCGGATTCGAGCCGATCCAGCACGTCCATCACGGCGCGGAACGGAATGGCGTTGTTCATGGGAACGTTTCCTTGGTTAGTGTTCCATGTACTCGATCAAGTCCCGTACCTGAAGGACGGGCATATCGTGCAGTTGGGAGAAGGCCATGATCTCGGGGAGCCGGGCCATCGTGCCGTCGGGATTGGTCAGCTCGCACAAGACGCCGTAGGGCGGCAGCCCCGCAAGGCGCATGAGATCCACGCTGGCTTCGGTGTGCCCGGCGCGCTCGCGCACGCCGCCGGATCTCGCGCACAGGGGGAACACGTGGCCGGGGTGGTTCAAGTCGCCGGGGACGGCACCGTCGGCGATGGCGGTGCGGATGGTCTTCACGCGGTCGGCGGCGGAAACGCCGGTGGTGACGCCTTCGGCGGCCTCAATGGAAATGGTGAAGGCCGTGCGGTTCTTGCACGTGTTGTTTGCGACCATTTGGGGCAGGTCGAGCTGGCGGACCTTGTCTTCCGGCAGGCAGAGGCAGACGATGCCGCTGCATTCGCGGATGAGCAGGGCCATCTGCTCGTGGGTGATGGAGGCGGCGGAGAAGATGATGTCGCCTTCGTTTTCTCGGTCCTCGTCGTCCACGACAAGGACGCCCCGGCCTTTGCGGACGGCGGCGACGGCGGCTTCTACGCGCTCATTGCGGGTGGTGGTGAACTGATGCTGGCTCATGACGATCTCCAACGTGTTGGATGTGCAGCATCAGGGCGACAGACAGGAGCGCCACGGCATAACGCCGCAGCCCGGGAGCTGTGCATGTTGAGGCTCTCGCGGCGCATGAATGCGCCGGCTGTCCATTTCTCTTTCATCCGGACTGTTACCGTCGGCTCCGGCTTCCCACCGGATCTGCTGACCCCTCCACGCGGAGGGCGCTCGCGGGCTCTCCCCGAATCGGGGAATACCGCCGGTGGGGACTTTCACCCCGCCCTGAGAATAGCCGGAGTGTAGGCAGGTCGACCGGGCCTGTCAATCATCTCCGGCGGCGGATGCTGGCGGGGACAGTTTTCCGGAAACATCATTATTTTTATACACAGGAATTGACACGAATGAATACAGCATTATCTCTTGGTTACAAAAGTTATCCACAGGAGGTTGTTGTTATGGAAACTACTCGTAATGCTGGTTCGTGTTGCGGTCATCATGGCGCCACTTCCGCCCCTGCTCACCGCACAGCCGCCCCTGCCCCGCAGGGCTATACCCCGGTGGATCAGCTCCACAATGAAATCGACAGGCTTTTTGGCGACTTTTTCGGCGGATTCTTCTCGCCGTGGAGGGCGTTCTCCGGCATGGCCCCCCGGTCCGCCGACAATGCTCCCGATATGCTGATCCCCCATATGGATTTGTCCGTGACCGATACGGCGTACAAAGCCACGGTTGAACTCCCCGGCGTGGCGCAGGATCAGGTCAATATCGAAGTCCGCGACAACATGCTGATTGTCGAGGGCGAAAAGAAAAACGAAACCGAAGACAAGGACGAAAAGAAGGGCTATTACCGGATGGAGCGCTCATACGGCTCGTTCCGCCGTGTGCTCTCCCTGCCCGAGGACGTCGAAACCGACAAGATCACCGCGACCCACAAGGATGGCGTGTTGAGCATCGAGATTCCCCGCAAGGAACCCGAAAAGCCCGCCGCCCGCAAGATTGAGGTCGTGAAAGGCGAATAGCTGATGCGCTTGGGGAGGGCCTCCTTCCGGATGCACCCTCCCCAAACCTTCCCCCGTGAACCTCTTGAGAAAACGTGTGAGGAGGCATTTCGGAGCCGTTTTTTCCAGATTTTGCGTCCGCGGGCACCTGCCACCCGAACGTAAAAACGGCCCACGATGTCATGTTGCGGTTCACCTCGCCCTTGCGTTCCTCCGCCGGGGCAATTGCGGAAACCGGGAATGCTGGCCATTCCCGGTTTTTCGTTGCCCCGCTTTTTCCTACATCCGGCGGATTGCCCCTCCCTTCGCCACTGGGGAAGGCCGCAAGCGGGGATTCGATAAGCGTGAAAGTCTTGGGAGGGAGAG
>NZ_JH114232.1:595237-598516 GCF_000224655.1 Bilophila sp. 4_1_30
TTCTGAAGAAAGGTTCCCTCTCCCCCTCCAAGTCTTCTTACCCTTTATCCTTCATTCGCCTTGACGATACGGGCGGAAAAAAGGAAACTCCGGACTTTACAACCATAGAAGGAACTTGCCATGTCTCCCATCCCCATGCGTTCATTGGTCCGGGGCTTCAAGCCCTACACGGCAGGGCTCTCCATCGACGAGATCCGCGAGAAGTACGGTATCGAACGGGTCATCAAGCTCGCTAGCAATGAAAACCCTCTCGGAACCTCTCCGCTGGTCCAGCATACGCTGGAAACGCATGTCGGACTGGCATTCCGCTATCCGCAGGCCGGAAACCCCCGCCTTGTGAAGGCCATCGCCGCCCATCACGGTGTGTCGCCCTCCCGCATCATCGTGGGCGACGGCTCCGATGAAGTCATCGACCTGCTGTTCCGCATTTGCGTCGAGCCGGGCGTGAACAATGCGGTCGCCTTCATGCCCTGCTTCGGCATCTATACGACGCAGGCCGCCCTGTGCGGCGTGGAGCTGCGCCAGACCCCGGTGAACGCCGACTTCTCGTTCCCGTGGGACAACCTGCTCAAGCTGGTGGACGACAAGACGTCGCTCGTGTTCGTCACCACGCCCGACAATCCGTCCGGGTACACGCCGCCGGTGGCGGAACTCGAAACGCTGGCGAAGGCGCTGCCGGACACCTGCCTGCTCGTGCTGGACGAAGCCTACATGGACTTCACCGACGACGAGGCGGATTACTCGCTGGCGAAGCGGCTGGACGAATTCCCCAATGTGATCATTTCGCGCACGTTCTCCAAGAGCTTCGGCATGGCCGGGCTCCGCCTCGGCTACGCCATCGTGCCCGAGGAGCTGGCCGATCACTATTGGCGGGTGCGCCTGCCTTTCTCGGTGAACCTGATGGCTGAAGAGGCCGGGATCGCCGCGCTGCAAGACGTGGCGTTCCACGACGAGACCGTGCGGGTGGTCCGCGAGGGCCGCGCGTGGCTCACCGGTGAGCTTACGAAGCTCGGATGCCGCGTGTTTCCTTCCCAGTCGAACTTCCTCATGTTCGAGCTTCCGGCGGACGGCCCCAACGCCGCTTCCCTATTTGAAGATCTGTTGCGGCGAGGGATCATCCTGCGTCCGCTGACCTGCTACGGCCTGCCCCGGAACCTCCGCGTCTCCGTGGGTACGGCTGAAGAAAATACTATGCTTATCAATGCAATGCGGGAACTGCTGTAATCATGAAGTGTCTGCCTATCATCACATTGGACGGCCCCGCCGGGGTCGGCAAATCCACTCTCGCCAAGCGCCTCGCCACCATTCTCGGGATTCCCTATCTGGATACCGGCGCCATGTTCCGCACCATAGCCCTGCGCCTCGGGCCGGGCGCGGAAGCGTTGCCGGAAGACGAATTGCGGGCGCGCTGCAAAGCCTTCCGCTTCAAGCTGCAGGGCGGCGGGGAACATTCCGTATTGCTGTGCAACGGTGTGCCCGTGGGCCCCGAAATCCGTACCGAAGAAGTCGGGCGGCTCGCTTCGCGCCTCGCCACGTCCACGGTGGTCCGCGACTGCCTGAAAGAAGCGCAGCGGTCGCTCGGGGAGTCCGGTCTCGTCGCCGAAGGCCGCGACATGGGGACCGTGGTGTTCCCCACGGCGCGGTTCAAGTTCTTCCTTGACGCGCGGCCGGAAGTGCGCGGAATGCGCCGTTTTGAGGAGTTGCAGGCCAAGGGCGAGCCCGCCGATCTCGCGCAGATCACCGAAATGATCCGCCAACGCGACGACATGGACCGCAACCGGGCCGTTGCGCCTCTCAAGCCCGCCGCCGATGCCGTGATCGTCGATACCTCGGATCTCGGCATTGAAGGCGTCCTGAAGGTGCTGACGGATACGGTCGCTGCCTCCTCGGAGCGTATCGTGCGGGAAGTGCGCTATTGCCCGAAAGATGCCGCCGAAGACGCCGTTTCCGGGATGCGCGACGCCGCGTTTTCCCACATGGCCGGGGACGGTTCCATCAGTATGGTGGATGTGGGGAGCAAGAATATCACCAGGCGCGTCGCTATCGTGCGCGGGGCTGTGGAGATGAACGCCCATACGCTCGGCCTGCTCAAGGAGCACGCCCTGCCCAAGGGCGACGTGCTGGTCACGGCGCAGGTCGCCGGGATTATGGCGGCGAAGCGGACTTCGGAGCTCATCCCGTTGTGCCATCCCGTGCCGCTGAGTTTTGTGGACGTGCGTTTTGAGATTCAGGATGAGCCGCCTGCCGTGCTGATCGAATCCGAAGCCCGGACGAGCGACCGTACCGGCGTGGAGATGGAAGCCATCATCGCCGCTCAGGTCGCTGCGGCAACCATTTACGACATGTGCAAGGCCGTTCAGAAGGATATGGTTATCCGCGACGTGCGGCTTGTGCACAAATCCGGGGGGCGCACGGGCACGTTCGAGCGCCGCGAGTCCTCCGGGGAGCGGACCTGATCATGCTGGCCTATCCGAACATCAGCCCGGTAGCCCTGAGCCTTGGTCCCGTGCAGGTCCACTGGTACGGGCTTATGTATCTGTTCGCCTTTCTGGCCGGATGGGGGCTGGCGCGTTGGCGCGCGTCCCGTCCCGCGTGGATTGCGGCGGGCTGGAATGGGCAGAAGGTCGACGATCTGTTGACGTGGATCATGCTCGGCGTGGTGGCGGGCGGACGCCTCGGGTATGTGCTGTTTTACGATTTGCCCGTGTATCTCGATCAGCCGTCCGAGATTTTCAAGATCTGGAATGGCGGCATGTCGTTCCACGGCGGACTCGTCGGCGTGTTGCTGATGGGCTGGTGGTGGAGCCGCCGCAACAAGAAGAAGTTCATGGACGTGGTGGACTTCGTCGCTCCTCTCGTTCCGCCGGGCCTGTTCTTTGGGCGCATCGGGAATTTCATCAACGGCGAGCTGTGGGGCGGGGTTACGGATGGGCCCTTGGGGATGGTGTTTCCTACGGGCGGCCCGCTGCCGCGCCATCCTTCGCAGTTGTACGAGGCCGGGCTTGAAGGTCTGGTCATGTTCGTCGTCCTGTGGGTCTATTCGTCCAGGATCCGTCCCACCGGGAGGGTTTCCGGCCTGTTCGCGGTGTTGTACGGCGTGTTCCGTTTTGCCGTGGAGTTTGTCCGCCAGCCTGATCCCCAGCTCGGCTATCTGGCTTTCGGCTGGCTCACGATGGGGCAGCTTTTGTGTGTTCCTTTGCTTATCGCGGGGCTCTGGCTGTTGTTCAGGCCTGTGAAATAATGGGGCATTGGGGAGGGGAAGGGGAACCTTTCTGGAGA
>NZ_JH114232.1:598751-607850 GCF_000224655.1 Bilophila sp. 4_1_30
AACCTTTCTGGAGAAAGGTTCCCCTTCCCCTCCCCAAACCCCTCCCTTTCCCCTCCCAAGACTTTCGCGTTTATCGAATCCCTGTTGGCCGGATTTCCCGCCGATGGGATGCCGGGCGTTCTCTTTTTGGGAAGGGCGTTTTTTTCAGTGGAGCGGGGCTGTTTTGGCTGGGGCGGAATATGGAGAAAGGGATTGTGGAGCCGCCCTGCGCTGTTGACAAGGGAGGCTGTTTCAGGGCACTGTAACGGGTCATTGAATCCAACGCCTTTTGCAGAGGTGTGGACATACATCAAGGATTTTTTTGAGGAGGCTCCATGGCGAAAGAAGATGCCATTGAAGTTGACGGCGTGGTCCAGGAAGCGTTGCCGAACGCGATGTTTCTTGTTGAGCTTGAAAACGGGCACACGGTGCTCGCCCACATTTCCGGCAAGATGCGCAAGTTTTATATCCGCATCCTGCCCGGCGACCGGGTCAAGGTGGAACTTTCCCCCTACGATTTGACCCGTGGGCGCATCACCTACCGTATGAAGTAGTCCCGTCCGGCGTTGATTTCCCTTCCCCGTGGTATGCTGTGCCGCGGGGTTTTTGTGTTTGGCGCGTAACGGGGAAGATATGGAAGACAGAGAGATCCGCAAGGTTCTGGATGTGCTGGATAATGCGGGCATCCGTTACCGCATGGTTTCGCATGATCCCGTGTATACCATCGAAGAAATGGAGCGCCTGCATCTTGATGCCGATGCCGAGATCGCCAAGAATCTTTTTCTGCGCGACGCGCGGGGCAAGCGCCATTTCCTTGTTGTCCTGTGCAGCTGTAAGGCTGTGGATCTCAAGGCGTTGCGGGGGCAACTCGGAACGAGCGCCCTGTCCTTTGCCTCGGAAGATCGGCTGAAACGCTTTCTGGGGTTGGAAAAAGGGGCCGTCACGCCCTTGGGGATCCTGAATGACGAGGTCCGCGCCGTGGAAGTGCTCTTTGACCGCGATCTCGCCGGGCTCCCTTCACTCGGCGTCCATCCCAACCGCAACACCGCCACCGTCTTCCTGGCGTTCTCCGATCTGGAATCCCTGATCCGCAGCCACGGCAATTCCGTTTCCTTCGTGGCCATCTGAACCTCGGACAGCTTCGTTTTCCGCCTTTGCTGGCCTCTCTCTTGGTTCAGAGGTTGTCCTTTCGCACGCTTTCCCCTCAATCTGAAAAAGGCGCCTCAATGGGGCAGGTTCCTTCCTGCTCGGGAAAGGTTCTCCTTCCCCGGATTCTTTCTCCCTTTTACATGCTTGAAGGGAGGAAGGAACACGGTTCCCTCCCCCCTTCAACAATTCCTTCTTCCTCAGACGACTATTCGGCGGACTCTTCCCCTTCCTGAAGGAAGAGTTCGATGCGGTCGCTGCCCGGAGCGATGCGGATATCCGCGCTCAGTTCCTTGCAGGCGGCTTGCGCTTCATTCTGTTCTTTCTTGGCATCCTTTTCGCGGCATTCGGGCGAATCGGGTTCGAAATGCGTGTCATAGGGATCGGCGTTCGGAGCCGTCAGCTGGGCAAGCATGTTCCGGATGGCTTCTTTGCGGACGGCGGGATCGGGGCTGAGGATCGGATCATCCATATACACGGGGCCGTCGTCGCCGAGCGCCACGTGTTTGTATGCCCTGCCGGACAGCGCGGAAAACAGTTTCTCCAATGCCCCTTCGCTGAGCGGCGTGGTCAGGGACAAACCTATGATGTTGGTTTCCGCATCCTTGTAAAGGGAGATGATCCCGTGCCAGACGACCCCGTCGCTGACCATCGCGGTCTTGATCGAGAAGTTCTGGCTGTCGTTGTAGCTTTCCCGGCGCAGAGGGATGCCGTACATGAGGCACTCCTGTTCGCTCATGCCGCCTTTGAAGGTATCGAGCAGCCGCCCGATGGGGACGACTTCCGGAGGGTTCCGGTCGGGATCGCGTTCAAGATCGCGGTCCTTTTCCTCGCCATCGGCGATGAACAGCGGCTCGGCCTTCCGGTAGACCTCAAGCGTGGGGTCGGGCATACAGCTCGTGTCGAGCAGATCCTCCCCTTGGAGCTCCTGCTTGATCGGAAAACTCAGGAGATAGTCGCCCATGTCCGCTTCAAGAAAGAAGCAAGGGTCTTCGGGCAGCGTGACGGCGGCTTGCTGCTCCATGTCCAGATGCCCGGTGAGCTTCCGTTCGATCCACTGTTGTTGGGGATCCTGACACCAAAGGGAAAAGCCTTCGACGGGATAGTCCATATGGTTGGCAATCGTCGCGGCGGACGCCGCAGTCCCCCCCGCCATGAAGGCGGCCAGCGTGAGCAGCGCAATGAACCGGAAGCGTTTGCGCACGCCGCTTTCTACGCGTCCCGGATCGCATGGGAGGCCCGCCGGGGAGACGCGGCGGACGCCGGGCATGTAAGGCAAGTTCATGGAACCTCCTACAAATGGAAAGGGTTCTTTCTCCGAATACATGCAGCCTGTATACCATAAATGCAAGCAGGAACTGAAATCGTTTTTTATCTTTTTGTATCAAGAGATTAGCGTAATTGAATCTCTACCTGCGCCGTTCCGCTCCGCACATCGGGGTGGCCGCCCTTGGAGGCGATGTTCACGCGTTTTCCCAACCCCGGCCCGTGCTTCAGGAGAAAGGCGCGCACTTCTTCCGCGCGGCTGCGGGCCAGCGCTTCCAGGTCCGCTTGTGTTACGGTTTCGAGCGCTTGCAGCTTCTGCTCCATGATGTCCGGCTCCTCGTTGCCTTTGGCTTTACGCCCGGCGGGGGAGGCCTTGTAAACGTGCAGCAGGAAGCGTTCGTACTCGCCGGGTGACAACCTCGTGGTGCCAACGGGGTTGGTTGCCCGCTGTTTGGCGGACAGGGCGGCGTACTGCCGGGCCTGCACCTTGCGGAGGACCCGCAGGCGTTTCAGTCCGCGCGTATCGCTGGCTGGCTCATACATGCCGATGAGTTCGATTTTGACGCGAGGGCGCTCTTCAAGCGCTTTGGCTATGCGCTTGAGGCGCTCTTGGGCGGCGGGGTTGATGCGGGTGTCTCCGGGAGGGAAGGCGATGACCTGAAGCGCTGGATCGCCCGGCGTCACGAGCCCTATGATGCCGCCGAGCAGCGCGAAGGGTGAGGTCACGACCTTGGTGAACAGCCCGCCGAGCGCCTTGCCCACCAGCCCGCCGACCTGCAGCGCGGCGTCGTCGAGCCGCCCGGAAATGGGGAGATCCAGCGCGATGTTGCCGCGCAGATCTTCCAGCAGGGCAAAGCCGAGGGAGACGGGGTAGTCCGGCGCGCCGGGCCGTGTGTCCTTGGGGCCGAGCACGGGCTTTTCCAGCCGGATGTGGTTGTCGAGAGAGAATGTCCAGCCGGACGTGGCGAAGGCGCTTTCAAGATCAAGGCGCCCCTGCACCACGGGATACCCCAGATAGGCCCGCGTATAGGCGGAATAGCGGGCGAGATCCACGCCTTTGGCGGTGAAGGCCAGTTTGGCCGCCGGAGGGGTGGAGAACGGATTGCAGGAGCCGGACAGCGTAATGGGCGCGCCCCCGATCTGTCCGGTCAAGACGATGTCGGACAAGCCGCCGGATGAGGAAAGGCCGCTGACCGTCGCGTTGATATCCTGAACGGCGGAGACGGAACCGTGGGCCTGATCCCGGAACAGCAGGGCGGCGTCTTGAAGCCTCAGGGACGCCACGGAAAAACGGAAGGGGGAGGAGGGCTCTTGGCCCATCTGTTTTTTCGGGACGCACTCCAGGATGTCCAGCGTCTTGTCGGCATTGAGGGCCACGTCCATGCGCAGGAGGTCCAGCAGCATTTCCTTGGCCTCGAAGCTTGAGGAAGCCGAAGAAAAGCGGAACGTGTCCGCGGAAAGGCGGCGGAGCACGGCATACACTTTCTCGGTACGGGCGTCCTTGAGCCGGAGGTCGCGCACGGTAAGGGAGCCCGAAGCCTGTATGCCGAGGCCTTTCCCCTTTTCCTCTGTGATCGTGGCGTCGAGGTCCGCGGAGAGCCTGCCGGACGGGGAGAGGTTTGTGGAGGCGCGCAGGGGCGGATCGAGCCATTCGAGGGGCAGATCCGCAGCGTCCATGCTGGCGGAGAAGCGCAGGGGGACGGGACGCAATGTCCCTTTGAGGTTCAGGCTGTCGGACGATGTCCCACGGGCGCGCAGGGTCAAACTGATGGTATTGGCCAGATCGCCGGAAAGAGGCCCGGTTTCCAGATCGAGGCTGGAGATGAGCTTTTCGGCTTTCCCTGCGGCGACATGCTCCAGCCTGCCCCCGGCGATGCGGAAACCGCCGGCCTTGAGCTTCCAGCCGGAGAGGAAGGCTTTTGCGGCGTCCGGCAGGGCGGCGGTGAACATCCCCTCGGGGAGGCGTGTTTTGAGGGCGGGAGCGGGGTTGGCTGCGGACGGCTTTGCGCCGGGGATTGCCAGCCCCATGCCGCCGGAAGAGGTCACGCGCACTTCGGGGGCTTCGACGGACAGGGTTTTGACCGAGGCGGAACGGGCTTGTGTGTCAAAATGCAGGCCATTGAAGGTGAGCGCCCGTATCCGGACGGCGGGCGAACCGGCGTCTTTCCCGGCCTTGCGGTCGGCGGCGGAAAGGCTGTTGCCGCGCCCGAAGGACAGTGCGCTCACCGAGGCTTCGGCACCGGTGACGGCGAGGGAGGTTGCTGAGGCAGGGGCGGCGGGCGTTTGGGGCGTTTTTCCGTCAGAACCGAAGCGGACGCCGCCCTTAATCGCAATGCGCCCCAGAATGTCGTTGAGGGGCGTTTCCCCAAGCAGGGGGCGGAGCACGATGAGCGGCAGGTCGTCCACCCACAGGGAGGCGTTGAGGCTCGGGGGGGTGAGCGTGCCCTCGCCGTCCACCGCGAGCACTCCTTCCGTGCTGATGCCGAAGGAGAGGCGCATGGCCGTGCGCGCGCCGGGGCGGGTCGAGTATTCCGCGATGCGTCCGTCCACGCCGGTGATCTCGATCTGCTGCGTATCCGCAAGGCTGGCGTCGACCCATGTGAAATCGGAGTTCCTGAGGATGAGGTCCGCGCCTTCCACCACGAACGGCGTTTCGGGCGAAAGGTTTTCTGGGTTCGCGTCCGTCCCGCTCAGCCAGTCCACCCAGTCGATGCGCCCGGCCTTGTCGCGGCTGACGCGCAGGTACAGGCCGTCGAGTTCCATCTCGTCCAGACGGATGCGCCGCTCGGACAGCGTAAAATCTTTCAGGGCGGCCTGCCCCCGGCGGAGCCTGCCCACAATGGTCCCTTCCGGGGTGGCGATTTCCGCATCCTCGACCTTGACCGTGCCGGACAGGCTGCTCTCCACCCGCCCCAGATGCGGCTGCGACAGGGTGAAGAGCATGTCGAGCGCCACCGTGCCGCTGTTCAGGTTCAGGGGCGTGAAATCGGACAGGTAGCGTTTGAAATGCTCCATGTGCAGCGGAGCCGTGTGGATGGCGAAGGTGGTGCGGAGCGTTTCGGCATCGGGCTCGGTGCGGCCTTCCACGTCGATGCGCGTGCCGTTGACCAGCGCGGAGAGCGTGGGCGCAAACGGGAGGTCCGCCGAGCGCAGGAGCGGGACATGAAAGTTCACGTCGCTGACCGTGTGGACCATGCCGACAGGGCCGTCGCGGAGCAGGATGGTCCCGCCTTTCAGATCAAGATCGCTCAGGGCGAAAAGCGGGGCATCAGGAGCGGTATCGGCCCCGCTCGGCGCGGGCAGCAGTTTGGAGAAGGAAAACAACCCATTGCCGAGATAGGTGATGTCGAGTACCGGATTGTATACGCGGAGGGCGGCCTGAATGGGGGCGGCGTCCGCGAAAAGCCGGAGGCGTGGCCGGATGTCCAGCCGTTCGATGGTCAGCAACGCGCCGTCGGACGTTCCCGTCTCTTCAAGGTAGGGGACACGGACGCCGCGCACGGCAATGCCGAGGGTAAACGGGTTGACCGAAAGGGATTCGATGGTGACGGGGGCGTTGACGGCCTCCGAGAGCTGGCTTTCCACGACGCCGCGCAGCACCGTGGGCGGCAGGGAAACGGCAAGGGCGGTCCACAGGGCGCAGAGGAGGCCGATTCCGAAAAGACAGGCACGCCAGCCTTTGGCGGAACGCCGTCCTCGGGTTCGGGCCTTCTCCTCCTCGGCTTGTGCGGAAACGGGAGGAAGCGGAGGGGCTTTTTTGACGGCGCGGCGTTTCCTGCGCCGCTTGCGTTGCTTGGAAGCCATGCGCGTTTCCTGTGTCGGGTAGCAAAAAAGCCTTTCACATCCCGGATGCGGTCATGAAAGGCTCCCGTTGCCCGCCGGAGCGGCTCCGGCGGGCGTAAGGGGACGGCTCCCCAGAGTCGATCCGGTTAGCGGCGGTCGCCCATGAGGCGGAGCAGCATCAGGAACAGGTTGATGAAGTCGAGGTAGAGGGTCAGCGCGCCGAGCAGAGCGCCGCGGCGGATGGCTGTGGCGTCGTCGAGCGGGGCGTTTTCGCCGAAGGCGCGGATCTTTTGGGTGTCGTAAGCGGTCAGGCCGGTGAAGATGACCACGCCGAGGGCGCTGATCACGAAGGTCATGGCCGAGCTCTGGAGGAAAATATTGACGATCATGGCGATGATCAGCCCGAACAGGCCCATCATCATGAAGCTGCCCATGCCGGTGAGATCACGTTTGGTGACGGTGCCGTAGATGCTCATTCCGCCGAACATGGCCGCGCAGGTGACGAACGTGGACATGACGGAAGCGCCCGTATACACAAGCAGTACCGAGGACAGGAACGCGCCCATCAGTGCGCTGTAGACGACGAAGAGAGCGGTGGCGGCAAACGCGGACAGCCGGGAGATCATGCCGCTCAGGACCAGCGGCATGGCGAACACGGCGATGGCGAGGATGATCAGGCCGAAGGTGTTGCCGAAGATGGCGGACAGAAGAGCCGGGGAGGACGCGACGAAAAAGGCGGTCCCCGCCGTGACAAGCAGGCCGACCGTCATCCACTGGTACACATGGCGCATGAAGACGGATGCGACGCTGATACTGGTTGACCGAGTGGAATCGCGCAAGCTTTCCATTGAATAAAACCTCCGTAAAAAATGGGGGTAAGAGAACTCTGAAATACCTTTTGGGATAATAGTCATTAAAAGGCTATGGCGCAAGTGCCCGGCATTGCAACCTCAGCGGATTTCCTGCCGGTACTGGAGCGACTGGCGCAGGGTTTCGCGGTCCATGAACTTCACTTCCGCGCCGAGCGGGATGCCCTGCGCGAGCCGGGTGACGGTCACGCCGGGGAAGCGGCGGTTGACGAGGCTCCTGACGAGCGCGCCCGTGGTTTCCGCTTCAACGGTGGCGCCGAGGGCGAGCACGACTTCACGCACCTGCCCTTCTTCCAGACGCTTGGTGAGCCGATCGAGCTCGAGGCTTTCGGCGCTCAGGTTATCGAGCGGAGCCAGCAGGCCGCCCAGAATAAGGTAGCGGCCCTTGTAGAACGCGCCTTCTTCCAGCGTGAGCATACTGTCCCATTCCGCGACCACGCACAGCAGCGAGTCGTCGCGTTCCTTGTCCGAACAGACGTTGCAGGGATCGGTTTCCGTCAATGCCCCGCAGCGGGAGCACAGCCGCAGGTTGTCGCGCAGGTCGTGGATGCCCTTGCCGAGCCGCCGCGTTTCGGCTTCCGGCCACTTGAGCAGCGTCATGGCCACGCGCATGGCCGATTTGGGCCCGAGGCCGGGCAGCCGCGCCAGCTGCTCCACGAGCGCCTTCAGCGGTTCAGGGATTCTGTGGTCCATACTTCCTCGTTTGGGTGGACAGAAAATTGGGGGAGGGGGAATCTTTCTTCAGAAAGGCTCCCAGCGTTGCTGTCGATGCCCGTAAGCCTCGGAGACGCGTCAACGGGTACGGCCCGTTCGGGGGGCGCCATCCGGTCGTCCTCCCCTCCCCAAAACCTCCCCCTCTCCTTCCCAAAACTTTTGACGTTATCGAATCCCTGTTCCGCTTATTGCTTCGGGAACGGGGACTCGTTCGGGGAAAAAGGGAGTGGGGATGGGGGAAAGGCCGCCCTCAGGGACGCGACAACCCGCCATCCACGGTTGGACGACGGGCGACTGGCAGCCCACCGGGGGCAAAACGCATGTCCTTCGCCCCTCCCCGTCCCAAAAACGCAAAAGCCTTGGGAAGGAGGGGAGGTGGGGAAGGTGAGGAGGAAGCCTTTCTTCAGAAAGGTGCCTCCTCACCTTCCCCAATATCCTTAAATGATGCCGGGCAGCTTGATGCCGCCGGTGATGGCGCTGACTTCGCGGTCCATCGTGGCGCGTCCGATACGGACGGCTTCGTTGACGGCGGTCAGGACGAGATCCTGAAGCATTTCCACATCGCCGCCTTCGAGGGCTTTGGGATCGATGGTGATGGACACGATGTCCTGCTTACAGGTGGCGACGACTTTGACCATGCCGCCCCCGCTGGAGGCTTCAACGGTACGTTCGGCCATTTCCTGCTGCATCTTGGCGATTTTGTTCTGCATGACGCCGGCTTGGCGTACAAGATCATTCATGTTGCGCATTACGGTCTCCTTGAAAGGATCGGTTGGGGAGAGGTTTCCCGAGGAACCTCCGAGGGTTCCTTCAACTCCGTGTGTGCTCCACCGGGATACACCGAATGAGAGAAGCGCCGAAAGTCTCGGTGAGAGACTTGATCACGGGGTGGGAGGCAAATTCTTTTTTGAGTTCGGCCTCGGTCTTGTGCAACCGTTCCGGGGCGGACACCTGTACGGAGACAGCCTTGCCGGAATAGTCGCTGGCCAGCCGTTCCAGCTCGGAGAGCCGGGAAGGGGCCGAAAGCTGTTCATACTGGATGGCGCTGGTTGTGGCAAGCGTCAGGACTCCTTCCGAAAATACGCCGTTCGCCTGTGTGAGCGCCGGAAGGGACAACGTGACGTCGCTCTGGTTCTTGCGGCAAAACTCCACGAAGTCCATCCATGCCTCCGAGGGCGCGGGCACGGTGGAAGCATGTTTTTTCTTGGATCTTGCGGAGACGGCATCCTTCGCCGGAGCGGTGTCCAGAGGGTGCGGGGCGTCTGTGGGCGCGACCGTTGCGGAAGGTTCAGACTGCTCCGAGGGGGCCGGAGTAGCTGTTTCCCACGGCGGCGTGCCTTGC
>NZ_JH114232.1:608431-611026 GCF_000224655.1 Bilophila sp. 4_1_30
CGTGGTGCGGGAGAGGGTTTCCAACGATACGAGGCGCGGCAGCAGGGCGAGGTTCAGGAGCAGCAGTTCCAGCGCGGCGGAAGGCTCAAGGCTGGTGAGCACCTGCCGCTGGCTTTCGAGCACCATTTGCCACGCGGCATGGATATACGCGGGATCGAACTGCGGCGCGAGGTCCAGCAGGCGCTGCTTTTCCGCGTCCGGCATGTCGAGCGCGGCGGTGGCCGCGGCCCCGGCCTGACGGATGAGGAACAAGTTACGCCACAACGTGGTCAGTTCGCGGAGGAAAAAGCCGAGATCCACGCCACGCTCCAGCAATTCCTGCGTCAGCGCGGCAACGGCGAGGCAGTCCTGAGCCTTGAGTGCGCTGAGAAGGCGCTCATAAAGCTCCTGTCCGGCAAGGCCGAGCACGCTGCGGGTGGAGGCTTCGGTCAGGTGGTCGCCGCCGAGGGCCAGCGTCTGGCCGAGCAGGGACATGCTGTCGCGCACGCTTCCGGCGGCACGGCGCGCAAGGAGGCGGACGGCGTTTTCCTCGAACGGGATGCCTTCCTTGTTGAGCACGCGCGTCAGATGGGCCACCAGTTCGGCTTCGGGGATGGCCTTGAAAATGAAATGCTGGCAGCGGCTGACGATCGTGATCGGAAATTTGTGGGCCTCGGTGGTGGCGAGGATGAACGTTGCGCGTGGCGGCGGTTCTTCCAGCGTCTTGAGCAGGGCGTTGAAGGATTCGCGCGTGAGCATGTGCGCTTCGTCGATGATGAAGACCTTGTAGCGGCCTTCCATCGGCGCGTAGGCGATGGCCTCGCGCAGGCGGCGGGCGTCGTCGATGCCGCGGTTGGACGCGCCGTCGATTTCCACCACGTCCACGTGGTTGCCCATCGTGATGCGGCGGCACTGCTCGCACTGGTTGCAGGGCTCGCCGGTGGGGGCGTGCACGCAATTCAGCGCCTTGGCGAAAATACGGGCGATGGTGGTCTTGCCCACGCCCCGGGTCCCGCTCAGCAGGTAGGCGGGCGCAACCTTGTCTTCCGCGGCGGCGCGGGAAAGGATGGCCTTGACGGTTTCCTGTCCCGTCACTTCAGCGAATGTCTGCGGACGGTAGCGGGCTGCGAGGGATGCGTGACTCATGCGGTATTGGGTTGCGCTGTGTGGCGGAGCCGGAACGGGGGAGGTTGCCCTCCCCCGTGGGCGGCTTTAGAACTTGTAGTTGGTCAGCCAGTGGCCGTAGCGGGGATCCTGCCCCTTGATCGCCTTGAAGTAGGCGGCCTGAAGCGCTTTGGTCACCGGGCCGGCATGGCCTTCGCCGATGGTGCGGTTGTCGAGTTCGCGGATGGGCGTCAATTCGGCGGCGGTGCCGCTGAAGAACGCTTCGTCGGCATAATAGACTTCATCGCGGGTGAACAGCTGTTCTTCCACGGTGTAGCCGAGATCGCGGGCGATCTTGATGATGGAGTCGCGGGTGATGCCGTCGAGGATGGCGGTCAGCGGCGGGGTCTTGATCACGCCGTTGCGGACGATGAAGAAGTTTTCGCCGGTCGCTTCGCAGACGTAGCCGTTGGTGTCGAGCATCAGGGCTTCGTCATAACCGTCCTGTTTGACTTCCATCTTGGCGAGCACGGAGTTCACATAGTTGCCGGCGGCCTTGGCCTTGCTCATCAGGGTGTTGACGTGCATACGGGCGAAGGAGCTGGTCTTGATGCGGATGCCCTTTTCGAGGGCTTCGGCTCCGAGGTAGGCGCCCCAGGGCCACACGGCGATGATGACGTGCGTGGGGTTGTTGCCGGGGAACACGCCCATGTCGCCTTCGCCGGCAAAGGCGAGGGGACGGATGTAGCCTTCGGAAAGCTTGTTGGCCACAACGGTTTCGACGATCGCCTTGGAAATTTCGTCGGCGGTATAGGGCATGTCGATGCCAAGGATCTTGGCGGAATTGACGAGGCGCTTGGAATGCTCCGGTAGACGGAAGACGGCGGAAGAACCGTCGGGGCAGGCGTAGGCGCGAATGCCTTCAAAGACGCCGGTGCCGTAATGCAGACCGTGGGCAAGCACATGGACCTGGGCCTGATCCCAAGGGACCAGCTTTCCGTCAAACCAGATGAATTCCGTTTTCTGAAGCATGGGATTACCTCTACAACCCCGCAGGGTGAATTCGTTTGTACGCTCCGGTAGATGAAGCGTTGCGATCCGTTACGCTAAGTGAAAGCGGGGCAGGGGTCAAGAGGTCCGGTCCTCCGTTCCGTGACAATCCTTCCTTTCCTATCGGGAGACTTTCCTTTTGGCGCGAAGCGACGTACTCTGATGTCCCCATTCCGGGGCATATTCGCATAAAAAAGGGATAGCAATGGATCAGTCTCTGCCTTTTGAAATACCCAACGTGACGGTCCTGCTCCAGCCAGAGGAACAGGTTCTCGAAATCCCCCGCCACAAGGTCAAGAATGTGAAACAGCTGCTCAAATACCTCGGCATCCGCGAGTGCACCGCCCTCGTGGCCCGGGGGCGCGAGTTGCTCACGCCCGATCGTGCCGTTCTTCCCCACGACAACCTGCTGGTCAGGAAAGTCACCTCGAGCGGTTGATGCGCGGGGGGGATGGAGATATT
>NZ_JH114232.1:611459-624317 GCF_000224655.1 Bilophila sp. 4_1_30
ACCCCATCCTCTCCCAAGACTTTCGACTGGTGGGGAGGCTGCGCGACGGGAGTTCGTTCCGTCCGGAGGAAAAGGGGAGATGAAGGCTGTATGCGGCGTTTTATTGTCTTTTCAGGGGAAAACTGAGGGGACGTTGCGCAGGGAACAGCGCAGAGTATGAGTGTGGAGCTCATCGGGGATTTTTCAGCGGCTTTGCCGTGAAAGCCGAGAGTGTCTTACTTGGTGCGCGACCATATCGTTTTTTTGTAATCAGAAGCAATCGCAGTCTTTAAAAAGGCGGGGGAGTCTCTTTCCTTGCCTTTTTCTGTATCCTTTTCCGTTTTCCTGTTGTGTTTATGAGTTCCTGTCGCATCACCTCCCCACTAGTCGGAAAGTTTAGGAGGGTGAGAGGAGGGGGCTTGGGGGGAGGGGAGAGGGAACCCTTTGAAAAGGGTTCCCTCTCCCCTCCCCCAAATGCTCCATTTCCAATCAATACATGGGCATCATCATGCCCTGATGATGGTAGCCGCGCATCATGCCGCGATGCATGGGGCAGGGCGTGTAGCCGTCCGAGCAGGTCCCGCGCTGGATGGAAATGCCGAGCTCGTTAGCGAGGCGATCTGCCATCATATCGTGAACCTTGATCATCTGCGTGTGCAGCGAAGCGACCTCGGCGGCGGCCTTGGCAATGGCTTCCTCGTTCATGTTGGGCATACTCGCCATCGTATCAAGCTGAAGGCGCTTGGCCATCATCTTTTCACGGAGGGGCAACATGGCTTCTTCCGCCGATTTGATGATTTCATTGTATTTGGCCTGTTTTTCAGGCGTCAGAGCTTGGTAGGCCGCATTGTTGTCGAAGGTGCCGACGGGCGGCATCATGCCGTTCCCGGCGGAGGCGGCAGGAGCCGCTTCAGCGGCCTGAGCGAAATTCGCCCCGGCGCAGGCAATGGAAGCCGTCAGAGCCAGAAAAAGGAACGCTTTCAGATAAGTACGCATATCCCAAACCTCCGGTTGCGTGTCGTTCCCAAGAGCATAGGAGGCGCAACGGGGCGAAACAATGATTGTTTCGATGAGAGGCGTGAGGTGCCTTGCAGGAGGGGGAAGAGAGGCAGATGCGTACGCGGCGGTGCGGGGGATGGCAATGGGGCCGCATGGATAGGGAAGCGGCGTGAAGCGGGGGCTTGCAGAGACGGGAGGAAGCCGAGAGCGGCGAAGGGGGAGAACGACGGGCAGAAAAAAAGGACTCCGGCTGTGCTGGAATCCTTCTGCGTTATTCTGGTCGGAGCGACTGGATTCGAACCAGCGACCCCCTGGTCCCAAACCAGGTGCGCTACCAAGCTGCGCCACGCTCCGTTACGGCTCACGCCGCCCCGGAAGGCGGCGTGAGTTCTCAGAAAGCAAACTTATTTCGCGATAACGCGGAAGTCGTCGCGGCGGTTCTTCGCCCACACGGCGGGACCGGTGCCTTCAACGGCGGGACGTTCCTTACCGAAGGAGATCATTTCCATCTGGTCGGGGTTCACGCCGAGCATGACGAGGTATTCGTAAGCGGCGCGAGCACGACGTTCGCCGAGGGCGAGGTTGTATTCCTGGGTGCCACGGGCGTCGCAGTTGCCTTCGATGCGCACGCGGATGCTGGGATAGGCCTTCATGAGCTCAGCCTTCTGGCGGAGCATGTCGCGGGATTCGGCCTTGATGTCGGACTTGTCAAAGTCGAAGTACACGATGCCGTCGGTGATCGCCTGAGCGGCGCGTTCGATAGCGGCGTTAGCGGCGCCGTTGTCGTCGGCGGTGGTGGCGGGAGCCACGTCAGCGCCAGTCTGCTTTTTCGCGCAACCAAAGCCAGCACCCATAGCCACAACGAGAGTCACAACGAGAGCCAAACGTTTGAAAGTGTTCATCTCTTTTTCCTCCTGAGCGAGTTCCCCCGCACAGAAAAACGGTTGATAAAATTCCTTCTTCCTTGCGTATACTACCCTGCACACGCAAGGGCTGAAGGTTATTCCGGCAAACCTGTATTGTCAAGCTAGTAGGGGGCTATTTCAGTGATTTCCCGCGAAGATTTGCGAGGGAAAAACACGGTTGCGGAGGGCTGCTCCCGCCCGTTTCCGCCTATCTAAAAAACGCTCCCTTTTCCGTCAAGCCCGGCTAACGGGGAATCGCGCCCCAGCGGGGGAACGAGGCGTCTCCGCTGCCCGTGGGGACCTTCTTCGCGTCGCCGCCGTGACGGGTCGTCAGGTAAATCTGGTTCGGGCCGCTCCGGTTGGAGGTGAAGGCGATGAAGTAGCTGTCCGGCGCGAAGGAGGGAAGCACGTCATTGCCGGGGCCGAAGCTGATCTGCTGTTCCGTGCCGGTGGTCAGATCCTGCACGAAGATGCGGTTCCCTTCCGAGGTGAGGCGCGAGAAGGCGATCAGTGTCCCGTCGGGGCTCATGCTCGGTTCGGTGTTGTAGTTGCCCTGTTTGGTCACGCGGGAGACTGAGCCGGAGGCCATGTCCTTCATGAAGATCTGCGGCCCGCCCATGCGGTTGGACGTGAAGGCCATCTTGGTGCCGGCGGCGTCGAAGGTCGGCGACACGTTGATGGTGCCGTTGGCTTCAAGCGTGCGTTCCTTCTGGAAGGCGTGGTTGAGCATGAAGATGTCGGGGTTCTTGCCGGTGGAGAGGCTCACCGCGACCTTGTTGCCGGGGGTGAAGGTGGGGCCGATGACGGTGTTGCCGGGGAAGCGGATACGCTGGACCCGGTTGGTCAGGCGGTCCCATACGCCGAGGGCATGGCTCTTGTCGTCCATGTGGCTGAATACGATGAAGCGGCCGTCGAGCGACCACGACGGGGACATGGCGATGCCGGGGATATCGGTGATCTTGCGGAGGTTGCGGCCGGTGGGCTTGGTGATCCACACGTCGCGCTTGTTCTTGCCGCTGTTCTTCACGAAGGCGAGCGTGGCGAGGAAGAAGTCGCCGTGGCCGGTGAGGGCCTTCATGAGGTCGGCGCAGAAGCGGTCGGCCACATCCTGCACTTCTTCTTTGGTTACGCCGCTGTAAGCGTTGCCGAACACGAACTGTCCGGAAAAGGTTTCGTAGACGCGCAGCTCCACTGTGGACCCGGACTTGTCGCCCTGAGGCCAGCCGGCGGTGACGAGCAGGTCCGCGCCCGCAAGCTGGAAGCGCTTGAAGTCGACGTTCGGGGGCTGGTAGCCGGGGAGGGTCGTACCGCCGAGGACAGCTTTGGGATCCGTCAGCCGCATGAAGGGCAGGAAGCTCAAGTTGTCATGGATGGCGGCGTCGAGCTCCTTGCCAAGCCCTTGGGCAGGCTGACCGGTGCTGAGCGGGGCGGCCATGGCCAGATTGACGATGTTCTGACCGGGCCCGTAGATGTCGATCTGCATGGCGGCTTTTGAGGAACCGGCGGCACAGACCATCACAAGGCCGAGCAGAAGCAGCACTTGGGAAAACAGGCGAAATGGTTTCATGATGCCTTTAAAGGGGTTGGGGGTGAACGGGAGGTCCTCCCGCAGGATTTGGCTTACCGCTTTTTCGGTAAAAAGGCCTCCCGTTTTTGCCACGGAAGACCTTTTGCTTACGCGGCGCGAGTCTAGATCAATTGTTTTTGAGGGTAAAGAGGAGACGCATGGTCAGAGGTTCGGAACCCGCCGGGCGCGGGGGGATGACCCCTTCCCGGATGACCCCGGTGAGGACGGCGTTATCCACTTCGGCCTTCCCCGAAGACTTGGAGACGGACATCTGTTCGATCCCGCCGGTTTCGTTGATGCGGAGGGTCAGTTCCACGCTGTATTCC
Source organism: Bilophila sp. 4_1_30 (assembly GCF_000224655.1). Taxonomy (NCBI): domain Bacteria; kingdom Pseudomonadati; phylum Thermodesulfobacteriota; class Desulfovibrionia; order Desulfovibrionales; family Desulfovibrionaceae; genus Bilophila; species Bilophila sp. 4_1_30. The sequence continues at coordinate 615,236 of NZ_JH114232.1, forward strand.
CCGTGGACGCCCTGCGGGATCTGGATGTAGGGCTTGGCCCGGAACATGATTTCCTCGGCGTAGCTGCGCTCCTTGGGAGCGGAAGCCTGCCCCTGAGGCGCTGTCCCCTTGAGGGAGCCCGGATCCGTCATGAACGTCAGATAGACTTCGGTGATGGCCCCGTACGGCGGCGTGGGAAGCGTACCCGCGCGCACGACGGCCTGACAGGCGGACTCGTCGAGCGCGGCATTGCCCGACTTGCGGCTTGCCTCGCAGTACAGCGGGCGCCCGTCGCTGCCGATGCGCAGGGAGATGGTGACTATGCCGGAAGCGCCCGCCGGGGGCTGCCATGCGGGCAGCACCTTGACGAGGACATCCCCGGCGTAGCCGCCCGCGGTGTCCGCTCCGGCAATGAGGGGCATACCCGTCGGTTCAGCCATGCCCGGCAGGGCCGAGCACAGTATGAATCCAAAAGCAGCCAGCAGACGCATTATTGATTTAGGCATCGTTCGCTCCGGGATTTTTCTTGCGTGTTGAAGCGTATACGTCCCTTCTACCGGACACTCCGCCAAAAGGCCAGCCCTCTAGAGGGAGGGAAGGCCGGGGGAGGGCGCTTTTTATAAAAAGCGCCCTCCCCCGGACCCCCACCCGCAAAAATTTTAACTGGTGGGGAGGCCGCGCGTAGGGAGTCCGTTCCGGTGGAAGGATAAATGCCATGGAACGGTTCAGCGCCTTTTTTGCCCTCTTACGCAGGGGCCTTCACGCTGTTTGAACTGGCTGGAGATACGTTCTTCGTCCCCTTGCATGCGGAGCCCGTCCGGCGGGGAAAGGGACGCTTCTTCATACAATTTACAGGGAAAGCGGGTAGGGGGATTCGATAAGGCCGAAAGCCTTGGGAAGGGGGAGCGAGCCGCTCTGGCAGCTTGGAGGGGCGGGGAAACCTTTCTCCAGAAAGGTTTCCCCGCCCCCAAATGTATTCTTCCCGCAAGCCGTACAAGCTACCTTCTGCCCATCATTTCCTGGGTATTGAAGGTGAGGAGGAGTTCCTGCTGATCGGGCGTGGGCGGCGCGGGGAGCACTTTGGTCCTGATGACCGCGTTGACCGCCGAGGCGTCGACTTCGGCCCTGCCGGAGCTGCGGGCCACCGTGCAGCTGAGGACCTTGCCGTTCGGATCAAGCTTTACGTTGACCTGCACGGAAAGGTTCGCGCGGGAGTAGGTCGGCATACTCCAGTTCGGCCGCACGGCAAGGATGACCTGCCCCATATACACGTCGTAGATGCCGCCGCCACCGGGGCCGTCGCCTTCGCCGCCGCCACCGCCGCCAGCGCCCCCGGCGCTTTTCTGGAAGTCGGCAAGAGCGCCCGCGACGGACGATTTGCCGCCTTTTTCCTTGGTGCCTCGGGACGTCCCGGCCTTCTTTTTGGCGTCGTTCAACGCGTCGGCAAGAGCCTTGCTCGGGTCCACGCCGTCCTTCTTCTTGTCGGATTCCTTGGCGGGCTTGGCCTTGTCGTCCGTTTTCTTGGCGTTCTCCGAAGCTTCCTTCTTGTCCTTCTTGCCGTCGTCCTTAGGCTTTTCCTTCGGTTTTTCCTTGGACTCTTCCTCTTCCTCGTCCTTGGGCTTCTTGGGTTCCTTTTTCTGCGCCAGCGCGACCTCGTCCGGCTTGGGCTCGGGCTTCGGTTTGGGCTTGGGCTGCGATTCCTTCTTGGGCTCGGCCTTGGGCTGTGCCGTATCCTCACGGGCTACGGGGACGGCGCTGGCCGCCTGCTCCGCCGGGGCGGGCTGAGGCGCGGCCTTCGTCGGCATGGGCTTGCCCTGCGGCCCGAGCACGGGCGAAGCCATCCGGTTGCCGCCCGGAGCGCCCATGTTCACGCTGATCTGCATCATGGGCTGATCGAGCTTCACGGGCGGAGAGCTCGGCCACAGGAAGATCAGCAGCGCCAGGGCGAGGTGCAGGAGGATTGAAAAGAAATAACTGCCAAACATTGGTGGGTCTGCCTTTTTCCCCGGGCTGCGGAAGCCGGGGCCCTTCTATCCGTTGTGCGCGACCGGCGGAAAGCCGGGGCTTTACTTCTTGCCCTTCTTTTCCGGGACGGCGGGCGTATCTTCCCGCAAGGCCACCACGCCGAGCTTGTCGATCCCGGCTTCACGGATGCGCCCCATCACGTCCACGACAAGGCCGTAGGCCACGTCCTTGTCGGCTTGGAGAAACAGCTGCTTGTTCTGCTGCTTGACGAGCAGGCCGATCTTATCCTGCAGCTCGTCCAGCCCCACCTCGTACGAGTCGAGGAAAATGGCGCCGTCCTTGCGGACCGTCAGGATCATGTTGTCCGATTCGGTGGGCAGGGTTTCGACGGCCCGCGTCTGGGGCAGGTCGACATCAAGCCCTTCCGTCATCATCGGCGCCGTGACCATGAAGATGATGAGCAGAACCAGCATGACGTCGACGAACGGCGTCACGTTGATTTCCGACACGAATCCTTTATTGCCGCCGACAGAAGCTCCCATGAGGCACCTCTACTCGGCCTGTCCGCTTCTGGACACGGCTCGGTGGGCGTTCAGCTCGCGCTGGACGCGGTTGAGGAACATGCCGGCGAAGTTGACGAGGCGGGTTTCGAGCACGCCGAGGCTTCCGTGGAACGTGTTGTAGCCGATGGTCGCCGGGATAGCCACGAGAAGGCCCATGGCCGTGGCGATGAGGGCTTCGGAGATGCCGGGCGCGACGGTGGCGAGGGAGGCGGATTTCATGGCGCCGATGGCATGGAAGGTGTTCATGATGCCCCAGACGGTACCGAACAGCCCGATGAACGGGGCCGTGTTCGCGGAGGTCGCCAGGAAGGACAGGGAGCTCGTGAGGCGGGTCATTTCCATGTCCACGCCCTGCCGGAGCGCGCGGCGCACGTTGTCGACCACGACGTCTTCAGAGTTCCCGGCCTCTTTCGAGCGGTTGAATTCGGTCACGCCCTCATGGGCGACGGTATACAGCGGGGAGTCGGGATCGCCGCCGAGGGACTGCACGGCCTCGCGCAGGTCCCGGGCGTGGTTGAAACGGTCCATGCCGTCGGCGGCCTTTTTGAGCGCCGCCCGGATGTTCATCCATTTACGGAACATCAAGGCCCAACTGAATACGCTCATGAAGAGCAGGACCACGAGGACCGCCTTGGCTACCAGCGTGGCTTGGGCAAGAAGGGAAAGAATGCTCAAATCCATAACGTCACACCTTGGTACGTCTGTATTTTTGGGAAAAACGCCGCAACGGCGTTGCCGCCCCGGGCTCCTGCCATAACAAAAGTCCCGACAGCACCGGAGCGCTATCGGAAAAACGCTTGTTCACTCGCCCGGTAATAAGCGTCTCTGTCCGTGGATGCAACGAGAAAATGGAGCCATTTCCCCGCGTGCGTCCGCAAACGGGTTTTGACGGAAAAATGCGGGCCGTTTGACAGTTCTATTCATTCCGCCGATAATATGCAATCCAAAAACTTGACATTTTTTAAGCATAACAGTAATTGTTCTCAAAGAGGTATGGATATGTCACAGCCACAGACTCGTATGACTAGACAACGTATGGTTATTCTTGAGGAATTAAGAAAGGTCAAGACTCACCCCACGGCTGACGAGCTGTATGCGATGGTTCGTACCCGCATGCCGCGTATCAGTCTTGGGACTGTCTACCGCAACCTTGATTTCCTGACGGAATCCAAAGAAATACTCAAACTGGAGTCAGCCGGCTCCATCCGCCGTTTCGACGGCGATACCCGCCCCCATCAGCATGTGCGCTGCCGGGTTTGCGGCAAGATCGGGGACGTCATTCCTCCCGTGCCGACGCCTTCCGTTGAAGGCGTTTCCGTTGAGGGCTTTACGATCACGGAAGCGCGCGTTGAGTACGAAGGCATTTGCGAAGAATGCGCCCGTAAGGCTTCCTGAAATCATGGGGGAATCCTGTTGAGTTATAGTGGGGTTCCCTCATGCGCTTTTTAGCGTTATTCGTGTAACGGATTTAATGGGCGCATCCGATGCGCCCAAGCGGTTCAAAGGGGCTTATCCCCCTTCATTTCTTACCAAAAGGAGAGATTGTATGAAATCTTTGAAGGGTACGCAGACTGAAAGGAATATCCTCACCGCCTTTGCCGGTGAATCTCAGGCCCGCAACCGCTATGATTATTTTGCCGGTGCGGCCAAAAAAGACGGCTTTGTGCAGATCGCCGACATCTTCACTGAAACCGCGCTTCAGGAAAAAGAACACGCCAAGCGCCTGTTCAAGTTCCTTGAAGGCGGCGACGTGGAAATCACTGCCGCCTTCCCTGCCGGCATCATCACGGGCACGGAAGCCAACCTGTACGCCGCCGCTGCCGGTGAACATCATGAATATACTGAAATGTATCCCTCTTTTGCGAATATCGCCGACTCTGAAGGTTTTTCCGAAGTCGCCTGTGTGATGCGCAACATCGCCATTGCGGAGCAGTACCACGAAGAGCGTTTCCTCGCGTTCGCCAAGAACATCAAGGAAGGCCGCGTGTTCGTGCGTGAAACCCCCGTCGTGTGGCGCTGCCGCAACTGCGGCTGTCTGGTGACCGGTACGCATGCCCCGGCCCTGTGCCCCGCCTGTGCGCACCCCACCGCCCACTTCGAAGTGCTCCACAACCCGTGGTAAGCCGGTAAAGAGGTACATCATGGCTGATCCGAAAGACATGTATCGGTGTCCGGTGAGCAACTGCGGCTACGTGTACGATCCCGACCGGGGCGACAAGCGCCGCAAGATTCCCGCGGGCACTCGCTTTGAAGACCTTCCCGAAGACTGGACCTGTCCCGTCTGCGGGGCATCCAAGAAGAACTTCAAGCCTCTGAGCGAGGCTTAACCCATGAGGCGGGCGGGAAGGTAGCCCTTCCCCGCCCGCTTCCAAGCCTCTCGTCAAAAGAGGCGTATTTCCATTGAAAAAAGCCCGGATGCTTGTCTGGGCTTTTCTCGTCTCTTGTGCGGACAGGGGACACGGGATAGGGTGCCGTTGCGGAAGAGGAATTGCGGGCTTTCCCGTATGGGACTGGCAGTCTGGCCGAAAGGAGGCGCTTTATGAAGCGGATCGCGGTATGGAATACGGCTTTTTTGGGGGATGCGGTGCTGACGCTGCCGTTGATCCAGACGCTGGCGGATGCGTTTCCCGGTGCGGAGATTGATTTTTACGTGCGCCGGGGGCTTGGCCCCCTGTTCGAGGCCCACCCGTCCATCCATGCCGTCCATGAGTATGACAAGCGCCGCATCGCCGGGAACAATCGCCTGTCCGCGTTGCTCAAGACCGGGCGTATCCTTGGCGGGCGGCGTTATGACATCTGGATCGGCGCGCATCCAAGCCCCCGTTCCGCGCTGCTGGCCCGCTTGAGCGGCGCGCCGTTGCGCGTGGGCTATATCGGGGGCCCCGTCGCGGCGCTCTGCTACAACCGGCGCGTATCCCGCCGCTTTTCCGAGCTGCACGAGATCGAACGGCTTCTTGAGCTGCTGAAGCCCATCTTGCCGCCTGAAACCCCGCGTCAGCACTGGCCCGAGTTGACGCTTCCCTCGGCGGCACTGGAGAAGGCCGCCGCCTTCCGCGAGTCGCTCCGGCAAGGCGATCAGGAACCCGTCCTGCTCGGGCTGCATCCCGGCTCGGTCTGGGGCACGAAACGCTGGCTGCCGTCCGGCTTTGCGGAAATCGCCCGCCGGGCCGCCGCCCGGGGTGCCCATGTGCTTGTCTTCGCCGGCCCCGGCGAGGAAGGTGTGGCCCGCGATGTGATCGCCCTTTCGGAACTCAAGGGCAATCCGCTCCTGCACGACTTGTCCTGCGCCCTGACGCTGCCCGAGCTGGCCGCCTATCTGCGCATGTTGAACTGTTACGTTTCCAATGACTCCGGCCCGATGCATCTTGCATGGGCGCAGCATACTCCGGTTACGGCTTTGTTTGGGCCGACGGTGCGTGAGCTCGGCTTTTTCCCGCGCGGCGATTCCGCCAAGGTTTTTGAGGTTTCCCTTGAGTGCCGTCCCTGCGGCCTGCACGGGCCGCATCATTGCCCGAAGAAGCATCATCGCTGCATGGTCGACATCGACGTTGAAGCCGTGTGGCGCGATGTGGCGGGAAAGCTGGGGGTGTAGGAGAACTTGGGGAGGAGGAGAAACGTGGGGGGCTCCCCCCTTCTCCAGAACGTTTCTCCTCCCCCTCCCCAAAACCCACCCCTTCCTCTTCAAAGGCTTTTGACTTTATCGAATCCCTGCTGTCGATTTTCCCGGCTGATGGCAAGCGGCCCCGCCTGAATGATTCCTAATTCAGGCGGGGCCGCTTGCTGAAACAGCCTCTCTAAGAAGCGTTCCCCACGTTTCAGTTTCCCGCTGGAACGGACTCCTTTCGCGCGGCCTCCCCACCAGTCAAAGTTTTTGCGGGAGGGGGTCCGGGGGAGGGGGCTTTTTTCAAAAAGCTCCCTCCCCCGGCTCTCTCTTTCTACTCCTTATAATCATTGATTCGCGGCTGCCTCACGATACGTTGGAGTGGCGGAGTTCCAGGCGCACTCTCCCGCCGGGGGCGACGCTGAACTTCCCCGCTGTCGGATATTTTGGGGGTGGGGAACGGGGGAGGCGCCCTTTCTACGGGAGGGCACCTCCCCCCAATACGTCTGTAACCGAAACAAGAGGTTTCCTATGGAACTTACCCGACGAGACTTCGTGCGTATTTGCACCGGGACGGTGGCGGGAATCGGGGTTTCCGGCATGTTTCACCCGTTCGTGCGGGATGTGCTTGCGGAAACGCTGACCGGGCAGCGCCCTCCGGTGTTCTGGGTTGAAGGGCAGGGGTGTACGGGCTGTACCGTGTCCCTGCTCAACAACGCCCACCCCGGCATCGCCAAAGTGCTGCTGGAAATCATTGCGATGCATTTCCATCCCACAATCATGGCCGCCGAAGGGCAGCTCGCCTTCCAGAGTATGCTGGACAAATCCAAAGAATTCAACAGCCAGTACGTGCTTATCGTCGAAGGCTCCATCCCCTTGAAGGCGGACGGGAAATACTGCGTCGTGGGGGAAGTGGATCATCATGAGTACACCGTGGCTGAAACCACGGACATCTTGGCCCGGAGCGCTGCGGCCGTCGTTGCCGCCGGGACATGTTCGTCCTATGGCGGCGTTCCAGCGGCGCGCGGGCAGCAGACGCAAGCGGTGAGCGTAAGCCAATTTTTGAAGATGCGGGGCATCCCCACCCCGGTGATCAACGTTCCGGGCTGCCCTCCGCATCCCGACTGGATGGTCGGGACGCTGGCCCTTCTGCTTGACGCCATGAAGCGCAAGGGCACGGAAGGCGGCGTACTGGAGATCATGCGCGGGCTCGATGACGTGGGGCGGCCCAAGGTGTTTTATCCGAACACGCATCTGACCTGCCCCTACCTGAGTTCTTTCGAAGACGGCATCTTCTCCCCGTTCATGACGGACAAGAAGGGGTGCCGTTTCGAACTCGGCTGCCGGGGGCCGTGGAGCGGCTGCGACTCCGCCACGCGGAAGTGGAACGGCGGGGTCAACTGGTGCATCGCCAACGCCACCTGCGTGGGCTGCACGTCGCCCAATTTTCCCGACGGCATGTCCCCCTTCTATGAAAACTGATCGCCCGGAGGCAGCATGAGCAAGACCGTTATCGCCATCGATCCCGTTACCCGACTTGAAGGGCATCTCAAGGTCGAGGTGCAGGTGGAGGACGGCAAAGTCGCCGACGCATGGATCACCGGCGGCATGTTCCGGGGGTTCGAGGCCATCCTGCGCGGGCGGAATCCCCGCGACGCCTCCCAGATCGTACAGCGCATCTGCGGCGTGTGCCCTGTGGCCCACGCAACGGCGTCATCCCTTGCGATTGAGGCCGTGTGCGGCGTCGAGGTGCCCGAAAACGGGCGCATCGCCCGGAACCTGATGCTGGCGGGCAACTATCTCCAATCCAACATCCTGCACTTCTACCATCTCGGCGGACAGGACTATTTCCACGGGCCGGATACGGTACCGTTCATCCCGCGCTACCGGAATCCCGATTTGCGGCTTTCCGAAGAGCAGAACACGCTGGCGATGGATGAATACATCGAGGCGCTGGAAGTCCGGCAGGTCTGCCACCAGCTTGTGGCCTTGTTCGGCGGGCGTATGCCGCACTTGCAGGGCATCCTCGGCGGCGGCGCGGCGCAGATCCCCGACCGCGGGACGATTCTCGAATACGCGGCGCGCATGAAGCAGGTTCGGAAATTCGTGGAAAACCGTTACCTGCCGCTGGTCTACACCATCGCCTCACGCTACATGGATATGTTCGAGATGGCGCACGGCTACAAGAATGCCCTGTGCGTGGGCGTTTTTCCGCTGGCGAAGAAGGGCGAGCAGTTCTTCAATGCCGGGGCCTACATCAACGGGCGTGACGAGCCGTTCGACGGGAAACGCATCCTTGAGGATGTGCGTTATTCGTGGTTTGAGCCCGCGCCTTCCGGCACGCCGCTCCAGAAGTCGGAATCCAATCCGCAGGTGGACAAGGAGGGCGCGTACAGCTTCATCAAGGCTCCCTTGTATGCCGGGCATCGGGTCGAAGTCGGCCCGCTGGCGCGCATGTGGATCAACGACAAGCCGCTTTCGCCTATTGGCCAACGGTTCTTTGCCGATATGTTCGGCGTCCGTGCGGAGACGTTCCGTCAGATAGGCGAGGACCCCGCCTTCTCGATCATGGGGCGCAACGTGGCGCGCGTCGAGGAGGTGTACCAGACCCTCGGCATGATCGAGTATTGGCTGCACGAGCTGGAGCCGGGCGCGCAGACCTTCGCCTTGCCGGAAGTCCCGCAGGCCGGGGAGGGCATCGGCTTTACCGAAGCGCCGCGCGGCGCGTTGTGCCACTACATGCGCGTGAAGAACGGCGTGATCGACGATTACGCCGTTGTAGCCGCCTCCATGTGGAACTGTTCGCCGCGCGACGACGCCGGGAAGCGCGGGGCCGTTGAAGAGGCGCTCATCGGCGTTCCCGTTCCCGAGGTCGACAGCCCCGTCAACGTCGGGCGCGTGATCCGAGCCTACGACCCGTGACTTGGCTGCGCCGTGCACGTGCTGCACGCCAAGGCCGAGTAGAGAAAGAATC
>NZ_JH114232.1:624776-626897 GCF_000224655.1 Bilophila sp. 4_1_30
AAAGCCTCCCGCCCCCCTCCAAACCTCCCCCACCCCTCCCAAAGACTTTCGACTGGTGGGGAGGTTATGCGGCTGGAGTTCGTTCCGGCGGGAAGCCGGGATTTTTGAAGGACACTGCAATGTTGTTGTGAAGTGGTATCAATCAAATACGATACAGAGTTTTATCAGGGGGCGGGCCTGCCGGGGGGGGTATGCCCTTTTGCCGATATCCTGCGGTCGCCCATCAGAAAAAGGTAACATGCCAACTGGTGATATTACCATATGTTGATATGTATTTTATCTTTTGCACAAATGCTTTTTTGAGCCGGTACAGATGCATTCTTCGCGGGATAGCCCAAGGCGATGTAGCAGGGCATGACATAGTTTTCGGGATGCCCGACAGCCGTCTTGATGTGCTCGGATTCCTCAGCCATTGGGATGCGGGTTACGCCCAATAATCCTTCGGAAGCGGCGGCAAGCAGCATGTTTTCGATGCAGCACCAGATTGACGCGAAGTCATTGAGGGAACTCAATGAGCTTGGCTGGAGCAACGGTTCCCGTATCTTGAAAAAAGGAAGTATCAGGCATCCGGCATTGTAGAGCATTGAGAACTGCCTGGGCATGGCCTCACGATACATGTTGCGCTGGACCTCGTCCGTCATGCCGAAGCCATCGAGCATTTGTTCGCACTCGTCCCGGCTGGTCATGTTCTTCACCCGGAGGAGGTCGCCCCTCTCTTCTTTGCCGTTCACGATGACAAACTCCCATTGGCGCAGATGGTTGTTGGTCGGCGCTTTCAAGCCTGCGTCAATGATCCGCTCAATGATGCCCATTCCAACCTGTCTGTCTTCGAAATCACGGATGGTCCTCCGAGCCCTGATCGCCTCGTATACGTCCATTTTTGCCTCCGTCCTTTGAATTTTTTGGAGATGTATGACGGACTGTACGCTGGGAACCGGACACCTGTTTGTCATATTTCTTTTGCATGGAATGGATTTTTTCTTTCAAGGCCGTCCGCAAAGGAAAGGAGGTAGCCCGTCAGCCATTCGTTGATGGGCATTTCTTCGTCAATCAAAAAAGAGCCGTCGGGCTGTGGGCGGATATCTTGTTCCGGGAATTCGTCGAATGCCCTGAAAGCGCATTCCGCGTCTATGCGGAGCACAACCCTTTGCAGGGCATAGCTTTTTGAATAGTCCGGCGTCGCCATCGGGTCTTCCTGCATGGTGCGTTCGAACATTTCTTCCATGACGTGCAAATCGCGGATCCGTGAGGCCCGCAGCACCATTTCCCGGCTTTTTTTCCTGTCAAAGACGCAGACATACCAGGCCCGTTCACGGAACAGCAGGCACAAAGGTTCCGCGAAACGCTCGGATACCCGGTTTTCTGAGCTGAAATAGGTGAAGCGGATAACTTTTTTGGCCAAGATAGCTTCCTTCAACCGGTGGAACTTTTCTTTGCCGAACCCGGATCCGCACCACGAGGAAAAATCCACCCGCAGCCAGCGATCTTCGGCCTTTTTCCGGAACAGGGCGGCAAGCTTGTGAAGGGCCGCATTGCCGCCGGGGTATCCCGCACCCTCAAGAGCTTGGAGGCCATGCAAAATATCAGCCTGCTCCTGCTCGGTCATGAATGTTTTGTCCAGCGTAAACTCTTTGAGCAGGCCTGTGCCACCCCCTCGTCCCCGGTTGGAAAAGATGGGGATACCGGCAAGGCTCAAGGCATCCAGATCCCTTTGGATGGTTCTGACGGAGACTGAGCAATGCTCAGCCAGTTCTTTCGCTGTACCGCATGAGCCGCTCATGAGCAAAAAAACGATTTGAAAAAGGCGTTCAACATGCATGGAAAACCACTCCTGAAAAGGCGCTCTCTCCTGAAAAGTTGTGTGGCGGGTTACGCAGCAATGCCTTTTCAATAAACGAGGGTGTTGGCTTAGAATGATTTTTCTCAAAAATTCATAGGAGATAAAGTTAAAAAAATATTCGAAAGTTTTATACTCTCCAATAAACAACACCCCGCGCAAACGGAAACGTTTGGACGGGGCCTCTTTTCGCTGGCAGGGAAAGCCGGCAACAGGGATTCGATAAGGTCGAAAGTCTTGGGAAGGAGAGGGGCGGGGTTTTGGGGAGGGGGAAGGAAACCGTT
>NZ_JH114232.1:627927-634497 GCF_000224655.1 Bilophila sp. 4_1_30
TCACGACACCAACTTCATGCCCTTCGAATTCAAGGGGCCGGACGGCAAGTTTACCGGTTTGATATCGAGCTCTGGGAAACCATCGCCAAGAAGCTGGGCCTCTCCTACAAATTTCAGCCCATGGACTTCAACGGCATCATCCCCGGCCTCCAGACCGGCAACGTGGATGTGGGCATCGCCGGCATGACCATCACGCCTGAACGCGCCAAGGTCGTGCAGTTCTCCAACGGCTACTATACGTCCGGCCTCAAGATCCTCGTCCGTGACGACGAAAAGGGCATCAGCAAGGTTGAAGACCTCGCGGGCAAGGTCGTTGCCGTGAAGACCGGCACCTCTTCCGTGCCGTTTATGAAGGATTTCGGCAAAGCGAAGGAATTGAAGCAGTTCCCCAACAACGACGGCATGTTCTTTGAACTGCTCAGCAAGGGCGTCGACGCCGTGGTGTTCGACATGCCCGTGGTGACCGCGTTCGCCAACAGCGCCGGCAAGGGCAAGGCCAAGGTCGTCGGCCCTCTGTACGAAGGCCAGAAGTACGGCATCGGCTTTGCCCAGGGCAACGAGGAGCTGGTGAAGAAGGTCAACGGCGTCCTTGACCAGATGCGCAAGGACGGCTCCTACGCCAAGCTGTACGAAAAGTGGTTCGGTTTCGCACCCAAGGAATCTGATATGTAGGGTGCCTCTATTCGCTGGAATAGAGCAACGGGGAGGTTTCTGCCTCCCCGTCCCTTTTTCTCCTTTAATCCATCGGGTGCCTCATGGCTTTTGATTTCGAACCTTCGATCATTCTGGAAACCGCGCCCCAGCTCCTCGGCGGGATGAAGCTGACGCTCATCATCACGCTGGGCGGCCTGCTCGTCGGTCTCCTGCTCGGCGTGGTCACCGGGCTTGCCAATACCTCCCGGAGCCGCTTCCTCCGCGGCATCGCCATCCTCTACATCGAAGCGATCCGCGGGACGCCGCTTATCGTTCAGGTTATGTTCCTCTATTTCGGCTTGCCGCTGGCCCTTGGTATGCGCATTCCCCCCGACGTGGCGGGCGTCATCGCCATCGGCGTGAACTCCGGCGCGTATATCGCGGAAATCGTGCGCGGCGCCATCCAGTCCATCGACAAGGGGCAGACCGAGGCCGGACGCTCCACCGGGCTCACGCAGGCCCAGACCATGCTCTACATCATTTGGCCTCAGGCCTTCCGGCGCATGATTCCCCCGCTGACCAACCAGTGCATCATTTCGCTGAAGGATACTTCCCTGCTCGTTGTCATCGGCGTGGGCGAACTGACCCGGCAGGGGCAGGAAATCATCGCCGTGAACTTCCGGGCCTTTGAAGTGTGGCTGACCGTCGCCATCTTCTATCTGGCCATGACATTGAGCATTTCGGCTGTGCTCCGTTATTACGAGCGCAAGCTTATGATCGGCAGGCGTGCCGTCCCGGCGTCTCCGTCCGATCCGCAAATGTAAGGCTGCTTCATTTCCTTTTTTCATGCCTCGTTTTGTTGGGAGGAGAAGGTTTCATGTCCAGCATACAGCCGGCACAGCACAAATCGCCGCTTGTTCCGAGCCTTTTTAAGACAATCCGCAGCGGGTACAGCCTTGGGATGCTGTCCAAGGACGTTTCGGCGGGGATCACCGTGGGCGTGGTGGCGCTTCCGCTCGCGCTTGCGTTCGCCATCGCTTCCGGCCTGACGCCGGAACGGGGGCTGTATACGTCCATCATCGCCGGTTTTTTCATGGCGTTTTTCAGCGGGAGCCGGTTTCCCGTCAGCGGGCCGACGGGCGCGTTCGTCGTCATCATTTACAGCATCGTGTCCCGGCACGGCTACGAGGGGCTTGTCCTGACGACGCTGATGGCGGGCATCCTGCTCGTCATCTTCGGGTTCCTGCGGCTGGGGGCGCTGGTCAAATATATCCCCTATCCGGTGACCACGGGCTTCACCACCGGGATTGCGCTGCTGATCTTCTCCTCGCAGATGAAGGACTTCTTCGGGCTCCCGCTTGTCGATACCCCGCCGGAATTTTTTGATAAGTGGGGAGCCTATGCCCAAAACGCCATGGATTTCAGCCCAGCGACGTTCGGGGTGGCGGCCTTCACGCTGCTGGTCATCCTGATCGTCAGGCATAAGATCCCCAAGATTCCCGCCCCTGTGGTGGCCGTGTTCCTGTCCACGCTGCTGGTGTGGCTGTTCTCCCTGCCGACCGATACCATCGGTTCCCGGTTCGGCACATTGCCCACGGGCTTCCCTGAGTTCACTTTGCCGTACGGGATCACCTTTGAGCGTATCCGCGAGCTGTTCCCCGACGCGCTGACCATCGCCCTGCTGGCGGGCATCGAATCGCTGCTGGCCTGTGTGGTGGCGGACAGCATGACGGGCGACAGGCACAATTCGAATATGGAGCTGATTTCGCAGGGCATCGGCAACGTGGCCTCGGTGTTCTTCGGCGGCTTCGCCGCCACGGGCGCCATTGCCCGCACGGCGACCAACGTACGCGCCGGTGCGCATTCGTCCATCTCCGCCATCGTGCACTCCCTGTTCCTCGTCGTGGTGGTCATGTGGCTTCTGCCGTTGACCGAATACATCCCGCTGGCGGCCCTCGCCGCCGTGCTGGTCATGGTCGCCTATGACATGAGCGATCTGCGGACGGTGCGGCATATTTTCCAAGGGCCGAAGTCCGACTGGTCGGTGATGATCCTGACCTTCGCGCTGACGGTGATCTTCGATCTGACCGTAGCCGTATATACCGGGGTCATGCTGGCTTCCCTGCTGTTCATGCGCCGCATGAGCGAGCTGACGGGCATCCACACCTGCGTTTCCGGCGAAGAGGAAGAGGCCGCCGCGCACGACATTCCCCTGCCCGATGAGGAATCCGTGCCTGACGGCGTGGAGATTTTCGCCATCAACGGGCCGTTGTTCTTCGGGGTGGCCGACCGGTTCCAGTCCACGCTGGACGCGATGGAGACGCCTCCCAAGGTATTCATCATGTACCTGCACAACACGCCCGCCATCGACATGACCGGTATCCACGCACTGGAGGCGTTTCTTGAGCGCCGTCAGGAAGGCTGCCGCGTCCTCTTTGCCGCCGTGCAGGAACCCGCCCGCAGGACGCTCCAGCGGGTCGGCATTCTCCGCGCCGTTGGCGAAGAGAACATCTACCCGTCGCTCGACGAGGCGCTTTTGCGCGCCGAAGAGATCCTTGAGGAAGAGAAGCGGAAGTAGGTTGCTGTATGGAATTGGGGAGAGGCAGGAGGGCTTTTCTGGAGAAAGGTTTTCCTGCCTCTCCCCAAATCTGTCAGGCTCCCTCCCTAAAGGCTTCCGTGTTTATTGAATCCCTGTTGCCGGTTTTCCCCGGCGGGCCGCGTCCGGACGATGTCGTTCGGGCGTTTTTTATGGGGAAAGCCGTTGGGGATGGGATCGGGAGCAAAAGAATCCTGCGGTGAAGAGGAAAAGGGAGGGCCAGCTGGCGTGCAGGCGGCTATTTGTCTTGCTTGGCTGTTGTATGCTAGTTTTGGGGTAGATGTTATGTAGGGGGAAGGCGTCGCCGTTTGCCCTGGCGTTGAGCAAGACAGGTTCCGGGGAAAGCTGCGGGTGCAGGGCCGCCGGAGGCATTGCGTAAAGGACAGAGTATGATCGTCAGGTTGGCATGTGGGGCGTTGCAGGGCGTGGACGCCTTCCGGGTGGATTTGGAAGTGGATTTCCTGCGGAAGGGGATGCCCGCCTTTGTGATGGTCGGGCTTGCGGAAGGCGCTGTACGCGAAGCCAAGGAACGGGTGTTCGCGGCCATGCGTTCATGCGGGTTCACGCTGCCCGCAGCGCGCATCACCGTCAATCTGGCTCCGGCGGACCGCCGGAAGGCCGGAAGCGCCTATGACTTGCCGCTGGCCGTGGCCTTGCTGGGGGCGGCGGGCGTCTTGCCCGCGGAGCGGCTGGAGGGCTGGTTTCTCGCCGGGGAGCTTTCCCTGAGCGGCGCCATCAAGCCAGTGCCCGGCGTTCTGCCGCTTGGGATGCTGGCCCGGAACGAAGGCGCGAAGGGCATCGTCACCGCCCCGGAAAATGCCTCTGAAGCGGCCTTGGTCAAGGGGCTTCCCGCCTATGGTCCGGCGACGCTGGACGAAGCCGTACGGTTCCTCATGGGTGAATGCGAGCTGACCCCCGCCGAGCCGCCCGTATCCGATGAGGACCCCGCGCGGGGGATTCTGGATTTCGCCGACGTCAAAGGGCAGGAGCACGCCAAGCGGGCCATTGAAATCGCGGCGGCGGGCGCGCACAACCTGCTGCTCATCGGCCCGCCAGGAAGCGGCAAGACCATGCTCGCCAAGCGCATTCCGTCCATACTCCCGCCCCTTGAGCCGGACGAGGCGCTGGAAGTGACCAAAATTTACAGCGTGGCGGGGATGCTCGGCGGCAAGGGGCTGGTATCGGAGCGGCCTTTCCGCGAGCCGCACCACACGGTATCTGATGTGGCGCTGGTCGGAGGCGGAGCCTATCCCCGGCCCGGCGAAGTTTCTCTGGCCCACCGGGGAGTGCTGTTTCTCGACGAGCTGCCGGAATACGGCAAGAATACGCTCGACGTGCTCCGGCAGCCGCTTGAGGGCGGTACGGTGACGGTATCCCGATCGGCGCATTCGGTAACCTTTCCGGCGGACTGTATGCTGGTGGCGGCCATGAATCCGTGCCCTTGCGGCTATGCCACCGATCCCCGGCATACGTGCGTCTGTTCGCCGGGGCTGATCCGCCGCTATCGGGCGCGGCTTTCCGGGCCGCTTCTGGACCGCATCGACCTGCATATCAATGTGCCCGCCGTGCCGTACGAGGAGCTGCAGGCCGGAGCCTCGCCTGTGACGTCGGCCCGGATGCGCGAACGTGTGCTTGCTGCGCGGGCCGTACAGCAAGCGCGCTATGCGGAGGTTCGCTATTGCCGGACGAATGCCGATCTGTCCGGCAGCCTTCTTGAGAAACACTGCCGCATGGGAGCGCCGGAAAGGGCTTTTCTGCGGGAAGCCGTGCAGAGGCTGGCGCTTTCCGCCCGCGCCTATACGCGGATCTTGCGGATAAGCCGGACGATTGCGGATCTCGCCGGATCGGAATCCATCGGCGTTCCGCATCTGGCCGAGGCCATCGGCTGCCGCGTGCTGGATAGGGAAGAGTTCTAGCTTCAGCCCTTCCCTGAATGGGAGAGGTGGGCTGTCTGAGGAAAAAGGAGACACGTGCCGTATTCCCCTTAGTGTTTCGAGGGGGGCTCTTTCGTCATCAACCTTCATTCAAGGAGCATGTCATGTCGTTCAGACTGATGGACAAAGCCAAGGCCGCCGGCTGAGCGGCGAAGACGGCTCCAGAGTTGCTGGAGCAGGTATTGGCGTCCCTGCCGGGGGTGCCGGACCCGGAGGGGCGCGTGTTGCACGGCTTTGAGCACAATGAGGACGCCGTGATCCTCCGCACGCCGCCTGCGGGAATGGCGCTGGTGCAGACGGTGGATGTGTTGAGCCCTCTCGGAAACAATCCCCGGCTGTTTGGTCAGGTTGCGGCGGCGAACGCGCTTTCGGACGTGTACGCCGTCGGAGGGGTTCCGTGGTCGGCGATGAATATCGCGGCATTCCCGGCTCAGGATGTGCCGTTGGAGGTCTTTGCCGAGATTCTGGCGGGCGGCCTTGAAAAGATCGTCGAGGCCGGAGCCGTGCTTGCCGGCGGGCATACGCTGGAAGACGCGGAAATCAAATACGGTTTGTCCGTGACCGGCTATGTGGATCCTGACGCCGTGGCCAGTAACGCCGGGCTGTGTCCCGGAGACGCGCTCGTGCTGACCAAGCCGCTCGGCACGGGCGTGCTGGCAACCGCAATCAAGGCGCAGTGGGACGGCAGCGACAAGGCCGAAGCCGATCTCTACCGTTGGGCCGCCCATTTGAACGCGAACGCCGCCGAAGTGCTGCGGGCCATGAACCTCAAGGCCGCAACGGATATCACGGGATTTGGGCTCGGCGGGCACTTGCTGGAGATGGCGCGGGGTTCCCGGGTCGTCGTCGAGATAGACACCGCCTCGTTGCCTTTTATCGACAACGTGGAGGCGTTCGCCTCTGACGGCCTGATTCCTGCGGGCAGTTATGCCAACCGCAGACATTGTTCCTGCCGTACGTTCGTGAGCCCTGATGTGGACAGCCTGAGGGCTACCCTCGTATTCGACGCACAAACTTCCGGCGGGCTGGTGCTGGCTGTGCCCCAGGAGCGCGTAGAAGAGGCTTTGGAGCGCCTTGCCGCTCTCGGTGAGCCCGGATGGCTTGTTGGGCACGTTTTGCCTCTCAGAGACGGTCCTCAGCTTCTTTTGAGCTAATCTGAAGACGGCAGGAGGGGGAGAGGAACCTCTCTGAAGAAGGGCTTCCTCCCCCTTCCTGTACCTCCCCCTCTTTCTAAGGCTTTTGAATGGCGGGGAGGTTACGCGTCAGGAGTTCCGTTGTATGGAAAGGCTGAAAGAGCGCTGGATGGACAGGCGGTTTGAGAAGACTATTTGATGTGGCGTAAAACCGTTGCGCCGCTGAAGAGTACAGAAAGGCCGGATGGCAATACCGTCCGGCCTTTCTGTACTC
>NZ_JH114232.1:634765-644232 GCF_000224655.1 Bilophila sp. 4_1_30
TGCCAAGGGTCGGGGCAGCGCCCCGTGTTCATTCGGCTAGTAGATCCACTTCTTGCCGTCGTAACGGGTCAGTTCGCGGATACGGCGGGCTTTCGGGGTCGTGAAGGTGCCGGTCTTGGCCTCGGAGATGGTCTTGCCGGTGCATTCGTATACCTTTTCAAGATACACGATGTGGCCCACGTATTCGCAGCCGGGGCCCTTGCCGGGGTAAATTTCCGTGGTCATGGTGGAGGCGTCCACTTCCGTGTAACGGGCCACATAGCCCTTGCCCTGCTTGGTCACCGACATGTTCTGGCGGTTGTTCTTCAGGGTGTCGTTGGCGCGGGCCACGTAGCTCTTGGCGAAAGCGTCGAGTTTGGCCTTCACCTCAAGGGTGGTTTCCTGAGCGGGAGCGGCGCTGGGTTTGGCGGCCTGAACCTGCTGGCCGCAGATCAGGGCGGACGAAAGAACCAGAGCGAACAGTGCGGATT
The DNA here is from genome assembly GCF_000224655.1 of Bilophila sp. 4_1_30. Taxonomy (NCBI): domain Bacteria; kingdom Pseudomonadati; phylum Thermodesulfobacteriota; class Desulfovibrionia; order Desulfovibrionales; family Desulfovibrionaceae; genus Bilophila; species Bilophila sp. 4_1_30. The sequence continues at coordinate 635,236 of NZ_JH114232.1, forward strand.
TCTTGATTAACTGCATTGGGGAAAGGTCCTCTTGAGCGCAAAAGGCCCGACGAGAGTCCGCCGGGCCTTTGTTGATTGTTACTTGCGTACTAGTCCATGAAGACCAGTTCAGTACGGCGGTTCATGTACCGGCCTTCTTCCGTATTGTTGTCATAGCGGAAAGACTTGCCCTTGCCAATGGCAATCATACGGCTGGCGGGCACGCCCTGGGCAACCAGATAGTTCTTCACGGCGTCAGCACGGCGCTGAGAGAGCTTCAGGTTGTAAGCGTCGGTGCCGATGCTGTCGGTCCAGCCGAGGAGCTGCACCTTCATGTTCGGGTGTTCCATAATGATGCGGGCGGCTTCATTAAGGATGCCCTGAGCTTCGGGGGTCAGGTCGTACTTGTCGAAGGCGAAGTTGACGCCACGGAGGACGACGACGTCTTCAACGACGGCCACGCGTTCCTGGCAGAACACATCGCCCACGAACTTGTCGACGGCGGCGTCGCTCTTGAGGAGGTCGATGGCCTTGACGGACACGGAGCAGGCGTTGAGGGCCGCGATGGCGTCCAGAGTGGCCTGGCCTTCAGGAGAGGAGGCGACGGAGATCACATGGAAGCAGACGTTCGGATTGGCGGCGTAGATGGCCTTGACTTCGTCGATGGGGCTGATGCCGCGGTTGCTTTCACCGTCGCTCACGAGGATGACGGCCGCGCGCGGGGTCATCTGGCTGATGATGCCGTTGTGGGCCTGGATGCCGTCGCCCATGGGCGTGAAGCGGGCGAAGGTTTCCAGATTGTCCTTCAGGCTGTCGACGCCGGCGGCGAGGGTGGAGCGAACCCACGGGCCCTGGTTCACGACCGCGCCGTAAGGAGCGAAGGTGTACAGGCCGCCCTGATAGCCGAGTTCGGGCACCATGTCGTTGACGCGCTTGATGACTTCCTTGGCAACGGCCATCTTGGTCTTGCCGACGGAGGGGAAGTTCATCATCATGGAGCCGGAGTAGTCCACCAGATAGTTGAAGCTTTCAATGCGCTTCTGGCAGATTTCGGCCGAGTGGGCCGCAAAACCGGCCGTGGCCCAAGCGAAGATCAGGGCGACGGCGAGGACAATAGAACGGGAAAATTTCATGTGAGCCTCCGTTTCTTTGAGTTAGGCGTTTTCACCCCGGCCGGAACGGCAAGGGCAAAGCGTCCTGCAAAATTGACAGCGAATATGTGCTGCAAGGCCCCTTGGGCCTTTCCCTTGCTCAGGAGGTGCTGCAATGTCGACCCGGCCGGGCATCCTCTAGCGTTATCCGGCCGGCGAAACCGTTCTTTCGGCATTGCCATATTCACTTGAATGAGACTCTACCTGTGGGCCGTACAAAGGTAAAGAGCCTTACTTGTATTTTTTTCCCGAAACCGGGTCTTTTCAATGAGAGATAACAACAAAAAAACAGGGCGAGAGGAAACCTCTCGCCCTGTATGGGAACAATGCGTACGCAGCCGTTTACCGAAAGGCTTTACGGCGCGTCATCTTCCCTAAGATGGGATCACACGCAGCCGGTGGGCTTGGGCAGACCAGCCATCTTGCAGGCTCCCTTACCGGGGCCGGAGGGGAAGAGTTCGTACACTTCTTTCAGCTTGTAGCCGGTGTTCTTGGACAGGATGCGCACCATAGGAGCGATCCCGTTCTTGCGGTAGTAGTCCTGAAGGAAGTCGAGAATCTTCTGATGGTCTTCGTTCAGATCGGTAATCCCTTCGGATTCCTTCACGTACTCCAACCATTCCGGGCACCACTCATCGAACTTGAGCAGGAAGCCGTCTTCATCAACTTCGAAGGTTTTACCCTTGTAGGTGACTTCAGCCATGTGTGCGTCCTCCTTGGACAGTTTATGTGACTAGGAAACCCTGTCACGCTTTTCCATACAGAATGAAATCGAAAAATCTGATGGAATCACTCACCACTCGACGGACCCCAATGCAGAGCCCGCAGAAAGCCACCGGATGTGTGGGGGCACATCTGAGGCGCTTCCATATTGGAGGGCATCTATCACAGCGCTATGGAAATGGCAAGTAGTTGTTCCCCTTTTGCTCTTCATTGGGCAGTCAGCCAAGCCTCTGCCGCAGACAGCATTTCGGAACACAATTCATCCATTTCAGGGCCGTGGTCGTAACCGGCCAGATGCCCGAGCCCGTGGGCCAGAAGCCTGAGGCAATGCTCCTTCGGCTCTTGTCCGTACAGGAGCGTTTCCCGGTGCAGGGTGTCGACGGAAAAGACGAGGCTCCCGAGCTGGACGGGGACGTCTTTGTCCTCCGGCCCGGCGATCTGCTCGTCTATTGGAAAAGATAAGACATTGGTGGGGCCGTGGCAACCCATGTACCGCAGGTTGTAGTCCGCCATGCCCGCATCGCGGACAAGGATGAGATCCAATTCGGCGGGCCCGGAACCGGCTGCGCGGAGCATGGCCGAGAGTGCCCGGTGCAGTTCCGTCCTGCAGAACGGGAGCCGCCAGCACAGTCCGCCGCCGGAAAGGTTGAGCCGGAGAGCGCCGGAACCGGAGGGCGCGTCGGTTTGCTCCTGCGGAAAACATTCGAGCGGGCTCATGGGCGTTTCCCCACGGGCTTCATGGACAGCGGCCCTTTGTTGACGGGTTTCGGCGGGCCGGGAACGACGGGGTAGACAAGGTCAATGGGCGAGCCCGGATTCGCTGAAGGGGGTACGGGTGTGCGGGGTGCCGCCGGAGCTGCCGGGGCCGCGCCCTGTTGTTCCGGCCCGCTCGGGGCCGCCGCACCGGAGGAGCCCGGCATCACGCTGGAGGCCGCGTAGGCGACAGTACGTTTGACGTCGGGGCGCTGTTCCGTTTTTTCTTCAGGCTTGGCCTGCACTTTGGCCTGTTCGGGTTTGTCGCTGGCCGGTTTCTTGTCTTTATTCAAATCAGGGTAGGCTATACGCTGATGGAAAAGCCCCGTCAGGATGCGGGCGAAGCTTTCCGACAGCTTATGAAGGTCTTTGAATGTCAGTTCGGACTCGTCAAGCTGGCCCTCGGAGAAGATCCCCTTCATAATCGTGTCGATGTGCGTCTTGATGCGCGCGGGCGTGGGATCGGTGAGCGTGCGGCTGGAGGCTTCCACCGCGTCCGCGAGCATGACGATGGCTGCCTCGCGGGTCTGTGGGCGCGGGCCGGGATAGCAGTAGTCCTCGATACGGGGATTTTCGCCCAACTCCTTGGCTTTGGCGTAGAAAAACTTGATCACCCCCGTGCCGTGGTGCTGGCGGATGATGTCCTCGATTTCGTCGCCCAAATGGTGCTGCGCGGCGAGTTCCGTGCCTTTTTTGACATGCGAAAGCAGGATGAGGGCGCTCATGGCCGGAGCCAGCTTGTCGTGCCGGTTGGGGCCATTGAACTGGTTTTCGATGTAATAGTCGGGATAGGCCAGCTTGCCGATGTCGTGGTAGAGGGCCGCGACCTTGCACAGCAGGCTGTTCGCACCCACGGCCTTGGCTCCGGCTTCCACCATGTTGGAGACGACCAGCGAGTGGTGGTAGGTCCCCGGAATGGCCACCATGAGATCCTGGAGGAGCGGTTGTTCGAGGTTCATCAGCTCCATGAGCCGGAACCGGGTGGTGTACCGGAAGGCCATTTCGATGATCGGGCTGATGGCGAACAGGATAGCTATGGAAATGAAGGCGTTGAGGGAAACGATGCCGAAGAGCCACAGGAACGTGTTGCCGCCCCGGAAACCCTCCAGCCAGCCGCTGCCGAGGGCGATGAAGATCTGCCCGAGCGCCAGCGGGATGATGCCGATGACCACGTCCTGCCTGCTCTGCGCCCGGATGACGAGCCATGTATTCAGCATGGCGGAGAGGAAGAAGAACAAAAACAGCGGAAGGTCGGCCTTGAGCATGACGCAGGCGAACAGGGATATCAGCAGGCCCACCACGCAATAGCGCCGGGCCGCGAAGATGAGCGCGCACAGCCCCGCGGCGCCCGCCACGGGGAAGAAGTGGATGACGAGGGCGATGTCCTGCGGCTGGACGACCTTGCCCACGAGCATGTAGGTGCCTTTCGCCGCGATGCCGAAGACGAACAGCAGCAGCGAGATGAACAAAAAGTCCTTTTTCCGCAGGGGGGTGCCCGGTTTGCCGCTCGGGGCCATGAACAGGCCGAGCGTCAGGATGAGCGAAAAGACGAACGTTCCCGCCACGGTACGCGAATGGATCAGCCCCTCCTGCTTCTGGTAGAGGCTCTGGAGCTTGAGCTGCTTCTCGCGGGTGACGCGCTCGCCCTGATAAACGACGACTTCACCCTTCTGGATATGGTAGTAGACGGGCTCCACGGTCTGGGCCACGGCATTGCCGAGGGCCTGCGTGGCCTCGCGGTTCAGGGTGAGCGTGGGCATGATCAGCGGCGAGAACAGGACCAGCACGGCGCGGCGGCCCTGCGGGGTGAGCTTTTCGGCGGAGCGCAGCTTCTGCGTGAAGGCCGCGAGCACGGCGGGCACGTCGCGGATATCCGATACGTCAGGGCGCAGGGTTTCCGCCTTTGTGTCCACGTCGCGGACGATGATCCCGTTCTTGGAGGGCAGGGCAAGGCGCACGTCGCCCACCACGCCCTCGCGCAAGCGATCTTCAAACCACGGCAAGCCCGTGGAGAGGACATACTCCTGCACTTCGGGGCTCATCCACTGGGCGAGCAAATCCGAGCTGACCGGCGTTGCGAGCTTTTCCGCGAGCGAAGCGCGCAAGGCGTCCTGCGCCTCGGGAGAGGTTTCCTGCCCGTTGATCAACTTGAGCATACCGAAGATCTTCTGCCGCAAAGCGGCGATTTCGGTCACGCTGAGGTCGAACACCGTGGGCTGGAGCATGGCGACCTGATTGCGCTTGATCTTGGCCGCCTCGGTGTCCTCCACCGTCAGGCTGCGGTGCGCGACGACATCGCTGTCGGCCACTTCCCCGGCCATGAACACCCGGAACTGCATGGGCGGCTGAAGGCCCGCCAGAAACGAGAGCACGAACAGGGTGGCGATCAGGACGAAGAGGCCCACGCCGTGATGATGCTGCCGGAACAGCGTCCGTGTTATCCGGGAAAGCTCATTGATGCGAAGAGGGGAGTTTCTCGTAGTCATCATAGGCCTGTACTATTCGTCCGACCAGAGGGTGGCGTACCACGTCGGCGGAAGTGAAATGCCGGAAAGCAACGCCTTTGACGCCTTTGAGGACATGCAGGGCATGTACCAGACCGGAACGCGACGCGCTGTCCTCGCCTTGCGCGGGCAAGTCTATCTGGGTGATGTCGCCGGTGATCGCCGCCCGTGAGCCGAAGCCGAGGCGGGTCAGGAACATCTTCATCTGTTCGCGCGTGGTGTTCTGCGCCTCATCAAGGATGATGAACGCGTCGTTCAGGGTCCTGCCGCGCATGAAGGCCAGCGGCGCGACTTCGATAATGCCCGTTTCCTGAAGCGAGGCCATCTTCTGGGGCCCGAGCATGTCAAGCAGGGCATCGTGAAGAGGGCGCAGATACGGGTTGACCTTTTCGGCGAGATCGCCGGGAAGGAAGCCGAGCTTCTCGCCCGCCTCGACGGCGGGGCGGGTCAGGATGATGCGGCGCACCCGCCGCGCGTTGAGCATATGCACGGCCATCGCCACGGCAAGGTAGGTCTTGCCGGTTCCGGCCGGTCCCACGGAAAAGACCATTTCGTTGCTGCGCAGCGTTTCCAGATAGGCGCGCTGGGCGGCGTTGCGGGCGGTGACGGTCTTCTTGGGCAGGGAGAGCACGGCCTCGTCGCGGAACGAACGGCGCAGATCCGAGCCCGGATCGCTCTCAAGGAGCTGGAGCCCCTGCTCCAGATCGGAACTCTGGAGCGCGTGCCCGCTGCGCAGCAGGCCGTAAAACTGGGTGAACAGATTCAGGATGCGTTCGCGCAGCGCGGGATCATCGGACGTCACGGCCAGCGTGGTTCCCCGGGTGGAGAGATCCGCTCCCGTGCGTTCGGCGATGACGTTGAGGTGGGCGTTGTGCGGTCCGAACAGGGCATTGGCCAGTGTCGGGTCATCAAAGGACAGGGTTTCCACAAAGGCCGTTGACGATGCGGGTGTTTGCATAGATTCAGAGAGGCGGCCTCGGGCCGCCGGAGGGGACGGTTTGTCGAATCCGCTGCACGGGCGGCGAGCCGTCCGGCAATTCGGGAATGCCCTGTAGAGGAACGCCGCTTTCCCATCCGTGGCGTTGCCTGCATACAAGGTAGATTGCAACCTATCGCATTTGCGGCGAAGCGTCTATGGTTCCTTGTTTCGTGCGGGAGGGTTGATGATGCGGGGGATGGGAGAAGGGAACTTTCTTCAGAAAGTTCCCTTCTCCCATCCCCCGCGCCCCCTCCTCTCATCCCTCAAAGACTTTCGCGTTTATCGAATCCCTGTTCAGGGTTCGGGGGGCGCGGCGGGCTGTTGAGGATGGAAGGGAAACGGGAAGCAATGGAGAGCAAGGCACCGGTGTGGTCCTGAATCGTTTCGGGCCAAGACGCTTCTCGGCAATGGTGATAGTATAAGAGGTTATTGGAGATTGTTAAGAGGAGTGGCAGGTTATAGCCCTTTGGCGGGCGCGTTGAAGAAGCGCCGGGTGTTGTCGCCGCAGAGCGTCCAGAGTTCGGCAGGGTCCATGCCGCGCTCAAGGGCCACGGTTTCGGCGGTGAAGGCGACGAGTGCCGGTTCATTGGGCTTGCCCCGCCACGGCACGGGCGAGAGATAGGGGCAGTCGGTTTCGACCATCAAGCGGTCCGGCGGGATACGTTTCACGGCTTCGCGCAGGTCGTGGTTGGTGGGATAGGTCACGGGGCCGGGGATGGAAATATGCCAGCCGTTGGCAAGGAAACGATCAAGAAAATCCACGGCGTCGCCGCTGAAGCAGTGCCATAGCACGGAGTGTCCCGAGAAACCTTCGGCTTCCAGAATCCGCAGGGTGTCCTTTGCCGCGTCGCGCGAATGGATGACCACAGGGCGATCCGTTTCCTTGGCGAGGGCGAGCTGGACGCGGAAGGCTTCCTCCTGGATGAAGGGCGGGCAGTCCTTCCAGTAAAAATCGAGGCCGATTTCACCGACGGCCCGCAGCCGGGGATCTTCGGCAAAGGCTTCGCGCATGGCCTTGAGGGTGGCTCCGGTACACTCCTGCCCGTCGCAGGGATGGATGCCCATCAGGAAGAAGACGCCGGGATAGCCGGCGAACGTGCCCTTGTTGGCGTGGTATGCGGCGGGGCCGAGGAAGACTTGCCCGATGGAGGCAAGGCCCGTGCTCCGGGCCCGTCCCATAACCTCGGGGAGCCGTTCGATGATCCCCTCGGAGTCGAGGTGGGCATGGGAGTCGGCCCCTGTGGGGGGAAGGCCGAGCGTATCGGGAAGCGGACGCGGCGTATCTTTTTTCTTGCTCATGGAAAAAGTCCCTTGCGGGCATTTTTTTGGGCCTTGCCGCCATATATCGCGTCAAAGCCCGTGGGGATTACGGCTTGTTGCCGTCGCGCTGCACGGGAAAGCGCCTGCTCCGGCCTTGGCTTCAACGCGGCAAAGCCGGGCAGGGGCTTTCCTGGACAAACCTATTCGGTGAACTCCTGTTTGATGACGGCTTCGGCCTTGATGCGGTCGAGGAGTTCCGAGAACGTCGCCTTGACGTGTTCGCGGATGTCCCCGGCCACGACGAGGAACAGCACGTCGTCGCCGGGCTTCAGTTCGCCTTCCACGGCTTCGGCATGGATGCAGAAGATGCCGGGCTGCTGTTCCATCTCGCGGCAGATGGCGTCCATCTTGGCGCGGTCATGCGAGACTTTCATGGATTTCACGGGCGCATGGTCGGCCCGGGCCCACCCGCGCACGACGCCGTTGTGCACCAGCACCATGCCCACGTTTTCGGTAAAGCCGGGACGCTTCTTGAGGTCAGCCAGAATCTTTGTGGTATCCATCGTTTTTCTCCTGTGGTCGAGGTCTGCTCGGGGGAATGTCCCTGATGAACTCTGACGGAAAGAGCCCGTGCCGAAAATGAGAACCGGCAATGCGGGGGGCTGTACGGCCCTGCCATACAGACGGAGGAGCCCCTGTTGCGCAACCTTCCCGATTTTCTTTCGCTATTCCGCTTCCCTGCGGATGCGCGCACCTACGGCGTTGAGCTTGTTTTCGATGCGTTCATAGCCGCGATCGAGGTGGTAGATGCGCTGCACGGTCGTGGTTCCCTTGGCGGCGAGCCCGGCGAGCACGAGAGAGGCGCTGGCGCGGAGATCCGAGGCCATGACCGGAGCCCCGGTAAGGCGCTGGACGCCGCGTATGATGGCTGTATGCCCGGAAAGGCGGATATCCGCGCCCATGCGGACGAGCTCCTGCACGTGCATGAACCGATTTTCAAAAATGGTTTCGCTGATGACCCCGGAACCTTCGGAAAGGCACATGAGGGACATGATCTGCGCCTGCATGTCCGTCGGGAAGCCGGGGAAGGGCTGCGTGGTCACGTCCACCCCGCGCAGGGCGCAGGAGCGGCGGGCCAGCACGCCGTCGGCGGTGGGTTCGATTTCCATGCCCATCTGGCGCATTTTGGCGATCACGGCGTCAAGCTCCTCAAAGGGGCAGTCCGTGAGCAGCAATTCGCCGTCGGTGATCCCGGCGGCGGCGAGGAGGGTTCCCGCCTCGATGCGGTCGGGCATGATGCGGTAGGTGCAGCCTCCGAGGCGCGGGACGCCCTGAATGCGGATGACGCTGGTGCCGTGGCCTTCGATGCGCGCACCGCAGGCTATGAGGAAGCGGGCAAGATCGACGACTTCGGGTTCGCGGGCGGCGTTCTCAAGGATGGTTTCTCCATCGGCCAGTGCGGCTGCCATGAGCAGGTTTTCCGTGCCGCCGACGGTGGGAAAGTCGAAATGGATGTGTGCGCCGTTGAGCTTGCGGCAGCGGCCGAGAATATACCCGTCCTCAAGATCGAACCGTGCCCCCATCTTTTCGAGGGCGGACAGGTGCAGATCCACGGGGCGGGCCCCGATGGCGCAGCCGCCGGGCATGG
>NZ_JH114232.1:644532-677387 GCF_000224655.1 Bilophila sp. 4_1_30
AGCACCGAGGCGCGCATGGTTTTGACCAGTTCATAGGGGGCTTCCGGGCTGAGCGCGCCGGGGGTCACGGTGACCTGCCCGTTTTCAAAGGCGTTCGGACAGCCGAGCAGTTCAAGGAGCTTGAAGGTGGTACGGATATCCCGCAGATCCGGGACATTGGTGTAGGTCACGGGTTCGTCGAGCAGGATGCTGCCCATGAGGATGGGGAGAGCCGCGTTTTTGGAGCCGCTCACATGCACGACGCCGGTCAGCGGAACGCCGCCTTCGATGATCAGTTTGTCCATGAACTGTCCCTGTATGTGGGCCCGGAAAAGCCGGGCGTTGCCGGTTGGATGAAGGATGGCCCCGCGCGAGGGCGGAACGCAGGTGCGATCCGTTTGCGGAAGCTGAGGAAAGGACACAAGATACTATCGGGTTCCTTGGCTGGTCAAGGAGCATCTTCGGGCTTCCCCGGGTGGCCTCGGCATGCGGAAATCGGAAAAATATTGCGGAAAGGCTTGACGTTAATATGGCTCTGATATAAAGACCACAGCTGCATGTGGCGGATGTAGCTCAGTTGGCAGAGCATCTGGTTGTGGCCCAGAGGGCCGTGGGTTCAAGTCCCATCATTCGCCCCACTCACTTGTCTTGAAAGACCCTGCTTCGGCAGGGTTTTTTCGTTTCTATCCCCTTCCTTCCCCCGCCATGCCTTCCGGCTGTCTTCTGAAGAGGAACGAAGCCGCCGCCCCGTTGCCTATCCGGTGGCGCGGCGGCTCCGCATTCCATTTTTATCACACGCACATGTTTTTACTCTCCGCAATGAATGCGGAGGTTCCGCCGTCTGTACACTATGCTATGGCCAATTCCAGCCCCACGGGGCAGTGATCCGAACCATAGACGTTGTTTTCTATCCACGCGTCCCGGATGGCCGGGGCCAGTTCCTCCGAAACGAAAAAGTAGTCGATGCGCCACCCGACGTTGTTGACGCGGGCGCGCTGCTTGTAGGACCACCACGAGTACTGGTGCGGCTCGTCGCCGTGGATGTGGCGGAAGGTGTCCACGTACCCGGCGGCGATGAAGCGGTCCACCCAGGCGCGTTCGATGGGCAGGAAGCCGGAGTTTTCCTCGTTGGCCTTGGGCCGGGCGAGGTCGATGGGGCGGTGGGCCGTGTTGAAGTCGCCGCAGACCACGATGGGCTTGGTGCGGCGCAGCTCTTCGGCATGGGCGAGGAACGCGTCGTAATAGCCCATTTTATAGGCCAGCCGCCCGTCGTCCTTGGTTCCGTTGGGAAAGTAGACATTGAAGAAATGGAAGGCGGGGTATTCGATGTGCAAAAGGCGGCCTTCCCCCTGATAACGGGGATCGGGGAGTTCGCGGTGCACGGCGAGCGGTTCGAGGGCGGCCTTTTGGCGCGAGAAGACCGCGACGCCCGAATAGCCCTTCTTGACCTGCGCGGCCAGCCATTCGGCATTCCAGCCCTCGGGGCTGCGATGTTCTTCGGCGATCTGCGCGGGTTCAGCCTTGGTTTCCTGAAGCGCCACCACATCGGCGTCGGTGGAGGCGAACCAGTCCCAGTCGGGTTTGCCGCTCAGGGCGCGGAACCCGTTGACGTTCCATGAAACGAGACGAATGGTATCCATAGTTTTCTCTTGGCAAAAGGAAAGGGAATCGGTAGGCACGGATCAGGCGGCCCCGGCTTTCATCCCCATGTTCCGGGAATGCGGGCCGCGCTATGCGGGTCTTTCCAGAGAAGCCCTGCCCGTGCCTCTTCCGCGGAAGGATTCCATTGCCCGTGCCGATTGTCAAACGCGCCGCGTACCGGTGCGGCCCGTCCATAAAAAGGAAAAATGATGAAGAAAATCCGCTTGCCGCTGCTGTCTTTGCTCCTGTTGTGCTTTGCGGCGCCATCACAGGCATTTGAGTTGACGGTCCTGCACACCAACGATGTCCATTCCATGTACGGCGGGACCACCGAAAAAGGGACGGCCTGCTATGCGGCCCAGTGCGCTGGCGGGTCCGGGGGCAGTGTGCGCCTGAAACAGGCCGTGGATACGGTGCGCGCGGCGGAACCGAATGTGGTGCTCCTTGACGCCGGGGACGAATTTCAGGGGACGCTGTTCTATACGCAGTTCAAAGGCGACGTGGCGGCTGAGGTGCTTGATGCCCTGGACTATACGGCCTTTACGCCGGGCAATCATGAGTTCGACGATGGCTGCGGCGAATTCAGGCGTTTTGCGGAGCGGACGCATGTGCCCGTGCTGGCCGCCAACCTGACGCTTCCGCCCGTACCCGGGGGCAAGCCGCTCACGCGCCCTTGGACTGTCGTGGAGCGCCAAGGCCGCAAGATCGGCATTGTGGGGCTGGTCAACGAGGAAACGCCTTCTCTGGCCTCCCCCTGCAAGGAGGCCGTGTTCGGTCCGGCGGAAACGGCCTTGCGCGAAGCGGTCGCGTCGCTCCGGGCGCAGGGCGTGAACATTATCATCGCGCTGACCCATCTGGGCCTGAACGTCGACTGCGAGCTTGCGGGGCGGGTGGACGGCGTGGATGTGTTCGTCGGCGGGCATACGCATTCCCTGCTTTCCAATACAAACCCCAAGGCCGTCGGGCCGTATCCCATTGTGAAGCACTCCCCATCCGGAGAGCCCGTGCTGGTCGTGACGGCGGCGTCTTCCTGCAAGCTGCTTGGGCATATTGCGATAGGCTTCAACGACGCGGGCATCGCGCAGCGCTGGAACGGCGAACCCATTGTTCTGGATGGCCGGAGCGTCACCATTCCGCCTGATGCGAAACTTTCCGCCCGGCTGGACAGCTACGCCGCCCAGTTGCGGTCGCTCATCGGGCAGCCTGTAGGCAAAATCCTGCTTGCCGGGGACACGAGCGGCCGGCAGTTTGACCTTGAGGAGGACGCCCACCTCTGCCGCGTGCAGGAATGTCCGTCCGGCGACGTCCTCATAGACTCCCTGCTCTGGGGAGCACGGGATACCGGCGCGACCGTCGCCTTGTCCGTGGGCGGCACTGTGCGTTCCTCTCTGCATACCGGCGTGGTCACGATGGGTGACCTGCTGACGACCATGCCGTTCGACAACACGCTCGTTGTCGGCGATTTGACCGGAAAACAACTGCTCGGGGCGCTTGAACATGGCGCATCCGGCTACGAAAACGGAGCGGGGCGGTTTCTTCAGGTCGCGGGGCTCACGTATTCGGTGGAACCCGCGAAACCGGTGGGGCAACGCGTTTCCGCCGTATCCGTCCGCACAAAGGCGGGCGGTTGGGAACCTCTGCGCCCGGAAGCGGTATACCGCGTCGCCACGGTGGACTATGCGGCGGAGGGCGGTGACGGCTTCGCCGCCTTCAAGAAAATAAAATGGCAATACACGGGCCGCGCGCACATCGAATGTCTGCGCGACTATATCGCCAAGGCCCCTGTGGAGGTCAGGTCCGGAGGGCGGATCAAGGTCCTCCGATAACAACACAAGAAACAATATTGCCTATCGGGGGGAGAGGGCTTTTTTCGAGAAGAGCGCCCGTCAAACGGTTCCCTCTCCCCGATACAGCCCGTCTCCCTTTCTCCAAGACATTCCCTTTCATCGACCACCCGTCAGTGTTCCCCTCCGCCGAAAGCGGGCATAGCCGGGCGGCGTACGCCCTGTTTTCCGGTTTTGCCCATCCTTTTGGTTTTTCCTTTGGTGCCCGCCATGAAATCGTCACAATCCCGTCGTATATCCAGCGTATCGCATATCGGGAGAGGTTCTCGGCACATGACAAAACGCATGATCGCCACCCAGCTTTCCGTTGGGGCACTGCTCCTCGTGCTGGTGGCGCTGATGGAATCCTATACCGGTTGGGACACGGCGGCTCAACGCTTGTGGTTCGATTCCGCCACGCATGAATGGGTGGTGTCCAACGAGCTGCACGCTCGGCTGACATGGGTTTTCTACGATGGCCCTAAAATCCTGCTGGTGGTTCTCGGGATAGCCTGTGTCGCCGGGGTGCTTGGCGGCGCACGGTGGAATCTGCCGCCGGAATGCCGCAGGGGGTGCTTGCTGCTGCTCCTCAGTCTGGCCCTTGTCCCGATGCTGCTCGGCGGTGCGAAACAGTTCACCAACGTTTATTGTCCCAAGCAGATTGAGGAGTTCGGGGGCGAATACGTCCATCAGGGCGTGCTGGAATGCCGGAACCCCGCCAATGAAGGCCGTTCCCCCGGCAGGTGTTTCCCGGCGGGGCACGCTTCGGGCGGTTTTGCGCTCATGATGCTGTTCTTTTGCTTCCGGTCGCACCGGGCACGGTGGGCCGGTCTGGGGGCCGGGCTTATTGCGGGCTGGGGTATGGGATTCTACCAGATGCTGCGGGGACAGCATTTCCTCTCGCACACGCTGTTCACAATGATCGGCGCATGGATGATCATCCTGCTTGTCACATGGGCACTGCGCGGTTTTTCTTTTAACAAGCTTGTAAGTATAAATATTTGTCCTGCTGTTCTCCCCCGGTTGTCACGGAATCGTAACAGTTCCTGTGTAACAACGCGCTCTCCGAACAGGATCTTTTCCTTCAAGAGAGGCTTCATCATGTATGCGTTTCTGGATGCCGTGCGCTACCTTGTGCGGCGGTTGCTCCCTTTCATAGGCATATATTTTTTCGCAGAGCTTACGGAACTTTCCATACTGGCCCTGCGGGAATCTTCCAACCTGCATCTGTCGCTGAAAGGCCTTCTGGTTTCGTTCCCGGTTTGGGTGGGAACGACGATGGTTTCGTGCCTTTTTTCAATCCTGCCCGTGCTGGCGTACCTGCTGCTCCTGCCTCGGAAGTGGCACGGCGGACGGTGGGACAGGCGGCTTTCCATCCTCTTTTTCTTTCTGTTCACGGCGGGGCACTTGTTTGAGGAAGTCGCGGAACTGCTGTTTTGGGACGAATTCACTTCCCGTTTCAATTTCGTGGCCGTGGATTATCTTGTCTACACGAATGAAGTGATCGGAAACATCAGCCAGTCCTACCCTGTGGCCCTGTTTTTGGGCGGGATCACTGTGGCGGCGGGAGTCGTTACGCTGCTGGCCCGGCGTTGGCTTTCCACGATCCGCACCGCGCCGCGGCTTCTCATGCGTTTTGCCGGCGCAGCGCTGCTCGTCTTGTGCGCGTGCTCGCTCAATATGGTCAACTTCATGGATATATCCGAAGATACCGGCGATCGGTACCTTACCGAGCTGTCCAAGGATGGGCTGTACAGCCTGTTCCACGCGTTCTTTTCCAACGAACTTTCCTACAACGATTTTTATTTGACGCGCCCTGATGCGGATACCGTGGCGACGCTGGCCCCCTTGATGGCCTCGGATGCCCGGAGGGTGGGCGATCCCGCGTCGCTGGCCTATGAGGTGGCGCCGCATGAAAAGGAAATCCGGGCGAATGTGGTCATTGTGCTCATGGAGAGCATGGGCTCGGAATTCTTCAGCGAATTCCGCGACGATGGGCAAAAGCTGACTCCGGAATTGGAAAAGCTGGCTTCCGAGTCGCTCTATTTCAGCCATGTCTATTCGACGGGCACCCGCACCGTCCGGGGTATCGAAGCGCTCACGCTGGCGCGTCCTCCGCTGCCGGGGATGCCCATCGTGCGGTTGCAGGGCAACGACAATCTGCGCGGCATCTGGAGCGTATTCCGCGAGCGCGGGTATGACACCAAATGGATTTACGGCGGTTACGGCTATTTCGACAACATGAACGCCTATTTCTCCGGGAACGGGTTCACCGTGGTGGATCGTACGGTGATGCAGCCGGAAGAGATCACGTTCTCGAATATCTGGGGCGTGTGTGACGAGAACCTCTTTGCCCGCGCGATCAAGGAGGCGGACGCTTCCCATGCGGCGGGCAAGCCGTTCTTCAACTTCGTGCTGACGACTTCGAATCACCGCCCATACACCTATCCCGACGGAAAGATTTCGATTCCATCCAAGTCCGGGCGCAACGGCGGGGTCATGTACGCGGATTATTCCATCGGCAAATTCATGGAAGAGGCCCGCAAGCATCCGTGGTTTGACGATACCGTGTTCGTGTTTGTGGCGGATCACGGGGCGAGCAGTTCCGGGCGCGAGGAGATCAAGCAGGGGAACCATCACATTCCGCTTATCATTTACGCGCCGAAGTTCATCAAGCCGGAACGCCGCGATCAGCCGATCAGCCAGATCGACGCCGTGCCGACGCTGCTCTCCCTGCTTCATTTCAGGTATACGGGCGAGTTCTACGGCACGAATGCGCTCGATCCGGACTATGTATCTCGTCTGTTCCTGAGCAATTATCAAAAGTTGGCCTATGTCAAAGGCAACGAGATGGTGATCATGCGGCCTGTTCGCGGGGTGCACTTCTACCGTGACGGCCAGCAGATCGGTTCCGCCGAGGCCGCAAAGCCGCAGGACAGGGTAAAGGCCCCCGACGCCTCGCTCCAGCGGGTGCTTGATGAGGGCATCAGCTATTATCAGCACTCCGCCCGCTGGCGGGAATTTTTGAAGGAACAATGAGAGAGGTGAGGAAGATTGGGGAGGGGGAAGGGCCCCTTTCCAAAAGGGCCCTTCCCCCCTCCCCAAACCCCACCCCCCATCCCCCTAAAACTTTCGACTGGTGGGGAGGCGGCGCGTCGGGAGTCCCGTTGTATGGTGTTGGTTGAAGTGCCGCGCAGGTGTGCGTGTGGATTCATGGGACTTCACGAAAAGTGCACTCGACGGTGAGGTCCCGCGCAGGAGTGCGTGTGGAAGCCGGATAGTGCTGAAGGCTCGGCCATGCCTTTCAAAGCGTGGAAGCCTTTCCCCATATGTGCGAGAGGGAAGGCCGGACCGTTGCTGGTTGAAAACAAAGCGCTTCGTTAGTAATGCGCGGGGAGATGGGGCCGGGACGTATTGCGTGACGGCGGTCGGGCGAGTACAGTGCCGGGACTTTTCGTGAAGAGGAATGACATCATGAATCTCCCTGTTCCGGTTCCGGTAGCAACCATCGTTTTATTGATTCTTTCCAATGTGTTCATGACGTTCGCGTGGTACGGGCATCTGCGCTATAAGGCGCTGCCGCTGCTCGCCGCCATCGTGATCAGTTGGGGCATAGCGTTTTTTGAATATCTGTTGCAGGTTCCCGCCAACCGCGTGGGCTACGGCTATTTCAGCGCGGCGGAACTCAAGGCCATTCAGGAAATCATTTCCCTGTCTGTTTTCGCCTTCTTTTCCACCCTGTATCTCGGCGAATCCCTCCGCTGGAACCACCTCGTCGGGTTCAGCCTGATTGTTCTCGCGGCCTTCTTTATTTTCAAAAAATGGTAGCACCTTTTTTCCGCAAAAAATGATTCTTAAAAAAGCCGGGAAACGACAGTTTCCCGGCTTTTTCGTGCGGCCCGTTCCTGCATGGGGCATCAGGCTGAAGCCCGCATCCGAAAGTCTTTGGGGTGGGAGGGGGAGGCTTGGAGGGGGAGGGAGGCCCTCTACCTCACACCAACCCACTTGTGGGTCTGCAAACCGAGGCTCCAGCGGGGATGCAGGAGACAGTAGGCGATGCACTCGCGGGTGTTGGCCTTGTTGCGCGGGTCGTCGCATGGCTGGAGCAGGAAATGCCGGAAATCCAAATCCTCGAAATCCTCGGGCGAACACCCTTGCTGCGGCCAGACAAGTTTCAGCTCGTGGCCGGAAGTCGTGGCCAGCGGGTTGGAACCCTTGGGGCTGACCGTGATCCAGTCCAGCCCCTCGGGCAGGGGCAGCGTGCCGTTGCTCTCCACGCCAAGCTCGAACCCGAGGGCGTGCAGGCGATCGATAAGCTCGCGGGTGAGCTGCAAGGCCGGTTCGCCGCCCGTGAACACGATGTAGGGCTTGCGCCCGCCGTAGGCTTGGGGATCGAGCACAGGAAAGGTGGCGGCGACGGTTTGCGCCAGTTCCTCGGCCGTGGCGAAAACCCCGGCGTCCGCGCCGACGAAATCCGTGTCGCAGAACCGGCATTTCGCCGTGGCCCGATCCTCGGGGCGGCCCGACCAGAGGTTGCACCCGGAAAAGCGGCAGAACACCGCCGGACGCCCGGCCTGTGCGCCCTCGCCCTGTAACGTGTAGAAGATTTCCTTGACCCGGTATGCCATGTTTTCCTGCTCCATTACGAAATGGAGGCGGTGGCTTCATCATTGATTTCAAATGAATCAAGTCGCCGCCGATTTTTATAGAGAGACATGGACGCTGTGTCCGCCCGGCCTTCGTTACAAACGTTTTAGGAGGGAAGGGGAGGGGAAGGGCAGCCCTTTTTCAAAAGGGTGCCCTTCCCCTCCCCGATTCGCTCATTTCCCTTCCGAATACTCTTTCCATCCGTGCTCGCGCAGCTTGCAGGCGGGGCACTGGCCGCAGCCGTAGCCCCACGGGTGCAGCTCGCCGCGATCCCCGATATAGCAGGTGTGCGTCACGGTACGGACACACTCCACAAAAGGCGCGCCGCCTTCCTGCTCGGCGAGGGTCCATGTGCGGGCCTTGTCCAGCCACATCAGGGGGGTATGCACGACGAAACGGGCGTCCATGCCGAGGTTGAGGGCGACCTGCATGGCCTTGACGGTGTCGTCGCGGCAGTCGGGATAGCCGGAAAAATCGGTTTCGCAGACGCCCATCACCAGATGCCGGATGCCCTTGCGCCACGCCAGCGCGGCGGCGGCGGTGAGGAACACGAGGTTGCGGCCCGGCACGAATGTATTGGGGATGCCCTGCTCGTTGAACGCGATTTCCATGTCGCTGGTCATGGCCGTTTCGCCGATCTGGTTGAACAGGCCGAGGCTGAGCAGGGTGTCCTCGCCGAGCCTGGCGGCCCACGATGCGGGCAGGGAGGCGTCCGAGCGGACGGCGTTCAGTACGTTCCGGCGGCACTCCATTTCCACATGATGCCGTTGTCCGTAGTCGAAACCGACCGTAAAGACGCGATCGAAACGGTTGAGGGCCCATCCGAGGCAGGTCGCGGAGTCCTGTCCGCCGGAAAAAATGACAAGGGCCGAAGAGTCTGTATTGCTGGTCATATGCTGTCCTGAAAAGGCGTTGTTGTAGTCTCGAACGGTTGCTAACGCAGGGAGTGGGAGCTTGTAAAGCACGTGAGTTGTAGCGTAGTATAAGGCAACGCCGCCGCATGGACGGCCTCCGCCCCGAGGGCGGGAACATTTGACGATACCGCGCGGGGTCCGCCCCGGGCGAAAGATACGCATGAGGTGATGTGATGTCCAATTCCAGCGCGCTTTCCTCTTCCTGCTGCGCCCTGATTCTCGCGGCGGGCAAGGGTACCCGTATGCACTCCAAGAAGCCCAAGGTGTTGCACACTATTTTGGGCGAACCGTTGCTTGGGCATGTGGCGGGAGCGCTGCGCCCCCTGTTCGGCGAGGCGGTATGGGCCGTCATCGGGCACGAGGCGGATATGGTGCGGGCGGCGTTTGCGGGCCGCGATCTGCGTTTCGTGGAGCAGAAGGAACAGCTCGGCACCGGGCACGCCCTGATGGTCGCCCTGCCGGAACTGAAGCGGGCGGGCATGAAGAAAGTGCTTGTGGTCAACGGGGACACCCCGCTGATCACGACGGATACGCTGCGCGATTTCATGTTTTATGCTGAAGGCGCGGACGTGTCCGTGGCGACGCTGACGTTGGAAAACCCCGGCGCGTATGGTCGCATCGTCCGTCAAAACGGCGAACTGCGTGCCATCGTGGAAGCGAAGGATTTCGACGTCGCCGTCCACGGGGAGCCGACCGGCGAGATCAACGCGGGGATCTACATGCTGAACCTTGACGCCGTGGAAATCCTTGTCCCGAAGCTCGGCAACGAGAACAAGAGCGGCGAATATTACATCACCGACCTCGTGGGCATGGCCGTGGCCGAAGGCATGGTCGTGCGCGGGCTGTCCTGCGGCAGCGACCCGAACCTGCTCGGGATCAACAATCCCGCCGAACTGGCGGCATCCGAGGAACTGCGGCGGCGTGCCATCGTGGAGGAACGGCTGGCGGCCGGCGTGGCCATGCACGGCCCGGACATGGTCCGTATGGGCCCGTATGTAACCGTGGAGCCGGGTGCGGAACTGTTCGGCCCCTGCGAACTGTACGGCCATACGCACGTCGCCTCGGACGTGATCATCGAATCGCATTGCGTGATCCGGGACAGCCGCGTGGAAAGCGGTACGGTTGTGCATTCCTTCTCGCATATGGACCATGCCGAGGTCGGCCCGGACTGTCTCGTGGGGCCGTATGCGCGGCTCCGCCCCGGCGCGGTGATGGAACGCGGGGCGCATATGGGCAACTTCGTGGAAATGAAGAAGGCGCGCCTCTGTGAAGGGGCCAAGGCCAACCACCTTACCTATTTGGGGGATGCGGAGGTCGGCGCGCGGGCGAACATCGGAGCGGGTACGATCACCTGCAACTATGATGGCGTGAATAAATACAAAACCATCATCGGCGAGCACGCGTTCATCGGCAGCAACACCGCGCTGGTGGCCCCGGTCACCGTGGGCGCGGAGGCGCTCGTGGGCGGCGGGGTCGGTCATCACGAAGGACGTGCCGGACGGCGATCTGGCCGTCGCGCGCGGCAAGCAAATGAATGTGCACCGCAAATAGGTGCGTTTCAGAGGTTATATCAGAGAATTGCGCCGGGAGATGCCGCTCAGGGGAGGGGTATTCGGCGGGTAATGTGGGAACAAGGCTTCCAGCGTCTTGAAGAACTGTGGATATTCCGTTACTAAAAGAACATCTCCGGATTATGACAAACGGATTTGATGCGCGTATTCCCGAAAAGGTGGGCCCCGGCACCTCCGCCGACACGGCGACCGCCTTTGCGAAAACTGTATCGTACCCTTTTCTTCTCACCCTCAATCTTGCCATGAAACGGCAAAAAGAGTAGAGTCTTCGCATGGAACTTTTTGATCTCTTGGAAACCCGTGTGGTTGAGCTTCTCGGCCAGATTGATACCCTCCGCGAGGAAAACAAGACCTTGCAGGAAAAAGTAAACGCTCTCGACGAGGAGAACAAGACTCTGAAGGAGTCTTTGGAGCAGGAGCAGCACACTAAGGAAGAGATTAACGGCCGCATCGACACGTTGCTCTCGACGATTCGCGAGTTTACGGCCGAAGCGTAACCGACCGATATCCGTATGCACAGCTTTCAGCTCAATGTCCTCGGCATGGACATTTCCTTCCGTACGGATGCTGATTCCGCTCGTATCGAGCGGGCTCAGGACTTCGTCGAGAAGCAGTATGAGAGATTGAAAAACCAAGGAGGGCAGTTCGGCAGGGAAAAACTGCTGACGCTTCTGGTTTTGGGAGTTGCAGACGACTTGTTGCAAACACAGCAGCAGCTTGACGGCGTGGAGACTCGCCTCGCCAACTTGCTGGAGCTTATAGAGAAAACGGATTAATTTGTTGGCAAAATGTTCCCTGGAGCGTTCGTGATCCGCCTATTGGTGCTGACCTCACAAGCTTAGAAATTGGGAGCCGAGCGAGAGATTGGTGTGCATGCCCGACTTGTCGGGAAGTCTAAAGATCTGTCCAAGGTTCCCCCCTGGGAGACCAGGTTCCGCACCGGTATTCTGACACGGCGCTCTGGGGTCATTTCTGGTGTCCTGTTCTGGGACACCGCTTATACAGATCCGTCTTTTCCATTGTGCGGATCGTGTTGTCTTCTTCTTTTCCCATCAGAATGTCCTCCCCATGCCTTGGACGATGCTGTCTGCCGGCAGCTTCATGACATTGCATAAACGGGCTTCGGCCCGACACTATAAAGGGAGGGGATTTATGGAATTTTTTACCGCCTTGAGCGTCCTCGCGGCGATATGCGTCAGCGGGGGCGTGGGCTTTTATCTCAATAAACACCTCAATGCCAAGCGGATTGGCGACGCCACCGAGCTGGCGACCCGCATAGTTGAAGAATCCCGCAAGGAAGCTCAGGCGCAGAAGAAGGAAATCCTTCTTCAAGGCCAGGACGAGCTGTTCAACCAGAAGCGCGAACTTGAGCATGAGTTCAAGGAACGCGAGCGCGAGCTGAAGGCCCGCGACCGCAAGCTTCAGGAGCAGGGCGAGCGGCTTGAGGAAAAGCTTGAAAAAGCGACCGAAAAAGAACACGAACTCCTGAGCGTCGAAAAAGACCTCTCCAAAAAGGAGCGGAAACTTGCCGAGCTTGAGGAAACGCTCAACGAACGCATCGATGAGCAGGAACACCGTCTGCAGGAAGTCTCCGGCCTGACCGCCGAGGAGGCCCGGCAGCGGCTTTTTGCGGAAATCGAGTCCCGCACCCGCCACGAGGCCGCCAAGATGATGCGCCTCATTGAGGCCGAAGCCCGCGAAACCGCGGACCGCAAGGCCAAGGAGATCATCGCCTGTTCCATCCAGCGCTATGCGGGCGACTATGTGGGCGAACACACCGTCACCGCCGTGACCCTGCCCAGCGAAGACATGAAAGGCCGCATCATCGGCCGTGAAGGGCGCAACATCCGCGCTCTGGAAGCGGCTACCGGCGTTGATCTCATCATCGACGACACTCCCGAAACAGTCATCCTGTCCGCATACAGCCCCCTGCGCCGCCAGGTCGCCAAGATGGCCCTTGAACGCCTCATTCAGGACGGGCGCATCCATCCGGCCCGCATTGAGGATGTTGTCCACAAATGCGAGCAGGAGCTTGAAGTGCAGATCCGCGAAGTGGGCGAACAGGCCACGTTCGACGCGGGCGTGCACGGCATCCATCCCGAACTCGTCCGCTTTCTGGGCCAGCTCCGTTACCGTACCAGCTTCACGCAGAACGTGCTCCAGCATTCGCTGGAAGTTTCCGCCCTGTGCGGCATGATGGCCGCCGAGCTCGGCATGGACATCAAGAAAGCCAAGCGCGCCGGCCTGCTGCACGACATCGGCAAGGCCGTCGACCACGAGGTCGAAGGCCCGCACGCGCTCATCGGAGCGGATCTCGCCAAAAAGTACAATGAAAGCAAGGAAAT
The DNA here is from genome assembly GCF_000224655.1 of Bilophila sp. 4_1_30. NCBI lineage: Bacteria > Pseudomonadati > Thermodesulfobacteriota > Desulfovibrionia > Desulfovibrionales > Desulfovibrionaceae > Bilophila > Bilophila sp. 4_1_30. The sequence continues at coordinate 657,453 of NZ_JH114232.1, forward strand.
CCTGCACGCCATCGCCGCACACCATGAGGATCAGCGCCCTGAAACCGCGCTGGCCGTGCTGGTGCAGGCTGCGGACTCCCTTTCCGGGGCCCGTCCCGGCGCGCGCAAGGAACTCTTGGAAAGCTACGTCAAGCGCCTTGAGGATTTGGAAAACATCGCTTCCGAATTCGACGGAGTATCCAAAGCGTACGCCATTCAGGCCGGGCGCGAAATCCGCGTCATGGTCAATTCCGAAAACGTGGATGACGATCAGACCTACATGCTCTGTAAGGGCATCACCGGCAAGATTGAAGAAAACCTTACCTATCCCGGCCAGATCCGCGTCACGGTCATCCGTGAGCGCCGGGCCGTCGGCTACGCGAAATAGCCGCCGCTCCTCATGCCATTCACGGGAGGGAACTTCGGTTCCCTCCTTTTTTTATGCTGGAGGGCATTGGGGAGAGCGGACCGCAAATGATGCCGCCTCTTCAACCCTCGGCTCTGTGAAAAGATTCTCTTTATCCATCTGCGGTCTTGCTGTGTTGGAGTAGGCAGCGCCCACACATGCCTTGTCTCTCCGGGGAAACGGCGCGCTTTGCACTGACATACTGCCATCAATCTACAAAAATGTAGATTGATAGGTATTTCCTACAAAAAGGTCTTTTTGGAGAAAACCCCACGGAATTCAATTTGATTGAGCGTTCAAGGAATGAGCGCTGGCGGATGAAGGAAGAAATTCCGATTGAAAAATACATGAAATCAAATAGATGGATGAATTCTACGTAAAGGTGGAATTTTTCATGCACGCCTCGTCCCTTTCCTCCGGAAGAAGGGAAATCTGGAATTCAACCTCAGGGTATAGACGGGATAATTTTGTGATTTTAATCTGTTACAGAATGGACGTGTTCGCCGCTCACGCTTTGAATATGTTGGCCCCGATTTTGCTTCTATCCGGGCATCAACCTATTCGAGGAGTGATCCCATGAGTTCCACCGTCCGTGAAACAGCCCTTGATCATATTTCCACCGCCCAGCCTGTTGCGCCTCTTCCGGCTCCGGAGCAGGGCAAGGCTCTTGCCAACGGGTATGGCTGCGATGTGTTCAACACACGCGTCATGCGTCAGCGCCTCCCGCGTGAAGTGTATGACCGCCTCATGCGGACCATGACCCATCGCACCCCGCTTGATCCGGCCGATGCCGACATCATCGCCGGAGCCATGAAGGATTGGGCTCTCGAACACGGCGCTACGCATTACACCCACTGGTTCCAGCCCATGACCGGGCTGACGGCTGAAAAGCACGACGCCTTCCTGTCTCCCACGGCGGACGGGCAGGTGTTCGGCGAGTTTTCCGGGAAAATGCTCATCAAGGGTGAGCCGGACGCTTCTTCCTTCCCGTCCGGCGGCATCCGTTCGACGTTTGAGGCCCGCGGCTACACGGCGTGGGACCCTACCTCGCCGGTATTCCTGCTTGGCGACGAGTACGGACGCAAGACGCTGTATATCCCCACGGTGTTCTATTCCTACACGGGTGAGGCCCTTGACCGCAAAACACCGCTGATGCGCTCTGTGGAGGCCGTTTCCGCACAGGCCCTGCGCATCCTCCGCCTGCTCGGCAATACGACGGCTACCGGCGTTCAGGCGATGGTGGGTTCCGAGCAGGAATATTTCCTTGTCGATCGGCGTCTCTATGTCCAGCGGCCCGACCTCATGATGTGCGGGCGCACCCTTTACGGCGCAAAGCCCGCCAAGGGTCAGGAAATGGAGGATCACTACTTCGGCAGCATCCCCAGCCGGGTTCTGGCCTATATGCAGGATGTGGAGCAGCGCCTTTTCGCGCTCGGCATCCCTGCGCATACCCGCCACAACGAAGTGGCTCCCGGCCAGTTCGAGATCGCTCCCGTATACGAGGACGTGAACATCGCCACGGACCACAACATGCTGACGATGGAAGTGATGCGCCGCACGGCCCGGCGGCATGGCTACGTTTGCCTGCTGCATGAAAAGCCGTTCGCGGGCGTCAACGGATCGGGCAAGCACAACAACTGGTCGCTGTGCGATTCCGACGGCCACAACCTGCTGAACCCCGGCGAAACCCCGATGAAGAACGCCCAGTTCCTCGTCTTCCTCGCCGCCGTCCTGCGCGCCGTGCACAAGCACGGCATCAACCTGCGCCTCGGCATCATCGGGGCCAGCAACGATCACCGCCTGGGCGCCAACGAAGCGCCGCCCGCCGTGCTGTCCGTGTATCTCGGGGACAGTCTCTCCGCGATCATCCGTGCCATCGCCTACGGGAAAGAGGCCGCCGGCGGCTGCTCGGAACCGCTCCAGATAGGCGTTTCCGTGTTGCCGAATATCCCGCGCGATCTGTCCGACCGCAACCGGACCAGCCCGTTCGCGTTCACCGGCAACAAGTTTGAATTCCGCGCCCTCGGCTCCTCCCAAAACATCGCTACGGCAAATATTTCCCTGAATGCGGCCATGGCCTGCGCGCTGGACGACATCGCCTCCATGCTGGAAGCCGAGCTTGCCCAAGGGACGCCACTCAACGCCGCCATCCAGAGCCTGCTCGCCAAACTGTTCGCGGAGCACATGCCCATCGTATTCGACGGCAACGGGTACAGCGACGAGTGGCTTGCCGAGGCTGAAAAGCGCGGGCTGCCGAACCTCAAGGACACCGTGGCCGCCCTTGCCCACTACAGCGACAAGGATGTGATGGCTGTTTTTGAGCGCCACGGCGTCCTGAGCCCGAGGGAAATGCTGTCCCGGCAGGAAATTTTGCTGGAGAACTACACGCACAGCGTATCGATCGAAGGGCATACCGCGTTGAAGCTTGGACGCACCCGCATCCTGCCCGTCGCCTTGGCGTATCAGACCCGTTTGGCGAAAGCGGCTTCGTCCGCAGCGGCTCTTGTAGACGATGCGGCGGAGGAGAAGGCGTATTTTGTACGGGTACGCGAGCAGGTGCGCGGCCTCATGTCCGCTCTGGATACCCTTGAAGCCGCCGTCAACGGCGATTTCGGCGGCACGGCGCTGGCACGCGCCGCCTACGCCCGTGACACAGTGCTCCCGGCCATGAATGCGTGCCGCAGTCATGCCGATGCGTTGGAATGCCTGTGCGCCAGCCATGACTGGCCGCTGCCGAGCTACGCCGAACTGCTGTGGCTCCATTAGGGCTTCAGGGAGGGCGTTTCTCCGCTTTCCGAGGCGGGCAGGGGAGCTGCCCTGTCGTTGCTGAAGAATATCCCGCTGGGGCCTGTTTGGGCGTGGTGCCCGTCCTCCGGCGACGGCTCCGTGTGCAGTATGGCGCTTTGCCGGAGGGAACAGGAGAGAGGGAAGCCTTTCCGGGAAGGGCTTCCCTTTTTTGGGCTCGGGCGTCCGGAAACGAGAGAGGCAGCCTCTTTCCGAAGAAAAAGACTGCCCCTCTACTCCCACCCTGAAACATTTTCAGGACAGGGTTTGAATACCCGTACTGGGCGAAAAAAGCAAGCCGCATATCGGACTTTGGTTTCCGGAAAAGTCCGTCCTTCTGATGGGCAGTGTGTGTATATTTCCATATTTTTCAAATGATTGTCAGGTTGATGTGATGAGGGCGCCCGTTATGGCGCTTGTTGGATCCTCCGTTCGTTTCCTCTGTGAAACGGCGCGGAGGGCGGTTTTTCAACGATAGGGGAAACAGACATGCGGTTTACCAAGATGCAGGCTGCCGGAAACGATTATGTGTATATGGATACGCTCAAGGCACCCATTTCCAGCCCGGAAGCGCTGGCCCGCCGTATCAGCGATCGGCACTTTGGCGTAGGCAGCGACGGACTCATTCTCATTTGCCCTCCCTCCGATCCCGGTGCGGCGGATTTTCGGATGCGGATGTTCAATGCGGACGGCTCGGAGGCCGAGATGTGTGGCAACGGCATCCGCTGCGTAGGCAAGTACGTCTACGACAACGGGCATACGGATAAGGAACAGGTCCGCATCGAGACGCTGGCGGGTGTTTTGACGCTCCGGCTTCATGTCTCCGGCGGAAAAGTGGAGGCGGTGACGGTGGACATGGGCGAACCCCGCCTCGCTCCCAAGGATATCCCGGTGAGCGGGCCCGGCGAGGATTTCATTAACCGGCCTCTGCGGGTACAGGGCCGCGTCTGGAACGTCACGGCGGTTTCGATGGGCAATCCGCACGCCGTCGTTTTCATGCATGGCATCGACAACTTGGATTTATCCGGTATCGGGCCGCAGTTTGAGCATCACCCCTTGTTTCCCCGGCGCACGAACACCGAGTTCGTGGAGGTCGTCGACAGGCATCATTTGAAGATGCGGGTTTGGGAGCGCGGCGCGGGCGAAACCCTTGCCTGCGGCACGGGGGCGTGCGCGTCCGTGGTCGCCGCCGTATTGACCGGCAATACCGAGCGCAAGGTTCGCATGAAGCTCCTTGGCGGTGAGCTCGACATCGAATGGGATGAGGCCACCAACCACGTCTTCATGACCGGCGGCGCAGTGACGGTGTTTACAGGGGAATGGCTGGGCTAAAGCACTTGGAGAGGGGGAGAACCTTTCTGGAGAAAGGCTTCTCCCGCCCCCTCCAAACCTCCCCCCACCCTCTCCAAAGACTTTCGTTTTTTCTATTGGGGAGATGCGGGAGGAGGGGCTTTGGCGGCGATGTCCTTGTGGAAGTTTTTTAGTTTATTCAGGAGAATACCAGATGGCACAGATCAACGATGACTATCTCAAGTTGCCGGGCAGCTATCTTTTTGCCGATATCGCGCACAAGGTGAATGCGTTTAAGGAAAATCACCCTGAAATGGAGCTCATCCGCCTCGGGATCGGTGACGTGACCCGTCCTCTGCCGCCGTCCGTCATCAAGGCGCTGCATAAGGCCGTGGATGAACAGGCGACCGCGGAGGGCTTTCGGGGCTATGGTCCGGAACAAGGTTACCGCTTCCTGCGCGAGGCCATCGCGCAAGGGGATTTCGCGTCTCGTGGCGTGGAGATCGATCCCGATGACATTTTCGTCAGCGACGGGGCGAAGTGTGATCTCGGCAATTTTCAGGAATTGTTCGGGCGCGGGAATGCCATCGCCGTGACCGATCCTGTATACCCAGTGTATGTGGATTCCAATGTGATGGGAGGCCGCGCCGGAACATTTGATGGAAAAGGGAGCTGGTCGGGCATTGTTTATCTGCCCTGCTCGGCTGAAAACGGCTTTGTTCCGGCCCTGCCTCTGAAGCGGCCCGACGTCATCTACCTGTGCCTGCCGAACAATCCCACAGGCACGGCCCTGAGCCGCCCCGAGCTGCAACGCTGGGTGGATTACGCACGCGGCAATCAGTGCCTTATCCTGTTCGACGCGGCCTATGAGGCCTATATTCGGGAGGACGGCATCCCCCACAGCATTTATGAGCTGGAGGGAGCCAAAGAGGTTGCCGTGGAATTCCGCAGCTTCTCCAAGCCCGCCGGGTTTACCGGGCTGCGTTGCGGGTATGTGGTGGTCCCCGAAACCGTAAAGGCGCGCGCCGCCGATGGCCGGATGCTGCCCCTCAAGCCGCTGTGGAACCGCCGCCAGACGACCAAGTACAACGGTTGCCCCTACATCGTTCAGCGCGCCGCCGAAGCCGTCTATTCACCCGAAGGGCGGCAGGATGTACGCGACAATGTGGGCTATTACATGGAAAACGCCTCGACCATCCGTGGCGGGCTGCAAGCGGCGGGACTGGACGTTTACGGGGGTGTGAACGCTCCGTACATCTGGCTGAAGACGCCGGGCGGCATGGATTCGTGGCACTTTTTCGAAGCGCTCTTGAACCGTTTCGGCATAGTGGGGACTCCCGGCGTGGGGTTCGGCCCGAGCGGTGAAGGCTATTTCCGACTTACGGCGTTCGGCTCCCATGAGAACACGCGGAAAGCCATGCGGCGCATCGCCGATGCCGGGCACTGGTCCGAGTGGAAGATATAGGAAAAAGAAATCTCTGGGGGCTTCCCACTGTCGCGGAGCCGTAACTTGACATTCCCGCCGCGTTGGTTTTAGGGTGATCTCTACGTTTTTTTGCACAAAGGAACCGACAGATGTTTTCGTTGAACGCCGCCCTTTCCCTGAGTGAAGCCCCCATGAACTGGGGTCTTTGCTATTACTATTACTTTAGGGGCAGAAGCGGCGTTGAGGCGTGCGTCTGACGGTGTTGCGTCAGGACAAGCGTTGATCGGGGGCCGCGAACGGAGTGTTCGCGGCCCTTTTTGTTTTTTCATCAGCAGCAAGCGGGTTGGAATGATGATCACAGTACAGGCTCCGGCGTCGAAGTCGGTATCGCATCGCATGGTTATGGGCGCGGCCCTCGCTCAGGGGGATTCCGTGGTGAGCCGCGTGCTCGAAAGCAAGGATTTGGAACGCACGATGGCGATCCTCAGGGGAGCCGGGGCGGGCATCGTCCGCACCGGGGAGGGCGAATACGCGATTTCCGGCGTGGGCGGGCAGCCGCACGGCGGCTCGGTGGATCCGCTGTCCTGCGACGTGCACGAATCCGGCACGACCTGCCGGTTGCTGACCGCCGTGCTCGCCGCCGGGATGGGGCGTTTCCGCGTCCACGGCGCGCCCCGTATGCACGAACGGCCCATTGGGGAACTGACCGCCGCGCTGGAGACGCTCGGCGTGTCCTTCACGTTCGAGAGGAAACCGGGATTCCCGCCTTTCGTCCTGAAAACGTGCGGGCTGGACGGCGGCGAAGTGGGCATCGGCATGGACGAGTCGAGCCAGTACCTTTCGGGCGTGCTGTTGGCGGCTCCGCTGGCGCGTGCTCCCCTGACCATCAATATCGGCGGCAGCAAGGTCGTTTCATGGCCCTATGTCGGCCTGACCCTTCAGGCGCTGGAAAACTTTGGCGTGCCGTTCTCCGTGGAGCGGAAGGAAGGCGGCGTATGGAGCGCCGTCGACTGGCATACGCTGGAGCAGGCCGAACCGGGGAATGTCCGTTTCCGCATGGTTCCGGCCATGTACCGCGCCGGGCGCTACGCCGTGGAAGGCGACTGGTCGGGCGCGTCCTACCTGCTTGCCGCCGGAGCCATCGGGCCCCGTCCCGTACGTATTGAAGGATTGCGGGCGGATTCATTGCAGGGCGATCGCGTGATGCTGGACATCCTCCGCGATATGGGCGCGCGGATCGACATCGAACCGGATGCGGTGACCGTCCACCCTTCGGATCTGCGCGGCGTGGTGGCGGATATGAGCCGCTGCCCGGATCTGGTCCCCACAGTGGCGGTGGTGGCGGCGCACGCGTCAGGCCCGACCCGCCTCTGGAACGCGGCTCACCTGCGCATCAAGGAATGCGACCGTATCGCGGTTCCGGCTCAGGAATTGTCCAAGGTGGGCGTCCGGTGCGACGAGCACGACGACGGCCTGACCATACACGGCGATCCCGCTTTGACGTCGCGTCTGCATTCGCTTGACGGCATTGCCTTTTCGGCGCACGGCGATCACCGTATCGCCATGAGTTTGGCCCTGCTGGAGCTGCGGGGAGGGCGTCTGACGCTGGACGATCCGTCTTGCGTGAGCAAATCGTTCCCGAATTTCTGGGAATGCTGGGGACAGGTGCGGGCATGAGCGGCAACACGGCTGAAAGTGGTTTTACGCCCCGGCGTCTGGTCATCGTCGGCTGCCGGGGCCGGATGGGGACGTTGCTGTCCGCACGCTGGAGCGCGGCGGGGCATACTGTGGCGGGGCTGGATCTGCCGCTGACCGATGACGTTTTCGCCGAGGCCCTGCCCGGCGCGGACGCCGTTTTCCTGTGCATCCCCGCCGGGGTCATGGCTGAAGTATTGCCGCATCTCGTGCCGCATCTGGACGGCGGGCAGATCCTTGCGGACATTACCTCCGTAAAGATGCAGCCTTTGGGCCAAATGGAGCGGGCCTACGCCGGGCCGGTAGTGGGTACGCATCCCCTTTTCGGCCCCAAACCGCAGCCGTCCGACCTCCGCGTCTGCATTACGCCGGGCGCTGCGGCGACGGATACGCATATCGGCCTTGTGGAGGGGCTTTTTGAGGACATGGGATGCTCGACCTTCCGTTCGACCGCCGAGGCCCACGACAGTGCCGCCGCGTCCATTCAGGGGCTGAACTTCATTTCCAGTCTGGCGTATTTTGCGACGCTTGCCGATCACGAGGAGCTGTTGCCTTTCATAACGCCGTCCTTCCGGCGGCGTCTGGAAGCCTCGCGCAAGCTCCTGACCGAGGACGCCCCCTTGTTCGAGTGGCTTTTTGAAGCCAACCCCATGAGTCAGGAGTCCATCCGCCAGTATCGTTCATTCCTCAATGTTGCCGCGGGCGGTGATGTCAACGTACTGGTCCAGCGCGCCCAATGGTGGTGGAAGGAAGCGCGTTAGGGAAGGCGGGAAGAAAATTGGAGGGGGGAAGGGGGACCTTTCTCCAGAAAGGTCCCCCTTCCCCCCCTCCAAAACCTCCCCCTTTCCCCTCCCAAGACTTTTGGCTTTATCGAATCCCTCTTGTCCGGTTGGGGGAGGATTTGTTGTTTATCTTTGTCCGGCGTATCATTGGGAAAGGAGCGTATTGGTCTTTGAGTTTTTTTATTTATTATATTGAAATTATATGTAATTTTAAAAAATACTCTAAGGTCAGCGCCCTCTGGGAAAGGGTATCGGGATGGAAAGGCGGTTTCCTGAAAGCCGGATCGGACTTTAGGAATGTATTTGATATCAGGCGGAGTTCATGCGGATACGAACGGCTACACAGGATGATTTAGATGCTATTTGCCGGGTCGAGGCAATCTGTTTTCCCGCGAGCGAGGCAGCCACGCGGGAGTCGCTTGCCGCCCGGCTCAAGGTTTTTTCCCGTCATTTTTTTCTGCTGGAAGATGAAGGAACACTCATCGGCTTTGTAAACGGCATGGTAACGGATGCCCGTACCATTTCCGACGTCATGTTCGAGCAGGCCGAACTCCATAAGGAAGACGGAAAATGGCAAAGCGTGTTCGGGCTGGACGTATTGCCGGAATACAGGCGCAAAGGGTATGCCGGGCAGCTCATGCGAGAGCTTATCGAACACGCACGCGAAGACGGGCGTTGTGGCTGCATCCTGACATGCAAGGAGCATCTCCTGCCGTATTATACCCGATTCGGCTTCAGGAATCTGGGCGTTTCCCTGTCGCAACACGGCGGGGCCGTCTGGTATGACATGATTTTGGAGTTTTCTCGTTAGTACGTTCTTCTAGAACACTACACTTGGAGTTCCCCAGGCGAAAAGAAACGGTTCCCATGCGGCGTAAGCTGCATGGGAACCGTTTCTTTTCGCCTTTGAGGGGGTCCGGGGGGAATCATTCCCCCCGGACAGGGGGTCAAGGGGGGCGGTAGCCACCCTTGCCGCCGGAGGCAGTTTACTTCAACGAGTCGGCATAGATTTCGATCGTGTGCTTGACGGTCACGCTGTCGCCGTTGTGGGCGAGCATGTCGGAAAGCTGCATCATGCAGGCGGGGCAGCCGGTGGCGACCACTTCCGCACCGCTGGAGACGATGTTGTCGCGCTTGCGCTGACCGATTTTGCGGGACAGATCGTAGTGGGAAAGCGTGAAACTGCCGCCGCAACCGCAGCAACGGTCGGCTTCCTTCATCTCCACGAGATCGTAATCCGGGTTCATGCGGATAAGTTCACGGGGCTGCGCGCTGACGCCGAGAGAGCGGAGCAGGTGGCAGGACTCGTGATAGGTCACCTTGGTCTGGCCGTGGCGCCCGGACGCGCGGGGCTTCACCTTGAGCACATCCACGAGGAAAGCGTTGATGTCCATCGCCTTCTGGGAGAGCTCATTGATGGCGTCGCGGTACTTGTAGGGCATTTTGCCCGCCATCTTGGGCCACAGGGACCGGATGGTTTCCGTACAGGACGAGCAGGGCGTGACGATGAGATCGAAGGAGCCTTCCTTCAATACGTCCACGTTGTGCATGACCATCTTTTCGAAACCTTCAAGGTCGCCGGACGAGAGGGCGGGAATGCCGCAACAGGAATAGTTGGTAGGCAGATAGACGCCGACTTCGTGGTAGTCGAACACTTTGAGGCAGGCTTCGGAAACGTTGGTGAAGATCTTGTCGCCCATGCAGCCGGGGAAGAAGGCCACCTTGCAGCGGCTTTTCCCGGCGGGGGAGTTCACCGCGCCGATCTTGGCGCTGAGGGTCTGCTTGGCGAGGGGCTGCATGTGGCGTTCGCCGAGGAACGGACGCAGCAGCGGGGAACACGTGGCGGTGCCCTGCGCGTTGTTGTCGTCGCGCATGGCCAGCCCTTGGAACGGAGCGCCGATCTTCAGCAGGAAGCCGAACAGTTTCGGATTCGGCAACAGGGTGCGGAAGATGGCCTTCTTGAGGGGCGAAAGGCCTTTATAGGCCGCAACGATGGCGCGGGCCTCCATGAAGATTTCCAGAATGGAAACGCCGGAAGGGCAGTTCGCCTGACAGGAGCCGCACAGGAGGCAACGATTGAGTTTTTCGTTGACCGCGTCCGGGTCCTCAATGAGACGGTGAGCCAATTTTTCCAGCAGCGTGAGCTTTCCGCGGGTTACGTCGGCTTCCATCATGGTTTCGCCGAAAACGGGACACACGGACTGGCACATGCCGCATTTCATGCAGGCGGCGAGCTTGTCGTCAAGCGCCATGAGGGCGTTGGCGAGAAGGGTCAGCTCATCCATGATTTAAACTCCAACCAGCTTGCTGGGGTTGAACAGGCCCTTCGGGTCGATGGCCTTGCGCAGGCGGCGCGAGTACCCGATGGTGCCGCGTGAGGTTTCCTTTTCCAGCCACTTCTGCTTGGCGGTGCCGATGCCGTGTTCGCCGGAAAGGGTGCCGCCCATTTCGATGGTGGTGTTGAAAAGTTCGTCGACGGCGCGTTCCACGCGTTCGAATTCGTCCTTGTCGCGCTTGTCGCACATGAAGGTCGGGTGCAGATTGCCGTCCCCGGCATGGCCGAAAGTGCCGACGGTGAGATTGTACTTTTCGCCGAGGCCCTTGATGACTTTCATCATGGCCGGGATCTTGGAGCGGGGCACGGTGGCGTCTTCAAGGATGGTCGTGGGCTTGAAGCGGGCCAGGGCGGGCAGGGCCTTGCGGCGGGCTTCCCAGATCCGGTTCTTTTCCTCGGCGTCCTTGGCGACGACGATCTGCGTGGCGCCGCTCTTCTTGAGCTGTTCCTCGACGATGAGGGCTTCATCGGCGACCTGACCGGCATGTCCGTCCACTTCGATGAGGAGGATGGCCTGCGCGTCGCGGGGAAGGCCGATCTTCACGTCGTCCTCGACGAGGTTGATGGTCATGTTGTCCATGAATTCCAGCGTACAGGGCAGGATGTGGGCGGCGATGATGCGGGCCACGGCTTCGGAAGCCTTCTGCACGTTGTCGAACACGGCCATCATGGCCTTGGAAGCTTGCGGCGGGGGCACGAGTTTGAGGATGGCGCGGCTGATCATGCCGAGGGTGCCTTCGGAACCCACGAGCAGGCCGCCGAGGTTGTAGCCGGTCGCGCACTTGACGGTGCGGGAGCCGCTTTTCACCAGTTCGCCGGTGTGGTCATAGAATTCGAGGCCCATGACGTAATCTTTGGTGACGCCGTATTTCAGGCCACGCAGGCCGCCGGCGTTTTCCGCGATGTTGCCGCCTATGGTGGAGACGGCCTGTGAACCCGGATCCGGGGGATAGAAGAGGCCCTTGGAAGCCACGGCGGCGGCGAACTGGGCCGTCACAACGCCGGGCTCGACGATGGCGAAGAGGTCTTCTTCATTGATCTCGATGATCTTGTTCAGTCCTTGCGTCAGGATGACCACGGATTTGTCGGCGTCGGGCACGGTCCCGCCGCTGAGGTTGGTCCCCGCGCCGCGGATGGTCATGGGCAGACCGTTGGCGTAGCAGCGCTCAATGAGGGCGCCGAGCTGTTCGGTGGAGGTGGGGCGCAGGACAAGGCCGGGAACGACCGAGGGCAGCACGGCGGCATCATAGGCGTAGCTCTGCCTGTCCGCTTCGCTGGTGAAGACGTTCTCTTTGCCGATGAGGTTTTCGAATTCCTTGACGAGGGATGCACTGGGCATGATTTCCTCCGGATCAAATGGTGAGGGGGCTGTATGTGAGGGACCGCGAGGCCCGGATACAGTTCGCACAGGAAAGACGGGGTTCTGGCGACAGCAGCTCCCGGCTGCCTCATAAGGCTCCACCGGATGTTGAAAAGGGAATCCGGCGTGATATTCACCATTACTGTATGTCTGGGGGAAGGTCAAATAGTGAAGGGTTTCACGCGTAGGTTTTATCCTGTTACCGTCCCTCGTTAGGGCCGCTTGACCCCTCGCTTTCCGGCCCGTAAGACAGAAGGAAAAACGGCCCGCGCGTTCTTTATGGCAGCCGGGCCTTCGGGAGGTTTTCGTATGTTCGCACCGCTTCCCGCTCCGGCGGAAATGTCCGGTTGGGATCGGGCCGCCATTGATTTGGGTTTGCCCGAACTGTTGCTGATGGAAAACGCCTCCCGCGAGGCCCTGCATGTGCTTTCGGCTGAAACGGGTCATATGCCGGGCAAGCGCGTCCTGTTGTTCATGGGCGGCGGCAACAACGGCGGGGATGCCGCTTGTCTTGCCCGGCATCTGCACGACGGAGGCGCCGAGGTGCTTGTGCTGCATACCCGGCCTTTGGGGGCCTACCGGGGCGTGACGGGGCAGCATGTGCGGCTGGCCCGGCGTTGCGGCGTGGCGTTTGCCCCGGCTGCGGGCTGGCCCGAAAAATACCGCAATACGCCGTGGGATGTATATGCCGACGCTTCCGTCTGCGAGAGGGGCGGCCCGGACATCGTCGTGGACGGGATACTCGGCACGGGCTTTTCCGGCAGCCTCAGGCCGCTGGAGCTTGAGCTGGTGGGCCGGATCAACGCGCTGGAGCAGCGGGCATTCATTTTTTCTCTGGATATCCCGTCCGGCCTTTCCGGATTGACCGGGCGTCCGTGCCCCGTCGCCGTGCGCGCGCACGCCACAGTGACCTTCGAGGCGGCGAAGCCCGGCCTTGTCCTGCCGGAAGCCGCGCCGTACACGGGCAGGCTGCACATCCGGCCCATCGGCATTCCGGCCGTGGTGCGGAGGGCGCATCCCGCTTCCTGTCAGATGATCACGAAAGCCATTGCCGGAGCTTTTCCGGAAGCCGCTCCGGGGTGGCACAAGGGGACCGCCGGGGCCATTTTGATCGTGGGCGGTTCGGAAGGGCTTACGGGCGCGCCGCATCTGGCCGCCCGGGCCGCCTTGCGTGCCGGAGGCGGGCTGATCAGCGTCGCTGCTCCGCACGGTTTGTGCCGGGACATCAAGGCGGACTGCCCGGACATCATGACCCGTGCCCTCGGCCCTGCGGGGAACGTGCGGTGGAGCCCGGCACTGCTTGAGGAGCTTTTGCCGTTCCTGCGCCAGTGCGGGGGGATGGTGCTGGGGCCGGGCATCGGGCGCGAGCCGGAAACGGCGGCATTCGTGCAGGCCCTGTTGATGTGCCCCTCGCGCCCGTCCGCCGTGGTGGACGCGGACGCGCTGCACGCGCTCGCCATGCATCCCGAGGCGTTGTCTTCCCTGCGGGCCTGTGACGTGCTGACCCCGCATCCCGGCGAGGCGGCAACCTTGCTGCATACGACGCCCGCGCTGGTGCAGGCGGACCGCTTCGCGGCGCTGGCGGGGCTGCGGCGTCTGGCCCCTTCCGTGTGGATTCTCAAGGGCGCGGGGACGCTCATCGGCACGGCGGGCCAGCCCGTGACCATCGCCCCCTACGCGGAGCCCAATCTGGCTGTGGGAGGCTCAGGGGACGTCCTTTCCGGCTGCCTCGGAACGCTGATGGCGCAGACCGCCGCGCACCCTTCCGAGGGCTGTGAAAGCTCCAGTTTCCTTGCCGCGTGCATGGGAGTCTACCTCCACGCACGCGCAGGCACGCTGTTGCGGGATGTGTTCCCGCAGCGGGGCAATTCGGCGACGGAGATCGCGGAGATGCTGCCGCGGGCGCGGATCGGGGAGGCGGCGGGCGATGGCGCGTAAGCTGTTTTGTGAACTGTGCCCGCTTACATACGAACTTTCGCGCTGGAAGGGCATTGCGCTCCGGCATTTGCAGGATTTGCGCTGCTCCAGCCCCTTTGCCCGGTCGCGGCGGGAAGAGCCGCTTCCGGTACTGGCATATCGCCATGCCTCGCTCATCCGGCGGCGGCTCGGCAACGTGGACATGCGGCTCCAAGAAAACAAGGCCGTCAATCTGCGGCTTGCCGCGCCGAAAGTGTCGGGCGTGCTCATCAGGCCGGGCGAAGTTTTTTCGTTCTGGCGGCTCGTGGGAGCGACCTCGGTGCGGAAGGGCTACCGCGAAGGGCTCATGATCAAGCGTGGGCAGCCGTCTCAGGGCATCGGCGGCGGATTGTGCCAGTTCACCAACCTGCTGCACTGGCTGGCGCTCCATTCCCATTTGCGTATCGTGGAGTACCACCATCATGATGGGGTTGATCTGTTCCCCGACTGCGGAAGGCAGATCCCTTTCGGGATCGGCACGTCCATTTCGTACAACTACCTGGATTACCGCTTCCAGAACCCGACGGGGACGACGTTCCAGCTTCTCGTCTGGACGACGGATACGCATCTGTGCGGTGAGTTGCGCGCCGACGTGGAGCTGCCGTTGTCATGGCACATCAGAAGCGAGGAAGAAGCCTTTGTCCGGGATGGCGATCGGGTATACCGGAACAATGTCATTGTCCGCGAGTGCGTGGACAAGAGGAGCGGCAACCTGCTGTCGCGCGAAACCCTCAAGCGGAACCATGCGCTGGTGCTGTATGAGGTGCCGGAAGATCGGATTATGGAAGAGAGCTGAGGGAAGGGCGCGGGCACCGTTTTCTCCCCCAAGCCGACTTGGGGGGAGGAAGATCGGGAGCGCATCTGTTTTGCAGGGAGACGCACAAACCGCTTTCCGGATGTCTTCTCCGGGAAAGAAGAAGCCCGGCACCATAAGGTGCCGGGCTTCTTTTATTTGCTGTCGGCTAAGCCGCGAGCGGCCTAGTTTTCGGACTCTTCAAACTTCTGCTTGAGGAGGTCGCCGAGGCTCTGGCCGGCTTCGGGGCCGGAGCGGCTGTATTCGCGGGGCTTCTTGCGTTCTTCCTCGTCCTTGAGCTGCTTGATGGAGAGGCCGAGGCGGCGATCTTCAGCGCTGACGTGAATGATCTTGGCCTGGATTTCCTCGCCTTCCTTGTACAGTTCGGCGGGGGTCTTCACCTTCTTGTTGCTCAGTTCGGACACGTGGACGAGGCCTTCGATGCCTTCTTCCACTTCAACGAACAGGCCGAAATCGGTGATGTTCGTGATGGTGCCCTTCACGAGGCCGCCCACGGGGTAGGCGGTGGGAACGTTGGTCCACGGATCTTCGGTCAGCTGCTTGATGCCGAGGGTGAACTTTTCGCTTTCCTGATCCACGGTCAACACCTTGGCCTGCACGGTGTCGCCGACCTTGAAGAGCTCGTTGGGATGACGGATCTTCTTGGTCCAGCTGATGTCGGACACATGGATGAGGCCGTCGATGCCGTCTTCGATGCCGATGAACATGCCGAATTCGGTGATGTTCTTGATGACGCCTTCAAGGATGGTGCCTTCGGGATACTTTTCGCCCACGAGTTCCCACGGATTCGGCTTGATCTGCTTCATGCCGAGGGAGATGCGCTTCTTCTCGGGATCGACGCCGAGGATGACGACTTCAACTTCGTCGCCCTGACGGACCATCTGGGAAGGATGGCGGAGCTTGCGGGTCCAGGACATTTCGGAGATGTGCACGAGGCCTTCGACGCCGGGTTCCAGCTCGACGAACGCGCCGTAATCAACAAGGTTGGTCACCTTGCCGTTGTGGCGGGAAGCTTCGGGGAAGCGGGCGGTGATGTCCTGCCACGGATCGGGCACGAGCTGCTTGAGGCCGAGGGAAACCTTCTGGTTGTCCTTGTCGAAGGAGAGCACCTTGAGTTCGAGATCCTGACCAAGCGTAACCATTTCGCGAGGATGGCGGATACGCTTCCAAGACATATCGGTGATGTGAAGGAGACCGTCGAGGCCGCCGAGGTCCACGAACACGCCGTATTCGGTGATGTTCTTGGCCTTACCGGTAACGACCTGACCTTCGGCGAGGGTCTGGAGGAGATCCTGACGCTTGGAGTCGCGTTCTTCTTCAAGCAGCACACGGCGGGACACGATGACGTTGCTGCGACGACGGTTGATCTTCAGCACGCGGAATTCGTATTCCTGGTTCACCAGAGCGTCCATGTCCGGCACGGGGCGCAGATCCACATGGGAACCGGGGAGGAACGCTTCCACGCCGCCCAGATCCACAGTGTAACCGCCCTTGATGCGGCGCATGATACGGCCCTTGATGACGCCGTTCTTTTCCTGCACGTCTTCGAGCTGATCGAAGAGCTGCATCCGCTTTGCTTTTTCGAAGGACAGGGTGATGGTGCCTTCCTGTTCGTTCTTGCGAGCGACGAAGACGTCCACACGGTCGCCCACCTTCACAACGAGATTGCCTTCGGCATCCCGGAATTCGGCGGTGGGGATCTGACCTTCCGATTTGAAATTCACGTCAACAAGCACATTGTCGTCATCCACGCGGACAATTTCGCCCTTGACGATGGTTCCTTCCTCGAGATCACCGAAGTCGGTGCTGAGGTAGTCTTCCAGCGCGCTTTCAAAATTAAATTCCGCGTCCATACCGTGGTTTTCCATGGTTTCCATTAAACAGCCTCCAGGCCACATCAATTTCCCGCATATTCTGCAGGTCGTCATCCATAGCAGGAATCGTTTTGTCTGGCAAGGGCTACCCTTACGTGAAGAAAAGAGCATTTCGCGGGATCGCCGCGTTTTCTGTCCGTTTATGATAAAGAGGCCTGAGAAGAAAAAAATCTGAGGGGACCTTTGAAAAAGTGTCCCCCCAGCATTTTTACCGGCATTCAATCAGCGGATATTGTGTGGCGGCGCTTTCGGAGCGGCGGAGAGATACAACAGGCATTGGGAACATCGCCCTGAAAATGGAAGAGCCGCCGTCCCAACAAGGTAGAGTGAACCCTTTTTGAAACGGTGCCTCTTTCAGCGTCAAAACGCTTTATTCCGGCTCGTACCCCGTGTCCTCCGGCAAATCATGACGGGCGGACTGGCTGCGGGCAAGCTCGTCGCAGCGCTCGTTCTCGGCATGGCCGTTGTGTCCGCGCACCCATTCCAGCGTGACGCTGTGGCGGTCGAGCTGGACTTGCAGGCGCTCCCAGAGATCACGGTTCTTGACCGGTTTCTTGGCGGCGGTCTTCCAGCCGTTTTTCCGCCATCCCGCGAGCCATTTTTTTTCCACGGCATGGCGTAGGTACTGAGAGTCAGTGTACAGCGTGACCACGCACGGCTCTTTCAACTCTTCGAGCCCCGCGATGGCCGCCATGATTTCCATACGGTTGTTCGTGGTGTGCGCGTAGCCGCCGGAGAGTTCTTTTTCATGGCCTTCGCAGCGAAGAATGCAGCCCCAGCCTCCACGACCGGGGTTGCCGAGGCATGAGCCGTCCGTAAATATCGTTACATTTCGCATAGCTTCTCTTTTTTGGGTACAAGACAGGGCCGCTGGCCGGAAAGGAAAGAATCCACCGGCCCGAACCCGCCATCGACCCATACAGACGTCTTTGAAAGGAAAGGGAAGGGGGCGTGGGGAGGGGAAGGAAAACGTGGGGGATCTCCCCTTCTTGAGAGCGTTTCCCTTCTCCATCCCCACATGTTATTCAAACATATCGATATTTGCCAAAGCCTGATGCATGAGGCCTTCCGGAGAATCGGCGGCGTCGAGGACGATGATGCGCTTGGTGTTGTGGGCGGCCCAGAGCTTGAATCCTTCCCGGATGCGGGTGTGGAAAGGCATCTGCTCGGCTTCGAAACGCCCCTCTTTTTCGGAGAGGCCCAGCTCCGCGTTGCGGCGGCGTGCACGTTTCAGCGCATCGGCGGGGTCCATGTCGAGCACAAAGGTCCTGTCGGGCCAGAGGCCGCCTATGGCCACGTCGTTGAGCGAGCGCAGTTTTTCGATGTCGAGGCCGCGCCCGTAGCCCTGATAGACCACGGTGGAGTCCGCGTAGCGGTCGCAGAGCACCACTTCGCCGCGTTTCAGCGCCGGGCGGATGACCTCCGCGACGTGCTGCGCCCGGTCCGCGAGGAACAGGAACAGTTCCGCCTCAGGGCAGATTTCCGTTTCCGGATTCAGGAGCATCTGGCGCAACTCCCGGCCCAGCGCGCACCCGCCGGGCTCGCGCGTCACCAGCACCTCATGGTTCAGGGTACGGAACACGTCGGCGAGGTTCTCAATGAGCGTGGTTTTGCCCGAGCCTTCAATGCCTTCTAGAGTAATGAACACTGGTTCAACCTTGGGGCTTCGGGTTCCGCCGCCGTGCGCTTTGAAGTGTGGGGCTTGCGCGATTCGGTTTCCGGGGTTTTGGGGGCTAGGAACAATTGGCGCTCCAGCGATTTCTGGTAGGGCGACCAGCCGCTTTCGCCGTCTTCGAGTTCCCCGAACAGGCTCCGGCTCTGGGTGATCTTGGCGTCGATGTTGTCCGCGTAGTGCAGGGCGAAGGCTTCGGCCGTTTGCGGCAGGCGCGGCGAACCGTACTCGTACAACCCGTGGTGGCTCAGGATAAGATGCTGGAAATGGAGGATCAGCTCCTCGTTGAGCCCGGATTTGGCGAGATGGCGGTCAAGCTTTCCGAGGCACAGATTGATGTGCCCGACCAGCCGCCCGGCGTCGGTGTAGTCGTTGGCGAGGCCGCCGGAGAATTCCCATATTTTGCCGAGATCGTGGCAAATGGCTCCGGCGAGCAGCGTCTGGCGATCCAGATCCGGGTAATGGTCGCAGAAGCGCAGGCACAGCGTCGCCACCGAAAGCGTATGCTCAAGCAGCCCGCCGACCCATGCATGGTGTACGCTCTTGGCGGCGGGGGCGGTGAGCAGCGGGACGCGGATGGCCTCGTCCTCAAGGACGGACAGGATGAACTTGCGCCACGGCTTGTGCGTGAATTCCTTGCGACAGATGGCTTCGAGCTCGTCGAGCATCTCCTGCGGCGGGCGGCTGCTGGAGGCCATGAAGGCGGACGTGTCTACCGAGGCCGTTTCTTCCGGGGAGAGCACGCGCAGCGCGTTGACATTCACCTGCAATTTGTCGCGGAAGCTTTCGGCGCGGCCTTCCACTTCGGCGATGACGCCGGAAGGGATTTCCGTAAACTGCTGGCTGAGGGGGCTCCAGATCCGGGCCTCAAGATCTCCGGAGGCGTCTTTCAGCTCAAGCCGCCAGAACGGGCCGTTCTTGGCTTGCAGCTGCGACGCCGAGCCGATGAGGTACAGCGCTCTGATTTCGTCTCCGGGAGCCACGTCTTTGGCCCACCGGCGGTCGGGCGCGGATTGTATTTTCTGCATATTCAACCTACAATAAAAAACTGTGCGATCGGTTTTCCGTGCGGAAAGCATCGCCGTACAGTCGGAATGTTTGGCGGGAGTTCACCCGTTTTCGTCTGTGTTGTCAACAGAAAGCCTGCGGGCCGTCCGGGGTCCGGCTTTCCGTCTGTTTCCTATGGGAAAACTGTTTTTGCTGTTTCGGGAGGTTGCGTGCGTATCTTGCTTTCCAACGATGACGGCATCCACTCCCCGTGTCTCCGCGCGCTGCACGACGCGCTGTGCGAGGCCGGGCATGAGCTTGATGTGGTCGCCCCGCTCACGGAGCAGTCGGGCGTGGGCTGTTCCGTCACCCTGCACAATCCCTTGCGCCTGTACCCGGTGCAAGAGCCCGGCTTCAGCGGCACGGCGGTCGCGGGGACGCCCGTGGACTGCGTGAAGCTCGCCCTGACCACGCTCCTGCCGCAGCCGCCGGATTTGGTCGTCGTGGGCATCAACAACGGCGCGAACAAGGGGGTGGACGTCTTTTACAGCGGGACCGTTGGCGCGGCGACCGAA
>NZ_JH114232.1:677785-680483 GCF_000224655.1 Bilophila sp. 4_1_30
ACCGAAGCCGCCCTGCGCGGGCTGCCCGCCGTGGCCTTCTCGCGTCCGCGTCCCGAGCTTGAGCCGCCGCAGGCGCTGGCCCGTCACGCCGCCTCGCTGGTGGATGCCGTGGACTGGCGCTGCTGCGCCGGGAAAGTCCTGAACGTCAACTATCCGCGCTGCCGCGTCGCCGAGATCAAGGGCATCCGGGCCGCGCGCATGGCCGAGAGCCGCTGGGCCGAGAACTACGAGCGCCGCGAGGACCCCGCCGGGCGTCCCTACTGGTGGATCGCCGATTTCCTCAAGCGGGACAGCGGGGGCGACGATACGGACATCGCCCTGATGGAAGGCAACTGGGTGGCGGTCACGCCGCTTCAGGTGGATCGGACGGACCGGGAACTGCTCGGCCGCTTGCAGGAGCGGTTCGGCGTCTAGTTCCAATCCTTCGGGAAATAGGCTACAATAGGACTATCAATATGTGTGGCGGAGTCGCCACTGCGGTCTTCCGGTGCGGGAGCCGCCTTATTTCACCATCCCAATCGCAGCCGTAAGGCTGAGGCGAGGAGCAACTATGCCGCTTACCTCTCCCAGAGCCATGTTTGAACGGGCCTACAAAGAAGGTTATGCCATCGGCGCCTTCAACGTCAACAACATGGAAATCATTCAGGGAATCATGGAGGCAGGAACCGAGGAAAAGGCCCCGCTCATCCTTCAGGTTTCCGCCGGAGCCCGCAAATATGCGGGACAGAATTATATTGTGAAGCTCATTGAGGCCGGTCTGCTGGAAGCGGATCTTCCGGTTGTGCTCCATCTGGACCACGGCGCGGATTTCGACATCTGCAAGGCCTGCGTGGACGGCGGCTTCACCTCCGTGATGATTGACGGTTCGCACCACTCCTTCGAAGAGAATATTGCCGTGACCAAGCGGGTCGTGGAATACGCCCATGCCCACGGCGTCTGGGTGGAAGCCGAACTGGGCCGCCTTGCCGGGGTTGAGGAAGACGTCTCTTCCGAGCACAGCATCTATACCGATCCCGATCAGGCCGTGGAGTTTGTGGAGCGTTCCGGCTGCGACTCGCTCGCCATCGCCATCGGCACCAGCCACGGCGCGTACAAATTCAAGGGCGAAGCCAAGCTCGACTTCGAACGCCTTGAAAAGATCGGCAATCTGATGCCCGGTTACCCGCTCGTCCTGCACGGCGCGTCCAGCGTACCGCAGGAATTTGTGGAAATGTGCAATACCTACGGCGGGAAGGTCGCCGGAGCGGCGGGAGTGCCCGAGGAACTGCTCCGCAAGGCCGCCGGTATGGCCATCTGCAAAATCAACATCGATACGGATATCCGGCTGGCCATGACGGCCTCCATCCGCAAGCAGCTCGTCGAGCATCCTGAGGAATTCGATCCGCGCGGCTATCTGAAGCCCGCGCGGCAGGCCGTGAAGGACATGGTCCAGCACAAGATCAAGCACGTGCTGGGTTGTTCCGGCAAGGCGTAAATCAATTGTCACACGGGGGAGGTACACTGGCTTGTAACGCGGTTGCCTCCCCTTTGTTTCATACGGCGTTCCGCCTTTCCTTATGCGGACGCGCCGGCCCGGGCGTCGGGCGCATCAGGATTGTGCCGCAAACCTTTTCGCGTATCGAAGGAGTATCCCAATGGCTCGCATCGGAATCAACGGCTTCGGCCGCATCGGTCGTTATCTTGTCCGTCTTATGGCTGAGCGCAACGAATTCCCCGTGGTGATCAATGCCCGCGCGGACAACGCTTCTCTGGCCCATCTCTTCAAATACGACTCCGTCCACCACACCTTCAAGGGCACGGTGGGCCATGACGAAAACGGCATCATCATCAACGGCACGCACATCGCCGTGACCCGCTGCAAGCCCAACGAATGGCAGTGGAAGGACTACGGCGTGGATCTGGTGGTGGAATCCACCGGGACCATCAAGAAGCGCGCCGGGCTCGCCGAGCACATGGCCTGCGGCGCGAAGAAGGTCATCATGAGCGCCCCCGTATCCGACGCCGACATCACCATCGTGATGGGCGTGAACGACGGCCTCTATGATCCCGCCAAGCACGACGTGGTTTCCTCCGCCTCCTGTACGACGAACTGTCTCGCCCCGGTCGCCAAGGTGCTGAACGACACCTTCGGCATCGAGCACGGCCTGATGACCACGATCCACTCCTACACCATGAGCCAGCGCATCCTCGACGGTTCCCAGAAGGATATCCGCCGCGCCCGCGCCGCCGCCATGTCGATGATCCCGACCACCACTGGCGCGGCCAAGGCCGTGGCCCTCGTGCTGCCCGAGCTCAAGGGCAAGCTGGACGGCATCGCCATCCGCGTCCCCACGCCCAACGTGTCCATCGTGGACCTGAACTGCGTCATGAAGCGCGACGTGACCGTCGATGAGGTCAATGCCGCCCTGACCGCCGCCGCGAACGACAACTTCGGCGTTTCCGACGAGCCGCTGGTGTCCATCGACTACAACGGTGACACCCACGGCGGCGTCGTTGACCTGCTTTCCACCTCCGTCATGAGCGGAAACATGCTCAAAGTGCTCATCTGGTACGACAACGAAGCCGGGTTCACCAACCAGCTCCTCCGTCTGATCACGATGGTAGGCGGGAAGATGTAAGGGCCGAAAAGGTACGTTGAGAAAAGATTGGAGGGGGCGGGGAGGACTTTCTATAGAAAGTCCTCCCCGCCCCCTCCAAA
>NZ_JH114232.1:680830-687861 GCF_000224655.1 Bilophila sp. 4_1_30
GACTTTATCGAATCCCTGTTCGCAGATGGTTCGGGGATGGCTGAGCGGTGAAGCCTCCAATGAGTTTTTATTCAGAGAAAAGCTGTTGATGCCGTCCGAACGAAAAGAAAGGCGCGCCTGACGGCATCGGAACGAAAAGGACGGTTCCGTTTCCGGCGCAAGCCGGATGCGGAACCGTCCTTTCCGCTTTGAGGGGGCCGGGGGGAATTCGACCCAAAGGGCGGCGAAGCCGTGACCGTTGGGCGAGCTTGTGAGCCTTACGGGCATCGCACGCAGAGCGATTATCCCCGGACAGGGTCAAGGGGCGGTAGCCCCTTGCCGCCGGAGGCATACGCCATTCTACTTCATGCCGATGAAATGCCGGATGGCGGATTCGAGCCGCCGGATGCTAACGAAGGTGTCGAGGCAGGGGCCGTTGGGCCGCTCGTTGATGACGCCGAAGACCGGCAAGGGGTGCGTATCCTGAATGCCGGAGGACAGATCGCGCTCACAGGCCACGGCTACGATGAGCTTGGGGCGGGCCTGCACGACGATGCGGCGGGCGATGGTTCCCCCGGTGGCGATGGCGACCTGCACGCCGTAGGTGTCCCGCAGGTTGAGTACGTCCTTGAGCGGGCAGGCCCCGCAGCGGGCGCAGTTGTCGATGTGGTAGGTAAGGCGGTGGGTGCAGCGGCTCGACTGGATGCAGTGGGGCAGGAGCACGAGAAGCTGGCGCGGCTCGCACTGGATGCCGCTGCTGAGGACCAGCTCATTGTTGACCTTGATGAAGGAACGGCGCACGGCGGCTACGGGGATGCGCATCATCCGGCCCATGAGTTCCATGATCGGCAGGAGCAGGCGGATAGTGATATCGCGCAGGCGCGATGTGCCGAGTATGGGCTTTCCGGTGTAGGCATGGAGCACCAGCCCCACGGAAAGCCAAAGGATTCCGAGGATGGCCCCGCCGAAGACGATGCCCGCGATGAACGGGAGCCACGGATGGATGGCCGCGAACCCGATGGTCGGGACAAGCCAGATGAGCAGAAGCAGCACGCAGAGCAGGATGGCCGTGCCGATCACCAGACCGATGAACAGCCGCTTGCCGGTACCTTCGTATTCATCCTTGGACAGGGAAAATGCGGACTTGGAGATGCTCACCTTGGGTTCGCCCGAATGAGGTGAAAGGATTGAGGAACATCAAGGAAGATATTTTTTTCCGCGCAACGGGACTCCTCGTGCGCAGCCTCCCCACCAGTCAACGTTTTTGCGGGTGGGGGGGGCGTGGGCGGACACTTTTGGGACAAAGCGCCCTCCCACGGTCTTCTATCCTAAAGAGGGAGAAACGGCGCGGCCGCAGCCGTCCTTGTTGGCGGCGCGGCAATAACCGTTCCAGAAGGCCTCCGCGGACATGGGCTTGCCTCCGGCGGGCTTGAGCGTGGAAACCTCATACAGGGCGTCGCGGCAGGCGATGAGCAGCTTGCCGCCCCGCAAGGCCACGAGGGTTCCCGGAGCGGGGTGCCCACCAGTGAATGTCTCACCTACCCGGCCCGGCTGAAGCAGCGCGGGCAGGGGATCGCGCCCCGGCAGCAGGAATACCGTCTGTGCGCCGGGCCACGGGGTCACGCCCCGGATACGGGCATGGATGACGGCGGCGTCCTCATCCCAGTCAATGTGCCCGTCGGCCTTGGTCAGCTTGGCGGCGTAGGTCGCCAGCGCCTCTTCCTGCGGGATGGGCGTGGAGGGATCGCCGTCGGCGTACTGCCGGAGCACTTCCACCATGAGACGCCCGCCGAGATCGGCCAGTTCGTCGTGCATGGTGGCGGCGGTGTCGTCGATGCCGATGCCGAGCGCGCGCTGCAACAGCATGGGCCCGGTATCAAGCCCGCGCTCCATCCGCATGATGGTGATCCCCGTGAGGTGGTTGCCGTCCATGATCGCCCGCTGGATGGGGGCCGCGCCCCGGTACTGGGGCAAGAGCGAGCCGTGGACGTTGAAAGGCCCGATGGTCGGGATGTCCAGCACGGATTGGGGCAGAATGAGGCCGTAGGCGGCGACGACCAGCGCGTCGGGGCGGAGCCCGGCGAGCGCGGCGCGGTCGGCTTCGTCCTTGAAGTTGAGCGGCTGGAAGACCGGAATGCCGAGCTCCTGCGCCAGCACCTTGACGGCGGGCGGCTGGAGTTTGTGCCCGCGCCCGGCGGGGCGGTCGGGCTGGCAATAGGCGGCGACGACCTCGCAGCCGGGCCATGCCGCCACATGTCGGAGCACCGTGGCGGCGAAATCCGGCGTCCCCATGAATACGACGCGCATTTTCTGTTCCGGAGCGGCCATCTATTTCACCTGACTCTGACGGGTGCCTTTCTTGAGCTTGTTTTCGAACATGATCCGCTTGAGGCGGCTGATACGGTCGATGAACAGCTTGCCGTCCAGGTGATCGATTTCATGCTGGACGCAGATGGCAAGGATATCGTCCGCGTCGAAGCTGACGGGGTTGCCGTCCAGATCGGTGGCTTCGACGTGGACCCGGGCGGTACGGCGGACCTTGGAACGGTAGTCGGGCACGGAGAGGCAGCCTTCCTCGCTTTCCACATACCCGGCGTCCGGAAGGGGCGTCCATACGGGATTGACCAGCACCATTTTCCCTTCGCGCTTTTCGGGGCCGGTGACGTCGATGATGACGAGACGGATGAGCTGGCCCACCTGCGACGCGGCAATGCCGATGCCGTCCGATTTGTACATCGCTTCGGTCATTTCTTCGGCGAGTTTACGGATCTCGTCGGTGACTTCAGTGATGGGGAGGCTGGGCTTGCCAAGAAGCGGATTAGGATAAGTGACTATTTTCAAAGACATGTATGCTCTCGTATACGGGTTGGCATTCGTGGTTAAAACGGGTTAAGAAGCGTCTAGTCCTTCATGTTGAGGCACTATCAATACCCTGTCCGAACAATAATGTACAGATTGTACGCAAGCCTCGCCGGGCCGCCGGGACGGAGAACCTCCGCACGGCGGACGAGCGACCGATGGTGACCACCTTGCCGAACGACGTCTTTTTGCCTTTCGCTCCCGACAAGCCGTGGCTCGCCCCGTTGGCCGGATGGTCGGACTTGCCTTTTCGCCTGTTGTGCCGCCGGTTCGGCGCGGCGGTCTGCTGCACCGAGATGATCAGCGCCAAGGGGCTCATCTACAAGAGCCCCGGCACGGCGGAACTGTTCGCCACCTGCCCGGAGGACGGGCCTGTCGTCGTCCAGCTGTTCGGCAGCGAGGCACCTTTCATGGAGGCGGCGGCCGGGCAGCTCAGGGACAAGGGGTTCGTCTGGTTCGACTGCAATATGGGCTGCTCCGTCCCCAAGGTGGCGCGCACGGGGTCCGGCGCGGCGATGTGCAAAGACATCGACAACGCCCTGGCCGTTGCCGAAGCCCTGATCCGGGCTGCCGGGCGCGGACGCGTAGGCTTCAAGCTGCGCCTCGGCTGGGATGAGCCGGGACGTTCCCCCGCCGCCGAAACGTGGCGAGTGCTGGCCCCGGCGCTGGAGGCGCTCGGCGCGGGCTGGCTGACGCTGCACCCCCGCACGGCGAAGCAGGGCTTCACCGGGACGGCGCGCTGGGAATATCTCAGCGAGTTGAAAGCGCTTGTTTCCTTACCCGTCATCGCCAGCGGGGACTTGTTCACGGCGGAGGACGGTGTACGCTGCCTCGCCGAAACGGGCGTGGATACCGTCATGTACGCGCGCGGGGCCTTGCGGGATCCGGCGATTTTCAAGGCTCATCTCGATCTTCTCGCCGGGCGTGAACCCGAGGTTGCCGATGTGGCGACGCTGCTCGCCCGCATCCGGGAACATGCGCGGCTGGCTAGGGAACTCAGCACGGAAAAGGTGGCGCTGCTCAAAATGCGGACCATCGTACCTCGCTACGTCCGCCATATTGAAGGTTCGAAACAGCTCAGGGCGGATATCATTGCCTGTCGGAGCTGGGACGATTTTGAAAAAGCGCTGCACTCATTCGAGGCTGGAAAAAGTTCTTCCGAGTGATCTTGTATATTTTCCTCAGTCAGTTATTTACAGATAAGCAGTCCCGCCCAATTGTCACCCTACCGCCATGCCGGGGAATCTATGAAGTCTTCTCCTTACCGTCTGGGTTTTACCCTGATCGAAATCATATCCGTGCTGGTCATCCTCGGCATCCTCGCGGCTGTCGCCGTCCCCAAGTATTTTGATATGCAGGATGACGCCGAGAAAAAGGCCGCCCTTTCCGCCGTGGCCGAAGCGCAGTCCCGCATCCAGCTTTCTTTCGGGCAACAGATCTTGCAGGGAAAGCCGTGTGATAAGGCTGTGGAGGAAGTCAGCGAAATCAGTAAGCTGAGTGACGACGGCAAAAGTACGTTCGGCGATTTTTCTCTTGGTATTGACGAAAGCGCCAGCGGCGGGACCCTTACCACCGCCGGGGTGGTTATCTACGCCAAGCGTGGCGACAACGACACGGCGGTAGAGACGGGGGGGAAGTTGTATTTGCCGTCGTGTAGTGATGAAAAGGGGATCAGTGGAAATTTTCCTCAGGCGGTACTCGGTTATCTTGATAGAGTATTGGCTACCGACAGCCATGATTTCCGTGATGACATTTTGGGCGAAGTTATTTCTCTCGGCAATGGAGTCTCCTACACAGTAAAGAATATTGTAAATCAAGGTGGCAACGGTGCATATGTCGATTTGCAATACACTAATGCGAGTGGAGATACATTGACTTTTCAGGTTCATAAGAACAGTAACGGCGAGAGTTGGATTCAGCAGATGGTTGCTCATTCCAATGACGGAAAGTCCATCAACCTGATTAAGGACAATTACCGTGCCAACCTGAGTGATGCACAGATCCGCCAAGCCCAAAATATAGTCTCAAGCATGGGGATGGATACGTCCAGCTTTGGTCCTGCATTCGACTCAAAATTGGGTGCGGGTGTCCTCTATTTCGATAAAGGATTTGTTCCCAAACAGTGACGAGGAGCGATACTTCCCCCAGCCATAAACCTTTGCGCCACGGCAAGTACAGGGAGGCCCACGATTGTCGCCCATTGGCCTTTGATTCCCGAGACAAGGAAGGAGCCGAGGCCCTGTATGGCGTAGGAACCGGCCTTGTCGTCGCATTCGCCGGTGGCGGTGTAGGCGCGGAGCACGTCTTCGGGCCACTCCGCGAAGGTGACGTCGGCGGCGTCGTAAAACAGTTCCGTCCGGTTTTCCCCGTGGGCCGACAGCCAGATGATGCAGCACCCCGTATATACCGTATGCGTCCGGCCCGAGAGGTGCAGCAGCATGGCAAGGGCTTCGTCGCGGCTGGCTGGCTTGCCGAGGATGATCGGGCCGTGTTCCTCGTGCAGTACGACGATGGTATCGGACCCGAGGACCACCGCGTCGGGCGTTTCGGGCCCGGCGGCGCGGGCTACGGCCTCGGCCTTGGCTTGCGCGGCCCGCATGACATAGGCGGCGGGATCGTCTTCCAGCGTGGGGGCGGGTTCGGAGCCGTCCACAACCTTGATGGTAAAGTCGATGCCGAGGCTGCCGAGCAGTTCGCGCCTGCGGGGAGAGGATGAGGCGAGGATAATGGGGCGAAGCGCGCGGAATGCGCCGGAAGGCATGTTTTCTTGCACGTTTTTGGTCCTTTTCGTCTTTATGCTACTGGAAAAAGTTTGCGGAAGGCGCTAGCCTGACTTCACAGAGAAATCTGAAAGGAGTCACCATGTCGTCCACCCGCAAACTCAGTTCGCGT
This sequence comes from Bilophila sp. 4_1_30, assembly GCF_000224655.1. Lineage (NCBI taxonomy): Bacteria > Pseudomonadati > Thermodesulfobacteriota > Desulfovibrionia > Desulfovibrionales > Desulfovibrionaceae > Bilophila > Bilophila sp. 4_1_30. The sequence continues at coordinate 686,561 of NZ_JH114232.1, forward strand.
CTTACGCAGTTGTTGGAATTATTCAACCGCAATGACGACTGGCTCATCGTGATCAATGCCGATCCCGACGCGATGGCGTCGGCTATGGCCCTCAAGCGGATCATGTCCCATCGTACCGGGAAAGTCACCATTGCCCGGATCAACGAAATTTCGCGGCCGGACAATCTGGCGATGATCCGGTATCTGCGCATCCCCATGCTTCCGCTGACAGACAAGTTGAAAGCCTCCTATTCACATTTCGCGATGGTCGATTCGCAGCCGCATCACAACCCCGCCTTTGCGGGTATCCCGTTTTCCATTGTTATCGATCATCATCCGGCTGTTCCCGAGCATCCCGTGGACGCCGCCTATGTGGACATCCGGCCCCAGTACGGCGCGGTGAGCACATTGCTCACGGAGTACCTGCGGGCTTACCACATCCGGCCCGGCATCCGGCTTGCCACCGCCCTGCAATACGGCATCCGTACGGATACCGCGACGTTCACCCGCACGGGCACGGAAATCGACCTGCGCGCTTACCAGTATCTCGCCGCTCACGGGGATACCGCCTTGCTCACGCGTATCACCCGCAGCGAATACCTCCCCGAGTGGCTCAAATACTTTGCGCGCGCCTTCTCGTCCATGCATCAGTGCGGCTCCGGGGCCTACTGCTATCTGGATACGGTGGAGAATCCGGACATACTTGTGGTGGTTGCGGATTTCTTTACACATGTTCACAGCATCAAGTGGGTCGGCGTTTGCGGCGTGTACAACGATACCGTCGTTGTCATCTTCCGGGGTGACGGGCATGTCGATCTTGGTGAATTCGCCGCCTCACGTCTTGGTGCGCTCGGTAATGCGGGCGGGCACCGCGCCCTCGCGCGTGCCGAATTTCCCCTTGAGGCGACCGAAGGCCGCAGCGTCGATGTGTTCGTCTTCCGCAAGCTCACCGAAAAGCCCCAAAAGAAGAAAGTTGAAGACGTTGAGAGTGTGGAGGCGGGAGAGGAAGAGTAGGGTATGGATATGGAACCGGGGGAGGGAACCCTTTAAAAAGGGTTCCCTCTCCCCCTCCCCCGGACCCCCTCCTCTCTCCCTCCTAAACTTTTCGACTTTATCGAATCCCTGTTTGCGGCGTTCCCGTTTTGCCAGGGGACAGGGAGTGGCGTTTTTTCTTGAAAGCAGAAGGGCTGCTGAACACGATTGTTCAGCAGCCCTTCATATAAAGAGGTTGGATAAAATCCGTTAAGAGCGCCGACAGGAAAAGCCGGGAGCAGGGACTGGGTAAGGTCGAAAGTCTTTGAAAGGGAGGGGGATGGGGGTTT
>NZ_JH114232.1:688204-696264 GCF_000224655.1 Bilophila sp. 4_1_30
CTTTCTTCAGAAAGTTTTCCCTCCCCTTCCCCAATCTTCTTCCCCGCCTTATCCTACGATCAAGAAGTTCTTCACGCCCGTGAAGACGACCTGCGCGGCGATGGCGGCGAGAAGCAGGCCGGTGAGCTTGGAAAGCACCGCAAGGCCGGTTTTGCCGAGGATGCGCTGCACATGGTTCGCCATGAGCAGCATGAGCGTAATGAGCGCCGAAGCAACAAAAAGGGCGGCCGAACCGATGATGCGTTCCGTCATGCTGTGGGCCGACGCGCCGAGAACCATCAGCGTACCGATGCTGGCGGGGCCCATGCAGATGGGGATGGCGAGCGGGACCACGCTGATGTCCTCGTCAGGGCTGTCGGGGGTGTGGGACTCGCGCTGTTCGCCCATGAGGGCTACGGAAGTCAGGAACAGGAGCGCCCCGGCGCCGATGCGGAAGGCGTCCAGCGTGAAGCCGAATACGCTGAACAGCGATTCCCCGAAAAAGTACAGCACCGTCCCCACGATGAAGACCGCAGTCCCCGTCCGCAGGGCCGTGCGGCGCTTGCGGCGTCCGCCGTAGGTCTGCGTCCCGCTCAAGAAGGCGCTCAGGGCCGCGGGAGGCGTCAGCAGGGCGAAAAGCTTGATGACCGAACTGAAAAAATCTCCGATACTGTAATCCATACGTCTTCTCACTACCCCGCAAAGCGGTTATTGAATGCGCGGGGGATCGCTCGCACCGGGCGCATTTTTGATTGGTTGTTCAATGAGCCGGGACACCATACAAGGAACGTGGGATAGTTCAAGAGCTTTTTTTAGGGTTCAAGGACAACACGCCGAGTTTTCAGCTTTTTTTGATCAGAGAAAATCAGCGGCTTTTCCGGCTGCGTTTCGGGCCGTCCGTTTCGGGCGGCGAAGGCTTCCAACACAAGGGCCCGGAGGCCCGGATTCAGGAGATCTCCATGCCTCAGCGATACATCGATACCACGTTGTTCGACCTGTTCAAAGTGGGGCCCGGACCGTCCAGTTCCCACACCATCGGCCCCATGAAGGCAGGGCACCATTTCGCGGAAACCTGCGCCGCGCTGCCGCGTGATCTGCTGGTGCGCGCCGTGCGCTTCCGGGTGCGCTTGTACGGTTCCCTCAGCGCCACGGGTACGGGCCACGGGACCGATGCCGCCGTCGTCGCGGGTCTGCTCGGCACGGCCCCGGAAAGTTGTCCCGCCGGCCTGCTTCAGGAGCTTATGGATGATCCTCATACGCGCCGTAAACGTTCGCTCGGCGACGGCCAGGTGTCGGTTTGCGTCGACGACGTAAGCCATGACGCGATCATTCATGATTTTCCTTACAGCAACACGCTGGTGGCGGATCTGTTGGACGCCGAAGACAACGTGCTGCATTCGCAGGAGTATTACTCCGTGGGCGGCGGCTTCATCCAGTGGAAGGGCTGGGAACCGCCCTCCCTTGGCGAGCCTGTTCACCGCTATTCGAATATGACCGAATTGCGCGCCATTGTGAAGGAGAAGGGCCTCAACATTTACGAGATCATCCTCGACAACGAGATGGCGATCACCGGGGCGTCGCGCCCGAGCATCATCTATTCCCTGAATCAGATCATCGATCATATGGAAAGCAGCGTCCGGCGGGGGCTGGACAGCGAAGGGCAGCTCCCCGGGCCGCTCAAGGTGCAGCGCAAGGCCCGTATGCTGTGGCAGCAGGCTTCCCGGATGCAGTCCTCGCCGGACCAGTTCCTGACCCGGATCAATGCCTATGCCTTCGCCACGGCGGAGGAAAATGCCTCCGGCGGCGTCATCGTCACCGCGCCGACCTGCGGTTCCGCCGGGGTCATGCCCGCGCTGGTGTATGCCCTACGGCATGAAATGTTCATAGGCGATCGCGCCATCCGTGAAGCGTTCCTCGCATCGGCTGCGGTCGGCTTCATCGCCAAGCACAACGCGAGCATCGCCGGGGCCGAAGTGGGCTGTCAGGGTGAAATCGGCGTGGCGTCCGCAATGGCGGCGGCGTTCGTGGCCGACGCGCGCGGCTACCGGTCCAGGGTGACCGAAAACGCGGCGGAGGTCGCGCTGGAGCATCACCTTGGCATCACCTGCGATCCTGTGCAGGGATATGTGCAGATTCCTTGCATCGAGCGAAACGCCATGGGCGCGATCAAGGCGTACAACGCGGCGGTGATCACCTCGGGCACGGATCCTTATTCACAGCGGGTTTCCCTCGACGCCGCCATTGCCGCAATGGCTGAAACGGGACGCGAAATGAGCTGTAAATTCAAGGAAACTTCGCTCGGCGGATTGGCCGTAAGTATGGTAGCCTGTTGACAGTGGTCCGGAAGCGGGTTACTGATTGCCTCTTTCACAATGCACTATGCCGGGTTTTTTCCCCTCTGGACAAATATGCTTTCGGGCTTAGAGTTATGAGATTGGAAGAAGCCCGTCTTTTTTGGAGGCTGCACTATGGCACGCATCACCGTTGAAGACTGTCAGGAACGCGTCGAAAACCGGTTTCTCCTCGTACAGATGGCGATCAAACGCGTGCGACAGTACCGTGAAGGCTACGAGCCTCTGGTCGAGTCGCGCAACAAGGAAGCTGTGACCGCGCTGCGTGAAATCGCCGCCGGAAAGATCTTCCCTGAGGATATGTCCCAGTATCGTATGCCCGCAGGCGAAACGCAACCTGACATGGACGACTAGCCCCTTTTGTCTGGAAAGATTTGAACCGCTATGGCCCAACGCGATTATTATGAAGTTCTCGGTGTAGCCCGCGATGCGTCGGAAGACGAAATCAAGCGGGCTTACCGCAAGATGGCACTGCAAAACCACCCCGACCACAACCCCGACAACCCGGAAGCCGAACAGCGTTTCAAAGAGGCCGCCGAAGCCTATGAAGTGCTGCGCGATCCGGAGCGCCGGGCGAGGTACGATCAGTTCGGTCACGCCGGTGTCGGAAACAACGGCGACTTCGGAGGCTTTGGGTCCGCCGAAGATATCTTCGCTCATTTCGGCGATATCTTTGGGGATATGTTTGGATTCAGCATGGGCGGCGGTACACGCCGCGGCGGGCCTCGCCCCACGGCGGGCGCGGATCTGCGCTACAATCTGAACATCACCTTCGCGCAGGCGGCGAGGGGTGCGGAAATCACCCTGAACATCCCCCGGATGGTCACCTGCGGGGAATGCCACGGCTCGGGCGCCGCGCCGGGGACGTCCCGCGAAACCTGCCGCCAGTGCGGGGGCTCCGGCCAGGTCCGGAATTCGCAGGGCTTTTTCCAGTTCGTGGTTCCCTGTCCGACCTGCCACGGAGAGGGGTACACCATCTCCAAGCCCTGCCCCAAATGCCGGGGCAAGGGGCAGGTACAGGAAACCCGCGAGCTTTCGGTCCGTATCCCCGCCGGTGTGGACACCGGGACCCGCCTCCGCCTCCGCAATGAAGGCGAAGCCGGGACCAACGGCGGCCCCAACGGCGATCTGTACGTGTTCATTTCGGTGGACGAGGACAAGACGTTCCGCCGCCAGGGGCAGGATCTTGTCCTGACCAGGGAGATCTCTTTCGTGAAGGCCGCCCTCGGGCATACCATCACGGTTCCCGGCCTTGACGGCGATCTGGAGCTCAAGATTGCCAAAGGCACGCAGAGCGGCACGGTGCTCCGCCTTCCCGGCAAGGGCCTGCCCTATCTCAACCAGAAGCGCAACGGCGACCTGCTGGTCGAGATCCTCGTGAAGACGCCGACCAACCTTTCCGCGCGTCAGGAAGAACTGCTCCGCGAGTTCGAATCGAGTGCTGAGGAGTCCATCGGCGACAAGATCATCAAGGGCGTCGAGAACCTTCTTGGCGGCAAGAGCAAGAAAAAGAAGAAATAGCAGAATATTGAGGGGGGAGAGGGAACCTTTCTGGAGAAAGGTTCCCTCTCCCCCCTCAAACTCCCCTCTCACCCTCCCAAGACTTTCGTTTTTATCGAATCCCTGTTCGGAAGTTCGGGAGGTGCTCCTGAGGAAAGGGGAAACGCAGGAACCCTGCGAAAAAAGAGACAGCCGCCCGGAACCAATGGTTCCGGGCGGCTTTGTTGTTTCAGGGAGAGGCCGGGGAAAAGAGTTTTTGAAAGGTCTGGGAATGGACTTTAGCCAATTATTCAACACTGTTCAGCAGTAAAGAGATGTGCCCCATGCGCGCTTTTTCATTTCTTATGGAGAACACACACTCTCACTCTTCATTTTTAGATTCATGAAAGAGCAGTCCCCGACGCCTGCGGAAGATCCGCCGTCAGGGATTCGATAACGTCGAAAGTTTTAGGGGGATGGGGGGGTGAGGAGGGGGAAGGGGCCTTTTCCAAAAGGGCCCCTTCCCCCTCCCCAATCTTTTAGCAATTCGCGGCGCGGAGGGTTTCCTCGACCATGTCGAGGGTGGGGGCGTCGTCCTTTTCAAGGCCGGAGAGGGCCCGGACGGCGAGCATGAGCATCTCGAGATCGAGGGTCATCTCGGTGCGCCCGTCATTGATGGTGCAAGCCTCGCCGTGCAGGGAAACGCGGTAGGCCCGGCGGCTGCGCTGCTGCCCCTTGCCGGTCACGATGGAATAAACATGCTCGCCGGATTCCGTGGTATAAAGCTTCTGGCGTGTTAATTCGCCGGTTTCGTCGTCAAACCACGAACCTCCGGCGAAGGGACGCCCGGAAAACTGCATCTCTGCTCCGTTGTCCAGATGCAGGACAACGTTTGCTCTGGAAGTGAGCGCGTCATCGGTCATCGTTTTTTACCTGCCCGGTAGTTGTTGATTTATAAGCGAGAATGGTAGCACTGCCGATCCTGCGGTGTCAACGAAAGGACAGGGTTCGCCTATGAGAGAATGCAAAAAAGCGATCTATGCGGACGTGAGAGGATTCCCTCTCTCACGTCGCAGAGCGTCAATTGGTGTCGAATCCCGTTCCGGTAAGCGTGATGAGGGTGATTTCCGAGGGCACGAACAGGCGCAGCGGTATGCCGCCCCATAGGCCCGATCCGCTGCTGACGTAGAGGGGCATCCCGTCCACGGTGTAGGGTCCGCTGACATAGCCGCCGTTGAACGCCGCGATGAGGGGAGTGACGGGCAGGATAAGACCGCCGTGCGTGTGCCCGGAAAGCTGGAGCGAGGCCCCGGCCTTGGCGCTTTCCGGTGCGAGCGAGGGGCGGTGCGAGAGCATGAGTTTGGTGATGTCTTTGGAGAGGCCGGAGAGCGCCTTTTGGGGATCAGGGCCCTCCAGCCCCCAATTGAGGGCGGCCGTGTCCGTCACCCCGGCGATGGCGAGCGGTGTGCCGTTAACCCGGATCTGCGTGTTTTCGTTCATGAGCACATGCATACCGAGACGCTGGAAAACGGGCAGCCATTGCTGGATCCCGGAGTAATACTCGTGATTGCCGGGCACAAAGATGACGCCGTACTTGGCTTTGAGATCCGCCAGCGGGGCCACGTCTTCTTCAAGGCGTGACGGGGAGCCGTCCACTACGTCGCCGGTGATGGCGATGAGATCGGGGTTGAGCGAATCCGTGCGGGCCACCACGTCCGTCAGCCATGCCTTGCCGAACGTGGGGCCGATGTGCAGATCGGAAAGCTGCGCGATCCGGAATCCGTTCAGCGCATCCGGCAGGCCGGGGACTTGCATACGGACTTCACGCACGGGAGGGACCCGCAGGGCTTCCCGCATACCGTAGCCTGACAGGCCCAGCGCGAGCAGCACCAGCGTGAAGGCCCAGAATCCCGATGCGGGCTTCTTTTCCTTATGCCCGTAGAAAATTTTGCGCTGCCGCCTTGTGGAACGGCGGAAAGGCCAGGTGAGGAGCAGAAGCGCGTCCCGCACCACGAGCAGCAGGAACAGGATGGTCACGGCGGAATGGAGGTAGCCGGAGGCGAGCTGCACGGGCTCGGGCATGAATGCGCCCATCGTGCCGTAGACGAGTTTGGTCAGGAGGAGTTTTTCGGCGCAGGCGAACGCGAAGAGGCTGAGGATAAGTTTGAGGGACCAGTTCATGCCGGAAGGCAGGATGAGCCGGACGATAACGTACAGGCCCATAAAGGCGGAAAACAGAGTGATCATGCTCATGATGTCAGGCATCCTTTGGGGATGAGGAGGGCTTTTTCCCCAGATTCCAGAGGCGTTCGGCGTGGGCGCCGAGGGCCCAGAGGCTGAGGCCGACGATGATGAAGAACAGCCCCTTGTTGAGGCTGTCCCAGAACCATTCAAAGAAGCGTGTGTAGAGGTTCAGGCCCAAAAAGACAAGCCCGTACCCCCGCAGCATGGCGTCGTCGTCCTTCACGCCGAGCCATATGGCGGCACAGGCCGCCGCTCCGAAAAGGAGAGACCAGTGGAACAGCTCCATATGGCGGGCGTGATACCATGATGTCATGTCGCCGTAGTCGCCAAAAAGAGACAGTATCCACAGGCTGATGAACAGATAGAGCAGGCCCACCGAGAGCGTGCTGCGTTCGAAGGCCGCCAATCGGCTCCAGTGGGCATTGCGTTTGAAGAGAACCGAGAGCCCGCACAGGAGCAGGCCGAGCAGCACGAAGCGCATGGGGTAGTTCATCCCCAGATAATAGGCTCCCCAGCCGGAGCGGTACCCCGTTTCGGCCCCGAGCCAGCTCCCGAACGCGAACAGGGCGAAAACCCAGATCAGCCGGGAATCGAGCAGCAGTCCGAGCGCGCCGTATATGACGGCGGCAAGCAGGAACAGGCTGGAGATGTTCAGGAAGCCGATGTCTTCCCCGCCGTACGCGTAAAGCCATGCGGCGAGCGAGGCGAGCGAGCCCGCGATGGCCAGCACGCCGAGGAAAAACAGGCCCTCATTGGTCAGCCGTTTCTGGGGGGCTCTCCTGCGCCGCCGTACGCCCCAGAAGAACAGGCCCGCCGCCGCAAGGAGCAGGAACAGGCTGCGCCCCAGTTCCGTCATGACGAAAAGGCGGCTGATGAGTTCAAGGAACAGTTCGTCGCCGAGCAGGGCGGCCACGCCGATGAGTATGCACGCAAGGGCGCTCCACAAGGCATAGCGGCCGAGCCTGTACCAGTCGAAGGGCAGAGGCGTCAGGTCGTCGAGAAGCCGTTTGCCGGTTTCTTCGTCCAGAAGCCCGGATGCCCGCCATTCTTCAAGGGCGGCGCGGACCACGGCGGCCTGTTTCTTGGGAAGCTTCATCGCTTTCTCCTTGAGGATGCCCGCCGCGTCAGGCCTTGCGGCGGATAGTCAGTGTTGCGCCGATGGAGGCCACAATGATGCAGGCCAGAGCTACCCATTGAGCCACGTTGAGCTGTTCTCCGAGGAAAATAATGCCCGACAGGGCCGCGAGGACGGGTTCTATGCTCATCAGGATGCCGAAAGTCTGCGCGGGAAGCTGCTTGAGGGCGACGATTTCCAGCCCATAGGGCAGCGCCGAGGAGAAGACGCCGAGCAGCAGAGCCAGCGGGAGTACGGACATGGAGAACATGGACGTCCCCGCCGAGGCTACGCCGAAGGGCAGGATGGCGCAGGCCCCGACGATCATGCCGAGCGAGACGGATGCGCCGCCTCCGGCGTTCCCGGCCCGCTTGCCGAAAAAGATGTACATGGCCCAGCAGAACCCGGCTCCGAGCGCGAAGGCCACGCCCACGGGATCGAGATTGCCGGAAAATTCGTGAATGGGCAACAGCAGGAGCAGACCGCCGACGGCCAGCGCAATCCACAGGAAGTCGATGAGGCGGCGCGAACCGAGCATGGCTATCGCCAACGGCCCGGTGAACTCCAACGCCACGCCCACGCCCAACGGGATGCGGCTGATGGCCTGATAGAAGCACATGTTCATGACGCCCGTGGACAGGCCGTAGAGGATGATGGGCAGCCATTGCTTGCGGGTGAGCTTCGCCCGCCACGGGCGCATCACCGGAAGCAGCACCAGCGCCGCGAACATGAGGCGCAGGGCCGTCGTCGCCTCGGGGCCGATGATCGGAAAAACGGACTTGGCGAGCGACGCGCTGCACTGGATCGACAGCATCGATATCACCAGCAGCGCTACGGAGAAGAAGGGCGACGTTGTGGACACTTTCATGGCGCAAGGGGGGTAAGAGGTTCGC
>NZ_JH114232.1:696600-702874 GCF_000224655.1 Bilophila sp. 4_1_30
AAGCTTTCAATCAACACCAATCAAAATCAGCTACATGACATCGCGGAAGCGCTGCTGGAGGGCGGTGAGCTTCACGCGGGCGTCGGTGAGTTCGGCGACGCGGGCGCGCTCGCGCTCGACGATTTCGGCGGGGGCGCGGCTGACGAAACCCTCGTTGGCGAGCTTCTGGTTGAGGCCGCCCAGCTCCTTGTCGATCTTGCCCAGTTCCTTTTCAAGGCGGGCCAGTTCGGCGGCGAAGTCCACAGCGCCGGACAGGTGCACGATGACTTCGCAGCCCTGTGCGACATGGCTCGCGGAAGCCTTGGGCGCTTCGCCGTCGGCGTCGATGATGAGCTCGCCGAGGCGGGCCAGCGTCAGGATGACTTCACGGTTTGCCTCAAGGACGTCCTTCTGGTGGGCGTCCGACGGACGGAGCAGCACGGTCAGCCTGTAGGATGGAGCGATGTTCAGCTCGGCGCGGATCGTGCGGATCATGCCGATGACTTCCTGCACGAACTCCATGCGGGCGGCGGCTTCGGGCTTGAGGCAGCCGGGACGCGCTTCGGGCAGGAGCTGCACCGCCGCGTCGGAACCGGCCCCGCCGGGCAGGGCCTGCCAGATTTCGGCGGTCACGAAGGGCATGATCGGATGCATGAGGATGAGGAACTCGCGCAGGGCGGTCCACAGCACATACTGGGCTTCCGCCTTGCGGGGCCCTTCTTCCTTCATGTCCGGCTTGATGAGCTCCAGATACCAGTCGCAGAACTCGTTCCAGAGGAACTTGTAGAGGGTCTGGGCGGCGTCGTTGAAGCGGTAGGCTTCGATGGCGTCGTCCACATCCTTCTTGACCTCTTCGAGGCGGTGGAGCAGCCACTGGTGGTGCAGCCCCTGCACCTTGTCGAGTTCCACGGCGGCGGGCACGTCCTCGGGCAGGTTCATGAGCGCGAACCGGGAAGCGTTCCACAGCTTGTTGACGAAGTGGCGGTAGCCTTCGATGCGGTCTTCCGAGAGGCGGATGTCGCGGCCCATGGCGGCGAAGGCCGTCAGGGTGAAGCGCAGGGCGTCGGTGCCGTACTTCTCTATCATCACCAGCGGGTCGATGACGTTGCCGGTGGATTTGGACATCTTGCGGCCCTGCGCGTCGCGCACGAGGGCGTGCAGGTAGACGTGCTTGAAGGGCACCTGATCCATGAAGTGCAGGCCCATCATCATCATGCGGGCCACCCAGAAGAACAGGATGTCGAACCCGGTGACGAGCACGGATGTGGGATAGAACGTGGCAAGATCCTTGGTCTTGTCCGGCCAGCCCATGGTGCTGAAGGGCCACAGGGCGGACGAGAACCACGTGTCGAGCACGTCGGATTCCTGTACCAGCTCGGAGGAGCCGCAATCGGGGCAGGACGTGGGATCTTCCTCGGAAACGATGAGCTTGCCGCACTGGGAGCAGGTCCATGCCGGGATGCGGTGACCCCACCAGATCTGGCGGCTGATGCACCAGTCGCGGATGTTGTCGAGCCAGTTGTAATAGGTCTTCATCCAGTTTTCGGGGAAGATCTGGGTCATTTCCGGCACGGCGGCGCGGGCGCGGGGCGCGAGCTTCGTGGAAGCAACGAACCACTGTTCGGACATATGCGGCTCGACCACGGTCTTGCAGCGGTAGCAGTGGCCCACGCTGTGATCGAGATCCTCGATCTTCACGAGCTGGCCGGAAGCCTGCAGATCCTCGACGATGCGCTTGCGGCATTCTTCCTTGGACAGGCCGGCATACGGCCCGGCCTCGGCGGTCATGTTGCCGTCCTCGTCGATGCACTGGATGAATTCAAGGCCGTGGCGTTCGCCGAGCGTCCAGTCGTTGGGGTCGTGGCAGGGGGTGACCTTCAGGGCGCCGGTGCCGAACTCCTTGTCCACGTAGCGGTCCGCGAACAGCGGCACGACGCGGCCGATGACGGGCACGACGATCTTTTTGCCCACGAGCCCGGCATAACGCTCATCCTCGGGATGCACGCACACGCCGGTGTCCGCCATGATGGTTTCGGGGCGGGTCGTGGCGATGATCACCGAGCCGGAGCCGTCCTCGAAGTCGTAGCGGACGTGGTACAGATGGCCCTTTTCGGGCATGTGATCCACTTCGTCGTCGGCAAGGGCGGTGTGGCAGCGGCTGCACCAGTTGATGATGTACTTGCCCTTGTAGATGTACCCTTCCTTGTACAGTTCCACGAACACCTTGCGGACGGCCTTGGACAGGCCCTCGTCCATGGTGAAGCGTTCGCGGGTCCAGTCCACGGAATCGCCGAGCATACGGATCTGGTTGAGGATACGGTTTCCGTAGTCCTCTTTCCACTGCCACACGCGTTCGACGAAGGCTTCGCGGCCGAGGTCGTGGCGGGTCTTGCCTTCCTTGGCGAGGGCGCGTTCCACCACGTTCTGGGTGGCGATGCCCGCGTGGTCGGTGCCGGGGAGCCAGAGCACCTTCTTGCCCTTCTGGCGGGCGTGGCGGCAGAGCACGTCGATGAGCGTGTGGTTCAGGGCGTGGCCGATGTGCAGCGCGCCCGTGACGTTTGGCGGAGGGATGACAATGGAGAAAGGTTCGCCCGGGGCGTCGGGGTCGGGAGTGAAGGTCTTGTTCTTTTCCCAATACTCACGCCAGTGGTCTTCCACTGCGTGGGGCTCGTAGCCCTTGGGTAGTGCGTTTTCGGACATTGCCTGCTCCGATGAAAGGGTTCAAAGGCTCGTGTCAGAGAGGAAGGGCGGGTGTTGTCAACAGCGCCCGGTTGTTCTATGCAGAAGGGACCATGACTGACATAGCCATATTTTGGGATGCTTCGCAGCTTTGGGGTCTGCTCGTGTGGCGGGCCGCCGAAGCGTTCGGGCTTCCGTACCGTCTGGTCAAAGCGAAAGAGATAGCTCAGGGCGCGCTTTCTGACAAGACGTCTCTCCTTATTGTACCCGGCGGAACGGCCCGGCACAAGTCTGCCGCACTGGGTGAAAAAGGGCGGGAAGCCGTGCGCGCATGGGTGCGTGGCGGCGGCCGCTACGTGGGGTTCTGCGGCGGGGCCGGGCTTGGGCTTTCCGATGCCGCCGATCCTGTGCGTACCGCCGAAATCGGTAAGGGCCTGTGCCTGTGCCCGTGGCACCGTGCGGAAATCGGCGAACGCGTGCAGCACTTCGTTTCCGGGCACGTCCGCGTCCGTTTTCAGGGCGGGCATCCGCTTGTCCCGGAATTTTTTTCCGAACCCGTCGCCCCCGGCTCCGAACCGGCTATCCCGATCTGGTGGCCGGGGCGCTTTGCGGCGTCATCCGGGGGCCCTGACGACGGGGTGGACGTGCTGGCCCGGTATGCTGGCTCCGATCCCCGCACCTGCCCGCCGGATCTGTGCGTGGCCGACCTGCCTCTCTCTTCGCTGTCCCCCGCCGTGCTCGAACAATGGATCGAGCTGTACGGCGTCTCGCTGGCGCCGGGGTTCCTCAACGGACAGCCCTGCGCCCTGCACGGGCGATACGGCAAGGGGAGCTATACGCTCAGCTACAGCCATTTGGAGACGCCGGGATCACCGGACGCGAACCGCTGGTTCGCACACATCCTGCGCACGCTGGCGGGATTCGAGCCGAGGGCGGATACCGTCCCGGCGTGGCGGCCCGGCGAGATGCCCGTGTTCTGGAACGATCCCGATCTGCTCGAAGCCCGGCGGGGTATGGGCGAGCTGATCCGGCTCGGCCTCGCCCACGATCTCCTGTTCGAGCGCGCCCCGTGGCTGACGGGCTGGCGTTCCGGCGTTCCGGGCTCGGGGCTCAATGCGCTGTTCATGGGCCTGTGCGTGCTCACGGGCGTGTCCCCGTCTCCGGAAGCCGAGACGTTTTGGGCCGCGCAGCGCATCCGGTTCGGGGAGACGTTCGCGGTGTTCAGGCAAGGCGTCGAAGGGCTCCTGCTCGGGCTGCGCCTCGCCACGATCATGCCGGAAGAAGTGCCGCGCAAGATTCTCGCCGAGCAGCGGCTGGCGCTGTTCGGCTCCGCCATGCAGGGCGGAGGCCTTTACAAGGAATTGATGGACATGGTCGACGAGCTGCTGTTCCTGAGTTTGGGAAAGGCCGGAGGGTGCGATGGTTCCGCCTGACGGAGGTTCGCGCATCCTGTTTTTCAGCGGCGGCACGGCGTTGGCTCCGGTGGCGGCGGAACTCTCCCGGCATACCCGCAACGCCGTCCACGTCATCACCACATTCGATTCCGGGGGTAGTTCCGCCGAACTGCGCCGGGCGTTCGACATGCCCGCCGTGGGGGACATCCGTGCCCGGATCATGGCGCTGGCCGATCGCTCTCTTGAAGGCAATCCCGAGATCGTGGAGTTGCTCGGCTACCGCCTGCCCAAGGATGCCGGGCCGGAAGCCCTGCACCGTGAGCTGGCGTCTCTCGCGTCCGGAGCGCATCCGCTGGTGGCCGCGATTCCCGAGCCCATGAACGAGGTTGTCACGCAGCACCTTTCGGCTTTTCGGTCACTCATGCCCGTTGATATGGATCTTGCCGGGGCGAGCATCGGCAACCTGATCCTGACTTCCGGCTATCTTTCCCTCGATCGTCAGCTTGAGCCCGTGGTGCGGGTGTTTTCCGGCATGGTGCAGGCGCGGGGCGTTGTCATGCCCGTGGCGGATTCCTGCGCCCACCTGTGCGTGCGGCTTGAGAACGGCGAGGTCATCGTGGGGCAGCACCGCTTCACCGGCAAGACCGCGACCGCCATCACCTCCCCCATACATGATATGTGGCTTTCAGCCTCTTTGGATGATCCTTCTCCCGTTTCCGTGCCCATCCAGCCGCGTCTTGCCCACGTCATCCGGACTGCGGATCTTATCTGCTATCCTGTGGGCAGTTTCTTTTCTTCCGTGATGGCGAACCTGCTTCCCCTCGGCGTAAGCTGTGCCGTCCGCGAGGCCGCCTGCCCGAAGGTGTTCATTCCCAATCTCGGCACGGACCCGGAGCTTTTCGGGCTCACGGTGCAGGATCAGGTGGCGTATCTGCTGCGTTTCGGAGCCGACGGCTGCCCGGCGGGGCAGGCGCTCAACTGGCTTCTTGTGGACGAGGACGAGTCCCGCTATCCCGGCGGCATCCCCTACGAGTGGCTTGCCCGGCTCGGCATCCGTGTCCGCAAGGCGCATCTTGTTTCCGAGCCTCCCTATCTCGACGCGGGCTTGCTGTGCCGCGAGCTTTTGGGTGACTGGAAGTAGGGAAAGGAAATTGGGGAAGGGAGGGAGAACCTTTCTGAAGAACCCTCATCCTCCCTCTCCCAAGACTTTTGTAATGGGGTGGGGGATGATTGCGGGCTTCCCTGCGAGAAAGGTGAGCGGAATTTGTTTTTCTTTGAAATGATTGGATAACAGGGCAAGGTTTGAAAATGCCCTGTTGCGCTTTGGGGCGACTTTTGGGAAGAAGAAATGTTTGCGGGCGATGAATGGGGGGATTCCCCTCTATGCATATGGGGAACATCCCCTTCATTTTACTCAAGGGACTGATGATGAAGACTGAATTGACCTGTCCGAAATGCGGCGCGATCGTTGAAAAATATCTGAATCCCAAGCCGACCGTGGACATCGTGATCCATGATCGTGAGCGCGGGCTCGTGCTGGTGGACCGCAAGAATCCTCCCTACGGCAACGCCTTGCCGGGCGGCTTCATCGATCTGGGCGAGTCCGCCGAGCAGGCCGCCGTCCGCGAAGCCTTTGAGGAGACCAATCTGCGTGTGAGGCTGACCGGGTTGCTCGGCGTGTATTCCGCACCCGACCGCGATCCCCGCCAGCACACCATCTCCACCGTGTTTATCGCCGAACCCTTGAATCCCGAACAGCTCCGCGCCGGGGACGACGCCGCGAAGGTCGCCTTCTATTCGATGGAAGCCCTGCCCGCCCTCGTTTTCGATCACGCCAAAATCCTTGCCGATTTCAAGGGCGTCCTGTACGGCGGCCGCTCCGCCGCCGGGCTCACGACGCCTTGGTAGAAGGGAAGCCATTGGGGAGGGGAGAGGGAACCCTTCTTCAGAAGGGTTCCCTCTTCCCTCCCCAAACCCCACCCCTCTCCTTCCCAAGACTTTCGCGTTTATCGAATCCCTCTTGACGGTTATCCTCCTGAAAAAGAGACAGCCCTGAACAAAAGAATGTTCAGGGCTGTTGAGCAATGTATTTTTATTGGGGGCTTTGCAAACTTAACGAGCCCTACGCCGGAACGGACTCCCGCCGTATAACCTCCCCATCAGTCGAAAGTCTTTGAAGAGGATGGGGGGAGGTTTGGAGGGGGGAAGGGGAAACTTTCTTT
>NZ_JH114232.1:703174-708900 GCF_000224655.1 Bilophila sp. 4_1_30
CTCTCTCTCTCTCTCTCTCTCTCTCTCTCTCTCTCTCTCTCTCTCTCTCTCTCTCCTACGCCTTCACAGGCCGGGGGCCGAAGATGTCGGTCCCGACGCGGACGAGGGTGGCGCCTTCCTCGACGGCCTGCACGCAGTCGCCGGACATCCCCATCGAAAGCTCGGGCAGCTTGATGCCGAGGCGGGCTTCGAGATCGTCGCGCAGCTCGCGGAGCCGGGCAAAATAGGGCCGGGCGGCTTCGCCGTCGTCAAAGAACGGGGGCAGGCACATCAGGCCGCGGACTTCAAGGCGCGGGAGCGCAAGGACGGCTTCGGCAAGGGCGGGCAGATCGTGCTCGTCGACGCCGGCCTTCTGCGGCTCGTTGCCGATGTTGACCTGAAGGAGCACGCGCTGCACCGGAATGTCCTCGGGCAGGCGGCGGGCCAGCGTTTCGGCGAACTTCAAGTTGTCCACAGTGTGGATGAGGGCGAAACGCCCGGTGACGTCCTTGGCCTTGTTGGTCTGGACGTGGCCGATGCAATGCCACTCCACATCGAGATCGGGAAGGGCTTCCTGCTTGGCAAGCGCTTCCTGCACGTAATTTTCGCCAAAAATCCGTTGTCCGAACCCGTATGCCGCGAGAATGGCCTCCACAGGATGGAGCTTGGATACGGCAATGAGACGTACATCTTCCGGCTTGCGCCCCGCGATGCGGGCGGCCTCGGCGAGGCGCCCGCGTACGGCTTCGAGGCGTTCCCCAAGCGCTGCTGTTTCTGACGGATTCATGGGCTAGTACTCCGCTTCAGCTCCAAAGCCGAGGCTGTGCAGGAACTGCGGGTCATCGACCCAGTCCTCACGAACCTTGACCCAGAGTTCGAGGTGAACCTTTTTATCGACCAGATCCCGGATTTCCTTGCGGGCGGCCGTGCCGATGGCCTTGATGCCTTCGCCCGCCCGGCCGATGACCATGGCCTTGTGCGAGGGCTTCGCCACATAGATGGCGGCATGGATGAGCACGCGATCGTCTTCTTCGTCCCACACTTCAACGTCCACGGCGACGGAATAGGGGACTTCCTGATACAGCTTTTCGAAAAGCTTCTCGCGGATGATCTCGGCGGCCATGAACTTCATGGGGGCCGTGGAAAGCTGATCTTCGGGGAACTGCGCCTCGCCTTCGGGCAGGTGGGAGCGGATGAGCTCAAGGAGCTGCTCCACGCCGTTGCGGCGCAGGGCCGACGCCGGGAAGATTTCCGCCTTCGGGAACATCTGGGCCACGGACTCCAGCAGGGGCAGCATACGCGACTTGTCATGGAACAGGTCGACCTTGTTCACCACAACGACGACGGGGCGCTCCTCTTCGGCCAGCGGCTGGATGAGGGGCGCGAGATCGCGCTCCATGAAGTCCGGCTTGCGCAGGTACAGATCGCCGTCGATGACGAGCACGATGCAGTTCGCCACCGCGAAGCTCTGCCACGCCGACTGGACCATGATCTTGCCGAGCTGGCCTCTGGTCTGGCCGCGCAGGGCGTGCACGCCGGGCGTATCCATAAAAATGACTTGGGCATCCTTCTGGGTCAGGATGCCGACGATGCGGTTACGGGTCGTCTGCGGCTTGGCCGTGACGATCGCCACCTTCTGGCCCACAAGGGCGTTGGTAAGGGTGGATTTGCCCGCATTGGGCGGACCCATCAGCGCTACCCATCCACAACGGTGTGCTGTTGCCATATAGTCTCCTCAAAAACGCAAAAATGTTGGTTTCATACGTCCGCTTCGAAGCGGGATGTCATCAAATCTCAAGATGCCGAAAGCGCGATAAGCTGGGCCGGGCGGCGCATACGCCATTCGCCGGGCCGCACTTCCACGACATCCTCTTCCCATACGCCCTCAAGGCGGTACACGCGCCAGAGGCCGGGAAGGAGTTCATGATCGTGTTCCAGCCGTTCTTCGAGCATCCGGGCCATTTCTTCCGTACAGAAGACGGGGAGATCCTCATAGCGGCCTTCCGAAGCCAGCAGCGTCGCTTCGTCGTGCTGAATATACTGCATATATGACGCGGGCGCGAGAACAAAAATGCCGCCGCACTCGGAGCGCTGCACCGGCACGGGTTCCTCGCCAAGGGTTCTTTTCTCGCCGCACCCGGAAACGCCAAGGCACGCCGCAAGCGCCAGACCTATCGAAAGGCTCCCATATTGCATCGTTTACTCCAAGGAACACCGAAAAAGCCATGATTCAGGATGGATGGTAGACGGCTTCCGGGATCGCTCCCGGAAGGCCCCGTATCTTCCCGCCGGGGCCGCCGTCCGAAAAATGCTTCCGAAGGGTCTGTTTCGCTACCGGAATATGCGTCCAGCGTCAAGGATGATAGAAGCGGCTGGAAAGGGGAACCCCTTCTGAAGAAGGGAAAAATGTCCTCTGCCGCGTCTCCGTTTTTTTCGTGCGCTCCCTTCGGGTGGCGGGGAGGCCGCGCAGGGCGGGTGTTCACGCTCATTAAAAGGAGCGAGGCTTTCAGGGCCGTTCGAGCGGAGGAAAGAAACATATTCCTTCCGATTTGTTGCCAAGGGAGTGTCTGATTGCTCGGGGATAAGCAAAAAAGGTTCCGCATCCGGTTTGCGCGGGATACGGAACCCATCTTCTTTCGAGACGTGGAGGAAATGCAATGTGAAGGGCGGCGGGGCCGTGAATTCAGGAGGATGCGCGGGCCTTGCCGGAGCCGTCCAGAGCGTTTCCTCGGGCAGACGAGAGGCACCCGCAGGCAGGACCGGCTGGGCCGGTAAGTCGCATTTCCCCGGAAGGGCAAGGGGCAATGCCCTGCCCGCCGGAGATTTTTTATCTGACGCCCGCCATTTCGCGGAGACGGGCGATGCGGTCGTTGATGTCGGGGTGGGTGCTGAACAGCTTGGCCATGCCGCCGCCGAAGAGGGGGGCGACGATGAACATTTCCGCCGTGGTGGGGTTGCCGTTCTGCATGGGGATGCGCTGGTTCCATGACTGGAGCTTGCCGAGCGCGGCGGCGAGGGCTAGGGGCTGCCCGCAGTAGCGCGCCCCGCTGGCGTCGGCGAGGTATTCGCGCGAGCGGGAGATGGCGAACTGGATCAGCGACGCCGCGATGGGCGCGAGGATGGCGAGCACGATGGCCATGAGCGGGTTGCTGCCGCCTCCTTCGCCGTCTTCGCTGCTGCGGCCCATGCCGAAGATGGCGGCGAACTGCATAAAGTTGGCGATGGACACGATGGTCGAGGCCATGACCCCGGCGACCGTCTGGATCAGGATGTCGCGGTTGGCGATGTGCGCGATTTCATGAGCAAGCACGCCCTTGAGCTCTTCCGGGGACAGCAGGCGCAGGATGCCTTCCGTGACGGCGACCACGCTGTTTTCGGGGTTGCGGCCCGTGGCGAAGGCGTTGGGGGCTTCTTCGGGAACCACGGCGATGCGCGGCATGGGGATCTGGGCGTTGGCGGCCAGCTCGCGCACCATGCTGTAGATCATGGGGGCTTCGCTTTCCGACAGTTCGCGGGCCTGATACATCCTCAGGACGATTTTGTCGGAATACCAATAGCTCCCCACGTTCATGATCAGGGCGAGGCCGAAAGCGATAACGATCCCCGTCTTGCCGCCCAGAGCGCCTCCGAGAACGATGATGAGGCCGGAAAGCAGGGCAAGCAACATGAATGTCTTCAGTTGGCTGGTCACGTACGTATTCTCCTTTGGTGTTGCGACCGATCCCGGATCGGTTGTCGATCCGGTTCTTTTCCTTGTAATAGGGGAAAGTATAGGGTCGGGGATGCCGTTTGGCAAGGGCGGGCGGGGTTTCCCTGCGCCGGGGTTTTGCGTTACGCTGCCGACGGGCGCGAGGTCCGTTGCCGGAAACAGGCGCCTCAGGAGGCCGTACGTGTCAAAAGAACGGAAAACCCCGGCCGTGCTCGGGCTGGATATGGGCGGAACGCATACCGACGCCGTGCTGTTGCGCGGCGGAACGCTGCTCGCGTCCGTCAAAGTTCCCACCAACCATCAGGATTTGCTGGTTTCCACACGAGAGGCCCTGCACGCGCTGTTCGAGTCGGGAGCGGCGTTTCCGGCGGACGTGA
The DNA here is from genome assembly GCF_000224655.1 of Bilophila sp. 4_1_30. Lineage (NCBI taxonomy): Bacteria > Pseudomonadati > Thermodesulfobacteriota > Desulfovibrionia > Desulfovibrionales > Desulfovibrionaceae > Bilophila > Bilophila sp. 4_1_30. The sequence goes on from NZ_JH114232.1 coordinate 707,240, forward strand.
GCCGGGCGACGTTCGGGACCACCCTCGCCGTGAATGCCGTAGTGCAGAACGCCTGCGCGCCTGTGGGTCTGCTGATCGGCGCGGGGCCGGGCCTTGATCCGGGCTGGTTCGGGCTGGGAGGCCATACGGCGCTCGTTCCCGGCGGCGTGGATCACCGGGGGACGGAAGTCGCGCCTCCGGATCGGGAGGCTATACGGCGGGTTGTGAGCGGCTGGCGGGAGGAAGGGCTGGCCGCGTTCGCCTGCGTCGCCAAGTTTTCGACGCGCAATCCGGCACATGAGGACGCGATGGCGGAGGTCATACGCGAAGTTTTCTCGGACGGCCCGGAACCGGTGATCGCGCTCGGGCATCGTTTGTCGGGCCGCCTGAATTTTCCGCGCCGCATTGCCACGGCCTATTGGAACGCGGCGGTCTGGACGCTGCACAACCGGTTCGCGGATGCGGTGGAAGCCAGCCTGAAGGACATGGGCATCGACGCGCCCGCCTATCTTTTGAAGGCCGACGGGGGAGCCATCCCGCTTTCGGTGTCCCGCGAGCGGCCTGTGGAAGCCCTGCTTTCCGGCCCTGCCGCCAGCGTCATGGGCATGATGGCCCTGATGCCGTCCTGCTCCGAAGATACCCTTGTGCTCGACATGGGCGGAACGACGACGGACATAGCCTTGCTCGCCGCCGGGCAGCCCGTATTGTCGCCTGACGATCTGGTGGTCAACGGGCGCTCCACGCTGGTCCGCGCGCTCAAGTCCGTTTCCATCGGGCTTGGAGGGGATTCGCAGGTGACGGTCGCGCCCGGCATTCAGGTCGGCCCGCTGCGCAAGGGGCCCGCGCTGGCGTTCGGCGGGACGGACGGCCCCACATTTCTCGACTGCCTCAATGTGCTTGGACATGCGGACGCCGGGGATGTTGCTGCGTCACGCGCGGGTGTGGAATCCCTTGCCGCAGCCCACGGGCTGAGCGCAGAGTCCCTCTCGCAGGAGGTTTTGGATTGCGCCCGTTCCCGCGTCGCCTCCGCCGTGCGGTCGTTGCTCGATGAGGTGAACAGCCGTCCCGTGTACACGCTGGCGGCCTTGCTTGAGGAACGCGCCGTTCGCCCTGCCCGCGCCGTGCTTGTGGGCGGCCCCGCCGAGGCGGTGGCTCCTCTGCTCGGGGACGCTCTGGGGCTTCCTGTGGAGACGCTCGGCGATCCTGTGCTTGGCCCTGTCGCCAACGCCATCGGCGCGGCGCTCACCCGTCCCACGGCGAGCCTTGATCTGTTTGCGGATACGGCGGCTGGTATGCTGCTGGTTCCGAGCCTCGACATCCGCAAGCCCATTACACGGCGCTACACGCTCGAAGAAGCCAAGGCCGAGGCGTGCGGGCTTCTCCGTGGACAGGCCGCCTTTGCCTCCGCGTCTCCCGAAATCGACGTCACCGAGGCCCAGCTTTTCGCCACGCTCGACGAGTACGGGCGCGGAGGGCGGGACATCCGCGTCCGCTGCCAGCTTCGGCCCGGCGTCGAACGGTAGAGGTTGAAGAAATTGGAGGGGGCGGGGAGGACTTTCTTTAGAAAGTCCTCCCCGCCCCCTCCAAGCCACCCCCACCCCTCCCAAAGACTTTTGACGTTACCCAGTCCCTGTTCCGCGTTCCTACAGGGCTCGATGGTTAGGGTATAGGTGAGGGACGTG
>NZ_JH114232.1:709499-736992 GCF_000224655.1 Bilophila sp. 4_1_30
GATTCCTCCCGCTCCTCTCTTCTACAATCCATACTTGAAATACGCGGAACAGCTCCCTTCGGTGGACACCATGCAGGGCCCGACGGGATTGGCGGGCGTACAGACCTTGCCGAACAGGGGGCACTCGTTGGGCGGCATCTTGCCCTTGAGCACTTCACCGCAGCGACAGCCGGGCAAGGGCTTGGTTTCAGGCAGGGAGAGGCCGAGACGGGCGAGGGCGTCGAAACGCTGGTAGGCCGGAGCCAGCGCGAGGCCGCTGCCGGGGATGACGCCGAGGCCGCGCCAGAGGGCGTCGGCGGTGCGGAACACCTGCGACAGGATGGCCCGTGCCTTGGGGTTGCCGTCGTCGTTGACGGCGCGGGGGTAGGCGTTCTCGACCTTGAATTCGCCCTCGCGGTACTGGCGGGCCATGCGGCAGAGCGCGTCGAGGATGTCGGCGGGCTCGAACCCGGCGACGATGGCGGGGCGCTTCCAGTCTTCGGCCACGAAGCGGAACGGCGAAAGGCCGAGGACCGTGGACACATGCCCCGGCAACAGGAAAGCGTCGATGCCGTTGTCGGGATCGCCGAGCAGGGCGGCAAGCGCCGGAGGCACGAGCTTGTGGCAGGAGAAAACGGCGAAGTTGTCCAGCTTGCGCTGTTCGGCGGCGAGGACGGTCGCCGCGACCGCCGGGGCGGTGGTCTCGAAGCCGACGCCGAGGAAAACGACCGTGGCGTCGGGGTTGTCGGCGGCGAGGGTCAGGGCGTCGAGCGGGGAGTAAATGACGGATACGCGGGCTCCGTCGGCCTGCGCGTGCTTGAGGGAGCGCCCGTCCGGGCCGGGAACGCGCATCAGGTCGCCGAAGGTGGCGATGATGACGTTCGGCTGTTCGGCGAGCTTGAGGAAGGCGGCGACTTCGCGGTCGTGGGTCACGCAGACCGGGCAGCCCGGCCCCGTGAGGTGGGTGACCTGCTCGGGAAGGAGCGTGCGCAGGCCGCCTCTGAAGATGGATACGGTATGGGTTCCGCAGACTTCCATAAACCGCATGGGGCGGTCGAGGAGGTCTTCGAGGCGGCGGAGCAGGGCTTGGCAGAGTTCGGGATCATGCAGCGTTGGCGTGGGCATGGGTTTCTCCGGGGCAAAGCGGTTGGGGCCGGACGGGGCATCCGGGGGCGCCGGTGCGGGCATCACGATCGGCGGCCCGCCTGTTGTAGCCTGTTTCCGGTGTTCGATAAAGGCTTGATTTCCGCCTGAGTGAGGCAAAATCGAGTGCGCTTGATCTTGTTTGTGCCCTTGGCTATGGTCAAGTGAACCTACCAGAGCCCTATCATGTCCTATTCCATTGTCCGTCGCCGCCCCAACGCCTCCCTGCTTGCCGAAGCGGTCAGAACCATCGGCAAGCGCCGCTTCGAAATCCGCCAGCAGGTATCCTGCCCGCTGGAGGACAGGAAGCTGCACTACCTCGTGGAAACGTGGTTTTTCTTTCCGCAGAGCCTCCAGATCAACCGCTGGAGCTATACGGCGACCGATTATCAGCAAAGCCTCAAGAACTATATCCGGCTTGGCGTCCCCATCAGGCCGCTGGAGTCGCTGCTTGGCGGCGAACTGCCTCCGCCTCTGCGGAAACTGGAGGCCGAGGAGGGCGGCGGTGAGGAGATCATCGAGCTGACGCTGCCGGAACAGTTTCCGGATATTCTCGAGGACTGTTCCAGGCGGCTTGATGATTTGTTGTGGCAAAATACGCCGGAAACCCGCGAACGTTACGAGGACAGCCTCAAACTGTTTTGCATCGCGTTCCGGGTTTCCCTGCTGGCGCGGAAAAACGCGGTGCTGGCCATTGAGGACGGCAGCGAGCGGACCCGGGCCGCCTATGATCTGACCCGCCTGGCTGTGGCGTGCCTGAAGCGGTACCGCAAACTGCTCGGCAAGCGGGCAAAGGCGGCGCGCAACCTTTTGCGGGCCCCGGCGTTCCTGTATTGCGACGAGTACCTGTCCATCATCACGACGAGGACGCTTGGCGAGATCGTGCGCCGCCTCTCGCCCGTGCACAAGTGCTCCACGTATATCCTTGCTTGTTTCGGAGCGCAGCGCGCCTACCGCCGGTCCTGCTATCCCGAAAGTATGCCCTCGAAGACCGGGGACAACGAGCTGCCCGTGTTCCGCTGGAGCGTGCTCAAGAAGTACGTGGACATGCCGCTGTTCCTGAACGTGCAGCGCCATTCCGGAAACTCGCTGCTGGAGCACGTGCTGTACAGCCTCATCGCGGCGGTGGCCATGAGCCTCGCGCTGACCGTGACGCTCCTGTGGGAAGGGGCCGGGTCCCTCAGCGCGCCGATCTTCGTGATCGCCGTTTTCGCCTACATCTGCCGCGAGCGCATCAAGGATGTGCTCAAGCATAAGCTGTTCAAGGTATTCGGCAAATGGATCCCCGATCGGGTGCTGCGCGTCTGCGACGGCTACGGCAGGCGTCTGGGGCATTGCGCCGAGCAGTTCCGGTTCGCGGATTGGGACAAGCTCCCCAAGGAAGTGCGCGTCCTGCGGAACAGGACGCATTTCGTGGACATCCTGAACGCGTTCCACAATGAAGACATTTTGTATTATTCAAAGCGGATCGACATCAAGGAGCTGCCCGATCCCTTCCATGAGGGCAAGAATCTGCTGCTGGACATTTCGCGCTTTGACATTTCGGACTTTCTGCGGCATGCCGATGAAGTTCTTGACGAACCTCAGGGCGGTATGGACGATGTGGTGGGGGGCGACAAGGTCTACCATGTGGACATGGTGCGCAAGATCACCCATCGCTGCGGCTCCGATCTGGAGCGGTTCCGTATCGTGCTGACCCACGCGGGCATCCGGCGCATCGACGAGATCAAGCCGCTGTTCATCACCACCGGCGACAACTATCATTAAGGACGACCATGAGCACAGCTTTTACCGACACCGAGCGCGCCATCCTGCGCATTGTCCAGTTCCAGCTCCCCGACACCCTGACACCGTATGCTGACATCGCCCGCGAAGTGGGGACCGATGAGGAGACGGTGCTGAACCTTCTGCGCCGCATGAAGGAAGACGGCTCCATCCGCCGTTTCGGGGCCAGCATCAAACACCAGAAGACAGGCTGGACGCACAACGCGATGGTCGCGTGGATCGTCGACGAGGCCGACAGCGACGCCATAGGCGAGGTGGCGGCCAAGAACCAGCGCATTTCCCACGTGTATTTCCGCCCGACTTCGGCCCCGGACTGGCCTTATACGCTGTATACGATGGTCCACGGGCGCAGCGAGGACGAATGCCTTCAGGTCATTGAGGAATTGCGGCGCGAGACGGCGCTTGACGAGTATGCCGTGCTTGACAGCCTTGAAGAATTGAAGAAAACGTCCATGACGTATTTTTAAGCCGGTTGGCCCGGCAAGGGCGGCGGCCTCTTTTTTGACGTGAAGACAGCGGCGCTTGCCGTTCAACCCAACGCTCTGAGGAGATTATGAAGACGACTCGTTCGGAAAAATTGTTTAAGGAAGCCTGTGAACTGATCCCCGGCGGCGTCAACAGCCCTGTGCGCGCCTGCCTCGGTGTGGGGGCCGATCCGCTGTTCATCGCTTCCGCCAAGGGGAGCCACGTGACCACCGTGGACGGTCAGGAGATGATCGATTTCGTGGAATCGTGGGGGCCGATGCTGCTCGGGCATTCCCATCCCGAGGTGACCAAGGCGGTCGTCGAAGCCGCCGGAAAGGGCACCAGCTACGGCGCTCCCTGTCCCGCCGAGGTCGAGCTTGCCCGTATGGTCGTGGACGCGTTCCCCGGCATGGATATGGTGCGTATGGTGAACTCGGGCACGGAGGCGACCATGTCCGCCCTGCGTCTGGCCCGCGGCGTGACCGGACGCACCAAGGTGTTGAAGTTCATCGGCTGTTATCATGGACATGCCGATCCTTTCCTCGCCAGCGCGGGTTCCGGTGTGGCGACCCTTTCCATCCCCGGCACGCCGGGCGTGCCGGAAAGCACGGTCCGCGACACCCTGCTAGCCCCCTACAATGACGTGCGGGCCGTCGAGGACATTTTCCACCTGTACGGCAAGGACATCGCGGCGATCATCGTGGAGCCCATTGCCGGAAACATGGGCCTCGTGCTGCCGGAGGAAGGCTTCCTCAAGGCGCTGCGGGCCCTGTGCGACACGCACGGCGCGCTGCTCATCATGGATGAGGTGATCACCGGCTTCCGCGCCGAGTACGGCGGGGCGCAGACCCGTTTCGGCATCACGCCCGATCTGACCACCCTCGGCAAGATCATCGGCGGCGGCCTGCCCGTTGGGGCGTTCGGCGGCAAACGCGAGTACATGAGCCGTGTGGCTCCCGCCGGGGACGTGTATCAGGCCGGGACGCTTTCCGGGAATCCGCTCGCTATGGCCGCGGGCATCGCCACGCTCTCCGTGCTCAAGGCCAGCGATTACGCCGCGCTTGAGGCACGCGTGGAAGCCTTCGCCGCCGAGCTGGAATCCATCCTGCGCGGCAAGGGCGTGCCCGTGACGGTCAACCGCCTTGCCTCCATGTATACGGTGTTCTTCTCCGACGGGCCGCTCCGCAACTTTGAGGATGTGAAGAATTCGGATACGGAGATGTACTCCCGTTTCTTCCGCGCCATGCGCGAGCGGAACATCTTCGTGGCTCCGTCCGCCTTTGAAGTGGCGATGGTTTCCTTCGCCCATACCGAAGAGGACTTTGCCAAGACGCTTGACGCCGTGCGCGACATCAGGCTGTAGAAGGGCGTTCTCGGCGGCTGGCGAATCTCCGCGTGCGCTGTTCGTTCCGCGCTCACGGTTTCGCTGCCCTTTGGGCCGTATTCTCTCTTAACCCGCTCAAAACGAAACGGTTCCGTATCCGGTTTTTGCCGGACACGGAACCGTTTCGTTGTAGTATCTCAGGATTGCTTCGTTGTGCGGCTGTGGAGAAGCGAGGCCGGGGATCAGGGCGACGGGGGTGCCTGTTTGTTCCGTTGGGGCGCACCGTCCGTGCCCTGCGTCCATTCGCGGCAGGTGGTGCGGCGAGCAGCCTCAGCAGTTCAGCGGACGCGCCGGAACGCCGGGCGGCCTCTTCCGGGAACCTGCCGTTTCCGTCCGGGAGGTCCGGCTTCGCCCCGGACGCCAGCATCATGCGGACATGCGTTTTCCAGTTGCCTCGTCCACATGGCCGAGCACCGAGGCGACGCAGACGAGCGGTTCGCCCGCGTCCGGGCCCGCCTCGGTCCGTCGGGCCGCCCAGCAACGGATGGCGTCCGGTTTCCGCCAGAGGCCCTTGGGCACGATGCGTCCGCCTCCGCTCCAGGCTTGAATGATGAGTTTCATGTCCGTGGGGCTGTTCCAGTCGTCCACAGCCTTTTCGAGCAGTTTGTCCGTAGGCGTTTGTTCCCCCAGCCATGTCGCGGCGCACAGATGCCGCCCCGCCTTTCTCCAGCGCTCGCGGCCCAGCGCGGCCCGGATGTCGCACAGATCGGCCAGAGCGGGCGCGGCTTCCCTGACTTCCCGAGGCAAGGAGACGTCGTCCCGCAGGGCGGCGAGCAGCAGCCAGATGGAAAACATGGGCGTGCTGTTGTGGTGATACTACGGGTAGGAGGAAAGCCCCGAGGGGCTGAAGCAGATGGTGGTACCCGGCGGCCGTTTCCGCAGGTTTTCGTTGCCTTCCAGCAGTGCCGGGCCCAGAGCGTCGCCCGGGATGTCCCATGCCGACCATTCGGCGAGGAGTACCCCCGCAAGCTTGTCGGGATCGGCCCGAAAGCCGGATCGGTCAGGACCCGCAGCATGAGCGGGGAGGCCTTCGGCCACAGGCATTTGAGCAGCGCGGCCCGGCGTCCCGACTCCGCGTCCCCCTTTGGCAGGCTGATTCCTTAGATGCGTTCCCGGCGGTTCCTTTCTTTTGCAGTACCGGGAAGGGGGCGGCAAGGTTCCGCCCGTCGCGCCGCCATGTCCGCCATTCCGTCCCGTTTGCGAATAGTTTTGAAAGGAAAGGGGAAAGAGAGACGTGAGGGGATTCTCTAGAACGTTTCCCGCCTTCCCACAGCGCCTTTATTTCCAGATTTCCACTTCATGGACAACACGGGACCGGGCGTCTTCGGGGAGTTCGGTATACTCGACAGGGGTGAAACGGAGGCATTCGGAGCCGTCGGAACACCGTACGGAACCGAAAAATTCTTCTTTGGGGCGGGTAAAGAGGGAGTACTCGGAGGGGTACAGCGTGCGGTAAACGATAACGAGGGTATCGTCACGGGTATCGAGGGCCTCCCCTACGATCTGATAATAACGGTTTTTGTAGTGGCGGAAGAAAGTCGTCATGAAGATCTCCTCTAGTGGAAAAAAGGGGGGAGTATATGGGGGAGTACTCCCCCTAAAGAGATGCAGAAAGGGGGTTCTGCTCTCGCCAGTGAATGAGAGTATTGAGTCTAACCTATAATAAAATAAGATGATTTTTTCAGGATATCCCGTGGAGTACTTTAAGAAGGATAGGGGGTATCAGAGGGCGTAACCGGGGGGGAGTACAGGCGTTTCGCATTGCTTTTGCATGAGAATACTCCCTCTCATGTAAGGTTTTTTGATATAAGTACTCCTATGATACTCCTTACGGAAAAGGGATTTTTTTGCCAGAAGGGGGTTGCCGGAGGTGCTCCGGTTGAAAACGGCCGGAAACGGTCACTGTTCGTAAAGCAACTTGCCACCAACTTTCAAACGTATGCTTTATGCAGGAGAAAACCATGTCGAACGATCTTATCACCACCGTTCATGCTCTCGTTCTCGAAAGCCCTATCGGTGCTAAGGCTATCGCGCAGGCTGTCGGGAAGCCCTATTCGACCCTTCTGCGTGAAGTGAATCCCTATGACACCGGCGCGAAGCTCGGTGCCGAGACACTCATGCACATCATGAAGACTACCGGCAATGTGACGCCGCTGGAAAAGATGGCCCTGGAAATGGGTTATCGTCTGGAACCCGCGGAAGGCATGGGTTCCACGGTGCGCGCCTAACCCGGTTGGAAGAATACTTGATTTGTGTTCATCAGCGGGAGGGCGCCTTTGGGCACCCTCCCGAAAGATTCAAAGGGCCTTGAGCGATTCCTGGACGGCGTCGATGATGCTTCTGGGCGTTGAAGCCCCCGCCGTGAGGCCAATGGAGCCATACGGCTTCAGTGCTTCAAAAGGCAGCTCTTCCGGTACTTCGATGTGCCACACCGGAATGCCGCAGCTTTCCGCCACATCGGCCAGACGGCGCGTGTTTCCGCTTGTTTTTCCCCCTACGACGATCATCGCCTCCGCCTGTTGCGAAATCATCAGCGCTTCCTGCTGACGCCTGCGCGTCGCGTCGCAGATGGTTTCAAGCACGGATAGGGAATGCCCTTCCGCGAGAGATTTTTTGATGGCTTCGAATTCCTCGCGATCCTGCGTGGTTTGAGCCGCCAGCACCACATTGTGGGTATCTTTGAACGTCTGTTTTTCTTTCAATTCCTTCAAGCTCCCAAACACGAGGCATGGGCCGTTGGCATAGGAGACGAGCCCCTGCACTTCCGGATGTTCGGCCTCGCCGAACAGGTAGAGAGAAGTCCCCTGCCGGGTGGCCTCGTCGATGGCGAGCTGCGCCTGCTTGACTTTAGGGCATGTCGCGTCAAGGACATGCGCCCCGAGGTCGAGCAGGCGCACTTCGTCTTCGCGCGGTATGCCGTGCGCCCGGATGATGACGGTGTCTCCCGGCTGTACGGCGTCAAGCGAGTGCGCGAGGACGACCCCCTGCTGCATGTACGTGTTCATGACTTGCGGGTTGTGGATGATGGGGCCGAGCATGACCAGCCTGCCTGAGCTGCGGCTCTTGTGTTCCTTGATGGCCTGATCGAGCTTGCGCAGGGCAAGCCCCACCCCCATGCAAAATCCCGCCGTTTTGGCGCGCAATACTATTGCCATTGTGTTCTCCTCAGTACTGTCGTGGGGTTAAAGCAGCTTGGCTTTAAAAAAGTGAGAGATAGTGGGGAAGGGAAATTTTTCTGAAAGAGCTCTTTTTTCCCTGAGCCTGCCAAAGCGGAGCCCATCTTTTCTCATTTTTCGTACTCAACGATTTTCTCCCCGCAGCGTTCCCGGAATCGGATCCTTTTGGCACGGAATACATTGCAAGGTAAACAGCCCTACTGTCGTCTTTTTCCGCCTTGAAGCCGCGGGCCGAGGAATCGGATGGTGTACGGGACGATGAGAATCTTGCCGGGGCCGTCGTCCGCAGGATCGGAAATAAGGCTCTCGCGGGAAAGCTGATGGAGGGCCCCGGGCTCAATACTGGAATCGAACAGCATGAGCGTATCGCCGACCACATCGTTGCAGCAGGTCCAATGCCGTATCACCGCTTCTGTAGGGTATAGGATCCGGACGAACTGGAGCAGTACGGCGTTGCGTTCGCCTCGCCGCAGCCAGTCGGCGATGGCGTCCCAGAGGACGGCGGGGGAAGGCGCACCCGGCCCGGGAAAATGGGTCGGAAAGGGGCGGGCCGTCAGCAGCGAACCTTGTTTCTCCAGGCGCGTCAACATGGCGTCCACCCAGTCCACATAGTCTGTCCGCTGCTCGAGAAGGGCACAGAACGATTCCTCATTGCGTGCGGCGTCGAGCAAGGCTTCGTGCAGGATAGCGCGACAGGTGAGCAGCCGCGTGGCATTGATGTGCCGCATGGCGTTGATCACCGCATAGGCGGCGCAAAAAACATCGAGTTGTCCCTGATAGGCCGGATTCATGGCAAATTCCTCACGGAAGGGAAGTGTGCCGGGAGCGGGGAGGGAGGTCAACTGGATTTTGGGCCATAAAGGGCCGTATCGGGCGATCCTCCGGGATGACAGCGGGTTCCGGCAGAGAAATCATGCCGCAGGTACTGGACAACGGGAAGGCGTCATGGTAAAAAGACAACTGTATGTATATATCTGGATACCTTGATATGAATACATGAGGATTTTGCATCCGGCATATCAAGATGGAACAAGGTCAATTTACAGGCGATGTCCGTTTCGTCGCCCGATTAAGGAGCTATCCCATGCAGCCCGAAAAAGGCAGATATTTCTTTACGTCCGAGTCCGTGACCGAAGGTCATCCCGATAAGGTTGCCGACCAGATTTCCGATGCCATCCTCGATACATTGATTGAACAGGATCCCGACTCCCGTGTGGCTTGCGAAACCCTCGTGACGACCGGCATGGCCGTCATCGCCGGTGAAATCAGCACCAAGGGCTATGCCGATCTGCCGAAGGTCGTCCGCGAAACCATCAAGGAAATCGGCTACAACAGCTCCGAAATGGGCTTTGACTGGCAGACGTGCGCCGTTATTTCCTCCATCGACCATCAGTCCGGCGACATTGCGCAGGGCGTGGACCGTGAGGACCCGGAAAATCAGGGTGCCGGCGATCAGGGCATGATGTTCGGGTTTGCGTGCAACGAGACTCCCACTTTGATGCCCGCCCCCATCTACTGGGCGCACCAGCTTTCGCAGCAGCTCACCAAGGTCCGCAAGGACGGTCTGGTGGACTTCTTCCGTCCCGACGGCAAGACGCAGGTTTCTTTTGAATACGTCGACGGCAAGCCGATCCGCATCAACAACGTGGTCGTGTCCACGCAGCACGCCGCGTCCGCTTCCCAGGCCGATATCATCGAAGCCGTGAAGCGCACGGTCATCCGTCCCGTGCTGGAACCCACCGGCCTGTTTGACGAGAAGGATTGCGAGATCTTTATCAACACCACGGGCCGTTTCGTTGTCGGCGGCCCCATGGGTGACTGCGGCCTGACCGGGCGCAAGATCATTCAGGATACCTACGGCGGTTCCGGGCATCATGGCGGCGGCGCCTTTTCCGGCAAGGACCCTTCCAAGGTCGACCGTTCCGCCGCCTATATGGGCCGCTATGTGGCCAAGAACGTGGTCGCCGCCGGTTTGGCCCCGCGTTGCGAAGTGCAGATCGCGTATTGCATCGGCGTGGCCGAGCCCGTGTCCGTGCTGGTGTCCTCCCTCGGCACGAGCGATATCCCGGACGAAGTGCTCACCAAGGCCGTGCGTGAAGTGTTCGACCTGCGCCCCTACCACATCACAAAGCGCCTCGATCTGCTCCGCCCCATCTACAAGAAGACCTCCTGCTACGGCCACTTCGGCCGCGAACTCCCCGAATTCACGTGGGAACATACCGACGCAGTCGCCGATCTCCGTACCGCCGCGAAGGTTTGAGCGCGGTCCGTACAATCATACTCTCTGAAAGGTCTTTTTTGAGCGTCAAGCTCAGCGTTTGAGACCATTATGGGAACAGGAAAGACGCCTCTACGGGGGCGTCTTTTTTGCTGGCAAATCGTTCGCGTTAGAGATAATCCTGAGAGGGATTCTATCTATGCGGAGGGACGGTATGGGTGTTGCTGCGGAGCTTGCCCGGCTTTCGTTCGGAGGAGGCAAACCGGAAAAAGCCCCTTTCTCGGCAAGCTATGAACCTTGGGTCCGGTACGCTCCCAACGGAAGCAGGTACGACTCGTTGGATAAATAGCGTATTCCACGCTTGACATCGGCTTTGTTTCCTTGAACTGTAGCCAATACGCGCTGCGGCGCGACATTCCCGTTTTTTCGACGGGGCCAAAACATACTACGAGAGTCAGGCCATGATAGTTGCAGACGTTCATAATCATACCAACGCGTCCCACGGCAAGGCGTCCGTTGGCGAGATGTATGCCGCCGCCAAGGATCGCGGCCTTGCCGTATACGGTTTTTCCGAGCATTCCCCCCGCCCCGAGGCGTATTCCTATCCTGTGGAATACCGGGAACACCTGCGCCAGAATTTTGTGTGCTACGCCAGCGAAGTCATGCAGCTCCGCGCCCTGTCGGGCTCGCCCAAGGTGCTGCTCGGCATGGAGCTGGATTGGTTCCCCTCCGAGCGGCCCTTCATGGAGGCCGCCGTCGCGGCGTATCCGTTCGATTACATCATCGGAGGCATCCATTTCCTTGGTTCGTGGGGGTTCGACTTCACACAGGACGACTGGAAGATCAGCCCGCAGCAGTGCTACACGCGTTATGAAAATTATTTCCGTACGTTGGCGGACATGGCCCGCAGCGGGCTGGTGGACATCGCCGCCCATCCCGACATCATCAAGCTGTATTCCGTGGACGTATTCCATCAATGGATTGCCATGCCGGAGAGCCTTGCCCTGATCAGCGAGGCTTTGACGGCCATCCGCGACAATGGGCTGGTAATGGAGATATCCTCAGCCGGGCTGCGCAAGCCGTGCAATGAAATTTACCCTCACCCGGCGATCATGAAGCTGGCTTCGGAGCTGGGGGTGAAGATCAGCTTTGGGTCCGATGCGCATTGTCCGAACACGCCCGCCTACGCATTCGATCAGCTGGAAGCCTATGCCCGTTCCTACGGCTACACGTCCAGCGTCATTTTTGAGAACAGGAAGCCCCGAGAGATCGGTTTTTAGAAGATTGGGAGGGGAGAGGGCCCCTTTCTGAAGAAAGGCTCCCTCTCCCCCTCCCAAACCCCACCCCTCTCCCTCCAAAGACTTTCGGTTGGTGGGGAGGCCGCGCGGAGGGAGTCCTGTTTGGCGGAAAGGATGCTGATATCCGTCATACTCTCTCAGCAGGACGATTGCCTTGCCGCGCTGGAAAGGTAAAAAGGCGGCGGGAAGGCCGTTGTTTTTTCGTGTGCCGTTGTCATGAAAGGGAATCGCAGGATTCTCTTTTTTCTTTGCAGACCCTTGGAGCGTATTGTGGAACCTTCGCGTCGCCCTCTCATTGAAATTGAGCATGTGTTTGTGACCTATCCGGGTACGGAACGGCATATCCTGAATGATTTTAGCCTCACACTCTACGAGGGGGAACATGCCGTCATCCGCGGCGGCAACGGTGCGGGCAAGTCCACGCTGCTGCGGCTGTTGCGCGGCGAGCAGTGGCCGGATCAGATCGATCACCGGCGCGCCGGGCGGGTGCTCTGGCATGGGCCGGAAGGGATGGATTCGTCGCCGCTCACGGGGCGTAAGGTGACCTCGCTGGTATCGGCCATGCAGCAGGAGCGGGTTGTCCATCAGGAGTGGCGGGTGGACGGCGAGCGTCTGGTCCTCGGCGGCTTTTCCGACGCGATCTACATCGCGCAGCAGCCCACGTCCGAAATGTGCGAGACGGCGTATCAGCTCGTACGCCTCCTTGGCGGCGTGCATCTTTTGAAGAAGCCCGTAACCGCCATGTCCCAAGGGCAGCTCCGGCTGATGCTGGTGGCGCGTTCCCTTGTCCGCAAGCCGGGAGTGCTGCTGTTGGATGAAGTGACCGACGGTTTGGACGCACGGGCACGCAATACCCTTCTGGATGCGCTGGAACGCGCCTCCGAGCTGTCTACGCTGGTTATGACCACTCATCGCCCCGAAACGCTTCCCTGCTGGATTGGACGCCAGATCGTGCTGGAAAACGGGAAGGCCGTGGACGGCCCCATGCTGGAAACGGCGGTGGAACCGGAAAAGGAACCGACTCCGGTTGCCAGCGCCCCGGAGCTAAAGGGCATCCGGGGATGTTCGGCCCGTATCGCCATCAAGGACGCTTCGGTGTTCATCGATCGCGTGCCCGTGCTGTACGACATCAACTGGACCATCAATCCCGGTGAGAACTGGGCCGTGCTCGGCGGCAACGGCGCGGGCAAGTCCACGCTGCTGCGTCTGTTGGCGGGCGATGAGATTGTGGCCTACGGGGGCGAGATCGTGCGCGAACTGCCCCGGCAGGGCGGCGTTGTGGAGCGGCTCGAAGTGCTGCGCAAAGGCGTCCGTCTGGTATCGGATCGCCAGCAGGCGACCTACACCTACGATATCACGGGCGAGGAGCTTGTCTTTTCGGGCATCGACAACTCCGTGGGCGTATACCGTGACCCCTCCGAGAAGGAACTGGCACAGGTAACGGATATCCTCGCGTCCCTGCATCTGGAATTTTTGGCGAAACGGACGATCCGTTCCTGTTCAACTGGGGAATTCCGCCGCTTGCTCCTTGCCCGGGCCCTTGCCGGGGAGCCGGATCTCTTGCTGCTTGATGAGCCGTTCTCAGGCCTCGACGCTCCATCACGTAATGAGTTTTTCACGCTGCTCAACCAGCTTGCGCGGCAGGGCGTGCAGATGATCCTCGTCACCCATCATAAGGCCGACATTTTCCCCGCCATTACCCACATGCTCCAGCTCGAAAACGGGCGTATCTCCGCGATTTGGGAGCAAGGGTAGAGGGGCGTTTGGAGGAGAAAACTCATTTCAGAAAGGTTCCCCCGCGTAGAAGGCCGAACACAATCGGCCTTCCTGCCCAACGAAAAGGTCCCCATACGGCAAAGCCGTATGGGGACCTTTTCGTTGGGCTCTGAGGGGGCCGGGGGAAATCATTTCCCCCGGACAGGGTCAAGGGGCGGTAGCCCCTTGCCGCCGGAGGCCCTTATTTCTTCTTTTTGCCGCCGGGGGTCGCGGGCGGGGTCGCCTTGGGGGTGGGCTTGGGCTCCTCGATGGGGGCTTCGGCCGGGGTTTCCACGGCGGCTACGACCTTGGGCGGGGGCGTTTCGGAATGCACTTCGCTTGGGGCGACCTTGGGCACGGAGGCCAGACGCGGCTTCGCCACGCGGGCGGTACCCTTGTGGTACACGACGAACTTGGTGGGGACCGGCGAGCGGTGGGTCGAGAGCATGAAGAGGCTCTTGGTCGGGCAGACTTCCACGCAGATGCCGCAATAGACGCAGGAGAAGGGATCATATCCCCAGAAAGCTTCCTTCGGGTCCGTGGAAATGCACTGCGCCGGGCACTTGGTCGAGCACATGCGGCAGAAGATGCAGGATTCCACGTTGTTGATGAGACGGCCCCGGTAGTTGGAGAAGGGGTCGCGTTTCACCATCGGGTACTTCCGCGTCGCGGGGCGCTTGAGGAAGTTGCGGAGTATGGTGTTGATCATGAGCATGACGAGTTCCTCCTACCGTTCGGTGCAGCTGATGCAGGGGTCGATGGAAAGCACGACGACGGGAACGTCGGCAAGCTGGATTCCCTTCACCATATGGAGCAGGGGCGGAATGTTGGCGAATGTGGGCGTGCGGATGCGTACGCGGTCGAGATACTTGGAACCGTTGCCCTTGACGTAGTACATGCACTCGCCGCGGGGCTGTTCGACACGGGAAATGACTTCGCCGGAGGGGTTGCCCTTGACTTTCACGTTGATTTCCGTGTCGGGCAGGTGGCTGATGGCCTGGCGGACGATTTCCATGGACTGGAGCACTTCGAGGAAGCGGACCTTGGTACGGGCCCAGCAGTCGCCGTCGAGGACGGACACGGGCGTGAACCCGAGTTCCGCGAAGGCTTCGTATTCCGTCTGGCGCACGTCCTGAGCCACGCCGCTGCCGCGCAGGGTCGGCCCGGCGGCGCCGAGCTGGATGGCTTCCTGAGCGGTCATCACGCCGATGCCCACCGTACGCTTTTTGACGGTGTAGTCTTCCATGGTCACCTTTTCGAGGCGGCGCATTTCGGCTTCAAGGGTATCCATTTCGTCGAGGATCCAGCGCTGGTGCTCACGGGAGAGATCCTTGCGCACGCCGCCGACGATGTTGGTGGAGATGATGACGCGGTTGCCCGCCGTGGCTTCGTTGATGTCCATGATGCGTTCGCGGATTTTCCAGAACTGCATGAACAGGCTTTCGAAGCCGAGGGCGTCCGCGAAAAGGCCGAGCCACAGCAGATGGCTGTGCATTCTGTGGAGTTCCGACCAGATGATGCGCAGGTAGGCGGCGCGGCGCGGCACTTCGACGTCCATGAGGTGCTCGATGGCGCGGCAGAAGCACAGGGCGTGGATGCAGGAGCAGATGCCGCAGACGCGTTCCACGATGTAGATCATCTGGTTGTAGTCGCGGAGCGTGGTGAGCGTTTCAAGTCCGCGGTGGACGTAGCCAAGCTTGGGCAGGGCTTCGACCACGGTTTCGTTGTCCATGACAAGCTGGAGATGGATCGGTTCCGGCAAAACCGGATGCTGCGGTCCGAAAGGAATGATCGTACGGGACATGACGCGCTCCCTACTTTTTGGTGACGGTGGAAAGGGTGCAGGAAGGGCCACGGAGAAGCGGCGGCGGCGTGTCCTTTTCCAGATAGAGGCTGCCCTGGAAATCGAGGATCAGCCCGTCCCACGTGATGCCGTACTGGTCGCGGCTTTCGTTTTCCACGAGCAGGGCGCAGAAATAGATGTCCGAAATGCTCGGCACCGCCTGCCCCAGCGGAACGGTGAGGCGGTAATGACGCATGTTCAGGTTTTTGTCGTAGTGGTAAATGATATCGAGATTGCCGTCGCCGAGGTTGTGTACGGACAGGGTCACGAAACGGTATCCGGCGTCGAAATTGGCCTTGGCCACGGCGCGGACCGTTTCAAGCGTAATCGGCTCGGCTTCGAGGCGAGCAACTGATGGGGGCATATGTTCCTCCGGAGCGCGGCACGGGGCCGCGCGTCGTCGATTTATTCAAAAATGGTCGTCTGGGGCATGTCCCGCAGTCCGAGTTTGCCCTTGACCACTTCAAGAGCGAGCACAACGCCGTCGATGATGGCTTCGGGCTTGGCCGCGCAGCCGGGCACGTAGACGTCCACGGGGATCACATGGTCCACGCCGCCCACGACGTTGTAGCAGTCCTGAAACACGCCGCCCGTGCAGGCGCAGGCGCCGATGGCGATGACGGCCTTGGGTTCGGGCATCTGGTCGTAAAGGTTTTTGAGGACGTCCTTGTTGCGCTGGTTCACGGTGCCGGTGACGAGCAGCACGTCGGCGTGTTTGGGATCGCCGATGTTCACGATGCCGAAGCGTTCGACGTCGAAGACGGGCGTGAGGCAGGCCAGCACTTCAATGTCGCAGCCGTTGCAGGAACCGCAGTCGTAATGGACTACCCAAGGGGACTTCAGACGTCCCTTGTTGATGTATTGATTCAGTTTTTCATGCAATGCCGAAAAATTCATGGGGTACCCCCGATAGTCTGGGCTTCGGTTCTAGCGGACGTAGAGCCAGAGGATGTTGAAGATGGCCAGGCCCAGCGTGATGCCGAAGGCATGCTTGAGCATCCAGCCCCACGTCATACGCGCGCAGACGTTGTCGACGACGATTTCGAGCGCATAGGTCAGCACGAGCAGGACGACCATGCCCGTGATGCTGGTGTGCCAGAACAGGGAGCACAGGCCGAGCAACAGGATGACGTCGAGCCAGTGGGAGATTTCGAGCAGCGCGAGCTGGGGGCCGGAATAGTCGGTCAGCACGCCGCGCACGATTTCCTGATGCCCGTGGTGACAGGAGGCGATGTCGAAGGGCGACTTGGCGAGCTTGATGGTCAGCGCGTAGCCGAGCGCGATGAACAGGAACGGCAGGTGCGGCAGCAGCGGCACGTCGAGCGCGTAGATGTCGGAGATCATGAAGCTGCCGGTGGCGGCGGACATGCCCACGAAGGTGAGGATGACCAGCGGCTCGTAGGCGAGCATCTGGAGCAGTTCGCGTTGTGCGCCCACGTTACTGTAGGGCGAGTCGGCGGAAAGCGCGCCGGCCACCTTGAACACCGCGCCGACCGTCATGACGAAGAACAGCAGCAGCATGTCGCCCTGCATGAAGAACATGAGCAGGGCAATGGCCGAAGCCATGAGACAGACGTAGGACGAGAAGATGAGCCACGGGTTGGTCACGCAAGGGGCTTTCCCGAAGAGCTTCAGGACGTCGTAGAAGGGCTGGAGCAGCGGCGGCCCCTGCCTGGACTGGAGACGGGCCGTCAGGCGTCTGTCCACCCCGGCGAGAAGTCCGCCCGCGGGAACGGCTACAGCGACTGCGATGAGGGCGAAAATGAGCTTCAGCATTAGAGCAGACCTCCCAACATGACCACCATGAGGACAATGGCGATAGTGTTGATCCTGCCGGTGAGCGTCTGTTCACCGAACCAGGCTTCCATATAATAGTTGGACGACTTCGGTTCCACAAAGGTGTTCAGCGGGCCGTTGAAACCCACCTTGCCGTCCTGCACATACTGGATGCCGGAGAGGTAAGGCAGCGCGCAGGGTCCCCGTTCGGCCTTTTGGGACTGGCGCAGGGCATACCACATGCCGAGCGCGAGCAGGAAGAACATGGGATAGACGGCGAACAGCCCCCTGCCGTTGGTCAGGATTCCCCAGTCGGAAGCGAACATGCCCTCAACCCCGAACAGCGAGGCGATGCTCTGTTCGATGCCGCTGAAGATCCACGGCACGAAGAGGGAGAGGGCGATGGCGCCGTAGAGGAGCGTGCGCAGGGCGAAGCTCATGGTGCCGTCGAGGTGCTCGGGGACGGGGCGCTTGTCGCTCAGCGGGTCGCTGCCGAGGAGCAGGCCGGCCCAGCGGGCCCAGAACAGCACTGTGAGGGCGCTGCCGAAGGCGATGAGCACCACGAGCACGGGCATGAAGGCCGGGGCCGAGGCGGACGCTTCGATGGCGATCCACTTGGCGAGCAGCGCGCCGAAGGGCGGCAGCATCATGGTCACGATGCCGAACAGCGTGATGACCGCCACGCGGGGCATGATCTTGTACAGGCCGCGCATGGATTCGATGTCACGCGAGCCGATGTGCTGTTCGATGGTGCCCACGCAGAGGAAGAGGAGGCCCTTGGAAACCGCGTGGAAGATGATGAGCAGGATGGCGGCGGTGATGGCCGCCGGGGTCGCCATGCCGGCGCACGCGATGATGAGTCCGAGGTTGGCGATGGTGGAGTAGGCGAGGATCTTCTTGCCGTTGCTCTGGCCGCAGGCCAGGGCGGAAGCGGCCACAAAGGTGAAGGCGCCGGTCAGGGAAACGATGCCCGCGAGCATGGTCCCGGCGAAGGCCGGAGAGAGGCGCAGCACAAGGTAGACGCCGGCCTTGACCATCGTGGAGGAGTGCAGCAGGGCGGAAACGGGCGTAGGGGCGACCATGGCGCCGCACAGCCAGCTCTGGAAGGGAAGCTGCGCGGATTTGGTGAACGCGGCGAAGCAGAGGAAGGCGACGGGCAGCATGGCGGCCGTGGAATGCATGACCACGGACTGGGCCAGCATGGCCTGGATGGACAGGGTGCCGATGGCCTTCTGCATGAACAGCATGGCGGCGAGGAAGCCGATGCCGCCCACCATGTTCATCCACAAGGCGCGGGTCGCATTGCGCTTGGCTTCGCGGGTGCCGTCATGGCTGATGAGGAAGAAGGAACACAGGGTGGTGATTTCCCAGAAGAAGAACACCCAGGTGAGGCTGTCGCAGAGGACAAGGCCGTTCATCGCGCCAAGGAACAGCAGCAGGAAGAAGAAAAAGCGGGACTGCTTGGATTTGGCGAGGCGGAGATGATCCTCATGCTCCTGCATGTAGCCGAGGCCGAAAATGCACACGATCCCGCCGACGAGTGAGATCACGAGCACCATGACGAGGGCCAGCGGATCCGCAAGGAATGCGGTGGCCTGATGGCCTTCCAGCATGAAGAAATCGAGGTAGATCATACCGGCCAGCTGGCCGAGCGCGAGCCCCATGGACAGCCTGTGGCGTATATTCACGGCCACGTACAGGATGAACACGAGCAAGGCGAGATCGAGCACGGTCATCAGGGGCTGGAGGGAACTGTCCGGCGATATGGGCAGCACGAAGCTGCCGTACAGGGCCAGGCCCAGTGCGGACAGTGCTGTGATCCCGGTGCCGGCATACACGATGCGGCGGCGCAGGGTTCCTTCTTTGTCCAGGGCTACAGCGACAGCCGCGATCAGCGGAAAAACGATGCAGCCGAAGAGGAGCAATTGCAACATGGACGCCTCACTTGACTTGCGGGGTTGACCCGAACGCGACCCCCCTCCGGGAGTCTTTGGTTTCCTGAGCGCTCAGGACCGTACAAAAGCGGGATCGGCCGGCGGGATTCGCGCCCCGGGCACGGTCGGACCCGAAAATACACGGATGTCGAGAAGGGAAAAAAGGTCAGCCGCAAACTCGTCAAAAGCGGTCCGGACATGAAAAAATCCCCCCTCCATCCGATTTATTTTCATGGCTCAAAAGCAATGGGGCGTCAAGGAAGAAATAGCACAACTGGTTGGTTAAACAGTTTATTAAGGAATGTTTTCACAGGTAGTTGGGAACATTTGAAGGTCACACCTTTTGAAGCATCGTGGCACGATTGCTTTTTCCGGACACCCCTTTCGTCTTTTCGCTTGACTTTTGAAGGCGCTTTCGGCTTGTTTTTCTCATGAATATGCTCTGGTGGATTTTTTGCGGCGCGGCGGGGCTCTGGATCGGTATGCCCAATCCCGTGGCGTCTTTTCCGGCTGCGGCGCTCCTGTATCCGGCCTCCCTGTTCCTGCTTGGGACAGGTTCCACAAGCTGGAAACACGCTTTCCGGCTCGGTTGGCTCTGCGGTCTGGCGGGGGCCTCGGCCTGCCTCTACTGGCTGGCCATCCCGGTTCACGACTTCGGGGGGCTGCCGTGGGCGCTCGCCGCACCCTGCCCGCTGCTCATGGGCGCGTATATCGGCCTGTACGGAGGCCTGTTCGCCGCGCTGGCCCATGCCCTGAGGGGGGAACAGGCATGGCGGAAGGGTGTGGCGCTCGGGCTCGGCTGGTATCTTATGGAATGCTTCCGGGGCTGGTTCTTCACCGGTTTCCCTTGGATTACGCTGGCCTCGGCCTTCACGCCGTGGACGCCCGTCATCCAGCTGGCCTCGGTGATCGGTGCGTATGGGCTCGGCGGCCTGCTGGCTGGCTTGTCCTGCCTTTGTGCGGAAGGGATTCTCCGTGTGCGGCACCCTCATGCGCTTCGGAAGCGCTGGCTTCCGGCCCTTGGCGGTTCCCTTGCAGGTATCTTTCTGGTTGTTGCCTTCGGCGTGTTTTCCCTCTCTTTTGCGCCTTCCGGCCAAGGAGGGCTGTGGGTATCCTTGGAGCAGGGCAACCTTGATCAGAACGTGAAGTGGGAGCCGGCCATGCAGCGGCTTACGGTCAAGCGTTATCTTTCCCTGAGCGCGGAATCCCTGTCCGTGCCGGAATCGGAGCGCCCCGAGCTATTGATCTGGCCTGAAACGGCCATGCCCTTCGATTATCAGACCGCGCCGGAACTTTCGGCGGCGATCCGCGCCTTTGCGAGGGATCGCCGCGTGGCCTTGCTGTTCGGCGCGCCGGGGTTCCGCAATCGCGGGGACGGGGTTGTCGACGCCTTCAACCGTGCTTACCTTATAGCGCCGAACGGGGTGGGCGAAGGATGGTACGACAAGGAACATCTTGTGCCCTTCGGGGAGTACGTGCCGCCGTTCCTCGATCTGCCGTTCCTGCGGCCATTGCTGCAGGGCGTGGGCGAGTTCCTGCCCGGCGAGTCCACCGGGCCGCTGGTCCTGCCCGCCACGCCGCAGCTTTCGCCGGATCGGGGGCCGCTTGTTCTGGGCGTGCTCATTTGTTATGAATCCATCTTTCCCGAGCTGGCCCGCAAGCAGGTCTCCCAAGGGGCCACGCTGCTGGTGAACATCAGCAACGATGCATGGTTCGGACGGTCCTCCGCTCCCGAGCAGCATCTTTCCCTTGGCATCCTGCGGGCTGTGGAGCAGCGCCGCTGGATAGCCCGTTCCACGAACACCGGCATTTCCGCCTTCGTGGACCCGACGGGGGCCGTCGTGGCACGCAGCGGCCTGTTCAAGGCCGAGAGCCTGTCGCACCCGGTCGTCCCGCTGACGGAGAAATCCGTCTTTTTCACTCTGGAACCGTGGCTGCCGTGGGCCGGGCTTGCTCTTTTTCTCACGTTTTTCGCGCCGGTCCTTTCGCGGTTCCGGCGTCACATCTAACCGAACGACAAGGATTTCCAATGCTTCAGCTTGCTGATTTGAAAAGCCGCATCGCGGCGTTGTCCTCGCAGTTCGAGACGCTCTGGGGGCGTCTTTGACCAGCCTTCCCTGTCCGCACGTCTCGCTGAAATAGAGAAAGAGCTCTCCGCGCCCGACGCGTGGAACGCCCCGGAAAAGCTGACCCCGGTGCTGCGCGAGAAGAGCCGTTTGGAAGCGGAACTGGACCGTCTTGATACGCTCAAGAACTGCCATGCCTCCATGCTGGACTGGCAGGAAATGGCGCAGGAGCTTTCCGGCGGCGCGGAAATCAAGGAAGGCGGCGACGCCGCCGAAGCGCTGGAGTCGTTGGGCGCGGAGATCGAGCGCCTCACTGAGCTCCTCGAAGAAACGGAAACCAACCTGCTCCTTTCTTCCGAAGAAGATCACGCCGACGCCATTCTCGAAATCCACCCCGGCGCGGGCGGCACGGAGGCGCAGGACTGGGCGCAGATGCTCCAGCGCATGTACCTGCGTTGGGCTGATTCGCACGGTTTTTCCGTAGAGGAACTGGACTTCCTGCCCGGCGACGAAGCCGGGATCAAGAGCGTGAGCCTGCGCATTTCCGGCGAGAACGTGTATGGCTTCCTTAAAGGGGAGCGCGGCATCCACCGCCTCATCCGTATTTCTCCCTTTGACTCTTCGGGACGCCGCCACACTTCCTTTGCCTCGGTGGATGTGATCCCCGACGCGGGCGACGACATCGAAATCGAGATCAAGGAATCGGATCTGCGCGTGGACATCTTCTGCGCCAGCGGCCCCGGCGGGCAGGGCGTGAACACGACGTATTCCGCCGTGCGCATCACGCACATCCCCTCTGGCATCTCCGTCCAGTGCCAGAACGAACGCTCGCAGCATCACAACAAGGATTCCGCCATGCGCATCCTGCGCGGGCGCCTCTACGATCTGGAATTGAGCAAGCGCGATGCCGCCCGTCAGGCCGAGTACGCGGGCAAGAATGCCATCAGCTTCGGCAGCCAGATCCGTACCTACACGCTGCAGCCGTACCGTTTGGTGAAGGACCATCGCAACAACTGCGAAATCGGCGACACCGACGCCGTGCTCGATGGACGCATCGACAAACTGCTCCGTGATTACCTGTTGTGGCAGCATACAAACAGGCAGCAACAGCAGCAGTAAAGGACAGCTCCCGGTGGGCTGGAGAAAACCGCTCTGCGTGCGGTACCCGCAAAAAACGACGTGAAGATATTGGCGAGGGGGAGGAGACGTTTCCTATAAAAAGTGTCTCCTCCCCCTCCATTTTCCCCATTATTCCCTTCAGCCCGCGAACCGTTTGCCATTTTTGAAATATCGATGATTGTATAGTGAAACAAGACTGGTGTTGTTCCGTAACCGGCGCAAACCGTTCTAAAAGCCTTGCGGGAGAAGGAACAGGCGACTCTCGGAAGGGCCGAGTTGCTGTCGGGGGATTCACAACATGGTGAGAGTAAAAGTGATTTTCTGTTAGAAATCCTCTTGCCCATGCCGTGGGGCTTATGTATATTACAGCAATACTGCACTTTTCACGGAGTTGTCATGAACAAAAGCGAGCTGGTCAAAGCCTTGGCTGATCAGGCCAACATTTCTCTGGATGAGGCGACCCTTGTGGTCAACACGTTTGTGGACAGCATGAAGGATTCCCTCCTTGAAGGCGGCCGTGTGGAGATCCGCGGGTTCGGCAGTTTTAAGGTGAAGGAATACGGCAGTTATGCTGGCCGCAATCCGCGCACCGGTGAAAAGGTTGCCGTGGAACCCAAGCGCCTTCCCTTCTTCCGCGCCGGGAAAGAACTCAAAGAATATCTCAACGCGTAAGTTGAGATGCGGGAATTCGTCTCTGTGAATACGGACGGCGTGAAAACATCCCGCAGATGTCCGGGGGAGTCCGCCTCCCCCGGCTTTCTTGTTTTGTGCCTGCTGCTGTTCTCTTTTATCGGGACAGCGGTGGCCTCTGAGTTTTTCCCCGAGGGGGAAGGGCTGCGGACAGCCCCTGAGCTTTCCGTTTCCGCCACGGCGCAGCCGATCCTGCGCATCCTGTATGCCGCCGATTCCCACGGCGCGCTTCATCCCTGCCCTTCCTGAGGACACACGCTGGTAGGCGGCGTGGCCCGGCGGGCCACCGTTCTCGAACGCTATCGGCGCGACCCCGTGCCCACCCTGACGCTGGTGGGGGCGGACGAATTTTCTCCCGATACCGAACTCCCCGATCCCGCGAAAACGGGCGATGCCTCGCCGGAAGCAGTGCGCGCCGTGTACGACGCCCTGCATGTCGACTGCGGCATGTTGTCCGCCGGTGCCGCCGCATGGTTCGGTTCGTCGCGCCCCCGGAATTTCTTCGAAGTGGGCGATACGCCCGTAACGAAGCGGTTCCATGTCGGCGGGGTGCCCGTGGCGGTGATCCTGTTCCCGCCGCTGTCGGCGGGAGGTACGCCGGAAACGGAGGCGCCCACGCCGAAGCTCCTTGCGTCGGTGCTTGCCGCTGCCGATGCCGCTCCCGACGCCGTAATACGCATCGGGATCAGCCCGTGGGGATTTGAGGGAGAGTTCGCCGTCCGCGAGGCGTTGGAACAGCGTTATCATCTTTTGCTCGGCGGCGGCCCCGGCGCGGCGTTCGCGGGCGAGGTCAACGCGCAGGCCCCCGGCCTCATCTGGTCGCGGGCCGACAAGGACGGGCGCAGCGTCATGGCCATCGACATCATGGCCCTGCCCGAGCCGGGCGTGCCCTTTGCGTGGGAATGGGGCCTCTCCATGCAGGCGCAGGAAGTGCGCCTCACTTCCGCCATCCCGTCCGATCCGCGTATGGAAGCGTTGGCGGCAGGGAAGGCGGTCCGCTGAAACAGCCAAGAGAGCTTATGCAAACGCGCCGTCCCTGTTGGGGCGGCGCGTTTCTTTTCGGGAGAGTTTGGAACTCTTACTGCTGGAGGCCCTTGAGGAACGAGTCGTTGAGGAAGCCGAACGCATTCAGGTTGGCGACATCTTCCTGAGAAAGTTCTCCGATCCTGCCGTAGAAGGCGGTGATGCCGCGGAGCCAGTTCCTGAGGTTGCCGGATTCGGGATGGAAAAGCGTGATCTGTTCTCCCAGCGAGAACACGGGATGAGCCCGGAGGTCTTCCACGGCTTCCTCGCGCGTCATCAGCTTTTCGTTCCATGTCTTATTGAAGCGGATATATTCCTGTACGAACGCATCGAAGCCTTCGCTGTGCATGGCGTCGACGACGCGGAGGTAGACGCGCAGGAAAGCCCGCACCTGTTCAGGGTTCTTGTCGGCGAACTCGCGGTCGGCCAGCAGAAGAATGGGCTGGCGGATGCCGCAGTCCGGAGAGCTGGCGGCAATCTGATAGCCCTTTTGAGCCGCCGTGTAGGTGGCGGGAGCCCATATGGAAACGGCGTCTCCGAATCCCTTGGAATACATGTCCACAGCCGGGCCGGGCAGGACGTTCTGGATTTTCACGTCCTCGTCCTTGAGCCCGAGGATGTGCAGCCAGGTGCTGAGCAGATAGTGCGCGGAGGTTTTTTCCGGGCACAGGATGAGCTTGCCGCGCACGGTGTCCGCACTGCCGTAGACATCGGGATAACGGGGGTTGGCTCCCTTGGCCTTCAGGATCGGGCTGTCGGGGCGGACATAGATGGCGTTGAGATCGGATTCGTCGTTGCCTATGCCGACGACGTAGAATTGCCCCTTGGAGGCGGCCATGAGCGTTGGGACGGCTCCGCATCCGGCGATTTTCCATTGATAGTCGCCCTGCCGGGAAACGATTTTGTCGCCGGAGCCGAAGCGGAGCATACGGATATCAAGGCCCGCTTCCTTGTCCCATCCTTTCTGTTTGGCGTACCAGACGAGGAACGCCTCATGCTCGCCGATCCAGGCCGTTTGCAGTTGTTCGGCGGCTTTTGCGTGAGAGGGGAACAGACACAGGACGAAAGCCAGAAGGCTCATCAAAGCGCGGAATCTCATAGATCACCTCTGCCGGGGAGGGAGGGGTCCCGCCCGATCGGAATGTTGTCCGGCCGCGACGTGGCGGCCGTAACGAGCATAGAGTGGGTACGGGGCACTGTCAAAACATGCGCCGCCCAAAAGGTGTGCCGGGCGGCGGTATGGAAAAAGGCGGGAGCGCAAGCACCCCCGCCTTTCCGGTTATCCGAGGAATGCCTTTAAAAGCGCGCCCACTTCGCTCGGGCGCTTGGCGACCTTGCCGCCGGCCTTGACGATGGCTTCGGTCTTGCCCTTCACGGTGCCGCGCCCGCCGGTGACGATGGCGCCTGCGTGCCCCATGCGCTTGCCTTCGGGTGCCGTGCGTCCGCCCATGAAGGCCACGAGCGGCTTGGTGAAGGCCTTGGCTTCCATGGCTTCGGCCACTTCCTCTTCCATCGTGCCGCCGAGTTCGCCGATGATGACGACGGCGTGGGTGTCCGGGTCGGCTTCGTACAGCGGGAGGAGTTCCGCGAAACGGGTTCCGGGGACCGGGTCGCCGCCCACGCCGATCAGGGTCGTAACGCCGAACCCGCCCTTGACGATTTCGGCGGTGACTTCGTTGGTCAGGGAGCCGCTGCGGGTCATGACCCCGACGTGGCCCTTCTTGTATACGCGGTCGATCCAGTAGGGGATGGTGCCGAGCATGGCTTCGCCCACGGAGATGATGCCCGAGGTGTTGCCGCCCACGACCATCGCGCCGCAGGAAAGCGCGGCCCGGCGGATCTGGATGGCTTCGTGCAGCGGGATGCCGTCCGCGATGGTGCAGATCTTTTTGATGCCCGCGTCGAGGGCCTCAAACACGGCGTCCTTGGTGAACTTGGGGGGCACGAACAGCATGGCGACGTCGGCGGGGTGGTCCTTTATGCCCCGGCGGACGGAATGGTACACCGGGATGCCGTCCACGTCCTGCCCTTCCTTGCCGGGGGTGACGCCGAAGACGACCTGCGTGCCCATGTCTTTCATGTGCTTCGCCCAGAAAGCGCCTTCCTTGCCGGTGACGCCCTGCACAACCACGCGCGAATCCTTATGGATGAAAATGCTCATTATGCCCTCCCGGCAGCGATATCCACAGCCCGCTGCACGGCTTCTTCAGTGTTGGTCAGGGGGTCCAGCCCGGCGTCGCGCAGGATGGCAAAGGCTTCCTCTTCATTGGTGCCGCGGATGCAGGTGACGATGGGCTGCTTGGGCTGGTGGACCTTGATGGCTTCCACGAGGCCCTGCGCCATGACGTCCGCGCGGGCGATGGTCCCGAAGGTGACCACGAGGATAACCTTGCTCGGGGTCTTGAGGCAGAGTTCCATGGTGCGGACGGCCTTGGTGTAGTTGGCCCCGCCGAATTCCACATAGGTCGCCGGGTGTCCGCCCGCGTCGTTGATAAGGTCGAATACGGTGGTGGTCAGGCCCGCGCCCGCGCACATCAGGGCGATGTCGCCGTTGAACTGGAGGTACGGGATGCCTTCCTGCGCGGCTTCGAATTCGACTTCGGAGTCGAAGTAGTCGCGGGTAAGGGGGTAGTTGGGCTGGCGCCACACGGAGTTGTCGTCGATGATGAGCTTGCCGTCGCCCGCGATGGCCTTGCCGTCCTTGGTGATGAACAGCGGGTTGATTTCGGCGAGCTGCGCGTCATAGGCGCGGAAGGTCTTGTACAGGCCGCGCACGATCGCGCCGACCTGCTTGCCGAGGTCCCCGGACAGCCCCATGCCGTAGATGAGGTTGTTGACGTGGTAGCCGCCAAGCCCTTCGGCGATGTCCACGCGCACGGTGACGATCTTTTCGGGAGCGGTGGCGGCGAGCTTTTCGATTTCCACGCCGCCTTCGGCGCAGCCGATAAGCATGATTTTGGATTCCACAGGGTCCACGGTGATGGAGAGGTAGATTTCGCGGTCGATGTCCACGGCCTCTTCAACAAGGAGCATACGGACGTTGTGTTCGGATTCGAACAGGGCCTTGGCGGTGGCCCTGGCGCTTTCGGCGTCCTTCACGACTTTGATGAGCCCGGCCTTGCCGCGCCCGCCGCTCAGCACCTGCGACTTGAGCACGCACGGAAATCCGACCTCCGCAAATGCGCCGTCCAGTTCGTCCATGCCGCGCACCAGTACGCCCTTCGGGGTTGGCAGGCCTTTTTCGCGGAAGGCTTCCTTTGCCTGATATTCAAACAGCTTCATGGCAGTTCCTTTTGGAAGAGGATGCCTACGGCGGCAAGGGGACTCGGCCCCCTTGACCCCCGCCGGGGGGCATGATGCCCCCGGACCCCTGCGTTGCCGCGGCGCTCCTGTTGCCGGAGGTGCGGGCTGTTGAGGGAGTCAGGCGTTTCTCTTTGTGTTTGTTGTGGCTTTGGGAAAAAGCCGCTGCGCGCCTTTTTCTTTTTTTGCCGTTTGGAAAACCTGCGGACAGGGATTCGATAAAGGCAAAAGTCTTGGGAGGATGAGGGGATGGGGTCTGGGGGAAGGGGAGAAGGAACCCTTCTTCAGAAGGGCTTCCTTCTCCCCTTCCCCAGTCTTCATATCCCGTTCATCTTCTTATTTGCCGTACTTCTTCCAGAAATCGCCCCACATTTCTTCGTCGGTGAAGGTCCACGGGGCTACGGGCTCGTTGACCCACGTGACGTTGATGAAGTGGCGCCAGTGGACGTTTTCCGTGGTGCTGTTGCCGCCCCATGTGCCGCAGCCGAGGGTGGCGGTGGAGGGCATACGGTTGAAGGGGGTGCCCGCCGTTGCCCGCG
>NZ_JH114232.1:737205-753884 GCF_000224655.1 Bilophila sp. 4_1_30
AGTCTTCATATCCCGTTCATCTTCTTATTTGCCGTACTTCTTCCAGAAATCGCCCCACATTTCTTCGTCGGTGAAGGTCCACGGGGCTACGGGCTCGTTGACCCACGTGACGTTGATGAAGTGGCGCCAGTGGACGTTTTCCGTGGTGCTGTTGCCGCCCCATGTGCCGCAGCCGAGGGTGGCGGTGGAGGGCATACGGTTGAAGGGGTGCCCGCCGTTGCCCGCGCTCATGGACTGGCGCACGGTGATGCGGGAGGACTTCATGTGCTCGCCGAGGAACTCGATGTACTCGTGCTTGTAGGTATGGATGCCGCAGGAGTGGCCGCGCCCGACGAGGTTGGTCAGTTCGACGAGGATGCGGTAGGCGTCCTTGAAATCCTTGGCCTTGTAGACGGTGAGGACTGGGGAGATCTTTTCGTCATGGAACTTGTCGCCGAGGATGGGTTCCATGCCTTCGACAAGAAGGATGTCCGTGCCTTCGGGGATGCTGATGCCCGCGCCGTCCGCGATGACCTGCGCCGACTTGGCGATGATGTCGGGGTTGAGCGCGATCTTGCCCTTGGCGTTGGGCTTCCACATGTGGTTCTTCAGCTTTTCGCGGTCTTCGCCGGTGACGAGGTAGCAGCCGTTTTTCTTCATTTCGGCCATGAACTGGTCGTAGACGGCTTCAACCGGGATGACCGCGTTTTCGGACGAGCAGGATGTGGCGTAGTCGAACAGCTTGCTGCCGCAGATCATCTTGGCGGCTTCGGCGACGTCGGCGTCTTCGGCTACGATGGCGCAGGCGTTGCCCTGCCCGACGCCGTAGGCCGGGGTGCCGCTGGAGTAGGCGGCCCGCACGACCTGCCCGCTGCCGGTGGCGACGATGAGATCGGAGACCTTCATGAGTTCGGTAATGGCTTCGCGGCTCGGATCTTCAAGCACCTGAATGAGGTCTTCGGGGGCTCCGACCTTGCGCAGGCCGGCGCGCATCATATTGATGGTCTCGGTGGTGCTTTTCAGCGCGCGGGAACTGGGCTTGAAGATGACGGCGTTGCGCCCCTTGAGGATGCCTACGGCCTTGCCGCCGCACGTGGCGGTGGGGTTCGTCGCCGGGAGGATGGCGCAAACCACGCCCACAGGCTTGGCGTATTTGGAGATGCCGGTCTCTTCATTGCGTTCGATGAGGCCCACGCTCTTGGCGCCCTTGATGTCGTGCAGCACGCCGCCGACCTTGCGCTTGTGCTTGATTATCTTGCTCTGGACGTTGCCGTAGCCGGTTTCTTCCACAGCCATCTTGGCGAGCTTGGCGATGTTTTCGTCTTCGTAGACTTCCCAGCCGATGGCGAGGCATATCTCGTCGATCTGTTCCTGCGTGTAGTCGTTGACGATTGCTTGCGCCTTGCGGGCCAGTTCCATCTGTTCGCTGACGGTCTTCATGAAATCCTCCGTTGTATGCCGAGTGGCGTTTGTTGCTATGGTAGGTGGCAATATGCCGTAGTTGCGTAGAAAGTTACCAGATGTTCATGTTGGCGAATCTTCCGAAGATGGCCACTGATGCGGTCACGGCGAGGATGCCGATGATGGTCATGACGACACCTGACTTGGCGAATTCCGAGATGCGGAAGTACCCGGAAGAGTAGGGTATGACGTTGGTGGGGCTGGACGTGACCATGATGAAGGCCATGCTGGTGGCGATGCCTGCGGGACCGGCGAGAATCCAGGGGTTCATGCCGATGTCCATGGCGAGGGCGATGATGAGGGGCATGACCACGGCGCCGGTGACGCTGTTGGAGGAGAAGAAAATCTTGAGCAGTTCGACCATGCCGATGACGGCGAGGACGCGCAGGACGGGGTGCAGTTCGCCGACGCCGGAGAGCATTCCCCAGGCCAGCCAGCGGGCCGCGCCGGTGCTGGCGAGCATCATGCCCGCGGAAATGCCGCCCGCGATGAGGACCAGTCCGCCCCAGTCGATGCTCTTGGCCGCTACCTTCCAGTCGTCGAAGACGCGCAGGCCGGGGACGAAGAGGAGCACGAAGCCGAGCAGGGCCACGAAACCTTCAGGAGCCTTGAAGCCGATGTAGGGTTCGAGATTGGAGCCGCCGAGCCACAGGGTAACCATGGTGAGGAACACGACGAGGGTGCGTATTTCCTTGGTGTTCAGGCCGCCTAGGGAGTTGAGTTCGGCGCGGATGCTTTCGAGGGACGTGGGGATTTCACGGAATTCCGGCGGGAACAGCTTCATGAGGCAGAACCAGCCGAGGGGGACCATGATCATGGCGCCGGGGACGCCCACCGCCATCCACTGGGCAAAGGAAACATCCATATGAGCCATGTCGCGGACGTACTGCATGGCGAGCACGTTGGGGCCGCAGCCGGCGGGCGTGGCCGTGCCGCCGATAAGGGCGCCCCAGACGATGCCGATCATGAGGGCGCGTCCGAAATTGCTCTGGAGGGGCTTGCAGCCGCTGCTTTCCAGGATACTTACGCCAAGGGGGAGGAGCATGGCGGCGACGGCCATGTCCGTGACCCACATGGAGGTCATGGTCCCGATGGCTATGAAGGCCAGCACGATACGGTCGGTGCGGCGCCCCACCTTGGTGAGCATCCACAGCATGAAGCGCCGGGCGAGGCCCGAAGACGTCATGGCCGCGGAAAGGCCCATGGCACCCATGAGGAACAGCAATACGTTGTTGCCGAAGCCCAATGTAACGAGTTTGTCGAAGCTCGCCACGCCCATGATATGCAGGAACACGATCAGGCAAAGGGACGTAGCGGGAAAGGGGATGGCTTCGGTCATCCACTGGATGACCGCGAAGCAAAGGACGGCCATAACGATCTTGGCATTCGCTGTAAGCGGAATGGCTTCCTCGCCCTTATAGAAGGGGGAGGGAGACGGGAGCGCGATGACAATCAGCATGACGGCAATGCCCAACAGGAAGAAGAATGTCTTCCGTGCGGTTTCAATGGGCAGTTTGTCGCCAACGATGGCGGTGAGGCAATTGTCCAAGCGACTCATTGTAGTGTCTCCGCTGAGAGATAGAGGTTTCAGAATATTCCCGGGTTGTGTGACTTTGTTCTTTTTATAGCAATGACAGTGCCATGTTGTGATTTTTTGTACGACGTTGCGGAATGAAAAGGAATGAGAGTATGTTATGACGTTGAATAAAAACTGCGAAAAAGTGGGACGAAAGAATACTGTCTGAGAATCAAGACATGTTTGTTCGCTTGTCTGGTTTTATGGACAGTTTCAGGGGGCAATCCCATACAAAAAAACGCCAGCCTTCCGGAGAGGGCTGGCGTTCGGTTTTTACCGTGAGTGTGGGCTATTGGGCGAGTTTCTTCAAATAGACATCGGTGACGTCGCTGAGGCGGTTCTTGCCCCCCGCGAACGAGGCCAGTTCCTGAAGCCACGTATGCAGCTTCTTCTGGGCGGGATCAAAGAGCGTGAGCTGCCCCTTCAATCCGTAGACGGGGTGTTTCGCCAGTTCCCACGCGGCATCCTGCGGAGGCAGATCCCGGCCCGTCCAGGCATGATAGAACGCCCGGTAGTCCTGTATGAGCTGTTCGCGCGGCGTTTCCTGAAGGGCTGTGATGCCGCGGAAATACATCTTGAGAAATGCGGTTACGAGAGCGGGGTGCTCCTTGGCGAACGCCTTGTTGGCGAGGAGCAGCGTGGGCTGGCTGGCGTCGCACTGGCTGGACAGCGTGACCGGCATGAGCCCGTGCTGTTCGGCCTCAAGGATATACGGCGACCACAGGGCCACGGCGTCGCCTTCGCCGTTCAGGAACGCCTTCAAGGCTTCTTCGGACGGCATATCTTTGATGGTGACGTCTTTCTCAGTCAGGCTGAGGGCTTCCAGCCACTTGTGCACGGTATAGTGCGCGGAGGAGCCTGCGGTGCACAGGATGGTTTTCCCGCGTACCGTGCCGCCCGTGCCCGCCATTTCGGGATAAAGGGCGTTGTAGCCGGTATGCCCGAGGATGGGGCTGTCCTTGCGTGCATAGATGCCGGTGGCCAGGGATTCGTCATTGCCGATGGCGATAATTTCGGCCTGGTTGTCCAGCGATGCGGTCAGCGCGGGAATGGCCCCGCAGGCGGCGATTTCCCAATGCGCCGTGTTCATGCCCGCCATAAGCTGTTTTCCGGAATCGTACGAGAGCATTTTCAGACGGAATCCTTCCTCCAGATCCCAGCCTTTTTGTTTGGCATACCAAGCCGCGAAGGCTTCATGTTCTCCGAGCCATGCCGTTTTCAACGGGACGGGCTCGGCGGTGTGCCCGATCTGGGGCAAGCCGGCCAGAAACAACAGGGCCGCACACAGCCCTCCAAGCAGTTTATGCATGTGAAACCTCCGATAACCGATTGTTTTGCAATAAAAAGAACAAGCAATTCATATGCCATGTCCAGGTATGCCCGAAAGGGTCCGTAACTGCCTGTGATGCTGTGTGTCTCTCTTTCGGGAGGGGGCTTGAGCGGATCATTGGGCGGAAGTTGTGTATGGAAATCCGGACAGTATGGGCAGACATGCGTGGAAAAGTGCACACCCGCAAAAAATGCGGTCTGGGAAGCATGATTGCAGGCGCTGGCCGGGCTGGAGATTACCGTTTTTTGGCTGGACGCGACAGGGGGGGATATGCCGATTCCGTGTATCCGGCAAAACGTATGTGGAAAGCGTGGCTGCCGCGTGATGTTCCTATGTCCGGGCTATGCCGCCGGTATGGGGGCGGGAAAACGGAAAACGCCGGAGGAACGTTCCTCCGGCGTTTCGTGGCGATGGAATCGAGAAACGAGGGGCCTACTTGCGGAGATCGGAGAGAAGCGCCTTCAGGGTTTCCTGCTTCTTCTGGAACATTTCCAGGACCTGAGCGCGATCCATGATCAGCATGGGGCTGCCGCTGTCCTTCATGCGCTTGACGACTTCGGGATCGTGAAACATGACGGGCACGATCTTGGCGGCCTTGTCCACGATGGAGGGATCGACGCCCTTGGGCAGGGCATACCCGCGGAAGTTCACGCTGGCGTCGTCCACGTTGTAGCCGAGTTCCTGGAGGGTGGGCACGTCTGGCAGATATTCATGGCGCTTCACGTCGGCGATGGCGAGGATGGTAAGGCGATCCTGCGAGCGGTACACGTCGGCGAGGTTATTGAAACCGGCCATGACCTTGCCGCCCAGCACGTTCTGGATGGCTTCGGTACCGCCCTTTTCCGGGATATAGCTCATCTTTACGCCGGTGGCCTTTTGAAGCTGAAGCGTGGCGATATGGTGGCCCACATAGAGCCCGGCGCCGTTGATCGTGACCTTTCCGGGGTTTTCCTTGGCGAATGCCACGAGGTCGGCGACGCTCTTGAACTTGCTGTCTTTTGGAACGATGAGGACGGCCGGGTCCGCGCCCCAGTTGCCGAGCGGTTCAAAGGTATCCACGCTGAACTTCGTCTTGTTCACGATGGATTGGGCGATGAAATGGGGCATGTTGTAGGCGGTCATGGTCAGGCCGTCCTTGCTGCCGCGTTCCATGATCCAGTTCCAGCCGGTCATGCCGCCCGCGCCGGGCTTGTTGAGGATGACGATGGGCTGGCCGAAATATTTCGGATCTTGGGCCACAAGGGCGGAAAGGCGGGCCTGCAGATCGGTCGCGCCGCCCGGGGTATAGCAGACCACGAGGCTGATGGGGCCGGAGGGGTAGGCGTCGGCGGGGCTTGCGGCCTGTGCCGACGTGGCGCCGAACAGCATGGCTGCACAGAACAGGGTGGCGAGAAGGCGTCTCATGGGTCCTCCTGAGGTAAAAAGGGTGTCCGTGAATGGAGGTCAGATTCCAAAGATCCCCTTAGGGATCTGAACGGCCAGCAGTACGGTGAACAGGCAATACAAGAAGGCGATGCAGACGAAGCAGACGGCGACACGCTTGGCGGCAAGCTTCGGCGTGATCTTCATGGGCTGGGCGATGAGCGAGGCGGCGATGAAATAGAGGAATGCGCCGATGTAAAAGCCCAGGGTTTCCAGGAAGAGCAGATACAGGACGGTGAGGACGAAGAGCACGGCCACGCGACGGAGCGGATAGCCCCTCATGGTCATCTTCACGTCGATTTTGGCCGCGTAGCGCAGCCCGGCGAGGATGTACTGCCCCACGTTGAAGATCCCCATGCATATCAGCAGCAGGAGCGGGACAACCTGCGATTCCCCCGAGAGCTGGGTCATGGGGATAGCGAAAGCGGTTACAATACCGGTCATCACCAGCGCGCTTATGAATTCCTTATATAACATGGGTGGCTCCTGCTAATTGGCGGCTGCGGCCTTTCTGGAGTGATTACGCATGTACTTGACTTCGCTATAGATACCCCAGATCAGGGAGAGCAGGCACAGGGCGATGAGCGCGAGGTTGAGCCCGCCGGTGAAGAAGTAGCTGAACACGCCCACGTCGGTGTCGGCGATCATCTTGCCGCGCAGGAAATTCTCCTCGGCAATGGGCCCGAGGATGATGCCGAGCACGATGGGCGCGCTCGGGAACCCGAACTTGGCGAGCACGAACATGAGGACTCCGAGGATGAACATGAGGATCACGTCTTCATAGCTGTTCTGCACGCAATATGAGCCGAACACGCACAGGATCATGACGGCGGCGAACATCATGTAGTTCGGCGCATTGGCCACGAGATGCGAGTAACGGGAGGCCAGCAGCCCGAAGAAGCACATGAAGAACTGGGCAAGGAGCAGGCCGCTGATGAACGTGTATGTGATGTCGGCCTTTTCCGTGAACAGGTCGGGGCCGGGGAAAAGGCCGTGGATGAGCAGGCCGCCGAGGAGTACCGCCGCGGTGGGGCTGCCGGGGATGCTCAACGTGAGCAGCGGGATCATGGCGGGGGCGACTGTGGCGTTGTTCGCGCTTTCCGCAGCGCAGACGCCTTCCGGATCGCCGGTTCCGAACCGATCGGGATTCTTGTCGAACTTCTTGGTCTGGTCATAGGACATGAGCCCGGCGACTTGCCCACCCGCTCCGGGGATGACGCCGATGATGGTGCCGATGAGGCTGCCGATGCCCAGCGTGCGCAGGTAGCGCCGATGTGCCTTGATCACCTGCCTCAGCATACCCTTTTGTGGCTTGAAGGTCAGTTTTTCGAGGAGGACATGCGAATCCGCCATCAGATCGATGATCTGGGGGACGGCAAACAGGCCGATGAGCGCGGGCACGAGGGCAATGCCGCCGTTGAGCGCTTCGTGGATGACGAAACGGGGTTCCCCGGTCAGGGTGCTGTATCCTACAGTCGACAGCAACATGCCGAGCGCGCCGCCGAACAGCCCCTTGAGCATGGCCCCGGAGGAGAGCCCCGTGATGACGGTGATGCCGAAGATGGCTGTCCAGAACAGTTCCGAGGGCCCGAAGCGCATGGCGAATTCAGCCATCGGGGGGGAGAACAGGATCATGACCAGCACGCCGAATACGCCGCCGATAAGGGAGCTTACAAAAACGGTGTAGAGGGCTTCCTGGGCCCGTCCCTGCTTGGCCATCGGATACCCGTCGAACAGCGTGGCGATGCTTGAAGGCGCTCCGGGAATGCTCAGCAGGATGGCCGAGATGGAGCCGCCCGCCACAGCGCTGGTGTACACGGCGCCAAGAAGGATCAGGCTGGTATCCGCAGGCAGATAAAAGGTGAAGGGAACCAGCAGCGCGACGGCCATAGTGGGGCTCAGCCCCGGCATGGCTCCGAAAAACAACCCCCCGGCTGAACCCAGTATGAGTACGGCGAGGTTGCCCCATGAGAAGGCTGAGGGGAAGTAGGTAAGAAATTGTTCCACATGAGTCTCCTTTTCGCATGGCGCGCATCGTCGGTTGTCGATTGTACTTTTTTTAGCAAATAACATACCATAATGTGCATAAAAGAACTTGCTGAGGGGTAGCTGGCTTTTTCCGTATGTATTCTAATAAGATGCTCCTTGATGTCTGTCATGTCTCTTTTAGGATGG
The DNA here is from genome assembly GCF_000224655.1 of Bilophila sp. 4_1_30. NCBI lineage: Bacteria > Pseudomonadati > Thermodesulfobacteriota > Desulfovibrionia > Desulfovibrionales > Desulfovibrionaceae > Bilophila > Bilophila sp. 4_1_30. Next base: position 745,149 of record NZ_JH114232.1, read on the forward strand.
ACTGTATAAGTGTTTATATATCCGGACATGTCTGGAGAGCTGTCTGGATAGATAAACAGCAAAAGGCGCATCATTTGGGATGCGCATTTTGCTGTTTAGTTAATAATTATACTGTATTAAGATGATAAAAAGAGATTCTGTCGCAATGTCGACCGTTCAAAATGTTCCTTTTGGAACGATTTGGAACGATATTCCGTTTGAAATGTTACTTTCACTCAATGAAAGCATATGGTTATGCAGATACCAAGGGCGGTGTGGGGAAAGGTCCGTAGGTCGTTTCATAGGCGGTGCCCGCATCCAAAAGGAGGCGTTCGCTCAGGGCCGGGCCGACAAGCTGTATGCCCAACGGCATCCCGCCCGCCGTCAGCTCTCCGGGGACCACGAGGGTAGGGACTCCGGCGACGCTGAACAGATTGACCAGCGCCCGGCCCGCTGTGAAGGCCTCTTGCGGGGCGTCTATGGACGGGGCGGTGGAGAAGGCCACCGGCAGCAGCAGAAAATCCACTTGGAGCGAGGCGAAGAAGGCGTCGACCTGCCTAGAAAGAGCCTGCTTGTGGAGCAGGGCGGCGTGGTAGGCTTCGGGCGTCGCCTGTTGGCCATTCTTGTAGTCGGCCAGCGGCACGGGGTGCATTTTGCCCGCGAAGGGGTTGCCTTCGATATCCTTCCGGATGTCGCGGGCGAACTCGTAACTGCGGATGGTCCCTACCGAATCCACCACGGCGGGATCGTCCAGCAGCGGCAGGCCGACGGGGATGCACTCCCCGAACTCTTCCCAGCGGCCCACGGCCTCCGCATAGGCCTCGATGACTTCCGGAGAGCCCTTCGCGCGGACGAGATCGGGGAAAACGCCGATGCGGAGGTACCGGATGGGGGCGGACGCCCGCAATGTGTCGCGCAGGGGAGGATCGGCGAGGATCTGGAGCAGAAGGTCTATGTCCCGGGCGGAACGGGCCATTGCCCCCACGGTATCGAGGCTTGCGGCTCGGGGGTAGATGCCGGAGATATCGCTTTGCCCCTGGGTGGAGCGGATGCCGTACAGGCCGCACCAGCCCGCCGGAAGCCGGATGGAGCCGCCGGTGTCCGTGCCGAGCCCCCCGGGGCAATAGCCGGCTGCGACGGCCGCCGCGGTCCCGCTTGAGGAGCCGCCGGGACTGAGACGGCGCTCGGGATGCCACGGGTTGACCGTTGGGCCGAAGCAGGACGTCCTGCCGCTGACATGGGCGGCGAGTTCGTCCAGATTGGTCTTGCCGAAGATGACGGCCCCGGCGGCGCGCAGGCGGGCCACGGCGACCGCGTCGGCCTTTGCCGGAGCCGCGTGGGTGAACAGGGGGCTCGCCACTGTGGTGGGCAAGCCGCGCACGTCGATATTGTCCTTGATCACAAGGGGGATGCCGTGGAGCGGCCCCCGGAAGGAACCCTGAGCCGCTTCCGCGTCGCAGCGCTCCGCTTCCTCAAGCGCCGAAGCGGAGACGCGCAGCATGGCGTTGAGGGTGCCGTCATGGAGGCGGACAGCCTCAAGGGCGTGCCTGACGAGCGCCGCCGAGGTCAATTCCCCCGCGCGCAACGCGGCTGCGGCCTGTGTGATGGTGATGGAATACAGCGTATCGAACATGGAAGAACCTGCCTTGTCGGCGTCCCGGCCCCAAGGGGAAGGTGCCGGGGCGCATGGGTTACTTTTGAGGTGCCGCGGACGTGTCCTCGACGCTGCGCCGGGCGGTTTCCTGCCCCCAGATCCACAGGGCGATGATGGCGATGGCGAAAGCCACGGCCATGAAGGTGAACACGCCCTTGACGCCGCCGACGGAGAGGAAGAACGCCAGATAATAGGTGGCGAGCACGCCGCCGACCACGCGGGACACGGCCTCGCCGAAGCCGGTGCCGACGCCGCGCAGTTCGGTCGGATACTGTTCGGCGATGTAGACCTTGCAGACGGGCATGATGCCCGTGCCGAAGAAGGCCACGAACGAGCCGATGAACAGCAGCATGGGGATGGAATCCGTGGACGTGAGCAGGAACAGGCTGATGATGGTGATGATGACGTAGAGGCTCCAGATGGGCTTGCGGCCGTACTTGTCGGCCAGCGGGCCGATGACGACGGAGCCCGCGCCGCCGATGACCATCATGCAGCCGGTCAGGATGACTGAGTTGGAAAGCTGGAACCCGTAGGTGGTAAGGATGGTGGGCACATAGACCATCACGACGTACCATGTGATCAGCCCGGCGGAGTACATGCTCCACGAAACGAGGGAGCGGGAGAGGTAGGGGGCGCGGAACAGGGCCTTCCACGAAGCGCCGGTGCGGGTGCGTTCGGCAGCGGCGGCCTGTTCAAGGCTGCGGAGCACGTCGGGGTTGATGAAGGTGTCGTCGTGCTCGATGCCCGCGCTCTTTTCGAGGCGTTCCACGAGTTGGCGCACTTCGTCATGGCGTCCGCGCCGCATCAGCCAGCGCGGGGATTCGGGGAGCCAGCGGTGCAGGAAATAAATCGTGACGATGGGGAGCCCGCCCACGATGAACGGCACGCGCCACGCGACGTCCAGCGAAAAATTGTTGATGGCCCACGAGCCGCAGAGCGTCGGAAGCAGATAGGAGGCCGTCAGGATGGCGTTGCAGATGCAGACGAGGATGCCGCGGTGCTTGGCCGGGGCGATTTCGGAAAGCATCAGGTAGGGGAGAGGGAAGACGGCCCCGGCCCCGAGCCCGCCGATGAAGCGCATGGTGACGATCCACGCGAGGTTTTCGTAGAGGCTGCCGATCAATGTAAAGAACGTGAAGATGAAGACGCCCCAGAGCAGGATGCGCTTGCGCCCGAAACGGTCGGTCAGGAAGCCCGCCGAAGCCGTACCTATGACGACCCCCGCCGTGGAACAGGAACCGAGCAGGCCGAGCGTGCTGGCGTCGAGGTCCCATATTTTCTTGAGGACGGCCACAACCTGGCCGATCATGCCGAGATCGAAGGCTTCCATGACCCAGCACCACGAAAGCAGCCCGACAAGTGTCAGGAGGGCCTTGTTGAGCGGCATACGTTCCATCCGGGAAATCAGATTCGCTTCCTGTTGCAGGTTCGACGCTTGCATACTGTCTCCTTTCCAAAGACATGTGCGGATTGGCAGGTGGGGAAATACACTCCATTTGACGCGAGGGCCCTTAAGATTGTTCTTTTTATATCAATAGGTGTGCCATGTGTTTTCCTGTGCGCATTGAATAAAAATAACCATATTCTCAATATGGTTAGAATCTGAATACAGGGCAAATGGAAATGGATTTTTGATAAAAGAATGTCCTGTTTTTCAGGCATGTAAGGCTAACATGCCTGAAAAACAGGACATTTATAGATAAATAGATATTTTATTCACAAAAAACGTTAAAACCCGTTCGGCGGCCTCTTGATGCTGAATTTACGCATCTTTTCATACATGCTGGCCCGGGAGATGCCCAGGGCGCGGGCCGTCTTGGCGACGTTCCAGTGGTGATCGCCGAGGGCGAGGAGGATGGTTTGCGCTTCGCTGTTCTTGACGACGGACTGGAGTTTCCCGTCCGTGCCCGCCGATTCCGTGACGGCCTGCTGGCGAAGTTCGGAGGGCAGATCCGTCAGCGTGATCTGATTGTCCTGGCACAGGCTCAGGGCCCGGATGAGCACGTTGCGCAGTTCGCGGATGTTGCCGGGCCACGGATAGCGCATGAGCGCGTTCATGGCGCTTTCCGTGCACCGGACTCTCTCGCCCCCCATGCGGTTGAGGACATCGCGCACGATCAGCGGGATGTCCTCGACGCGCTCGCTCAGGGGCGGAAGGTTGAGGGTCATGGGGTTGATGCGGTAGTACAGGTCTTCGCGGAACGTCCCCGCCGCGATCATTTTTTTGAGGTCGCGGTTGGTCGCGGCGACAAGCCGGAAATCCACGGCTCGGGGCTGCGACGATCCGAGCCGGGAGAGGGTTTTCTCCTCCAGCACCCGGAGCAGCTTGACCTGCGCGTGCAGGGGAAGATCCCCCACTTCGTCGAGGAACAGGGTGCCCTGATCGGCCAGTTCGATCTGCCCGATTTTGCCGTCCTTGTGCGCGCCGGAGAAGGCCCCGGGCACGTAGCCGAAGACTTCCGACTCGAACAGCTCCTTCGGGATGGCCGCGCAGTTGATGCTGACGAAGGGGCCGTCGGGCCGGTTGCTCGCCATATGGATCGCGCTGGCCGCCAGTTCTTTGCCGGTTCCGGTCGCGCCGAGGATGAGGACCGGCGATTCGGTCCGCGCGTAGCGCAGCAGATAGGACTTGAACGCCGTGATGGCGGGGCTGTTGCCGAGGATGGAATTGATGGTATGGCTTGCCCGGAGGGCGCTCTTGATGCGCCGGGCGTAGGAATTGACCTTCTTGTCGAGGAAATCCACGCGCTGGAGCAGTGCCTGCATCTGTTCCGGGGTATCGAACAGGGTCAGGGAGAACGCGCCGATGACGTGCCCGTCCTGGTCGCGGAGCGGGATGCGGTTGACGAGGATCTTCCTTTCGCTGCCCTGTATGCTCCGCCATGCGCCGAGTTCCGGCTCGCCGGAAGCGATGACCGCCGGGATGCCGGAATCGGGGATGAAATCCGTAATGTGGCGGCCCATGGCGTCTTCCGGGCGGACGCGCAGGTAGTTGGCGTAGGCGTCGTTGATGAACCGGATGATGCCGTCCCTGTCGCAGATGAACAGCCCCGTGGGCAGGCTGCTCATGGCCAGTTCGAGGAGGTTGCGCTGTGAGATGTCCATTCAGAATCCTTGGCATGGCGTGGATGGAATGAGATTGACATGTTACAACCGGAACAAGGGGAGACGCAAGCTTCTTTCGCGGGCATCGGTTCCCGGCGTATCCCGTCGCCAATGAGAAGACTTGCTTGTTTTTTCCGTAACCTGTACTTCTCTGTCTTTCTTTGCGCAGCCAATATGCCGCCGCTGCGGCGCGCCGCCCACATGGGGGCGGCATCAGCCTTCGGCGTCATTTTTTGCCCGTTACGGCGGGCGACGGACAGCTTTTTTTGGGGTTCCTTATGGATTTGACGAGGCCGTTTCTCAAATGGGCCGGGGGCAAATACCGCCTTCTGGACCGCCTTTTGCCGAGCATCCCTGCGGGGGCGCGCCTTGTGGAGCCCTTTGTGGGGTCCGGGGCCGTGTTCCTGAACGCGGGGTTCGCGTCCTACCTGCTGTGCGATCTCAATGCGGATCTCATAGGGCTGTACCGGACGCTGCGGCGGGACGGGGAACGGTTCATCGCGGAGGCGCGGGCCCTGTTCACGCCGGGCAACAATACGCAGGAAGCGTTCCTGCGCCTGCGGGAAACCTTCAACGCCTCTTCGGACGCCGAAGAACGGAGCGTCCTTTTCCTGTACCTCAACCGCCATTCCTATAACGGGCTTGTCCGCTACAACAGCAAAGGTATTTATAACGTGCCGTTCGGGAAGTACAAAGCCCCGTATTTCCCCGAGCGGGAATTGACGGCCTTTCTGGACAAGCTTCGCGGGTGCGACGTGGCGTTCGCCGTGCAGGATTTCCGGTCCACGTTCGCCGCGCTGCGTCCGGGGGATGTGGTGTACTGCGACCCGCCCTATGCGCCGGTTTCCGCCACGGCGAATTTTACCAGCTACACCGGCGGCGGGTTCGGCGTTCAGGAGCAGATTGATCTGGCCTCCGAGGCGTCCGCCGCGGCGAAACGGGGCGTGCCAGTGGTCCTGAGCAACCACGATGTGCCGCTTATCCGCGAGCTTTATGCCGATGCCCGGCTGGAATCGTTCCCGGTGCAGCGGTTCATCAGTTGCAACGGCGCGCGGCGCGGGGCCGCGCGCGAACTTCTGGCGGTGTTCCCATGACTACGGAGCAGGGCGGCGCCATTGCCAACAGGCAGGGCAATATCCTTGAACAGCAGGTGCGGCAGGCGTTCGCCTCGCACGGCTTCCGCGAAGTGGCTTTTGCCGAGTACGAAAAGATCGCCTCAGGGAGCACGCTGCCCGGCGTCCCCGTGCCCGATCTGCTGGTGCGGCGGGTGCCTTACCAGTCCATTTACGGGCACCGGGGGGTGACGGAGTTCCTGGCCGTCTCGGCCTCCCGCGGGCTCGCCATCCGCATTGAGTGTAAATGGCAGCAGTCACAGGGCAGCGTGGACGAAAAATTCCCCTATCTGTATCTGAATTGCATACAGGCCATGCCCGAGCGCGAGATCCTCCTGCTCATCGACGGCAACGGGTACAAACCCGGCGCGCTGGCATGGCTCAAGCAGGCTGTTGCTTCGCAGGACGCCAAGCTGATTCATGTGTTCAACCTCGTGGAGTTCCTCGTCTGGGCGAACCGGAGGTTGAGGCAAAAATAAAATGTGCCGTTTCCCTCCTGCCCGCCTCCCAGCCAGTGGATTGCAAGGCGGACAAGGGCGTGGGGGAGGAACGGCTTTTCCGGAAAGGCTCTCGCCTCCGCTTTTTTCAAGCTAAGGAGTCGGTTCGTGCAGGTCCGTAATGAGGTCAAGGAACTCCGTCTGCTGTTCGAGGTCTTGCAGATTTTGGACAGCGCTTCCGACTTGTCCGACAATCTCGAAACCGTGCTTGAGGTCATGGCCGAACATACCGGCATGATGCGCGGCGTGATCACGCTTCTCGACGAGGCACATGGCGAGATCGCCATTGAAGCCGCCTACGGCATGTCGGCGGAGGCGCAGAGCAAAGGCCGCTACAAGCTCGGAGAGGGCATCACCGGCAAGGTCATCGAAAGCGGCAAGCCGCTGGTCATCCCCAACGTGCTCGTGGAGCCGCTGTTCCTGAACCGGACCGGGAGCCGCAGCCGCAAAGAGGCCGTTTCCTTCATCTGCGTGCCGGTCAAAATGGAAGGCCGGGTCATCGGCGCGCTGTCCGCCGACAGGCTGTTCGCGGCCTCCGAAGCGCTCGAAGAGGACATGCGCCTTTTGAGCGTGCTGGCTTCGCTGATTTCCAAGGCCGTGAAGAACCGGCAGGAGCGCCACCGGATGCTGGAGGAAAACCGGCGCCTGCTGGACGTCCTGCGGGAACGGTCCCGCCCGGAAATGTTCGTGGGGCGCTCGCCGGGGCTGCGGGCCGTCCTGACGCAGCTTGCACAGGTGGCCCCGACCAGCGCCACGGTCCTGCTGCTCGGCGAGAGCGGCACGGGCAAAGAGCTTGCCGCCAATACCATCCATGCGGGCAGCCCGCGCGCCGGGCACCCCTTCATCAAGATCAATTGTGCGGCCTTGCCGGAAGGGCTTATCGAGAGCGAGCTTTTCGGGCACGAAAAAGGGGCTTTTACCGGGGCCGTCGGTATGCGGAAAGGGCGTTTCGAGGCAGCGGACGGCGGCACGCTGTTCCTTGACGAGATCGGCGAGCTTGCCGTTTCCACACAGGTCAAGCTGCTGCGCGTGTTGCAGGAGCAGGAATTCGAGCGGCTCGGCGGCATGGAAACCCGCAAGGTGGACGTGCGCGTCGTGGCGGCCACGAGCCGGAATCTCGAGCAGATGGTCAAGGACGGGCTGTTCCGCAGGGACCTGTATTACCGGCTGAACGTGTTTCCCGTCTCTATGCCTCCACTGCGGGAACGGCAGGGGGACATTCCTCTGCTCGTCGAGAACTTCCTTGAAAAGTATGGCCATAAGATAGGCAAACGGGGGCTCCGGGTTGCGCCCGAGGCTGAGGCGCTGCTGCTGGCCCACTCGTGGCCCGGCAACATCCGGGAGCTGGAAAACGTCATCGAGCGGGCTGTCATCCTGACCACGGACGGCCTGATCCGCCCGGATCTCCTTCCGCCCGCCATGCAGGCCCCCTGCGCGCTTTGCTCGTTGCGGGGGACGCTGCCCGATGCGCTTGAGCAGCTGGAGCGGCAGCTTATTACCGAGGCCCTCCAGGAACACCGCGGCAACATGGGACATGCCGCGCAGGCGCTCGGCATTAGTGAACGGGTCATGGGGCTGAGGATGCGGAAATTCGGCCTCGGCTACAAGGCATTCCGCAGGGGGGCTCCCTGATCCGCTTAGAGTGGACGGAAATCATGGACGAAGCCTGTCTTACTGGTGTTTCATAAATACCATGCGATGACACAGCGCGAGGTTTGCTGCATGTTTTTTCCGATTCCGGCTTTTCGGTCGTTTCGCCAGTGGATGGACACCTCTTCGGCGTTTGTCCGGGCATGGGTACGTTCACCGCGGAGTGTTGGCATGGTATGCCCGAGCGGTATGCCCCTTGCCCGGAGCATGGCCGCCTTCGCTCCCCGCAAGGGGGACGGGCTGGTGGTTGAACTTGGGGCGGGCACGGGGACCGTGACCCGGCAGTTGCTTGATGCGGGCATTGCCCCCCGGCGTCTGGTTGTGGTGGAGCAGTCCCCGGTTATGGTGAGCCTATTGCGGGAGCGTTTCCCGCAACTGGCGATTCTTGAGGCGGACGCCCGCTGGCTTGCGGACTGTCTCCCCAGAGATCGGCAGGTGGACTGCATCGTTTCCTCCCTGCCCCTCCTTTCCCTGAATGAGCGCGTCCGTAACCAGATCATCAGCGCCATGTTTGAAGTGCTGCACGAAGGCGGCCTGCTCATCCAGTACACCTACTCGTGGCGCAAGGCGAACGCCTTTCTCAAGGACGGCTTCCGGTGCATCGGTTCCAGCCAGGTATGGCACAACGTACCGCCCGCCCGCATTTTCCGGTTTCGCCGGGAGGCGGGGGCGCGTGTTCGGTGAAGATGTGAAGATTGGGGAGGGGAGGGAGGCCCTTTCTGAAGAAAGGGTTGGAACC
>NZ_JH114232.1:754224-759837 GCF_000224655.1 Bilophila sp. 4_1_30
TCCAATCTTTTAATACAAAGAGCCCGTGCCGAGGAGGAGCAATCGGCACGGGCTCTTTGCGAGGGGTATGGAAGGAAGCGCCTTCGGAGGGGATGAAGGCGCTCCGGGGAGAGGGCTTATTCGGCGTCGACGAAGCCGCGGCTCGGAATTTCGGGAGAGTCACTGCCCGCGATCTTGGAGAGATAGGTATTCCCAAGCGTTTCAATGTGTTTGGCCATGTTGCAGAAATAATTGTCGTGGACCTGTTCTTCATCCAGGATACGTTCGAACAGGCGGGCGCTCACGCTGTCGCCGTTGGTGCGACAGGTTTCCAGCAGCTTGTTGTAGGTTTCGATGGTGTCGTCTTCCACCTTCACGTTGAAGGGGAATACGTCCATAACCTTCTGCCCTTTCGTGATCTTGGAAGACAGCTCGCTGTTCGGCTCGCCGCCCAATTCCTTGATGCGTTCGGCAAACTGTTCGGCATGGCGCATTTCGTCGATGGCGATCAATTTGATCTTGCTGGCGAATTCGCCATAGTCCAGGTCATCCAGATTGTAGTGCTGGTTCATGTACTGATGCACGGCATACAGTTCCATGCTCCGAGCCTTGTTCAACACTTCAATAACCTTGGCCACGCGTTCTTTTTTGGCGGCTTCCTGTGTCATTCCTTGTATCCTCACTGAAGGGTGTTATGCTCCTGAACTGGTTTCAGTGTGCGGCAGGCAGATGTTGTCTTCAATGATTATAATGAATTAGCGTTGAAAACTCTCATGCGCTCCCGTAACCGGGCGGAACAATGCAAAAAGCCCGCCGGTTGTCCGGCGGGCTTTGGCGTTTGGGCTGCGGGAGGGTCAGCGGGGATTGTTCGCGTCGTAGTCTCTGAGCGCCATGCTGACGATCTTGGAAAGCCCGATGAGGGCGATGAGGTTGGGAAGGACCATAAGGCCGTTGAACATGTCGGCCAGCTCCCACACGAGGTCCACTTGCAGCACGGAACCAAGCACGATGAAGCCCATGACGATGAGGCGATACGGCGTCGTGCCCTTGGTGCCGAACAGGTACTTGATGTTCTGCTCGCCGAAGAAATACCAGCCGATGATGGTCGAGAAAGCGAAGAAGAACAGGCAGATTGCCACAAAGGTGATGCCAAAGGACCCGAGGCCGCTTTCAAAAGCCTTCTGGGTCAGAGCGATGCCGGTGGTGGAGCCGTCGATGGAGTTGGTCACGAAGATGACGAAGGCGGTCATATTCAGCACGATAAAGGTATCCACGAAAACGCCGATGATGGCGACAAAGCCCTGTTGGGCGGGATACTTCACCTTGGCGACGGCATGGGCGTGCGGGGTGGAGCCCATGCCCGCCTCGTTGGAGAACAGGCCGCGGGCCACGCCGTAGCGCATGGCTTCCTTGACGCCCGCGCCGATGATGCCGCCCGTGGCGGCGGCGGGATCGAACGCGCCCACGAAGACCATCTTCAAAGCCGGGATGATATGGGAGGCGTTGGCTAACAGGACGATAAGCCCGCCGAGCAGGTAGAGTGCCGCCATGATGGGCACGACCTTTTCGGTAAAGGCGGCGATGCGCCCCATGCCGCCGAAGAACACGAACGCGGCGAGCGCGGAGATGATTACGCCGATGAGCAGCGGAGGCAGGGAAAAGGCGGTCTGGAAGGCATCGGCGATGGAGTTGGACTGGACCATGTTGCCGATGAACCCGAGCGCGATGATGATGGAGATGGAGAAAAAGGCCGCCAGTTTTTTACTGCCGAGGCCCTTTGAGATGTAGTAGGCGGGGCCGCCGGTGACATGGCCTTGATCGTCCGTGGTCTTGTAGGTCTGGGCGAGCACGGCTTCCGCGAAGATGGTGGCCATGCCGAAGAAGGCCGCGATCCACATCCAGAAGATGGCTCCGGGGCCGCCCATGGCGATGGCGGTCGCAGCGCCCGCGAGGTTTCCTGTGCCCACCTGCGCGGCGATGGCGGTGGCGAGGGACTGGAAAGAACTCATGCCTTGCTTTCCGGCCCGTTCGCCGTGCAGGGTCAGTCCGCCGAATGTCGACTTAACGGCAAGGCCGAAACGGCGGATCTGGATGAAATCCAGTTTCAGGGTAAAGTAAATGCCCACGCCGCACAACAGCGGAATCAGGCAGTACATTCCCCACAGAAACCCATTGATTTCGGACACGATTTTGGTCAACTGTTCCATCACGGGACTCATTCTCCTGCAAATCGAAGGTTACGGCGTCGTGACCGTACCCGCCCTCCTCCGGCGAGCGCGGCTTCCCGAACGGAAAAGACGCTTTTGCTATTCTAAAGCGTCTAAGCCTTTGTTGAGTATAAGTAAACAGACGATTTTTTTAGAACGGGGAGAAAAAACTGTGCAAAACGAAAGTATATTTTTTAATATATTGATATATTTATATAAAAAGAATCTTGGACGGTGAGGGAGGCTATGAGGGGAGAATGGCTTTATCTTTTTTGTCGACAGAGGGTTGGCTCCAGTTTCCTCTTTTACGCAATCCATTACGGGAAAGGTCCAAAGTGGAAATGGAAAAGGGAAACCCGTTTGTGCGGGGGACACGCCCCTGCCCGTGGAGATTATCATCTTGACGTCCGTTGCTCCCGAATTCATTATGCCGTCATGCTCGTATCCGTACTTTGTTCATGGTGCCGCAAGGCTGTCCGTTCTGTTTTCCGGAATGGGGCGATCCGTGCGTATGCAGTGGGATTCGCCCTGTGTCTGCTGTTGTCCGGCTGCCTTTTCGGTTCGGGGAACAAGCAGGATACGCTGCAGCCCATGACCGATGAGGCTCCCAATCCCGCCAAAAAGACGATACGCTACAGCGTAAGGCTCCAGTCCGACCCGCAGAACGGCGATCTTGTTTCGGAACTTCGGGAGAACAGCCAGCTTGTCTGGCTGCATGACGATCTCCCCGACAGCCGCGTGGGGCTTGAGCGCCGGGCCCTCGAAGATGTGGAAACGGCCCGCAAGATTTTGCATTCGCAGGGGTACTATGACGGTACGGTGCGCCATCACATCAATTGGGAGGCGCAGCCCCCGGAAGCCTCCATCACGCTGAGGCCCGGCGAACGGTATGTGATAGGGCCGACGAAGCTGCGTTACGAGCGCACCGGGCCAGAGGGCGAACCTGTGGACAAGGATTTGCCCGAGTCCGTCCGCGGCGTCGATTTTATGGAAAACGCTCCTGATACGCTGGAAGCGTTCGGGCTCGCCAAAGGAAGCCCCGCCGAGGCGCAGACCGTACTCAACGCCGTTACCTCGGTGGTGACGGCCATGCGCAAGGCGGGCTATCCGCTCGCGGAACAGGGCAAGGCCCGGTACATCATCGATCGTTCCACCCATACCCTTGAAGCGGACGTGCTCATCAAAACCGGTCCGCTCCTGCGCATGGGGCCGGTGCTGATCAAGGAAGAGAACGTCAGGCCGGCCGACAACCCCGATGCGCCCGGCGCTCCGGCGGTCAACGAGGATTATCTCAACAAGCTGAGCCCGTGGATTGAAGGGCAGTACTGGAACGACGACCTGTTGAAGGAATACAGGACCACGTTGCAGGAAACCGGCCTGTTCAGCGCCATTGATATGAAACCCGCCCGCCTTTCTCCCGAACAGGCGAAGTCGGCGGGGTGGACGGACAGATCGCTTGCCGAGGCCGGTTTTTCAGAGCTGCCTCTGGGGGATTCTGCCGATGCACCTTCCTCGGCTCCTCCGGCAGACCCTCCGGCGGGGGGAACCGGGAAGAAGGCGGCTGGCTCTGACATGCCGATCTGGATGACGAGCGACGGGACCACCCCGGTAAGCCTTACCGTGCGCGATGCGCCGCCGCGTACCGTGAGCGGCGGCTTGCAGTATTCGACGGATACGGGTTTCGGTGTGCGCGGGGCGTGGGAGAACCGCAACCTGTTCGGCGGCGGGGAACAGCTCCGCGTGACCGCCCCTATTTCTGAAGACTCGCAGTCGCTGAACGCCTCGTTCCGTAAACCGGCCTTCGGCATCCGGGATCAGGCGTTGGTGGGCGAGGCGTGGGCCATCAACGAGACGACCGACGCCTACGACCAGAGTGCCTTGTCTTTCGCGGCGGGCCTTGAGCGGCGCTTCCGCAAAGATTGGCGCAACTGGTGGGCCAGCGCGCGCGTTTCGGTGGAAGCGGGGAGCCTCAAGGACAACTACCGGGGCAGGCGGACGTACAGCCTGCTCGGTTTTCCCCTGTCCGTGCGCCGGGATACGACCAACAGCCTGCTGAACCCGACCACCGGGACGCGGGTGACCCTCGAGGTGACGCCGTATACGGGCACGTTCAACGGCCCTCTGACCACCGTGCGCACCCGGCTGGACGCCAGCGGCTACTGGTCTCCGGGGTGGGATCGGCTTGTGCTCGCCGGACGCGCCGCCGCGGGAAGCCTCACCGGTGAAAATGTCCGGAATATTCCGGCCTCGTTGCGTTTTTACAGCGGTGGGGGCGGCTCGGTGCGCGGCTACAAGTACCAGTCGCTCGGCCCGCATGACAGGAACGGCGATCCGCTCGGCGGGCTCTCCTTTACGGACGTGAGCCTTGAGGCCCGGTTCAGGATCACCGAGTCGTTCGGCATCGTGCCGTTCGTGGATGGCGGCATGGTCTATGAGACCACCATGCCCGACTGGGGCCGCGATCTTTCGTGGGGCGTGGGCCTTGGTTTCCGGTATTATACGCTGATCGGCCCCATCCGGCTCGACATCGCCACGCCGTTGCAGGACCGCGACAACAATAAGGCGTTCCAGATTTACCTCAGCATAGGGCAGGCGTTCTGATGACCGTACCTCCCTCCCTTCGGCGCGCCGGGCGCATCCTTGGCTGGAGCCTGCTCGGGCTTGTCCTTGTCCTGTTTTTTGCCCTTGCCGGGGGCATGGTATTTCTGCGCACCCAGCCCGGAGAGCGCTGGATCGCGGATACGGCTGTTTCCGTTCTGAAAAATGTGGGCATTGAAGCTCAGATCGGCTCGCTGGAAGGTCCGCTGCCGTTTTCTCTGCACCTGCGGGATGTGCGGCTTGCGGACGGGCAGGGCGTTTGGCTGGATGTGCCCGAAGCCACGCTGCACATCGGTGTCGGTGCGTTGCTGCGAGGGCATCTGCTGGTGGAGGAATTGAGTGTCCTCGATGCCAGTATGTTGCGTGTGCCTGAGTTCCCGCCCGCCGATCCCCCGCCTCCGCCGTCCGATCCCTTGGATCTGCTGCGGCCCTCCTTCTTGCAGCCGTTGGCTTCGGACATTGCGGGGTATTTGAAGCTGGCGACGGTCGGAAAACTGCGCATCGAGCGGTTCCGGCTCGGGCAGGCCGTGGCGGGTATCCCCATTGAGGCGACGCTGGAAGGCACCGGTCCGCTGACGGATTTCCGGAGTGAGCTGGAGTCCACGCTGTACCGCCCACAAACTGAGAAGGCTGAGGGGGCGGCTGAGCCTTTGCTGGCCCTCTCCGGCGCCCTGAGCCTCGGCAACGAGGGAAGCTGGCTGTCGGACGGCGTGAAGCGACCGCAGCCCGAAGAGCGGCCCGACGCGGCGGTGGGGCTGGATCTGCGGCTTGCCGTCCCTCGCGCTGCCGGAAATGGCGGAGACGAGGCGCAGGGGGCGCAGGATGCCCA
>NZ_JH114232.1:760215-776463 GCF_000224655.1 Bilophila sp. 4_1_30
GCGGTTTTCCGTGCCCGAGCTGATGGCGGAGGTGCCGGGCGGGCTGGTTGCCGGGCACGGGCTCTTTTTCGATGATGCGAAGGTCGGCGGCGATCTGTCCGTTTTGTTGAGCGATCCCGATGCGTTGATGCGGCTTGTCGCCGCGTTGACGGGTGAGGCTCAGGCCGGGCTGCCGCTGGCTTCGGCGAATCTTGAGGCCGCGCTGTCCGGAACGCTGGATGCGCCCGGGCTGGTGCTGAAGGCCGCGGTGCCGGGAATCGTGCTGGATGCGGCGCAGCCGGATGCCCGTCTGGACGTGGCGTCTTCGTGGACGCTTGCCGTGCGGTCCCTGCTTTCCGAGCCTTCCGTAACGGCCGATGCGACCGTGAACCTCGGCGGCCCGTTTGTCCGGAAGGCCATGTCCGCCAATCAGGCCGCAAAAAACGGCAAAGAAGGCGAACGCTCCGGCGAAGTGCCGATCAGTCTGCATGTTGAAGCCTCCGAAACGGCGGAAACGCTCACGGTGAAGGCGTTGCGCGTGGAGTCGGAATGGCTCGCTCTGGCTGGCGACGCTTCGCTGGAAACGGCGACGGGCAAACTTGCGGCGGCACTCCGGCTGGATATGCCTTCGCTGCGCAAGCTGGCGCAGTTCCCGCCCGTGGCGGCGTTGCTGACGGATTCGCCGTTCCGTGAGCTGGCGGGCACGGTAGGCGTGAAAGCCGACGTGCGCCGCGCCGCCGCGTCATCGCCGTTTGCCGGGACTTTGAGCCTCAAGTTCGCGGATATGCGCTGGGGGCTTGCCCAACTTCAGGATACGGTGGGCGAGACGGCTTCGCTCGGCGTATCGTTCAGCGCGCAGCCGGAATCCGGCTCCGCTTCCGTCAGCGATCTGACGCTCAAAGCCGGTCAGCTCAGCGGCAAGGGGAATGCTTCCACCGACGGCAAGAAACTCGATGCGGCCTTGTCCCTCGCGCTGTCTTCCTTGAAGGGGATAGCTCCCTCCCTGTCCGGCCCGCTTGAGCTCAAGCTCCGCGCTTCCGGGCCGCTGCTTTCGCCCGGCGGCGAACTAACGCTTGCCAGCCAGTATATGGGCGTGGAGACGGCCACGCTGGAGGGCTTGCGCGTGCGCCTCAGCACGCCGTCCGTCGGCGTTGCGGGCGGCAAGGGTACGCTCGATGTTTCCGCCACGCTGAGGGATGCGTCCGTCAAGGCGCTGCAGGCGGGCGCGCCGTTGCGCTTTTCCACGGAATGGCAGTTCGCGGCTGACCGTTTCAGCCTGCACAAAACCAGGCTCGACGCCCCCGGCATAGGGCTCTCCGGCACGCTGGACGCCCTGCCCGCCAAACGGCGGCTGGATGGCGGGTTCCGGCTGGCGGTCACGGACTGGGCGGCGCTGTCCTCGCTTACCGGCGTGCCCCTGAATGGTTCCGCAGCGGTTGCCAACGTGTCTTTTTCGCAGGCCAAAACCCAGCAGCTTGCCGCGGATTGGTCGTTCGGCGCGCTCAGTGCCGGTTCGCTTTTTTCCGTGCGCACCTTCAAGGGCAATCTTCGGCTGGATGACCTGTTCGGCAAACAGGGGATCGGCCTGTCCGCCTCCCTTGGGAACGGCTCCGCGTCAGATTTCCGCTGGCGGAACGGCAAGATCGATGTGTCCGGATCTCTGAAAAGGCTTCAGGCGTCCGTGGCCCTCCAGGGCAAGACGTCCGCCGACATCAGATTGGCAGTGGACATTGCCGGGCAGAAGGCGCAGGTGGAACGCCTCACGTTCACGGACAGGCGGAAACGGACGCTTGTGGGCGTGCGTTTGAATCGGCCCGTCAACATTGCCTTCGGCAACGGGCTGTCCGTGGACAACCTCGATCTGTCCGTGCTGCCGCAGGGCACGCTGACGGCCTTGGGGAGCCTTGACGGGCGCAAGCTCGCCCTTGAGGCCCGGTTGCGCGACGTGGCCATCAATATGGCCCGGCTGTTTACGGACGTGCCCGTGCCCGACGGCCTGCTCAACGCCGCCATCGCCCTGTCCGGCACGCCGTCGCAGCCGAGGGGCACGCTGGACGTGTCCCTCAGGAACATCGCGTTCCCGGAGAGCGACATGCCCCCCGCCGCCGTGGATATCAACGGCACGCTCCAGTCTTCCGCCCTTGTCCTCAATGTGAAGACGGACGGTATGGGGACCTCTCCGGCCACAGGAACGCTTTCCCTGCCCTTGAGTTTTTCCGCGTCCGGCGTGCCGTCCCCGGCGCTGAACAAGCCGTGCTCCGGCAACGTCAACTGGGAGGGCTCGCTGGCGTCGCTGTGGCGGTTCGTGCCGCTCGCCAACTCCAGCCTCACCGGGCAAGGCTCCCTCAATGCCACGCTGTCCGGCACGCTGTCCGCTCCCGAGCTTTCCGCGTCGCTCAAGATCGAAAAGGCCGCCTTCGAAGAGATCCTTCTCGGCCTCGCCCTGTCCGACATCAACCTTGATGCGTCTCTCCAGTCCGGAGGGATGTCCCGTTTGTCCCTTTCCGCTACGGACGGGCAGGGCGGCGCGATCAACGTCAACGGAACTATCGGTCCGCTGGCGTCCGGCCTGCCCCTTTCGCTGCATGGGACGATCAAGGAGCTTGCCCCGCTGCACCGCAACGATCTTTCCGTCACCCTTTCGGGCACGGCGGACATCGTCGGGCCGGCGACGTCGCCCGATGTTCGCGCGGTCATCACCGTCAATAAGGGGCAGTTCCAGATCGTCAGCTCATTCGGCACCAGCATCCCGACGCTGAACGTCGTGGAGGCCGGGCAGGAGGAGAGCACCCCTTCCTCCTCCGGATCCGGGCCGAAACTTGACGTCAACGTGCTCATCCCGAACCGTTTCTTTGTGCGCGGCAAGGGGCTTGAGAGCGAGTGGAAGGGCAACCTTCAGGTTTCCGGACCCGCGACGAATCCCGTGGTCACGGGGTCCATCAATTCCATCAGGGGGCAGTTCAGCCTGCTCGGCAAGCAGTTTACCCTGAGCCGGGGCGACGTCGAGTTCAGTGGGGCCACGCCGCCCGATCCGCTGCTCAACGTGCTCGTCACCTACGCGGCGGCGAATATCACCGCCGAAGCCACCGTAAGCGGCCCGGCCTCGTCTCCGACATTGACCTTGTCCAGCCAGCCTCCGCTGCCGCAGGATGAAGTGGTGGCGCAGGTGCTGTTCGGGCAGAGCGCATCCAGCCTCGGGCGCATGGAGGCGATCCAGCTTGCCGCCGAACTCGCGTCGCTGTCGGGGTTCGGTTCCGGCGGCATGGGGGTTCTTGGCGAAGTGCGCGACACGCTCGGTTTCGACGTGCTCCGGTTCGGGAGTATGCAGAACGGGCCCAAGCAGCAGACGAGCCGCAATGTCGGCCTGTTGCAGCCGCCGGGACAGAACAGCGGGGCCAGCGCGCAGGAGGACTCCATCCCGTCCCTTGAGGTGGGCAAGTATGTCTTGGACAACGTCTATGTCGGCCTGGAGCAGGGGATGAACGGTGATGCCAGCGGCGTCCGCGTCGAAATTGAGCTCGCCCCCAACCTTAACCTCGAAGGCGTTTCCACGCCCCAGGGTTCCGAGGTGGGGCTGAACTGGAAGAAGGATTATTGAGGAAGGAAGAAGGAGAGTACTTCATCTTTTAACATATTGAAAACTCTGAACAGGGATTCGATAAACACAAAAGTCTTTGAAGAGGAGAGGGTGGGGTTTGGGGAGGGGGAGGAGAAACGTGGGGGTGCTCCCCCCTTCTTCAGAAAATTTTTCCTCCCCCTCCCCAATGCTTCTCTCCCCCTGTTCCTCTTAACGTGCGGTACGGGTCGCGTTGAGGACGGCGAGGAGGGCGACGCCTACGTCAGCGAAAACGGCTTCCCAGAGGCCGGAGAGCCCGACCACGCCGAGGATCATGAACAGCCCCTTGATGCCGAGCGCCATGACGATGTTCTGCCAGACGACCACGCGGGTCTTGGCGGCGATGGAGAACATTTCCGGCAGGCGCGAGGGCGAGTCGTCCAGAATGACCGCGTCCGCCACTTCAATGGCCGCTTCCGAACCGAGGCCGCCCATTGCCACGCCGACACCGGACATGGCGAGTACAGGGGCGTCGTTGATGCCGTCGCCTACAAAAAGTACGGACTGACGGGGGCCGAGCGATTCCAGCTCGGCGGCCTTGCCTTCGGGAAGCAGCCCGGCGCGGTACCCGTCGAGATGCAATTCCTTGGCGACGATGGCGGCGCTTTCGGGGCGATCGCCCGTCAGCATGACCAGCCTTTCAATACCTTGACCGCGCAGTGATTCGATGGCGGGAGCGGATTCGGGCCGCAGTACGTCCGATACTTCAATGGCCCCGAGATAGGCATTGCCGACGGCGACATAAACGACGCTGCCCTGACCGGCTGGGAGCGAGGGCACGCTGATGCCCGCATCCTGAAGCAGGAGCGCGTTGCCGACGAGGAGCGTCCGCCCCTTATGCTTGGCGGAGAGGCCCTTGCCGGGGATTTCCTTGGATTCCACCGCTTCCAGAGCAAAACCGTGCGAGCCGGGAGCCGTCTTCATGATGGCGCGGGCGATGGGATGCGTCGAGCGGCTTTCCACCAGCCGGGCGGCGTTGAGCACGTCTTCCTCGGAAGCTCCCTCGGCGGGCAGGACGCGGGTTACTTCAAAGACGCCTCGGGTCAAGGTTCCGGTCTTGTCGAAAGCCACGGTCTTGATGTTGTGCAGGGCGTCGAGCACATGCCCGCCCTTGACGAGGATACCTTTCTTGGATGCGGCGCCGATGCCGCCGAAGTAGCCGAGCGGAATGGAGATCACGAGCGCGCAGGGGCAGGAGATGACCAGCAGGACAAGCGCCCGGTACAGCCATTCGTCGAACGTCCCGTGCCCGGCCAGCGGCGGGATGATCGCCACCAGCGCCGCGATGAACACCACGGCGGGCGTGTAGTAGCGGGCGAAGCGGGTGATGAAGCGTTCGATGGGGGCCTTGTTCGCGGAAGCCTGCTCGACGAGCTCGAGGATGCGGGCCACGGACGAGTCGGCGAAACGGGAGGTCACTTCCACGGTTATCGCGCCCTCAAGGTTGACCGTCCCGGCGTAGACCTGCTTGCCCGCGCCCACGGATACCGGCACGGATTCGCCGGTCAGGGGGGACGTATCCACCTGCGAGGAGCCGGTCAGAACGGTTCCGTCCAGCGGGATTTTTTCGCCGGGCTTCACAAGGATGCGCATACCGGGCCGGATTTCCGCGGGATCGGCGTCGTTCACCATCTGCCTGCCGTCTTTTTCCTCGACCAGATGCGCCACTGTGGGCCGTGCCGCCAGCAGCGCCCGGATGGAGCGCCGCGAGTTGCCCGCCGCGCGATCCTGCAAGGCTTCGCCGATGGAGTAGAACAGCATGACGCCCACGGCCTCGGGCAGTTGGCCGATGGCCGCAGCCGCGATGGTTGCGCCGCCCATCAAGGTGTATTCGTTGAAAAAGTCGAACTTGAGCAGGCTTTGCAGGCCCTTCTTGAGGACGGACAGGCCGCAGAGCAGGTAGGGGATGCCGAAGAATACCGCCTTGGCGACGAACGGGGTCAGCAAGGCGTCGAGGCGCTCCTCGAAGATCATGCCGACGGCGAACAGGGCTGCGGCGATCCAGAGCTTGTATTCGGAACGGAGCAGGGAGGGCTGCGGTTCGCTGCTTTCCGGAAGCGGTTCGTTTTCGTCCAGCTCGGAGAACAGGGTGCCCGGTTCGATGGCGTCCGCAAGGCGGATCATCGCCGCGAGTTCGGGCTGTTCGCCTTCGACGCGCAGCCGGGCGCTGTCGAGGTTGATGGCGGCGGATTTCACGCCGGGGAGTCCCGCGATGGCGTCTTCGATCCGGGCGGCGCACCCGGCGCAACGGAGATTGTGTACAACGTAGCGCTTAGTCATGTTTTTCCTCTTCTTGCGGCGCGTTTTCGAAGCGCTGGGCGAGCGAATGCACTTCAAGGGAATGGAAGCAATCGGATTCTCCGTGCCCGAAGCCGCAGGCTTCTTCGGCGCGCAGGATTTCCGCGATGCGGGCTTCATCCTCGATGATGGTCGGATCGTTGGCGAGGGAATCCTTCATCCATGCCAAGGCTTCCCGGATGTTGGGGCGCGGAGAGTCGTCCGCAAGCCGGTAGTAGACCCAGCGGCCCTGTTTGTTGCTTTCGATGAGGCGGGCCTGCCGCAGGATCGACAGGTGCTTCGAGGTCGTGGACGGAGCCAGATCCAGAAAGGCTGTGACTTGGCATACGCAGAGCTGGCGGCCTCTCAGAGCCATGAGGATGCGTATGCGGTTTTCGTCGGCAAGCGCGCGGCAGGTGGTCAGGAAGTCGAACATGGTGTTTTCCTTTTTGGGAGGGAGGTGGGAGTGGTGAGCCGGGGGAAGGGAGAAGGGCCCCTTTGGAAAGGGTCTTCTTCTCCCCTCCCCCGAACCCCCTCCCCTCATCCCCCAAAACTCTTTGGCTGGTGGGGAGGCGGCTCGGGAGGAGTTCCGTTGCACGTCATTCTTAATTCGTTGATTAACGAAATATGATGTATGATGAGGATTGTCAATAATGGGAAAGTGCAAAGGGGAAGGGAGCCTTGGGGGTGTGAAGGTATCTTGCTGAAAACACAGAGAGAAAAGGGCTGATCTTTTTTGAAGAACAGCCCGTGATGAGTCTGGAAAGAGAAGGGGAGGCATTCGTGGATCGGATAGGCTGTTCCCGGCTTTGGGGCAAGGCCTTCTTCATATTTCAGAGCCTTTCAAAGGCGTTCCACTCCAGAAAAATCTGTGAGCAGGGATTCGATACATGGAAAAGTCTTTTGGGGAAGGGAGGGATGGGGGAAAGGGAGGAAAACGCATGGGGACACGCCCCCTTTTTCTTCAGAAATGTTTTCCCTCCCTTCCCCAAGAGTTTCATGAGTTCAGCTTGTTCCGTTCCCTTCGCCCCAGAACAGGCGGATAACCTCGTCCGAGGCCGGGCGGCCGCACTTCGCGCCGATGACGAACGCCGCGAAGGCGACGATGGACGTGGGCACGATGGCGTGGATGCCGCCCATGCCGGGCTTGAGGATGCTGAGGACGAAGAAGCAGGCGACGCCCGCCACGATGGAGGCGACCGCGCCGGAGGCGTTGGCTTCCTTCCAGTAGAGGCCGAGGATGATAGGCCAAAGGAAAACGGCCTCAAGCCCGCCGAACGCGAAGAGGTTGATCCAGACCAGCAGATCCGGCGGTTCAATGGCGGCGGCGAAAACGATGAGCCCGATGACGGCGGTACAGACGAGGCTCATGGTTTGCAGGCGTGCGGGCGTCATGCGCGACGCGTCGCCTTTCAGCCCGTAATGGATGTACAGATCCTTGATGATCGCGGCGGAGGCGAGCAGGAGCATGGAGTCCACCGTGGACATGATCGCCGCCAGCGGCCCGGCGATGAACACGCCCGCCCAGAAGGGCGAAAGCAGCTTCATGATCAGCGTGGGCATGGCCAGATCCCCTGCGGGCAGATCGGGGATGACGGCGCGGCCTAGCGTCCCGGCAAGGTGCACGCACAGGAGGAGGAACCCGATGATGAGCGTACCCATGATCATGGCGTCGTGCATGGACCGCGAATCTTTGTAGCCCATGCATTTTTGCGAGGTCTGGGGCAGGCCGAGGATGCCGAGGCCCACGAGTACCCAGAAGGACAGGATCATGGGCTGCGGGACCGCGTCGCCGGGGCCGGTGGGCGTGATCAGGCCGGGATCGATGGCTTTGAGGGTGGCGACGCACCGTTCCATGCCGCCGCCCGCGTTGACCACGGCGACGAGCACCACGACGGAGGCGAAAACCATGACCATGCCCTGGATGGCGTCCGTGAGCACCACGGCCCGGAAGCCGCCCACGGCGGTGTACAGGATGACCGTGAACCCGAACAGCGCCAGCCCGACGATGTAGGGATAGCCGGTCACGGCCTGAAAGAGCCGCGCCCCTCCGATGAACTGGGCCAGCATGGCCGCCATGAAGAAGACCAGCAGGGCCAGCGAGCAGAGGACGACCACGGCGTCGCTGCGGTAGCGGGCGCGCAGGAAGTCGGTCAGGGTGACGGCGCGGGTTTTGCGGGCCATGATGGCGAAGCGCTTGCCGAGCACGCCGAGCGTGAGGAAGGTCGTGGGGACCTGAATCATGGCCAGCAGGACCCAGCTCAGGCCGAGCTTGTAGGCCACCCCGGGTCCGCCCACGAAGCTGCTCGCGCTGGTGTAGCTGGCGATGATGGACATGGCGAGCACGAAGCCGCCCATGGAGCGGCCGCCGATGAAATATTCCTCGATGACCCCGTGGGAGTCCGAGGTCTTTTGGGACTGTTTCCGGGCCCACAGCGCGGCGAGGAAGGACAACGCCAGATAGATGACGACCGGGACGATGGTGCTGAGCTGGGCCATCAGAAGGCCTCCGGATGGCGTTCGTCGGTGACTTCAAGGCCTTCCCGCTTTGGGGCGCCGCTTTCCTCATCAAGAGGGATGTCTTTAAAGAATCGGCGGACCATGAACCACAAGAGCGCCGACAACAGCGGATACCCCGCGATGCAGCTCAGGAAAAACCATGCGGGCAGGCCGAAGATATAGGTATACCCTTCCGGGTCGCCGTCGCCGAGCCCGTAGGCGCACGCGTACCACCAGACGAAGTACAGGCCGTAGGCCCCCAGCGTCAGCAGGGCTTCGCGGTTGGCCTGCGCGTAGCGCCAATCCTGCTTGAAAGGTTTGTTCATGACGTTTCAGTGGGTTAGAGTGAAGGTCTGGACAGGGCGGCAGGCCGCACGGCGGAAAAACGGTTCGCGCTTGCGAGCTCGCTCACCATTCCCGCGTGTGACATGGGAATGGTGAGCGAGTGAACTGCCGGAAAGGGTTGTAACTTTTGAGGGGCGGCGGCGCAACCGCCTTTCGGCGGGGCGGGGGCGCTAGGGCAGGATGCTGAGCCGTTTGAGCGCCGCTTCGGCGATGCCCCGGGCCCGCACGCCGGAGGCGTCCGGCCCTTGGATGTTCACGGCGAATGACCAGCGGTTATGCGGGGTTTCCACGCCGCCGACAAACCAGCCGATGATGCCCCTGTCGGCGTCGTCCGAGCCTGAGCCTGTCTTGCCCATGAAGCGCACGCCGTTCCCGGAGGACAGCGTGATGTCCCGCTTGACGACGGCGATGTCCTCGGCGGCGAAGGGCAGGGAGCCGTTGAAGAGGGCGCGCAGGAGGCCGACCTGTTCACGCGGGGAAATCTTGAGCGAGGACTGGAGCCAGAACCGGGTCAGCCCCCCGGAAATGTCGCGGTTGCCGTAGCCGATACGGTCCAGCTCCCGCTGCATCCGTTCTTCTCCGATGCCCGTTGCGACGCGCTGGAAATACCAGACCACCGAATGGCGCATGGCCGAGGCCAGCGTCTGGTCATGGTTCCACGCGGCGATGGAAGAGGGCTTGCCGTTCCATTTCATGAGGGTGCGGGCGTCGTCGCGGTCCAGGACGCCGCTGTCCAGCCCGATGAGCGCGTGGAAAACCTTGAAGGTGGAGCAGGGAGGAAGGCGGGTTTCGCTCAGGGCTTTGTTGAAGACCGTATAGCGGTCGGCCCCTTCGTCATACATGATGAATGTACCGTCAAACCCTTGGAAGATATCCGCCAAATCGGTTCGCTCGACGGTTTCCGACGCCCGCGCCACGGAGGCGAGCAGGACAAGCGCGAAGAGGGTGCCTATGATGATGTGTTTTTTCATGTTGCCTTCATAAAAAGGAAGCCCTCCGCCGAAGGTTTCGGTGGAGGGGAAAGGGCCTTCGGGACAACGAGGCCCCGGCTGTTTGGGTGATCACGGCTTGATGTAGGCGAAGTCTTCGCGTTGGAGGCGGACGATTTCCACGACGCCGGCGGGCACGACTTCGACGCAGGGGAGCAGGTCTTCCTTGGTGATTGGGATCTTCTTCATGGCGTTGGCGCACACGCGGAAGGAAACCCCGGCCTGAGCCAGTTTCTCGATGGCTTCGGTTTGCGCGTTGTCTTTCCGGGCGAGGAAGCGGGCCGCCCCGCCGTTGGCGAGCAGGACGACGGTGCAGGGTTCGCCGTTCAGCGCGGCGAGATAGTTGTTGATATTGCCAAGAGCCATGACGAAGCGGGATTCATCAGGCAGATCCACATGCACGAGCAGGTCGTAAAACATGATAGTCTCCTTTGACAGGGTGGCCTGTACTGTTTTTGATGATGCCTGTAGGCAGAAGTACGGAATATTCACCTATAAGGCAATATGGAATAAATAGTATCAAACGAAAGCAGGTTGTCTCATCATAAAGATTCGTTCCTCCGGCGTGCGGGGGGCGGGAACAAGGAGCACGTTTCATGTCCAATCCGATTCATTCCACATCCGCAAAGTCCGTCCTGCCCATGCTGGCCATGCGCGGCCTGGCGACGGGGCTTTGCGCCGGGTGCGTGGTCGGGCTTCTCCGGTTGTCCCACGATCGGGCCGCTGCGCGTGTGGCGCTTTGGCTGGAAGAGTGGCGCGAGGTATGGTGGACGGTACCGATCTGGTTCGGCGTACTGGTTGCGCTGGCCGTGATCCTCAGGCGCATCGTCAGGGAGGAACCGCTCATCAGCGGCTCGGGTATTCCGCAGACGGAGTTGGCGCTGGCCGGGCGTCTATCCTTTACATGGTGGCGTGTATTGCTCGCAAAATTTTTAGGGAGCTGGCTGGCGTTGTTCGGCGGGCTTGCCCTTGGCCGGGAAGGCCCGAGCATCCAGATGGGCGGGGCCGTGGGCGCGGGGTTTCATGCGCTTTGGAGGCCGGCGGCTCCCCATGCCCTGACCGGAAGCCCCTATGTTGTGGCCGGGGCCGTGGCGGGCCTTGCCGCCGCCTTTGGGGCACCCGCCGCCGGGGTGCTTTTCGCCTTCGAAGAAATGAAGTCCCGGCGGGATACCTCGCTGATTGTGGCGGCGTGTGCTTCGGCCATCGGCGCGCACCTCATGATCCGCATTGTCTTCGGCATGGGGCGCATCCTTCCGTTTGCGGGGTTCGAAGCGCCTCCGCTGTCCTCTTTCTGGATCGTGGCGCTGGAAGGCGCCGTCTTTGGGGTGCTCGGCGTGGGATACAACAAGACCCT
The DNA here is from genome assembly GCF_000224655.1 of Bilophila sp. 4_1_30. Classification (NCBI taxonomy): domain Bacteria; kingdom Pseudomonadati; phylum Thermodesulfobacteriota; class Desulfovibrionia; order Desulfovibrionales; family Desulfovibrionaceae; genus Bilophila; species Bilophila sp. 4_1_30. The sequence goes on from NZ_JH114232.1 coordinate 771,275, forward strand.
GCTGTGGCTTCACGATAGGGAGGCCGGACAGACGTTGATCCCGGATCGCTGGAGGGCCTTGCCGCCGCTGCTGCTCGCCGGATGCCTCGCGCTGTTCGCGCCTTTGCTGATCGGCGGGGGGGAGAGCCTGATCATCTTCGTGGGCGAGCACGATGTGGCGCTGAAGACGCTTATCCTTTTGCTCGCGTTCAAGTACCTGTTCGCCCAGTACAGCACCGTTGCGGCCATTCCGGGCGGCCTCCTTATGCCTATCCTGTGCCTCGGCGCGCTGTGGGGGAGGCTCTGGGCGGAGCTGCCCGTTTCGGCTTTGGCAGCGCATGGGCTGGCGTCCGGTTCGGTGCAGCCGTATGTGCTGTTCGGCATGGTGAGCTATTTTGCGGCAACGGTGCGCGCGCCGCTGACGGGCATTGTCCTCGTTACGGAGATGTCGGGCACGTACACCTGTCTTCCGGGCAGTTTGCTCGCGGGGCTGATCGCCTGTAAGGTAGCCAACCTCCTGCACTGTCCCCCTGTTTATGATTCCCTCAAGGAGCGTATCCGGCTATAAGGGACACCCCTTTGCACTTTTCGTTATTCCGCTTATGGTGCCCTTTCCCTGTTTTCAAGGAGTGTTCCGTGCGGTTCTCTTGCTTTGCCCAGAAATCACCCGAAGGCCCGGAGGAAGGTGTCGAACACCTTCTCTGGAACGGCCAATCCATCGCTTTTACCATCCGTCGCGGATCGCCCCGGCGCAAGCGCACGCTTATCCGGGTGACCCGCGCGGGGAAGGTGGAGGTCATCCTTCCCCCGTTCCTGCTTCGAAAAGAGGCCTTCGCCGCCATTCAGTCACGAGGGGGGTGGATTTTAGATCGCTTACGTGAAATACAGAGTTATCCACAGCCGTCTCCGTTATATTACACAGATGGTGAGGAGCATCTTTTTTTAGGGACCTATTGCCGGCTTCAACTTGTTGTATGCGGCGTCAAAAAAAAATTTTTGGCCTCCGATGAAAAAATTGGACAGTCCGTTGTTACTGGAAGATCACAACTTATTCAGTTAAGAGTGGATTCGGACGATCCCGAGACGGTACACAAACAGCTTTTCTTGTGGTATAAGACACAAATACAAAAGCATATAGCGTATAGATTAGCAGAGTTATGCCCCCGCATCCCTTGGCTTGCGGCGGTTCCCACGTGGCGTGTGCGCATGATGCGGCGTCGCTGGGGGAGCTGTACGGGAAGCGGGGTGATTACGCTCAATACACATCTCATTAAAGCGCCCCCGCAGTGCCTCGATTATGTTTTACTCCATGAAATAGCGCACTTGCAGGAACATAACCACAGCCAGCGGTATTACGCCGTCCTTGAGCGGCTGCTGCCCAACTGGAAGGCCGTCCGGAGGGAACTTGAAGCCTGGTCGCCGCTCGTGCTCAACTGATGCCGGCGCTCCCCAGGAAAGCCGGCTGGAGCGGTCACATCTGGGAAAGGAGCTCGGGGTAATCGAGGACGACCTTTTCCGGGACGAGGCCGTGTTGTTGGACGGGGACGAAACGGACACGTTCTTCCACCGTACAGGCTTTTCCGGTCTGGAAGAGCAGTTCGCCGCATTCGGGAAAACGCCGTTTCAGGCGGGCCCTGATGACGGGAGAGGCTTCCGAGCCCTGTGTGGCGTAGACCACGAAGCGATAGGTGGCAAGCCACTCCTTCCCTTGCTTGTGCAGCCCGGAAAGGTGCATGTCATCGCAATGGATTTCGGGAAGCGTCCAGGTCATGAGCAGTTCGAAGCGCTTTTGGAGCAAAGGAAGATCGGGCCGCCGATCCGGCCTGAGGAAAAGCCCGGCAAGCCCGGCGAGCAGGAAACACACGGAGAGCGGGAGCAGGATTTTCCAGCGCGTGCTGACATTTCGGGCACAGCGCCGGAGCCCTTCAGGCCCGGAAGGGCCAAGTTGTGACAGGAGGGGGGTGATTTCGGCAGGGGTATTGGAAGGCACGGTTTTCCTCGGCGGCTACAGTGGCGATCGGTTCTTTGTTGCAGAATCCTTGGTAGGCGTCCATTACTTGAAGAGGGGAAAATTGTTAAATAGCATATTAGATATAGTTTTACTGTTGATCTTTGCCAGCGCATGTGCTTTTGTGGGCACATTCGCATAGGGACGCAACTTCGGGAACACGTTCCGGGACATACGGAATGGGTGCTGTTTCCGTAATCGGCTGGATGCCGGAGGGGCAACACGCTGGATGGGCTTCGGCGCAGGACAGTGCCGGGCCATGAGGGGAGTGTGGGAATACCGCGCTCGGGGGACCCTCTACACCAAAGATGGATATTGACATGAGACATCAGGAACGCAATGTTTCCGAGTTTGATGAAATCATAACCTATCCGCCGTCTGCCGCTCCTTCCGGGGAGAAACAGGTAATGAGCTGCGTTCAAGCTTTCACGGCGGCACTCGGTTTCGCTATGTCCGCGGGATGGGACTGGCTTCCGTCGATGCACAGATTGTGGCTTCGCGATTACATCGAGGCGGTCAGTATGCCGACGCCGTTCGGTTTTTTCGGCACGCTGTCGGGAAGTATTTTCTTTAAAATGATCATGCTGCTCGCGCTTTGTCCCGTCATGGAGCGTCTCTTTCTGGCGTTCCCGCTGGATCGAGTGGCCTTTCGCCGAAAGCCCTTTCCCAACGCCGACTATGCGTTGATCCCTCCGGCCATAAGACAGCGCATTTATTTAAGTACGCCCCTCATCCTCGCTCAACTCTGCGCCATCCTTTTGCTGTTGATATTGACGTTTTTCCTGCCGCCCTGTCTGGATGGCCTCATGCCGTGGCTGCTCGGAACGATTTCGGCTTTATTCGGCCTGATCTGGTTTGTGCTCGTGACCCTGCTGCCCGGAGTTTGGAGCTGTATCTCCTATGGCCTGGCAATCACGTTCAGCATCCTTATTTCCCTGCTTTTGGATGCGGCCCCGGTAGAGTCCCTGGCCCGTTTCAGGATGCTGTTTCCTCTTCTGTCGATCCCGTTGATATTCTTCGCCATGCCGCCTTCAGACGACATCCGGAGGCGTGTCCGGCGTCATCATCGCCAGCGCTTGTTCGGGCTTCGGGTCAAGGGCGTCCTCTTGCGCGGGCTGTTGCTGCGCCGCCTTTCCTATCTGGATATTCTCTCCAAGCAGGGAAGCGTCTATCTGGTTCTTTGCGTGTTCCCAATTATGTATGGTGTTCAGATTTTACTTGATTTTTCCATTGGTTGTCCGATGGTTTCCTTCAACCTGATGCTCGATCCGCCGTTGGAGCGACATGCCTTTCTCATCATGTCCGGAGAAATTTCCGGGGCGTTTCTCGCTTCGTCATTGATAGCCTTCTTCCCGAGCCACTCCTTGCTGGTCCCTATGCTCGGCCTGTCTCTGTTCGGATGCGGCTCCCTGCTGACCGCGGTTTTCCCTTCTCCGCCGTTGAATTCCGTAGCCTTTTACATCATGCAGCTGTCTTCCGGCTGCTGCGCAGCATTTGCCTTGTTTGTCCTGCACCAGTTCTTCCAGCGGAGCGGGTTCCTGTTCCGCACGTTATCCAGAGCGCTTTTCCTGCTGACGCTGTTCGGTTCCATGGGCGGGTATTTGCTGTGGAAGTTTGCGGATAATATCCACAACAGCTATCTCGGCTCACATGTGCTGTTCATGCATCTGTTGACCATCGGCGCCATTCTCGGCTTGTTCTTTGTGTATCTGATCCGGCGTCCGTTGCAGCACCTGATGGTTACGACGCCGAGGCGGTCGCTGGAAGAGGTGTTTGTGCCGATCATTCAGGAAGATCCGTTCGAACAGCTGACGCCCCGCGAACGCGAAGTCGCCGAACTGGTGCAGACCGGCATGAAAAATCTGGAAATCAGCGTGAAGCTCAACATCACCGAGACGACGTTGCGTGTCCACCTGCGCCGCATTTACCGGAAGCTCGGTATTCAGGGACGCTCGAACCTGCGCGACTTCAACTCTCTGTAGGCACGCACCGCCCACTGAAGACGCACCCTTGGCTCTCGCGGAACGCCTTCCGTTTTCCTTCCTTCCCGAGAGCTCCATTGAAGATACAAAAAAACGGTTCCGCATCGGGCTCGCCCGGCCGCGGAACCGTTTTTGACGGGAATATGCCTTCTCCCATAAAGAAAGGGGAGCGTTCAGGCATTACCGCCGCCGGGACGAACTCCTTCAGCGCGGCCTCCCTCCTCAAGCAGCCATCCTACCCCCCTTATTTCCACACCTCTTGGCGTTCGGCGTAGATGGCTTCAAAGCGCTTGAGCTGATCCTGTTCTACGGGCGTTCGGGCAAGCGGGCGGGCCTGTTTGAGCCAGCTTTCGGTCTTGCGCTTGTCGTTCTGATACAGAGCGCTGTAGGCGAGATGCAGGTAGGCGTCGAACACCTTCCCCGCCTCGCCGAGCGAACGTCCATAGTAGTAGTGCACTTCCGCGTCCTGCGGGAGCCTGCGGAGGACCTGCTGGTAGTACTTGTGGGCGGAAGCCTTGTCGCCGCTGCCGTCCAGCAGCCGGGCGTAGAAGAACTGGGCCATGATGTCGTTGGGGTCCAGCTCCAGCGCCCGGAGCAGTGTTCTTCCGGCCCGGGCATCGCCTTTGTTGTAATAGAACCGCCCTGCCTCGCGTACGACGAGAGCGTCGCTGGGCGCACAGGCCAGCGCCTTGGAGAAGGCCGCGTCAGCTTCCTTGATCTGATTGCGGCGCTCGGCGAGGATGCCTTGCCCCATGTAGGCGAGGCAATCGGGCTTTTTGCCTTCAAGCTGCTTGGCGAAGAACCGGGCCGCCGCGTCGGGATCGCCATAGCGGGCCCAGATCAGCGTCTTGACGCGGTTGAAGCGCGTGTCGTCGTCCTTACGGTTGCGTACGGCGGCGGGAAGCCCCTGAATGCGGGCGTGGATCTCGTTGATGCGGCCGCCCACGTCGGGGTGGGTGGACAGGTATTCGGGAATGTCGATGCCCGAGGCCCACTGCTTGCGGCGGATCTTCTCGAACGCGCCTTGCAGTCCCTGCGGACGATAGCCTGCCGAGGTGAGGTATTGCAGGCCGATCTGGTCGGCTTCGGTTTCATCCATGCGGCTGTAGTTGAGCATGGCGGCCTGCCCGGCTGCCACGCTGCCCGCGAAGATGGCCCCGCTGCCTTGCCCGCCGCCCAGGAGGGCGGCCGCCAGCGCGCCGACGAGGCTGCCGATGGTG
>NZ_JH114232.1:776665-784879 GCF_000224655.1 Bilophila sp. 4_1_30
CCGCTCCATGCGGGTGGCGATGTGGCGCTGGGTGACGTGGGCCAGTTCGTGGCCGAGCACGCCCGCGAGCTCGGACTCGTGGTCAAGCTGCATGATGAGCCCGGTGTGGACGAAGACGGAACCGCCCGGCACGGCGAAGGCGTTCATGCTGTTGTGCAGCAGCACGTTGGCGGTGAAAGGGAAGGGCTGCGGGGGGAAGGTTTTGGAGAGGCGGTCCACAATGGACTGGATGTAGCCCTTGATTTCGGGGTCTTCCACAAGCGGCATACGGGAGCGGACGAGCACGTCGAACTTGCGTCCGAGTTCTTTTTCGTCCTTGACGCCGAAACTGCCGAAAAGCGCGGCCTGCACCGGGATCGCGCCCTGCAGGAACAGGGCGAATGAGAGGATCACGGCGACGAGGCCGCGCCAGAGGCGGCCGGGAGCGTTCCCGGCCGCACCGTAGCGTGCGTTCAGATGATATCCCATACAGGGCCTTCGGGGGTGTCCCGGACTTCCACGCCGAGGGCCGCGAGCTCGTCGCGGGCCGCGTCGGAACGGGCGAAGTCCTTGGCGGCGCGGGCTTCCTGGCGTTCGCGGAGGAGCTCGACCACCTTGTTCATGTCCAATCCCCTGCGGCGGGCGCGGATTTCACGCAGGGAGGCGAGGAAGTCTTCCGGCTTTTGCGCGAACAGGCCGAGCAGGGTGTCCCATTTCGCGGTGGCGTCACGGAAGGCCTTGAGGATGTCGCGGCCGCCCTCGCTGTTGCGGAGCTTTTTGTCTTCGAGCACGCGCCCGGCGATGCGGACCATGTTGAAGAGGTGCCCCATGGCGGCGGCGGTGTTCACGTCGTCTTCCAGCGCGTCCATGAAGGACTGATCCTGCTGTTTCAGCTCTTCCATCAGCTCGGCGGGAGCCGCGCCGGGCTTCCAGTTCTCGCGGGCCAGCGCCTTGTCCACTTCGCGCAGGCATTCGTAGACGCGTTTCTGGCTGCGTTCGCTCTCGTCCATGTTGTCGAGCGAGAAGTCGATGGGGCTGCGGTAGTGCTTCCCGGCGAGGAAGTAGCGCAGGGTTTCGGCAAGGTAGCTTTCGAGGATGTCGCGGATGGTCTTGAAGTTGCCGAGCGACTTGGACATCTTTTCGGAATCGACCTGCACGAAGCCGTTGTGCATCCAGATGTTGGCGAGGGGCTTGCCGAGCGCGGCCTCGGTCTGGGCGATTTCGTTCTCGTGGTGGGGGAAGATGAGGTCAAGCCCGCCGCCGTGGATGTCCAGCGGCAGGGGGATGTACTTCTCGCTCATGGCCGAGCACTCGATGTGCCAGCCGGGGCGTCCCTTGCCCCACGGGCTTTCCCAGTAGGGTTCGCCGGGTTTGGCGCTTTTCCACAGGGCGAAGTCCAGCGGGTCTTCCTTTTCGTCGCCGGGCACGACGCGCGCGCCGGAACGCAGGTCGTCGGGCGTACGGCCGGACAGCTTGCCGTAGCCGGGGAAGGAGCGCACGCGGAAATACACGTCGCCGGAAGGCGTGGCGTAGGCCTTGCCGTCGGCGATGAGGCGCTCGGTGAGGTTGAGCATTTCCTGAATGTGCTCGGTGGCCTTGGGCTCGATGTCGGCGCGGATCACGTTGAGGCGGTCCATGTCTTCATGGTAGGCCTTGATGTAGGTTTCCGCGATTTCGGTGCTGGAAACGCCTTCGTCGTTGGCACGCTTGATGATCTTGTCGTCCACGTCGGTAAAATTGCGGACGAAGGTGACTTCATAGCCTTTATAGCGGAGCAGGCGCACCAGAATGTCGAACGCCACCGCGGAACGGGCATGTCCGATGTGCGACAGGGCGTAGGCCGTGATGCCGCAGGCGTAGACGCCCACCAGCCCCTTGCGGACGGGCGTGAATGTTTCCTTTTTTCGGGACATGGTATTGTAGAACTGCATGGGGGCTCCTTTGGACGCGGGGAAAGGGGGAGCCGGGGAGGGCGCTTTTGGCGAAAAGCGCCCTCCCCGGACCCCACCCGCAAAACTTTGGCTGGTGGGGAGGCCGCACGGCGGGAGTTCCGTTACGCGCGGGTCCGGAAGCAAGCGGAAGGAAATCCGCCGCCTGCCGTATGGGGCGGGCGTGTTGGGGAGGCCGTCCGTTGCGGCCCGAAGCCGTTTCCGGACGGGCTCGGCCCTTATCCTTCTATCTGGTTGATGCGGCGGAGGTGGCGGCCGCCTTCAAAAGCGGTGTTCAGGAACAGTTCTGCGATGTCGAGGGCCACGCCCTGGCCGGTCACGCGCTCGCCGAGGCAGAGCACGTTGGCGTTGTTGTGCTGGCGGGTGGCGCGGGCCTGAAATTCGCATCCGCACAGCGCCGCGCGGATGCCGGGGATGTGGTTGGCGGTCATGCTCATGCCGATGCCCGTGCCGCACACGAGGATCCCGAAAGAGGCGGGTTCGTCGCCGGGCGTGGCGTTGCCCGCGTCGGCAAGGACTTTGCCGCATACGCCCTTGGCATAGACGGGGTAGTCGCAGCTTTCCGTGGTGGCGGGGCCGAGGTCGTGGACGTCATGCCCTTTTTCGGAAAGGCGCTTTACCAGCGCGGCCTTGAGTTCCAGTCCGGCGTGATCGGAGCCGATATAGACGGTAGCCATCGTTTTCCTGTCTTTTTTTGATGTGAGAAAAGCTCCCCGCTGGGGACGGTTCCAATAAAAAAAGGACATGCCTGCCTTTTTCATAAGCGTGCATGGCGAAGTGTCAACAGGCGGGCGATGAGTGTTTGCCCGCCATTACAGATTTCTTCTGTACCGTTTCCCGGAAAAAAAGGAAATGCCCGCCGAAGCGTTCGCCCAATGAGGAAAGCCTTTGGAAAAAGAGGGATGGGCTCCGCGCCGGAAGGCTCGGGGAAGGGAACGTTTTTTCAGAAAAGTTTCCCTTCTCAAGGCGTTCAGCCTGCTTAACGCCCATCCGCCCTAAAGCAGCCACCCGAACCGGGCGCGGAGCGGGGCGAGATGCCCGGCGCGGTGGGCTTTCCGGTCTTTTTCGAGCCGGGCGATGTCGCCTTCAAGCAGGGCAAGGTCGCCCGCAAGCTGTTCGCGCCGGGGATCGGCGAGGGTCGCCATGCGCGACAGTTCGTCCTGAATGGCCTCTTGGCGGCGGCGCATGAGCGTCAGGCGGCGCTGGTAGCCGATATCCGGCCCGGCAATCCAGCGTGTTTCGGTCCACAGCACCCACAGGCCCAGATACATGATCCGAAAGAGTTCTTCGATACGGTTCAGAGACGTCTGGACGTCCATCAGTAGCCCCCCTTCTTGATGGGTTCGATGATGGTACCCGCCGGAAGTTCCAGCGCAAGCTGGTCGTCCCGGAATGCCGCATTGGGCTTCTGGCGGTCCTTGACCAGCAGAATGGCGGAATAGCCGTCTGGATGCGTCAGCTTGAACTTGTAGGGCAGGGGCGGGTTGCCGTCGTCATAGGTGATATCCATGACCCACCCCTTTTCCGCCGACCAGCGGACGGGCAGGCCGTCGGGCCGCAGTTCCAGCATCCCCGGCAGGATGCCGCCGGAGAGCGTGAAGGCGATGTCGCCGTTGGGCAGGGCGCGGGGGTTGAGCCCCTCGGCCGCGCCGAAGACTTCGTGGAAACGGCCGCGCATGAGCGAGGAGAAGTCGCGCAGGGAGAAGGGCACGGGCCTGCCGAAATTGAGCTGCACCCGCTGCGGTCCCTTGTGGACGATGGCCTTGTTCTCGTTGGGCGCGTAGGCCGTGAAGCTGTCCTGCGTTTCCTGGATGCGGGCCACCAGCACGCCGATCCCGGCCATGACGTCGAGGCGTATGGGCAGATAGCCGTTGCTCCAGAGCAGGGTCTCCACGCGGCGGGTGTCGCCTTGCGAACCGTAGCGGAGGCTGCCGCTCAGGCGGTACGGATCGTGATCCGAGGCGCGGGCGGAGGCATAGCTTTGGTAGGCCTGCCACGCGGCGTTGGAGGCGTCCGAAGGCGCGGACGTCCCGATCTCCGGGCCGCGCGTGGCGCAGGCCTGGAGCGACAGGACGAGCAAGGCCGCGAGTATCAGGCGGAAGGGACCGGAAAGGCGGATGTTCATAGCGAGTTCAGCTTTTTGCGTATGTTTTCAGGATTCGGGTGGTCCAGTTCGAGGGCCCGTTCCCATCCTGTGCGCGCTTCGTTTTTGAGCCCTTGGGCATTGGCAATGTCGCCGTAGTGTTCCCATATGGTGGGATCGCCGCCGTCGGGGAGGCTTGTCGCCCGGCGGACGAGCGCCCATGCCTCGGCGTTCTCGCCCCGGCGGAAGTGCGCCCAGGCGAGGGAGTCCAAAATGTACGCATGGTCAGGGGCCTGCTTGAGCGCCGCTTCGAGCAGCAAGACCGCGCGGTCCAGATCCTTGCCCTGTTCGGCCAGCGAGTAGCCCACATAGTTCAGGGCCTGATAATCCTCGGGATTGCGGGCGACGATGGATTCCATCACGGCGAGGGCCTCGCGCTTGCGGCCGAGGGAATCCAGCACGCTGCCGTAGACATAGGCGATTTCGTCGTCCGAAGGCCAGATCTGCTGTGCCGCCGTGGCTGCGGTCAGGGCCTCCTTGTAGCGGTCCTGCAACAGATACAGGTGGATCTCCATGAGCCGGAAATCCCGTTCCGTGGGGAACTGGCTCTGGCCCTGAAGGATGAGCTGCATGGCGTCTTCATAGCGCTGCTGATCGTGCAGCAGCTGGATGCGCAGGCGCAGCGCCCGGTCGTAAAAACGGTTTTCCGGGGGAATGGATTCAAGGAAGTTCAGGGTTTCCTGCACGTCCTTGTGGTATTCGTAGGCGATGGCGGCGAGGTAGAAGTGCACCTCGTCCGGCGCATTGGGATCGCTCTTGAGGCCGTCGAGCAGGGCCTCCGCCTCGGGGTACATCCTCGCGTCCAGAAAAAGCGTCGCCGCCGTGAGCTTGTAGCCGTAGGTGGCGGGGCCGTTCAGGGCGTAGTCCAGGGCTTTCTGCCCCTTTCCGGCACGGATCTGGCCTTCGACCATCCTGATCCAGATGTCCGGATTGTCCGGGTCCTGCTCGATCAGGCTGTTATAGATTTCGTTCGCTTCGGAGTACTGCCTGTCCGCCTCCAGCAGGCGGGCCAGCTCGAACCACGCGTCGACGAATTCCGGGCTTTCCTGCACGGCGAGCCGGAGCTGCTGGATGGCCCTCTGGGGCTGTTTGAGGCCTACGAGGGCCTGCGCGTGGGCATAGCGGACAAAGGACGTCCGCAGGCGCTGCGGCAGGGCCGAGAACACCTTGTCGGCGTCCTTGAAGTGCCCGGTTTTGACGTAGAGGATGCCGAGCTCCTGCTGCACGAGTTCGGAGTCCGGGCGCTGCTTGCGGTATTCTTTCAGAATCTTGAGGGCCTGTTCGTTGTCGCCCTGTTCGAGCCACGTTTCGGCGAGCAGGAGGTGCAGCCCGAGATCGCCGGGCACGCGCTTGACGGCCTGTTCGAGCAGGCTGCGGGCTTCACTGGTTTCCCGGTTGAGCATGAGCCATGCCGCCGCGTCGATGAAGGGCTGCGGCCTGTTTTCCAGCGTCAGGAGGAGTTTTACGGCTTCAAGGACGCCTTCCTTGTCGTCGCCGCGGATGGACTGGTCGAGCAGGAGGGTCGCGTAGGTACGCTGGGCCTCGGGCGAGAGGTCCCATTGCACGGGTCCCTGCGGCGTACTGCGGGCGCACCCGGTGAGCATCTGCACGGCCAGCACGGCGCAGACCATCCCGCGCAGCAGATTGCGGACAAGACCCGCGCCGCAGCGGGAGATTCCCCGGCGGGCGTGGGATGGCGCAGCCGCAAGCGGGGCCGCGGGATGAGTGAGGCGAATGCGGAAGCTCATGAGCAAACTCTGGGGGTTGAAACACGATAACAGGGGATAACGAATACCCTAAACGGGAACGAACAACAACCGGAGATTGTGCATCCGGAACGTTGTTTTCCCTCCTAGTGCGAGATCCAGTCTTCGGAGAAGTCCTGAATATCGGTGGAGAGATGGGTCTTCAGCTTTTGGAGCAGGCGCGCCTCAAGCTGGCGCACCCGTTCGCGGGTGACGTTGTAGCGCTCCCCGATTTCCCGCAGCGTGACTGGATCGTCGGTCAGGAGGCGGTGCTCGAGGATGTAGGCCTCCTTTTCGGAAAGCGAGGGGAGGATGTCGCGGATCTTGCTTTGGAGCAGTTCGGCGATTTCCATGCCCGCAAGGCTTTCCTCAATGCCCGGGCCGAGCGCGGGCAGGAAGTCCATGCGCGTGGCGCTGCCGGACTCGTCGCCGACGGTGGCGTCGAGGGACATGTCGGAGGCGTCCAGCCGCTGCTGCATCTCCACGATCTGATCCTCGCCCACGCCGAGGCGCTCCGCAAGGACCGCCGCGTCTGGGTCGAAGCCTTCGGCAATGAGCTTCTGGCGTTCGCGGTTCAGGTTGTAGAACAGCTTGCGCTGGGCCTGCGTCGTGCCGATCTTGACCATCCTCCAGTTGTCCATGATGAACTTGAGGATATAGGCGCGGATCCAGAACGCCGCGTAATAGGAGAACTTGATCCCCTTGTCCGGGTCGAACTTGTTGACGGCCCGCATGAGGCCGACGTTGCCCTCCTGAATGAGGTCGAGCACGTTCTGCATCCAGCGGCGCTGGAAGTCCATGGCGATCTTGACCACCAGCCGCAGGTGCGAGGACACCAGGCGGAAGGCCGCGTCGCTGTCGCCGGTCTTCTGCACGCGGCGGGCCAGATCGAACTCTTCGTCCGGCTTGAGCATGGGGAAGCGGCTCACTTCGCGCAGGTAGAGGTGCAGCGAGTCCTTGCTGGACGACAGGGAAGGCAGGTGCTGCTGCGACGGTGCGGGCAGGGTATCGCCTTCGGGCAGGATGTCGGCGTCGGGGTCGAGCGCGGCCACGTCGTCTTCGGGCAGATCGTCGCCGATGTCTTCGCTGTCCTCGTCCTCGGCGCCGGTAACGTCCATGGGTTTTGCGGCTTTGTGGGCGGCGGTTTTTCCGGAGGCCTGTTTGGGAAGGATCTCCGGTTCGATGATTTCGGGTTCCACAACGGTATGATGCTCTTCAGCCGCCGTTGCGGAAGAAACCGGGGGCGCGATCGCGTCGTCGGCGGGCCCGCCGGTCGTCTGGCCGCTCTCGGCGGCCTTGGTGGAAATGCGACGGCTCATATGATTTGTACGTCCTTTTGCCATAAATCCGTTTATCAGAGTTGAGGGCGGTGGTCCGGGCTCCGGCGCCGGGCGGGGCACTCCGCGCGGACACGCCTCATGGTGTTACGAAAAAAATCATGCGGGGGAGGCCCGTACGGGGCGGCTCCTCAATCGGATGCTATAGTTTTGGTTTGTCCTTTTCAACGATTTTCAGTAGACAGAAACCCAAGGGGAGAGCCCGTGCCGTTTGGTGCGGGCTCCTGTTCACGAGCCATTCAAGACCTGCCCGCCCGTGAAGGGGCAGGATACCATAAAGGAGAACCGCGTGGCGGATTTTCGTAGCGCACTCGCCTCCGGGCGTACCCTGCTGCTCGACGGGGGCATGGGGACCATGTTGCAGGCAAGGGGCCTGCCCGCCGGGGAACACCCGGAACAGTTCTGCCTCGATCGGCCGGACGTGCTCCGGGGGATCCACGCCGACTACCTCGCTGCGGGCGCGGACATCATTCTGACGTGCACCTTCGGCGGCTCGCGCCTCAAGCTTCCGGCGGGCATCGACGTCACGCCGTTCAACCGCACGATGGCCCGGATCGCCCGCGCCGCCGTGGACGCCGCCGGCCGGGAAGCCTTCGTCGCCGGCGACATGGGGCCGTGCGGGCAGTTCGTGCGTCCGCTTGGGGACCTGCACCCGCTGGAGCTGTATGAAGCCCTGCGCGAACAGGCGCGCGGCCTTGTGGAAGGCGGCGTGGATCTGTTCCTCATCGAAACGCAGTTCGATCTGGCGGAAGTGCGCATTGCCGTGGCCGCCATCCGGGCCGAAAGCGACCTGCCGATCATGGTTTCCATGACCTTCGAGCAGGGGACGAGCCTCACCGGGACGACCCCGGAAATTTTCGCGGAAACCATGCAGAACCTCGGCGTGGACGCGCTCGGCCTGAACTGCGGCCTCGGGCCCGAGCAGATGGCCCCGCTCATGGAGCGCTTCCTCGCCTGTTCGTCCGTGCCGGTGCTGGCCGAGCCCAACGCGGGCCTGCCCGAGCTGGTGGACGGCAAGACCGTGTTCCGCCTGCCCCCCGAGCCGTTCGCCGAAAAGACGG
>NZ_JH114232.1:785183-790220 GCF_000224655.1 Bilophila sp. 4_1_30
TGACGCCTTCCGGCATCGTGCTGACCACCCGCACCCGGCTGGTGCGCGTCAGCCCCGCCGAGCCGTTCAAGATCATCGGCGAACGCATCAATCCCACGGGCAAGAAAGATCTGCAAGCGGAATTGCAGGCCGGGGAATACGGCCTCGCCATGCGGTTCGCCTCCGAGCAGGTGGCCCTCGGCGCGCCGATCCTCGACGTGAACGTGGGCGCGCCCATGGTCGACGAGGCGCTGCTCCTGCCAGAACTCGTGCAGCGCCTCACCGGAAAATACGCCGAACCGCTTTCCCTCGACTCCTCGCACGCGGAAGCCATTGCCGCGGCCCTGCCGTTCTGCCCCGGTTCCCCGCTGGTGAACTCCATCAGCGGCGAAGCCGACCGCATGGAACATCTCGGTCCGCTGTGCAGGCAGTGGGGCGCGCCGTTCATCCTGCTGCCCATTCAGGGCCGCAAGCTGCCGGTGAAGGCGGCGGACCGCATCGCCATCATCGAGAACATGCTCGACAAGGCCGCCATGCTCGGCATCCCGCGCCGCCTTGTGCTCGTGGACGTGCTGGCGCTGGCCGTGGCCTCCAAGGCCGAAGCGGCCCGCGAGGGCCTTGAGACGATCCGCTGGTGCGCCGCGCACGGCCTTGCGACCACCATCGGCCTGTCCAACATTTCCTTCGGCCTGCCCGCCCGCGAACTCGTGAACACGACGTTCCTCAGCATGGCGATGGGCGCGGGGCTCAGCTCCTGCATCGCCAACCCCTCAAGCGGCCGCCTGCGTGAAGCCAAGGCCGCCGGGGACGTGCTCATGGGCCATGACCGGGACGCCGCCGCGTTCGTGAACGGCTATGCCATGTGGACGCCGGGCAACGGCGGGACGGCGGACGCCGCCGCGTTCGCCCGGGCCACGGCGCAGACCGTGGAGGAGGCCGTGATTCTCGGCGACCGCGAAAGCGTGGTCGGGCTCGTGGAAAAGGAGCTGGAAGCCGGGGCCGATCCCTTTGAACTCGTGCGCGGGCGGCTCATCCCCGCGATCACCGAAGTGGGCTCGAAATACGAGCGCCGCGAATATTTCCTGCCCCAGCTCCTGCGCTCCGCCGAAACCATGCAGACGGCTTTCGCACGCCTGAAGCCGCTGTTGGAACGCGAAGCCAATGCCGAAGCGCAGAAAATCATCGTTGTCGCCACCGTTGAGGGCGATATTCACGACATCGGCAAGAACATCGTCAGCCTCATGCTCGGCAACCACGGCTTCAAGGTCGTGGATCTGGGCAAGGACGTGAAGGCCGAAGCCATCGTCGAGGCCGCCGTCGCGCACAAGGCCGATCTCATCGGGCTTTCCGCGCTGATGACCACCACGATGGTCCGTATGCGGGACACGGTCGATCTCGTGAAGCAGCGCGGCCTCGGGGTCGACGTGATGGTCGGGGGCGCGGTCGTGACCCCGGCATTCGCGGAAAGCATCGGGGCCAACTATTCGTCCGATGCCGTGGACGCCGTGCGGCTCGCCAAGAGCCTCATCGCGGCCCGCAAGAACCAGTAACCCAAAGGAACAGCCATGCGCCGTCTTTCCTGCCTGATCGCCCTGTTGGCCTGCCTCGTGCTGGCCCTGCCCGCGTTCGCCGCCCCTCAGAAGGCCGATGCCATCTCCGGCATCTCCAGTGAGAAGGTTCTCGATATCGTGAAAGCCAACAAGGGCAAGCTCGTCTTCATCAACTTCTTCGCCACGTGGTGCCCGCCCTGCCGGGAGGAGATCCCCGAACTTATCAGTATACGCAAAGCCTATCCTGCCGACAAGGTGGTCATCGTAGGTATTTCGCTTGACAGCGATCGCGGGAAGTTGGAATCATTCGCCGAGGCTATGAACTTCAACTACCCGGTTTACCTCGCGGAGCCCGACGTCCCCGCCCTGTTCGGGATCTCGTCCATTCCGTTCAACCTGCTGTACGACAAGACCGGCAAGCTGGTCGCCGGAGGCCCCGGCATGGTCGGCAAGGAAGACCTTGAGGAAGCGTTCAGCGGCCTTCTCAATTGATTTGGTATGCGTCCGGGGGACCCGCCGTTTCTCGGACGCCGTTTTCCCGGCCTGTTTGGCGGGCCGGATCAACGGCGGCTACCCCCTGAGGGGAGGAAGTCGATGAACCTGAGCGTTCGCAAGGCCCGCATGGGCGATATCCGGGCCATCCACGCCCTTTTGATGACGAGTTCCGCCGACGGCCTGCTGTTGCCGCGTTCCCTGACCGATCTGTACGGTCACCTGCGCGACTTCTTCGTCGTGGAGGGCGACGGGGCCACCGTCGGCTGCGGGGCCCTGTCCATCATTTGGGAGAACATGGCCGAAGTGCGCTCGCTGGCTGTGGCCGCCCATGCGCGCCGGAAGGGATGCGGTCGGCTGATTGTGGAAGCCTGCATCGCCGAAGCCCGCGAGCTGGACATCCACCGCCTGTTTGCCCTGACCTACCAGCTGCCCTTCTTCAATGCGCTCGGCTTTTCCATTGTGGAAAAGGAAGTGCTGCCCCAGAAGGTTTGGGTGGACTGCGTGAATTGCCCCAAATTCCCGGACTGCGACGAAACGGCGGTCCTGCTGGAAATCTAACCCGCCTCGCGGGACGTTGCCGTCCCTGAAGGAGCCTTTTACATGCGTATTACGAATCTCAAACCTCTGATCAGCGAAGAAGCCATCCAGACGCGCATCAAGGAAATGGCCGGAGAGATCAGCACACTTTATAAAGACGAGCCTCTGGTCGTGGTGTGCGTGCTCAAGGGCGCGTTCATGTTTTTTTCCGATCTCGTCCGGCATCTCACCTGTAAGCCGGAACTCGATTTTGTGCGCCTCGCCAGCTACGGCAGCGCGGCGCAGCGTTCCAAGACGATCACGTTCACCAAGGACGTGGAAATCCCGCTCGAAGGCAAGCATGTGCTCATCGTCGAGGACATCGTGGACACCGGGCACAGTATGGATTTCCTGTACCGCCAGTTTCAGGCGCGCGGCGCCCGGAGCCTGCGGCTTGCGGTTCTGGTCGACAAGAACGAGCGGCGCGAGGTGCCCGTCACTTCTCACTTCGTCGGGTTTGCCTTGCCTAGCGGGTTCGTCGTGGGGTATGGTCTGGACTACGCTGAGAGTTATCGGGAACTCCCGGCGATCTACGAGGCTGAAATAGAAGAATGACGAATGGCGGAGTCCCTATGATCGTTACATGCCCTAATTGCAGTACCAAATTCAATCTGCCCGAAACGCAGGCCGCTCCGGGGGCCAAATTGCGCTGTTCGGTGTGCAAGCACGTGTTCCAGCTTTCCGACGGCGTGAAGCCCGCGGAGATCCGTATGGAGCCGGACTTGAGCCTCTCTTCCCCGTCCCTCTCCATGCCGCCCAAGAAGAAGGGCGGGATATGGGGCTGGGTGCTGACGCTGTTGATCCTCTGCGCGGTGGCCGGAGGCACGTGGTGGGCTTGGACCTACACGCCCCTCTTCGACACCGTGAAGGAGATGATCGCGCCGCCCAAGAAGCAGGACCCGGTGGAGCTGGTCAAGAACATCGCCTTGCGCGGCGTGCGGCAGTACAACATCAGCAACGAGAAGCTCGGCAACATTTCGGTGGTCGAAGGGAAGGTCGTGAACGGCTTCAACCAGCCCCGCGAACTGATCCGCATCGAAGCGTCGCTGTACGATTCCGCGGGCAACGCGCTGGTTTCCAAGCAGCAGCTTGCGGGCACGTCCCTGTCGCTGTTCCAGCTGCAGGTCCTCGGCGAGCAGGACATCGAGCAGGCCCTCGCCAACAAGATCGACATCATGGCGACCAATACCAATGTCCTCCCCGGCGGAGAGGTTCCCTTCATGGTCGTTTTTTACAGCCCGCCGGACAACGCCGCCGAATTCGGCGTCAAGGTCATCGACGCGCGCATTCCCCCTGAGAAAGAGAAGAAGTAGGGATAGATGAGTATTGGGGAGGGGAGAGGGAACCCTTCTGAAGAAGGGGCTCTCTCCCCTCCCCAAAACCCACCCCTCTCCCTCCTAAGACTTTTGTAATGGGGGAGTGCTGACGCCGGGGAACGGGGGAAAAGATATTGTGGAGCGGGGTTCTCGTCATGTATGGGAGTCCCGCTTTCTTTTGTTCCTGCCGTTGCATGGGCTGGTTAAAGCTGGTATCGGTTTTTGAGCCAGCCTCGTTCGGATGGGGCGGCAGATGTGTTTTGGTAAAGAAAACGAGAGGGATCGGCATGAAAAAGGTTGGTATCATCCGCTGTCAGCAAACTGAGGATTTGTGCCCCGGCACGACGGATTTTGTCACGGCGGCCAAAGGAAAGGGAAGTTTCGAAGCGTTCGGTGAATGCCAGATCGTCGGCTTCGTGAGCTGCGGCGGCTGTCCCGGCAAGCGTGCCGTAGTCCGCGCCAAGATGCTGGTGGATCGCGGGGCGGAAGCCGTTGCGCTCGCTTCCTGTATCGGCAAGGGATCGCCTATCGGCTTCCCCTGTCCCAACCGTGAGCAGATGGTGCAGGCCATCCGTGCGAAGATCGGCGACATCCCGTTGCTCGAATATACCCACTAAGGCGTAAAGGCACCTCCCAGGATTTTCCGCCAACAGGCCAGGACATCCGGCTCTCCTCCAGACAGGGGAGAGCCCCTTGCTGCCAGAGGAGAAGAAATGGCCTCAAGCCCTGAGTTCATGCAATCCGTCGCGGCGCTGTTGGAAGACGCGGGAACCATCACCTACAGGAAGATGTTCGGCGAATATTGCGTCTATTGCGACGGCAAACTGTTCGGCTGCGTTTGCGACGATCGCCTGTTCGTGAAGATCACGGAACCGGGAAAAGCCTTCATGCCGGATGGCAAGCTGGAATTGCCCTATGAAGGGGGAAAGCCGATGCTCCGGGTCGAGCGGTTGGAAGACAGGGCCTTTCTGAAAAAACTCGTGCGTATGACCTGTGAAGCGCTCCCGGAACCCAAGAAAAAGAGATGAACATTTCCCTGCCCCTGTTTTCCCTTTTTTCTCAAAAAAAGACGCTCCAGTACGGAGCGTTTTTTTATCCGGTATAACCGACGAAAGGGATTT
>NZ_JH114232.1:790483-803516 GCF_000224655.1 Bilophila sp. 4_1_30
AGGATGGGGGAGGTTTGGAGGGGGAAGGAGGGGCTTTCTTCAGAAAGGCCCTCCTTCCCCCTCCAATATTTTCTAAAACAGCTTCATCTGCGTAGCTTTCGTCTGCACATGGCGGACAAGCCGGGTGTGCCGGAACAGCTCGGGCAGCGCGGAGAGGAAGCGCGAAGGAGGCAGTTCCAATGCCTTGCCGTAGAGATGGCGCTGCGCCGCATGGCTGACGAAAACCGCATCCTGCGCACGGGTCAGGCCGACATAGAACAAACGCCGCTCTTCCGCGAGCGCGTCCGGATCGATAGCGCCGCCGGGGTCGCCGTGAAGCAGCGCATCCGCGCCGGGGAAGGGCAGGATGCCCTCTTCCAGGGCGGGCAGGAATACGGCCCGGAACTCAAGCCCCTTGGCGGCGTGCAGGGTCATGATTTGCACCTGCTCCGCCTGTTCGCGCACAAGATCCAGATCCTGCCGCAGGCATACCCAATCAAGCAACCCTTCCCATGTCTTGCCCTGTTCGCGGAACGCCCGGAGCAGGGCATTGCAGGCCGCCGATTCGGTGAACAGCGGGGCGAGGAGCTTGGCGGCATCCAGATGGGAGGCCAGCGCGGACGGCCCTGCCTGCCAGAGCTGTTCGGGCAGGGACGCGGCCAGCTGCGGCACATCCACGTCGAGGCTGCCGGGGCCTTCCGGCGCGGCAAAGGGACGCTGGAAGCGCAGCCCCGCCAATTCAAGGATGAGGGCGGCGGAAGGATCGCCCCAGAAGGGGGCCGTTTCCGGTGCCGAGCAGGGGACGCCCCGGCGCTCCAGAGCGGTTTTCAGAGGCGGGATGAGCGCTTTCATGCGGACCAGCACGGCCACTTCGCCGGGGCTGCACGGCGTGGCAAGCGTGGCATCGCGGCGGCGGGAATCTTCCAGCGTATGGGAGGTTCCACCGAGAAGAAGCGCAACCTGATCCGCGACCCATGCGGCTTCCTTGCGGGCGTCCGGGGCGCTGAACAGGTGCAGGCAAGCTTCCATATTCCGGGTGGGGATAAGTTTTCCACAGGCTGAGGACGATCCGAGCAATGCCGAAGCCGAGGTCAGGATTCCGGCGGCGGAACGGTGGCTCGCGGCGAGCGTGACGCTCTCCAGCGAAGGCCACGCTTCACGCAGGGCGGACTGAACATCGGGATGCGCCCCACGGAATCCGTAAATGGCCTGATCGGGGTCGCCGATGCCGAAGAACCCATGCCCGTCTCCGGGCATCAGCGCCCGCACAAGGGCAACCTGCAACGGCGAAAGGTCCTGTATTTCGTCGACCAGCACGTTGGTCCACTGGCGTTCCGGTTCGGCTTGCAGGCGGGCCAGCCAGTGCTCCAGCAGATCCGTATAGTCCGCAAGCTTCCGCTCGCGCTTGGCGGCGTGGTAACGCTCCTGCAGGGCGGACTGTTCGTCCGTCAGGGGGGCGAGGCGCTCGCGGGCGAGGGACAGCTCATCCCATACGCGTCTGGCGTCGGCGGCGGATAGGGCGTTGGCCTTGGCGAACACGCTCCGGGCCGTTTCTTCGGGCAACACGGCTGGCAGGGCCTCCTCAGCGGAGCCCCAATGGGATAAGGCCAGAGCGTGCAGGGTATCGGCCTGAGGCAACGGGACGCCTTCCCCAAGGGCGCGTTCAAGGCGTTCCCGGAGCTCGGCGGCGGCGCGGCGGGTAAAGGTAACGGCAAGGATGCGTTGAGCGGGGATGCCGTCCTTGAGGAGACGCTGGACGCGGCCCACAAGGGTGCGGGTTTTGCCGGAACCGGGGCCCGCGAGTACCAGCACGGGGTTTGGCCCGGCTTGGATGGCTTTCTGCTGCGCTTCGGAATACGGGAACGCCTTCGGATCGGGCGGCGTCTGGGGTGCCGGGGGCGTCATTGCCGCGAACAGGGACACCTGTTTCGATGCCGGTTCCTTGGAAGGTGCCGCTTTGGGTTTTCTGCCCGGCTTTTGGGCTTCGGGCAGAGCATCCAGCAAGGAGGAAGAACGATACCTTCCGGTCACAAACTGTTTGCGCTCTTCTTCCGAGAACACTTTGACGACCCCGTATTCGCCGTCAAAGCCCGCTTCCTTGATGACGTCGCCCCGGCGCATACGGGCCACGGCCTCGCCGAGGGCGTCCCAGTGCTGACGCAAATCCGACTCGGGGACCGTGTGCAAAATATCCATTTCCGAACCGAACAAGCGGACCAGTTCGGACTGCCTTTCCTGCACTTTTCGGCTTTTGGGGCCGACGGAAAGCAGTTC
This sequence comes from Bilophila sp. 4_1_30, assembly GCF_000224655.1. Classification (NCBI taxonomy): domain Bacteria; kingdom Pseudomonadati; phylum Thermodesulfobacteriota; class Desulfovibrionia; order Desulfovibrionales; family Desulfovibrionaceae; genus Bilophila; species Bilophila sp. 4_1_30. The sequence continues at coordinate 792,737 of NZ_JH114232.1, forward strand.
GCCGAGCATTTCCGGAAGCGGGAACAGCGAGACGAATCCCGGATCGTGCTTGGGCATGACCGGGGCCTTGCGGTCGGCCAGCGCCATGACCCGGTGGAGTACGCCGACGGTGAGCGGCTTGCCGCATACCGGGCAGATATTCCCGATTTTCATGGATTCTTCCGGCTCAAGGACAACATTGCAGGCGCGGTGCCCGTCAAGGTGGTACTTTCCTTCCTCAGGGAAGAACTCGACCGTCCCCCGGTAGATGCAGCCTGAGCCTTCCTCGTCCCGGGCGGCCCGGCGCAGCGCGTCGAATATGCCGTCATAGGAAGGCGTGCCTTCAAAGAGATTGGCTTCGCGGCCGAGGTTTTCCCCGGAATGCGCGTCGGAGTTGGAAACGAGCGCATAACGGTCGAGCGCGGACCAGAGCCGGTTCATGTCCGGATCGGAGGAAAGGCCGGTTTCCAGGGCGAAAATATGTGAGGAGAGCGATCCGAAGCAGTCTTCCAGCGCGTCAAAGCCGGATTTGGAACCAAACAGCGAAAACCACGGCGTCCAGATATGCGCGGGAATGAGCACGCCGCGCTCGTCGGCTTCAAGCACCATTTCAAGGAGATGCTCGCAATCGAGGCCAAGGATCGGACGCCCGTCGGAAGTGATGTTGCCGATTGCGGCGAGCTTGTTGGACAGCTTGTCCGCACTCTCCAGACTGGGCATGATCACGACGTTGTGCACTTTGCGTACGGAACCGTCTTTCTTGTAGATGGAGCTGATTTCCGCTTGGATGAGGAACTGAGGCTCGCTGACGCCGTCCGGACGGGAAAAGCCGGGGATTTCCGTTTCCAGCGGCGTCTTTTCGCGGACGCGGTAGAGGCCGCTGTTGTCGTCATAGACGAGGTCACGCCGCAGCTCGTCCCGCCATGCCGGATGGGTGAAATCGCCCGTGGACATGACGGAGAGGCCTTTGATCATACTCCATGCCGCAAGATTGCGGATATTGAGCCTGCCGCTGGTGGCGCGGGAAAAGCGCGAATGGACATGCAGATCTGCGCGAAAGTATTTCATGCCTTCAGACTAGCGCAAAAAAGGGCAGAAAGCCAGTGATTCCAGTGTGAAAAAACGTTCCGGGCCGTACAGGGCGATTGGTTCGGCGACGGATGGTTTGGCGTGTGCGCCTTTACGGGCTTCTATGAGCACGAACGTGGCCGGAGAAGTTTTTTGCTTGTGGATATATTGTAACAAGTAGGGAGTGAGCCCCGCCCCATCCAGCGCCGCCAGCATATCCTGAAGCCTGTCCGGGCTTATGATGCAGGCGAAACGTCCATCCTCTTCGAGCAATGAGGAGGCTGCGGACGCGAACAATGGGAACGTTCCTTTATCCCCGAATAAGGCTTTTTGGCGGGCCTCTGTTGCGGGTAAGCGTCCGGAGCCGACAAGACGCCACGGCGGGTTCGCCATGACCAACTGGACCGGGGAGGCTTCCATACGGAGGTTTTCTAAAAACCGCGTGTCGGCAAGTTCCCCGGTATGCAGAGCAAATCGATCCGAAAAACCAAGCTTGTCAGTATTGTTTTGAGCGGCGGCAATCAGCTCGGGATTACAATCCATACCGAAGCCTTGGCAAATGTTTCGTTTAAGTAACAAATAGGCAAGGCCAACAACGCCGCACCCTGTTCCAAGATCTATAAACCGCATGGTAACATCGGTTGTACGGCTTGCCGCAAAGGCCGCGAGCAACAGCGCGTCGACGCTGAATCGGAAGCTGCCCTCGGGCTGTTCCAGTCCTGCGGGAAAGGCCCGCCGCGCTTCCGCGTGAGGAGCTGGGGACTCACCGATCGGCGTTGTTTTTTCAGGTTGGGTCATAAACGGTATGCTGTAGGAAAGGAGGGGAGTGGCCGGTTGTGGCCTGATGAGAAGAGACTTGGAGGGGGAGAGGAAGGAAAGGAGCCGCAAGGCATTTTCCCGGAAGGCCCCTTTCCCTCCTCCGGTGAAGTTTAGAAAGTATAGTCGATGGCTTGGCGGGACTCGGTCACGAGCTTGATAAGTTCCTTGCCGACGGCGACATGTGCGGGGTGTTCGGCATAGGCCTTGAGCCCTTCGGCGTCGTCATGCGTGGTCATGAGGATCACGTTGACCGGTATGGTGCAGGTCGGGAGGAAGTCATAGGACACTTCAAGGGACTTGAGGGACGGAATCTGCCCCATGAGGGCTTCGAGGCGCTGCTTGATGAGCTTGGCGTTTTCGGCGGCGGTACGGCCTTCAGCTTCGGGTTTCAGCGTCCACCAGACGATGTGACGAACCATGATGCGACTCCTTTTGAACAGAGGTTGAATCAGCGGAGAACGTGGGACGCCCACGCGGCCTGACCATAGGACAGCCCGCCGTCTCCGGGCGGCAGTGCGTGATGCGTGAGCGGAACAAGTCCACGCCGTGCCAGAGCTTCCGGCAACAGCAGGGCGATGGTCCGGTTGTGGAAGACGCCGCCGGACAGGGCCACGGTGCGGACGCCGCAGCGCCGCGCCCCGGAAAGCGCCAGATCGGCAAGCCCTTCCGCCAGTCCAAGGTGAAACCGGCGGGCCAGATCGGGGACAGAAACGCCTGTCCGCCGCAGTTCCAGCAGGTGCAGAAAAAAGGCTGCCGTGTCAAGTTCCAGAAGGCCGCCCCGTTCCTTGATGGAGAAGGGCGCGGCCGTTGTTGCCGATAGGTCTTGATGCGCTTCCAGACGGATGGCGGCCTGTCCTTCATAGGTGATGGCCGAGCACAGTCCCAGCAATGCGGAAACGGCGTCGAACAGGCGGCCGCAGCTTGAAGTCATGGGCGTGGCCTCGCGGCGGACCATCTCCAAAATGGCGTCATGTACGGTGCGTTTTCCGTCCACCCCAAAGAGGGCGTCCATGTCCTCCGCAAACCCTTCGCGCAGTCCTTCGGCCTCGGGGAGCCCCATGAAGCCGCTTACAATGCGCCACGGTTCCCTGATGGCGGCCTCGCCTCCGGGCAAAGGGAACGGTGCAAGGCGTCCGATGCGTCCACCATAGCGTTCCTCGCTGGCGGATTTGGGATCGACGAAGAGGAGTTCTCCGCCCCATATGGTTCCGTCCGTGCCGTATCCGGTGCCGTCCAGTGCCAGCCCGAGCGCGGGGGCGTCATGCCCGTTTTCCGCCAGTACGCCGTACACATGGGCGAAATGGTGTTGCAGGCGCAGGACGGGCAGGCCGGAATCCAGCGCATAGCTCGTGGAAAGGTAGTCGGGGTGCAGATCGCAGACGATTGCCTCGGGTTTGACTTCCAGCAGTCCGCCGAGGTGTGTTGCCATGTTTTGGAAGAACTCGAACGTCTCAAGGTTTTTCAGGTCGCCCACATGCTGGCTGAGGAAAGCATCCTTGCCGCGCGTGAGGCAGAGCGTGTTCTTGAGTTCCGCGCCTGTGGCCAATACGCAGCGGCCCGCGTCGCGGGGGAGTTCCAACGGCCTCGGCACGAACCCCCTTGCCCTTCGGAAGAAGTGGAGCGGAGGGGATTCCCGGAGGAGGCTTCCCGAAGAAGGGTTCCCGGCTTCCCCCTCAAGGTTTTCGGCTGAAGTGGAGGGAACCCCCGCAGGAGTCCCGTCTGGGAGGGAGGGGGAACAGGCGGAGGGGATGTCGTTTTTTTGTGGATAATACTGTGGATTGCCGTCTGTGGAAAAATGTGCTTCCGGCAATGGTTCCACCCGCACCACGGAGTCGTCGGCACGGATCAGGATGTCCCGATTATGGAACAAAAAGAGGTCGGCAATGTGCCGCAAGCGGGCCAGCGCCTCGCGGTTGCCGAGCGAAATGGGCTCGCCGCCCGCGTTGCCGGAGGTCATGACGAGCGCCGGGAGCGGAGAGAGCGCGGCAAAAGCTTCGAGGAGCAGGTGGTGCAGCGGCGTGTAGGGCAGCATGACGCCGATGCTGTCCACGTCCGGCGCAATGGCGGGCGGCAGGACGCCGCGCGAGGCGAGCACCACGATGGGCCGTTCGGACGAGCTCAGGACGGCGGCTTCCGCATCGGAAACACAGGCGACGCGTCGGGCCGTTTCAAGATCCGGCACCATGATCGCCAGCGATTTGTGCGGGCGGCGCTTGCGTTCGCGCAGCAGGGCGACGGCTTCGGCACTCGTTGCGTCGCAGACCAGATGAAAACCTCCAAGGCCCTTGACCGCAACGATGTTTCCGGCACGCAGGGCGGCGGCTGTCCGCTCAATGGCGTGCTGCCCTTCGGCAAGCTCCGGGCCGGAGATACGGGGAGCGCCTTCAGGGGCGGAGGCCAGCCAGACTTTTGGCCCGCAGACGGGGCAGGCGTTGGGCTGGGCGTGGAAACGGCGGTCGAGGGGATCGTTGTATTCGGCGGCGCAGTCCGGGCACAGGGGGAAGCAGCTCATGGACGTGGTGGCCCGGTCGTAGGGGATGGAATGGGTGATGGTGTAGCGGGGGCCGCAGTCCGTGCAGTTCGTGAACGGGTAGCGGTAACGCCGGTTCGCCGGATCGCGCATGTCCGCGAGGCAGTTGTCGCAGGTCGCCACATCCGGGCTGACCAAGACGGCGTGCCCGTGGTGCCCCTCGCTGTGTGTGATGGCGAAGGCCGCCTCGCCGTCCGCAAGGGGCAGTTCCTCGCGGCGGAGGGACGTGATCCGCGCAAGCGGCGGCAGGTCGTGTTCGAGCGCGTGGGCAAAGGCGGCCAGAGCCTCATCGGTTCCCTGCACCTCTACCCTGACGCCGTCCGACGTGTTGCCCACATGCCCGGTGAGCCGGTGCCTGGTTGCGGCACGGTATACGAAAGGCCGGAAACCAACCCCTTGGACCTGCCCGCCGATGATATAGCCGTGTCGTTTCATGTTGCGCTCCCGTTGTGTCCGAAAAAAGAGGCGTTGTGTCCGATTCCTGTTCTACCGCCGGAAAAACGGGAGAAAGCTGCGGGTGCACCGCCCATAAGCGTTTCCCGGCTACCATAGCCGCCCGTGAGAAGCGCGGCAACCCCCAAAGCTCTCATGACGGAACCCTTGCGGGCCGGGTACTTCGTTTGGTATGATTCCCGTTTGCTTTTCATGTCTTCCAATTTGTTTTTTCGGAGTCCTCACATGAGCGATTTTACAGTGCAGGAGCTGACGCTGGGCCAGCTTCTGGAGAATACGGCGGCCCGTTTTCCCGATACCGACGCCGTGATCCACGCGGACCGCGAGTTGCGGCAGACGTGGTCCGAGTTTTCGGCGTGTGTGGACGATATGGCCAGAGGCCTGATGGCCATCGGCGTACAGAAGGGCGAGAAGGTTGCCGTATGGGCGACCAACGTGCCGCATTGGGTGACCCTCATGTTCGCCACGGCCCGCATCGGGGCAATTCTGGTCACGGTAAACACCAATTACCGCGAAACGGAATTGCGTTACCTGCTGCAGCAGTCGGAATGCGAGAACCTCTTCATCATCGACAGCGTGCGCGACCACGATTTCATCGCTTCCACGTATGAGGTGATCCCCGAACTGCGCCGCCAGCGGCGCGGGATGCTCGAAGTCGAGGATCTGCCGCACCTGAAGCGCGTGTTTTTCCTTGGTACGGACAAGCACCGGGGCATGTATTCCCTGCCGGAACTTTTTTCCCTCGCCGGAGATGTCTCGGATGAGGAATACGAAAGCCGCAAGGCGTCCATTTCACCCTATGACGTGGTGAACATGCAGTACACGTCCGGGACGACGGGCTTCCCCAAGGGCGTGATGCTGACGCACGTGAACATCGTCAACAACGGCTATTGGATCGGCTACCATCAGAAATTTTCCTCGCGCGACCGGGTATGCCTGCCCGTGCCCCTGTTCCACTGCTTCGGCTGTGTCCTTGGGGTCATGGCCTGCGTGAACCACGGGGCCACCATGGTGCTGCTCGACGCCTTCTCACCCGTGCAGGTGATGACCGCCGTGGAGCAGGAGAAGTGCACCGCCCTGTACGGCGTGCCGACCATGTTCCAGGCCATTCTGGATCACCGCGTCTTCTCGCGTTTCGATTTTTCCTCGCTGCGTACGGGGATCATGGCAGGGTCCGTGTGCCCCGAGCCGCTCATGCGCCGGGTCATGGATCAGATGTGTATGAGCGAAATCACCATCTGCTACGGCCTGACCGAAGGTTCTCCGGTCATGACCCAGACCCGCACCGACGACACCGTGGAGCGCCGGGTCAAGACCGTGGGGCGGAGTATGCCCGGCATCGAAGTCACCATCCGCGATCCTGAAACCAACGAGGAAGTCCCCCGTAATGCCGTGGGCGAGGTGTGTTGCCGTGGCTACAACGTGATGCAGGGCTACTACAACATGCCCAAGGACACGGCCGAGGCCATCGACGAAGAGGGCTGGCTGCACTCCGGCGACCTCGGCATCATGGACGGGGACGGGTATGTCAGCATCAGCGGGCGAATCAAGGATATGATCATCCGGGGCGGCGAAAACGTATACCCCCGCGAGGTGGAGGAATTCCTCCTCAAGATGGACGGCGTGGCCGACGTACAGGTCGTGGCCGTGCCGAGCCGCCGTTACGGCGAAGAGGTGGGCGCGTTCCTCATCCCCAAGGAGGGGGCGGACGTCGCTCCCGAGGATGTGCGCGACTATTGCCGAGGCAAGATCGCGTGGTACAAAATTCCGCGCTATGTGGCTGTGGTGGAAGGTTTCCCCCTGACCGCCAGCGGCAAGATCCAGAAATACAAGCTCCGTGAAATGGCGGCGGCGTATTTCCCCGAGGCCATGCGCGAGCGCAACGGCCTCCCGTCCAGGGGACGCCGGGGTACGGCGTGATATTTGATTTTGGGAAAAGGCGGCGCGGGCGTCCGCACGGGGAGCCATGTTGATGAAGACCATCGGCCTTATCGGCGGCATGAGCTGGGAAAGCACGGTTACATACTACCGGATCATCAATCGGCTGGTGCAGGAGCGGCTCGGCGGGTTCCATTCCGCCAAGTGCATCCTGCACAGCGTGGATTTCCATGAGATTGAGGCGTGCCAGCGGGCAGGGGACTGGGAACGCAGCGGCGAACTGCTGGCGGAGGCCGCTCGCGGTCTGGAACGCGCCGGAGCCGATTGTGTGCTCATCTGCACGAACACCATGCACAAGGTGGCGGACGCGGTGCAGGCGGCGACGTCCCTGCCGTTGCTGCACATCGCGGAACTGACCGCCGACGAGCTGGAGGCCGCCGGAGTGTCCACGGTCGGGCTGCTCGGCACGCGCTACACGATGGAACAGGATTTTTACACGCGCAAGCTCGTGGAACGGGGCATCACCGTGCTGATCCCCGAAGAAGATGGGCGCGCGTTCGTCAACCGCGTCATCTTCGATGAGCTGTGCCTCGGGACGGTCTCCGAGTCCTCCCGGCGGGCGTTCGCGGCGATCATCGGCGGCCTGACGGCCCGGGGCGCGCAGGGCGTCATCCTCGGCTGTACGGAAATAGGCCTGCTGGTGCGCCCCGGGGACACGTCCGCGCGGCTGTTCGACACGACGGAAATCCATGCCCGGCGCGCTGCCTTGTATGCGCTTGGCGAAGCGGTCCCACGCGACGGGGGAGAGTGATGAACACGATTTCTTCAATGAAGGTTCCCGGCCTGACCGAGGACAAGTGCGTGACCCTTATCGGCATGGCTGGAGCCGGCAAAAGCACCGTGGGCCGCGCTGTGGCCGAACGCCTCGGCTGGGCCTATGTGGACACCGATCATCTGATTGAATCCACCTATGGGGCGCGCCTTCAGGACGTGACGGACGCTCTGGACAAGGAACGTTTTCTGGATGTCGAGGCCAGAGTCATCCAGTCCCTTCGGATGCAGCGCGCTGTGCTCGCCACGGGCGGCAGCGTGGTCTATCGGCCCGAAGCCATGCGGTATCTGACCTCCCTTGGTCCGGTGGTCTTCCTTGATGTGCCGCTTCCTCTCATTTTGGAGCGCATTTCGCGCAAACCGGATCGCGGGCTTGCCATTGCGCCGGGGCAGACCGTGGAAGACTTGTTCCGTGAACGTGAGGCCCTCTACCGTCAGTGGGCTACCTGCCGTGTCGCGGCTGGGGACATCGACGTTTCCGAAACTGCGAACGCCGTTTTTGACGCCATTGCCGGGTGCGGACAGGCTCTATGAGTGAACGGGCTTGCGGCGTGCGGCTTCACCCTGCGGCCCGGTTGCTGCGGTGGATGGGACGCCATGCCGTAGGAGTATGCTTTCTCCTGATCGGCGTCTGGCTGTTCCGTGCGGTGCTTGCCGGAGCGGACGGCATTTCCTACGACTGGCAATGGTATCGCGTCTGGCGGTATCTGGGGCGCTGGACGGACGGGCATTTCATCCCCGGCCCGTTGCTCGACGGGCTCGGCATGACCGTGCGTATCGCGCTTTTCGGGCTTGCCCTTGCCGTCGCCGCCGGGCTCGGCGCGGCGTTGCTGCGGCTTTCCCCGTGGCCTGTGGCGCGGGGCATGGCGCATGTCTATGTGGGGTGCTTGCGAAATACCCCGTTGCTCCTTCAACTGTTTTTTGTGTATTTTCTGTTCGCTCCCGCCATCGGCGTGGGGCCTTTCGGCGCGGCCGTGCTGGCCCTCGGCCTGTTCGAGGGGGCGTACATGGCGGAACTGTTCCGGGCGGGCCTGCAATCCGTGCCTCGGGCGCAGTGGGAAGCGGGCATCAGCCTCGGCCTCGGCGTATGGAACACGCTCCGGCTCGTTATCCTGCCGCAGGCCGTGCGCCGGATGTTGCCGCCGCTGACCAGCCAGCTTGTTTCGCTCATCAAGGACACCTCGCTCGTCAGCTCCATCGCCGTGGCGGATCTCACCATGCAGGCGCAGGTGTTGATCGCGGATACGTTCCTTGCGTTTGAGATATGGCTGATCGTCGCGGCGCTGTATCTTGCGCTCACGCTCTGCGTGGCGCTGCCCGCCCGCTGGATGGAGCGCCGGTACGCCTGGCGGTAGGCTTTGGGCGGGGGAAGGGGAACCTTCCCGAAAAAGGCTTCTACCTTGCTCCCCCTCCGCCTTCCAAGGCGTTCGGCTTGCGGGAGACGGCGCGGCGGGCGTTTCCGTTGCGGAAAAGAAAAGTTCATAGGAGGCGTTATGAAAAAGTTTTTTGCTGTGTTGATGCTGGCGGCGGCCTTGCTCCTGCCCGGTCTGGCGCAGGCGAAGGACGCGCAGACGTCCATGATCGACGATGTGGTCAAGCGCGGCGTGCTGCGCGTCGGGTTTTCCTCGTTCGTGCCGTGGGCCATGCAGGACAAGAACGGCGAATTCGTAGGCTTTGAAATCGACGTGGCGAAGCGCCTCGCCAAGGATCTGGGCGTGGAACTCCAGCTTGTGCCCACGAAGTGGGCCGGGATCATCCCCGCGCTGATGGCCGGGAAATTCGACGTCATCATCGGCAGCATGAGCGTTACCCCCGAGCGCAATTTGAAGGCGAATTTCACGGTTCCCTATGATTACGCCACCATCGAAGTCATGGCGAACAAGGAAAAGACCAAGGGCATGAAGTTCCCCGAGGACTTCAACAAACCAGAAGTGGTCGTTGCCCTGCGCACGGGCAGCACGCCCGTTCCCGTGGCCAAGAAAGTGCTCCCCAACGCCACCTTCCGCCTGTTTGACGACGAAGCTCCCGCCGTGCAGGATGTGCTCTCGGGCCGCGCCGACGTGATGTTCTCGTCCGCGCCGCTTCCGGCCTTTGAGGTGCTCCGCAACCCCGACAAGCTTTACCAGCCCTCCACGGACGCCTTTTACCGTCAGCCTGTGGGCATGGTCATCCGCAAGGGCGATCCCGACAGCCTGAATGTGCTCGACAACTGGATCCGCACGGTCGAAGCGGAAGGCTGGCTCCCCGAGCGCCGTCATTTCTGGTTCAAGACGACCGATTGGGAAGCGCAGCTTCGATGAGTTCCGGCGGCTCCCGGAAGGCGCTCCGGCGCGAATGGTCGCCCTATGCCGAGTACGGTCGGCAGGGGCGGCTTTTCCCCACGTTCGGGCGGGTGGACGCCGTTCTGGTCGTTTTGTTGCTTCTGGGAGCCTGCTTTTTCCTGTGGCGTTCGGAAACCATAGCCGCCTATCGCTGGAGCTGGCCGGAATTGGCGGATTTCCTTGTCCGCCGCACGCCCGGCGGCTACGAGCCCGGCCTCTTGATCCGGGGGCTCATCGTCACTCTTCGCCTCGGCGTCTGGTCGATGGCGCTGGCTCTGCTCATCGGCGGCGTTCTGGGCGCCCTTTCCGCCGGGAAACGCGGCGTCGCGGCGTTGCCCATTCAGCTTTTCGTCAATTCCGTCCGTAATATCCCTCCTTTGGTACTGCTGTTTCTCCTGTATTTTTTCGCGGGCAACCTGCTTCCCGTTTCCGATATGGAACAGGCCCTTCGCTCCATGCCTCCTTTCGTCAGGGATGCGGTGGCGTGGGGATTCGCCCCTGAAGGCCAGCTTGACCGCATGGTTGCGGCGGTGCTGACGCTTGGGGTGTACGAAGGGGCCTATGTTACGGAAATTGTCCGCGGAGGCATCGAAGGCGTGCCGCACGGGCAATGGGAAGCTTCGGCGGCGCTCGGTTTTTCCCGTTCGCAGCAGCTCCGTCTGGTCATTTTTCCGCAGGCCGTGCGCGCGATCCTGCCTCCGCTCGTGGGGCAGGTCATCACCACGTTCAAGGATTCCGCGCTGGCTTCGCTCATTTCTTTGCCCGACCTGACTTTTCAGGCTCTCGAAGTCATGGCGATCAGCCGCATGACCTTTGAAGTCTGGATCAGTGCCGGGGCCATCTATTTGCTTCTTGGTGTCCTCTGCGCCCGCTACGGTCGCTGGCTCGAAACGCGGGGGAC
>NZ_JH114232.1:804378-810082 GCF_000224655.1 Bilophila sp. 4_1_30
AAGGTCCCCTCTCCCCTCCCCAAGATCTCCATTACATCCCCAAATACGCTTTCTGCACGGCGGGATCCGTGAGAAGCTTGTCGGCGGAGTCTTCCATGACGATACGGCCGTTTTCCATGACATAGGCACGGTTGGCGATGCGGAGCGCCTGATTGGCGTTCTGCTCGACGAGGAAAACGGTGGTGCCGTCGGCATTGATTTTTTCGATGATGGAAAAAATCTGCTGGATGATGATCGGCGCGAGGCCGAGGGAAGGCTCATCAAGCAGGAGCAACGTCGGACGGGCCATGATCGCGCGGGAGATCGCCAGCATCTGCTGTTCGCCGCCGGACAGCGTGCCGCCCGTCTGGGCGCGGCGCTGGGCGAGGATGGGGAACAGGTCGAAAATGTAGTCGAGGTCCTTTTTGATGTTGTCCTTGTCGTTGCGGAGGAAGGCCCCAAGATCCAGATTCTCCTGCACGGTGAGATCGGGGAAGATCAGACGGCCTTCCGGCACCTGGCTGATGCCGAGCGCTACGATCTTGTTCGGCCTGAGCGTGTGGATGGGATGCCCCCGGAAGAGGACTTCGCCGCTGCGCGGAGGCGTGCCGCCGCAGATGGTCATCAGCGTGGTGCTCTTGCCCGCGCCGTTGGCCCCGATGAGCGTGACGATTTCCCCTTCGTTGATGCGTATGTTCACGTCCCGGAGGGCCTGGATGTTGCCGTAGAAGGTGTTGACGTTGCGAAGCTCAAGCATGGTCGGACTCTCCAAGATACGCCTTGATGACGCGGGGGTTCTCGCGCACTTCCTGCGGCGTGCCCATGGCGATTCGGGAGCCGTATTCCATGACGTAGATGCGATCCGAAAGGGACATGACCATGCCCATGTCGTGCTCGATGAGCAGGATGGACAGGTCGAACTCCTTCCGCAGGTGCAGGATGAGCGACTTGAGTTCGAGGGTTTCCTGAGGGTTCATGCCCGCGGCGGGTTCGTCGAGCAGCAACACGGCGGGATCGGTCGCCAGAGCGCGGGCGATCTCCAGACGGCGCTGTGCACCGTAGGGCAGGTTCCGGGCCTCGTCCTGATAATGCATGTTCAGGCCCACCTCGCGCAGCAGTTCATAGCTGCGGTCGATGGTAGCCTGTTCTTCGGCCTTGGTGCGCGAGTCCTGAAAGACCGCTCCGGCGATGCCCGCCGACGTGCGGCAATGGCGTCCGATCATGACGTTTTCGAGCACGGTCATGGTCGGGAACAGGCGGATGTTCTGGAACGTGCGGGCCATGCCGAGCGACGTGATCTCGTTGGGCTTCATGCCGTTGAGGGTCGTGGAGCCGGCGGGCTTGCCGTTGCGCTCGGGCAGGTGAAGCTGGACGGTCCCTTCGGTGGGCAGATAGATGCCGGTGATGCAGTTGAAGAACGTGGTCTTCCCCGCCCCGTTGGGGCCGATGAGCGCGACGATCTCCTGCCGGTTGATCGTGAGATCCACCTCGTTGAGCGCGCGCAGGCCGCCGAAATTTTTGGACAGGTTGGTTACTTCGAGCACAGGGGTGTTCATGCCTGGCCTCCCGTGGCAGGAACGTCGAAAGCCGACTTGGAGCTGTCGATCTTGTCCTTGTTCGTAATCTTGTACGTGCGTTTCTCGCCGGAAATGAGGCCCTGAGGACGGTAAATCATCATGATGACCATGACGGCGCCGAACAGGAGCATACGGTATTCGGAGAACGCGCGCAGGTATTCGGGCGCGAGCACCAGAATGGCCGCCGCGATGGTGACGCCGAGCACGGAACCCATGCCGCCGAGCACCACCATGGACAGGACCATGGCCGATTCCATGAACGTGAAGCTGGCGGGGTTGATGAACGTGGTCTTGGCCGCGAAGATGACCCCGGCGAACCCGGCCCAGCAGGAGCCGAGCGCGAAGGCCGAGAGCTTCACCTTGGTCAGGTCGATGCCCATGGCCTCACAGGCGATTTCGTCTTCACGCAGAGCCTGAAGGGCAAGGCCGATGCGGGAGTTTTTGAGGCGCCCCACGACGATGATGGTGACGACCACGGCGGCGAGGACGATGTAATAAATGTAGTTTGTCGCTTCGGTTACGCCCATTTCCATGCCGAACAGGGAGGGACGGCTGAGGTTGGACAGGCCGAAGGAACCTTTGGTGACGCTGGTCCAGTTCTCAAGCACGAGGCGGATGATTTCACCGAAGCCGAGGGTCACGATGGCCAGATAGTCGCCCTTGAGCCGCAGGACGGGGAAGCCGAGCATGAGGCCGAACAGGGCCGCCATGATGCCGCCCACGGGCAATACGGCCCAGAAGCCGAGGCCGAAATAGGTGTTCAGCAGGCCGTAGGTGTAGGCGCCCACGGCGTAGAACGCCGCATAGCCGAGCACGAGCTGTCCGGCGAGGCCGACCACGATGTTCAGGCCGAGGCCGAGCATGATGTAGATCAGCGCCGAGATCATGATGTTGATCTGGTACATGGAGCTGATGTACGGCATGACGAGCATCAGGACTGCGATGAGGCCGAGGCAGGTGTAGCGGGGCTTGGGCTGCCGGACGGCCTCAAGCGCGCGGGCGAACAGCGAAGGGCCGGTGGAAACCGCCCCGCGGGCCTTGCGTTCCATGCTCCAGCGCCAGAAAATGGAAAGCACGAACGCGCCCACGCCGATGGAAGCCATGTTTTCCCAGCGGAACAGGATCGTGTCGTTGAGAGCGTCCACCTTGAGGACGACAAGCGGGAAGGTAAGCGCCATGAACCATACGCTGACCATGAGCGCTCTTAAAATCATGTTCATGTCGGCCCCCTTAGACCTTTTGAACCTTGGGCTTTCCGAGGATGCCCGCCGGACGGAAGATGAGGATGAGCACCAGCAGGGCGAAGGCGAGGGCGTCTTCGTAGGCGCTGGAGATATAGCCGGTGGCGAAGCTTTCGCACAGGCCGAGCACAAGGCCGCCGACCATGGCGCCGGGGATGGACCCGATGCCGCCGAGCACAGCGGCGGTGAAGGCCTTGATGCCCGCGATGAAGCCGATGAAGAAGTTCACCTGCCCCACGTGGTTGGCGATGAGCACGCCGCCGATGGCGGCCAGCGACGAGCCGATGATGAACGTCAGCGAGATGATGCGGTCGGCGTCGATGCCGAGCAGCATAGCCATCTTGCGGTTCTGCGCGGTGGCGCGCATGGCCTTGCCCATCTTCGTGTACTGGATGAACAGCGTGAGCGCGACCATCGTGACGAGGCTGGTGACGATGATCAGGAAATCGCTGGTGCCGATGATATGGGAAATGGGATCCAGAAACTCAAAGTCGGTGATGAGCTGCGGAAAGGCCACGAAGTCGGACGTCTGAGCCAGGCTCACATAGTTCTGGAGGAAGATCGACACGCCGATGGCGGAGATGAGGGGCGAAAGCCGGGGAGCGCCGCGCAGGGGGCGATAGGCGATCTTCTCGATGGTGTAGCCGTAGGCCGCGCACCAAATCACCGCAGCTAGGGCGGCGATGACGATGATGCCCGCCGCCGGGAATCCCATGATGCCGAGCGCACTCGCCACGATGAGCGCGGTGAACGCGCCGATCATATAGATTTCGCCGTGAGCGAAGTTGATGAGCTCGATGATCCCGTACACCATCGTGTAGCCCAACGCGATGAGCGCGTAGATGCTGCCTCTGGTGAGTCCGCCACAAAAGAGTTCGACGAAATATTGTAAATCCATTGGCCCTGCTCGCTGGTTTCTCCGGTGAACCGCCGGCTCCGGGGAATGCCCCGTCCCGCCCGCCTCAGCGTCCGCGGGAAGCCCGGAAAAATCGTTTAGTAAGAAAGACAGCCGCCCGTCAGGATGCCGCCCCGCAACGTGCGGTTCACCCTGCACCTTCCGACGTGTCACGGAAGATGCAGGGTGAACATTGGCGTCATACCCGAAAAAGGGAATGACGTATCGTTACTTTAGTTCGACGAACTTGCCGTCCTTCACTTCGTAGATGGAGAAGCCGATGCCTTCGGCGTCGCCCTTGGCGTCAAACTTGATCTTGCCGAGGGGGGTTTCCACCATGTTCGTGCGGAGGGCTTCCATGATCTTCTGGGAGTCGGTGCTGCCGGCGGCCTTGATGGCTTCAAGCAGGGCGACCGTCGCGGAGTAGGCGTTGTCATAGAAGGCGCCCGGCTCTGTGCCGTACTTCTTCTTATGGTTTTCGTGCGCCTGGATGTTCATGGGCAGTTTGGACACGTCGGTGGGGCCGGTGGCGTAGACGCCTTCGGCGTTCTTGCCGGCGACCTTGATGAACTGTTCGTCCTTTACGCCGTCGGGGCCGATGAAGGGAATGTCGATCTTCTTTTTGGCAAGCTGCTGGACGAGCTTGGAAGCTTCGGGATGGTAGCCGCCGAAGATGATGCCGTCAGCGCCGGCCTTGCGGATCTTCTGGATCACCGCGCCGTAGTCCACGGCGCCGGGGGTGATGCCTTCTTCAAGAACGATCTGGACGCCGCCCTTTTCGAGCATTTCGCGGGCATAATTCACGAAGCCGCGGCCGTAGTCGCCCTTGTCGTGCAGGAGGGCGACCTTCTTCAGGCCGAGCTTGTCCTTGGCGAAGGAGCCGGCGAGGTGGCCGGACACGTCGTCGGAGGCGATGGTGCGGAAGAAGTAGGGGTGGTCGCCCTTCTGGGTCAGCTCAGGCGTGGTGGCCGACGGAGAAATGGACACGATCTTGGCGTCGTTGTAGATCGGCAGGGCGGCCTTGGTCGCTCCGGAACAGATGGAGCCCATAACGGCCACGGCGCCTTCGGAAAGGACCTTGGTGGCGGCGTTGGTGCCGAGTTCGGGCTTGCACTGGTCGTCTTCGGCGACGATTTCGATCTGTTTGCCGAGAATGCCGCCCTTGGCGTTGTATTCGTCGGCGACGATGCGAGCCGCGTTAAGGCTCGGCATTCCGTAGGAAACGAGGTCGCCGGAGTGTGCACCGGGAACGCCGATTTTGATCGTATCGGCAGCATGCACCGGGGCGGTCATGGCCATGATGGCCATACCCGCAAGAGCTGCTTTCATCCATGCGCGTGCCATAAAGAAACCTCCCCCTCATTCATAGGGATAGTTGGAGTTATCGGGCAGGCTCGCCTGTCCGAAGCCGTCCATGCCGAAAAGGGAGCGTGGGGCGAAGCAATGCCGAGCCTCCGTTTTTTCGGATGAACCCCTGTTAGACATCGGTTTTAGTGCCATGACTGTACAGGGCTTGTCAAACGTTCGCAGGCGAAAGATGATAAAAGAAAATCGGAAGATATAAATTGATCAGACAAACAGCGCGACACGCGCCTGGAGGGCGTCGGGGTGGATGACGGAACGATGGAAACGGCGGCACTGCGGATCGGATGCAAGGTGAACCTGACCCTGCGGATTACGGGGGTGCGCCCCAACGGATGGCATGAGCTGGATACGGTATTCCTGCCGCTGGACGAGCCGTCCGACACGCTCAGGCTTGCCCTGAGGCCGGGAGGCGGGCTGGCGCTCCACTGCGCGGAACCGGGCATTGATCCGGAAAACAACACGCTGACCAAGGCTTACCGCCTGTTCGCCGAGGCTTCGGGCTTCCGTCCGGGCGTGGAGGCCGTGCTGGAAAAAGGCATCCCGCACGGGGCCGGGCTCGGGGGGGGGAGCGCGGACGCGGCGGCGCTGCTTGGATGGCTGAACGCCCGCGCGCCCGAACCCCTGCCCTTGCCGGAGCTCGTCGGGCT